>NZ_CP104040.1:0-1200000 GCF_025152745.1 Rhizobium sp. WSM4643 | reverse complement strand
ATGCCACCCTCACCCGGCTGCCGCAAATGCCGGCCTACCATCTCAAGAAGAAGGGCCATGCTGGGATCACCATGATCAATATCGGCGTCGGCCCCTCCAACGCCAAGACGATCACCGACCACGTCGCCGTACTGCGCCCGCATGCCTGGCTGATGCTCGGCCACTGCGCCGGTCTTCGCAACAGCCAGCGGCTCGGCGATTATGTTCTCGCCCATGCCTATATGCGCGAGGACCATGTTCTCGACGACGACCTGCCGGTCTGGGTGCCGATCCCGGCGCTGGCCGAAGTGCAGGTGGCGCTCGAAGCCGCCGTTGCCGAAATCACCGGCTATGAGGGTTTCGAGCTGAAGCGCATCATGCGCACCGGCACCGTCGGCACGATCGACAACCGCAACTGGGAACTGCGCGACCAGCGCGGGCCGGTGAAGCGGCTTTCCCAGGCGCGCGCAATCGCGCTCGACATGGAATCGGCGACGATTGCCGCCAACGGTTTTCGGTTCCGCGTGCCCTATGGCACGCTGCTCTGCGTCTCCGACAAGCCGCTGCACGGCGAACTGAAGCTGCCGGGCATGGCAACGGCCTTCTATCGCACGCAGGTCAACCAGCATCTGCAGATCGGCATCCGCGCCGTCCAGAAGCTTGCCGCCATGCCGAAGGAAGCGCTGCATTCACGCAAGCTGCGCAGCTTCTTCGAAACGGCGTTTCAATAAGATATCACGCGCGGCCGGCCTTATCCGCGCGGCCGCGCACTGTTCTCAAGCGCTTGCGGCAAGCTGCAGCGCTTCGATCAGGCCGGCAAACGCCGCCAGCACGATCACAGTCCTCACCAGCACCTTTATCACCTCTGCATTCTCAACAGGCGGCATCGTACTTGCGCCACGTGTGACGATCAGATGTGCTATTCCGATTTCAAACATGCTCATTGCTCCATCTCCTCGATGTTGTCAGACGAAGCTTTGTCGAGCGCCGCCTCGGCCTTTCGACATTGCGATCGATGAAAAGAATATTTTTCTTCCCTGTCGAAAAGCGCCTAGGCTGTTCGTCCAAGGGCTGTGAAAGCACGGCACGGAGGACAAGGAATGAAATATCTTTGCCAGGTCTGGTTCGACGGCACGGTGCTGTCTGCCATGTCGCAGGAAGAGAAGAATAAGCTCGACCGGGATTCGCTCGCCTATGACCGCGATCTTGCCGACAGCGGTCATATGATCGTTTCCCAGGCGCTGCAGTCGCCGCAATCGGCGGTCACGGTTCGTGTGCGCGGTGGCGAGATGTCGGTCACCGACGGTCCCTTTATCGAGACGAAGGAGGCGCTTGGCGGCTTCATTCTGATCGACGCCAAGGACCTCAATGATGCGATCCGTGTTGCGGCCGGCATTCCGCTGGCAAAGCTTGGCACGATCGAGGTTCGCCCCATCCATGAATTCCGCTGAGGAGGTGACGCCATGAAGTTTCTGGGCCAGATCTGGTTCGATACCGAAAAGAGCAGCCAAGTTACGCCAGAGGAATGGGAGGCCGTCACCCAAGAATGCATCGTCAGCGACGACCGCTGGCGCGAAAGCGGCCATATGTTGAGCGCGCTGGCGCTCTACGAGCCGGAGCAGGCCGTGACGCTCAGGGTTCGCAATGGCACCGTTGCCGCGACGGACGGTCCTTTCGCCGAAATCAAGGAGCATCTCGGCGGCTTCGTTGTGATCGAGGCCAGGGATATGGAGGAAGCGAAGGCGATCATTTCCACATTCCCGATCCTCAAATATGCATCGGTCGAAATTCGGCCGGCATATTCGATCAAGGATGGGAGATAGCCATGCGCTTCGTCTGCCTCATCTATAATTCCGCCGATACCGACGGCACACTCAGCCAGGCCGAGGGCGACGAGCTCGTCAGGGCGCATTTCCAGTATGACGAAGAACTTCAGCGCAAAGGCATCATGATCCATTCCGATGCATTGGAAGGTCCTGACTGTGCCTCTGTGTTGAGGGTGCGCGATGGCACACTGTCTTCGACCGACGGCCCCTATGTCGAGACCAAGGAACATCTGGCCGGCATCTACATCATCGAGGCGGCCGATCTGGAAGATGCACGCAAGGTCGTTGCGGGTATTCCGAGCGTCCGGGTCGGGTCGATCGAATTGCGCCCGGTGCGGCTGCTCACCCTGTCGCAGTGAGGGTCGGCCCTTGAGACAGGTGGTTGGGGAACAGGTGATCGAGGATATCTACCGACAACATTCGCGTCGGGTTCTGGCGACGCTGATCCGCCTGCTCGGCGATTTCGACCGGGCAGAGGAAGCGCTGCACGATGCCTTTGCAGCGGCGGCGCGCACATGGCCGGTTGACGGCATGCCCAACAATCCCGTCGCCTGGCTGGTTTCGACCGGCCGCTTCAAGGCGATCGACCACCTCAGGCGGCGGGCGCGCTTCAACGCCTCGCTGCAGCATATCGAAGACGGCCTTTACCCTGATGGCACAGAAGCGGAGATCGGCGACATGGAACCGATCGAGGACGACATGCTGCGGCTGATCTTCATCTGCTGCCATCCGGCTCTTGCCGCCGATGCACAGACCGCGATGGCGCTGCGCGAGGTCTGCGGATTGACTACGGAAGAGATTGCCCATGCCTTCCTGGTGCCGGCGCCGACCGTCGCGCAGCGCATCGTGCGCGCCAAAAGCCGCATCAGGGCGGAGAATATCCCTTATGAAGTGCCAGTCGGGTCGGAGCTTCCGGAGCGTCTCGACCGGGTGCTGCACGTCATCTACCTCGTCTTCAACGAGGGCTATTCGGCATCCTCAGGAAACACGATCGTCCGCGCCGATCTGACAGCCGAGGCGATCCGGCTAGCGCGGCTGCTGGCAACCCTGCTGCCGCATCCGGATGTCGCAGGCCTGCTGTCACTGCTGCTCCTGCAGGAGTCGCGCCGTGCTGCCCGGCAGGATGCCGATGGCGCGCTGGTGCTGCTTGCCGATCAGGATCGCTCGCGCTGGGACCGAAGCAAGATTTCAGAAGGGCTTTCGCTGCTCGCCAGCGCCATGCGCGCGCCTGATATCGGCATCTATACGGTCCAGGCGGCGATCGCGGCGGAACACGCGAAGACCGGCAGCCCCGAGGAAACGGACTGGCGGCGCATCGCCTTCTATTACGACCTGCTGATTGCCGCCCACCCTTCAGCAATTGCCGAGCTCAACCGCGCCGTGGCAATCGCCATGTCCGAGGGGCCGGGAAAAGGACTGGCGCTTGTCGACGCCATTCTCGGCAAGGGGGAACTGACGACCTATCACCTCGCCCATTCGGCGCGGGCGGATTTTCTGCGTCGGCTCGGACGCCGGGCCGAGGCGATTCAAGCTTATGAGACGGCGCTGACATTCTGCCGGCAGGAGCCGGAACAGGTCTTTTTGCGCAAGCGCATCCTGGAGCTTACGACCTAGCCTTGCCGCGGCGGCCGAGGGGAAGCGAGATGGCCGTTCCAGTCAGGGCCGAGACAATGATCAGCAGGTGGGCGTTGACGCTCGCCTGCGCCAGCGCGGCCAAGGCCAGCCGCTCGCTCGATGCGCCCAAGGCAATGGCGCCGGCAGTGATGCCGGCCGGATAGGTGCCGACGCCGCCCGGCGCATGCATCGGCAGCACGGAGGAGAGCTCGCCGCCGAGCGCGCCGCCGAAACTTGCCGCCATCGGCAGCACCCCCATCAGGCCGAGTGCCCATGCCAGTACCATCACCTTCACCAGCCAGTTGACGATAGTCATCGCCCAGGCGCGCGCAAAGGCGATAGCGTCGAGCGGCAAACCGTTTTCGATCTCGACGACGAACTTCTGCGCCTTCTCCGGCAGCAGCCTGGCGGCAAGGCGCAGCAACGGCTTGCGGGCAGCGAAAGCTGCGACCGGCAGCAGCAGGAAGACCGTCCAGAGCGACCAGGCAACGACCGCATCGGCTGACGCGATGGCAAAGCCGATGCCGGCGGCGGCCAGGAGAGCGTGCAGGTCGAGCAGCCGCATGACGAAGAGCGCCGAGGTTCCACGCGTCAGCGGAATGCCGAATTCGGTGCGCATCAACAGCGGAAAGCTGGTCTCGCCGGTGCGGAAGGGCAGCATGATGTTCAGCAGGTTGTGGATCTGCGTGACACGGAAGAGCACCGCGAACCGGCCGGCCGTTTCCTTCGGGAAATAATCGTAGATGCGCCAGGTGCGGAGGAAATAGGTGCTAGTCAGGAGCACAAGCGCGCTGACGACGGGACCTGCTCCGACATCAGCCCACTGCCTGATAATGACAGGCCAACCCCAGAACCATTGGATGAAGAGGCCATAGGCTGCGACGATGACGACCGTCAGAACGGTCATGCGATTGCGCATAAACCAGGATTGCCGGCTTTCAACGATCGAACTCTTCATGTAGTAGGCATTCCTCGCTTGGCGTCGACACAGGCATCGGTTCCGACGCCAGGCCTTTTAGGAGAAATGAAGGTTGCGCACAACGGCGGAGTTGATGGCGGCGGCGGCGAACACGCTTGCACGTCGACGATCCCAGCGGCCGTGATGGCGCATTGCCGGCTTGACGTGGAGACGATGTTGGAGCGAATTACCAAAAGCATTACGAGCGCAAGCATTTTTTTGGCATGCTATTTCCTGCTGAACATCGCGCTTCGCATCGCCTTGCCGCATACGCTCGATCTCGACGAGGCGGAGCAATCCTTCTACTCGCAATACCTGCTTGCCGGCTACGGCTCGCAGCCGCCCTTCTACAACTGGATCCAATATGCCATCGTTTCGGTGACCGGCATATCGATGTGGGTGCTCTCGGTGCCCAAAAACATCATTCTCTTCGGCTGCTATCTCTTCTACGGGCTTGCTGCCCGCGAGGTGCTGAAGAGCCGATCGCTCGCAGCCGTCGCCATGCTGAGCCTGATTACCCTGCCGCAGGTCGGTTTGATGGCGCAGCGCGAATTGACGCATACCGTCGCGCTGCTGTTTGCGACGTCGCTCTTCCTCTTCGGCTTTTTCCGCACGCTGCGCCAGCCGACGATCGGGAGCTATCTCATCATCGGCATCGCCACCGGCATCGGGCTCATCTCGAAGTATAATTTTGCCATCCTGCCATTTGCCGCCCTGATCGCCGTGCTGCCGGAGCGGGAGTGGCGCAGCCGTCTCATCGACTGGCGCTTGCTGCCGGCGGCCGTCCTTGCCATTCTGATCGTGCTGCCGCATGCGCTCTGGCTGCCTGACAATCTCGTCAGCGCCTCTGCGCCGACGCTGGAGCGGATGACCGCCGAACACCTGGCCCCTGCCGGCCTCCCCCGCATCGGGCAAGGCCTGCTGTCTCTCGTCATCGCCGTCCTCGGCTTCGTCGCATTGCCGATCGTTCTCATGGCGGCCGCCTTCCGGCGCGACTTCTTTCGCGCGCTCTCCTCTTCCAGCCCGATGATCCGGGCAATCGAGCGGATGATGGTCATCAGCCTGCTCGCCTTCGTCGGCGTGGTCCTCTTCGCCGGCGCCAGCGATATCCACGAGCGCTGGCTCGACCCATGCCTGCTCGTCCTGCCGATCTACCTGTTCCTGAAATTGAAAACCGCAGGCCTTGATCTTTCCGCCGGTCTTGCGCGCTTCCGGCCCGTGGTGCCGGTCTTCATGGTCGTCATCCTGTCGATCCTTCTCTTCCGGATCGTCGGCATTCAATACATCGGCACTTATACGAGAACGAACGTTCCCTTTTCCGGTTACGTGGCCGAATTGACCGCGACCCGCAAGCCGGTTCTCATCGTGGCGGGAACCAAGTTCGTGGCCGGCAACATGCGGCTGGAGTTTCCCGACATCCCCGTCGTGATCCCATTCTTTCCCGGTCCCGGAGTTCCCGAATATGCGGACGCGAAGGGACCGGTGCTCGTAATCTGGCGCGGCGAGACTGCAGATGACCCGACAATTTCCCCCAGCTTCGCCAACGATCTCGTGAGATCGGGCATTCATCTGCAAGAGTTGAACACGCTGACGCTGCCTTATCTCTTCGGTGACGGCAAACGTAGCTTCTCCATTGGCTACTCCTGGATGGAGGGCGGCGCCAAATAGCCCCCAGGCAGATCAGCCGATTGCGGGAAACCGCCATTGCCGCTGGCAACCGGCCGACACTTCATGTAGTAGCCTTCCGCAAGTGCGGCGGCAGCAGTAAAGCTTGCTCGGCCGTCCGGCCTTTTGGAGATGAAGTTGCAGACAACGGTAGAGCCCATTCGCGGTACGAATGATCCGGTACAATCGCTCGAGCTGTCGCTGGTCGTACCCATTTTCAACGAAGAGGAAAGCGTCGGCCCGCTTGTCGAGCGTGTCGTGGCTGCGATGGCAGGCTATACCCATCCCTGGGAGCTGATCCTCGTCGATGACGGCAGCACGGATGCGACGCTCGTCAACGCCCGCAAGTACGTCGGAGGCGAGGGGCTGGCGCTCAGGATCGTCGAACTCCAGCGCAACTTTGGCCAGACTGCCGCCATGCAGGCAGGCATCGATACCGCCCGAGGCCGTCTGATCGCGACGATGGACGGCGACCTGCAGAACGACCCGAAGGACATTCCCTCGATGGTCTCCGAGCTGGAACGGCGTGAACTCGACCTCTTGGTCGGCTGGCGCAAGAATCGCAAGGACGGTCTGTTCCTGCGCAAGATCCCCTCCTGGTGCGCCAACTACCTGATCGGCCGCATCACGGGCGTCAAGCTGCATGATTACGGCTGCAGCCTGAAGATCTACCGTGCCTCGATCATCAGACAGGTAAAGCTGATGGGCGAAATGCACCGCTTCATTCCCGCCTGGGTCGCCGGTGTCGTCCCGAGCTCGCGCATCGGCGAGATGGCCGTCACCCACCATGCTCGCGAGCACGGCGTTTCGAAATACGGCATTTCGCGCACCTTTCGCGTCATCCTCGATCTGCTGTCGGTGATGTTCTTCATGCGCTACAAGGCGCGGCCGGGGCATTTCTTCGGCTCGCTCGGTCTCGGCCTCGGCGCGCTCGCCATGCTGATCCTGCTCTATCTCGGCTTCGACAAGTTCATCTTGGGCAACGATATCGGCACGCGCCCGATGCTGATGGTCGGCGTCGTGCTGCTGCTGTCGTCGGTGCAGATGATCACCACCGGCATCCTGGCAGAAATGATCGCGCGTACCTACTACCGCGACGACGCTTCTCCGAATTATATCGTCCGGCAGATCTTCGACGATCAAAGCCAAGCCTAAGCCGGCAGCACGATGCTGGAGCGCGCGACGAGTACGATCAGAACCGCGGGCCTGCTACTTGCGGCCTATTTCGTGCTCAACATCGCGCTGCGCATCGCGCTTCCGCATTCGCTGGAGCTCGATGAAGCTGAGCAGTCTTTCTTCTCGCAATATCTGCTGGCAGGCTACGGCCCGCAGCCGCCCTTCTACAACTGGATGCAATATGCCGTCGTTTCGGTAACGGGCATGTCGATCGGTGCGCTGATCGTTCCGAAGAACATTCTGCTGTTCCTATCCTATCTCTTCTACGGCCTTGCCGGGCGACGCGCGCTGAAGGACGAGGCGCTTGCCGCCGTCGGCATGCTGGCGCTGCTCACCCTGCCCCAAGTCTCCTACATGGCCCAGCAGGATCTGACCCACACGACGGCGCTGCTCTTTGCCAGCTCGCTGTTTCTCTACGGCTTCTTCCGCACGCTCGACCGACCCGATATCGGCAGCTATCTCCTGCTCGGGCTTGCGACCGGCATCGGGCTGATCTCGAAATATAATTTCGCTCTGATGCCTGTCGTCGCCTTGATCGCCATCCTGCCCGATGCCGAATGGCGGCGCAGGGCGCTCGACTGGCGCATGCTGGCAGCAGCCGCCGTCACGCTCGTTATTGTCCTGCCGCACGCGATCTGGCTGCAGGACAATCTTGCATTCGCCTCTTCCGACACTCTGGTCAAGATGGCTGCCGGCAGTGAACCGGCCGGCGCCGTACGGATCGGCAAAGGCCTTCTCGCCTTTCTCGTCGCCATCATCGCCTTTGCGGCGCTGCCGGTTGTGATCTTCGCCGCCACCTTCCGCCGGGATTTTGTCCGGGCACTTTCTGCGGGCAATCGCTGGACTGGCATGATGGAGCGGATGATGCTCGCAAGCCTCGCCGGCATCGTTCTGATCGTGTTGTTCACCGGCTCCACCACGGTGCGCGAGCGCTGGCTCGACCCGTTCCTGCTGGTGCTGCCGATCTATTTCCTGGCGAAGATGCAGGCGGCCGGGCTCGACCTTTCCGCCGGGTTGCGCCGCTTCCGGCTGATCGCGCCGGTGCTGATGGCCTGCGTGCTGATCGCGCTCGGCTTTCGTGTCGTCGGCGCCGGGCTGATCGGTGCATACAGCAGGCCGAATGTACCGATGGCGGGTTTTTCGCGCGAGATGACGCGACAGGCAGAACCGGGGCTGGTGATCGCTTCCGACACCTATATTGGCGGAAACATGCGGCTGCAATTTCCCGATGTGCCCGTCGTGATCCCGGATTTTCCGGCACCCGGCATTCCGGCCTATGCCGAGGCCAAGGGGCCGGTGCTGATCGTCTGGCGCGGCAAGAAGACGGCGACGGCTGCTGATGCGGTCATGCCGGAGCGGTTTTCATCAGCGCTGACGGCGGCCGGCATCGCTCTGCAGGAGATCGGCTCGCTCTCGCTTCCCTATTATTTCGGCCGCCAGGGCGATAATTTCGCGCTCGGCTACGCCTGGGTTCGGCCGGAGACCAGATAGAATGACCGAGACCAACCGTCGCGACATCAGTTGGATTTTCGTCCTGCTGGCGGCCTATTTCGTGCTTCAGGTCGGCGTGCGGCTCGCAACCTCGCATTCGCTCGATCTCGACGAGGCCGAACAGGCCTTCCGCTCGCAATGGCTTGCCGCTGGCTACGGCCCGCAGCCGCCCTTCTACAATTGGCTGCAATACACCGTCTTCCAGTTTGCCGGCGTCTCGCTGACCGCCCTTTCTATCGTGAAGAACCTGCTGCTATTCATCTCCTATCTGCTGTATGGCCTGACCGCGCGGCTCGTGCTGCGCGACAAGGCGCTGGTGGCGATCGCCACACTCGGGCTGCTGACCATCCCGCAGATGGCTTTCGAGATGCAGCGCGACCTGACGCACACGGTCGCGGTGTTCTTCTCGGCCAGCATCTTCTTCTACGGCTTTATTCGCAGCCTGAAGCGGCCGAGCCTTGGCTCCTATCTCATCGCCGGCATCGGCATCGGTTTCGGCCTGCTTGCCAAATATAATTTTGCGATCCTGCCGGCGGCAGCCCTGATCGCCGCGCTTTCGGATGCGCGCCTGCGGCCGCGGATCTTCGACAGGCGGCTGGTGCTGACGGCGGCAGTGGCGTTCGTCATCATCCTGCCGCATCTCTTCTGG
This sequence comes from Rhizobium sp. WSM4643, assembly GCF_025152745.1. Taxonomy (NCBI): domain Bacteria; kingdom Pseudomonadati; phylum Pseudomonadota; class Alphaproteobacteria; order Hyphomicrobiales; family Rhizobiaceae; genus Rhizobium; species Rhizobium sp. WSM4643. The sequence continues at coordinate 1,190,642 of NZ_CP104040.1, read as the reverse complement.
CTGAAGGACAATCTCGATTTCGCCACCGCGCGCACGCTGGAGAAGATGACCGCGAGCGGCCATGCGAGCCATCTCACGCAGGTTGCCATGGGCGTCGGTTCACTGGCTCTCGCCACCATCAGCTTTGCCGGATTGACCGTGGCGGTGTTCGCGCTCGTCTTCGGCAAGGGCCTTCGCCCGGCACTGGTGGCCGGTTCGGAATGGACGCGGCTGCTCGAGCGGATGATGCTCGTCTTCTTGGCCGGCATTCTGCTTCTGATCGTCTTCGGCGGCGCGGCCGGCATCAAGGATCGCTGGCTGGTGCCGATGCTCTTCATCCTGCCGCTCTATTTCTGCCTGAAGATCGAGGCCGCAGGCGTCGCGACTGACAGGGCGTTCCGGCGTTTCATACCCATCGTCGCCGTCATCATGATCGGCGTGCCGGCGGCCCTCTACGGCAGCGTCGCGGCCGCACGCTTCACCGGCCATTACGAGCGGCTGAACAGACCCTATGCCACTATGCTGGAAAAATTGCGCAAACAGGCCGAACCGGCGGCAATCCTTGCCGGGGACAGCCTGCTTGCCGGTAATCTCAGGCAGGATATTCCCGGCGTGCCGGTCCTTTCGGTGGATTATCCCGGTTTCAACCCGGATCTCTCCGGCCGGCGGCCACTTCTCCTGGTTTGGCTCCTCCCGCAGAAGGGGGGAAGCGAAGCGCTTCCGCCTGATATGGCTCAGTGGCTGCAGGCCAATCTCGGCTCATCCGCACCCGAGGCATCGGTGATCGACGTGCCTTATTTCTATGGGCGCGGCGACGACCGCTATCGTTTCGGCTATGCCTGGATCAACCAGCCGGGCTGAGCGGCATCAGGATTTCAGCTCCTTCCAGGCCAAATCCAGCGCCAGCCTGGTAATCCTCGCCATCTCGTCCACCTCGGCGTGGCTGATGACGAGCGGCGGCGAGGCGAGCATGCGGTCGCCGGTGGCGCGCAGCACGAGGCCGTTCGCCAGCGCGTAGTTGCGCACCAGCGCACCGACCTGATCGGGCTTGGCATAACGGGTGCGCGTGCTCTTCTCGGCGGCAAGCTGCAGGCCGCCCATCAGGCCGATACTATCGGCCTCGCCAACCAGATCATGTTCGGCCAGCGCTGCCCAGGCCCTGCCGAAATAGGGACCGATATCGTCGCGCACCCGTTCGACCAGTTTTTCCTCCTCGATGATGCGCAGGTTTTCGAGTGCGGCGGCGGCGCAGACCGGGTGGCCGGAATAGGTGAAACCATGATTGAAGTCGCCGACATCGTTGATCAGCACATCGGCGATGCGGTCGCTGACGAGGACGCCGCCAATCGGCAGGTAGCCGGAGGAAAGCCCCTTGGCGATCGGCGCCAGATCGGGCTCGACGCCGAAATACTGGTGGCCGAACCAGGCGCCCAGCCGGCCGAAACCGCAGATCACCTCGTCGGTCACCAGCAAAATATTGCGCGCCTTGCAGATGCGGTCGATCTCCGGCCAGTAAGTCTCGGGCGGGATGATGACGCCGGCAGCGCCCTGCACCGGCTCGGCGACGAAGGCAGCGACATTCTCCTCGCCGAGTTCGTCGATCTTCGCTTCGAGCTCACGAGCAACATTGAGACCGAATTCGGCGGGTGAGAGATCGCCGCCCTCTCCGTACCAATAGGGCTGGCCGATATGAACGATGCCCGGGATCGGCAGGTCGCCCTGCTCATGCATGTATTTCATGCCGCCGAGGCTGGCGCCGGCGACGGTCGAACCGTGATAGCCGTTCTTTCTCGATATGACGATCTTCTTCGCCGGCTTGCCGACAGCGCTCCAATAGACGCGCGCCATGCGGAACCAGGTGTCGTTCGCCTCCGAGCCGGAGCCGGTGAAGAAGATGTGATTGAACCGCTCCCCGGCATGGGAAGTGACCTTCTGCGCAAGCAGCGTCGCCGGCGTCGAGGTCGTGCCGAAGAAGGTGTTGTAATAGGGCAGCTCATTCATCTGCCTGGTGGCGGCGTCGGCAATCTCCCGGCGGCCATAGCCAATATTGACGCACCAGAGGCCGGCGAAGCCATCAAGATATTTCCTGCCGTGATTGTCGAAGATGTAGACGCCCTCGCCGCGCTGGATGATACGCGTGCCCTCGGCATTCAGCTTCTTCATGTCGGCGAAAGGGTGCAGGTGGTGCGCGGCGTCGATCGCGGCAAGGTTCGAGGGTGGGTAAGTATCGGGCATGATGGTAAAGACCCTCGCGGATTGAAAGGCTGATATCGATGAGATAGGAGCTTGGCCTTGTCCCGGAGGATTTTCAAGGTCATGGCGAGCGACAGGATGGACGGCAAGGCCGACGGCGGCGATCCGCGTTTCGAGATCTTGATCGTCGGCATGAATGGCGACCTGCGCGGCAAGCAGCTTCCGCCGAGCGCCGAAGACAAGATCTGGGCCGGAGATATCCGCCTGCCGACCTCGACGCAATCGCTCGACATCTGGGGCGACGACAATGACGACATCACCGGCCTGTCGCTGACGATCGGCGATCCTGACGGCAAGGTCGTCCCCGATCGGCGCAGCCTGGCGCCGATGCCCTGGGCGCCCGAGGGCTCGATGCAGGTGCTCGCCACCATGCACGAATTCGACGGCAGCCCGAGCTTCATGGATCCGCGCGCCATCCTCGCTTCGGTGCTGGAGCGCTATGCGGCGCGCGGGCTGACGCCCGTCGTCGCCACCGAGCTTGAATTCTACGTGATGTCGGGAGACTGGCGCGAGACCGGACGCCCTGCCCCGCCGGAAAGCCTCACCTATCGAGGCGAAGCGAACGGTTTCCAGCTCTACGACATGAGCGCCGTCGACGCGCTCGATGGCTATTTGCAGACGCTGAGGGCCTATGCGAAGGCGCAGGACCTGCCGGCGGATGCGACGACGGCGGAATTCGGTCCGGGCCAGTTCGAGGTCAACCTGCTGCATCGTGCGGATGCGCTGGCTGCCGCCGACGATTGCCTCTATCTCAAGCGCGTCGCCGAACAGGCGGCGCGCCGCCACGGGCTGAAATCGACCTGCATGGCCAAGCCCTATTCCGAACATGCCGGCTCCGGTCTGCATGTGCATGCGAGCATCATCGACGGGCAAGGCCGCAACATCCTCGATGCCAGGGGCGGCGAGCCGAAGCTCATCAAATCGGTGATATCAGGCCTGCTCGACACCATGCGCGCGGCGCAGCTGATCTTCGCCCCCTTCGCCAATTCCTACCGGCGCTTCCAGCCCGGCTCGTTCGCGCCTGTCGATCTGACCTGGGGCAGCGGCCATCGCGGCACGGCGATCCGCATCCCCGACAAGGATGGACCGGCCGCACGCATCGAACACCGCGTCGCCGGCGCCGATGCCAATCCCTATCTGCTGCTGGCGGCGATCCTCGGCGGCATGCTCACCGGTCTCGACGGCGATCTCGACCCCGGCGAAGAGACGACGCCCTCGCACACACCTGCGAATACGGCGCGACTGACGCATGATTTCCTGAGCGCCGTCGACACCTTCCGCACCTCGCCCTTCATCGCCGATATCTTCGGCGCGCGTTATCAGGCGCTCTATGGCGACACCAAGCGCAAGGAGGCGCTCGCGCATCTGCGCACCGTTTCGGATTTCGACTACCGCACCTATTTGCCGCGGCTCTGAAATTACGCGGGGCCGACTTACGCGGCGGGCTCGCGGCGTTCGTCCGCATTCACTTGAGCGGCGAGCCCCTGTTTGACGAGAACCTTCAATTCGCCCGGATGCAACCGGATCGAGACGTCACGTTCGAGCGGCAGCAGCTCGCCGTCCATGACGCAATTGGCCTTGGAGCGCAGTTTGGGGAAATGCAGGTGCACTTCGGCCGGGTGCATCACCATGACATCGGCATTCTCGCGGACCTTGCCGCGCAGCATGTCGATGGCGAGACGAGCGACGCCGAGAGGCTTCAGCGGATTTGCCGTGTAGAAGCCGAGTTCGCCGCTCGTCAAATTATCGGCGTAAAGCAACGCGTTCTCGCCAAAGGGATTGTTGGAGACTGAGATCGCCGACACTCTGCGGCGCTCGCGCATGCCGGCAGCCTCGAACTCGACCTCGAACTCCGGGGGATTGAAGATGACGCCTAAAGCCGCCTTTGTGCTCGCCCGCATCTTGCCCAGCCGGGAACGGTAGCTGTAGGCGTTGCGGTAGCGCACCATGCGGGCATGCAGGCCGGCGGAAAACTGGTGGATGAAGGGCCGGCCGTTGGCGCTGGCGATATCGACATTGTCGATCTCGCCGGAGGCAAGCACATCGAGCGCCTGCCAGATATCGAGCGGCACACGCAGCGAGCGGGCAAAGAGGTTCATCGTGCCGGCCGGCACGACGCCGAGCGCAATGCCGTTTTTCCAGGCGATCGATGCCGCCGCCGAAATCGTGCCGTCGCCGCCGCCGGCGACGATGCCGTCGATATCATCGCGCTTGGCCGCCCGCTCCATGGCAGGAATGATTTCCTTTCCGGAGAAGACGATGGCGTCGAAATCGTGCCCCGCTTCGCGGAAAGCCGCCTCCGCCCTCTTCTCATAGGCCGGCATGTCGGTGGTCTTGAAGGTCCCGCCGTCGCGATTGAAAAAGCCTACAAGCTTCATAAGAGCTCCCGTCTCGGGCGTGGAAATGCTCCTGCCTCGCCCCTGAGATGGTTGCGATACCGGCTATTTCAAGCGCAGCCATCTTTCCTGGCAAAGGACAGAAATGCAAAAATTGCAATAGACGTATGCAGATAGCAGGACGCTGCACTGCAAAAATTGCACTCGACGGCAGCCGAGACCTCACGGATAGATGGCCTATCGGAGACATCGTCTCCACCTCCCGCCATCCCACCGATCGGCTCGCGGCTGCGCCTGCGCCAGGGGTCATTGCCAAGCAGAAACCGCCTCGAGGAGCTCTCGTGAGTGAGATTGCCGCCAATATTTCCATCGATAGCCAGGATGAAGCGCTGCCGTCGGCAATGACCGTGGCGCTGGTTCAGCTGGCGCTCGCCTGCGGCGGCTTCGGCATCGGCACCGGCGAATTCGCGATCATGGGGTTGCTGCCCAACGTTGCCGACACCTTCTCGGTCACCACGCCGCAAGCCGGTTACGTCATCAGCGCCTATGCGCTCGGCGTCGTCGTCGGCGCGCCGGTCATTGCCGTGCTCGCCGCGAAGATGGCGCGCCGCACGCTGCTTTTGATGCTGATGCTGATCTTTGCCGCCGGCAATATATCAAGCGCCATGGCGCCGACCTTCGAAAGCTTCACGCTGCTGCGCTTCGTCAGCGGCCTGCCGCATGGCGCTTATTTTGGCGTCGCGGCCCTTGTCGCCGCCTCGATGGTGCCGGTGCATCGCCGCGCCCGTGCCGTCGGGCGCGTCATGCTCGGCCTGACCGTTGCGACCCTTCTCGGCACGCCGTTGACCACGTTCTTCGGCCAGTCGCTCGACTGGCAGGTGGCGTTTTTCTCGGTCGGCGTGCTCGGCCTGCTGACGGTGGCGCTGATCTGGTTCTACGTTCCGAAGGACAGGGTTTCCGAGGAGGCGGGGTTCCTCCGCGAACTCGGCGCCTTCCGCCGGCCGCAGGTGTGGCTGACGCTCGGCATCGCCGCTGTCGGCTACGGCGGTATGTTCGCGATGTTCAGCTATATCGCCTCGACGACGACTGAGGTGGCGTTGCTGCCGGAAACGGCCGTCCCGATCATGCTGGTCCTCTTCGGCGTCGGCATGAATGCGGGCAATTTCATCGGCTCGTGGCTCGCCGACAAATCGCTGCTCGGCACGATCGGCGGGTCGCTGGTCTATAATATCGTCGTGCTGACCACCTTCTCGCTGACCGCGGCCAATCCCTATATGCTGGGGCTTTCCGTTTTCCTCGTCGGCTGCGGTTTTGCCGCCGGCCCGGCGCTGCAGACGCGGCTGATGGATGTCGCCGCCGACGCGCAGACGTTAGCTGCCGCTTCCAACCATTCCGCCTTCAACATCGCCAATGCGATCGGCGCCTGGCTCGGCGGCCTCGTCATTGCCGGGGGTTACGGTTTTGCGGCAACCGGTTATGTCGGTGCAGTACTATCCTTCCTCGGCCTCTTCGTCTTTGCAGCCTCGCTACGCCTCGAGCGCCGCGACCGGAGCGCGCAGGCCGTCTGAGGCCAGGCGCAGCTCGCGGCCTTCCGGGCTGCAAAAGACATAATCGTCACCCCAGGCGGCCAACGCCTGGATGACCGGCTTCAGCGTCAAGCCGAGCGGCGTCATTGCATATTCGACCCTCGGCGGCACGACCGGATAGACGGTGCGTGATACCAGACCGGATTCTTCCAGTTCCCGCAACTGCTTGGTCAGCATGCGCTGGGTCACGGCCGGCAGCTTACGCCGCAATTCGTTGAAGCGCAGGGTTCCCTCCATCAGATGAAAGAGGATCACACCCTTCCACTTCCCGTCGAGGTAAGTCAGCGTCGCTTCGACCGGGCAGCCGGGAAAATTCTTGACGAGCTTGGCGCGCGGCAATGACATTTTACAGTATCCTTTTGGGTACTATGTACAGAATTTGTGCATTCTTGCGTTGTCGGACCATAGTGCGCATCTAGCTTCCGTGCAACGAACACAGGAGTTTCCCATGCGCGCCGTCGCCTATAAAACGCCCCAGCCGATTTCCGCCGAGACCTCGCTGATCGATGTCGAACTGCCGATGCCGGAGGCCAAGGGCCACGATCTGCTCGTCGAAATCAAAGCCGTTTCGGTCAATCCCGTCGATGTGAAGGTGCGCGCCCATTCCGCGCCGCCCGCGGGCGAACTCAAGGTGCTCGGCTGGGATGCCGCCGGCATCGTCAAGGCCATCGGCGCCGATGTCACCCTGTTCAGGCCCGGCGACGAGGTGTTCTATTCCGGGGTCATCAGCCGCCCGGGCAGCAATGCCGAATTCCATCTCGTCGACGAGCGCATCGTCGGCGCCAAACCGAAGAGCCTCGACTTCGCGGCCGCGGCCGCCCTGCCGTTGACCTCGATTACGGCCTACGAGGCGCTGTTCGATCGGCTGAAGGTGCAGGACGCGGTTTCGGGAGCGGGACGATCCATCCTGATCATCGGCGGCGCCGGCGGCGTCGGCTCGATCGCCATCCAGATCGCCCGGGCATTGACCGACCTGACGGTGATCGCCACGGCCTCGCGAGCGGAAACGCAGGACTGGGTGAGGGAACTCGGCGCACATCACGTCGTCGACCATTCCAAACGGATCGCGCTTGAGGTAGCAGCGCTCGGCATCGGCGCGCCGGGGTTTATATTCTCAACCACCAACACGGACAGCCATATCGGGGACATCGTCGAAGCGATTGCGCCACAGGGCCGCTTCGCGCTGATCGACGATCCGAAGACGCTCGACATCGTGCCCTTCAAGCGCAAGGCCGTCTCCGTTCATTGGGAACTGATGTTCACCCGCCCGCTCTACGGCACGCCCGACATGATCGAGCAGCACAAGCTGCTGAACAGAGTTTCCGAACTCATCGACGCCGGAAAGATCCGCACCACGCTTTCAGAGATCGTCGGGCCGATCAATGCGGTAAACCTCAAGACGGCGCATGCCATGGTCGAAAGCGGCAGGATGAAGGGCAAGGCGGTGCTTGCAGGATTCTGAGACCGTTTCGGGCCAGCAAAGTCTACAAACCATACCACCGGCCATACCCGCCCGGAATGCCGCATCGCGGGGTGCGGCATTCTGGCGTTAAGCATTTACCCCGCTTGACTTTTTCCGCATTCGGGACCACCTAGCATTCACGTGGATGACACTCGTCAGCCACGGATTTCAACGGAGCCATCATAACGATGCCAAGCGACAGTAGCAGTCGATTGCCCTTGCCGTACGCGGCCCTCGTGCGCTGACCGACTCCTGTCAGCTCGCCCGATCGGACGCTACGGCGGATCGACGGAAAGGCGAGCCTCAAATGAACATCAATCGCTTCCCTCTTCGGGCAGGCCATGCCGCCCGCGCCTTCATCAACAACAGCCGCGGCGCAACGATCGCCGAACGCGTCGAATCGTTGAATACACTCAGCGTCCAGGACGCCGGGCGGGTGCTGACCAGCATGCCGCTCGACTATGCGGTCAACATTCTCGACCGGCCGGAGCTTCGCAATGCTGCGCACATCCTTGCGCTGATCAGCGCCGAGGACGCCGCGCGGCTGCTGCACGGCATGTCGAACGACCGCGTCGCCGACGTGCTGCTCGAACTCGACGGCGAGACCCGCGCCCGGCTGTTCTCCAGCCTCGACGAACCGGTGCGCATCGCGATCCAGCACCTGATGGGCTATCCACCGCGCACGGCCGGCGGCATCATGACGACGGAGTTCGTCAGCGTGCCTGACAGCTGGACCGTTGCCCGGACGCTCGATCATGTGCGCCAGGTCGAACGCTCGCGCGAGACCATCTACGCCATTTATGTGCTCGACGACGTAAGCCATGCACTGATGCATGTGGTGACGCTACGCCGCCTCATCACCGGCGAGCCCGACGCCTCCATTCTGTCCGTGGCTCAGAAGGGCGTGCCGGTTTCGGCCGATCCGCTGATGAAGCAGGAGGATGTCGCCCGGCTGATCCGCAAGCACGACCTGCTCGCCCTGCCCGTCACCGACGAACATGGGCAGATGCTCGGCATCGTCACCGTCGACGACGTGATCGACACGATGATCGCAGACACGACGGAAGCGGCCCAGAAGTTCGGCGGCATGGAGGCGCTCGGCCAGCCCTACATGAAAATCGGCTTCGCCGGCATGATCCGCAAGCGCGCCGGCTGGCTCGCCGCCCTGTTTCTTGGCGAAATGCTGACGGCAAGCGCGATGCAGCACTTCGAAGGCGAGCTGGAAAAGGCCGTGGTGCTGACGCTGTTCATCCCGCTGATCATGAGCTCGGGCGGCAACTCGGGTTCACAGGCGACGTCGCTGATCATCCGGGCGCTGGCACTCGGCGAACTGAAGCTTTCGGACTGGTGGAAGGTACTTTTGCGCGAACTGCCGACCGGCGTCGTCCTCGGCGCGATCCTCGGCCTGGTCGGCTTCATCCGCATCGTATTCTGGCAATCGGCCGGGCTCTACGACTACGGCCCGCACTGGCAAATGGTCGCCGTCACGGTGTTTGCCGCCTTGATCGGGATCGTCACCTTCGGTTCGATCTGCGGCTCGATGCTGCCTTTCGTGCTGCAGAAGCTCCGGCTCGATCCGGCCAGCGCCTCAGCCCCCTTCGTCGCCACGTTGGTCGACGTCACCGGGCTCGTCATCTACTTCTCGGTGGCGCTGCTCATCCTCAGCGGAACGCTCCTCTAACCCACAAGCAAGCCCGAGGGGGATTATTTTCCCTCGGGCAGCTTCAACGGCCCATGCGTCTTCATGCTGCGGATGGCGAAGTTCGAGCGGATGTCGCTGACATTCGGCAAGGTCAACAGCGTTTCCGTCAGAAGCCGTTCGTAGGCGGCGAGATCCTCCACCACCACTTCGGCGAGGAAATCGGCCGTACCCGAAATCAGGAAGCAGGAGACGATCTCGGGGATGGCGAGCAGCGCCTTCTGCTGCGCCTCGGAATTTTCGCGGCTGTGCTGGACGACCTTGAATTCGACGAAGACGGTGAGGCCGAGACCGACCTCCTTGCGGTCGATATCCGCCGTGTAGCCGCGGATGATACCGGAGCGTTCGAGATTGCGGATGCGGCGCAGGCAGGGCGACGGTGAAAGGTTCACCTTCTCGGCGATCTCGACATTGGTGGCCCGCGCATCCTCCTGCAGGCACTTCAGGATGGCAATATCGAATTTATCGAGATTTGGCATTTTCGCGATCCCTATTGGCCTCGATTGGCAGAAGATTGCGCATAGCATGATTTTAGAGCCATAGATAGCAAGGACATGCCCTGGCCTCTGGCGCTAGTCTTTTCTCAACCGGAGAGGCTCCGGATGAAGGAAAGGACTAAGACGATGACCACCATCGCATTTACCAACGACAAGTCGCCGTCGCAGGTATTGGGTTATGCCGGCGGCACTATCACCGTGCTGATCTGGGCGACATGGTTTCTCGTCACCCGCCACAGCGCCGCAACGCCGCTCGGCTCGATCGATATCGGGCTGATCCGCTTCGGAATTCCGGCGCTGGTGCTTTCGCCTGTCTGGCTGAAGACGGGGCTGCTGCCGAAGGGCCTGCCGCTTCACCTGCTGGCGATCATGGTGTCCGGTTCCGGCGCCGTCTTCTTCCTGCTGACGACGCTGGCAATCCATTCGACGCCGGCGGCCTCCTCGGGGATTCTGCTCGGCGGCTCGATGCCGCTCGCAGCAGCGCTGATCGGCATTGCGCTGTTTCGCGAAAGACCCGATGGCACACGCATCGCGGGGCTCTTCGCGATCGTCGCCGGCGTGCTGATCCTCCTCACGCGCAGCCTTGCAGACGCCTCGCTGCCTTGGACGAGCTTCGTGCTGCTGCCGGCCGGCGCCATTCTCTGGGCGAGCTATACGCATGCCTTCCGCCGCTCCGGCCTGACCTCCGTGCAAGCGAGCGCCCTGATCGCCGTCTGGTCCTTTCTGATTATGGGCACGCTTGCCCTCATCTTCGGCATCTCGCTGCCGCAGGCTCCGCTTCACGAGATCGGCCTGCAGGTGCTGAGCCAGGGCGTTCTTTCCGGTCTCGTCGCCATGGTCGCCTACGGCACCGCCGTCAGAACACTCGGCGGAACACAGGCTGCCGCCTTCACGGCGCTGACGCCCGTGCTTGCAACCCTCGGCGGCGGCTTGCTGCTTGGCGAAGCTATCGGCATGACGGAAATCAGCGCCGCCGTGATCACCGGCATCGGTGTGGCGCTTTCGACGGGTATCGCCGCACCGCGCCGCTAACCAGCTAGGACCGACACTTCGAAAGCCGCCGGCAGCGATTGCTACGGCGGCTTTTTCGTGAGAAATGCCGTCTCTGTATTGCTTAAGCCTGGATGACGACGACCCTGGCGCCGACTTCGACGCGGCTATAGAGGTCGATCACGTCGTGGTTCATCATGCGAATACAGCCGCTCGACATGGCAAGACCGATCGATTGCGGCTGGTTGGTGCCATGAATGCGAAAATGCGTGTCGTTGCCGCCGCGGTAGAGATATATCGCCCGCGCACCGAGCGGGTTGTTCGGGCCGCCCGGCATGCCGCCAGCAAGCTTGCGATAGCGCTCTTCGCGGCGCTGCATGTTTTCCGTCGGCGTCCAACTCGGCCACTCGGCCTTGCGGCCGATATAGGCGTTACCGGCAAATGCCAGCCCCTCGCGGCCGACACCGACGCCATAACGCATCGCTCTGCCGTCGCCGAGGACGTAATAGGCGCGGCGCGCGGGTGTGTCGACGACTATGGTGCCGGCAGGATGCGTGGTTTCGTAGGCCACTTCTTGGCGGCGAAGTTCCGGCTTGATCTTGTCGATCGGCACCTGCCCCAAGGGGAATTTTTCATCCGGAAGTGCGGCGTAATTCGTCTGGCTGTTCAGGCCGGTCGAAGAGCAGCCGGCCACGAAAAGCGGTAGAGCGATCAGGAAGCCCCGGCGCGAGATCGTCATGAACGTGTCCTTAGTGCGTCAACATGATGTCGCAAGCTAAGGAAATTATGGTTAACGAACGGCTAACAGCCTCCGGCAGGAGGCGATCACGAAGGCGTCAGCACGCAAGAATTGTCGACCGCGAGGACAATCCGCCTCACATATTCGGATAGACCGGCCCCTCGCCGCCCTGCGGCGGCACCCAGTTGATGTTCTGGTTGGGATCCTTGATGTCGCAGGTCTTGCAGTGCACGCAGTTCTGGGCGTTGATGACGAAGACGTCCTTGCCGTCCTTTTCCACCCATTCATAGACGCCGGCCGGACAGTAACGCGTCGACGGGCCGGCATAGATGTCATGCTCGGACGAGATCTGCAGCGCCATGTCCTTGACCTGCAGATGAACCGGCTGGTTTTCCTCGTGATTGGTGTTCGACAGGAACACCGAGGACAGGCGATCGAAGGTCAAGACGCCATCGGGCTTCGGATAGGCGATCGGCTTGTGCTGCGAGGCCGGCTCAAGCGATTGGGCATCGGTCTTGCCGTGCTTCAGCGTGCCGAAGAAGGAGAAACCGAGGAGCTGGTTCGTCCACATGTCGAAGCCGCCGAGCGCCACGCCAAGCGCTGTGCCAAACTTCGACCACAGCGGCTTGACGTTGCGCACGCGCTTCAAATCCTTGCCGATGTCGCCCTTGCGCCATTCGCTCTCGATCTCGGTCACTTCATCATGGCTGCGGCCGGCGGTAATCGCGGCGGCAATTTTCTCGGCCGCCAGCATGCCCGACAGTACCGCATTGTGGCTACCCTTGATGCGCGGCACGTTGACCAGACCAGCCGAACAGCCGATCAGCGCCCCGCCGGGGAAGGAGAGCTTCGGCACCGACTGGTAGCCGCCCTCGGTGATGGCACGCGACCCATAGGACAGCCGCTTGCCGCCCTCGAAGGTGGTGCGGATCGCCGGATGGGTCTTGAAGCGCTGGAATTCCTCGAAAGGATAGAGATAGGGGTTCTTGTAATTGAGGTGGACGACGAAGCCGACGGCCACAAGATTGTCTTCCAGGTGATAGAGGAAGGAGCCGCCGCCGGTCTTCATGCCGAGCGGCCAACCGAAGGAGTGCTGCACCAGGCCCGGCCTGTGGTTTTCCGGCTTGACCTGCCAGAGTTCCTTGATGCCGATGCCGAATTTCTGCGGTTCGCGGTCCTTGGAGAGATCGAACTTGGCAATCAGCTGCTTGGCGAGCGAGCCGCGCACGCCCTCGCCGATCAGCACGTACTTGCCGAGCAGTTCCATGCCGCGGGTATAGTTCGGGCCGGGCTTACCGTTCTTCTCGATGCCCATGTCGCCGGTGGCGACACCGATGACGGCGCCTTCGTCATTGTAGAGCACTTCGGTTGCAGCAAAGCCCGGATAGATCTCGACGCCGAGTTCTTCGGCCTTGGTCGCCAGCCAGCGACAGACGAGCCCAAGCGAGACGATGTAGTTGCCGTGGTTGTTCATCAGCGGCGGCATCAGCACATTCGGCAGGCGAACGGAGCCGGCCGGGCCGAGCAGCAGGAAGTGATCGGCGCTGACCTCGGTCTTAAAGGGATGATCGGCCTCGTCGCGCCAGCCGGGCAGCAGCCGATCGATACCGATCGGATCGACGACGGCGCCAGAAAGGATATGCGCGCCCACTTCCGCACCCTTCTCCAGCACGACGACGGAGAGCTCCGGATTGACCTGCTTCAACCGGATCGCCGCCGCAAGACCGGCAGGACCTGCGCCGACGATCACCACGTCGAATTCCATGCTCTCGCGTTCTGGCAGCTCAGTCGTCTCGGTCATTCACTCGTCTCCGCTTGGCGGCACGCGGCCGTCATCCCGTCATGGCACTTTCTTGTCAAAACGAGAAAGCATTGTCGAGCCGGGATACGACAGCCAATCTTCCAATTCGCACAATGATGACGCCTCGTGAGGCAGAATTGCATAACGCTTACGTCAACATCAATTATCAAACATCCCCAGTCCGGTCACATCCCCTTTCCTTTTCCGCCGCTTGCGCCTTATACATCGCTCGACACTATCGGAGGACAATCATGGATCTCGGCATCAAAGGCAAACGGGCACTCGTCCTCGCCTCTTCGCGCGGCCTCGGCCTCGGCATCGCCGTGGCGCTGGCGCGGGAGGGCGCAAACGTGCTGCTCTGCGGGCGCAGCGGCGAACAGCTGGAGGGCAATTGCAAGGCGATCAATGATGAAGGCAACGGCCGGGCCAACTGGATCTGGGCCGATCTCGGGGACGAACGCTTCGTCGAGATGACGACGACGGCGGTGAAGGAGAAGTTGGGCGGGCTCGATATCCTCGTCAACAATACCGGCGGGCCGACGCCCGGCACCACGGAGGAGATGACGGGCGAAAAGCTCGAAAGCTATTTCCTCTCCATGGTCGTGCGGGTGATCACGCTCACCAATGCGCTGCTGCCCGGCATGAAGGCGCAGGGCTGGGGCCGCATCCTGACGGTTGCCTCATCCGGCGTGATCGAACCGATCGCCAACCTGGCGCTGTCGAATACGCTGCGCCCGGCCCTTGCCGGCTGGAGCAAGACGCTTGCCTCCGAAGTGGCGGGCTTCGGCGTCACCACCAACCTGCTCTTGCCCGGCAGCATCCTGACGGCGCGGCTCGACGATCTCGACGGAGCGGCGGCAAAGCGGACCGGCAAGAGCCTCGACGAGATCCGTACCGACAAGGAGGCGCGTATTCCGGTCGGCCGCTACGGCAAGGTCGAGGAATTCGCCGCAACGGCTGCCTTCCTGTGCAGCCAACCGGCAAGCTACATCACCGGCTCGCTCATCCGCTGCGACGGCGGCGCGGCACGATCCGTCTGACGGCTCCGCGTCCAGCCTGTGATTCTACGGCTACCAATTCGTCATCCGGAGGATTCCGCCGAGCTTTTGTAATGCGCGTCGGCGGCAGGAGAAAGACAGCAAGGCGTGCATTGGTGTGGCCGCGCCTTGCTCGCGCGCGCGCTGAGCGAGCCGTCCGATAACCGCGTATCTTGGTTCGCGCGACCGACTGGGCAAGTCGCCGGAGAAACTACCGAAACGCTTGCGGAGATGCAGGTCGCCTGACTAAAAGAATGACTGAGTGGTTGAAGTATGCTGCCGGGCCCTCGCAATCGCTTCGTCCAGCCGTGAACGCGAAACAGCAGCGAGGCGTTCGACGCCAAGAAGACGAGCCAGATCGCGCGCCGGATCTGGCTCGTCCAATAAGTCCGGATTGTCGAGCACAACGAAGGCGAGTTCTGCGAGCGGGATATCGGCGATCGACCTGCGTGCATCCTCGCTGGCGGGCCGCCGGTACGGCATGATTTCCGACACGGTTCCCACTTTCCAAACAAACTCGCCGCTCGATTCCTCGGTCGTGTCGAGACCACGCAAATGGAGGTCGATTCTTTCTCGGATTCGTCCGCCGGTGCGCAGCCAACCGTGGGCACGAGAAAGCCGCTGGGCAAGGATGTCTGTGCGCAGGGGGCTTTCGGTTTCGATGACCACCTCGATCATACCTCGCAGGGTATCGCGATAGCCGAATTCGAAGAACTGATCGGGGTCCACTCGGAAGCCGGACAGATCGGTGATGTGGTATCGTCGCTCCTCCACGGTTTCCTCAGGAACCGGAGCCACAGCTCGTTGCATTTCAGCCGCTTTGGAAGAAACGGAGGCTATCGGCATCTCGGCAGATACGAGTTCGGTCTCGACGGCTGCTGGAGGCGGCGTAGCTTCCTCGCTAAGGGCGGCGGCGTCGTCGTGGCGGATTTCGTCCATCTCCTCGACCTCGTGCCCCATGTCCCAGTTGGTCGCAACTTCGACCTGTTCGGCGGTGCGCCGCGCCCTGCTTTCCTCCAGCAAATTCTCCAAACTGGCGTGCAGCCGGTCCGCGCAGCCTGCGGTATCGAACCACCAATCAGTCGACCAAACACGGAGGATGTTCCAGCCAAGGCCCCTCAATACCTGCTCGCGGACCTTGTCACGGTCTCTTGCTGTGGCCGATCCGTGGTAGGTGGCACCGTCACACTCCACGCCTGCCAGATAGGTTCCAGCCAGATCGGGGTGGCGGATGCCTAAGTCAATCCGGAAGCCGGAAATCCCGACCTGCGGCACGACTCTCCAACCGCGGTGTTCCAATTGCGCAGCGACGGCCTCCTCGAAGGGGGAATCGAAACCACCGACAGAACCGATATCTTGGGCCGGCAACGCGATCGCGCCACGCTCGGCGTAGTCGAGGAACGTCTTCAGATGTTGTACGGCGAGCGCCTTGGCTCGAGTCGAGTCAATCTGGTCGGCCGTGAAACCTGAGAAGACAATGAGTTCCTGCCGCGCACGAGTTACAGCGACGTTGAGGCGCCGCTCGCCGCCGTCGCGGTTCAGCGCGCCGAAATCCATCGTCAACTTTCCGGCAGCGTCCTTCCAGAACGTGATCGAAAAAAGGATGACATCCCGCTCGTCGCCCTGCACATTCTCCAGGTTCTTCACGATCGTGGGCTCGACCCGCTCCTCGGCAAAGAACCACTCGAGCTCGGCATCGTCTCGCCGCGCGGCATCGAGGAGATCGAGGATCAGCGACTGCTGCTGCGCGTTGAAGGTGATCACCCCGAGCGTCGGGCGATCTTTTTCAGGCAGTTTCAACCACCCCTTCATTCGGGAAACGGCTTCTTTCGCGACGGCCTCTGCCTCGATTCGATTGGTTCGGCTTTTCCCACGGTCGTAAATACCATTGGGTACCTTCCGCAGATGCACGGCGCGGTCTTCGACGGCCGGCGACGGAAACGTCACCAGACGGTTCTGGTAGTAGTGGTGGTTGGAGAAGGCGATCAGAGATTCGCTTCGGCTGCGGTAATGCCATCGCAGATCGCGGATCGGAATGCCGGCCGCTTTCGCCTCGTCGAGAATGCTCTCCAGATCCTTCTCGTGATCGGCGACTTCCTCCTCTTCCTCGTTGCGTCCGAAGAAGTTCGTCGGCGGCAACTGCTTCGGATCGCCGACGATGATAGTCTGCCGCGCCCGTGCTATCGCGCCAACGGCGTCCCAAGTTGTGATCTGCGACGCCTCATCGAAGATCACAACGTCGAACAGCGCCTGGTTAGGCGGGAGATACTGAGCGATCGAGAGCGGCGACATAAGCATGCAGGGTGCGAGTTTGGAAAAGCTCTGCGGCATCTTGCTGATCATGTCTCGTATCGACTTGCTTGGCCGCTGCAACTCCATCTGGTAGCGCAGCAGCCCGAGTTCCGAATTGCGTGGAACGCTCTGCACGGGCGGCAAGCCGTGGGCGATCACACTGATTACACGCCGTGTAGCGTGCGATCGTACGAGGTCGTCGATCTCACGGAATTCGCTGATGGCGTTTTCATGCTGGAAACGCCGAAAACTCCGCAGAACAGGGTCGGCGTCGAGAATCTTCGGGAGCCACCACCGGGCATAACCGAGGCGAAACGCAGCTCGCGTTTCATCGGGTCGTATCGTGCCCTTCTCAATCTGTTCGACCAGGGAGGAGAGGTTAAACGCGATTGCCCGATTTCTAATCCGACACCAGGCTGACCAATCGCGAAGCAGATGCCGCGCATTCACGAGAGCATCGAGTTTTTCTCTGAGAGTCGTGAGGTCGGGTCCGTCGCTGCCGACCAGATTGTCTCGCCCAGCAGCCTCGCCGAAGCGCTGACGCGCAGCCTGCAGGCCTCCGACTGCGGCGAGAAATCTATCTCCTGCCTGCCGGATCCTGTCGTTTTCGACCGTCGCGCGCAGACACGGGGCAACGGTACGGAGCACCGACCTTATCTCCTCCTGATCCCGCCCCGGAATGGGCATCGTGGCGCGAAACTCTCGTGCGAGTTCGAGAATTTCCGCGACGGCTCCAACATCGGTCGCCAGACCGTCTACCGGCAGAGGTTTTCCGGCCAAGGGGCTCTGGTCGATCGCCGACAGACAATTCTTCATGCGGCGTAACAGAGGGAGATCCCGTTCGGGTTCCGCGATACCTTGATCGGCATAGCTTTGCAGCAACTTCTGGATTTTGCGTTTGCCCAGCATCGCATTGGGCCAGAACGAAGCGTTCGCCTCCCGCCATTGGCGGTCCAGCACCTCCGGGTCGAGGTCGCGGACGGCGGAAGCGCCATAGGATGCCGCAAGTCCCTGCTCTGCTTCGCGATAAGCTTTGATGGAACGTCCCAGAGTTTCCAGCGCCTCGGCGCATCGCGCGAAATCCCGGTCGTATGCGATCGTAATGTCGCGGCCTCGGCTTTTCTGCAGTGCTCCTGCAAGAGCTGCCAGTGCTTGGAGTTCGGTTTGTGATGACCGTTCAAGCGACTCTAGACCAAGGCTCGCGAGATATCCGTCGACTGCGCCGGTCAACAAATCGATCGCATTCTGCAACGACTGTACCGCCGCCAGCAACCCGTCCTGCCAGGCGGAGCTCCATTCGCCAACACTGATGAGTTCCAGCACCGGCTGCCGCTCAACGGATGCGAAGACGAGACCGAGTTCGACCGCAAGGCCTTCAAGCTCGCGCAGCGTCTGCGCATCATGAGCGTCCCGTTCCAGCCATGACAAGGCCGGTGCCGGAGCATCCGCAGCCTTAAGAGCGATTCCCAGCGCCAGATAGGGCGTCCATCCGTTCGGGTAACGCTTGTGCAAGGACTCGACATAGGCATTAAGCTCGTCGCGGCGCAGTCGAAGGCGCTCGTTGATCGCGACCCATTCGGACGCATCGGTTCGGCCGCCATACTCCCAGGCTGCCTTGAGCTGTCCAAGGAAGTGCCGGCGATCAGACTTGTTCGAGTGCAATTCGATGCAGTGATCTCCGAGGCCATGCGCGCGCAACCTGCGATAGACCACGTCGAGCGCGGCCGTCTTTTCAGCAACGAACAGAACCGTCTTTCCCACCGCAAGGCAGTTGGCGATCATGTTGGCGATGGTCTGGCTCTTGCCAGTACCAGGCGGACCAACAATGACGAAATCTCGCCCTTCGGCAGCCGCGAGGCTGGCGGCCGTCTGCGATGAATCTGAAGGAAGAAGGCAGATGATGTCCGCTGGCGCATAAGCATGATCGAGTTCACGATCGTCGCGGAACGTCGATTGTCCACCGCCTTCCTGGAAGGCCTCCTCCGGCGTGTCGATCAGGTGGCGGACCACCCTGTTCTCGCGAAGTGCCTCTGTGCGTTCGACCAGATCCTTCCACATGAGGAATTTCGCAAAGGAGAAAGTCGACAAAGCTGTCTCGTCCACAACCTCCATGCCGGGAACATCGCGGACCGCCTGCCGCATCATGGCGAGAAGACGGGGCACATCCACCCCATTGTCGTCGAGCGGCAAATCGCTACCGAATTGAGGAAGCGCCAGGTCGAAATCTCGCTCTAGGAATTGCAGAAGGGTCGCATTGAAGCGCGGCTCGTCCTCATGAAAGCGGATCGTGAAGCGTGAACTGGCGCTGCGGCGCTCAAGCTTCACCGGAACCAGTAGAAGCGGCGCTCGATAGCTACGCTCGTCTTCCGGCTTCTTCCTCCAACGAAGGAAGCCTACGGCGAGGAAAAGGGTGTTCGCTCCGCCCTCGGCAAAATCGTTGCGAACCTGCCTGTACAGGTCGATCAACCGAACATCGAGCTGCCGCGCGTCGAGTGGCGAGGGTAGCTCGTCCCTAAGTAGAGCTTCGGCCGCGAAGCCGCGCTGGAGGTCGTGGCCGTGTACATCACGATAGAGCGCTGCGTCCCTTTCGCCGAGCGGGTTCTGTTCAGGCAACGATATGATCCGAATTGCGACGCCGTTCGCGAGCCGGTCTTCGAGATAAGCCACATCAGTGCACAGGAACGGAATCGTCTTCTTCGAATCCGGAAAATTGAGAAGTCGGTTACGAAGGGTCAGATCGAGGAGCTTCTTCTGCCATCGATCGATGCGGCCGGCAGCGCTGGTCGGCTTCGCCTCGATGATTTCAGCCGGTAGTTCGCCAAAGTTGGGGGCTGAGGGGAGCGGCAAGTCCACAACGGGAACTGTTTCGTCGTCGAGGACATTGCGTCGGATTGGTTCGTGCGAGGCGAGCGGCATAATTCCGCCGCTTCGCGAGCGTCTGACATCGATCGCGGCGACGAAAGCGTGGGCTTCGTCCTCTCCCAGCCGGCCGTCCAAGGCGCGCTGTGCGCTTTCCAATGTCACGGCAGGGCGATGCGTCACACCGGTCGTTTCAAAGACAATCAACTCACGCGATGCCAGGGCCTTTCGGACCTCCATCTGATCTGTCTCGATCGCATGGGCGAAGGTTCTCTTGGTCAGCCACACACCTGCCGCCGCATGTCCGTTGAACATCAACATGACTGGATGCAATCCGGCAGCTTCCAGGGCGGCCGCAAAAAGAAGGGCGGTATCAAGGCAGGTCGCTAGCCGCTCCTCGGTGATTGTATTCGGACGCCGGATCTTCTGGCCGCGGTTCTCAAAGCTCGCAGGTGGCTCAGCGTAGTGCACCCCCATCCCGGCAATCGCCGAATAGATAGCAGCACTCAGCATGTAGGCGCGCTGGGGATTCTGCGATTGGTAACCGTCTAGTCTGTTTGGATGACCATGGGCCGCAAGTCGTTCCGCAGCGATCCGTAGGATCTGGGCCACGCCCGGATCGTTCGGCATGACGAATGCCGGCAGCAATTGCACCATATCGGCGACACCGCCCCATTCATCCCGCGCGAGCAGCCGGACCGGAAGGCGTTGTTCTTCGAGAATCTCTCCTCTCGAGGATAGACGAAGCGTGATCTCGCCACGTTCTGCCTCGTTGAGGCCCGCAAGATACCCGGAATCGAACTCAACTTTCCGGTCTTCAAGGAAAGCCTGTCGCCTGGTATTAGCCGATCAACTGTCCACGACTTCGGCCTTAGGAACGAAGGCGACGATATCAATTCGATTCGGCAATTCTCGATGTGCTTATCAGTATTATTCTCGATCAGAATTGATCGGATGACCGGTACGGCATTTTGGTAAGACGCATAGGTGAAACTGGCTGCAACATCGGCAATAATGGTAGGGTTCTCGAATTTGTTGCAAACGTCGTCCTGTTGTTTTTCGGTAATATTACTTTCTGAAACCTGCATTGGCTTGTCCCCCTTCACGGGAGATTAGCGCCATTTTTCAACTTTAAGAAGACCTTTACTGGTGGTGCAGATTCGTTTTTTCAAGCAACGCGGACCGCCGCCGCCCATGTGGCCACACTTCGGATCATCTGTTCGACGTTCGCCGGATCGTCCGCAAGTTCGGCGAGCTCGGACAGACGATGGAAGCCGGTCAGGATCGCAATGCGCCGCCGGTCGAGCCTGCGTCCGGTCAGCATTTCATAGGCCGATATGATGCGCGCGGTCAGATCGGGCGAGATGAAGTTCGAGTAGATGAATTCCTGGTGCAGCGGGCCAAAGCCGGAATCGGCGAAATCGTAAATGCCGTTCAGCCTCCTTTGCGCATGATCGAAGGCCATGTTCCAGCCGTGACCGTCGAAGAAGCCGTAGATGTTGCCGTAGGGATCGGGCGGCAAGGCTTCGAAATCCGAAATAATGGCCTGCGCAAAACTCCTGATGTCAGGCGGCAGCAACGGCAAAGCCTTTATTCGCACCGTCTCGGGCAATTGCCATGGCTGGATTGCCCCGGCACCCGCCGAGCGTATGCGATCGGCGTCGAGCACATGCAGCTCGGCGTAAAAACGCGCGAGATCTTCCGCGAGGCGCTGACGATCGCTTGCGCCAAGCGCATCGTAATCTTCGGCAATGAGATGTTCGCCCTCGATCTTGGTATGGCTGGAGAAGATCGGCGGCCCGTCGTGAATGCGCATGTCGGGAACCGCCATCGACAGCGACGGTCGAACAATGTCGAGCAAGGCGGCTTCCTTCACAAGCGCTCTTTCCGCGCCGAGATTGCGGGGAAATTTGAAGATCAGCGTGTCATCGACGTCGACGGCAAGCGAATCCCAGCCCCTGGCCGCCAGCTTAAAGACGGAGGCCGTCAGTTCAGGAAACACGCTTATTATGAGAGAGCGAAATTCGCTGGTGTCCAACTCGGTCATGACGACCTGCCTTCTTGGTTTTTCCCATGTTCTTCCCGTGCGCTGAACGGCAGGCGGATCGACATCGCCTTCTGCCGAACCGCTTGCGTCGCTTCCGCCAAACGGCATTGGGTAACACTGAGGCTATATTAGTACAGTTTGAATATTACGGAATATTCATTACAAAAATTTAAGCCGTTATAACCACTTAGTGATCGCACCTCCGGGAATTATGTCTTTTTTGAGCCGCAATATAAGTGGCTTAATCGGGGTATAATATTCGCAACCTTGCTCCCCGCAACCTTGCCCAAACACCGGTCTCGCCCATGAAGAAATTTTGGATCACCGTCAGCGTTATCGCAGTTGCCGCCGTCGGCGTCTGGCAATTCGGGAATCTGGTCCCTTATGCCTCCCGCATTCCCTACCTCTCGCAGTTCATCAAGCAGCCGGAAGCCGGCAAAGGCGGCGGGCAGCAGGCGCAGGCCGATCAGGGGCAGGCCAATCAGGCGCAAGACGATGGGCAACATCAAGGCGGCGGGCGCAGACGCGGCGGCGGGGGCCCGACCGTCGTCAAGACGGTTGCAGCCGTGAAAACGGCGCTGCCGATGGATGTGACGGCGACCGGCTGGGCCGATGCCGATGACAACACGACCATTGCCGCACAGGAGCAGGGTCTGGTCGTCAGCATCGATGCCGAGGATGGGGCGACCGTGAAAGCCGGCGACCTGATCGCCAAGCTCGATGACCGGACGGCCAAGGCGACCGTCGACAAGGACAATGCGATGATCGTGCGCGACGCGGCAACGCTTTCGGAAGCCGAAACCGCATTGACGCGCGCGCAGGATCTCTTCAACCAGAAGGCCGGCACCCAGCAGAGCCTCGACCAGGCGGTCGCCGCCCGCGATACCGCTGCAGCTACTGTTGACGCCGACAAGGCGTCGCTTGCCTCCGATCAGATCTTACTCGAGCACACCGACATCCGCGCGCCCTTCGACGGCCGGCTCGGCGATATCGCTGTCAGCAAGGGTGCATTCCTCAGTGCCGGTGCGGCAATCGTCACCATTGCCAAATACGATCCGATCTATGTGAAATTCCACCTGCAGGAGCGCTATCTGCGGGAGCTGAAGAGTGCTTTGGCAAGCGGTCCGGTCAAGGTCAGCACGGCTCCCAATTCCACCAAGGGCAAAGTTCGAAAGGGCGAGATCAGCTTCTACGACAATACAGTCGATACGGCCTCGGGCACGATCCTCGCCAAGGCGAAATTCGAAAATGCCTCCGGCGCGCTCTGGCCCGGCCAGTCGGTCAACATCGTCGTGCATTTCAACAATAACGAACAGCAGGTGGTGGTGCCGACGGTTGCCGTCAGCCCCGGCCCGGAGGGTTTCTTCACCTTCGTCGCCAAAGACGGCAAATCGCATCTGACGGCCGTCACCATTGCCCGCGCAAATGGCGGCTTCACCGCCATAGAATCGGGTCTTCAGGCAGGCGATCACGTCGTCGTCGAGGGCCAGGGCCAGCTCAGCGACCAGCAGGCGATCAACGAGCAGTTCGACGAAAAGGCGCTGGATGTCGCCTCCGCCGAAGCGCCTCGGCAACAGCAGCCCTCCGAGACAATCGCGGTGGGAGCTCAGCAATGATCCCGAATTTCTGTATCCAGCGCCCCGTCGCAACGACGCTGCTTGCCATCGGCGTCATTCTGGCCGGTCTTGCCGGTTATCAGCTCGTACCTGTCGCGGCGCTGCCGCAGGTCGATTTTCCCACCATCAACGTTTCGGCGCAGTTGAGCGGCGCCTCGCCGCAGACGATGGCGACCTCGGTTTCGACACCGCTGATCAAGCAGTTCGAGACCATTCCCGGGATCACTGAAATCAGCGCCTCCAGTTCGCTCGGCAGCACCAGCATCGTGCTTCAGTTCGACCTCAGTCGTAATATCGATGCGGCCGCAGCCGACGTGCAGGCCGCGATTTCGCATGCCACCCGGCAACTGCCCGACAATCTGACGACGCCGCCGAGCTATCGCAAGACCAACCCCGCCGATGCGCCTGTCATGCTACTCTCCGTACAGAGCAACACTATGCCGCGCAGCAAGCTTGACGAGATCGCCGAGAACATCATCTCGCCGTCGCTATCGACACTTCCCGGCGTTGCCCAGGTCAGCGTCTACGGTGCGCAGACCTATGCCGTGCGCGTCGAGGTCGATCCCAACAAGCTTTTAACCCGCGGCATCGGCATCGATACCGTCAACAAGGCGCTCGCTGCCGCCAACAGCCAGCAGCCCGTGGGAACGCTGCAGAATAATTCACAGAGCATGACGATCACGGCGAATACCCAGCGCACCAATGCCGAACAATTCCGCTCGCTCGTCATTGCCAATCCGAACGGTGCACCCGTCCACCTTGGCGATATCGCCGATGTGCAGGACAGCGTTCAGAACCAATATACGGGCAGCTGGTATGACGGCCAACGCGGCATCATCCTCGCCATCCAGCGTCAGCCAGATGCCAACACGGTCGATGTCGTCGATGCGATCAACGCCAAGCTGCCGCAGCTCCACGCCGAAATTCCGCCTTCGGTCAACACCGTCGTCATGAACGATGCCGCAAAACCGATTCGCGATGCCATCTCCGATGTGAAGTTCACGCTGCTGCTGACGATCGGCCTCGTCGTTCTCGTCATCTACCTCTTCACCGGCCATGCCACAGCAACGATCATCCCGGGGCTTGCCGTTCCGCTGTCGCTGATCTCGACCTTCGGCATGATGTATGTGCTCGGCTACAGCATCGACAACATCTCGCTGCTCGGGTTGACGCTCGCGGTGGGGCTCGTGGTGGATGACGCGATCGTCATGCTCGAAAACATCCTGCGCCATGTCGAGGACGGCATGCCGGTGCGTGAAGCGGCGATCAAGGGTGCGGGGGAAGTCAGCTACACCATCATTTCCATGTCGGTCTCGCTGATTGCAGTGTTCATCCCAATCCTGCTGATGGGCGGCGTCGTCGGCCGCGTATTCAACGAATTCGGCATGGTGGTTGCCATTGCCATCATCTCCTCGGCCATCGTCTCGCTGACCGTGACGCCGATGCTCGCCTCACGTCTGTCCAATCACCAGAGCCGCCCGCCGCTCCTCATCCGCATCTTCGATGCCGGCTTCGAACGGACGCTGCGCGGCTATGACAGAGCTGTCGGCTGGTGCCTTCAGCATCGCCTGACGATCCTCGGGGTTTTCCTCGGCTCGGTCGCGCTGACCATCTATTTCTTCATGACGCTACCGACGAGCTTCTTCCCGCAGGAAGATATCGGCCGGCTGACGATCAGCACGCAGGCCCGCCAGGACATTTCCTATTCCGCGATGGAAGCGCTGCAGCAGCAGGCGGCAGCCGTCGTCAAGGCGAACCCGGCGGTCAACCACGTGATGTCGACGATCGGCGGCAATCCCAACAAGCCGCAGAACAACGGCTCGATGTTCGTCGAACTCAAGGACAAGAAAGAGCGTCCGCCGCTAGATCAGACGCTGCGCGAGCTGCGCACGGCGATCAACAAGATCCCAGGCGTCCAGGCCTTCGTGACGCCGAACCAGAGCTTGCGCTTCGGCGGCCGCCAGACCGCGAGCCAGTATCAGCTGGTGGTGCAGGCGCTGAGTGCGGATCAGACCAACCTCTGGGCCGGCAAGATTCAGGCGGCGATGCGCAAGGAGCGGCTGTTCACCGACGTGACATCGGATGCCCAAAACAACGCCCTGCAGGCCAATATCGTCATCGATACCGAGCGGGCAGCCGCCTACGGGATCGACAACGACACGCTACGCACGACGCTGCAGGAATCCTTCAGCGGATATTCTGCCGCGGAAATCCAGTCGACCGGCGACAGCTACGACGTCATCGTCGAATACGATACCAGCAAACCCTGGGACGATCAGAAGCTCTCGGAGATCCGTGTCGCCTCTGCCAATGGCAGCCTGGTGCCGCTTTCGAACTTCGCGCATGTCCAACGCACCACCGGGCCAGTCACCATCAACCAGACGGGCCAGCTGGTTTCGACCACCGTTTCCTTCAACCTGCCGGAAGGCGTCTCGCTCAGCGATACGACGGCGGCAATCGACCAGATCAAGAAGGACATCAGCGTGCCGGCAGACGTCTTCACGTCCTATGGCGGTACGGCCGAGATCTTCCAGCAGTCGCAGGGCAATACGCCCTATCTGATCCTGGCGGCGGTGCTGACTATCTATGTCGTGCTCGGCGTGCTCTATGAAAGCTTCATCCATCCGCTCACCATCCTTTCCGGCCTGCCGGCCGCAGCATTCGGCGCACTGCTGGCGCTTAAGATCATGGGCTTCGACTTGTCGATCATCGCCCTCATCGGCCTCTTGATGCTGATCGGCATCGTCAAGAAGAACGCGATCATGATGATCGACGTGGCGGTGGAGACCATGCGCACGACGGGTGAAAAGGCGACGGCTGCGATCCACGAAGCCTGCGTGCGACGCTTCCGGCCGATCATGATGACGACCTTCTGCGCCCTGCTCGGCGCCCTGCCGATCGCGCTCGGCACCGGCGCAAGCTCGGAACTGCGCCAGCCGCTCGGCATCGCCGTCGTCGGCGGCCTGATCGTCTCGCAGATGCTGACGCTCTTCATCACCCCCGTCATCTTCGTCGAGATGGACCGCTTCGGAAACTTCCTCGGCCGGCTGACTGGCCAGAAGAAGGTCGAGGAGCCGGAGTTGCAAGAGGCAAGAGCAATGGCCGCCGAGTGACGGCGGCCTGCGAGCCTCGGCAGTTTGCTGACTTGCCTTGCGACGATCTTCTTCGCCCGCCAGGGAGAAGAAGGGAAGGCAGCGTAGCTACGAGACATATAGGCCCTTAAATCCCCTTGAATGTGTCACGCCCCTGTGGCATCACCCGCCCTCCTGAATCCGGGCGTCTCACGCCCTTTTTGCGGAGCGATGCTCCGTCTCCAATAACAATCGGCATGAAGAGGTGCGAGCATGGCTCAGGCGCTGGGTTTCGACTTCGGCACGACGAATACGGTTCTCGCCATGGCGGATGGCGGGGCGACGCGCTCGATGGCATTCACGAGCACGGAGGGTGCAGCAGACAGCATGCGCACGGCGCTTTCCTTCATGAAGGATGCCCAGCTCGGCGCGTCAGCATTGAAGGTGGAGGCCGGCCATGCGGCGATCCGCCAATTCATCGACAATCCCGGCGAGTGTCGCTTTCTGCAGTCGATCAAGACCTTTGCGGCGAGCGCGCTGTTCCAGGGCACGCTGATCTTTGCCAAGCGGCATAATTTCGAGGATCTGATGGAGGTCTTCGTGCGGCGCCTGCGCAACTATGCCGGCGACAACTGGCCTTCAGACGTCAGCCGCATCGTCACCGGCCGACCGGTGCATTTTGCCGGCGCCAGCCCCGATCCGGCGCTGGCGACCGAACGCTACAATGAGGCGTTGTCGCGCTTCGGTTTTCCCGAGATCCATTATGTCTATGAGCCGGTCGCCGCCGCCTTCTACTTCGCGCAGAACCTGAACCGGGATGCCACCGTGCTGGTCGCAGATTTCGGCGGCGGCACGACCGACTATTCGCTGATCCGCTTCGAAACCGTCGCCGGCAAGCTGACGGCAACGCCGATCGGCCATTCCGGCGTCGGCGTCGCCGGCGACCATTTCGACTACAGGATGATCGACAACATCGTTGCGCCGCTGATCGGCAAGGGCAGCCATTTCAAAAGCTTCGACAAGATCCTCGAAGTGCCGTCCAACTACTATTCCAGCTTCGGCCGCTGGAACCAGCTGTCGATCTTCAAGACGACGCGCGAATTCGAGGATCTGAAGAAGCTGGTGCGTACCAGCCTGGAGCCGGAAAAGCTCGAAATCTTCATCGACCTCATCGACCATGACGAGGGCTACCCGCTTTATCAGGCGGTGTCGGCGACGAAGATGGCGCTGTCGGCCTCGGAGGAAGCGCCTTTCGATTTCGCGCCGCTCGGTCGCGGTGGACATCGCAGCATCAAGAGGAGCGATTTCGAAGTCTGGATCGCCGACGATCTCGCCCGCATCGAAGGCGCGCTCGACGATGTGCTCGACAAGACCGAGACGAAGCCTGCGGAGATCGACAAGGTGTTCTTGACCGGCGGCACTTCCTTCGTGCCGGCGGTGCGCCGCATCTTCACCGAACGCTTCGAGCGCGACCGGATCGAAAGCGGCGGCGAACTGTTGTCGATCGCCCATGGTCTGGCGCTGATCGGCGAACGCGACGACATCGCGCAATGGACTGTGCAATAGCGAAGACAAGGGCGGGCAATCTGCCGCCCGCCCTTTCAATGCCCCTGTCACTCCGCTAGACTTGCCGCATGATCTCCGCCAACGACCTTTCCCCCGCCGAGCTTGCAGCGCTTCTGCATTTCCATGCGGATGCCGGCGTGGAATGGCTGCTGGAGGAAGAGGCGATCGACCGCTTCGCCGAGTTCGAGGCGATGAAGGCCGCGCGCCGCCCGGCGGCGGCGCAGGCGCAGCAGCAACATCCTGCCGCTGGAGAACGCCCTGCGGGTCAGGCACCGCCGCGTCCGAATGCAGCGGCGCGCCCAGCGCCTGCCGAACGCGCAGCGCCCGGCCCGCAACCTGCGATCCCTGACGGCGAGGCGGTGCAGCAGGCGCGGTTCGTCGCCGAAACCGCGCGATCGCTTGTCGAACTCAAGACCGCGATCGAAGCCTTCACCAGCTGCAACCTCAAGCACAGCGCCCGCTCGACGATCTTTGCCAGCGGCGATGCCGAAAGCGGGATCATGGTGATCGGCTCGGCGCCGAGCGCCGAAGACGATCGCGAGGGCATGCCCTTCTCAGGGAAATCCGGCCAGCTGTTCGACAAGATGCTGGCGGCGATCGGGCTGAAGCGCTCAGCCATTCTGCTGACGCAGGTCATCCCCTGGCGCCCGCCTGGCAATCGTGCGCCGTCGGCGGCGGAAATGGACATCTGCCGACCCTTCATCGAGCGGCAGATCGCACTTGCCGAACCGAAGGCGATCCTGCTTCTCGGCAATTTTTCGGCGCGTTTCTTCTTCGGCGAAAACGATACGATTCACGGGTTGCGCGGCCGCTGGAGGGAGATTGTCGTTGCGGGCTGTGTCATTCCTGCCATAGCCAGCCTGCATCCGCAGGATCTGTTAACCGCACCTGTAAACAAGCGGCTGGCCTGGAACGACCTGCTCACATTTCAAGCGAAGCTTAAGTCCCTCTCTTTGCTTGGAAATTAGCCAAAGTTAAATATTTTATGAATCAATCTATGCATTCTTCGCATGACTGCATCCCGTCATGATGCATTGCGGAATTAATGCTGCATTGCAATATGAGCTGTGTCTTGGGAGGAATCACAGGAACCAAGGCCATGAGCAAACGTTTTCGTCCTATCCATAGCGGGTTTGAAACCCTTCGCCTCGCCGGCGACCAGGTTCGTTCCACTCAAAGCTACAGCCGTTTCGGCTTTGCCACGAACGAACAGATGATTGCCCGCGGCACCGGCATCAACAGCCGCACTGCGCGTCCGAACGCCATTTTTTCGGACTTCCAGCAGTATTGAGCAGGAATTCAACATGTCGCAGCGTCCTTTGCGCGTCTTAAAAAGACGCGCGGCGCTGTAGGCGCATCGCCTGCGCTTCGTATAAGAGTACCCCAACATGTCGACGATCCTGATATCGCTTCTGCGCAACATCGAAACATTCGAGCATATCCGCGTCGCCGTCTGCGCCGCGCGGGAATATGAGCGCGAACTTTCGGTCAAGCCGGCCGATGCCGGATCCCGCATTGGCGCAGGTACAGCGGCGATCGTTCTCTAGAACATTTCCGAGTCATGGAAATGCTCTATCTCTTTGTTTTCACGCATTCCGGACCTAAAACCGCTGCGCACTTTTGCTGGAAGTGCTCTGGTCAGATCGCCATTTCCTCGATCTGGGCCTTCGCCCATTCGAAGGCTTCGTCGACATAGGCGAACTTGACCGCCTGCCAGCCGCAATATTCCTCGACAAAATCCCGCGATATCCAAAGATGAGTCTTGCGCGGTTCGTCATACCAGCCGACGCAGCCGCGTTGCGCCGCCTTTGCCAATAGCCGTTGCAGATGGGTGCGCGACATCATGAAATCGGCGGCGAGCGCACGGGTTTCGACGCGGCCGACTGACAATCTCCGCGGCTCGCTGCCTTCCATATCCATCCGGGCGATGAAATTATCGACGACGAGGCCGCCGGCTTCCGTCCAGAGGAACAGCGCCACCTGTTCCGGCGGTTCGCGCCAAGCGGCATCTTCGAGGCAACGGCGGGCAATGCGCGGTTGAATGAGCCGCATCACTGATGGATTTGCCTGGAAAAAGGCTGCCCTTTGGCCGCCGTCGAGCAGGTCGAGCGCACCGAGATTGGAGAAAAGCCAGGCAAACATCCCCTGATGGCTGACATCGGCCGGTTCGAAATGACGTGGCCGCCGCCGCTCGTCGCCGGGCGTGTGGGTTATGAAGCGGTAGGTATAGAGCTCTTCGATGAAGGCGAGCACGGTGTTGCGGCTCGCGACCTTGTGTGCGGTGATGCGCCCGGTCAGCCGCACGGCGGTGAAACCCGACGTCGGGTCGCGCGGATCATATTCCAGGTGGAGGGCATAGGCAGTCTGGGTCAGAACCCAGCGTTGATGAGAAGCGAGCAATCGCGCCAGCCGCGGACCGGCATCAAACATGCCGCGCATCTGCCCAGCCAAAAAGCGAATGCTCATCAGAAAGGAAGAGTTCCCCACCAATTGCTCCGCTGTGAATGCCATTATGCTTTTCTCCACCTCCGCTCGCTGGCCAGCGTTCGGAGCAACGACACCGAGAGCTCATCCGGCATCAGCGGCCATTCAGACATGCACAGCTTGGAATAAATGATACTCTCTCATCTTCAACAATCATATTCGACAGGCCGACGGTATCCCAAGAATTCACCACTCTTTTCAGTCGTTAAGAGCAAGTTTCAAGCCACTGCATTCTTCGCATTAAAACCGATATTGCGCGCTGGCAGGCGTCAGGCTTGCGGCGTCGTGGCCTTGCGCGCCTCTCTCTGTTCGATGCCCAGCTGATGCTCGCGATAGATGATGAAGATGCCGGCGGCGACGACGATGGCGGTGCCGATCAGCATGGTCACGCTCGGCACGTCGCCGAAGACGAAGTAGGCGACGATGCCGCCAAGCAGGATCGAGGTATATTCGAACGGCGCGATGGTGGAGACATCGGCATGGCGGTAACTTTCCGTCAACAGGATCTGCGCGACGCCGCCGCAAAAACCGGCGGCGATCAGATAGAGCGCTGTCGGCCATGGCAGGATGAGCCAGCCGAAAGGAAGAGAAGCCAGCGAGAAGACCGAGGCGGTGATCGAGAAATACAGCACGATGGTCGCCGTTTTCTCCTCTTCGACGAGGCGGCGCACCTGGATCATCGCCATGCCGCCGAGAACGGCCGAGAACAGTACGCAGAGCGCGCCAACGGCCTGTTCGGCTTCCATGCCGCCGTCGCGAAACAGCGTGAGTTTTGGCCAGGAAACGATGGCGACGCCGACGATGCCGACCAAGACGGCGCTCCAGCGATAGATGCGCACGGTCTCGCCGAGGAAAACGGCGGCGAAGATGACGGCGACGAGCGGCAACGCATAGCCAAGCGCAATTGCCTCCGGCAGCGGCAGATGCAGGAGGCCGTAGAAACCGAAAGCCATCGACAAGATGCCGATCGTGCCGCGCTTGAGGTGACCGATTGGATTGGCGGTATAGAAGGCGGCGCGCAACTGCCTGTTATAGGCCAGATAGGCCATGATCGGGAAGAGCGCGAAGAAGGACCTGCAGAAGGTGACCTGACCCGGCGGAATGTCTGAACCCGCCAGCTTGATGAAGGTCTGCATGGCAAGGAAGACCACGACCGACGAGACTTTCAGCGCAATGCCTCTCATCGGGTTTCTGAGAACCGAGTGCATGATCCTGGCTCTTGATACTGACTTAACCGGAACGGGGGACGCGTTCGACTCGGGAACGCAACGGGTGAAGGCTTCCATCGTAGCGAAAGAAAAACCCGATTGGCGAAAAAATCGCGAGCTAGGCGGGAGAATCGCAAATCGCCTTTCAGCCGCAGGCTCAATCGTGCCGTATCTGCGCCACAGCTCCGAAATCACCCTCTTTTCAGCCATTCCCCCTAAAATGTTCACCTCTGACTGTTCGACGTTAACCAATTGAAAACCATAGGTAAGCATCGTTTTTATCGCTGATCTCGAAATTTTCTTCACCGCACCCAATTGCCCGCTCCTTCCAGGATCCCATTTGATGAAGCCGCTTAGCGCCGAAACCATTGCCCAGTCGCAGAATGCGACACCGCGGTCCATGCGCGTCGTCACCGACGGCATCAGCACCGACCTCGAGCGCTTCAGCGCCGACAACACCCATATCGTCAAGCAGATCAAGTTGCTGGCGATCAATGCGCTGATCGAGGCGGCCAGGGCCGGCGAGACCGGAAAGGGCTTTGCCGTCGTTGCCAACGAGGTGCAGAGGCTGGCGCAAATCGCGACCGACATTACCGGCAGGTTCGAGAGCAACGTGCTCGGCCGTATCGGCCTCAGCCGCGCCATGGCCGATTCGCTGGTCGAAGAGATGGAGGGCGTTCGCCTCACCGATCTGGCGCAGACGCTGGTGCAGCTCATCGTCCGCAATCTCTTCGAGCGCACGGCCGATGTGCGCTGGTGGGCGACGGACCCGTCACTCTGGCAGGCGCTGCAGAACCAGAGCCGGGAAACCGCCGCCTTTGCAGCGGAGCGTCTCGGCGCCATCAACCGCTTCTACACCGTCTATCTCGATCTCGTCATGACCGATCTCTCGGGCAAAGTGGTCGCATCCGCCAATCCCAAGTTCCAGCGCAAGCTCGCAGGCATGAGCCTTGCCAGCGATCCGTGGTTCCGCGCAGCGTCGGCCTGCTCCTCCGGCGACGCTTATATCGTCGACGATGTCAAAGCGAGCCCGCTGCACGATAAC
The DNA here is from genome assembly GCF_025152745.1 of Rhizobium sp. WSM4643. NCBI lineage: Bacteria > Pseudomonadati > Pseudomonadota > Alphaproteobacteria > Hyphomicrobiales > Rhizobiaceae > Rhizobium > Rhizobium sp. WSM4643. The sequence continues at coordinate 1,158,075 of NZ_CP104040.1, read as the reverse complement.
AGGCATGCGCTCGTTTATGCCACAGGCATCCGCGAAGAGGGCAAGCTCGACGGGCGGCTGGTCGGCACGCTCGGCGTCTATTTCGACTGGCAGAACCAGGGCCAGGCGATCGTCGAGAAAGAGGCGAACCTGCCGCCGCAGCTGGCGGAAAGAACGACGGTCATGCTGCTCGACGGCAAGAGCCGGGTCATCGCCACCACCAATCCCGCCTTGTTGTTTTCCCATTTCGCGCTCGCCAATCCGTCCGGCCAGGCGAAAGGCAGCTACTACGACAATAACGGCTCGATCGTCGCCTTCGCGCACACTCTCGGCTACGAAGATTACGACGGGCTCGGCTGGTACGGCGTCGTCGTCCAGCAGACCGAAAACGACGCGACGATCAAGGCCGCGCTCAATCTGAAGTAGCGGCATTTTCCCGCTGCTGCGTTCATCCGTTGCCAATAAGATATTTTGCCCGCAAACTTGGTGTTCGCGGGCAATTTGCTTTAAGTTTAGTTCAGACTTTAATGTAATCATCCCCGGCAAAATTTAAGGCAGAGTGCGCCCGCCTCTGTATTCCGCGGTTGTCCAATAACGGTCTTCAGGAAACACCATGCGAACAGATACCGGCCAGGTCATTCATCTGGCAGATTACCGTCCCACCGACTTCGTGCTGGAACGCGTGGACCTCACTTTTGAACTCGACCCGACAGAGACCAAGGTCGAGGCGCGCCTGATCTTTCATCGTCGCCCGGGCGCCGATCCGGCGGCGCCGATCGTTCTCGACGGCGACGAACTGACGCTGTCGGGGCTGCTGTTAGACCAGGTGGAGCTCGACCCTTCGCGTTACGATGCAACACCGGAAAGCCTGACGGTGCGCGACCTGCCGGAGAGCGCGCCCTTCGAGCTGACGATCACCACGACTATCAACCCCGAGGCCAACACCAAACTGATGGGCCTTTACCGCACCAGCGGCATCTACTGCACGCAGTGCGAGGCGGAGGGTTTCCGCCGCATCACCTATTTCCCTGACCGGCCCGACGTACTTGCGCCCTTCACGGTCAACATCATCGCCGACAAAGACGCCAACCCGCTGCTTTTGTCGAACGGCAACTTCCTCGGCGGCGCCGGCTACGGCCCCGGCAAGCATTTCGCCGCCTGGTTCGACCCACATCCGAAGCCGAGCTACCTCTTCGCGCTCGTCGCCGGCGATCTCGGCGTCGTCGAAGACACCTTCACGACCATGTCCGGCCGCGAGGTGGTGCTGAAAATCTATGTCGAGCACGGCAAGGAACCGCGCGCAGCCTATGCCATGGACGCGCTGAAACGCTCGATGAAATGGGACGAAGAGAGGTTCGGACGCGAATACGATCTCGATATTTTCATGATCGTCGCCGTCTCCGACTTCAACATGGGCGCAATGGAGAACAAGGGCCTCAACGTCTTCAATGACAAATACGTCCTAGCCGATCCGGAAATCGCGACGGATGCCGACTATGCCAATATCGAAGCGATCATCGCGCATGAATATTTCCACAACTGGACCGGCAACCGCATCACCTGCCGCGACTGGTTCCAGCTGTGCCTCAAGGAAGGCCTGACGGTCTATCGCGACCACGAATTCTCTTCCGACCAGCGCTCGCGCCCGGTCAAGCGCATCGCCGAAGTGCGCCACCTGAAATCGGAGCAGTTCCCGGAGGACGGCGGCCCGCTCGCCCATCCGGTGCGGCCGACGACATATCGCGAGATCAATAATTTCTACACGACGACCGTCTACGAAAAGGGCAGCGAAGTCACGCGCATGATCGCGACGCTGCTCGGCAAGGACGGCTTCAAGAAAGGCATGGACCTCTATTTCGACCGCCATGACGGTCAGGCCGTGACGATCGAGGATTTCGTCAAATGTTTTGAGGATGCAAGCGGACGCGACCTCTCGCAATTTTCGCTCTGGTACCATCAGGCCGGCACGCCGCTCGTCACCGCATCGGGCAGCTATGATGCGGCGGCCGGCAGCTTCACATTGTCGCTCGAACAGATGATCCCGGCAACGTCCGGCCAGCCGAGCAAGGAGCCGATGCATATTCCGCTCAGCCTCGCGCTGTTTGGCGAAAACGGCGGCAAGATCGAACCGACTTCGGTTGAGGGCGCGGAATATGCCGGCGGGGTGCTGCATCTCACGGGCCGCACGCAGACGGCCGTGTTCCATGGCATCGGCTCGCGGCCGGTCGTTTCGATCAACCGCAGCTTCTCGGCGCCGATCAACCTGCATTTCGATCAGAGCCCGGCCGATCTTGCCCATCTCGCCCGCCATGAGACCGATCATTTCGCCCGCTGGCAGGCGCTGACCGATCTGGCGCTGCCGAACCTCTTGAAAGCGGCACGCGACGCCCGTGAGGGCAAGCCTGTCGTCTGCGAGGCGACCTTCATCGAGACGCTGATCACGGCCGCCGCCGACGACAACCTCGAGCCTGCCTTCCGTGCCCAGGCGCTGGCTCTGCCGAGCGAATCCGATATCGCCCGCGAACTTGGCAGCAACAACGATCCCGATGCTATCCATGCCGGCCGGCAGGCGATCCTGAAACAGATCGCCGATGCCGGAAAGGACGTCTTTGCCGGCCTCTACGCCGCGATGACGACATCAGGCGATTTCAGCCCGGATGCAAAAAGTGCCGGCCTGCGGGCGCTGCGCAATAGCGCCCTCACCTACCTCTCGTATGCCGAACAGACGCCGGCGCGCGCCAAGGCCGCCTTCGATGTGGCCAACAACATGACCGATCTCAGCCATGCGCTGACGATTCTCGCTCATCGTTTTCCCGACAGCGCGGAGACGAGCGAGGCGCTGGCAAGCTTCCGCGACCGCTTCGCGGAGAACGCGCTCGTCATCGACAAATGGTTCGCGATCCAGGCCGGCATTCCGGGCGCCAAAACCCTGGAACGGATTCGCACCCTGATGGATAATCCGCTCTTCAAGCGGACCAATCCGAACCGAATGCGGGCGCTGGTCGGCACCTTCGCCTTTGCCAACCCGACCGGCTTCGGCCGCGCCGACGGCGAAGGCTATCGCTTCCTCGCCGGTCAAATTCTCGATATCGACGAGCGTAACCCGCAGCTTGCCGCCCGCATTCTCACCTCGATGCGCTCCTGGCGGTCGCTCGAACCAATACGCGCCGATCACGCCCGCTCGGCGCTGATCGAGATCGAGCGAGCCGCCGATCTTTCGACCGACGTGCGCGATATCGTCGAACGCACGCTTAAAGGATAATTTGATTCGACCGGCCGTCCCGAAAAATTCGACGGCCGGTCGCCCAGCGCCCCGAATCACCTGGAAAAACCCGAAATTATAAATAGTTAACGGATTTTTACCTTTGCCTCTGGACAAGGCGAATCACCCATGATTCTCTAGGTCAGGTTCGAGCGAGCGGCGCGCGAATCACATGAGGACAAGGCGAAGAGATGATGGACGTGCGACGGGCAACCGTGGCCGGAGGACGGCTGCGTGTCGATTTTGGCGGGTTGAAAGCCTGGCGCGACAGCCTTTCCGGCCATGCGACATCGGAACCACTTCTGCGTTATCTGCCGAAGGCCGAGCTGGTCTTGAAGCGGGCCATTCCGGCGCTGATTGTCGCCTTCCTCTCCGTTGTCGCCGCCTCGCATTTCTTCGGCATGATGAGCGAATACGGGCGACTGGAGGCCTCGGCGCGCCATGCCACTGCACTTTCGGCGGCGACCGCCTCTGCGGTGTTTGCCGATACGACCGATGTTTTCGACAGCGGCGATATCGCCGAGGTGCAGGCCCGTCTCGCCAAATACCTGCCGCAGGACCGGCTGGACAGCGGCGCTTTCGTGCTGCTCGTGCAGGCAAGCGGCAAGGTCTTTGCGGCGACCACCGCCGGGCTTTCGCATGTCGGCAGCAATGTCGGTGATTTCTTCCCCGAGGTCTCGGCGATCCGGCGCTTCGGCGATCGCGCCGGTGTCATCGAAACGACGATCGGCGGCGTGCCGCACTATGCCGAGATCACGCTGATGGGCAATGCCGGCGGTTTTATCGTCGCCGCCACCTCGCTCGACGAGGTCGGCCGGCTCTGGCGCGAGGAACTGGCGCTCAACGTGACGCTGTTTGCCGGCATCTCCTCGATCCTGCTGGTCATCCTCTATGCCTATTACACGCAGGTAAAGCGCGCTCGCGATGCCGACGACATCTTCGTGGAATCGAACCTGCGCGTCGAGACGGCGCTGTCGCGCGGCCGCTGCGGCCTCTGGGACTTCGATTTCGAAACCCGCGAATTCTTCTGGTCGCGGTCGATGTACGACATGCTCGGCCTGCCGGGTTCGGACAAGACGATGGGCTTCGGCGAAGCCGCCCGGCTGATGCATCCCGATGACGGCGGGCTCTACGAGATCGCGCGCGCCATCGGCAAGGGCGCTTCCGGCCAGGTCGATCAGATCTTCCGCATGCGCCATGCCGGCGGCCACTATGTCTGGATGCGGGCGCGTGCCCAGGTGATCCGCAGCAATTCCGGCCGCATGCACTTGATCGGCATCGCCATGGACGTGACCGAACAGCATCGGCTCGCCCAGCGCTACGCAGAAGCCGACCAGCGCCTGGCCGACGCAATCGAATGCACCTCGGAAGCCTTCGTGCTCTGGGACAAGAACGATCGCCTCGTCATGTGCAACACGCATTTCCAGCAGGCTTATGGCCTGCCGGACAGCGTGCTTGTGCCCGGCACCGAGCGCTCGACCGTCAATGCGGCCGCCGCCCGTCCTGTCATCGAGCGGCGGATTTCCGATGCCGACGGCTCCGGCTATTCGCGAACGACGGAGGTGCAGCTTGCCGACGAGCGCTGGCTGCAGATCAATGAGCGGCGCACCCGCGACGGCGGCAAGGTCTCGGTCGGAACAGACATCACGCTGATGAAACGTCATCAGGAGCGGCTGCGCGAATCCGAACGCCGGCTGATGGCGACAATCGGCGATCTTTCCGCCTCGCGCCAGACGCTGGAGATCCAGAAATCCGAGCTTTCGACGGCCAACGCCAATTACCAGGCGGAGAAGGAACGCGCCGAGGCTGCCAACAAGGCGAAATCGGAATTCCTCGCCAACATGTCGCATGAGCTGCGCACGCCGCTCAACGCCATCCTCGGCTTCTCGGAAATTCTGCAGAACCAGATGTTCGGGCCGCTCGGCTCGCTGAAATACGACGAATATGCCCGCGATATCCATGACAGCGGCAAACATCTGCTCAACGTCATCAACGACATTCTCGACATGTCGAAAATCGAGGCCGGCCATGTCAGGTTGCATTGCGAGAGCATCGACCTCGTGCCGCTGATCGAGGAAAGCTTGCGCTTCACCGCCATGCCCGCGGCTGAAAAGAACATCGTCATCGAACAGCGCATCTGCTCCGGCCTGACGCTGATGGCCGACCGCCGGGCGATGAAACAGGTGTTGCTCAACCTGCTCTCCAATGCGGTGAAGTTCACCGACAATGGCGGCCGGATCGCGGTGCGCACCCGCCGCGTCGACGGCGCCGTCGTCGTCACCATCGCCGACACCGGCATCGGCATTCCACGCTCGGCGCTGTCGAAGATCGGCCAGCCCTTCGAGCAGGTGCAGAGCCAATATGCGAAGAGCAAGGGCGGCTCCGGCCTCGGGCTCGCCATTTCCCGCTCGCTGACCTTGCTGCATGGCGGGCGCATGAAGATCCGCTCACGCGAAGCGGTCGGCACGGTGATCTCGCTGCGCATTCCCGACGATATCTAGAGCCGACCCTCTTCAGCCTGCCGATGCGGCGGTGAAAACAGCCAATTGAGCGGCGAAAGCACGCTTGTATGCGGGCCGCGACTCGCCGCGGGCGACATAGGCGGCGAGGTTCGGATATTCTTCCAATATGCCAGATCCCTTCAACCTGAGCAGCACCGACACCATCAGCAGGTCACCGGCACTGAACGCACCATCGAGCCAGTCGGCATCGCCAAGGCGGCGGGAGAGGCCGATCAGCCGTTTGCGGATGCTGTCCTCGAGGGCAGAAAGGCGCTGGTCGTACCATGGCTTGTCGCGCTCGAGGATCATGACGAGAGCGCGGTCGAAGATCGGTGTTTCCACCGTGTTGAGCGCGGCAAACATCCATGTGAGCGCGCGCGCCCGGGCATTCGCATCGTCCGGCAGCAGGCCCGCATAGCGCTCGCCGATATGGAAGACGATGGCGCCGGACTCGAACAGTGCGAGATCGCCTTCTTCATAGGTCGGAATCTGCCCGAAAGGCTGCAGCGCCAGATGCGCGGGCTCCTTCATCTCTTTGAATGAGACAAGACGAACCTCGTAAGGCTGGCCCACTTCTTCGAGCGCCCAGCGAACGCGCATGTCGCGCGCCAGACCCCTGCCGCGATCGGGCGACCGTTCAAAAGCGGTAATGGTAATCGTCATTGGTGTTCTCCATCGCTTGCCTATCCTGAAGACGATTGGCTAAGCGAGATTCCGACAGGCGATGCTCGCGATAATCCTCGCGATCGTTCCGCCTGGTGTGAGATCAGGCTTTCACGACATTCAAGAATATTTTCCGAACCGCTTTCGACAGCCGCTTTACCTCCCCTTCCAGCGTCTTGATATCAGGGCAGTCGCCGGCGCGGCAGACGAGTTCGACGAGGCCCGCCGGCGCATCCTTCGGATCGAACAGGCCGTCGATGGAGAGGCGGATCAGTTGCGAAAGGCCGGTATAAAGCGTGAAGGCCTCCAGGCATAAGTCGAGATCGACGGTTGCCATCAGCCGGTCGCCAAGCACCTTCAGGGCCTCGCCGGTGCTCATCCCATTGACGGCAATGCCGACGCCGCTGGTCGGCGCGATCAGCGCCAGGTACTGGGCGATGAATTCGAGATCGATGACGCCTCCGGGGATCAGCTTCAGGTCCCACGGGCCGGATGGCGGCTTTTCCTTGTCGATCAGTTCGCGCATTTCGGCGACGTCACGCGCCACCTTGGCGATATCGCGATCGGCCGACAGCACCTCCCGGACGATCAGTTCCGCCTCGGCGACGAGGCTCTCATTGCCGCAGATCAGCCGGGCGCGGCTGAGCGCCATATGTTCCCAGGTCCATGCCTCTTCGCGCTGATACTTGCCGAATGCATTGATACGGGTGGCGACCGGCCCCTTGTTGCCGGATGGGCGCAGCCGCATATCGACCTCATAGAGCACACCTTCGGCGGTCGGCGCCGACAAAGCGGCCATCAGCCTCTGGGTGATGCGGGTGAAGTAACGCGTCGCGTCGAGCGGCTTCGGCCCATCGGATTCGGAGGCCGCGTTGTCATAATCATAGAGCAGGATCAGATCGATGTCGGAACCGGCCGTCAGCTCGAAACTGCCGAGCTTGCCCATGCCGGCGACCGCGATGCGCCCGCCGGGATAATCGCCGTGTGCTGCCCGCATCTCGCTCACCACGGCATCAAGTGCTGCTGCAATGACGAGGTCGGCGAGATGCGTGAAGGCGCGTGCGGCCATCACGCCGTTGATCGCACCGGTGAGCAGGCGGATGCCGATCAGGAAGCGCTGCTCGGCGGCGAAGATGCGTAGCCGGTCGAGCACCTCTTCATAGTGGCGGGCCTGGGCAAGCGAGCCTTTCAGCCGCTCGCCGAGATAATCACGCGTCGGCAGCTCGGCCATCAGGCCGGGATCGAGCATCCCGTCGAAGACATGCGGCTTGGCGGCGATCACCTCGGCAAGCCGGGGTGCCGAGGACATGATGTTGACGATCAGCGACAGCAGCGCCGGATTGCTGCCGAGCAGCGAGAACAGCTGGATGCCGGAGGGAAGGCCGGAGATGAAGCTGTCGAAGCGCAGCAGCGCCTCGTCGGCGCGCTTGCTTTCGCCGAAGACCCGCAAGAGCTCCGGCGCCAGTTCGGTCAGCCTTTCACGCGCCTCGACCGATTGCGTCGCCCGGTAGCGGCCGTAGTGCCAGGTGCGGATGATGCGGGAAATGTCGGACGGCCTGGTAAAACCGAGCCTCTTCAGCGTCTCCAGCGTATCCGGGTCGTCGCCCTGGCCGGTGAAGACGAGGTTTCCGGTGTCGGTGGAAAGCCTGCTCTCCTGTTCGAAGAGGTGAGCATAACGCCGTTCGACCGTCTTCAGCACGCCGACCAGTCGTTCGGAGAAGCTCGGCGTGTCGGAAAAGCCCATCATGAAGGCGATGCGCTTCAGGTCGGCATCGGTCTCCGGCAACAGGTGGGTCTGCTCGTCGCGTACCATCTGGATGCGATGCTCGACATCGCGCAGGAACCAGTAAGCCTCCGTCAATTCGTCACGGGTTTCCGCGTCGATCCATTTCGCCTTGGTGAGTTCACCGAGTGTCTCCTCCGTTGCCCGTCCGCGCAAGGCCGGCATGCGGCCGCCGGCGATCAGCTGCTGGGTCTGGACGAAGAACTCGATCTCGCGGATGCCGCCGCGGCCGAGCTTGACGTTATGACCCTTGACCGCGATGGCACCGTGGCCCTTATGCGCATGGATCTGCCGCTTGATCGAATGGATATCGGCAATCGCCGCGTAATCGAGATATTTGCGGAAGACGAAAGGGGCAAGGCCGCGCAGGAAATCGCCGCCAGCCTTGAGGTCGCCGGCAACGGCGCGCGCCTTGATGAAGGCTGCCCGTTCCCAGTTCTGGCCCCTGCCCTCGTAATAGTTCATCGCTGCATCGACCGATATCGCCAGCGGCGTCGAACCGGGATCGGGGCGCAATCTGAGATCGGTGCGGAAGACGTAGCCGTCGGCTGTCCGCTCCTGCAGGATGCGCACCAGTCGGCGCATCATTCTCGGGAAGATTTCGATCGCGTCGTCCGGGTCAGGCACGATACCGGCCTCCTCGTCGAAGACGACGACGAGGTCGATGTCGGAGGAATAGTTGAGTTCGGATGCGCCGAGTTTGCCCATGCCGAGCACAATGAGCCCGGAGCCGTCGCTCGGTGCTGCTAGATCCCGCAACCGCAGCTTTCCACCCTCATGCGCCGCCAGCAGCAGATGGTCGATGGCGGCGGCAACCGAAGCTTCGGCAAGCTCGCTCAGCCAGGCCGTCGTCGCCCGGCCGTCGAAGATGCGTGCGAGATCGGCGAGTGCGACAAGGAAAGCCACCTTGCGCTTGATGATGCGCAGCCTGCTCATCACCACCGAATCCGAAGGCGCCGCCCCCTCGCCGTCCCGTTGCCAGCAGCGCCGCGCCTCGGCGACCAGCGCCTCGATCTGCGGCTCCAGCGGTTGAGTGATGGCGCCGGCGAGGATGGCGGGGTCGAGATTGACGATTTCGCGCAGATAAGGCGACAGCGTCAGCACGGCTGCAATGAAATCGCGAAGCGGGCTCTCCGTCTTCAGCATCGCAGCCACCAACGGCTCGCTCCTGCCGGCCTCCTGAAGGTCGGCCAGCGCCAGCTTCAACTCCGTCTGGTTCAGCGGACGCAGCAGCCCTTCGGCGACATCCTTCAGGCCATGCGTCGATTTCGTCAGCATGCGCTCTCCCTGCTTTAGCGCCTCAGGAAACGGTCCCGCAGAATCGCGGGAACATCTCCTTCGACCGGCATTAAACTAGGGTCTTGGCGGAAAACCGCCAATATGCGATTCAGCCGATCATCGGCATCGAGTCATCAGGCAGCCTTGGCGGGGAAGATCATGCTGACGGTCAATCCACGCTGTTCGGGCTTATCAGGATCGGTATCGGAGAGTTCCAACCGGCCATTGTGCAACTCCATCACCGCTTCCACCAGCGAAAGCCCGAGCCCCGTCCCCGGCTTCGACCGGCTTTCATCGAGGCGGACGAAGCGCTTCACCACATCGTCGCGCCGGTCGGCGGGAACGCCCGGTCCGTGATCGGCCACGGAAAGGCAGATGCCGTCCGGGCGGCGGGAAAGTTTCAGCGACACTTTGCCCGCGCCTTCGGTATCAGAGGAATATTTGATGGCATTGTCGAGCAGATTGAAGATCGCCTGGCCGATCAGCTCGCGATTGCCCTGCACTTCGACATCCGGCTCGATGCTGGAGCTCAAGCCAAGCCCCGCCTCCTCCGCCGCCGGTTCGTAAAGCTCGGCGCTATCGGAGACGATGGCCGACAGCTCCACCGGCGTCATCTCGGCGGCGACCGATCCGGCCTCGACGCGGGAGATCATCAACAGCGCGTTGAAGGTGCGGATCAGTTGGTCCGATTCGGAAATAATGCCTTCGAGCGCGGTGCGCCGCGTCTCGCCGTCGGAGATATCGAGCGCATCGGCTGCCTTGTTGCGCAGCCGCGTCAGCGGCGTCTTGAGATCATGCGCGATGTTGTCGGAAACCTGCCGCAAGCCCTCGTCCAGCTTCTCGATGCGCTCCAGCATGGTATTCAAAGACATCGACAAGCGGTCGAATTCATCGCCCGATCCGCCCACCGGCAGGCGTTGCGACAGGTCTCCGGCCATGATCTTCTTGCTGGCATCCGACATGCGGTCGATGCGTTTCAGCGCGTTGCGGCCGATGGCGAACCAGATGATGATGGCGCCAAGTCCCATGATCGCCAATGCCACCATCAGTGCCTGGCGCACCAGCAGACGGAAACGCTCGGGGTCGCCGAGATCGCGGCCGATCAGGATTCTCAGGCCGTTGTCGAGCACGAAAATATTGGCGATCGCCCTGTGGCGGCGCTCGATGCCGCTGTCGGTATAACGCTGATAGATGAAGGGCGCGGAGGTCCAGCCGACCTCCTCGAAGACACCCGGCTGCACTGAGGCGACGTTGCCGGCGAGAATATCGCCCGAGGGGCCGGCAATGATGTAGAGGTTGGCGCCGGGCTGTCGGGCACGCCGCTCCATGGTGCGCAGCAGGAGGTTCATGCCGCCGGTGTCATAGGCCCGTTGCACCTGCTCCACCTCTTGCCTGACGGCGTCGCGGATCTGGCCCGTCAGCAACCGTTCCGACATGGCCGTCACATAGAAGACGAGCGTCGCGGCGCAGATGGCGAAAAGCAGGATATAGAGTGCCGAAAGGCGGACTGCGGTGGACTTGAAAAGAACCCTGAAACGGCTCATCCCTCATCCTTGATCATATACCCCGCGCCGCGAATGGTCTTCAGGAGCGGCTGGCTGTAGTCCTTTTCGATCTTCGAGCGCAGGCGCGAGACATGAACGTCGATGACGTTGGTCTGCGGGTCGAAGTGATAGTCCCAGACGTTTTCGAGCAGCATGGTGCGGGTCACCACCTGGCCGGCATTCTTCATCAGATATTCGAGCAGGCGGAATTCGCGCGGCTGCAGCGGGATCTCCTTGCCGCCGCGGCGCACCTCGTGGGATAGCCGGTCGAGCTCGAGATCGCCGACGCGATAGACGACATCCTGATCCGGCGTGCCCTTGCGGCGGCCGAGCACCTCGACGCGCGCCAGCAACTCGCTGAAGGCATAAGGCTTCGGCAGGTAGTCGTCGCCGCCGGCACGAAGACCGGTCACGCGGTCATCGACCTGGCCGAGCGCGGAGAGGATGAGGACAGGCGTATGGATGGCCTTGCGGCGCAACTCGCTGATGACGGAAAGCCCGTCGCGGCGCGGCAGCATGCGGTCGATGACGATGACGTCATAGGTATTTTCCGACCCCATGAACAGGCCGCTCTCGCCGTCGCTGGCGTGATCGGCAACGATGCCCGCTTCGCGAAAGGCTTTGGTGAGGTAGACCGCGGCTTCGAGATCATCTTCGATGATGAGAATCTTCATGCGGCCGACATTACCCACCGGCTGCGTTTCGGCAAGGCTCAAAGCATCTTCCTGGGGAGCGGCGGTCATGGGGATCATCCTTCAAAGATCAGAAGAATCGAGCCGCGCGGAGTTTCGTCCGCACGGCTCCAAGCTATCTTAGGGATCAGCCCTGTCCGTTGATCGGAAGCGCGACGAAACGGCTTCCTTCACTGGACTGGATCTGGAAGAGCGCCCGAGTGCGGCCGTCCTTCTTGGCCTGGTTCAGTGCCTTGACGACATCGTCGGGGGTGGAGACTTCCTGGTTGTTGACCGAGGTGATCTTCTCGCCTTCCTTGATGCCCTTGTCGGCCGCCTCGGAATCCGGGTCGATGCCAGTTATCGCCAGGCCCTTGCCGTCGTCGGAAGGACCGACCGTCAGGCCGAGATCGGCAAGCGCCTTCTCGGAAGCCGGTGCCTCAGGCTGCTGTGGCTGGTTGTTGTCATCGGCAGACGCATCCTTCTGGTCGGCCGGCAGCGTGCCGAGTTCGACGGTGAGAGGCTGGGCCTTGCCGGCGCGCCAGACTGAAAGCTCGACCTTGCTGCCCGGCTGCATCGCGCCGATGCGGCGGCTGAGATCGCGGGCATCCTTGATCGTTTCACCGTTCAGCGCGGTGACGACGTCGCCGGCCTTCATGCCGGCCTTCTCACCCGGCGATCCGGCCTGCGGGGCGACGACAAGGGCGCCGCTCGGCTCGGAAAGGCCGATGGATTCGGCGATGTCCTTGGTTACCGGCTGGATCTGGACACCGAGCCAGCCGCGCGAGACCTGGCCGTCCTTCATCAGATCGGCGACGACGTCCTTGGCGGTCGAGGCGGGAATGGCGAAGGCGATGCCGACGCTGCCGCCCGACGGTGAGAAGATCGCGGTGTTGATGCCGACGACTTCGCCGTTGAGGTTGAAGGTCGGGCCGCCAGAGTTGCCGCGGTTCACGGCGGCATCCACCTGCAGGTAATCATCATAGGGACCGGAGCCGATATCGCGGCCGCGGGCCGAGATAATGCCTGCCGTGACCGTGCCGCCGAGGCCGAAGGGGTTGCCGACGGCGACGACCCAGTCGCCGACGCGGACGTTGTTGTCGTTGGCCCAGTTGACGTAGGTGAACTTCTTGCCCTTGCCGTCAACCTTCAGCACGGCGAGGTCGGTGCGCGGATCCTTGCCGATCAGCTTGGCATCGAGCTCGGTGCCGTCATTCATGACCGCGACGAAGGCTTGGCCATCGGAAACGACGTGGTTATTGGTGACGATGTAACCATCCTCGGAGATGAAGAAGCCGGAGCCCTGGGCGACGGGGCGGAGGCGACCCTTGCCGCCCGGACCGTTCGGACCACCATTCGGTCCGTTCTGGCCGAAGCGCCGTTGATGACCCTGCTGATCATTCGGATCCTGGCCGAACTGCTTGAAAAACCGCTTCAGCGGATGATCGTCGGGAAGGTCATCGAAGCCGCGACCGTTGAAATCGAAGGAGAAGCCTTCATTGTTGTCAGTGACGGGATTGACGCGGTTTTCGACCCGGACAGAAACGACGGCCGGCGAAACGGCATCGACGACATTGGCGAAGCTCGGAACGGCAGGCGCCTGAACCTTGACAGCTTCGGCATAGGACCGGGTGATTTCGAGCGGAACGCCGGTTGCGAGCACAGCGGCTGCGATACCGGCAACGGTAGAAGCCTTGAGCACAGTGGCGAGGGACGGACGTCCGTTGAAATTCTTGAGCATTGGAGCACCTTCTCTTGTTCTTGGATCTTCAGACCGGCGACGCCGGATCAGTCGATGACTGAAGATATAGGACGCCGCACCTTACTGCGAACTGTCCGGCCAATGAAAAGTTCGTAATGTTTGCAATGTTTGTCTGACGGCAAACTCATATGGATTTCACCCGCAACAGCTTCTCGTCAGGGACCCTGCGCTGCGCGCCCGCCTTTTCGCTGCCGCCGGTCATGATGGAGGATTAGCGGCTAACCGTTTACTTTTTCAGAAGCTCGCTCAGCTTCGCCTGCTCGTCTGCCGTCAGCTTGCTGCCGGTCGGCTTGCCGGCCCTCTTGCGCGCGAAGACCAGCAGTGACAGTCCGCCGGCAAGGATCAGCAGCAGCGGTGCGCCCCAGAGCAGCCCCGTCTTCATGCTGACACGCGGTTTCAGCAGCACGAATTCACCGTAGCGCGAGACGATGTAGGTCAGCACCGCCTCGTCGCTGTCGCCATCGGTGATGCGCTCGCGCACCAGCAGCCGCAGGTCCTTGGCCAGATCGGCGTTGGAATCGTCGATCGACTGGTTCTGGCAGACCATGCAGCGCAGCTCGGCCGAGAGAGCGCGAGCGCGGGCTTCCAAAGCTGGATCGGCCAGCACCTCGTCGGGATTGACGGCGAAGGCGGAGACGGGCGTGAAGAGGACGAAAAGGACGATGAGGAGCCGGGAGAGAAGCCGCATTCCCCTTCGCCCCTCGGGGAGAAGGTGCCCGACAGGGCGGATGAGGGGGCCACCCTTCGCAGCACAGGCGACCTTTCGCTTGCGCTCAAGCTCCTCGCAGCTCCGCCGCTCGGCCCCCTCATCTGCCCTTCGGGCATCTTCTCCCCGATGGGGAGAAGGGGAAGAAAGGTGTGAGCGCATCATTCGGCCGGCTCCATTGCGGGAGCTGCCGGCCTTGCCGGCTTCGCCTTGCGGCGCGGAGCGCCGACACGCAGGCGCCGGTCGCTGAGCGAGACCAGGCCGCCGAAGGCCATGAACACCGCGCCGCCCCAGATGCAGAGAATGAACGGCTTCCACCAGATGCGCACGACGATACCGCCGTCCTTGGTGGCGTCACCGAGCGAGACGTAGAGCTGGCTGAGCCCGAAGGTCAGAATACCAGCCTCCGTCGTCGGCATCTGCCGGGCGGTATAGAGGCGCTTGGCCGACCAGGTATCGGCAACCGCGACACCGGCACGGCGGATGGTGAAGTGGCCGCGCTCCTCGGTATAGTTCGGCCCGGTCCCCGGCTGCATGCCGTCGAAATGCAGGCTGTAACCGCCGGCCTCGGTCACCTCGCCCGGCTTCATCTCAATGACATGCTCGCTCTCAAACGTCGTCACCGCGACGATGCCGAGCACGGTGACGCCGAGCCCGGCATGGGCAAGCGCCGTGCCGAAGGCCGAACGCGGCAGGCCGGAAAGCCGCCGCCAGGCGAGGCTGCCCGCGACCTTGCCGATGCCGGCGCGGTACCAGAGATCGGCGATGGCACCGAGGATGAGGAACAGCCCGGCAGCGAGGCCGAGTATTGAAAGCACCGGGCCGCCATGTTGGATATAGAAGAAGACCAGTGCGGCAAGGAAGGCGAGACCCGCGACGACATAGAGCCGCTGCAGGGCACCGAGCAGATCGCCGCGCTTCCAGGCCAGCATCGGCCCGAACGGCACGATGACAATCAGCGGCGCCATCAGCAGGCCGAAGGTTAGGTTGAAGAAGGGTGGTCCGACGGAGATCTTGTCGCCGGTCAGCGTTTCCAAGAGCAGCGGATAGAGCGTGCCGGTCAGCACTGTGCCGCAGGCGACCGTCAGGATCAGATTGTTGACGACGAGCGCGCCCTCGCGCGAGATCGGCGCAAACAGCCCGCCGGCCGAAAGCTTCGGCGCGCGGAAGGCAAACAGCGACAGCGCCCCGCCGATGAAGATCAGCAGGATGCAAAGAATGAAGACGCCGCGGGAGGGGTCGCTGGCAAAGGCATGTACCGAGGTCAGCACGCCGGAGCGCACCAGGAAGGTGCCCATCAGCGACAGCGAGAAGGTGAGGATGGCGAGCAGCACCGTCCAGATCTTCAGCGCCTCGCGCTTTTCCATGACAAGCGCCGAATGCAGCAGCGCGGTGCCGGCAAGCCACGGCATGAAGGAGGCGTTTTCCACCGGGTCCCAGAACCACCAGCCACCCCAGCCGAGCTCGTAATAGGCCCAGTAGGAGCCCATGGCGATGCCGAGCGTCAGGAAGGTCCAGGCCGCCAGCGTCCAGGGCCGCACCCAGCGTGCCCAGGCAGCGTCGATGCGCCCTTCCATGAGGGCAGCGACGGCAAAGGAGAAGCAGACGGAGAAGCCGACATAGCCGAGATAGAGCAGCGGCGGGTGGATCGCCAGGCCGACATCCTGAAGCACCGGGTTGAGATCGCGGCCCTCGGCCGGCGCCGGATCGAGACGCAGGAACGGATTGGAGGTCAGCAGGATGAACAGCGTGAAGGCGACCGAAATCCAGGCCTGCACGGCCAATACGTTGGCTTTCAGCGTCTCCGGCAGATTGCGGCCGAAGACGGCGACCAGCGCGCTGAACAGCGTCAGGATCAACAGCCAGAGCATCATCGACCCCTCGTGATTGCCCCAGACGCCGGAGTATTTGTAGATCAGCGGCACCAGCGAATGCGAATTCTCCCAGACGTTTTCGACCGAGAAATCCGAGACGACATGGGCATAGGTCAGCACGGCGAAGGAGAAGGCCACAAGCGCAAACATCGCCAGCGAGCCGACCGTCGCCACATCCATCATCGCCCGGTCGTGACGACGGGCTCCGATCACCGGCACGATGGAGAGGATGAGCGCCGTGGCCAGCGCCAGCACCAGCGCGTAATGGCCGATCTCGATGATCATGGCGTCGCCTTCACTTGCTGTTCCTTCACTTCCTGGCCCTGAGCTTCCTTCCCAGGACCTTCCTGGCCTTGGCCTTCCTTCCACAGTCCCTGGGCTTTGAGCCTGTCGGCCACGTCCTTCGGCATATAGGTCTCGTCATGCTTGGCAAGCACGGTGTCGGCGACGAAGACGTTCGTTCCGGCAGTGAACATGCCTTCGGTGACGACGCCCTGGCCCTCGCGGAAGAGATCGGGGAGGATGCCGGTATATTGGACCTTCACGGCATTGGCGCTGCCGTCAGTGACGGCAAATTCCACCGTCGAGCCGGTGCCGCGCACGACACTGCCCTCACCGACCAGCCCGCCGAGGCGGATGCGGGTTTCCGGCGCCACCGGCGTCTGGGCGAGATCGGCCGGCATGTAGAAATAAGCGACCGACTGGCTGAAGGCGAACATCACCAGCAGCACGGCGGCGAGGATGAAGCCCATGCCGCCTGCAATCACCGCCAGGCGCTTCTGCTTGCGCGTCATTGCGTCGCTCCCTCCGGGGCTATGCCGAGTTCCCTGGCCAGCGCCAGCAATTGCCTGCCCTGTTCGCCAGGCGGCGGAAAGGCCGCAAGCCCGCGCTTCAGGGCGCCGGAGGCGCGATCCTTGTCGTTCAATACGGCGTAAGAGCGGACGAGCCGCATCCATCCCTCGAAATTGTTCGGATCCTCGCTGAGCTTGGCATCGAGGCTTTCGACCATGCCGCGGATCATCTGCTGCCGGTCGCCGGCGTTCATCGTCTCGGCCGCCGTCACATCCTGCTGCGTGGGATTGCCGGGGGCCGGATTGGCGCCCGAGGCAGCCGGATTGGCGCCCGAGGCAGCTGGATTGGCGCCTGAGGCAGCCGAACCGGCGCCTGCCGGCGCGCCGCCGTTCACGGCGACATGCTGGTTGACCAGCGGTAGCCAGGGCGCATCGGCGGGCGATTGTTTTGCCAGCGCCTCGAAGGCCTGCCGCGCCTCATCGGGCCGCCCCGCCTGCTCCATGCTGAGGGCGATGTAGAAACGGGCGCGCGGATTGTCAGGCTCCAGCGTCAGCGATTGCTCCAGCACTTGCCGCGCCTCCTCCGTCACCACCCCGTCGGAGACCGCCATCAGCGTCTCGGCAAGGCCATCGAGCCGGACCGGGCTCGGGCCGAGAAGCCGGATGGCGTTGCGGTAGGCCACTTGCGCGTCGTTGATGCGCATCGTGCGGAAATAGATCGGCGCCAGCACGTCCCAACCCTTGCCGTCATCAGGTTTCTCAGCCAGGTGCCGTTCCGCCTTGGTGATCAGCACCGCCAGGTCATTTCCAGGGTTTTCCAGCCGCGCTTCCAGCGGCTGCGAGGGCAGGTCCGGCCTGCCCGTCGTCAAATAAAGACAGAGGCCGAGAACCGGCAGGAGCAGGAGGACGAAGGCCTCGGTGAAACGGTGATGCCGCGCGGGTTTCGGTGTCTCAGCCGTCTCGTCGGCAGAGACGGCGATCAGCCGCCGGCCGATTTCCGCCCTGGCATAATCAGCCTCTTCCGGGGTGATCAGCCCGCCATCGAGATCGCGGTCGAGTTCGCGCAACTGGTCGCGATAGACCGCCGTCTCGCCCGCACGGATATTATCCGCCGCCTTCGCTCCGCGCAGAAGGGGGTAGAGCAGGATGACGGCGAGGGCTGCCGTCAAAGCGGCAACGAGAATCCAGAACAGCATGTCGCCCAAATACGTGAAGCGCGCCTTCATTCCAACTGCCAAAGCCGGAATGACGAAGATTTGAGGTTAGCACATAATCCCCATGTGCTGGTTTAAAGCGATAGATCGTCCTTAGCGCGCGCTCTATTGGCCGCAATTCAGAGCGGCGACCAGCTACCGTCGTCGTTGCGGCAGGCAGCGCCCCGCGCCACCGTGTCCTTGCCGTCGACGGTCAGCGTATGGGTATATTGCCGGCAGTTCTGCGAACCGACCTGATAGGGTGCAGCCGCGACGACCTTGCCGGTCACGTCCTTGCCGGTCCAGAGCACGGGCTGGCCGACGGCGGCCCCTTCCAGTGCCCGATATTCCGCCTCGAGCGCCCGCTGCTTGTCGCTGTCACCAAGCGTCACGCCGCTGCGGCCGACGATGCCGCCCTGCAACGCGGTGATGAAGGCAGCCGATGCCGAGGGCTTGCTCGAAAAAATGCCGCGCGAGGCGGCGCCCTTCGTCGTCGTGCAGCCGGACAGCGCGACGGCGACGAGAAGAGCAGAAACGATCATGCCTTGCGAGCGTAAAATCATTGCGTCGAACCACGATCAGGGGTCAATTTCAGCCGATCGAAGTGCAGCGTCCCCGTGTCAGCATTAAGGCAAAGCATGCTATACATTTGCTAGTATCTTTGTGACATCAAGCAGTTGCTCATGCAACATCCTTTGTGACGCCAGGCAGGATAAGCTTCGCCTTCAGCCCGCCCCATTCACCGCGGGAAAGCTCGAGTCGTCCCTGGTACTCATTGGAAATCTCGGTGACGATCGAAAGGCCGAGCCCGGTTCCGGGCTTGCTTTCGTCGAGCCTGCGGCCACGCTTCAGCGCCTCGCGGATCTGATCCGGCTCCAGGCCCGGCCCGTCATCCTCGACAGCGAGCTCCACCCAGTGGCGGCGCGCGCTCGCCTCACCCCCCTTCACATCCTCGCCGGCCTCGACGGCCGAAAGCCGCACCCGGCTCTTGGCAAAGCGCGCTGCATTTTCCAGGAGATTGCCAACGGTCTCCTCGAGATCCTGCTGCTCCATGGCAACGGCCAGATGCGGCGGCGAGACGACGAGATCGAATTCAGTATCGACGTTCAGCCGGCGCATGACGCGCACCAGTCGCTCGAGCGCCGGCTCGGCATCGGTGCGGGCGAGCACGGATTCGCGCTGCGCGGCGATGCGCGCCCGATTGAGATAGGACTGCACCTGCCCCTGCATCGATTCCGCCTGGCTGCGGACCAGCTCCCCATGGGATTTTTCGAGGACGCGCGCCTCGTTGAGCAGCACGGCGATCGGCGTCTTCAGCGAATGCGCGAGATTGCCAACCTGCATGCGGGCCCGCTCGACGATGCGGCGGTTGCTATCGATCAGCGCGTTCACCTCGTTGGCAAGCGGCAAGATTTCGCGCGGGAAGTCGCCTTTCAGCTGCTCGCTCTCGCCGGCGCGGATGCGCTCCAGTGCGGCACGCGCCTTGTCGAGCGGCTTCAGGCCATAGAGAATCGCCAGTGCGTTGACGATCAGGCTGCCGACGCCGAAACCGGCAAGCGCCAGATAGAGGCTGTGGGAAAAGGTGCGCACGTCGTCCTCGACGACATCGACATTGCCGGTGACGCGGACGCGTGCCGCGCGTCCGTCGGTATCAAGCACCACTTCGGTCTCGGCCACCTGCACACGGTTCCCGGAGGCATCCGTCACCTGATAGTACCGCTCGTAATTCTTGTCGAAAGGCGCCTCGACGACGGAGGGAACCGGGATGAGCGCCGAGCCGAGCGAAGGCGACACCAGCGGAGCTGTCGTATAGGTGCCGAGGGGCTCCACCACCCAGTACCAGCCGGTCTTCGGCTGGGCAAAGCGCAGGTCGCCAAGCTGCGGGCTGCCGCTGAGTGCGCCCTGATCGCCGATCGTCACCGAATTGATGACATTGTAGAGCTGCGCCCTCAGCAGATCCTGGAAACCGCGTTCGGCGCTCTTGCGGTAGAGGGTGGAGATCAAGAGGCCGATCACCACCAGCGCCACCGTCGACCAGACCGTGGTCAGCAGCAACACACGTGCGGTGAGCGACTTAATTCGCATGTTTCGGCGCTTGGATGCGGTAACCGAGACCGCGCACCGTTTCGATCAGGTCGACGCCCATTTTCTTGCGCAGGCGGCCGACGAAGACTTCGATCGTGTTGGAATCACGGTCGAAATCCTGGTCGTACATATGCTCGACCAGTTCCGTGCGCGAGACGACCTCGCCCATGTGATGCATGAGATAGGAAAGCAGCCGATATTCGTGCGAGGTCAACTTCAGCGTCGTGCCGTTGACCGTCGCCTTCGAGGATTTGGTATCGAGGCGTACCGGCCCGCAGATGATCTCGGATGAGGAATGCCCGGCCGCACGCCGGATCAGCGCCCGAATGCGGGCCAGCACTTCCTCGACGTGGAAGGGCTTGGTGACGTAGTCGTCGGCACCGGCATCGATGCCGGCGACCTTGTCGCTCCAGCGGTCGCGCGCCGTCAGGATCAGCACCGGCACGCCGCGGCCGGCGCCGCGCCATTTTTCAAGAACGGTGACCCCGTCCATCTCCGGCAGGCCGATATCGAGGATGATGGCGTCATAAGGTTCGGTGTCGCCGAGGAAATGGCCTTCCTCGCCGTCGAACGCCTGGTCGACGACATAGCCCGCCTCCTTCAGCGTGTCGGCCAGCTGCCGGTTCAGATTAACGTCGTCTTCGACTACCAGGATGCGCATCGGTCCACTTTCGTCCGCTTCAAATCGATCAATGTCCTGAATAAGCCGATTCCGCCTACATCGGAACCTTTACCGTGACTTTGCGTGGGCGCTGGCCATTGCCCTGCACAAGAACGGTGATGATGCAGGTATCGCCCACCGGTTGCACGGACAGCAACTGGCCGCCGGTCTGCTCGACGACCTGGGCGGCGGCGGCGCTGCAATCGCCTCCGACACGCACGACAAAAGTGCTCGTGGCGTCCGGTGAGGGCGCCGATACCACCAGTCCGGCGGCCAATGCTGCGACGCTCAGAGGAAAGGCCATGTGTTATGCTTTCAAGGTAATGCCAACTTGCCCCGAATATGTACTCACGCGACCTGAATGGCAAATGAATGCGCTGTAATGCAGGGTGTCTAGAACTGTTCTCGACTGTTCGGGACAGCCTGTTTCAGCGCCTGGAAACTGCCGCCATAGCGTCCCCAAACGATGCCCTCCAGCCTTGGAATCCACGCGTTCTTTATCACCTCCCGTAAAGGTGGGGAGCCGGCGGGACCGACACCATAGTCTTTGTCTGCGAGTCGTCCGCGCTCATCGCATTCTGCCGACCGCAGCTTTCACCGGCCGGTTGAAACTGTTATGTCCTTGCGGCCCCCGCATCTCAGACCGTTTCAGCACCAATGCCAAAATCCTCCCGCTTCCGCTCGGCGCAGACGGTCACCGTCCTTGCCGTTACCCAACTGATCGGCTGGGGCACGACTTTCGACATGCTCGGGGTCATGGGCCGCGTCGTAGCGCCGGATCTCGGCCTGGCGAACGAGGTGGTATTTGCCGGCCTGACGATCATGATGGTGGTCAGCGCCATTGTCGGTCCCGCGACCGGCCGATGGCTGGCTCGCCATGGTGCTGCCCGAGTGCTTTCGGCCGCCTCGCTGACCTTTGCGCTTGGCCTGCTTCTGCTTGCCGCCGCAAACGGCATCCTGCTCTATGCCAGTGCCTGGGTCATCATCGGCCTCGGCGGCGCACTTGGCCTCTCGGCACCAGCCTATACCGCCGTCGTCGAGCGCGAGGGCGCGAACGGCAAACGCGTCATCGCCATCCTAATGCTGTTCACCGGCCTATCGAGCGCCATCTTCTGGCCGATCCTCAGCCTGCTCAACAAGACGGTCGGCTGGCGCCTCACCTTTCTCGTCTGCGCGGCGCTGCAATTCTTCGTCTGCCTGCCGCTGCATCTTTTCGCCCTGCCGAAACCGATCGCAACGCATGTCGAAGGCGGCATGGCTGAAATCGCCCCGGTGCCACTATCGAAAGCGGCGCAGCGCAAGGCCTTCTTGCTGATCGCCGCGGCGACGACGATCTCGACCTTCATCACCTTCGGCATCTCCCCATCTCTGCTCGAGATCTTCCGCCAATCCGGCGCCTCGCCGGCCTTTGCGCTGCATCTCGGCTCGGCGCGCGGCGTCCTCGGCATCTCGGCGCGTTTCCTCGACATGCTGCTCGGCCGGCGCGGCAACCCCATGCTCAGCGCGGCCATGGGTATCAGCCTGATGGCAATGAGTTTCCTGATGATGCTCTTCGCCAGTCCGTCGACACCGCTGCTCGTCACCTTCATCCTGCTCTACGGATTCGGTGCCGGCGTCATGACCGTCGCCCGGGCGCTGCTGCCGCTGGCACTGTTTTCACCGCGCGAATTCGGCCTGCAATCGGCCAGGCTGTCGCTGCCGCAAAATCTCGCCAACGCCATCGCCCCGGTCGTCTTCACCGCCATCCTCGACCGCGCCGGCACCGGCCCGGCGCTCGTCGCCTGCGCCGTTCTCGCGGCATTGTCGCTCATCTTCGTGCTGATGCTGATGGCGCTGGTGCGCGGCGCCCGCGCATCGGAGTCAGCCATTCTTAATGTCTCCTGATTATCACCCACGCATGAACGAGAGCGGCTTTTCGCCCGCGCGCCGCAACCGCTGCGGCAGCCAGACCATGAAGCAGCAGCTCCTTTTGACGAATCTTTTGAATCGCTTGCCGCGGCTTTTTCGAAAGTTGAGTTCGGTGGCTCAGAAGCTGAGTCAGCTTGGCGACGATCCGAATCCGGACAATCAGTCATCCATTTGAAATTTCAATGGAATGTAGCTTCCCAGTTAAATGCTTGGGCAATTCAGAGCGGCCGCGTCACCGCCGTGCGGCTGTCGTAATCGGCGGCGATGCGCTTTTCCCGGAGCGGCCGTACGCGCTCGATCGAGAGCTGGTAATCGGGATGCGCCTTGTAGACGGCAAGGGCCGCCTCATCGTCGAATTCGCCGTAGACCACGAGATCGATCTCGGTGCCCAACTGATCGGTCTTCACGTTGGTGCCGATTTCCAGCAGCCGCGCATGCGGAATGCCGGTCAGGATCGAAAGCCCGGCCCTCACCTCCTGCAGATGTTCCTCCTGTACGGTGAAGAAGACGATATGACGGATCACGCGGAAGCTCCTGTCGGATTTGTCAAAATGATGGAGCGACCTTGGCGCATCCTATCGGACGCGCGGCGCTCCAGCTGTCAGCCGGGCGATAACATGTGCGCCCCAGGCCTTCAACCGCGCGAGCATGCCATGGGCCGCATCGGGACGTATCGCCGCATCGAAGACCATGGCATAGGCTGCGAGCTTTTCCGCCCGGTCGGTGCCATTGACGATGCGGCGCGCATTCACCCAGTCGGCGGTCGTCGCGTTCAGGTGATCGGCGAGTTTATGGCCGGTAAAGCTGCCCTGCAGCATGCCGTCGATCAGGATCGTCACCGCCGCATCCATCTCCATCGCCCGGTCGGGTTCGGCAACGAGGTCGATCCCCGTCAGTACGCTCATCGCCTCATAGTTCCGCTTATGGGTGAGCTGCACCAGGCCGCGGCCGAGCCAGCTGCGGCCATCCTCGTCCGGCCGCCAGTAGGGCGTCTTCACCCAGGACAGCCGGCCTGCGGCAAAGGCCGTCTCCAGGATCTCGACCGCGCGCGCATCGCTTTCCGCCAGCGTCTCACGTACCGGCTGCATCGTATAGGCAGTCTCGTGATAAGCGGTTGCGAGGATATAGGCGAGCCAGCGCCGGTCGGCATCGGCAAAGCGTTCTTCCCAGGCGTCGAGAATCGCCGTGATGCCCACTACCTGAGGCTGAGTCAGGTTTCCTTTGAAGAGTCGGTGCCGTACCGTATCGAAAAAGAATGCCCGGTCCATGTGGACAACCATTCCGCGCTTCCCTCGAAATATCATGGTTAAAACCGTCTTAATCGATTAAATTCAATTTAATCGTTCAAAGTGTTTAAGCCACTGATTTACACGCCTTTTGTCTTATGCAATGCATCTTCTTGCCCCGAAGCCTTACCACGAACAGAGGAGACTTCCGATGCAGACGCCCGCCAACAGCCAAACCACCATTCCCCAGCATGTCGTCGATCAGATGGAAAACGAATGGCGCCAGGTTCGCCCTGAACGGGAAAATACGCGCCCGGCCCAGCAGCCTCAACAAACAGCGCTGAAATAGGCGCAGAACGTTACCAATGTAAGCTCGAGCGGCCTGCCAGCGCCCGATCAATGCCCCGGCCAGTCACTCGTGGCCGGGTGAATTTTTCCCAATTGCAATCAACCTCCCAGCGGTTTGACCGCCCCTCATCGCATCACAGCATCAAACCGTTTCGCCAGCGTGTCCAATGATCGGGCAAAAACCATCCTATCATCAAGCGCGCGCGACAGCACCAGCGCGCCTTGAATGCCCGCGACGCCCTCCTCGGCGAGCGTTTGCGCCTCCCCCTCGGGGCAGCCTGCCCGCATCAGCGCCGACCGCAAGGCGTCGATCCAGCGGATGAAATAATCACCGATCGCCGCTGAAAACCGCTCGCGGGTCTTGTCAAGCGCAAAGGCGCCGACGAGGCAGATACGACGACCGGAGCGGAAATAATCGCTCACATTCGCCCACATCGCGGCGATCGCCTGACCGGCGTCGTCCTTTCTCAGCGGCTGATAGATCGCATGTTCGAACCAGGCATCGACATCGGCGAGCACGGCACCCGCCATCTCCTCCTTGCCGCCGGGAAAGAAGTGGTAAAGGCTGCCCTTGCCGATGCCGGTGCGTTCGGTGATCCGGCTGAGCGACGTGCCCTCATAGCCGAACTCGCGGAAGATTTCCGCCAGCAGCGGCACGATGTCGGCGCGTTCGTAGACGGTCTTCACCCGCGGCTTCCTTGGCTTGTTTAGAGGCCGAGTTCGGTCAGACCGGGATGGTCGTCCGGCCGCCGGCCGAGCGGCCAATGGTACTTGCGCTCCGATTCCCGGATCGGCAGGTCGTTGATGCAGGCGAAGCGGCGTTGCATCAAGCCGGCGGCGTCGAACTCCCAGTTCTCGTTGCCATAAGAACGGAACCAGTTACCGCTGTCATCGTGCCATTCATAAGCGAAGCGCACGGCGATGCGATGATCGGTGAAGGCCCAGATCTCCTTGATCAGCCGGTAATCCAGCTCCTTTGCCCATTTGCGGGTGAGGAAGGCGACGATCTCGGCGCGGCCGGTGATGAATTCGGCACGGTTCCGCCAGCGGCTGTCCGGCGTATAGACGAGCGAGACGCGCTCGGGATCACGGCTGTTCCAACCATCCTCGGCAAGACGGACTTTCTGGGTGGCGGTCTCAAGGGTGAAAAGCGGGACGAGGCTGGACATAGGTTCTCCGGGCGCTCCTGTACTGAATGGTTATCATTGTACTGATCGGTACAATTGGCAAGCCGATTCGAGGCGGCGTTTCGCATTAGAGGTTGGAATGCAGACTCCACCGCAGCGGCAGGGCATCCGGGCGCAGCACGATCTCTTCGGGCTTGAAACGCCACAGCCGTTCCGCCCGTTGAAAGGAGGCGATCTCGGGCGAATCCAGCAGCACCTCGACCCTGCCCGTCATCTGCAGCAGGTCGCCGCTTTCGAAATCGATGAACACCAGACCCGCCTTCGGGTTGACGAGGAAATTACCGAGCGTGTTGAAGAACCGATTGCCGGGAAAGTCGGGAATGGTCAGCACGCCGTCGGTGCCGATCCGGACGAAGCCGGCAGTGCCGCCGCGATGGGACACGTCCACCTGCCGCTCGCCATTGTCGCGGTCGACATAGGAGGCGACGAAAAACGTATCGGCGCCCTCAATCATCCCTAGCGCCCGATCGTCGAGTTGGCCGGAATGAACGGGCGGCATTGCGCTCAGCATATCCGGATCGCGGACGAAGGCGGAAGAGCGAAGCTGGATATATTGCGGGCAATTGCCGAAGCTCTGGCCGACGCGCACTTGGAAAGCTCCAGCATCCGCCCTGCGGATCACGCCGTTCAGCCGGTTGCGGCGCCGGGTCTCGAGTTGGATGCCGAGCATTCCGATCGCGTCGCCATCCTCCATGCCGGCATCGGCAGGATCGGCTGCGTCGCGCGGCAGGCGGACCTCGAGAATCTCCGGCTCCGGCGAGGCCATGAAACCAGGGCGCTCAGCCCTGACCGTCGCCCAGACATCGCCCATGGAATCGACTGCGCCGAGCACGACGAAAGGCAACATCGGAAAGAAGGCGCGGTGCTGCTCCGGCATGGCCTTGCGGACGAAATTCCTTCCCGGCCCATCCATGCGTTCAGCGACACCGACATTGCGCTGCATGGCGAGTTCACCCACATGCCAGGGCGATGTGGCGTCCTGTCTTGTCTGCTCCAGCATCACGGCCTCCTTTTGGGCAGCATTTAGGGAACCGGGACAGCGACCTGCCCCGGCGGCTTGTCACGCGGCAAGGCCGATCTTGGTCTTGCGAAAACCGACGAAACCCGGCAGCGCCTCGATGCGCGCAAGCCAGGCACGAACGCTTGGATAGGCTGAGATATCGACATTGCCCTCCGGTGCGTTGGCGATGTAGCTGTAGAGCGCCACGTCGGCGACCACAGGATTGTCGCCGAGCAGGAAGCTGCGGCCGTGGAGCTCCGCCTCGATCAGCGCGAGAATGCGGTGCGCCCGGGCGATCACCTCGTCGGTGCGGAAATCGGCGCCGAAGACGGTGACCAGCCGCGCGGCACATGGTCCGTAGGCGATCTCGCCTGACGCAACCGAGAGCCATTTCTGTATCCGCGCCGCGGCCACCGCCTCTTCCGGCAGCCAGTCGGTGCGGCCGTATTTGCGCGCGAGATAGACGAGAATGGCAGAGGAATCGGCAATGACCGTGCCATTGTCGTCGAGCACCGGCACCTGGCCAAAGGGATTGAGCTTCAGAAAGTCCGGCGCCTTGTGGGCGCCTGCCGCCATGTCGACCTCGACCAGTTCATAGGGCACGCCAAGCAGCGACAGGAACAGGTGAGCCCGGTGCGAATGGCCGGAAAGCGGGTAGTGATAGAGTTTCATGATGGTTCCTTTGGTCTTCCGATTGACGGGACGCGATTGGCGATGGCCGCTTCGAACCATCTGTTGTGTAATTTACTGCCTTCCATCTGGCTGCAGTAGAATGCTAATCTGGAAGGCATGCTACCAATTCATGGAAGGATAGAATGGACCGCCTCGACGCCATGACCGTGCTCCTTGCCGTCGTCGAACAGGGCAGCCTGTCGGCCGCCTCACGGCATCTGCGATCCCCGCTCGCAACTGTCAGCCGCAAGGTTTCAGAACTGGAAGCCCATCTCAACGCCCAGCTGCTGCAACGGAGCAACCGGAAGATCACGCTGACGGAAGCCGGCCGCTCCTATGTCGAGGCGGCGCGGGAGATTCTCAATCGAGTGGAAGAGGCGGAACGGACGGCAGCCGGTGAATACAGCGCGCCGAAGGGCGAGTTGACGATGACCGCGCCGATCGTCTTCGGGCGGCTGCACGTCCTGCCTGTCGTGGTGGATTTCCTGAAAGCCTATTCCGATATCAATCTGAGGCTGATGCTTGGCGACCGGATATCGAACCTCGTCGAGGATCATATCGACGTAGCGCTCAGGATCGGCAACCTGCCGGACAGCAACCTGATCGCCACAAGGCTCGGCGCGATCCGCCGTACGGTCTATGCCAGCCCGGATTATCTGACACGGCACGCCCTGCCCCGGCATCCAGGCGATCTCGCTGGGCATGCCTGCGTTACCTTCGAGGGTATGGCCTCGATGCTGAGCTGGACATTCACCGAGGGCAAACATGATCTCGCGGTGCCGATCCGCTCGCGGCTGGCCGTCAACACCGCCGAGGCCGCGGTCGATGCGGCTGTCGCCGGCCTCGGCATCACCCGCGTGCTCTCCTACCAGGCCGCACGCGCCGAGATGGCCGGGTTGCTGGTGCCGCTGCTCGAAGATTTCGAACCGCCGCCGGCGCCGGTGCATCTCGTCTATCCCGCGCAGGGACTGGTGCCGCTGAAGCTGCGAGCACTACTCGATTTCGCGACGCCGCGCCTGCGCGCGACGCTGAACAGGTCTCAGGCGAGCTTGCCCTCTTCCGCCTTGTAGAAATACTGGCTGGCGACCAGCCAGCCCTTCAGCGGCCGGAGCGGCGGAATGCAGGTGGCGAGCATGAAGGGACCGGTGACCAGAAGCTGCACCCAGATCGGCGCCGAAAAGGCCACCTCCAGCCACACGCCGAGCAGCACGCTCGGGATGCAGGCGAAGCAGATGACGAAGAAGGCCGGACCGTCGGCTGGATCGGCGAAGGAATAATCGAGGCCGCAGGCTTCGCATCCCGGCCGCAGCGTCAGGAAGCCTTTGAACATATGGCCCTGGCCGCATCGCGGGCAGCGCCCCCTGATGCCGGTCTGTATCGGAGGAAGTGGGGGATATTCCGTGTCCATGACGATTTCGCTTTGCTGGTATCGTGAACATTGATGCGATCAATGCCATTAATGTATGCATTCAAGATAATTACATTGCGTGGAGATTGCCAGTCAATTCGCCAGAATGCCGCAGATCTTCCAGCGCGGGCCGGCAGCAAGCTGACTGCAGATTTCTGAAACAGCATTTGGAGCCGCAGCCAGGGCTGGCAGCCTGGGCGGGGCAGACGTGAACGTGGCGGCTATGCTTCGCCCATGCCCGGACGGCTTGGGGCGGGCGCTCTGATCCTGACCGGTCCCGCTTTCGTCCGGCCCCGATCAGCCTCGGCAGAGTTCGGCGTCAGAAGAACGACGCCGCCATCTCAGGCGGGCCTTCCAGCGCATGTGCCATGAATTCCAGTGCGCCCTGCAGTTTCTCCCGGGTGATCGGTCCGCCAAGGCAGACGCGCACCGTCTCGGGTGCCGTGCCCTCGACCGTGAAGGCATCGCTTGCGACGACGCCGACGCCGGAAGAACGGGTATGGCTGCCGAAGGTAGAGCGGGTCCAGCCGTTGGAGAGCGGCAGCCAGATGTTGAAGCTGATCGGATCGGCGCGGTAACTGCCGGCCGGCAGGATGGCGGCAACCATTTGCTGGCGGGCGGCGGCCTCAGCGCGGATGAAACGCAGGATCGTATCGGCGGTGCCGTCCTCGATCCAGCGGGTGGCGAGCGCAACGGTCAGTGGCGAGGCCATGACATTGTTGGCGCGCATGGCGCTGACGAAGGGCCACACTGCCTTACTGTCAGGCGCCACGACATAGGCAAGGCGCAGACCCGCGCCGATGCATTTTGCCAGCCCGCCGATATGCCAGGTCAGATCGGGCGCTGTTGCCGCGAGCGGCGCCGGGCCATGCTGGGGAATGAAGCCGTAGGCATCGTCTTCGACGATCGGCACATGATATTTGCGGGCGACGGCTGAGATTTCCTCGCGGCGCCTGGCCGGGATGGTCAGCGTCGTTGGGTTCTGCAGCGTCGGATTGAGATAAAGCGCCTTCGGCTTCAATCTCTCACAGGCGTCTGCAAAGGCATCCGGCAGGATACCGTCCTCGTCCATCGGCAAGCCGGCCAGATTGAGCCGCAGCTGGGCGGCGATCGAGCGCATGCCGGGATAGGTGATGATTTCCGAAAGCACGGTTTCGCCCGGTTTTGCCAGCAGGCCGAAGATCGCCAGCAGGGCCGGATGGGCGCCGGGTGTGACGAAGATGCGCTCCTGCGAGGGCACCAGCCCGCGACGGCTGAGCCAGGAGGCAGCAGCCGCCTTGTCCATGCTGGAGCCGCCGAAACCCTGATAGCGCAAAAGCGGAATGAGGCTCGCCGCCACCGCCGACATGCCCTCGCGCATGCGGGCAATCAACTCGGGATCATCCGGTTCCGGCGGCATATTCATCGAGAAATCGACGATGGAGGCGCGGCGGGGATCGGGCGCGGCGTCGGGCGCGAATCCCCGGCGCTCCTTGTCCGCGCCACCGGTGACGAAGGTGCCTCGGCCGACATGCGAATCCACAAGCCCGCGCTTCTGCGCCTCGACATACCCTCTGGCTACCGTCGTGAAATCGACATTCAGCCGCTTGGCGAGTTCGCGCTGCGGCGGCAGCCGATCCCCAGCCACCAGATGTCCGCTGCGCAGATCCATTTCAATCACATCGGCGATCGCCATATAACGGGGGCTGCTGCTGCGGCTGAGATCTGGATGCCAGTCTTTCATGTCGTGATCCGTGTCAGTCTGATTCCTGATAGGATTGACCGTATATTGTTGCACAATGTCGCTGTCACGAAAAATGTCGCGCCTCTGGGTCCGCAGAGCGACGCAGGACGGAATGCCACAGCTTTTGCGCACGCCTTGATACGTTTTAATGACGGATTGTCGCCGGATTTGACTGCTATTTGCGCAAATACAATCTGGCACGGCGACCGCGCTGTTGCAGGCCGATTTCGGCAGCGTGCGCGCCAATGACGCCTTCACCCGAGAAGGCCCGGGTCAGGCGCGAGGACGGCAAGACAATCGGCTGTGTCTTCAGCGCGCATTGACGAGGGTTTGCCGCGCGCTATGGGTTCAGGCATGCGCCGCGAAAGCATCAATGCCGGTCAGCCTTGCCGACAAGATCCACAGGCGTGCCGCCTCCTCGGGATCGGCGGCATGGTCGCTGACGCCTGCGGGCTCTCCATCGGTTGCGCGGATGGCGATATCGCAGTCCTCGCAATAGAGGCCTCCCATACCGTCGAGTTGCGGCGAGGTCGCCGCCCAAACCTGCGTGGCGGCCCCTTGGGATGGCGTCTTGAATGTCGGGTCAATCCCATTGCCGTCGGCATCGATCCAGCCGGCACTGATCATTTCCTCCTTTGCGAGATGGCGCTGCAAAGGGGTAAAGATCTTGCCTGGGTGCAGCGAGAAGGCGCGGATGCCGGTGTCGCGCCCGAGCCTGTCCAGATGCACGGCGAAAAGTGCGTTGGCGGTCTTCGACTGGCCGTAGGCCTGCCATTTGTCGTAACCGGTCTCGAATTGCACGGCCTCCCATCGTATCGCCGAGTTGCGATGGCCACCGGAGGAAACCGAAACGACGCGAGCGCCGGGCGAGATCGCCGGCCAAAGGCGGTTGACCAAGGCGAAATGGCCGAGATGATTGGTCGCGAACTGTGCCTCCCACCCGTCGCCGACACGCGTTTCCGGGCAGGCCATGATGCCGGCGCTGTTGATCAGGATGTCGATGCTGCGGCCAGACGCGACGAACCGCTCAGCAAAGACGCGAACGCTTTCGAGGTCGGAAAGGTCGAGCCGATCAATCTCTACGCCATCGATACCGGCGACCGCGCTGCGCGCCGCCTCGAGGCTCCTTGCGCCGATGGTCACCTTGGCGCCGGCGCCCGCCAGAGCGCGTGTGGTCTCGAGCCCGAGGCCGGAATGGCCGCCGGTGACGATGGCGCGCTTGCCGGAAAGATCGAGACCGGCCAGAACCTCGCCGGCCGTCGTGTGGGCTCCAAATCCCGAGCCGATGGGGACTTGTTTGTCATTCATGATAATCGCCTTTGTTCTGCGACGTTGCCGTCGCTTGGATTGACGGTCGCGAGAATAAGGCGTGGTCTCCAGACGATCCATGCGCTAAAGTCCGACATCTCTTCGCCATCGTCCGGATTTTTACATGGACCCGTTATCCGATGTTCTCGCATTGCTCAAACCGCGCAGCTATGTTTCCGCGGGGCTTGACGCTGGCGGCGCCTGGGCGATCGATTTTCCGCCCCCTGATGGCATCAAGTTCAACGCGGTGATTTCAGGCGCCTGCTGGCTGAGCGTCGATGGCGTCCCCGAAGCTGTCCGCCTGGAGGAAAGCGACTGCTTTCTGCTGACGAGCCGCCGAGCCTTTCGTCTCGCCAGCGATCCGGTGCTCGACGCGATCCCGTCCGATGCGATCTATTCGGTCGCCCGCGACGGCATTGCGACTTGTAACGGCGGCGGCGATTTCTTCCTGATCGGCAGCCGCTTTTCCTTTTCGGGAGGAAATTCGGACATCCTTCTCGGAATCCTGCCGCCGATCGTCCATGTGAAAAGGGGTTCCGATCACGCCGCCGTGCTGCGCTGGTGTCTCGATCGGATGACGCGCGAATTGCGCGACCAGCAACCGGGTGGCTTTCTGATGGCGGAGCATTTTGCGCATGTCATGCTCATGCAGGTGTTGCGCCTCCATATCGCATCGCCGAATGCGCGCGGCGTCGGCTGGCTTTTCGCGCTTACCGACCGGCGGATCGGTGCGGCTATCGGCGCCCTGCATGCCGATCCAGCCCGCAAGTGGACGTTGCAGTCGCTGGCTGAACGGGCCTCGATGTCCCGGTCCAGTTTTGCTCTCCACTTCAAGGAAAAGGTCGGGCTTGCGCCGATGGATTATCTGACGCGCTGGCGCATGCTTCTCGCAGGTGACCGATTGACAAACTCGGCCGAGGCAATTGCCGGCGTCGCCCTGTCGCTCGGTTATGAATCCGAAAGCGCATTCAGCACCGCTTTCAAGAGAGTGATGGGATGCTCGCCGCGGCAATATGGTCGCGCTCAGCCGCCCGCCGGTGCCATGCGCAATAGTCTCGGCGCTCAGTGAAACCTTGATTGGTGCAGGCAGGGGGAAAGGTCGCGCGTTGGCCTGCCGAAATTCCCTCCGATACGGTCTTGCACCCGCCGTCTATTCTCTTACCTATTCAAGGAAGGATGCGCCGGCTTTCGGCCTTTCGCGCCGGCGCCTATCGGGATGAAAGCATGAATATCGATCCGATTTTGCGGTCAGTCGTGGCCGTCCGTTCTTCCATTCCGGAAGATGCCTTCACGGCGGAGACGCTGGGCACCGTCCGGGAAGGCAGCGGCGTGGTCATTCGCGACAACGGGCTGGTGCTGACCATCGGTTATCTCATCACCGAGGCCGAAGAGGTCTGGCTGACGACCCATGACGGACGGGTGGTTCCCGCGCATGCGCTTGCCTATGATCAGGAAAGCGGCTTCGGCCTGGTCCAGGCGCTTGGCTCTCTGAATGCGCCGGCGGTGGATCTCGGCGACGCGGCGACGGCCAAGGCCGGCGATCCCGTCGTGCTGGCCGATGGCATCGGAGAATTCGTCGAGGCAAATATCGTCGCCCGGCAGGAATTCGCCGGTTATTGGGAATATCTGCTCGACGAGGCGATTTTCACGGCACCGGCCCATCCCTCATGGGGCGGTGCGGCGCTGATCGGCTCGGACGGCAAGCTTCTCGGCATCGGTTCGCTTCGCCTGCAGATGAGCCAGGGCGACGAGGTCGCCGATATCAATATGGTCGTGCCGATCGACCTTTTGCCGCCGATCCTCGACGATCTCTTGAACCGGGGTCAGGTCAACAGACCGCCGCGGCCCTGGCTCGGCGCCTTCTCCGCCGAGAGCAATGGCGGCGTGGTGGTCATGAGCGTGGCCGAAGGCGGCCCGGCCGCCGAGGCGGGCCTGCGTCAAGGCGATATCATTTCGGAGATCCGCGACGAAGAGGTCGATGGCCTGGCCGATTTCTACCGCAAGCTCTGGAGCAGCGGCCCGGCCGGGGCGGAAATCCCCATGCGGATACTGAGGAACGGCCGGGAAGCCTGGCTGCGCATCAAGTCCGCCGACCGCAACAGCTTTCTCAAGAAGCCGCAGCTGCAGTAAGGTCGCGCCGGCGTCGTGACAGACACGGGCGCTCGTTCGAGCGGATGTCCGCGCATCCTATCCCGCCTCAGAGATTTTCCGATGTGATCGTCAGGAAGCGCACCGGCTCGGCGCTGACCTCCACCTCGATGAGACCAAGCCTGTTCAGCGCAAGGTCTATCGATCGCCTCGCCTGCACTTCCGGCGCCTGGTCGAGCACGATCGACATGATGCCGCGGCGGAGATAGTCCTGCGTCTCTCCCGTCAATTCGTGGCCGACCCAGAACGGCCGCCCAGCCCTGTTGGCCGCGAGCACGCTCGCAACACCCTTGTTGTCGCCGCCTGCACTATAGACGCCGATGATGCCGGATTCGCGCCGGAGGGCCGCTTGCAGCAGTTCCATGGCATTATGCTCGTCATCAAGGTCGAACATGACTTCGATGAAACGATGCTCGTTTGAACCCTTCTCCGAGAGATAGCTGGAGAAGCCGCGGATCCGCTCCTTATGGTTCTCATAGGCGCCGCTGTGGCAGAGAGCGACGAACGAACCGGGGCGCTGCGCCAGCATGCCCGACATGTAGTGAGCCGCGGTGCGTCCGGCAGCATAATTGTCGATGCCGACATAGGGCAGTTCGGGGGCCGGACGGGTCATGATCTGGACGACGGGAATGCCGAGACCGGCCGCCTTCCGCACACTGGTGACGACATCGGCATGGTCGGGCGCAACCACGATTAACGCCGACCGGCGTGCCGTCGGGTTGGCGATGTAGCGGGCGAATTGCGCCGGCTCGTTCTCGCGGACGAAGGTGCGGTGAACGACGATGCTGTCGTCGAGCGAGGCGGCGATGCGCTCGAATGCCCGGTTCAGACGCGAATAGAAGCTGGTCTCAGGGCGAACGAGGATCACCTCTATCCGGATCAGGCCGCGATGGGCCGGCAGGCTCTGCCGGTATTCAAGCCGTCTTGCCGCCAGGAAGACCTTCTCCACCATTTCAGGCCGCACGCCGCCGCGGCCGTTGAGAACGCGCTCGACGGTCGCGGTGCCAACGCCGGCTTGGCTCGCGACATCCTTCAAAGTCACCTTCATCAGGGCTCACTCCCAAAGCTGACACAGCAAAGCATCGGCCTGCTGCGCGGTCAATGATCAAATTTGATCAAGGAAGCATTGGAGTATGGGGGCACTGCAGCCGTATCGTGCTGGCAATCCGGGGGGAGCACCGGACGTCCGAAACAAACGAGATCAAGGATCATCCGCCGGCCCAATGCGGCCGAGGGATGATGGAGGAGCCAGATGAAGATCGCACTCGACCCGCATATGCACCGTCACCTCAACCTGCGCGACCTCTGCCGCAAGGCGGCGGAGCTCGGCTACGCGCATATCGAGCTTTCACCGCGTGACGACTTTCTGCCTTGGTGGGTGCGCCCGCGGGCGCACAAGGAACGCGTTGCGGAATTCAAGGCGGCCCTTAAGGATCACGGCGTCCAGCTCGCCTCGATCCTTCCGATGTACCGCTGGGCGAGCCCGCATGAGGACGAGCGGCAGGCGGCAGTGCGCTACTGGAAGGAAGCAATCGCGATCGCGGCCGAGATGGGCTGCGATACGATGAATTCGGAATTTGGACGCGGGCCGTCGCCGGATCGCAGCCACCGCGCCAGCTGCTGCGGCGGCATACATACCCACGAGCACAGCGAGGCCGCCTGGTGGCGCTCGATCGAAGAGCTCGTCCCGGTGTTCGAACGCGAGGGCGTCACCCTCAATATGGAACCGCATCCGGAAGACTGGTGCGAGACGCTGCATCCGGCGATCGACATGCTGAAGACCATCGGCTCGAACAACGTCAAATTCCTCTACTGCGCGCCGCATACCTTCTATTTCGGTGACGACATGGCGCGGATGATCCGCGATGCCGGCCCGCTGATCGCCCATGTGCATGTGGCCGATACCTATAATCACAAGGCGTCGTCCGGGCTGCGCTATATCATCAATCCGCCGGGCGCCAAGGTCACCATCCATCAGCACATGGATATGTACCAGGGCGAGATCGATTGGGATGTCTTTTTCTCGTCGCTCGCCGCTGTCGGGTTCGACGGCATCATCACCGCCTGCGTCTTCGGCTGGGAGGAGCGCGCCGACGATTCCGGCCGCTTCATGCGCTCTGAAATCCAGAAATATGTCGACAAATACTGGCCCGGGAAACTTGGCTGATCGTCAACATCCGCCCCGGCACCCCACTATCAGGAATAAAACCGTGACCATCACGATTACGACCGCCCCCTGCTGCTGGGGCGTTGATGACGTCAACAATCCAAACCTTCCCGCCTGGGAACGCGTCTTCGACGAGGCGGTAGCGGCCGGCTATGGCGGCCTCGAACTCGGGCCTTATGGTTACGTGCCGCTCGATGATGCGCTCGTCGCCAAGGCGCTCTCCGAGCGCAATCTCTTCATCGTCGCCGGCACGATCTTCGACGATCTCGTCTCTTCTCAAAATCGGGAGGCATTGCTGCGACAGACGGACGAAATCTGCGCCGTCATCACGAGGCTGCCGCAGCCGGAACAGGTGGCGGGCCAGCGGTTCAGGACGCCCTATCTCACGGTCATGGACTGGGGGCACGACGAGCGGGACTATGCCGCCGGCCATTCCGATCGTGCGCCGCGTCTCGACGACAAGGCCTGGGCCGGGATGGTCGCCAATATTACGGCGATCGCCGAACTCGCCGAGCGCAAATATGGCGTGCGCGCCGTCATCCACCCGCATGCGGGCGGCTATATCGAATTCGCCGATGAGATCGAGCGGGTGGCCGCTGACATTCCGCAGGAGATCGCCGGCTTCTGCCTCGACACCGGCCATAGCTATTATGCCGGCATGGATCCCGTGGACATGCTTCGCCGATATGCCGGCAGGCTCGACTACGTCCACTTCAAGGACATCGACCAGACCGTCTTCGACCGTGTGCTCGGCGAGAAGATCCGATTCTTCGATGCCTGCGGACAGGGTGTGATGTGTCCGATCGGCCGCGGCGTCATCGATTATCCTGCCGTCAAACGAGTGCTCGAGGAGATCGGCTATCACGGCTTCATCACCGTCGAGCAGGAGCGCGATCCGCTCAATGTCGCCGGCAGCCTCGAAGATGTGAAGCAAAGCCGCGACTATCTCAGGTCAGTTGGGTTCTAAGGACAACATTATGGCGAACAACAGGAGAAAGCCGATCCGCTGGGGTATGGTCGGCGGCGGCAGAGGCAGCCAGATTGGCTATATTCATCGCTCGGCAGCGCATCGCGACGACGTCTTTGGCCTTGCGGCGGGCGCCTTCGATATCGATCCGGAACGCGGCCGCGCCTTTGGCATCGATCTCGGGCTCGACGAAGCCAGAAGCTACCGGGACTATGCGACGATGTTTGCGGCCGAGGCCGGGCGGGCCGACGGCATCGAGGCCGTGTCGATCGCAACACCCAACAATACCCATTTCACGATCTGCAAAGCAGCACTCGACCATGATCTGCATGTGATCTGCGAAAAGCCACTCTGCTTTACGATCGCCGAAGCTGAGGAACTGAAGGCGCTATCGGAGGCGCGCAGCCGTATCGTCGGCGTGACCTATGGCTATGCCGGCCACCAAATGATCGAGCAGGCGCGCGCGATGATCAGGAATGGCGATCTTGGTGAGATCCGCATCGTCAACCTGCAATTCGCCCATGGCTTCCATAGTGCTGCGGTGGAGGAGCAGAATCCCGCGACGCGCTGGCGCGTCGATCCGAAATTCGCAGGTCCCAGTTATGTCCTCGGCGATGTCGGGACCCACCCGCTTTATATCGCCAAGGTCATCCTGCCGCATCTGAGGATCAGGCGGCTGCTCTGCACCCGCCAGAGCTTCGTCAAAAGCCGCGCGCCGCTCGAAGACAATGCGGTGACCCTGATGGAATATGACAATGGCGCGATCGCCACCATCTGGTCGAGCGCCGTCAATGCCGGCTCCATGCATGGCCAGAAGATCCGCATCGTCGGCTCGAAGGCCAGCATCGAATGGTGGGACGAGCGGCCGAACCAGCTCTCCTACGAGATCCAGGGCGAACCGGCCCGCATCCTCGAGCGCGGCATGGACTATCTCTATCCCGAGGCCAGGATCGACGACCGGATCGGCGGCGGCCACCCGGAAGGTCTCTTCGAAGCCTGGGCGAACCTCTATCGCCGCTTCGGCTTTGCCATCAACAATGAGCGCGGCCTCGCCCCTGCGGGGATCGAAGACCTGGTCTTTCCCGATGTCGATGCCGGACTGGAAGGGGTGCGCTGGGTGGAAAACTGCGTACGGTCCGCCGACGCCGGCGGGATCTGGCTGGACTATCGCTAGGTCGTGAACTGCTGTGCGGCGCTGTGTTCAGATAAGCGCGTCGTCATCTTCCGCCGCCTGCGGCGCGCGGCGACGGGTGCTGTCGTTGGCGCCTTTCTTAGGCCCCTCGGCGGCTGCCTCGCGGATTTTCTTAACGCTTTCGCCGGCGTCGTGTGCGGCTGGCTGCGGGTCGCTCTTTTTCACGAAACGGATCATGGGTCATTTCTTGCTTCGACAGTGGGAGCGCTCCACACAGCGGAGCGCCCTGGAAAAACGGTGTCAGACGGCAAGTGCAGTGGCGCAGCCTTGAACACTTCGGCTATCGGCTGAAGTCTGCCCAGGCATGATCGCCCAATCGGCCGCCCCGGAACGGTTCAGGCTGGCCTCAGTATCCCATGCCGCCCATGCCGCCATTTCCGGCAGCAGACGCAGTGTCTCTTGCGGGAATGTTGGCGATCATTACCTCGACGGTGATCAGCAGCGCCGCGATCGAACCGGCGTCCTGCAGAGCGGTGCGCACGACCTTGGCAGGATCGACGATGCCGGCCTCGATCATATCGACATAGGTCTCCGTCTGTGCATCGAAGCCCTGATTGTGATCATTGCTGCCGGCGAGTTTTCCGACGACGATCGAGCCCTCGAACCCGGCATTGTCGACGATCTGCCGGATCGGGGCTTCGAGCGCCCTGAGCACGATCGAGATGCCCGCCGTCACGTCGGCGTTCTCCCCGGTCAGTCCCGTGAGCGCCGACTTCGCGCGCAACAGTGCCACGCCGCCGCCGGGACGATGCCCTCTTCGACCGCCGCACGGGTGGCGTTCAGCGCATCGTCGATGCGGTCCTTCTTTTCCTTGACCTCCGTCTCGGTCGCGCCGCCGACGCGGATGACCGCGACGCCGCCTGCGAGTTTCGCCAGGCGTTCCTGCAGCTTTTCCTTGTCGTAGTCGGAGGTGGTGTCTTCGATCTGCGCCTTGATCTGCTGGATGCGCGCCTGGATGGCCGCTTTCTCGCCGGAGCCGTCGATGATCGTGGTGGTCTCCTTGTCGATCAGCACACGCTTGGCGTGGCCGAGCATATCGAGCGTGACGTTCTCGAGCTTGATGCCGAGATCCTCGGAAATCATCTGGCCGGCGGTTAGCACGGCAATGTCTTCCAGCATGGCCTTGCGGCGATCACCAAAGCCCGGCGCCTTGACGGCTGCGACCTTCAGGCCGCCACGCAGCTTGTTGACGACAAGCGTCGCCAGCGCCTCGCCTTCGACGTCTTCCGAGATGAGGAGCAGCGGTTTGCCGGTCTGTACGACGGCTTCCAGGATCGGCAGCATCGCCTGCAGGCTGCCGAGTTTCTTCTCGTGAACGAGGATATAGGGCTCCTCCAGTTCCACGCGCATCTTCTCGGCATTGGTGACGAAATAGGGCGAGAGATAGCCGCGATCGAACTGCATGCCCTCGACGACATCGAGTTCGGTTTCGGCGGTTCGCGCCTCTTCGACTGTTATGACGCCCTCATTGCCGACCTTGTCCATCGCCCTGGCGATCATCTCGCCGATGGTGGCGTCGCCATTGGCGGCAATGGTGCCGACCTGCGCGATCTCGCCTGACGATTTGACCTTCATCGCCCTCGCCTGGATTTCCTTGACGACGGCGGTAACGCCGAGATCGATGCCGCGCCTGAGATCCATAGGGTTCATGCCGGCAGCGACAAGCTTTGCGCCTTCGCGGAAGATGGAGGCGGCGAGCACCGTTGCCGTCGTCGTGCCGTCGCCGGCAAGATCATTGGTCTTCGAAGCCACCTCGCGCACCATTTGCGCGCCCATGTTCTCGAACTTGTCTTCGAGTTCGATCTCCTTGGCGACGCTAACGCCGTCCTTGGTAATGCGCGGTGCGCCATAGGCCTTGTCAATGACGACGTTGCGACCCTTCGGGCCAAGCGTCACCTTGACGGCGTTGTTGAGCAATTCGACGCCGCGCAGCAGGCGGTCGCGCGCGTCGGTGGAGAATCTGATTTCCTTGGCAGACATGATATTTCTTCCCAGTTCGGTCTTGAGATGCGGGTCGGAAATTCGACCCTCAGGCGGCTTTGTCGGCAGCCGTTTCGGTCTTTTCGACGATGCCCATGATGTCGCCGACCTCGACATCGCGCGGGACCAGAGTGCCGCCTTTGTCGCGCAAGCCCGGGCCGACTGCGACCACTTCACCTTGCTGCGGCTTCTCCCTGGCGGTGTCTGGAATGATGATCCCACCCTTGGATTTGACATCGCCTTCCGCACGTCGAATGACGACGCGGTCGTGAAGTGAGCGGAATTTCATAGAGGTCTTTCTGCTGCCGGCGCGTATGGCGGCTGCAGTACATAAATAGCATCCGTGGCACTCGATTGATAGGAGTGCCAAGAAATATTGTTCACCCAGGGAATTTCTTGAAAAATTCAGGAAATCAATTTGAGCGGATATTTTGTATTAATCTGGAAATGAATAGAATTTTTTTCGCCGCAGCGCTCAACTTTATTTAGCATGTCGTCGCGTTAATTTGGCGTTTTTTATAGATAAATCCGAATTATCTTGATTTAAACTCAATCAAGGCGCAATGATGGGCCTCGTCGATTTGGCCGACTTGGCTTCGCGGTGTCAGAGACCTACGACCCGCCATCACCAGTGAATTCTCGATAGCGAATGTATGACGTCGTTCCGGCGTTCATTTCGCCTGTTCCGATCCGGAATGAGCTTGGCGCTGACCGCGGATGTACCGGCAGCCTCGAGTTCGTCCGGCTCGGATCTCAACGATACAGGAACGCATCAGTGTATTCCTGCGGAGGCCTCAGCCGTGACAAGTCGCACCACAGAAACCGTCGTCCGTTTTTCATCTCCATTCCGCCTGCCCGGTTTCGACGGGGCGCAGCCAGCCGGAGAATACCGCGTCGACTATGACGAGGAATCGATCGACAGCGTTTCCAGGCTTGCCTGGCGACGGGTCGGCGCCTTCATCCAGCTGCCGGCGATCGCCGCGCAGAGTTCGATGCAGCAGATGATGCCTGTCCACCTGTCAGATCTCGAAACCGCGCTCGAAAAGGACCACAAACCATCATGACCGCTACGCGCATCCCGCAACGCAATGGACGCTCGATCCGACGCGAGGCGGCAACACATATCTTCAAGGTGGGGCAAACCGTCCGGGTGAAGGACGGGTTCCTGGTCGTTCCCTCCAAGCTCCCCGAGACATATCGCATTACCGCCACACTGCCTCTGAGAGGAAATGTGCTGCAATACCGCATCCGCAGTGACGATGAACGTCATGAGCGGGTCGCGACGGAAGACAGTCTGGAACTGGTAAACCTTTCGCCCGCCGGCAGCGGCGCAACACTGATCGAGAGGACGTTTGGCCTTGGCCACGGCCCGAATGACGAAAGGTTGACATCGTGAACAGCCATGAAGACGAAGCCGAACGAAGACGGAATGCCTTTGCCGTCGGCACATGGGAAATCAAATGTGGCGCGTCCGGTCGCTACTCCATGGAGATCGAACACGACCGCCGGATCGAATCCGCCCGTTCGTGGACCGTCTATCGTGTCTCCGCAGGCGTTCCAGTGCACGCCGACCATGCCATGACCGGCAAGAGCCGTTCGGACGCCGGAAAAGACGTGATGTCCTTCAATCTTCTCAACATAGGATACCGGAAGGAATGGCTCAGGCTGTCGGACGCCGCTCGGAGTGCTCGTGAGAGCCCGCCGGCTCAACCGTGGCGCTAGCCTTCCTGAACCAAAGCCGTAGCTTCGATGCGGCGCGAAATGCTGTGCGCTTCGTCGGCCATGACGGCATGTTCCAGGTGTTGTTCTTCATCGAGGTTGGCGCTCTGGCGAAATCCGACACCGCATTGCAAAGAACCGAGCCTTCGGAAATGAACTGGCTTTCGTTATTCGACGCCCTGCGCAACTCCATTCAGGACGTGGCACACAAAGCCTACTCCTACCGCCGCCGCGCCTTCTATACTCTAACTGCGGCGGATTTCCGCTAGGCGGATCCGGACGCGAGAGAACGCTCCATGTTGATCCGTTACGGCTATGAAATGACGCTGACCTGCCCGCAGCCGACCGCATTGGTATGCCTGTTGTCGGTTCATGATGATCGTGCGGCCGACATCAGAATTCCGGAAACGGTCTTCACCACGCCGGATGTTCGCACTTCGACTTACCGTGATCTCTTCGGCAACCGCTGTCTCCGGCTGGTTGCCCCGGCGGGCGACCTGACCATATGGGGCGATGCGACGATCGAAGACGACGGCAAACCGGACAGGTTGCTGCCAGGCGCCAGGGAACTCCCAGTTTCAGAATTACCGGATGATTGCCTCGTCTACCTGATGGGCAGCCGCTATTGCGAGACGGATCGTCTCAGTCAAATCGCGTGGGATATGTTCGGCACCGTCTCTCCGGGCTGGGGCCGCGTTCAGGCGATCTGCGACTTCGTTCACGGCCATATCCAATTCGACTACATGCAGGCGCGGTCGACTCGGACAGCCTTCGAGGCGTTTCACGAACGTGTCGGCGTCTGTCGCGACTTTGCGCATCTCGCGGTGGCGTTGTGCCGTTGCCTCAACATTCCTGCCCGATATATCAACGGCCATCTCGGCGACATCGGCATTCCCGTCGTCGATCCGATGGACTTCAGCGCCTGGATCGAGGTCTTCCTGGACGGTGCATGGCATACATTCGATCCACGCAACAACACGCGGCGGATCGGTCGTATCATCGTCGCACGCGGGCGCGACGCCGCCGACATACCGCTCATCAATTCCTTCGGGCCGCATGTGCTGAAGGCGTTTCGCGTCTGGACCTATGAGGTGACGAACCTGCAGCCGATGCAAAGCGTCGCCGGGGGCGCTGTTTAGAACGAGACCTGGGCGGA
This sequence comes from Rhizobium sp. WSM4643, assembly GCF_025152745.1. Taxonomy (NCBI): domain Bacteria; kingdom Pseudomonadati; phylum Pseudomonadota; class Alphaproteobacteria; order Hyphomicrobiales; family Rhizobiaceae; genus Rhizobium; species Rhizobium sp. WSM4643. Next base: position 1,115,213 of record NZ_CP104040.1, on the reverse strand, counting down.
TGCGCGGCAATGTCCAGCCTCAGGCATTGCCGCAGGCAGCTGCAGTCGGAGGACTGCCTTTTTCGCCAAGGCGCTGGACAGGATCGCCGGCCATGAATGATCCACACCCACGATACAGGCCCCTTCGTTGACTTAAAGCGCGTCGCAATCTTTCAGATTCGCTCCTCGCGCTTTAAGTCTTTGTTTTATGCATGTCGTTGTCGCAAATCCGCTGTAGACTTTTGCATGACATGCTTTGGTTGAAGGTTGTTGGCGTCGAGCCATCTTGGGTGTGAGCAGTCCTTCGGGGATTAGCGGAAGATAGGGAGTTCGCAGTTGATGTTCGATCATATCTCCATCGGCGTAAAAGACCTCGAAAGAGCCCGGCGTTTTTACGATGCGGCGCTGGCGCCGCTCGGATATGAGCGCCTGTCCAATTCCGGCACCATGATTGGCTACGGCCCTGAAAGGGTCGGGCTCTGGGTGATGCAGGTCGAACAGCCCGTGGTTGCCGACATGCGATCCGGGCTGCATTTCTGCTTCGTCGCGCCTAATGAGGCCGCGGTCGATGCCTTTCACGCGGCGGCCGTCGCATCCGGCGGCACGGATAATGGTGAACCGGGTGTGCGGCCGGATTATGGGCAATTCTATTACGCCGCTTTCATCATCGACCCGGACGGCTACCGCCTCGAAGCGTATTTTCACAAAGGCGAACTTTAAGGATCAGGCGGCAACTCTCGATATCGATACGCGGCAGCCGGAGGCTTCGAGCGCCTGGCTGGCGACGTCGAGGAACAGGCGACGGAACCAGCGCGCCCGGCCGTCGGCCTGGTCGATACGGCGATAGAGCATCGTCACCGGATCGGCGGGGAGAGGAAGCGGCGGCTGACAGATCGTCAACCCATGCAATTGCGCCATGCAGCGGCCGATCGATTCCGGCACGGTGGCGATGGCGGGCATGGCCCGCAGCGCCGTCGGCAAGGCGGAAAAGCGCGGTACCGTCGCCACCACCTGTCTGACATGCCCGGTGCGGCTCAGCGCGATGTCGATGCTGGTCGCGGCATTGCCTTCGAACGAGACCGTGACATGCGCCACATTGGCAAAATCCTTGAGGCTCAGCGGCGCCTTTAGCCGGAGTTGAGCTTCGTCGTAAATACAGATCGAGGCCTGGTCGAACAAGGGCGCGCGAATGTGCCAAGAGGCCGGTTCGTCGTGCACGGAGACGCTGAAGTCGAAGACGCCCTCGTCCAACCGGCGCGCGGCATCGCGTTTCTCGGAGGCGACGCCGATCAGCCGGGCGCCGGGTGAAAGCTGGAGAAGACGGGCGGCAAGCGGGCCGAAGAAGGCCGATTCGAGATTGTCGCACATGCCGATGCGGAACTCGCCCTGCCAGCCTGCCGGATCGAATTCGGCCTGCGGGCGGATGGCGCGCTCGATGCCCGACAGTGCATCCTCGATCGCCGGGGCGATGGAAAGGGCGCGCGGTGTCGGCTGCAGGCCGCGGCCGACACGTACGAACAATTCGTCGTCCAGGGCCTCGCGCAGGCGCCGCAAAGCGGCCGACAGGCCGGGTTGGCCAAGCAGCAGCCGTTCGGCGGCACGACTGACGTTGCGCTCCTGCATCAGCACTGAAAAGGCCAGCAGGAGATTGAGGTCGATCTTGCGAAGAGTGGCGTCATTCATCATCGTCAGTAATACCTGGCATGGCTACTATCAATTTGCAATAGGAAAAGAAGCTGTACATTTTCTCGTTCCCTGCCGCCCGGCAACCTCCCCCGATGAGGCGGCAGCGAAGAAGGAACGATTTCAATGACTCTTTCCAAATCGCCAAGCGGGGCGGGGCTGGCATTGCTGCTGCTCTGCGCCGCCAATTTTCTCGACGCCATGGACGTCTCCACCATCGGCGTTGCGCTTCCCGCCATCCAGGCCGAACTCGGCATGGAGGCGACATCACTGCAATGGGCCGTCAGCGCCTATGTGCTCGGCTATGGCGGCTTCCTGCTGCTCGGCGGCCGGGTCGCCGACGTCTTTGGCCATCGCCGCGTCTTCCTCTGGTCGCTGGCGATCTTTGCCGCCGCCAGCATCGCCGGCGGCTTCGTCGATAGCGGGTCGACGCTGATCGCCGCCCGATTGATCAAAGGCATTGCCGCCGCCTTCACGGCGCCTGCAGCCCTAGCGCTGCTGCTCTCCGTCTTCGGCGAGGGAACCGCACGGGCAAAGGCGCTCGGTGTCTTCTCCTCCACCGGCGCCGCCGGCTTCGTGCTCGGCATGGTGCTCGGCGGTGCCGCGACGATCTTCAGTTGGCGGGCGACGCTCGTCATGGGCGCGCCCGTCGCCATCCTGACGCTCGTTCTGGCGCCGCTGGTGCTGCCCGCCGACCCGAAAAGGGCGGGACCGAGACCTGCCTTCGACTGGGCCGGCGCGCTGACGATCACGCCCGGGCTGCTGCTCTTCGTTTTCGGCATCACCAACGCCGCGGCCGCCGGCTGGCAGGCGTTCCCGACCTGGGGTTCGCTCGCCGCGTCGCTGGTGCTGATCCTGCTCTTCCTCCTGGTCGAAGCGCGCCATGCCGATCCGATGGTGCCGCTCGGCATGTTCCGCCGCGCCAAGCTCCGGCATGCCAATGCGATCGCCGCCCTCTTCCAGGGTGCCTATGTCGGCTTCCAGTTTCTGGCGACGCTCTACTATCAGAACGTCATCGGCTGGTCGGCCTTCACGACGGGCTTCTGCTTCGCGCTTGGCGGTGTCTTCGTGATGTTCCTGGCGCCACGTTTTGCGACGGTCGCCCAAAATCGCGGCGCTACCCGGCTGATGGCAGTGGGTGTCGGCCTGCAGGCCTTCAGCTACGTCTTCTGGGTGACCGCACTCGGACATGTCGATCCGATCCTGCTGGTCGTGTTCTCGCAGATCCCGCTCGGCCTCGGTTACGCCCTGACCTACCCCTCGGTGCAGGTTGCGGCTCTTTCCGATGTGGAGGATGACAAGGCGGGGCTCGCCTCCGGGCTGCTCTTCGCCTCCTTCCAGATCGGCGGCGGCATCGTGCTTGCGGCCGCCTCGGCGGTCTTCGGCGCCGCACCGCATTTCGGCTGGAACCCCTATGTCGCCGGCATCGCCTTCGTGGCATCGCTTGCGGTGGCGATCACCCTGCTTGCCGCCGCTGGTCCGCGGACATCGGCCGCCCGGAGGCCTGCCTATCAAGCGGCGGAATGATCCTCACGGCCCGCACTCTGAACGGTGCGGGCTGCTCATGAACCGGAGCTAGATCGGCGGCAAGAATCCCGTTGCGTTGCCTGGGCGAAAGGCGCATGGTCGCAACTTCGGCAGCCATTGAACGGGCGCTGCCGACTGAGGATCTTCGTATCCTCGCCCCGATGAAAGGAGGACCGATGTCTTCCACTTCCGAAAAATCGCATCTGACCTCATCCGATCTCGACATGCTTCAGGGCGTGCTCGACGACGCCGGTTACGACGCCAGAATCCTGATCGACGACGAAAGGGTCTTCAACGTTGCGGCCGTGCTGCTGATCAGGCTGTTCGAGGAGGGCGTCACCTCGCCGGCCATGCTCTCGCTGGCGCTCGAACATCATTTCGGCAAGCTGAAGACGCCGCCGAAACCGGTAACCCCCATCTTTAACCGATATGCGATACAGGGATTGCCCCGCGAAGACGCGCCGGCAAGGGCGCCGCGCGTCTTTTCAGACGCACTAAGGACGCTCTAACACTTTGAGTTTGCGCGTAATCCTTTCGGAAAATCGATTCCGATTTCGGGGTTATGCGCTAGCGGCAAGCGAGCCGCTCGGCCCGAAGAATTATTGTGCGAAAACCCTCTTGCTTTGTATCTGCGTTGCAGCGACCGGTTATTTCGGATGGGTGCAGTCCGGGGCTTATCAACAGCGGCAGCAGGCCAGGGATTTTGCAGACATCGACAGGGAGCGCCGGGTGGCGCTCCTGGAAATCGATGGCTGCCAGGCGCAAGTGGATATGCTTTTGTCGATGCTGGTACCGCTCGATATCGGACGGGACATAGAACTCTGTTTGGCCCGCGGCATCATGTCGGCGTCGGGCCGAGCGGAGATGGAAAGAACGAAGCTGATCCGCCTGTTTCCCGTAAATGACTGAGCGCGTCGCAAGATTCACCCTCGCGCTTCGGGTCCTGTTTTTACGCATGTCGTTATCGCAAGGCCGCTTCATAATTCTGCGCGGCACGTTTAATCCCTGTGGAAATATGGCTTTCCTGCGGCAACGGCCTTAATGGCACCTCAATTTTATTCTACAAGGGGGGCTCGCTGATTTGGCCGATGCGGCATTTGCGGTGACCGGGTTTCCGGCCCCGCCATTTTCCCGATCGCGAAAGCATGGTGACGTCCCGTCTCAACGTCGGGTTTGGCTTTCGGTGACCTCTCCGGTCATCCGCCTCCAGACTGCGATGCGGTTTCAGCAGGCATCATTTTCATTCCATCCCTGCGGCCCGGTGTTGTCGGGTTGCCCCTCATGACGATCCCGCGATCTCTGATCGCGACCGACAGCGGGGCGAATACCACGCAGGCTGCGGCTTTCAATTTCGATCTAAGGGAGATTTTATCGATGGCAAAAGGACAAGTAAGAAGTAATCGCGAGGTCCGGAAGCCGAAGAAGGACAAGCAGGCAGCGAAGGTGGAAAGCACATTCGCCAATCAGATGAAGACGGCGACCAAGACCGCCCCGCAGGGCAGTGCTCCAAAGAAATAGAACTTCTTATCGAGCCCCCGCTCCGCCCCCATGCGCATAACAGCGCAAGTGTTAGCGCGTCCTTGTCGAACGCGCTGAGCTCCGGCGCGACACCATCGCCCATTGACATGTTCTCAGAAAAACAGGAATTGCTGCAACTATGACCACTCTTCATACCATGTACCACTTCGACTATCCGCTCTTCCTCATTCGCTCGGCCGTGGTGATTGCACTCGGCTTTTCGGCGATCGCCGCCTTTCACGGCGTCACTCTGTGATCGAATCTGCGCGCCGCAGCGAGTGCGAGGAAATCCAAGTGGCCCCTTTGGGCGAGCCCGACGACAACTCGGAGCGATCCGAAAACCCGGATCGATCCGCCGAGCAAGCCGCGCTTTTCGCTGAAAAGCGCTGGCTGAAGATCCTTGCCGGATATCGCCAGCCGCGGGCCGGACGCAGCGCCTTCGAGCTTGCCGTTACCGTCGTCCCCTTCGCGCTGTTCTGGGCTGCCGCATGGGCAGCGGTTCATTACAGCTTCTGGCCCGGCCTGATCCTCGTCTTTCCCGCCGCCGCTTTCCTGCTCCGACTGTTCATGATCCAGCATGATTGCGGCCACGGCTCGTTTTTCGCCCGTCGCCGCGTCGACGACTGGGTTGGACGCACGATCGGCATCCTGACGCTGACGCCTTACGACTATTGGCGCCGGGCGCATGCGGAACACCATGCTTCGGCCGGGAACCTGGACGAGCGCGGTGTTGGCGATATCGAAACGCTGACGATCGCCGAATATAACGCGCTGTCACGCTGGGGCCGGCTCGGCTATCGGCTCTACCGGAACCCGATCGTGATGTTCGGGATCGGACCGGCATGGCTGTTCCTCTTCAAGCAACGCCTGCCTTTCGGCATGATGCGCTCCGGCGCTCTGCCCTGGGTTTCGACCATGGCGACCAACCTTGCCGTCGCAGTGGCCGCCGCGCTGTTGATCTGGGCGATCGGGATCATTCCCTTTCTTTTGGTGCATTTGCCGATCGTGCTTCTGGCAGGTGCTGCCGGCGTCTGGTTGTTCTACGTCCAGCATCAGTTCGAGGAAACGCACTGGTCGAAGAAGCCGGACTGGCAGTTCCAGCATGCAGCCCTCCATGGTGCCTCGCATTACGACCTGCCGCCGGTGCTGCGCTGGATCACCGGCAATATCGGCATCCACCATGTGCATCACCTGTCGAGCCGGGTGCCCTACTATCGGCTGCCGGAGGTGCTGCGGGACCATCCTGAGCTTGCCGATATCGGCCGCATCACGCTCATGGAAAGCCTGCGTTGCGTCAAGCTGGTGCTATGGGACGAACAGACGAAGCGGCTGGTCTCGTTTCGCGAGGCAGCGCGGCTCGCCGCAGCATGATAGCGGGCGTTAGAGCGGCTTAGCTTTCACGGAAGCGCAGAGCCGCTCTGACCTTTTGCTTGCATCCAATTCCAGGGAAAGCTGTTTTCCTGGAATTATTTAGCGATAACCCGTCACGTCAGCCGGTCTGCCCGGCTCCTGCACTTCCACCATGTAGCGCCAGCAGTCCGGCCGCGAACCGTCGATATCGTCGAAGCCGTAGGTCTTGGCCACTCCGCCGCTCGACAGCGACTGGCCGTTCCAGCGGGCGCGGTCGGGATCGGCGGCGATGGCGGCGACGGCGCGGCCGACAAAGCGGGGGGTTTCGGAAATGGCGAAATGCGGCTGCACCTTGGTCGCCTCGCGCCAGTTCTCCTCACGGACACCGTAAGCATCCAGCATCATTTCGGAGCGCAGCCAGCCAGGCGTGATCGAAACAGCGGTGGCGCCGTGTTTTTCCAAATCTTGCGCATGCGCCCAGGCCATGCGGGTGACACCCGTTTTGACGAGGTCGTAAAAGGGCGAAAGCCGGTAATGCGTGGCATTGTAATCAGCCGTGCCGTCCGTCATCTCCACCAGCAGCCCGCCGGGCCGCTCGATCATCAGCGGCAGGGCGTAATGGGCGGTGATCAGATGTGTCTCGATGCCGAGCTGCAGCATGCGCAGGCCCTTGTCCAGCGAATGCTCCCAGACGGCCTTGTCCCATTCGAACAGTTTCTCGCAGCCCCAGATGTCGTTGACGAGAATATCGAGCCGGCCGGCCTCGCCGCGGATGCGGGCGACCAGCGCGTCGACCTGTTGCTTGACGAGATGATCCACCTGCACGGCGATACCCTTACCGCCTGCGGCGGTTACCAGTTCAGCCGTCTCTTCGATCGTCTCCGGCCTGGAATATTCAGATTGCTGAGCGCGCGTCGTGCGCCCCGTTACATAGACGGTGGCGCCGGCAGCACCGAGTTCCACCGCGATGCCTCGGCCGGCGCCGCGCGTAGCACCCGCCACCAATGCCACTTTCTCCCGCAAGTTCGCTGTCACTTCTCCATCCTCCACGCTAAAGCGCCTCATGCCGCAATGGCTGCACCAGGAATTACCCGGCGCTCCTTGTTTATAAACGAATGATCGTTTACATATGACGTGAATGCAAGAGGAATTTCATGGCGCGACGCCGCACACTGTCCGACGAACAGCTTCTCGCCATGGTGCTGGCGCTGATCCAGGCCGAGGGCCCGGACGCGGCGACCTTTGCGGCGGTGGCGAAAGCCAGCGGACTTTCCGGTTCGACGCTGGTGCAGCGTTTCGCCACGAAAGCGGCGATGCTGCGCGCCGCATTGCTTTATGCCTGGGACAGGCTGGATGCGGAAACGGCGCGGCTTGCCGAGACCGTCCCGAAAACGCCGGAAGGCGCCATCACGCTGCTCGTCGGCCTGTCGAAGGACTACGGCGACAATGCCGCCGCCTGTGGCGAGGGACTGCTGGTGCTTCGCGAGGATTTCCGCGATCCGGTGCTGCGCGCCCGAGGAGCCGCGTGGGGAACGGCCCTGACGGCGGCAATCGCTCGATGTTTCGGATCGGCGAAGGCACCGGAGACGATCGCCCGGCTGATGCTGTCGCAATGGCAGGGCTCGCTCATCTGGTGGGGTTTTGGCGCAGAGGGGCCGGTGGCCGCCTATGTGGAGACGGAGCTGCGGTGCTTCCTTGCGGCAATAAAGCCCTGAGCCCGCCTATGCTTCCTCATCGTCCTTCTCGCCCACGGTCAACGGCCAGTCGACCACATAGTCCTCGAGATCGTCGATATCGATTTCATTTTCGTTGATCGTGCGGCCTCGCGCAGAAATGCCGGCGGCATGGACGGTCGCCGGGTCGCCGGAGACGAGCGGGTGCCACCAGTAGAGGTCGTGGCCTTCATTGACCAGCCGATAGCCGCAGGTCGGCGGCAGCCAGGCGATATCGGGCACGTTCTCCTTCGTCAACTGAACACAGTCCGGCACGAAATCCCAGCGGTTCTCATAGCTTGAGCAGCGACAGCTTTCGCCGTCGAGCAGCTTGCAGCTGACCGAGGTGAAATAGATATCGCCGCTATCCCATTCCTCGATCTTGTTGAGACAACAGAGGCCGCAGCCGTCGCAGAGGCTTTCCCACTCGGCGACGGTCATTTCGGCAAGCGTCTTGCTCTTCCAGAAGGGCAGATCGTTCATCGTTCGTTTCTTGCAACAGCGGCCCGCAAATTCGCGTGACCCTCATGCATCTCTCTTGTTATCGGCCGCAAAATCAATCAATCCTTCAGTATACTCCTGGTACTCGGAGAATTCTCTCCTGATATCGGAGAGATTTGCGGCCATATGCGGGCCTCGCGCTTTCGTCGGATATGACCGAAGCGCGATCAGGCGGGAATACAGGACGTGCAGGATCCGGACAACCCAGGAAATGGGCCAGGAAATGGGCCAGAAAACGGGCCAGAAAACAGGCCCGGAAAAGCGGCGAACGAGGCGGCGGAAAAGCGGCCGGCGAAGAGCCGTCACATTCTGCTGCGCATCGATTCCTGGATCGATTCGACCGTCTGGAACGCCGGCTTCCGCACCGCCGAGATCTGGGAAGACATCACCATCTTCTTCCGCCGCTTTCGCGTGCGCGGCTGGAAGCGCATGGTCTTCGAACTTGCCGGCGAAGGGCTGACGCTCGGGGCGGCCGGCTCCGTGCTGATTTTGCTGCTTGCCCAGCCCGCCTTCGAGGCGACCAAGGAGGACTGGCGCAATCGCGGCGATTTCGCCGTCACCTTCACCGACCGCTACGGCAACGTTATCGGCCATCGCGGCGTGATCCACCAGAATTCCGTGCCGATCGACGAGCTGCCGGATTCGCTGATCAAATCGGTGATCGCCACCGAGGACCGGCGCTTCTTCGACCATTTCGGGATCGATTTCATCGGCCTCTTCCGCGCCATGAGCGAGAATGCGCGCGCCGGCGAAGTCGTGCAGGGCGGCTCGACGCTGACGCAGCAGCTCGCCAAGAACCTGTTCCTGTCCAATGAACGCTCGATCGACCGCAAGGTCACCGAGGCGTTCCTGGCATTGTGGCTCGAGGCGAACCTTTCCAAGAAGGAAATCCTCTCCACCTATCTCGACCGCGCCTATATGGGCGGCGGTACTTTTGGCGCAGCCGCAGCGGCGCAGTTCTATTTCGGCAAGAATATCACCGATGTGAACCTTGCCGAATCCGCCATGCTCGCCGGCCTGTTCAAGGCGCCGGCGAAATATGCGCCGCATGTCAACTTGCCGGCGGCGCGTGCGCGCGCCAACGAGGTGCTGACCAATCTCGTCCAAAGCGGGCTGATGACCGAGGGTCAGGTGATCGCCGCCAGGCGCAACCCCGCCACCGTCGTCGATCGCAACGAGGTGGAATCGCCCGATTTCTTCCTCGACTGGGCCTTCGACGAGGTGCAGCGGCTTTCACCGCGTTTCCACCAGCATTCGCTGATCGTGCGCACGACGATCGACATGGGCATCCAGCAGGCGGCCGAGGATTCGGTCGAGACGTCGCTGCGCGAATATGGCGAAGCCTATCACGCCAAGCAGGGCGCGATGGTGATGATCGAAAATGGCGGCGCCGTGCGCGCCATGGTCGGCGGCCGGGACTACGGCGAAAGCCAGTTCAACCGCGCCACCAGAGCGCTGCGCCAGCCGGGGTCCTCCTTCAAGGTGTACACCTATTCGGTGGCGATGGAGAGCGGGATGACACCGAAGACGACTATCGTCGACGCCCCGATCTCCTGGGGCAATTGGAGCCCGCATAATTATGCCAATCACTATGCCGGCCGCATCACGCTTGAGACCGCGATCGCCCAGTCGATCAACACCGTGCCGGTGCGGCTTGCCAAGGAAAAACTCGGAATTCAGCCGATCCGAGCGATGGCGAAGAACCTCGGCGTCGAAACGCCGATCCGCGACGACGTCACCATCCCGATCGGCACGTCCGAGGTAACGGTGCTCGACCAGGCAACGGCCTATGCCACCTTCCCGGCCGGCGGCTACCAGTCGCGCCGCCACGGCATCACTCAGATCCTCGATTACGACGGCGACGTGCTTTACGATTTCGACCATGACGAACCGGCGCCGAAACGCGTGCTGTCCGAACAGGCCGACGCCTATATGAACCAGATGTTGTCGCGCGTTCCCTATGTCGGCACGGCGCGCAAGGCCGCACTCGACAACGGCATCCTGACGGCCGGCAAGACCGGCACGACCCAGGCCTATCGCGACGCTTGGTTCGTCGGGTTCACCGGAAATTACACCTGCGCCGTCTGGTTCGGCAATGACGACTACACCTCGACCAACAACATGACCGGCGGCTCGCTGCCGGCGATGACCTTCAAGCGTGCCATGGACTACGCCCATCAGGGCGTCACGCTGCGCGCCATCCCCGGCGTGGAAAACCCCCTGCCCTCGGAAAAGGACCTCGCCAAGACGTCTGCCGCCAAGCCGCAGGACGGATTGCCGCAGCTTGTCCGGCCGCGCATGCTCTCGGTTCAATCGACTGACATCCTCAAGACACTCGGCGAAAAGCTGAAGGATGCCGCCCCGCTTGCGCCAGCGAAGGTTGCGAGCGCGGAGTAGTTGGCCCAGGAGATTGCCGGACTGCCCCTCATCCGGCTGCCGCCACCTTCTCCCCGTAAACGGGGCGAAGGGACCATGTCGCCACCTCTCCGTTCCCCGCACACCTCTCGTAGGGCACGTCCCCTCGCCCCGTTTACGGGGAGAGGGTTAGGGTCATATGCGCTAGGTTTAGCGCTGGACATAAGGAATCTGGTTGTGATTCAAGCTTTGGATGAAGATTCGTCCTGAGATTTTGGATCATTGGCCGGAAGTGCGCGCGCGGCTTCCGGCGGGTTTTGACCTGGAAGCAACGGCGCGGTTGCGCGGTGCTTTTACGCGGGTCCGCGAAATCAAGAATGCCGAGACGCTGTTGCGGCTGGCACTTGCCTATGGCGGCCTTGGCATGTCGCTGCGCGAGACCTGTGCATGGGCCGAAGCGGGCGGGATTGCCCGCTTGTCAGACCCATCGCTGCTCGAGCGGCTGTGCAAAGCGGCGCCTTGGCTTGGCGACATCGTCGCCGCGCTGATTGCCGAACAGGCCAAAGTGCCGGCGGGGCGCTTTGCGGGCTATCGCTTGCGTGTGCTCGATGGAACGTCGATCTGCCATCCGGGTGCTGACCGCACGACATGGCGGCTGCATGTCGGCTACGACTTGGCAACGGCTCAGGTCGATCAGCTTGAATTGACCGACATCCATGGTGCCGAGAACCTTCAGCGCCTTACCTATGCAGCCGGCGATATCGTGCTGGCCGATCGCTACTATGCAAGACCGCGCGACCTGCGGCCGGTGATCGATGCCGGTGCAGACTTCATCGTGCGGACCGGCTGGAACTCGTTGCGCCTGTTGCAGACGAATGGCGAGCCCTTTGATCTGTTTGCCGCGCTCGCCGCTCAGCAAGAGCAGGAAGGCGAGGTGCAGGTTCGTGTCCACGAAGGCATAACGGGGACGCCGCCAACGCCGCCGCTGGTCCTGCGCCTCATTGTCCGGCGCAAGGATCCGCAACAGGCCCAAGCCGAGCAGGAGCGTCTGCTCAAAGCCGCCCGCAAGCACGGCAAACAACCCGATCCGCGCAGTCTCGAGGCAGCGAAGTACATTCTGCTGCTGACTTCGCTGCCGGCCACCACCTTCCCGCCGGCCGATATCCTCACCCTCTATCGCTTCCGCTGGCAAATCGAGCTGGCGTTCAAACGGTTCAAGAGCCTGGCCGGCCTCGACAGCTTGCCGGCCAAGAAGCCGGAACTGGCCCAGGCATGGCTCTACGCCAGGCTGATCGTTGCCATCATCGCCGAACAGATTGCCGGGCAAGTCCCGGACTCTCCCCCCTCTGGATGCGGCAACCCCACCGGCTAGCCCCCCATTGGCAAGTCCTTCGCGCTGGCGTCTCATGAAGTTAGCCTTGGCCACCATTTGCGCCGCCATCCGCGGACCACTTCTGTGGCAGGCCGTCCGTAATCTCCTCACGCGAAGTCGTCGCCACCTCTGCGAGCCGCCGCGACGACGCCGAAAACAATGCGATTATCTCCGCGCCCGCCTAACCTAGCGCATATGAGGGTTAGGGTGAGGGGCAGCCATTCGCGCAAACCGGACAGCCCTGTTGCCGCACTTTGCATAACGTGGATCAATCGGCCTCTATGGCACGGCTTGGCATTCCACCCCGCCAGAATCAGTGGTAACCCTTTCATCCGATATGGTTTCCAAGGTCATGACGTGTTTCGATTTCCCCTTTTTATCGCGATCACGCTGATCGTCGCCTTTGGCGGCGGAATCATGATTTCGCTTTACGCGCTGGATGCGACACAGGGGTTTGGGGCGATCAAGCTCGGCGCCTGGGAGGCCTTTCCGGCGTTGCAGACGGTCGAGGCCGATCCCTATGCCAAGTCGCACCGGGCCCGCGCCGGCAAGCTGCTCTACGGCAGCGCCGAGGGCCTGACCTTCACGGCGAGCGTCGACGACGAGGGCGCGCGGCTGAATGCCGGCTGCCGCTACCGCATCAGCGGGCAGACGCCGCCTGCCCGGCTCTGGACCCTCTTTACTGCCGACAATGGCGGCAATCCAGCGGCGGTGACGGCCGGGCATCCCTCTGCGCTCAATTCCTGGACGGTGTTGCGCCAGCAAGACAGCAGCTTCTCGATCGAGATCTCCGCCGTCGCCCAGCCGGGCAATTGGTTGGCCTTACCACAGGCCGGCTCCTTCCGGCTGGTACTGACGCTGTTCGACACCCCGACCGCCGGCAGTTCCGGCGTGATCGACCTCGCCATGCCGAAACTCACCAAGACCGGATGCGGCAATGCTTAGGATATTCTTCGCCGTCCTGACCGGCCTTTTCGGCGCAGCCCTGCTGCATCTCGTCATCATCCTGTCGCTGCCGCATTTTACCGGCAGGGATGCGGCAACCCGCGTGGAGGCGGAGGGCGATCTCAACAATTTCTACCTGCTCGGCGACCAGTATGACGAGGCCGGCCTTGCCAATGGCGACCCGTTCCTGCGCACCGCCGTCTGCTCCTTCGATGTCGAGGATGCGCCGGTGCATTTCACCGCCAAGGGCAATGTGCCCTTTTGGTCGATCGCGATCTACGACAGCGCCTCCAACGAGGTCTTCAGCATGAACGACAGGACATCGGTCGGCGGTGCGCTCGATGTGCTGGCCGGCAGTCCGATCCAGCTGACCGACCTGCGCAAAAATCTGCCGCAGGAGCTGCAGCAGGCGATCCTGGTGGAAATGGCACGGCCGGACGGTTATGCCGTGCTGCGGACGCTGGCGCCGCAGGCGAGCTTCGATGAGGCTGCGCGCAACTTCCTGACGGAAGCCGGCTGCGAGCAATTCGCCGCTCGCTAAGGTTGAAGAGCGGTTACTTCTTGTTGACGCGCGGCGCGGGCGCCGGACTATGTCTAGGGCTCTCGGCCAACCGCTCGTAGCGGACGCCGGTGAACCAGAGGATCTTGGCTTCGCGGGGCTCTTTGTCCGGGCGACGCGGCGCCCGCGGCTGCCGATCCGCCAATGCGACTACTATTGCCATTCTCGTCTCCATGCACTGCCCGAGACGGATGAACTTGCGATGGATTTCACCCTGCCCGCCAATGTGCGGGCCGGCGCGTCCTGCAGTGCCGGAATGACCGGACCGAGGGCATTCGCGCCTTTCCCACGGCACCTGATTTAAAATACCGTGATGCGGAGTTTCGACGATCCAACTACTCAAATCGCGTCGTTCCTATCCGAATTGAGACACATGACAGTTAACAGTTTACTAATGTTCGGCGATGCCAAACACCGTTCGACTCGCCTTCCCTTTAACGCTCGAAGAGTTGATTTGGTTTCACGCCGCCTACGCAAGGGCCTGGCTTGGCATCGGCGCTAAAATTAGAAATAATTCATATAGTTGGCATTGGCGTGGCAATCTCTCTACCTCGAAAAAGGCAGTGTTGCAAAAATGCGTCATGAAAATATTTAATTGCGAGGCGCTCAGATGCGCGTATGTTTCGCTCGGTCGATCACAGTTTCCGGGCATCGATCGATCGGGGATTTTCTACGCTCTTGCCGGAATGCGGAGGGTAAGCGGTGTCTTTGCTGGTCAATTCATCCTTCTCGCCTGACGATCTCGACGTGCTGCGCAGTGCACTTGATGCCTGGTGCTCGGAACGGCGCATCGACATCAAAAGCGTCGAGGCGCAGTTCGCGGCATCCGCGGCCCTCGACCTTTATCAGGCCGGCTATGACAGCCGCGAAAAGCTGCTGCACGCGCTGCGCGATCACAGGATCGCCTGAACTTTTCAACCATCACTTCGGCGGTGAGGAATCCTCTTAGCGCCGTTCCAAACTGTGCATTTTTATATCGCCGGCTAACTATGCATAAACACGCTAAGCGTGTATATTTCTGCTGCTTTTTAATAAAATCTTCAGCATGCATTAACCCTACCGGTGTAGGATTTGTTCATAACCGTATGGCCTGACATGCGTTCCGCCAGCGCATATCGGCCCATGGTCCCGTTGTTCTGCGTTTTCGGGGTGTTTTTGTGCGTGACCGGTTTCGAGACCTAGAAGGCCCCTTGGCCGTCAGGAAAAAGGACGTGGTGTTAATGGCGACTGTCAGCAGTTTCGAGAACCTGTCTCATCCGACACGGTCCGAACTGCGCCAATTCGCCGAACTTTTCATGCCGCTGTTCCAGGCCTCGTCCGACGAGGCCAAGCGGCAGGCGGTCGCAGCGCTGTCCCAATGCGAGAACATGCCGGCCGCGGTGGCACTGTTTATCGGCAACCAGCCGATCGAGATCGCGGCCCCTTTTCTTGCCGCCTCCAAGGCGATCGCCGACGATACGCTAATTACCATTGCGCGCATGCAGGGTGCAGCGCATGTCAAGGCGATCGTCAGCCGCGATTCACTCTCGCCGAAGGTCATCGATGCGCTAGTGGCGCTGCGCCAGAGCCAGCCTCGGGCCGCGGGCGCCTCGGCGCCGATCATGGAATCGCCGGCGGTCCCGCTTTCGCCGGTGCCGGCCGAGACCAACGAGGCGGATGCGCTGGAGGGACAGCGGGTTGCCAATGAAGAGGCGTTGCGCGAACGCATCCTCGGGCTTGCCGGTCATCTCGGCCGTGCCGACGAAGACAGGCTCGGTCTTCGCACGCTCAGCGACATTCAAGAGGCGCTGCTGGTGCGCTTCGCGCGCTCACGCGAGGCGACGCATTTCGCAACAGCACTTGCCGATGCGCTTTCCGCCAGCCGCTGGCTTGCCGAGCGCATCATGCTCGATCTTTCCGGCCAGCAGCTTGCCACGACACTGACGAGCCTCGGCATGGGCTTTCTTGATGCCGTCTTCGTGCTCGAAAGGCTTTATCCGCACCTGGCCGAACAGCAGCACAACGTCACTCGGGGCTGGATGGTGCTCGATGCACTCGAGCCGGAAGAATGCCACGAACGCGTCGAAGCCTGGCGGCGTGCCGATCGCTACACCTATAGGCACGATCTGCCCAATGTGCCCGCACCTCAGGAAGCGCCCAACCACCGCTTCATCCGCCAGGCGCCGCCGCAGCGCGACATGCGCATCATGGGACGGCGGTCTCGCTGAACCGCGGATTAGCGGCCTTGCCACATATGAACTGCCCGAAATGGCGCTGAACTGACGAGCGCCTCGACTCTCAGCCGCCCTTCGCAAGTGGGATCATATCTCCGAGTTCATCCGCCTCCAGCTCGACGATCCAGAGATCGGGATCGAATTTGCGTTCGCGCTCCAGCATCGCGCGCACCGCTTCCGGTTCGCTGCGCAACAGGCGGATCTCGAACAGGCGGTCGCCGGCCTGGCCTTCGTCGAAAGCGGTCTGCGGCGCCGGCGCATAGAGAGTTTCCAGGCCGTCGCGGCGGTGCTGACGGATGAAGATCGCACCCGCCTCCTCCGCACCCTTCTTCTCGACGGCGGCGAAATCGCCGCTGGCGAAGACGCGGCGCAGGAGGGCGGAAACGAAGATGTCGGCGCGTAATCTCATCGGCGCGGTATAGACCGGCGCGCCGGTGGCGGCAATGCACGGTCTGAGTTTGACTCCAGCGGTCAGACCTTGACTGCCAGCCGCAATCCTCCCCAATGCCGTCCCCGGACGGTGATCGAGGCGGAGATATCCTTCATCGTCACGAAATTGCCGCCGCCCATGTCGCGCCTGTAGGTCTGGACGAGGAAGGGCGCGGTGCCGCGGCCAGCTGCAAGGCCGACGCGATCGGCGAAGATGCGGCGATTGCGGCAATTGGCGGTGTTCCAGACGGTGTCGCCAGGCCGCTGGGCTTGCGAGAATTTCCGGTTGTGGGTCGGCAGATAGCCGTTCTCGTCGATCGCCGCGCAGAAGGCGATGCGCTCGTCCAAGGCTGTGACGGGTTCCTGGATCGGCGGCAGCAGGCGGTCGGCGAGTTCGGTGAAGGCTGCCGTCACCTGTGCCGGATCGGTGCCCGGTATCGGCCGATAGCGTCGGTCGAAGAGAGCATCGAGCCCGATCTGCCCTTCAGCGACGGCGCGCTCGAAGGCGCCGGAAATCTGCCTTGCCACCGACTGCGCTTCCTCGATCCAACGGCTGTCGGCGGTCTTGACGCCGGCGCTCGCCGTCAGCTGGATCAGGGTTTCCGAGAGGCTCCGGCAAGAAAACAAATTTCATTGCGGGTCCGCTTTGCGGCCGGCTTCGGCGGCAAAGCCCCGCAGTCTGGCCCGGATCGTTTCAAACGGCACCGACGCTCCGGTTTCAAGATACCGCTGCCGCCGCCCTTCATCCTCAGCCTGTTCGCTGATCGTGCGCTCCGCTTCATCTTATTCAATCGGGTAAAAAGGCTCTTTGCCGATTTAGAACAGGATGTCGTCCGAAAACCGCTCACACTTTTCGGCATTATGTTCTATATCGCGCCGATTTCCTTGAGTTTCTTCAGCACCGCCTGGTTCGGCTCGCCGTCTTCGGGCAGGTTGTAGTGCTTTTGAAAATGGCGGATAGCCGCGCGGGTCTGCTCGCCGGCGACGCCGTCGACGCCGACATTGGCATAGGCCATGTTGGAAAGACCCTTCTGGATCTTCAGCACCAGGTCGACATTGGTGATTTCGCTTGATGGAACCTGCTTTGCAGCTGACGAAGCCGTTTTGACCGTCTTTTCAGCGCTCCGGATCGCGGCCGCCACCGGATCTTCCGCCGCCGCCTTCGAGCTCACATCCTCGGGCGGCTTTTCGGCGGGCACGGTCGAGGGGCCGGCGGCATCGGTCTTCAGCGCCGCCAGTACCTCCGGCGTCGGATCGCCGGTCTGGGTCATGCCGACGGTCTCCTCGAAGAAGAGAATAGCCGCACTGGTGCGCGGGCCGATGATGCCGTCGGGTATGCCGTTATAGAGGCCGCGGCGCACCAGTTGCTGCTGGATGTCCATGACGAGTTGGCTCGGCTGCTGGCCAGGCGCGGCAGGCGCCGGCGTCGCATTGGTGGTGGCTGTATCCTGCGGCCGTTCGATCCGGAAGGTGGTGACCTCGCCCTGCTGCTCCTCGGCTGGACGGCGGGCACCGAGCACGGTCGGAGACTGCGGATCGCGGGTGCGGAAAATCGGATGCGGATGCAGGCCCGGCTGATACCAGAGCGCATTGGCGGCGACGAAGGAGAAGATGACGACGAAGGTGATCGTGCCGCCGGCGACCGACGGATTGCGGCCGATGACGCCGCCGAGCACGGATGCGCCCTGCAGGCCGAGCCCGCCAAGGGCGGCCGCACCTGTCATCAGAAGGCCCGGCTGCTGCCGTCCCCTTTTTCCCTTAGGCGATTTTCGCTTGCGCGCGGCCATGGAAACGCCCCTCTTCCAATTCTGCACCACTATTGACCGCGCCCTTCAGCCGCGGCGGAAACTCGACAGTCGCGCCATGACCGGCGTCTTCGGCGTGCTGGGCGCCCGAGCCGTCCACCGCGATCTCGATGGTGATGATCGTGCCCTCGCCCGGCTGGCTGGCGATGGCGAAATACCCGCCATGCAGCGCCACCAGCCCCTTGACCAAGGAGAGGCCGAGGCCGGAGCCTTCGAAGCGGCGGGTATAGTCGTTCTGGATCTGGACGAAGGGCTGGCCGAGCAGCGCCAGCTTGTCGGCCGGGATGCCGATGCCGGTATCGCTGACCGTCAGCTTGAGGATGCCGTCGCGCGCTGCCGCATCGACCGAGACGACGCCGCCAGCCTCGGTGAATTTTATGGCATTGCCGACGAGGTTGATGAGGATCTGCTGGATGGCCCGCTGATCGGCGACGACCTCGCCGAGATCGCGCTGGATACGGCTCGTCAGGGTGAGGCCCTTGGTCTTGGCCTGCAATGCCAGCATCGATTCGCAGGATTTGACGGAGCTTGATATATCGAAGGCTTCGAGGATCAGCTCGTAGCGGCCCGCTTCGATCTTGCTCATGTCGAGCATGGTGTTGACGACGGAGAGCAGATGCGCGCCGGATTCGCGGACCAGGCCGACATATTCGCGCTGGCGGTCGTTTTCGAACTTGCCGAAATATTCACCGATCAGGATATCGGAAAAACCGAGAATGGCGTTCAGCGGCGTGCGCAGTTCATGGCTGACGGCGGCGAGGAAGCGCGACTTGGCGTCGTTTGCGGATTCGGCATCGGCCGCGCGGTTCTGGGCCTCGTCACGCAGCTGCTGCTCGATGGAGACATCGCGCAGCTGGGCAATGATGGCGGCAAGCTCGCCATCGGCATCGCGCCGGGCGGTCATGTCCATTCTGAGATAGGCGAACTGGCGTTGATCGCGCGAGACCGAGGGCCGATCGAGGCGCAGATCGACGCTCTGAGCATCCTCGCCCCGGCGCAGGTCATCAAGCGCCTGCAGGAAAAGGATGCGGTCGGAGACATGCACCTGCTCGAGGAAGCCCCTGCCCTTGGGATCGCGCATCCAGGCAAGGAAATCGCGCCGGTCGCGGCCGCCGACCGTCGCCACACTGCCGTGCGGGTCCAGGAAGAAGACGAGGCCGGGGGTGGCTGCAAGGAAGAAATCCTCGGCCGACTGCGTGGCGATACCGGAAGACGAACCCTGACGGGCGAGCGCGATGCTGCCGACGGCGGAAAAGAGAAAGGCGGCGCAGACCACGGCGACACCCGCCGGCAGCGCGACGGCCGGACTTGTGACTACCGAAAGGCCGATAGGAGCGGCAACGAGAGCGGCCGACGAGAACAGCACGAGGCGGCGCAGGATCGCGAGCTCGCGTTGGCGTACGGCTTCGCCGCCGCCCGTCCGGGAGAGCCAGCTTGTCGCTGCCCGGTCTACGAGGGCCGTCATCCAGCCGCCAATGTTACTCAATACACGCACGCAATACCCGCCCGAAAGGCTGTCGATCGATCCGGACAATAGGCCTTGGCGACTTAAAGAAAGGATAAGGCAAAAGCGCTGTTCACAGGCTGAAACGGCCGAAATTCCCGTTTTGAAGCATCTGGAAGGCTCTTTGCCTTTTGTGGTTAATATGGGGTAAGCGACGGATTTTCCTCATATTTCAGCATTGCGTTAACTCTTGTGGCAAGGCGAGCTAGCAAAAGCCCTGCAATTGCAAGCAGGTGTTGCCCTGATGCTTAACGGCGATCGCTCGCATTCGACTAAAATGCGGCTCAAATACCGTTCGCTAAAATTTGAACTAAATTTGCCGCAAATGCGCGTGAGTTTCGAAAAGCGGCATTCGCAACTTGGCGGTAGGGTGAAAACACACCGGACAACCGGCCTGATTCGGCGACAAGAACCGGACGGGGAAAACAGGATGGGCGACGACAATGTGGTTTCTGATCAAAGGATCCTTCTGGTTTGGCCTCGTGCTCGTGCTTCTTTCCGTCTTCAGCACGGAGAGTTCCGACAAGTTGGCCAACGGCCCGCAATTGCAGCTTTCCGACGCGTTCACGGCGGCAAGCGGCGCCTATGACTATCTCACAGGCATGTGCTCGGAAAAGCCCGAGGTTTGTGCCAAGGGCGCCGAAACCTTCACCGCGCTCGGCTACCGGGCCCGCGAGGGCGCCCGCGTCGCCTACGAACTTCTCGACAGCCAGTTCAAGGACGAGGCGCCGGCGACCGCAAAGCTTGCCGAACCGCAGATGCCGGTGGCGCTCAACATGCCTTCGCTGGCAGCACCTGCTATCCAGGAAAAGGTGCGCGAGGCAAAGGCTGCGCTCAACCAGCCGATGCCTTACCGTCCGCCGGTCGAGGATGATGCCTCTCCTGAGACGGTGGTGACCGGCGCTATTCCGCTGCCGACGCCGAAGCCGGCGACCTGACGAAATTTCGCGGGCATTCGTCCGCAATGCCTTTCGGTTTTATAGCTTGCATCGGCGGTCCGCATGACGCGGAGAGGCCCCATGCCTGACGTGCCTGCCCTGTTTAATTCAGCATGTTGCTGCGCCGTGAGGATGCTCATCCCTCACGGCGTTTCTTTTTAGCGGTTCAAATCCGCCGGTCTTTCACCTATATGCAGTGTTAGAGCACTTCCTGACGCATTCCGGACGCAAAACCGCTGCGCACTTTTGCTGGAACTGCTTTAATAGTGAAAGGCTACCATGGCATCCCTCGACCAGATCATCGACGACTTCGCTTTCCTGGACGATTGGGAAGACCGCTACCGCTATGTCATCGAACTCGGCAAGGCGCTGCCCGACTTGGCCGAGGAGAAGCGCACCTCGGAGAACAAGGTGATGGGCTGCGCCAGCCAGGTCTGGCTGGTGACGCATACGACAGGCGATCCCGACAACCCGGTCATGAGCTTCGAGGGTGATTCCGACGCCCATATCGTGCGCGGCCTCGTCGCCATCGTGCTTGCCACCTATTCCGGCAAGACCGCATCCGACATCGCCGGGCTCGATGCCTTCGAGATATTCTCGAAGATCGGCCTGGTGGAGAATCTGTCATCGCAGCGCTCGAACGGACTGCGCTCGATGGTGAACAGGATTCGCGAAGAGGCAAGAGTCCGCGCCGCGGCTTGACTGGGATGATTGCTGATCGGAAGGGCCACAGCCGATCGAGCTGGACAGCGCCTGCCTTGGCACATCGAATACATTAACACTTGCTGATAGTATAGGAATACATTCTAAGCCTGTCGGCGAAGCATAAGACGGGGTCGCTCAGACTATCTTGGCGCCCGTCCGAATCATCTGCGAAAGGTTGGATCACCGGCGCGATTCAGCTTTTGATAGAAGCGCAGAACCGCTCCAACCTTTCGTTTACCCAACTCCCGGCAAAACCGCTTCGCGCTTTGCCCGGGAA
This sequence comes from Rhizobium sp. WSM4643, assembly GCF_025152745.1. Taxonomy (NCBI): domain Bacteria; kingdom Pseudomonadati; phylum Pseudomonadota; class Alphaproteobacteria; order Hyphomicrobiales; family Rhizobiaceae; genus Rhizobium; species Rhizobium sp. WSM4643. Next base: position 1,093,841 of record NZ_CP104040.1, on the reverse strand, counting down.
AACCATTTTGCACTTTCCTGGAATAGCCCCATCGAGATTATTTTCCATGCCTTGAAAAGGCACACAAAAAAGCCGGGCACAAGACCCGGCTTTTTGTCGTCGATGCTTTCGAAAAAGCTCAGCCGCGGCCGCGCTTGCGGCGTTGCCCGAGGCCCATCTCCTTTGCCAAGCGCGAACGCGCTTCGGCATAAGCGGGCGCTACCATCGGGTAATCGGTCGGCAGGTCCCACTTCTCGCGGTATTCTTCCGGCGAGAGGCTGTGATGCGTCATCAGGTGACGCTTGAGGGACTTGAAGTTGCCGCCGCATTCCAAACACGTGATCTGCTCGTCCTGTACGGACTTGCGGACAGAAACTGCAGGCTTCTGCTTTTCGACGATCGCCGCAGCAGGCTGCGGTACGGACGTGTTGCTCAGTGCCGAATGCACGTCGGAAATCAGATTGGCCAGGTCGCTGACCGGTACAACATGGTTGCTGACATAGGCCGCAACGATGTCGGCCGTCAGTTCCACAAGCAGCTCCGGCGCATTGCCGGTCGCTATATCCGTCATATTTTTTCTCCTGTTAGCATGCACAAACGGTCTTTGACCGACACGTCAAAGACCCGCCTCGTAGAAGCGAACAGCAAAAGCACCGGAAGCGATCTTCTGTTTCGAAAAACGCGAAATCCACCCCTAGATTCCGAAGAGCGAGACCTGTCCTTATACTGCCTGATTGGAAACCACTACGTCATGCTCCGGGCTATGGCCTCAGTTTAGACATTGAAAATCAAAACTGAGCGACTTGGAAGCAGTACGATTGCAATTCACAATCAGAACTCTACTTGCATTTTCAAATACCATCGTTTGACCAAAAGGCCAATTATTATTTGTCGTTTTTCTTGAGAAAATGTGACAGATGAAGAATTGAAGGGCTTTCCGCCAAGCTTTACTCACAGCTTCCTGTGCATAAGTTTTGCATAAATCTGGTAATGTCGGCGAACAGCATAGGCTCAAAGATCTCTGATATCGTCACGGACCGAGAGTTCACCGAGATCATATCCTGAACGGTGGGCAGTTCTGGCAAGGAGATGGGCAGACACCGGCGCCGTCAGCAGGAAAAAGATAAAGCCGGCGATGGCGCGGGCGAGAATCGCCAGATCTTGCGAATAGAGGCCGGCGGCGAGGAGCAATAGGCCGGAGCCGACCGTCCCCGCCTTCGAGGCCGAGTGCATGCGCGTGTAGAGATCGGGCAGCCTGACAAGGCCGATTGCCGCTGCAAGAGCAAAGAGCGCTCCGACGATCAGCAGCAGGGCGGTGATGGCAGCCACGATATAATCGATCATCGCTTCTTGCCCCCTGCCCGCTTTTGCGTGTTGCCATTTGCCGCAGATGGCTTCGATTTGATATTGCCGCGCGACAGCACAAAGCGGGCGAAGGCGACAGTCGCCAGGAAACCGACAAGGCCGAGCGAGATGGCGATATCAATATAGAGCGAAAAGCTGGTCTTGACCGCGATGACCGCAATGAAACCGATGGCGATACCGGTCAGCATGTCGAGGGCAAGAATACGATCCGGCAATGTCGGGCCGGCAACGACGCGCCAGACGGTGAGGATCAGCGCCAGGCCGAGGATGACGAGTGCGGTCGAAGATGCGACTGCGATAATCGCGGCAGGCGTGATCACCGGAAGGCCTCCATGATCTTGCGTTCGAAACCGTTGGCGATATCACGCTTGGTGGCCTCAGGATCGGAACAATCGAGCGCATGGACATAGAGCATTCGGCGATCTGTCGAGACGTCGACCGAAAGCGTGCCAGGTGTCAGCGTGATCAGGTTTGCCAGCAAAGTGATCTCGAAATCGCTCGTCAGCGTCAGCGGAAAGGCGAAGATGCCGGGCTTCAGCTTCATATCGGGCGAGAGGACGGTGACCGTGACCTTCCAGGCCGACAGCGACAATTCCTTCAGGAACAGAATGGCAAGCGAGAGCACCGGGAGGACGCGGGGGATATGTCCCTTGCCGCCGAAGGATTCGCGGATGATGACCAGCGCCAGGGCGCCAAGCAGCAAGCCGAAGATGAGGTTGTGCGGTGAGGCGCTGCCGGTGACGGCGATCCAGGCAACGGCCAGCAGCAGGTTGAAGAGGACGAAGATCACGGCGCGCCTCCTTCCGGGAAGACCGAGTGAAGATAGGCCTGGGGATCGGCAAGGCCGGCAGCTGCGGATTGCGACAGCGCCAGCAACTGTTCCGGCAAGATGCCGAAGCCGACGACCAGCGCTGTCAGCGCGGCGAGCGGCAGACCGGTGCGCCACCTCGGTCCGGACGGTGTCAGGACTGTCGGTGTCAGGGCTATCGCCGCCGGGCGCCAATAGGCGAGCAGGAAGAGCCGGCCGAAGGCAATTGTCGTCAGAAAACCGCCAATCAGGATCGCGGCCGCCAGCCACCAGGCGCCGAGATCGAGCGAGGCCTTGACGAGGATGACCTTCGGCCAGAAGCCGGAAAAGGGCGGCAGGCCACAGGCGGCAAGGAAGAGCACGAGGGAGAGCGCGGTGAAGCCACCGCTTTGCCTGTAGAGCCCGCCGAGGGCCGATAGCGAAAAGCCGCCGCCGCGGCGGGCGATCTCGCCGGCGGCAAGATAAAGCGCCGTCATCAGCACCATGGAATGGAGCGCATAGAAGACCGCGCCGCTGATGCCGCCAAGGCCGCCAAGCGCGACGCCGGCAAGCATGTTGCCGATGCCCGATATGACGACATAGCCGAACAGCCTGCGGATATCGTTTTCGGCAAGCGCGCCGAGAGCGCCGACGAGAATGGTCGCGGCGGCGGCGAGTGCGATCACCAGGCTCAATTCCTGCCGCTCCATCGGCAGCAGCATGACCATCACCCGGATCAGCGCGTAGATGCCGACCTTGGTCAGCAGGCCGGCAAACAGCGCCGATACGGTGATGCGCGGCGTATGGTAGGCGGCCGGCAGCCAGAAATTGACCGGAAAGGCCGCCGCTTTCATGCCGAAGGCGAGCAGGAAGAGGCTTGCCAGCGTCATCAGAGGCGCCGTGCCGCGCAAATCCGCGGCTTTTGCAGCTATATCGGCCATGTTGAGGGTGCCGAAGGCGGCATAGAGGATGCCGACGCCTATCAGGAACAACGTCGTGGCGATGAGATTGAGTACCGCATATTTCAGCGCACCGTCGATCTGTTGGCGCTCGGAGCCAAGGATGATCAGCCCGAAGGAGGAGATCAGCAGCACCTCGAACCAGACATAGAGATTGAAGACATCGCCGGTAAGAAAGGCGCCGGTGACGCCGGCCATCAGCAGCATCAGCAGCGGGAAGAAACCATATCGCCGGCCGCTCTCACCAATATCGGCCAGCGCATAGATGCCGCCGGCGAGCGCGGCAAGGGCTGCGGTGAAGGCCATCAGCGCACCGAAGAGATCGACGGTGAAGGCGATGCCGAAGGGCGGCAGCCAGCGGCCCATGACCATGGTGAGCGGCCCTTCGGCGGCGACCTTGGCGAGCAGTGCCGCATCGATCAGCGCCAGCGCGGCAAGGCCTGGGATGGCAAGCCAGGCCTGCAGGCGGGGATAGGCGCGCAGCATCAGCAGGACGGCACCCAGCGTGATGCAATGGGCGACCGGCAGGATGGCAAGCCAATGGCCGATCGGCACCGGGACGGTGATCAGGGCGGCGGAGAGATCGACGGTAGAGGTTGGGGCGGCCATTAGATGGCGCCTCCGCTATCGCACGAGAGGGTTTGCCATGGGGTGAGCATCCGCACCAACATCCTTAATACCCCAATGGCGGCAGCGGCCGGTCGTCGGGCTCGGCGGCGCGCATGTCGCTGGTGTTGTCGGTGCCGAGGTCCTGATAGGCGCGGTAGGTCAGCACCAGCAGGAAGGCAAGGAAGGAGAAGGAGATGACGATCGCCGTCAGGATGAGGGCCTGCGGCAACGGGTTGGCCGTGCCTGCGGGCAAGCTGTCGAGACCCACCGGGATGATCGGCGGCACCTCGCGCGTCAGCCGGCCGCCGGTAAAGAGCAGCAGGTTGACGGCATTGCCGAGGATGGCGATGCCGAGCATGATGCGGATCGAGAATTTCGACAGCATCAGATAGATGGCGGCGGCAAAGAACAGGCCGACGAGGATCGCGAGAAGCGGCTCCATCATTCCACCTCCTTTTCTTCCAATGCCAGCGCGATCGAGGTGATGGCGCCGAGCACGACGAGATAGACGCCGACATCGAAGAGCATGACGCTCGACAGCGGCATCTCGGCGCCGAAAAGCTTCGGATAAATCCAGAGGCCGGTCATGAAGGGAACGGCAAAGAGGATGGAGAGAAGACCCGCCATGGTCGACAGGAGCAGGCCGAAGCCGGCAATCGACAGCGGATGGAAGTACAGCGCGCGGCGAACGGCGCCAACACCGCGGGCAATGCCGTAAATTGCCAGTCCGGAGGCAGCGATCAGCCCGCCGATGAAGCCGCCGCCCGGCTCGTTATGGCCGCGCAGCAGCACGAAGACTGAAAAAAGCAGCATCAGCGCGGTGAGAAACGGGGCGACGGTGCGGAAAATGAGGGTGTTCATGCGATCAGCCCTCCGCCGTGGGATCATTGGCGGCAAGCTTGCGCTCGCTGCCGGCGCGGATGCGGATCAGCGCCAGGATGGCAAGGCCGGTGACCGCGACAACGGCAATTTCGCCGAGCGTGTCGGTGCCGCGGAAATCGACGATGATGACGTTGACGACGTTGGCGCCGTGGGCGATCGATTTGGAATAGGCGTTGAAGAAAGCCGTCAACGCATCGTCGAACGGCGCCTCGGTCGCCCGCATCAGCAAAAGCATGAAGCCGAGGCCGCAGACAAGCGCCAGCGCACCGTCGAAGAGCTTGCGGCCGAGCGGCCGCCGATCGGCGGGAGATAGGCGAAGCCTGGTCATCACCAGCGCGAGGATGACCACCGAGAGCGTTTCCACCATGAACTGGGTAAACGACAGATCCGGCGCGCCGAACAGCAGGAAGATGATGGCGACGGCGAAACCCTGGATGCCGAGCGAGACGATCGCCGTCAACCGGTCGCGGGCGACCAGCACGGCGGCAAGGCCGAAGGCGGCGATCAGAAAGACCGCCCATTCATAGAGCCTGACATCGGCCGGCCAGGCCGGAAGGCGCGGCAGTTCGCCATAGACGACCGGGGGGACGATGAGGATGGCGGCAACGCAAAGGAAGCTGCAGGTGACATAGATCTCCAGCCGCCCCGGCTGGAGGACACGCATGAGGCGGCCCGAGAAGCGGACAAGGCCCGATATAGCGACATCAAAGCCATGGTCCGGCCCGGGTCCGGCCGCGCGCAAGAAGATGGCCATCAGGAAACGGGCGCGCGCCAGCTGCCAGTAAACGCCGATACCGAGCAGTATGGTCAGGGCGGAGAGCGCCAAGGGCAGGCCGATATGCGGCGTCAGCGAAATGTCGATGTCGACGGATGTCTGGCGGATGGCGGTAGCGAGCGGGGAGGACAGCACGGTATGGCTGAAGGTCGAGAAGATCGCCGCGAGCAGGCCGAGGACGGCGAGAACGGCCGGGCCGAGCCAAAGCAGGACGGGTGCTTCATGCGGAGGTTTCGGCGTCTCCACCGGCCGTCCGAGGAAGGGTTTCAGCGCCACGGCGAAGGCGACGGCGAACATCAGCGCATTGCCGAAGACGGTTATCGCGGTAAATGTGATCGCGCGGACATCGGCACCGACGAGTGCCGTGTAGATCTCCTCCTTGGCGAGGAAACCGAAGAAGGGCGGCAGGCCGGCCATGGAGAAGGCCGCCGAAAGCGCGATCATCCAGGTGAGCGGCATCGCCCGCATCAGGCCACTGAGCCTGGTGATATCGCGCGTGCCGGTCTCGTGATCGATGATGCCGGCGATCATGAAGAGCGCGCCCTTGAAGAGAGAATGCGCCACCAGATAAAGCGCCGCCGCCTCGACCGCATGGTCCGAGCCGAAGCCGATCAGCATGACGAGCAGGCCGAGCGAGGAGACGGTGGTATAGGCAAGCTTGAGCTTCAGGTCGGTCTGGCGGATGGCGAGTGCGGTACCGACCACCAGCGTCAGCCCGCCGAAGAAGGGCAGAAGGATTTCCCAGGCAGGCGTTGCCCCCATGACGGGATTGAGCCGCATCAGCAGATAGACGCCTGCTTTCACCATTGTGGCCGAATGCAGATAGGCCGAAACCGGCGTCGGCGCCTCCATGGCGTTCGGCAGCCAGAAATGAAAGGGAAATTGGGCCGACTTGGTGAAGGCGCCGCCCAGGACCAGAAGGAGGGCTGCGAGATAGAACGGGCTTTCGCGCACGACATCGCCCGTTCCGATGAGCCGCGACATCTCCGTGACGCCTGAGATATTCCAGAGGATCAGCAGGCCGGCCAACAGGCAGAGCCCTCCCCCGCCGGTCACTACAAGCGCCTGCAGGGCAGCGCGGCGAGCCGCCGCCCGCTGGTGATCGAAGCCGATCAGCAGGAAGGACGTGATCGACGTCAGCTCCCAGAAGATGAAGAGCATCAGGAAACTGTCGGAAACGACGACGCCGAGCATCGCGCCCATGAAGAGGAAGATGAAGGAGAAGAAGCGGCCCTGATCCTTGTGTCCCTTGAGATAGCCGCCGGCATAAAGCACGATCAGCGTGCCGATGCCGGTGATCAACAGCGCGAAAGCCAGCGATAGGCCGTCGAGGAACCAGGAAAAGGAGAGATGAAAGCTCGGCACCCAGGAATACCCGCCGGTGACGACCTCGCCGCGCGCGATCTTGGGAACGAAACGCAGAAAATGCAGGAAGGCGAGCAAGGGAGCGATCGCCAGGAGCCAGGCACCGTTTGCGCCGAAAATGCGGATGACGAAGGGAGCGGCAAGAGCGCCGACGAGCGGCAGACACAGGGCCAGAAATGTCAGAGCCGTGACATCGGCCATGTCTCCTCCTCTACTGCATAATTCAAAATATTACAGTCCTTTGCACGTCCGACAAGACACGCGGCGCTGTAAAGGCGACAGACGAAAAAGCCGAAGAAAACCGGCCCTTGTTCTGGCTTAGGCGAAATGGGGGAGCGTCTCAAGCGATTTCGGCCGCAGGCCGCACTGCATTACGATGTTCGAAGCCGATCAGGCCATCGGTCGGGAAAGGCGCGTCAGCAGCCGGGTGATGCAACCATGCAGGATAAAGACCAGAAGCGTCAGCGGCCAGAGCAGGCAGGCGAAGAGCCCGGCGAGACGATGGAGCGTCAAGCCGTCATGGTTGGCCCAGCCTTCCAACAGCGTGACCGCCATGGCGGCCACGGCCACCAGGCCGTAAAGCAGGACGATTGCCGCCTCAAACACCAGTGATTCTCCAATGCACGTAACATTAACCCTAACAGAAAACCCCTAACGGATGTAAAAGCAAGCGTCTTACTCCAATTGCGGTATGCCGCCAATCTCATGGCGCCGCGCTGGAGACTTGATGAAGTGAACGCGGCGCACCACATTTTGCGCAAACGGAAACGCCCCTCGGCGAAAGGAGCACCTCATGTCCGAAACTGCGACCACCGCCAAGATCCATAAGACCGATGCCGAATGGAAAGAGCAGCTCTCCCCCGAGCAATACCGCATCACGCGCCAGCACGGCACCGAACGCGCCTTCACCGGCCCTTACTGGGATTCGTTCGAGACGGGGCTTTACCGCTGCGTCGGCTGCAACGCGCCGCTTTTCCGCTCCGACACGAAATTCGATGCCGGCTGCGGCTGGCCGAGCTATTTCGAAGCGGTATCGCCCGGTGCGGTGACCGAACATCGCGACACGGCCTTTGGCATGGTGCGCACCGAAATCCGTTGCGGCAGCTGCGAAGCCCATCTCGGCCACGTCTTTCCGGATGGTCCGCCACCGACCGGCCTGCGCTACTGCATCAACGGCCACTCCATGGTGTTCGAGCCGGGGAAATAGGCCTGAACCTGCGATCGGCATCTGCCGATCCAGCGGCCATGTGGAGACTAAGCGCGACGGAAATTTCCGTGCCGCCATGGACGACATGGTAGCGGCGGCCGCCAGGTGGTCGGCCGCCGCGCACTGGTTTCGATCAGCTTCTGATGGCGATGCGCTTGACCTGTGAGAGCGCCTTTTCGGTCTTCGGCAAGGTGACAGTCAGGACGCCATTCTTGAAGGTGGCGTCGACCTGATCTTCCTTGACCTCGGTGCCGAGCGGGATGCGTCGCTCGAAGCGGCCATAGTAGCGCTCCGAGAACTGCTTCTCCTTGTCTTCAGTCTCCGAACGCTTTTCACCCTTCAGCGTCAGAACGCCGTCATCGAGGAGGACATCGATGTCCTTTTCCTCAAGGCCGGGGACTTCGGCCGTCACCTTGATATCCTTATCGGTGTCGGAGATCTCGACACTCGGCCAGCCGGCACCGAAACCGCTGGCGCCACGCAGTGACCGCAGGCCAGCGCCGAAGCTGCGGAAAGCATCGTCGAACAGCCGGTTTACCTCGCGATGGAGCGATAGGAAAGGATCATGGTCGTCCTCGCGGAGGAGACTCGGAACTTGGTGGCCGTTGCTGCGGCCCCAGGGAATCAAATCACGAACACTCATGGCTTACTCCTTTCTGGTGGTTCTTGGGCATTCCTGACGGTTCAGGCTGCCTGCGTCTCGGCCTCGATCTGCCGGGTCTCGGCCTTCGGCATTGCATTCCCAGTTCCGATCTCGATCTGGCGCGGCTTCATCTCTTCAGGAATTTCACGCTTGAGATCGATGGTCAGCAGACCGTTGACGAGGCGGGCATCCACGACCTTGACGTGGTCAGCCAATTCGAACCGACGCTGGAAGCTTCGACCAGCAATGCCGCGATGCAGGTATTGAACATCTTCGCCGTTGGCCTTCTGCCCTGAGACGACGAGCATGTTCTGCTCGTGGATGATCGCTAGCTCGTCCTGCGAGAAGCCCGCCACCGCCATGGCGATGCGGTATTCGTCCTCGCCGGTTTTGACGATATCGTAAGGCGGCCAGTTGTCGATTGTCTCGGCGCGGCTTGCAGCCTCGAGCGCGTTCAACATCCGCTCGAAGCCGACGCTCGACCGGATCAGGGGAGAGAAATCGAGGTTTGTCCTCATAGCCATATCCTCCTTACAAGCAACATGGATACAGGAAACGCCAAGAGCGACAGGCGTCTCCTGGACCTGTCGATCCCTGCTCGGCGATCGACAATACTGATATAATTCAGCAGTTTACCGTTTCAAGAAGACGGAATTTCTCAACGGAAAAATTGCTTTTCTTCGAAGGCGCCACCATATCTGGGCGTAGCTTGAGAGAGGAGCAATGGTTATGACAATGACTTCAAAGGACGTCATCGCCGTCCTCGGGCCCGCCGATGAAACGCTCGTGGCCGAGGTTATCGCGACAGGTGCCACCCAGGCTGAACTCGCCGAGGCATTTGCGTGGGCCAGCAACGACGAAGCCTTGATGAGTGAAGGCCGGCCCCTGCCAACAGGTAGGGTTGCTGCGCTTGTTGATCTGCTGAGTTCCGATGAAGAGGAGCCGGAATAGGAGAGGCGGATGACCCACCTCCCCCACTGATCCGTCATGCTGTCGTGAGCACCTGAACATTGCCGTGGCGATCCATCACATCCACCACGACCTGGCGTCCCGATCGGCGAATGGCGACGTCAGCCGAGCCATTGCCGATCAACAGGCGTCGTAAGATCACTTCGTCCAGGAACGGGGGAAGTTGCGGCACGTTGAAGCTGATGCGCAAGCCATTCGGGTCGAAGTCGAGGCCGAGACAGGATTGCAGCAGCGACAAAGGAGCGGCTGCCGCCCATGCTTGAGGCGAGCAGGCGACCGGATAGAAGGTCGGCCCCCGTGCCCGCTGGCGCGGCAGGCCGCAGAGGAGTTCGGGGAGCCGCCGCAGGTCGATATAGGTCGAGGCGGCAAACAATCCCTCGAATATCCGCGCGGCTTCGGCGCGATAGCCATAGCGGGCAAGGCCGCTGGCGATCAAGGCATTGTCATGTGGCCAGATCGAGCCGTTGTGGTAGCTCATCGGATTGTAACGCGGTTCCGTGGAGGGAATGGTGCGGATGCCCCAGCCACAGAAGGACGAGGCACTCATCAGAGTGCGGGTAATCTGTGCGACCCGTTCAGGATAAGCAATGCCGGCGAACAGAGCATGGCCGGCATTGGAAGATCGAACCCGGCAGGGCCGCTTGTCTCCGTCGAGGGCCAACACATATGTGCCAAGTTCCTCGTCGAAGAAGCTGATGTCAAAGGCACGGCGCAGTCCCTCCGCCCGCGCGAGAAAGCTCGCCGCTCGTTCCGGCCTGCCGGTCCGCCGGAAGATTTCGGCAGCACTTTGCCATGCGGCGTAGACATAAGCCTGGACCTCAACGATTGCGATTGGCCCCTTGGCCAATGTGCCGTCGGCATGGAAGACCGAATCGTGGCTATCTTTCCATGCTTGATTGATCAATCCTTCTTCCGTCAGCCGTCCATATTCAATGAAGCCGTCGCCGTCACGATCGCCATGTTCGTCGACCCATGTCAGTGCCGCTTCCAGATGTGGCAGGAGACGGTCGATCGTCGCAAGATCACCGGTTCGTTTGAGATATTCGCCGGCCAGTATCACAAACAGCGGCGTCGAATCGATGCTGCCGTAATAGCGCCGGAATGGAACCTCGCCAAGTTCGGCCATTTCGCCAAAGCGGATTTCGTGCAGGATCTTGCCTGGCTCGGCGTCAGAGGCAGGATCGATGTCCGTCGCCTGGTTGGCTGCCAGATGGCCGAGAACCCCGCGGGCGATCTCCGGATCGAGCCAAAGTGTCTGAAGCGCCGTGATCAGGGCGTCACGGCCGAAGACGGTGCTGAACCAGGGAATGCCGGCGTAGGGATAAGGACCTTCCGGCTTGTCGGTCATCAGCATGTAGAGGTCGGAGACGCTGCGCCGCGCGGCTTCGTTGAATATCTCGTTGGACGTTGCGATCGACGCCGCGCGCGAGGAAGAGGCTCGCAATGCACGCCGGGCATCCCGCAGGGCCAAGAAGAAGGAGCGGTTGCTCGGTGGATCGGCGGGGGTCTGATCGCAGCCGATCTTGATGAAGAGCGATTTTGTCTGCTGCGGCTCAAGATGGAGATCATAGGTGAGGAGATTGCTGCGGATTTCGGCCGGTTCCGGTACGAAGGAAAACCGCGTCGACCGCTTGCGGCCGTCCAGGCCGATATAGGAAAGCAGGACGCAATCCTGCTCTATGATGGCGGGAAGATGGCGCCCTCTCCTTGCTCTTACGGTTCCACGGACTTCGAAAAGGTCGGCGAAATCGGCTTCGAAGGCGATTTGGATTCGGACATGTTGCCGCCGGTCGTCGTAATTCCTCACGGCCACCCGCTCATAACAGCGAGCATTCCAGAGAAACCGTGACCTGCGCAAATGAATCAGGTCATGAGCCAGAGCCAGCTTTCCATTCTTATCGAATAGATCAGGATTGGTGAGATCGCAGGTCAGCGTGGCGTTGTCATCTCGCAGCGTCGACGACAGGAGCATCGGCCGTTGCCCATTGATCGTCAGGTAGAAATGCGAGAGATAACGGGTATCGCAATGGAAAAGACCTTCCGGGCTGCCGGGACCGGACAGAGCGTCGCCATTGTAATCGAAGACGGCGAAAGTATCGCCGTGCTTCAGGGTACGCGGCCGTCGCTCCTGCAGCGACGCGGCCGCCGGAATGAAAAACTGCGCGACCGGTGCCGCCGGGCCTGGCAATGCTGCGGCGGGGTTGCTGTCCGCAGAAATGTTCGACATGTCTCCTCCTTGACGTCAGGCGACAGCCTGCAGGTCGCGCGCTGGACCATTCGACCGACGGATAGGCGCGGCTTTGGTACGAACGCCCGGCAAGTTGCGATAGATGTCGAGATAGCCGCGCGCCATCCGTTGCGCGGTGAAGCGCTTTTCGAATGTGGCTCGCACCCTGCGCCGATCGAGGCGGAGCGCCCATTCGACGTTCTCGGCCGCTTCGGTGACGCTGTCGACCAGGATGCCGGAGATGCCGTTGTCAATCACCTCCGGGACGGAGCCACAGCCGAAAGCGATCACCGGCGTGCCGCAGGCCATCGCCTCGATCATCACCAGCCCAAAGGGCTCCGGCCAGTCGATCGGGAACAGCAGAGCGCCCGCATTTCCGAGGAAGTCAGCTTTCTGTTGTTCATTGATCTCACCGATGAATTCAACCTGCGGGTGCCTCCTCACCATGGGCTCTATAACAGCTTCCCAATAGGCCTTGTCGGCATTATCGATCTTGGCGGCGATCTTCAGCGGCATTCCGACCTTTGCCGCGATTTGGATAGCGCGGTCGGGGCGCTTTTCCGGGGAAATACGCCCAAGGAAGGCGAGGTAATTGCCCCTAGGGTTCTCGGTGAAGGGAAGAATATCGGCCGGCAAACCGTGATAGACCGTTCCGCGCCAATCGACCGGTGGCATCGGACGCCGCTGGTCGTTGGAGATCGACACGAGCGGAATATCCGGGAACGCCGTGTAGAATGGCTTGAGATCCGGCAGGTCCAGCCGCCCGTGCAGCGTCGTGACCGTGCGATGGGCGAAATCGCGGATCAGCGGAAAATGCAGAAGATCGATGTGGAAATGTAGCACATCGAACTCATCCGCCCGCCGACGGATCTCCTCCAGCATCACGACCTGATGCGGCAGATGGTCCTTGACCGCCGGGTTGAGCCGCAGGGCGACGTCCGCACACGCCACCAGCTTCGCCTGGGTGACGGAATCGCCGCTGGCAAAGAGCGTGACGTCATGTCCCTGTGTGACGAGTTCTTCAGTAAGATAGGAAACGATCCGCTCGGTTCCCCCGTAGAGCTTCGGCGGAACGCTTTCGGCGAGCGGTGCAATCTGAGCGATCTTCATCGGCAAAACCTCCTCTGTTGAGCAAAGAGTCGTCGGCAAAAATCATGCCTGCGTCCTCAAGAGGCACGCGGCAGGTAGAGAGAGGATCAGGTTTCGAATAGCTGTCGGCGGCGTTCTCCTTTCCAGTAGCTGCACAAGCCAAGACCGGGGAGCCGGCGTGGCGGCAGCTTTCGACGGCGGATCCTGTGGGCACGCGAGGAAGCGGGCGAATCTTGGTTGCCAGATTGCTGGTCGCCCTTGTCCAACGTTTTCAGCGCTTCAACAATCTCGTCATAGGAGACGGCTGTTTCCGCACCGGGATAAAGGCGAAGGGCCGGTGCGGAATCGATCGCGAAAATATCCGATGCCCATGACGCGAGAATGGCGCGCTTCTCGTCATTGCCGATGTCGGCGGCGGTGAGCACGTCACGCGGGTGACCGAAATGTTTGGCCGGATAAAGCAGATGCGCCGCGCTGATAGCCGCCGTGGCTTCCTGCTGTATGGAATTGCTGATGCTTTCCTTTCTCATAGCTTGGCTCCACTGATGTTGACCGATGGAACTTGGTTCATTCGCTAGTGCGTGGGGAGGCCCGCCCTTAAGAGCAGGGCGGGCCGATCGCTTAGAAGTCCATGCCGGGGCCGGCGGGCATGGCCGGAGCGGCCTCCTTCTTGGGCTTCTCGGCGATCATCGCTTCCGTCGTCACCAGCAGACCGGCAACGGAGGCTGCGTCCTGAAGCGCCGCGCGCACCACTTTCGCCGGATCGATGACGCCCTGCGCATAGAGATCGCCATATTCGCCGGTCTGAGCGTTCCAGCCATAGGAGAATTCGCTCTTCTCCCGCAGCTTGCCGACCACGATCGAGCCTTCTGCACCGGCGTTTTCGGCGATCTGCCGTACCGGGGCTTCGATTGCGCGGCGCACAATCTCGATGCCGACGCGCTGGTCCTGGTTGGCCACGCTGAGATTATCGAGCGCCTTGACGGCGCGCAGAAGGGCAACGCCACCGCCGGGCAAGATGCCCTCTTCGACGGCGGCACGGGTTGCATGAAGCGCGTCGTCGACGCGATCCTTTTTCTCCTTCACCTCGACTTCGGTCGAGCCGCCGACGCGGATAACAGCAACGCCGCCGGCAAGCTTGGCAAGGCGTTCCTGCAGCTTCTCGCGGTCGTAGTCGGAGGTGGTTTCCTCGATCTGGGCGCGGATCTGAGCCGTGCGACCGTCAAGCTCCGTCTTCGAGCCAGCACCGTCGATGATCGTGGTGTTTTCCTTCTCGATCGACACCTTCTTGGCACGGCCGAGCATGTCGAGCGTCACGTTCTCGAGCTTGATGCCGAGGTCTTCGGAGATGACGGTGCCGCCGGTCAGGATGGCGATGTCTTCGAGCATGGCCTTGCGGCGGTCGCCGAAGCCAGGCGCCTTGACGGCGGCGATCTTGAGGCCGCCGCGCAGCTTGTTGACGACGAGGGTAGCAAGCGCTTCGCCTTCGACGTCTTCAGCGATGATCAGCAGCGGCTTGCTGGATTGGACGACGGCTTCGAGAACCGGCAGCATCGACTGCAGGTTGGAGAGCTTCTTCTCGTGGATGAGAATGTAGGGGTCCTCGAGTTCGACCCGCATCTTGTCCTGGTTGGTAACAAAATACGGGCTCAAATAGCCGCGGTCGAACTGCATGCCTTCGACCACTTCGAGTTCGGTTTCGGCGGTCTTGGCTTCCTCGACGGTGATGACACCTTCATTGCCGACCTTTTCCATCGCTTCAGCGAGGTAACGACCGATCTCGGAATCACCGTTGGCGGAGATCGTGCCGACCTGGGCAATTTCGGAATTGTTGGAGATCTTGCGAGCGTTGGTTTTCAGTTCTTTGACGACAGCGTCGACGGCCAGATCGATGCCCCGCTTCAGGTCCATCGGGTTCATGCCCGAGGCGACCGCTTTAGCGCCTTCCTTGACGATCGCCTGGGCGAGCACGGTAGCAGTCGTCGTGCCGTCGCCGGCGAGATCGTTCGTCTTGGATGCAACTTCACGCAACATCTGAGCGCCCATGTTTTCGAACTTGTCTTCGAGTTCGATTTCCTTGGCGACCGAAACGCCGTCCTTGGTAATGCGCGGAGCGCCGAAGGACTTGTCGATCACGACGTTACGGCCCTTCGGACCGAGCGTCACCTTCACGGCATTGGCCAGGATGTCGACGCCACGCAGCATGCGTTCACGGGCATCGGTATGGAATTTGACTTCTTTCGCAGCCATTCTTTCACTCCTTCGATAGGCAGCTTTTCTTGACTAGTGCGCTGAGAACCCTCAGGCGGCGATCTTTTCGGCGGCCTGGGCCACGATAATGCCCATGACATCGCTTTCCTTCATGATCAGCAGATCTTCGCCATTGATCTTGATCTCGGTGCCGGACCATTTGCCGAACAGGATGCGATCGCCGACCTTAACGTCGAGCGACTGGATCTGGCCGGCTTCGTTGCGCGCGCCGGGGCCGACGGCGATGACCTCGCCTTCCTGCGGCTTCTCCTTGGCGGTGTCTGGAATGATGATGCCGCCCTTGGTCTTTTCCTCGGAATCGACTCGGCGGACAAGAATGCGATCATGAAGCGGTCGGAACGACATGTTTTCCTCCAATGGACAAACAATGATGACGTTGTTCCCCCGACCGGACCGGATGACCGGTCCGGGCGGGTGCAAACCTCTGTCGAGCATATTGCGGAAATGATCTGGTTTTGCGGTTTTTCCATTTCAAGGGGGTGGCGAAAAAAATTAGCACTCGCGATGGATGGCTGCTAACACACTGAGAAGGAACAACAAACACTGCTTCTGCGTTGAGAATCAATTGATGGACGCAAAGATATGCGCCACCTTCTCGTTGTCGTGAAACGGAGATGAAGCATGGAATTTTCATCGGACATAGAGCGCCAGCTCAACGGTTACGGTCTTACCACTGCGCACATCCTCTACCGCATGCCGGATTTTGAATCGGTTCTACAGACCTATATCTGGCAGGATTACGATCTCGCCCCGGACTTTCCGGAAATGCACAGATTCCTGGATTTCTGGCAGACCGAACTTGACGGGCCGCTGCATTCCGTTCGCTATAGCCACCAGCGGCTGATCGGACCGAACGAATGGCGTCGAGTCACGGGCGAGTTCCGATTGCACTAAATCGAATCCGACGGTCCCCGGCCAGATCGTTGTGTGCCCGCCAGCCATTGTTGCCCATAGGGCCTTACCCCGGTATCGCGCGAAGCCCCAATCAATCGTGATCGGCAGGGCATGGCCAGGTCGAGGGTGCCGAAAGGCCGGCCGGCAGCTTGGTCGAGGCATCGCCGCAGGCAAGGTCGATCTGCGCCTGTTCGAGCCCGGCGGCGCCCGAGAGGTCGAGGCCTTCGATGCGGGTCAGGAACATGAAGGCGCGCTCGAAGGTCGCCGGGCCTTCGAAGATGGCCTTGGAGAGATCGGCGCGGGAGAGATTGGCGAAAGAGAATTTCACCCCCGTCAGCACCGCCTTGTCGAAATCGGCGCGGCCGAGTTCGGCCTTTTCGAAGCTCGCGCCGGCGAGCTGGGCGCCGGCGAAATTGGCACGCTGCAGCTCGGCGCCGGCAAAGGACGCGCCCTCGGCGGCGATATTGGCGAAGCTGGAGCGATAGGCCTCGATCTTGGCGAAGTTGGCGCCTTCAGCATGTGCGCCCTCCAATGAGGCACGCACCAGCGTCGCTTTCTCCAGATTGGCGGATTTGACATTGGCGCCGGCGAGATCGGTCAGCGAAAAATCGGTGCCGACGAGATTGGCGCCCTCGAGATCACTGCCCTGCAGCATCAGGTTTTTCTTGGTGCATTCCTGCCAGTCGAGCTTCGGCTCGGCCAGACTGCTGCAATCGGCGGCCCGTGCGGCAACTGGCGGAAATGCTAGAAGGACGAGGGCAAGGAGACCGAACGACGATCTTTGCATTGCCATGAACTGTTCACCCCCATGATGCTTTCAGGCCGCCTCCGGCGAAGCAGGCCGTCCACTTTCTTACACAGCTCAGACTACAATAAAAAGATGGCACGCGCCGTTCACAATGGCTTGCTGATCAGTCCGGACGATTGCGAGGCAGGTGGATCAATCCACCTTGCCGGGCAGGCGAAGTTCCATACAGGTGAGGTCCAGCCAGCGGCCGAATTTGATGCCGACCTCGGAAAATCTGCCGGCGATACGGAAACCGAGCTTTTCGTGCAGCCTGATCGAGGCGGTGTTCTCAGCCTCGATGCCGGCGATCATCACATGGACGTTCGCGGCTGCAGCACGCGCGATCAGTTCCCGCATCAACCGCTCTCCGATGCCCGCACCGCGGCAATCCTTGTCGACATAGACGGAATGCTCGACCGTGTGGCGGTAGCCGTCGAAGGCCCGCCAATCACCATAGGAGGCGTAACCTGCGACCTTGCCCGATAGTTCGGCGACAATGACAGGAAAGCCGCGCGCCTTGCGCGCCCTGAACCATTCCAACCGATTTTCGAGATCGACCAGCGTGTCGTTCCAGATCGCCGTCGTGTGCTCGACGGCGTGATTGTAAATATCGCGAATGGCGGAAAGATCGGCTTCGGTGGCGTCGCGGAGGAAGACAGCGTCTGTCATGATGCTCGGGTTCATATTGTGTGCGAAGGCGGGCATACGCCCCGCCTCGAGAGATGTAAACGACGGACGCGAAACAGGAACGACTTCGGGCACATCAGTCGTTCAGAGGCCTGGTGGCGACAGGCTGAAACAGGTGAAGACGGCCGAATAATGCACCGCCGCGGCGGTGACGACGAAGCCGTGCCAGATGGCGTTCTGGAACCGCAGCTTCTCCCAGACATGGAAGATGACGCCGAGCGAATAGATGACGCCGCCGATGACGATCAGCAGCATCGAGGCGGCGGGAATGCGCGAGGCGACGGGCTCGGCCACCAGTACGCCGCTCCAGCCCATAGCGAGATAAAGCAGGATGGCAAAGCGGTCGTAACGCCCGGGAAAGACGCATTTCAGGATAATGCCGATGGCGGCGAACAGCCAGATCGCGACCAGCATGAACAAGAGCAGCGGATCGTCGGCGCCGCGTTCGAGGAAGGGCGTGTAGGTGGCAGCGATCAGCAGGAAGATCGCCGAATGATCGAAGCGGCGCAGATACCATTTGGTGCGCGAGACCGGCCAGGCATTGTAGGAAAAGGAAATGGCAAGCGTCAGCACCAGCCCGACGCCATAGATCCAGGCGGCGGCGAGCGCGCCGTAGGAACTCCAGACCGTGGCGTAGAAGATCAGCACAGTGGCGCCGATCAGCGCCAGCACGAGACCGACGCCATGGACGATACCGTCGGCGATCAATTCATATCTGTCATAAGCCCAGCGAATGCCGTTGAACTCGGCCATGCACGCTAATCCGTTTCATACCCCGATTGCAATCGTCGCATCGAACGGACGGGCGCGCAACTGTGGCAAAGTGCACGGGCGGTAAATCTTCGTGACAGGCTGCAGTTGCGCAAGATCAAACCTTCTGCCGGTCGACCAGCACCGAGCATTTGGCATGGCGCACGACCCGGTCGGCGGTGGCGCCGATGAAGTAATTGGAAAAGTCGGGAACGTGAGAGGCGACGATAATCAGGTCGGCGCCGTGGCTTTCAGCCGCCGAGATGATGGCTTTGGCGGGCGGGCCGTTGCGGATCTCGACGGTTGCCGCAACACCGGCTGCGGCGATCAGCGCTTCCAGTTGCTCGCGGCTGTCCTTCATGGCGTCCTCGACCATATTGGCCGGCAGTTCGATCGCGACATAGCTCGGCACATCCTCGACGACGTTGAGTGCGATGATCTCGCCGCCTGCGTCGAGTAGGGACGCGGCCTTGCGAAGGATTTTTTCTCCCTTGTCGATGCCGCCGAGCGCGATCGCTACGATGATCTTCCGGTACATGGCTTCCCTCCACGACTGAGATGCATAAGTTTCCTCTTAAGAAGATATGGGCGCATTGATCGCGATCAAGTGGACACAAGTCATCGTCAACAGCTGCTCAACGCTTCATCCTCAAAAGCGGATCTACTGTGAACAATCGGAATGCGCCATATAGGGATCAAGTACGGCGGCCGAGGTGCGCCTTTTATCTTACAGGCCAATTCAGAGGCAGGAGAACAATCCATGACGACCGAAACTTCCTATGCGCTGACGCGGCCCGCTTATATCGACCAGTCGCATCTCGTCGTGACCGACCTCGGTCTGGTTTCCGGCTTCTATCAATCGATGCTCGGCCTGAAGGTGATCGAGAAGATGGCGAGCGGCGAAGTGCTGGGTGTCGGCGATCTCCCTTTGCTGACGCTGACCACTGCAAAGAATGCCATGATCGCGCCGCGCAATGCCGCCGGCCTTTTCCACACCGCTTTCCTGATGCCGAACCGGACGGAGCTCGCCCACTGGCTGCGCCATGCGGCGCAGAACAATGTCGTCCTCGACGGCGCTTCGGATCATCTCGTCAGCGAGGCGATCTATCTGTCCGATCCCGAAGGCAACGGCATCGAGATCTATGCCGACCGGCCGCACGAACAGTGGAAATTTCATCAGGACGGCATGATGGAGATGGCGACCCTGCGTCTCGACCTGCAGGCGCTCTATAACAGCGCGCCTGGTGAGCGCTGGGACGGCATGGCTGCGGGGACGGCGATCGGCCACTTGCATCTGCAGGTCGGGGACATCCCGCAGGCAGACGCCTTTTACCGCGACGTGCTCGGCCTCAAGCTGATGGCGCGTTATCCCGGCGCGAGCTTCTTTGCGAGCGGCGGTTACCACCACCATCTCGGCGCCAATATCTGGAACAGCCGCGGCGCCATGGCTCGCGCCGGCAACATGACCGGGCTTTCGGACTATAAGATCCGTTTCAACGACAAGGCGACGCTGGATACGGCGGTCTCCAAGCTCGACGCGCTGGAGATCAACAGCGAGAAGCGCGACGGCGGCGTCTTCTTGAAAGATCCGTGGGGCATCGGCCTAACGCTGTCGGCCTGATCCGAAGAGGCTATCGGACCTTCTCGGCACCGGATGGTGTCGTCACCTGCGTCGGTCCACCCCCGTTTCCACTCGGCGATGGTGAACGGTCCACAGCTTCCGGAGGCCTTACCGGGCCGGAGGCAGGATCGTTGTTGAAGGTGCCAGGGCCCGATGGTTGCGCATTGATCGGATCCGGCTTGGTCGAGGCTGTCGCCGTTGGATCATTATTGCTGGGGTTGGGCCAGATCGCGACACTGACGCCGGCGATGATGAGGACCGCCAAGCCGGCCGCGATGATCCCCCAGACCCACCATCGCCGCTGGTCGGAGGCGTCAAGCGTCGCCTTGTCCGCATAGGGCGGCTCGGTGCGGTAAGTCTCGGTGGCATTGATCTGATCTCGATCTGCAGTCATGGCTGTAACTCCTTCCGAGCCCGAACTCCCGTGACCGAAAACTTGTTCCGGCGCGAAAGCCTCACATTCACATGATGACCGCTCGTGCGGTCGCAGGCTCCGGGTGCGACAATTGTGCGATAGCGGACACAGCGGTTCGATTGACGGCGGAACCGGAACCGCACCGGCGCGTTTCCGTCACGAAGCAATGGGGCTTCGGGGACCTCACCGCATGGGCATCGCCAATGGCATCCGCAAACACGCAAAGAAGATCGCCATCGGCGAGCGCCATACCAGCGCCTGGGCACAGTCATTGAAGGAGGCGGCCGAGGAGCTGCCGCCGCCACCGCTGCACCGGCTGGAAAAGGACGGGCTCGATGTCAGCATGGCCTGGGCGATCATCGGTATCTTCGGCATTCTCTTCCTTGCCGCCGTCTATCTGATGTCGCTGATCCTCATTCCGATCACACTTGCCGTCGTCGTCGGCATGATCCTCGGCATGGCGGCAGAAAAGCTCAGCAGGATGGGGGTTCCGCGGCTTGCCAATGCCTTCATCCTGTCAAGCAGCGTGGCGCTGGTGATCTTCCTGCTGATCAACTCGCTCGCCGACCCACTGACGACGCTTGCCAATGAGGGCCCGGCCTTTGCCGAGCGAACCATCAACCGCGTCATGCCTTATCTGGAGCGTATCAGATGGCTGCATATCACGCCGGCGACATTCGAAAGCGGGTCGATGTCGATCGGTGCGCTGCTCGAGAACACCGGCAACGTGCTGCACGTGGTGACCACCAGCCTGACGCCGGCGCTGGTGCAGGGGATGATCTTCTTTGCGGCGCTGCTTTTCTTCCTCGCTGGTCGGGTCAACCTGCGCAAGACGATCATCATGACCTTCCGCACCCGCACGCAGCGCCTGGCGGCCATCCGTGTCATCAATGCCGTCGAGCAGGTGCTCGGCTTCTATTTCGCCACGGCCTCGCTGATCTATGTCGGGCTCGGCGTGGTCATGACTGTCATCGCCTACGCCGGCGGGCTATCGGCGCCGGTGCTCTGGGGCTTCTTTGCCTTCCTGTCGAGCTTCATCCCCTATCTTGGCATCACGCTGATGACACTTGCCGTCGCGGTCGCCGGGATCATCACCTACGATGACTTCATCATCGGCCTGATGCCGGCCGCGGCCTTCTTCACCGTCCATCTCCTCATGGAGAACCTGATCTTCCCGGCGGTGATGGGACGGCGGCTGGAAATCAATCCCTTCGTCGTTTTCCTCGCCATCCTGTTCTGGACGTGGATGTGGGGTGCCGTCGGCGCCATGCTGGCGCTGCCGCTCTCGCTGATCGTCATGACTGTTATCGAAGAATTGCTGATCGAGGAAAAGCCGCAGCCGCAGTTACCGAAATGATCAACCGTGGAGCCGTCAGTGGCATCTGATATCGATCTTGCCGAATCCGATCACGACCAGATGGTGAGTGGCCGCTCTCTCTGGGGCAAAAGCGGCATAGGGCCGCAATGGCGGCCGATCGGTCAGAGTTTTACCACCGACATCGCCGTCATTGGCGGCGGCATCACCGGCGCATTGGTTGCCGAACATTTGACGGCGCGCGGTTTTTCCGTTGTTGTCATCGACCGGGAGGAGCCCGGTTTCAGCAGCACCGCGGCGAGCACGGCGATGCTGCAATGGGAAACCGACAGCACGCTCACCGAACTCGAGGATTATTATGGCTTCGAGCGCGCCGCCGGCATCTATCGCCGCAGCGGCGCAGCAGTCGCCGGCCTTGCCAAGCTGATCGCCGCAAACGGCATCGCCTGCGGTTTCCGGCCGCGCAACACGCTCTATCTCGCCGCCAATCGCGAAGGCGCGCGGGACCTCTTGGAGGAGCGCCAGCTCCGTCGCCGGGCGGGTCTGCCCGGCGTCTATCTCGAACATCCCGATCTCTTCACGCAGTTCGAACTCGACAGGGATGGCGCGATCTATTCGCCGGGTTCGGCGGAGGCCGATCCGCTGCTTCTGACATGGGCCTTGATCGAGATGGCGGTGCGGCGCGGCGCGCGACTGGTGAGCGCCTCCGTGACCGCGCTCAACAGCGAAGGCGATCGCGTGACGGCGGAGACGGACAGCGGTCATCTCATCGACGCGCGTCATGTCGTGCTTGCGACCGGCTATTCGTTGCCGGGTGTCGACATGCCGAAGCTGCACCGCGTCAGTTCGAGTTGGGCGCTCGCCACAGTGCCGCAGGACCCGGCAAATTTCTGGCGCGACAGGGCACTGATCTGGGAGAACAGCCACCCCTATCTCTACATGCGAACGACGGCGGACAATCGCATCGTCGCCGGCGGCGAGGACGACGAGACGAGCGATGCGGCGGCGCGCGATCGCAAGCTGCCGGCCAAGATCATCGCAATCCAGGAGAAAATGAAGCGGCTGTGGCCGAAGGCGGATACGCGCGTTGCTCATGCCTGGTGCGGAACCTTCGGCGAGACGGCCGATGGCCTGCCGCTGATCGGCCCGGTGCCGGAGATACCGCATGTGTTCGCAGCCTATGGCTACGGCGGCAACGGCATCACCTTTTCCTACCTCGCCGCACAGATGATCGGCGCCATGCTCGCCGGCATGCATCGCGACTGGTTCGAGGATTTCGCGCTCGACAGGGATGGGCCGGGTTTAGCACGCTTTCATTCTGGAATGTATAGAAACGAGACGGAAAGCCAAAGGCGCTAAAATTTCAGTCGTCTAGCTGGCTTGCTTTCTTGCACTCATTCGCAATTCTTCAACATGTTTAGCCACTTCGCGAACGTTTGAGATGCCGATAAAGGCGAATTTTTTGACGCTATCCCCTTCTCCCTCCCGACGGAAAGTGAGGGTTCCCGAGCGGTCCCATTTTTCCCGTACCTCCACGACGTTGATGGCCGTTGGTGCTATCGTCATCGCTTGTCGTCTGATTAGGTTTCGAACGATGAGAAGCCTGCGATCGGTGGCGGCGTAAGCGGTTCGGCCCGTAGCGATCATATCGAAAACCGCGCCCGCTATGGCCGCGACACCGGCCAGTAAAAAGACTCCGGGGAATATGATGCCCATTATTCCATCCGCCTTTTCGACGACGGCAAGCGCATTGTCAGCCGGCAGAAAGCCAACGCACCCGGAGATCACACAAATGAGGCCGATAATTAATTCAGGACACTTGGAAACGAAAGTTCCCCAGGCACCTGGTTGCCCTGTCCAGACAACAATTTCGGAGGGATGAAGCTCATTTTGAATTTCGCCTTCGACATTCCAAATCGCACGAGAACATGCGCTCCCCTACGTTCCCGCAACCGAACAAACAAAAACAGCATTATTCGTTTTCCGGGGGTAAACAAGCAAGAGATTCGGACGCTCTATTCGGTCGTCTTGTCGTCACCGGTGTCCTCGACATCCTCGAGGCGGACGAACTCCGTGCCCTTGGCCTTGAGATCGACCAGCGCCTTCGCCACCCCCTCGCCCGCCGCATGGGTCGGCTGGTTGATGTGGGAGATGACGACGTCGCCGTCCTTGGCCGAGGCGATGCGTTTTTCGGTGATGACAGCCCCGAGCAGCGAGCCGCCGTCGCCGTTCACCGAATAACCGGCAATGCGATAGCCCATGGCGCGGATCTCGCCGATGGCGGAAAGATCATATTTGGCGGTCGAACCCCGGAACCAGTGCGGCGCCGGGATGCCGGCCGCGACCATGGCGGCAGCGCCGCCTTCGACCTCCTGCCGCACCGCCTGCGGCGAGCCGGCAGAGGCGATGCCATAGACCAGCGTCGGCGTGTCGACGGCCGGAACATGGTTCTGGCCATGATTTTCGAGTTCGAAGAGATCGGGATTTTGCAGGAATACGGCAAGTGCTGCGGGATTGCGCTTCAGCCAGCGGGCGGTGACGAAGATCGTTGCCGGGATGCGTTCACGCACCAGCGTCGAAAGGATGCGC
This sequence comes from Rhizobium sp. WSM4643, assembly GCF_025152745.1. NCBI lineage: Bacteria > Pseudomonadati > Pseudomonadota > Alphaproteobacteria > Hyphomicrobiales > Rhizobiaceae > Rhizobium > Rhizobium sp. WSM4643. Next base: position 1,069,656 of record NZ_CP104040.1, on the reverse strand, counting down.
TCGTCCGCCTGCCCCATGCAGGCATCGAAGGTCAGCGCAATGCGGGGATGGCGGGCGGCATTGGAACGGGCGATGTGCAGATGCGGCTCGACCAGCTTTGGCGCCGGCGCCTTCGGGGCCGGACTAACCGCAGCCGGTACCGGACTGACCGCGGTCGGCACGGCTGACGGAATTCCGTCCGCGAATGCAGCGGACATGCTGACGAGAAGAAAAGCCGACGCGAGCAGGATGCGGTTCATATAATGGGTTTCTATGGTTCGAACTGCCGATTTTAGCGGCAGCTCTCTCCTGGCGCCATGCGGCCGGATGTCACCGCAGCCGCTTTGGGCGGACAGGGCCGTATCAGTCGTAGAGATAATACTTGTCCCACTTCTCGCGCGGCACCTTCTCGCCGATCTCGTAATCGAGCTCGCGCACGTTGATATGCTGCGGACCGGTGATGCAATTGTAGGAGAGATGGTACCAGTCGCCCTTGCTGCGGAAGACCGCACCCGGCGCATCCAGCGAATCGTCGCCGGGGATCGGGTCCTTGAAGGTGTAGGCGATCACCTTGTCGGGCTTGAAGCCGGTGCTGTCCTTGTTGATGCGGCTCATCGCCTCGGTGTCGCAGCTCTGTTCCAGCCGGGTGGAGGGATCGAGTTTTTCCAGCTGCTTCTTGATGGCGGGATCGACGGCAAAGGCGGGGGCAGCAAGGCTTGCGAGGGATAGAAACAGGACCAGACGTTTCGGCATTGCGGAGAAAATCCCTTACTGTTCTGCAATTTCTACCCTACCGCCGACAGCTTGCCGGGAGCTTGGCACGTGCAAATTCACTGAGATAGCGGACTTTGTTAAATATTGTGGTGACATCAAGGCAAGGTGGGCTGGGCGTCCTCCTTGTCTGTGGAAGGCCATCCGTGTCCTTGCCGCTTGATCCGGCGGCGGCGCGCCTCTATCTCTTGCCAACCCGACATTCCCACCGGAGCCATTCCTTGTCCGTTTTCAAGAGCCTGCCGACACCGCCTGCCGCACCGAAGAAGCCCGTCTCCGATACGCGGCACGGCATAACCCGCACGGACGACTATGCCTGGCTGCGCGCCGACAACTGGCAGGCGATGTTCAAGGATCCGTCGATCCTCGACCCTGAGATCCGCCGCCATCTCGAAGCCGAAAACACCTATATGAACGCGGCGATGGAGGACACCAAGCCGCTCCAGAAGGTGCTGTTTGCCGAGATGCGCGGCCGCATCAAGGAAGACGACAGCTCGGTGCCGATGAAGGACGGCGCCTATGCCTACGGCACCTTCTATGTCACCGGCGGCGAACAGCCGCGTTATTTCCGCATCCCACGCGACGGCAATGTCGCCGACGAAACGATCCGCACCGTGCTGCTCGACGGCGACAAGGAGGCTGCCGGTAAGGCCTATTTCCGTCTCGCCGGCCTCGACCATACCAGCGACCACAGTCGCGGCATCTGGGGTTATGACGACAAGGGCTCGGAATTCTTCACGCTGCAGGTGCGCGACCTCCAGACCGGGCAGGATCTTGCCGACCGGATCGAGAATACCGGCGGCGGCGGCGTCTGGGCGCCCGACGGCAGGAGCTTCTTCTATTCGGCGCTCGACGAGAACCACCGGCCGTCGAAGGTGTTCCACCATATTCTCGGCCAGCCCCAGTCGGAAGACCGGCTGGTCTATGAGGAAGCGGATGCCGGCTTCTTCATGGGCGTCGGCGGCTCGCTGCTCGACGATTTCATCTATATCGACATTCACGACCACGAGACCAGCGAATACCGGCTGCTATCGACCAAGAACCTGACAGCCGAGCCGAAGCTGGTGGCGGCACGCGAGGAAGGCATCGAATATTCGATGACCGAGGGTGGCGACGTCTTCTACATCCTCACCAATGACGGCGGCGCCAAGGATTTCAAGATCATGGAAGCGCCGGTCGATAATCCGGTCAAGGAAAACTGGCGCGAAGTGGTCGCTCACAAGCCCGGCACGCTTGTTATCAGCCACATGGCCTATGCCCGCCATCTTCTGTGGCTGGAGCGCAAGGATGGGCTGCCGCAGATCATGATCCGCGATCGGGCGACCGGCGAGGAGCATGCGATCGCCTTTGCCGAGGAAGCCTATTCGCTGGGACTGCAGGGTGCGGCGGAATACGACACGGATATCATCCGCTTCTCCTATTCGTCGATGACGACGCCGTCGCAGCTCTACGACTACAACATGGTGACGCGCGAGCGCACGCTGCTGAAGACGCAGGAGGTGCCGTCCGGTCACAATCCCGACGACTACGTCACCCGCCGCGTCTTTGCCCCGGCATGGGATGGCGAGAAGGTGCCGGTCACCCTGCTCTATCGCAGGGATACCCCACTCGACGGCAGCGCCCCCTGCTTGCTCTATGGCTACGGCGCCTACGGCATCGCCATTCCGGCCGGCTTCAACACCAACTGCCTGTCGCTCGCCGACCGGGGCTTCGTCTATGCCATCGCCCATATCCGTGGCGGCAAGGACAAGGGATTTTCCTGGTACGAAGACGGCAAGATGGACAAGAAGACGAATACCTTCAAGGACTTCGTCGCCGCGGCCGATTATCTGAATCAACAGAAGTTCACCTCTTACGCGAAGATCATCGCCGAGGGCGGATCGGCCGGCGGCATGCTGATGGGCGCGGTTGCCAACATGGCGCCGGAGAAGTTCGCCGGCCTCATTGCCGCCGTTCCCTTCGTCGACGTGCTCAACACCATGCTCGACGACACTTTGCCGCTCACCCCGCCGGAATGGCCGGAATGGGGCAACCCGATCGACAGCAAGGAAGAATACGAGCAGATCTCCTCCTACTCGCCCTATGACAATGTCGGTGCAAAAGCCTATCCGCCGATCCTGGCGCTCGGCGGCCTGACGGATCCGCGCGTCACCTATTGGGAGCCGGCCAAATGGGTGGCGAAGCTGCGCGACAAGACGACGGGCAACGCGCCCATCCTGCTCAAGACCAACATGGACGCCGGCCACGGCGGCGCCTCGGGCCGCTTCCAGCGGCTGGAGGAGATCGCGTTTGAATATGCGTTTGCGATCAAGGTGGCTGGGAAGATGTAACGGTTCAGACGACGTGGGGCGTGCCGTGGGCACCCCCCTCTGCCCTGCCGGGCATCTCCCCCACAGGTGGGGAGATCACAAGTGGGTTGACCATCCTGCTCATCTACCGTTTCGCCGTGCTGAAGCATTAATTGTTTGGGGAAGCCGATGCGCCCAGCCAATCTCCCCACCTGTGGGGGAGATGCCCGGCAGGGCAAAGGGGGGGCGGCACGGCACACAGGCCTAGGGAGACACCGAAATGCCCGTCTATATCGCCCTACTCCGCGCGGTGAACGTCGGTGGCACCGGCTCTTTGCCGATGGCCGAGTTGAAGGCGATCTGCGAAGGCCTCGGCTTTTCCGACGTCAAGACCTACATCCAGAGCGGCAACGTGCTTTTCCGTTCGGATGAAGCGGAAAAGACCGTGGAGGAGCGGCTCGACGAGGCGCTCGGCAGGACGATGGGCAAGCGGCCAGGCGTGATGGTGCGCACCCGCAAAGAACTCGACGGGATCGTTGCCGACGTACCCTTTCCCGATGCCAAGCCGAACTTCCTGCTCGTCTATTTCCTGCCTGAAAAGGCGCCCGGCGATGCACTGGAGACGATGGTGGCGCCCGACGGCGAGGAGGCCAAGCTCGCCGGCCGCGAAATCTATGTGCATTATCCCAATGGTTCCGGCCGCTCGAAGCTGAAGCTGCCGGCGCTGAAGCCTGGAACGTCGCGCAATCTCAACACCGTGCGCAAGCTTGCGGACATGGCGGCGGCGATGGAGGACGGAGACTGAGGGCAAGTCGTGGGACCATGACATCGTATAGAATTTGATTCAAGCGACGTGCTTCATCTCCTTGTTTTCATGCATATCCTCGCCGCACGACCGCCGCGCATCCGTGGCCGTATTCATCAGGTCGCCAGCATCTCTCCGGGCTGCCGGGAAAGCCTGCGTCAGCCGTTGGCGACGGCGCCTTTCGTCTGGTTGGCCTTGTAGCCGGTAATCTCCTCTCCGGCGGTCGGCGAGAAGCGCAAGTTCCAGAAGGTGGCGGTGATCGAGATGATGGTGACGACGACGAAGGCCGCCGAGAAATCGCCGAGGGCCGGCGTCTCAGTGCCTGACAGGGCCATGGAGCCGTGCAGCGCCAAGGCGCCGATGCAGATGCCGAGCGACAGCATGAGCTGCTGGAAGGTGGTGTAGAAGCTGGTGGCCGAGCTCATCCGCTCCTTGCTGATCTCGTCATAGGCAATGGTGTTATAGGCGGTGAACTGGAACGACAGGAAGAAGGCGCTGAGCACCAGGACGATAAAGACCAGCGGCATCGGCCAGTCCGGCCGAAAGGCGGCACAGAGGCCATAACCGATCGTCCCGAGGATGCCGTTGAGGACGAGGCTTCTGCGGAAGCCCAGCCGGCGGAAGACAAACTTCGCCATCGGCTTCATGGCGAGAGCGCCAAGCGCGGTCGCGATGATGATCTGACCGGCCGCAGCGGCAGACAGGCCGAAGCCGATCTGAAAGAGCAGCGGCAGCAGGAAGGGCTGCGCCCCTTGCGTGATGCGCGTCAGCGAACCGGCGATCACCGACGTGCCGAAGCTCGGTACCTTCATCAGCGAAAAATCCATGATCGGCGACGGGTGCTTGCGGGCATGTCTGAGATAGGCGATGCCGAAGAGCAGGCCGATGGCGATCAGGAAGATCGAGAAGGCGCCCTCGCCTTCGTGGCTCGACATTTCGAAGCCGAAGAGCAGCGAGCCGAGCGAGATGCCCGAGAGGATGAAGCCGATCGTATCGAAGCGACCGTTCGCCTTGCCCTTGACCTCGTCGATGTAGATCGAGACGAAGATCATGCCGATGATGCCGATCGGCACATTGATATAGAAGATCCAGCGCCAGTCGAGATAGGTGACGATGAAGCCGCCGAGCGGCGGGCCGACGATCGGTCCGATCAGCGCCGGCACGAGCAGCCAGGACATGGCGCTGACCATATCCTTGCGGTCGACGCTGCGCATCAGCACCAGGCGCCCGACCGGCATCATCATCGCGCCGCCGATGCCCTGAAGCAGCCGCGCCAGCACCAGGAAGGACAGCGTCGGCGCCAGCGCGCAGAGGATGGAGCCGACGACGAAGACCGCGATGGCCGAGCGGAAAACGGTGCGGGAGCCGAAAGTGTCGGCCATCCGGCCGCTTGCGGGAATGAAGATCGCAAGGCTCAGGAGATAGGAGGTCAGGGCGATCGACATCGCCGGGGCGCCGACGCCGAAATCGTGCGCCATGGTGGGCAGCGCGGTCGCGAGCACGGTCGCATCGATGTTTTCCATCAGCATCGCACTGGCGACAATCATCGCAATCACCCGGAAATTGGGCGTGGCGCGCCGAACCATCGGCGCCTGGTAAATCTGATCCGACATCGTCCGGGATCACTCGCGGTGGCGCGGCGGAGCATACAAGGCAGCAAGGCCGCGGGGGATGACATGGCGCAAAGCCAAGGGGAGACGATTTGCTATACGCCCCGCGATCATGGCGGCGCTATGTCTTTTATGGCAAAGCTGCTTTGACGAGAGGTAAAGGCAGGTCACGATTCCTTGCATCGGCTCGATCTTCGTGAAGGTCCGGCTTGCGCCGCGGGCACCCCGGCCCTACCTATCAGCCATGACCTCCGCCCTGCAGAAAAACCGGCCCGGCGCGGCCTTTCCGTTCGACAACAGCTATGTCGGCTTGCCCCCACGCTTCTTTGCGGCGCAAGCGCCGACCGCGGTGGCGGAGCCCTGGCTGATCAAGCTCAACGAGCCGCTCGCCGCCGAACTCGGGCTCAAAGTCGAGACCCTGCGCCGCGACGGCGCGGCGATCTTCTCCGGCAATCTCGTTCCCGAAGGAGCCGAACCGCTGGCGATGGCCTATGCCGGGCATCAGTTCGGCGGTTTCTCGCCGCAGCTCGGCGACGGGCGGGCGATCCTGCTCGGCGAAGTGGTCGACCGCAGCGGCAAGCGCTACGATATTCAGCTGAAGGGCGCCGGCCCCACACCGTTTTCGCGCCGCGGCGATGGGCGGGCGGCACTCGGCCCGGTGCTCAGGGAATATATCATCAGTGAGGCGATGTTTGCGCTCGGCATTCCGGCCACAAGGGCGCTGGCGGCGGTGACGACAGGCGAGCCGGTCTATCGTGAAGAGGTGCTGCCGGGCGCTGTCTTCACCCGAGTCGCGGCAAGTCACATCCGCGTCGGCACCTTTCAGTACTTCGCGGCACGGGGCGATGCCGACGGCGTGCGGGCTCTGGCCGATTATGTGATCGACCGGCACTATCCCGCGCTGAAAGAGGCCGAGAACCCCTATCTCGCGTTGTTCGAAGCGGTCTGCGAGCGCCAGGCGGCGCTGATTGCCCGCTGGCTGCATGTCGGCTTCATCCATGGGGTGATGAATACGGATAATATGACCGTCTCCGGCGAGACAATCGATTTCGGCCCCTGCGCCTTCATGGATGCCTACGATCCGGCGACCGTTTTCTCATCGATCGACCAGCATGGCCGTTACGCCTATGCCAACCAGCCCGCCATCGGCCAATGGAACCTCGCAAGGCTCGGCGAGACGCTGCTGCCGCTGATCGACGCCGACGCCGACAGCGCGGTCGACAAGGCCAATGTGGTGATCAAGAGTTACGGCGAACGGTTCCAGGCGCATTGGCTGGCCGGCATGCGCCAAAAGATCGGGCTCTCCGGCGAAGAGGACGGCGACCTCGACCTGGTGCAGGCGCTGCTGTCGCTGATGCAGGTGCAGGACGCCGATTTTACCCTCACCTTCCGGCGGCTGTCCGATCTTGCCGGCGATGATGCCGCAGAGCCTGCCTTTGCGGCGAGTTTCCGCGAGCCGGAGGCATGCGGCACGTGGCTCACGCAGTGGCGCGAGAGACTGTCACGCGATCCGCAGACGGCCACTGAGCGCGCCATTGCCATGCGCAGCGCCAATCCGGCCTTCATTCCGCGCAATCACCGGGTCGAACAGGCGATCGAGGCTGCCGTCGAGGACGGTGATTTCTCGCTGTTCGAGACGCTGCTGAGCGTGCTTTCGAAACCCTATGACGACCAGCCGGGCTTTGCCGCCTATAGGGAACCGCCGAAGCCTAGCGAACGGGTGCTTGCGACCTTCTGTGGAACGTGACGGGCGCTCTCGCCCGTTTTAGTGCAGCAGTCATGCCATAGCGATCCGCTTCCATCCCGGCCCGACGCCCCTTCGGTGCATCGGCCCCCTGCGGCAATTGTGGCCGTTGAAAGGCATCTCCTTCGCGCTATCTGGCTGATCGGCGGGACTTTTCCGCCGATCCTTCACCCCGGCTAACCCTCAGCGGGAGACAGCCTTATGGCGATCGTCATCACCTCCATCTTTTTCATCATCATCGGGCTCACTCTCGGCGGCGGCGGGCTCTGGCTCGTCACGCTCGGCGGCAGCGTCTTCTATCTGTTCGCCGGGCTGATGTTCCTGATTACCGCCGGGCTGCTGTTGGTGCGCAAGGCTGTGGCGCTCTGGGTCTATGCGGTGCTCGTCGTCGCAGCACTTGCCTGGGCGATTTGGGAGGTCGGTTTCGACTGGTGGCAACTCGGCCCGCGCGGCGGCATGATCATCCTTCTCGGGCTCTGGCTGCTGACGCCGTGGATTCGTCGGCCGCTCGGCCTGCGCAGCCCGACGGGCATCACCTATGCCGCAAACCCCTGGCCGCTCGCCGTGCCTGTCATTCTCGCCATCCTCGTCGCCCTTTATTCGATGACATCAGATCCGCATGATCTCGCCGGCGAACTGCCCAAGGATACGGTCGCCGCCAATCCCGCCTTCGGCGGCAGCGTGCCGGATGGCGAATGGCATCAGTATGGCCGCACGCCCTTCGGCCAGCGTTATTCGCCGCTCGACCAGATCACTGCCGAGAACGTCTCCACCCTCAAGGAAGCGTGGCGATACCAGACCGGCGACATCAAGCGGCCGGACGATGTCGGGGAGACGACCTATCAGGTGACGCCGCTCAAGGTGAAGGACACGCTCTACCTCTGCACGCCGCATAACTGGGCGATCGCGCTCGACGCCAAGACCGGCAAGGAGAAATGGAAATACGATGCCAACTCCGGCATGAATCCCGACCGGCAGCATCAGACCTGCCGCGGCGTCACCTATTATGCCGATCCAACCGTTGCCGCCGGCCAGCCCTGCGGCGAGCGCGTCTACCTGCCGACCTCCGATGCCCGGCTGATCGCGCTCGATGCGGCGGATGGGAAGGTCTGCACCAGCTTTGCCGACCAGGGCGTGCTGCATCTGGAAACCGGCATGCGCTTCAACCCCGCCGGCTATTATTATTCCACCTCGCCGCCGGTCGCGGTGGCGGGCAAGATCATCATCGGCGGGGCGGTGAACGACAATTATTCGACCGAGGAACAATCCGGCGTCATCCGCGCCTTCGACATCAACACCGGCGCGCTGGTCTGGAACTGGGATTCCGGCAATCCCGATGTGACGACGCCGATCACCGGGGACCAGACCTACACGACCAACTCGCCGAACAGTTGGTCGGTCTTCAGCGTCGACGAGGCGCTCGGCATGGTCTACATCCCGCTCGGCAACCAGGTCCCCGACCAGATTGGCATCAACCGCAGCGAGAATGTGGAGAAATTCTCCTCCTCGATTGTCGCGCTCGATATCGCCACCGGCCAGCTGCGCTGGGTGCGCCAGACGGTGCATCACGATCTCTGGGACATGGACGTCCCGGCGCAGCCGGCGCTGATCGACCTGACGAAGCAGGACGGCACAGTGGTTCCGGCCTTGGTCGGCCCGACCAAGCAGGGCGATATCTATGTGCTCGACCGGCGCAGCGGCGAGCCGATCATCCCGGTCAAGGAAATCCCGGCACCCGGTGGTGCGGTCTCCGGCGATCACACCTCGCCGACGCAGCCGATTTCGGATCTCACCTTCTCGCCGGAGCCACTCCAAGAAAAGGACATGTGGGGCGTGTCGCTGTTCGACCAGATGGCCTGCCGCATCGACTTCCACCGTTACCACTATGAGGGCCGCTACACGCCGCCTTCGCTTAAAGGGACGATCGTCTATCCCGGCAATTTCGGCACCTTCAACTGGGGCTCGGTGGCGGTGGATCCGGAACGGCAGATCATGTTCGGCATGCCGACCTATCTCGCCTTCACCTCGCGGCTGGTGCCGGCCGCCGATATTCCGCCGAGGGGCCAGGACGAGAAGGGCAGCGAACAGGGGCTGAACCGCAACGACGGCGCGCCCTACGGCGTCTTCATGGGTCCTTTCCTCGGACTGCTCAAGATCCCCTGCCAGGCGCCGCCATGGGGCTATGTCGCGGGCGTCGATCTGCGCACCGGCAAGATCGCCTATATGCACAAGAACGGCACCGTGCGCGACATGACGCCATTGCCCCTGCCCTTCAAGGTGGGCGTGCCCGGCATCGGCGGGCCGATGCTGACCAAGGGCGGCCTTGCCTTCTTGGGGGCCGCAGTCGACAACTACCTGCGCGCCTATGACGTGACGAATGGCCAAGAGCTCTGGCGGGCGCGGCTTCCCGCCGGCGGCCAGGCGACACCGATGACCTATACGACTGATGACAACAAACAATATGTCGTCATGGTCGCCGGCGGCCACGGCTCGGTCGGCACCAAACCCGGCGATTATGTGATCGCCTATACGTTGCCGTGACGCGAAGCTTCTCGCAAGCTCTGCGCAGGATTGCCGCGCCATTCTCTCCCTGTTTTTCGGGGAGAGTTTTTATGGAAATTTCCAGTAATATTCGCAATTATTACGGCATCGGCAGTCTTTTCGATCGGTCGGCCAAATCCAAGAATCAGCAGACGACGGACTTCGACAGCACTGCGCCCAATACCGCGCCCGGTCTCGAGACCAGCAGCACGCCGCCGTCGATCGCCAATACCATGTGGGCTCTTCAAAGCAGCGAAGGCCCCTATATCAATCCGCCTTCCGACGACGAAGCGGCGGCCAGTGCGGCGCACGACGCTCTGGTCGACGAATTCTCCAAATGGGGCAACATGACGCCGGCGGAATATATCCGCGCCCGCTATCTCGAGCAGCACGATCTGACCGAGGCCGATCTGGCCGCCATGCCGGCGGACCAGCGCGCCGCGATCGAGAAGGAAATCGCTGACCAAATCAAGCGCGAGATGGCCGGCATCGAGGATGACGGCACCGAGACGGCGGAAGACGTTCCGGCTGCTTGAGCGGGAGCATTTCGAATTGCACGCGTTTGAGGAAGACCCCTCCCCAACCCCTCCCCACAAGGGGGAGGGACTAACCTAAGGCGAGATCCTGCCACCAAAATACGCTGCCACACGCTGCATCGTCAGGAATGAAATGCAACGGGCCCACATGGCAGCCCCTCCCCCTTGTGGGGAGGGGTTGGGGAGGGGTTTTCCGACGCGAACCGGACAACTGTCGATCACGCCCTTCGCCATTTCCTGATTCACACCATCTCGACGATCATGCGGCCGACCTCCGCAAAGAGCGGGTTGAGTTCCTTTACCGGCACGGTCGTCTCGCTGATATAGACGGCGGCGACGATCGGGCCGCGATCCGGCGGCCAGATCACCGCGATATCGCCGAGAGAGCCATTCGGTCCGGTTCCGGTCTTGTCGCCGACCTTCCAATCCGCCGGCAGGCCGGCCCTGAGCCGCTCCTTGCCTGTCGTGCTCGCTACCAGCCAAGCGATCAGCCTGTCTGAGGAGGCCTCGGTCAGGACCGAGCCGAGCGTCAGGTTGCCGAGCGTGTCGAGCATCGCATCCGGTGTCGTCGTGTCGCGCGGATCATCCTTCCGACCCTCGTTCAGCGTCGGCTCGGTGCGGTCGAGACGCGTCGTGCCGTCGCCGATCGAGCGCAGCCAATCGGTCAGCCCCGCCGGCCCGCCGAAACTTTCGAGCAGCAGATTGCCGGCCGTATTATCGCTGACGGTCACCGCCGCCTCGCACAGTTCTGCAAGGGTCATGCCATCGGTTCCGGCATGTTTTTCGCTGATCGGCGAATAGTCGACAAGCTTGTCCTTGCCGTAGCTCACCCGCCGATCGAGGTTCTCCTCGCCCTTGTCAGCGCGGGCCAAAACGAAAGCGGCGGCCAGCGCCTTGAAAGTGCTGCACATCGGAAAAGCCTCGCTGCCGCGATAGCCGAAGGAAATGCTCGTTTCGGTGTCGAGCACCGAGACGCCGAGGCGACCACAGGTGCGTTTTTCCAATGCGGCAAGGCGGTGTTCGATATTGTCGTCGCCCTCGCCTGCACTCTTCTTGGCCCCCTCCTCGGCATTGGCGGGAAGCGCCAGCGCGGCCAAGCCCATTGAAGCCAGACACAATGCCGAGCCCATCAGCATGCGGCGAGTCAAACTGAGATCCATGAAATCCTCCGGCGAATCAGGAGGACAGAGCTAAGCAGCGATTGCGGCGACTTGTCGTCCGCCCGCCCCGATCATGCGGCGCGGGTGACCTCGACCGTCACATGCGACAGTTCTTCCAGCGCCGAGAGCCTGTCCTTGTAGAAAGCTGGGTCGCGCGGCTGAGAGGTTAGGACGGCGACGATTGCGGCATGATGGCCGGGGCCGACCTGCCAGACATGCAGATCGGTGATCCGGTCGTCCTCCGTTTCGATGGCGCCGCGGATCTCGGCCGGCAGCGTCTCGCCTTCGGAAATGACGTCGAGCAGGACGCCGCCCGACGATTTCATCAAGCTCCAGGACCAATTGGCGATCACCAATCCGCCGACGATGCCCATCAGGGGATCGAGCCAGAGCCAACCGTAAAGACTGCCGAGCGTCAGCGCCGCGATGGCGAGCACCGAGGTCAGGGCATCGGCGATGACATGCAGATAAGCAGCGCGGATATTGTTGTCGCTGGTCTTTGCGTGGTGGGCATGGTCGCCGTGGCCGTGATTGATATGACTGTGATGGGCGTGGGCATCATTGCCATGCCCGTGATTCACATGACCGTGATGATGGTGGCCATGTCCGTGATCATGTCCTTCACCGGCCAGCAGCCAGGCGCTCACCAGATTGACGGCAAGGCCGACGACCGCGACGGCGATCGCCTGGGCAAAACCGATCGGCATGGGATTGGAAAGGCGCAACAGGCTTTCCCATGCCATCAGCAGGGCGATCAGGGCAAGGATGATGGCGCTGGCGAAGCCGGCGAGATCGCCGAGCTTGCCGGTGCCGAAGGTGAAGCGTGGATTGCGCGCCTGCCGGCGGGCAAAGAGATAGGCGAGTGCGGAAATCAGCAGAGCACTGGCATGGGTCGACATGTGCCAGCCATCGGCGACCAGGGCCATGGAGCCATAGACAGTGCCGGCGGCGATTTCCGCCACCATCATCACCGCCGTCAGCGCGATCACCAGCCAGATGCGCCGCTCGTTGCGCCTATGATCGGCGCCGAGGAAGACATGATCATGTTCCAGGGCATCAATTCCAGCCTTCTCGATTCCGGCACTCATTGCAGGCTCCTTCGCCACCGCTAAGCTTATGTTTCTCGGCAAAATCGCTTCACACTTTTCCTGGAATTGCTCTAGCGTATATAGGTTCTCAACACTTCCGATATTTCCTCGACCGCCTCCGCCCTTGCGGCATCGTCGGCCGCATTCAGCACATGCTCACGCAGATGATCGTCGAGAACCTCGCCGGTCAGCCCGGTCAGCGCGCCGCGGACGGAGGCGAGCAGTTGCAGGATCTCGCCGCAGGGGCGCTCTGCCTCGAGCGCGCGCTCGACCGCCTCCATCTGCCCCTTCAGCCGGCTGATACGGGCGACGAGCTTCTTTTTCTGCAGGGTGGTGTGGGACATGATGGACCCGATTATAGTATAGGGGGGTATAGTATCAAGAGTGAAGCCCGAGCTCAATGCCTGTAATGGGCTTGAATCCGCCATTGACAAAGCCCGCGTTTCCGACGATCTATGATCCATGATCAAGAACGCGCACCAGAGCCGCTCGTATTTTTGGCTGTACCTGTAAAGGGCGGCCGGACAAGATCATATTGTCAACAAGCCGCCGTCAGGCGGCTTTGTTGTACCAGCAGCGTCCTGACGGCAGACTATCAAAGGACGCGAAGATCATGACCGAAATCGAAGACAGCGAAATTTCACTGATGCGCCCATCGGTGGTAACCATCCGCGCAGCCAAGCCGCGCGACCTGCCCGAACTCGGCGAGATGATCGTCCTGCTTGCCGCCCATCACGGCGATGCTGCTGCGACAACGGCAGAGCAGCTGGAGCGCGATCTGTTCGGCCCGCTGCCGTGGATCCATGCACTCGTCGCCGAGACCGACGAAGGGCTTATCGGCTACGCTATTCTCGTGCCGCTCTACAGGGCGCAGGAAGGCAAGCGCGGCATGGACCTGCACCATCTCTTCGTGCGTGACGGCCATCGCGGCCACGGCACCGGCCAGCTGCTCGTCGACCGGGCGCGCGAGACCGCCCGCAACGCCGGCTGCGGCTACCTCTCCGTCAGCGCCGCGACCGGAAACGTGCTGGCGCACCGCTTCTACGAACAGCTGGATTTCACCCCGCGTCCGGTGACCGGCATGCGCTACATGCAGTCGATCGCCTAAAGCGCGCCGCGATCTTTCAGATTCGCTTGATCGGCGCTTTAAGTCTTTATTTTTGTTAGGAGCTTTCATGCCTGATTTCAAACTTCATTGCTTCGCTCTCTCCGGGAACTGTTACAAGGTCGCACTCTTCTTTGCGCTTGCCGGCATCAAGTGGGAAAGCATTTTCGTTGATTATCTGGGCGGCGAAACGCGTACTGAAGAATGGCGAAAAACCATCAACGAACAGGGCGAGGCGCCTGTGCTCGAACATGGGCAAACCAAGATCAGCCAATCGGGGATTATCCTGGACTACTTGTCAGAGGTGACAGGCCATTTCGGGGCGCAGACGGCCGAAGAACGGCGCGACGTCATGCGCTGGATCCTTTTCGACAATCACAAATTCACGAGCTATTACGCGACGCTGCGGTTCATCTATGGCCTCCAGAAGAGCGGCGAGACGCCAGTCGTCGAGTTTTTAAGACTGAGGGCCAAAGCTGCCTATGCCATTGTTGACGAACACCTCGCCGGTCGGGCCTTCATGGTTGGCGACCGGGTGACGATCGCAGACCTCTCTCTGGCGGGCTACGTCTTCATGCCGGAGGAAACCGGGATCGATCATAGCGCCTTTCCGGCAATCGCAGCCTGGAAAGATCGTATCAGCAACATGCCCGGCTGGCGCCCTCCCTATGACCTGATGCCAGGTCCCACCTCCCTGTAGATAGGGCGTGGGATCTTGCGAAGGTGCCAAGCAACCAAGTGACCGTGGCAGCAACCCTCGCGCGACTTCCATCGCTAACGGCCCGGTACCGCCTTCAGATAGGCGGCGATCGCCTCGCGGTCGGAGGCGGGCAGGCGGGCGATGTTCCGTTGCACATCAACCATCGAGCCGCCGACGGAATCGAAATCGGGGGTGAAGCCGGTTTCGAGGTAGCTCACGATATCGGCCTCGCTCCAGGAGCCGATACTCTTGGAGGCCGGGGTGATATCGGGTATGCGGCCCTTGCCTTCCGGATTCGGCGCGCCGGCAAGCCACATATCGGCCTTGAAGCCGCCGAGCGCATCACGCGGCGTATGGCATTCGCCGCAATGACCGGGGCCTTCGACGAGATACTGCCCGCGCTTGATCTTGTCGTCGCCCTTGGCGAGAGCCACGCGCGGCTGATCGTTGAGATAGAGGAATTTCCAGCCGCCGAGCGCCAGCCGGATGTTGAAGGGGAACGGCAGCTCATGCGGTGGCGCGACATTTGTGCTTTTCGGCAGGGTTTTCAGGAAGGCGAAGAGATCGTTGACGTCCTTGTCGCTCATGCGGGAATAAGAGCCATAGGGAAAAGATGGGTAAAGATGCTGCCCACCCGGGCCGACGCCGCGTTTCATCGCGTTGCCGAACTCGGCAAGCGTCCAGCCGCCGATACCAGCCTTTTCATCGGGTGAGATGTTCGGCACGTGGAAGGTCCCGAAGGGGCTCTTCAGCGCCAGTCCGCCTGACAGCGTCAGCTTTGCATCGCCTTCGGAACCGGGTGCCGCATGACAGCTGACGCAGCCGCCTGCCCAGAACACCATCTGGCCGTTGGCCAGGTCCGGCGCGACGAGACCCGCCCAATGGCTCTCCGGCAGCGGGTCGGGCGCAGTGACTAGATAGAAGGCGCCGCCGCCGAGCACGGCGACGCCGATCAGACAGAGCAGTAACCGGATGAACCTGCGGACCATGCGCCGCCTCCCCTTTTGCCAATGTTGCCGCCGTCGGTCCCACATAAAGCGATCCGCGCCGGCGGCAAGCCGGGCACGGATCGTGGATCCCCAGCATTCCATTTCCCCCGCGTCACGCGGAAGCAAGCCGCGCACCTTTGCTGGAGTTGCTGTCGTTTGTTGAGCAATTCCGGGCGCAAAACCGCTGCACACTTTTGCTGGAATTGCTGTCGTTTGTTGAGCAATTCCGGGCGCAAAACCGCTGCACACTTTTGCTGGAATTGCTCAGTCGGCCTATCACTCCTTGATACGATAGGCCTTGTGACAGCCCGCGCAGTTGGCGCCAAGCGTGTTGATCGTGGCGCCGACGGCGGCAGGATCGGCCGGAAGCTGGGCGAGCGCAGTTTCGGCGTCAGCGGAGAGCTTGGCGGCGCGCGCCTTGAAGTCATCCATGTTTTCCCAGATCTTCGGGCTCGCCTCTTTGTCGCCGGTCTCCGTGTCCGGCTTGAACTGATCGGGAAAAACCTTGGCCGTTGCGGCAATCTTCGTCAGCGCCGCCTTCACCGCCTCGGCGTCGTAAGGCTTCGTGCCCTTGGCGATGTCCGCCAGCGCGCCAGCCGAACCGCCGATCTGCTTCATCAAGGCAATGCGCGAATCATGGGTGCCGTCGGCGGCGGTCACCGAACCGAAGGCCATGCCGGCCATCGCTACAGCCGCAGCTATTGCTTTCCAATTCATATTCCTCTCCATTTTTCCTCGGCCAAGATGGCCGATGGCCAATCTGCACCGGGAGCATGACAAAATCCATGCCTCCGGGCAGTCACGTTTTGCCGGATCGTCATAAAAACAATGTGATAGGCCGTTCTCTGCTTTTATGCATGTCGTTGTCCCGGAACCGCTGCACACTTCCGGGCGACATGCAGTGGCGCTCAAGCGCTTTTCCACCCCTGCCAGAGGCTGAAGGCGGAGACCGCAACCAGCAGCAGTCCGGCGAAGCGGCCGACAAAGGCCGTGACGTCAGGGTTGGCGACGAGCAGGTCGCGGCTGCGGCCGGCCGTCATCGCCAGGGTGCCGTAGATGGCAAACTGGGTGACGACAGTCATGACGCCCATGATCAGCCCCTGCATCCAGATCGGGCCATATTCCGGTCTCAGGAACTGCGGATAGACGGCAAACATGAAGATATAGGCCTTCGGATTGACCAGACAGGTGACAGCGCCCTGGCGAAAAGCGCGCCAGCCGGAGCGTGCCGTTCCCGGCCCGACCGCCTCGACCGTGATCGAACTGCGGATCAGCGAGATGCCGATCCAGATCATGTAGGCAACGCCGGCAAAGAGCAGCACGTTGAAAAGCTGCGGCAGCATGGTGACGAGCACGCCGACGCCGGCCGCGCCGTAGGCCGAATGCACGGCACCGCCGGCCATGATGCCGCCGGTGGCCGCCAGCCCGCGCCTGACGCCGCCGGTCAGCGAATTGGCGAGCACGAAGAGCATGTCCATGCCAGGCACGATGATGATGCCGAAAAGAAGGGTGAAGAAGAGCCAGAGGTTTTCATGGTAGTTCATGTCAGTTACCGCCTTGGGTTCTGCAGGCCGTTTTCAAAAGACCCTGATTAATTTCAATCCGATAGGCGGCTCTATACGCAAAGCCAACTGACAGTGTATTGTCAGGAGCGTTGGTATGGGAGAGGTAAAATGCGCAAGGCTTCGCGGCTTTTCGAGATCATTCAGATCCTCAGGCTGGCCAGAAAGCCGATGACGGCGGCGGCGATGGCGGAGACGCTCGAAGTGACCGTGCGCTCGATCTATCGCGACATCGCCGCGCTTCAGGCGATGCGGGTGCCGATCGAGGGCGAGCGCGGCATCGGCTACATCATGCGGCCGGGCTTCGACCTGCCGCCGCTGATGTTTTCGATCGAGGAGATGGAGGCGATTGTGCTGTCGCTGGCGCTGCTCGAACGGACTGCGGACGAGGAGCTGAAGCAGGCCGCGCGCCGGGTCAACCGGAAGATATCAGGCGCCGTGCCGCCGCCGCTGCGCCAGGCGATGGACAATAAGGCGCTTTATGCCTGGGGCTCGATTGCGCAGCCGGCAGGCTTCGACCTGGCGATCGTGCGCCGCGCGATCCGCGACGAACGCAAGCTGATGCTCGGCTACCGCGACGAACTCGGCCGCGCCAGCGAGAGGACGATCCGACCGGTCGCGCTGATCTATTATTCGCAGACCGCCAATATCGTCGCCTGGTGCGAGTTACGCCAGGCGATCCGCAATTTCCGCAGCGACCGGGTGGAGCACTGCGCGACAGCTGAGGATTTCTTCAAGGGCGACGGCGACCGGTTGCGGGAACTCTGGACCAGCGGTTGGACGGAGAAACCGATCGCCGTCTAGCTATTCGCCCAATCGCGATTATTCAGAGCGACATGCCGCCCGAAACCTCGATGCGCTGGGCGTTGACCCAACGGTTGGCATCGCTCAGGAGGGAAGCGATCATCGGCCCTATATCGTCGGGCACACCGGCGCGGCCGAGTGCAGTCATGGTGGCGACCGCACGGTTGATCTCCGGATTGTCCCGCACCATCCCGCCGCTGAAATCGGTCTCGATGGCGCCCGGGGCGACGGTGTTGACGGCAATGCCGCGCGGGCCAAGCTCCTTGGCCATGTAGCGCGTCAGCACCTCGACCGCACCCTTCATCGAGCCATAGGCCGATGCGCCAACCATGGCCATGCGGGCGAGACCGCTGGAGAGGTTGACGATGCGGCCGCCGTCCTCGATCACCGGCAGGAGCTTCTGCGTGAGGAAGAAAACCCCCTTGAAATGCAGGTTGTAAAGCTTGTCCATCTCCGCTTCGGTCGTCTCCAAAATCGGGGCGTGGTAGCTGGTGCCGGCATTGTTGACGAGAAAGTCGAAATGCTCACGCCCCCAGCCCTTGAGGATCTCGCGTACACTTTCGACAAAGGCATCGAACGCCGCCACGTTGCCGGAATCGAGTTGAAGTGCAGCGGCCTTGCGGCCCAGCGCCTCGATCTCGGCGACGACCTTCTCCGCCTCGTCGCGGTTCGAGTTGTAGGTCAAGATCACATCGACGCCGCTCCTTGCCAGATTGACGACCGTATTGCGGCCCAGGCCGCGGCTTCCGCCGGTAACGATTGCGACTTTCGAGGTTGAATTCTGGTTGGGCATTTCAGGTACCTCCTGATGTTTTGACAGGCCAATTTTATGCGCCGCAAGCCTGGAATCCTGAATGCCGAAATCCCGCAATTTCTTGCCTATTCCTCCAAACGCCTTGCCCAGCCGGGCTGAGGGATTAAGATCATTCTCACCGGCGCGGCAGACCGACCCCGCGTTCACTGGAGGCGAAGATGTCCGCAGATCTGAAGCAGGCGCTCAATGGATACATGGATGCACATGGCGGAGGTGACGGGCTCTTTGCCACCGCTGTCGACGGTTTTTTCCTGATGCGTTCCAGCACTCTCTCCATGCCGAAGCCGGCGATCTACCGGCCGGCGCTCTGCATCATCGTGGATGGCGCCAAGCAACTCATGTTCGGAGACCGCCTTTTCGATTACGAAGCGATGCAAGCGCTGATCATCAGCGTCGAGATGCCGGCCTTCGGACAGGTGACGAAAGCCAGTGCCGAACGGCCGATGATCGCTATCAACCTGGAACTCGACGTCACTATCCTGCGCGAGGTGCTGGAGGAGATGGATGCACCGCCGAAGCCGGCAGGCGACGGCGGGCCCGGTGTTTTCGTTCAAGAATTCGGCCCGGAGTTGCAGGACTGCATACTGAGACTGATCCGGACGCTCGCGGCGCCCAAAGCGATCCCAATCCTTCATCCGGCAATCATGCGAGAGATCAGTTTCTGGTTGCTTTCCGGAAAAAATGGCGATGAGATCTGCAAGCTTGCATTGCCCGACAGCCATACGCGCCGCGTGGCCGAGGCCATCTACCTGTTGCGCGGTAATTTTGCGCACGCCGTTCGGGTGGAAAAGCTTGCGGCGGCAGCCAGGATGAGCCCTTCCTCCTTCCACCAGCATTTCAAAATCCTGACCACGATGACGCCGCTGCAGTATCAGAAGCAGTTGCGGCTACTCGAGGCCCGGCGGCTGATGGTGACCGATGGGTTCAACGCCGCAAACGCGGCCTATCAGGTTGGTTACGAGAGCGCCTCCCAGTTCAGCCGCGAATATGCCCGCATGTTCGGGACACCACCGAAGCGCGACATCAGTGAAATGAGGGCGATGCCGGCTGAGCCGGCAATCAGCTAGATGGACAGCGTTCGGCTCATCTCGCGGCCGAAGCCGCGGATTTCGATGCTGGAGGCATGGACCTCGACGATCGCGAAGGCGTTTTCCGTCTCGGTGTCGACCACGCCCTTGAAATTGACGAAGTGGCAGGCGCCGGCCATGCCGTAATTGCCGACATGGTCGTGGCCGTTGAGATAGGCAACGACATTGGCTCGCGAGGCGAGCAGCGCGACGGTGCGTTCGCTGTCCCACATGCCGTGCTCACTGGGCGGATGAATGGGATAGTGATTCATGACGATCACCTTCTCGCCGGCCTCGGCCGCTTTTGCGATTTCATCGCCAAGCCAGGCGAACTGCTCGTCGCTCAGCGCGGCATTCCAGCGATGGGCGTTCCTGGCGCCCTTGGCCTGCAGCTCCGCCAGCATCTCAGCGGCAAGCGCCCGATGATGATGGCCCTCGGGCGGCGCGAAGATGCTGACCTCGTTGCCGTCGAGCACGATGAAGCGCCAGCCGTGGCGCAAGAAGCTGTAATAGGGCGATGGCATGCCGAGGCGCGCGGCGACTTCGGACAAGTGTGCTGCAGAGACCGAGAAATCGTGGTTGCCGAGCAGGAAGAGCGCCTCGTGCCTGAGCTTCTCATAGACCGGCAGGATATCGTCGAAGCTTGAAAAGCTGCGGTCGATGACATCGCCGAGCGTCATGACGAAGCTTAGCTCCTCGCCGTTGAAGACCTCGATCGCCTCGGCGACCTTGGCGAGGCTGTTGGCATAATAGCGATCCATCGCGACATGCGGCGCGATCGCCGCATATTGCGGGTCGGCGATGATGCCGAAGCGGAACAGGGGAGAAGAGGAAGAAGACATGGGGCGTGATTAGGAGCGGCCGATGACAGGGATGTGACGGCTTCGTGTGAAAACGAAACACCCGGCGTTTGAGGCGCCGGGTGTAAAATTCTAAGAGGCTGACGACATCGCCGCCAGGGCGGCGAGCCTGATACCGCTTACTTCGTGGCTGCTTCGTAGCGTTCCAGGACATAGTCCCAGTTGATCAGGCTGTCGACGAAGGCTTCGAGGTACTTCGGGCGAGCATTGCGATAGTCGATGTAATAAGAGTGTTCCCAGACGTCGACGCCGAGGATCGGGGTGGCGCCGTGAACGAGCGGGTTTTCGCCGTTCGGGGTCTTGGAGATTTCGAGCTTGCCGTTCTTGACGGAAACCCAGGCCCATCCGGAGCCGAACTGGGTGGCGCCGGCATTGGCGAAGTCGGCCTTGAACTTGTCGTAGCCGCCGAGATCGGAGGCAAAGGCCGCTTCGAGCTTGCCCGGCAGCTTGTTGCCGCCGCCGCCCTTCTTCATCCACTTCCAGAAATGGATGTGGTTGTAATGCTGGGCCGCGTTGTTGAAGAGGCCGGCATTGGTGCCGAAGGACTTCTTGACGACGTCTTCGAGCGAAAGGTCCGAAAGACCGGCTTCGGCGGCGAGCTTGTTGCCGTTGTCGACATAGGCCTTGTGGTGCTTGTCGTGATGGAACTCCAGCGTTTCCTTCGACATGAAGGGAGCAAGCGCTTCGTAATCATAGGGAAGTTCAGGCAATTCGAAAGCCATGTCAGATCTCCTCTTGGCAATAGATTGCGTCTCGGCAGGTGAGGCGGAACATAGGAGGGGAAAGGGGGAGAGGCAACCGGCGAATTATCAAAAAACGACCCGGCCGGAGGAAAATTTGCCTCAGTTGCGGGTTGGAGTCGTGCGTAGAAATCGCCTGGGCAAATCATTGGGAATACCCGCCCCGAAAACCACTTTGCCTGTTATGGAGATCAACGGAGCCCCTATATGAACAGGAATATAATCCAGCCTCTCGCCGCGGCCGCCCTGCTTTCGCTGGCAGGTGCGGCGCATGCCTCCTCCGATGACGCCTGGAAGCAGCTCGCCGCCGACGTCGAGGCCAAATGCAAGAAGGCGGCGGTCGCGATCGAAAAGCCCAGCGCCACCGTCGATCCCTTCGGCAGCTCGCATTACGGGCTTGCCCTGGTGACAGGCAAGCCGAAGGGCGCCAAGGGGCTGATCGCCCAGATCTGCGTCTACGACAAGCAAAAGAAAACCGTCGAGATCGGCAGCGAGCTGGATGTCACAAAGCTCGGGCTCACGCCGGCGAAATAGGCCGCTATGAGGTTACTTACCGTGCTGGTTTGTGCCTGCGTCACATTTCTGGGGAACCGAAGCCTACGCTCAGGAGTTGAAAGCCTGGGCTTTAGGGAGGTGCAGGCATGTCGGAGCTTCGCAGCAGGGCGGAAGATCAGCAGAAAATCTATCAGCGCTGGGCGCCGGTCTATGACCGGGTCTATCGCGGCATCCTGCGCGACGGCCACCGCAAGCTTGCTGCCCTCGCCGCCGCGGCCGGCACCGATATTCTGGAGATCGGCGTCGGCACCGGCCTGACGCTCGGGCATTACCCACGCCACTGCCGCGTAACCGGCATCGACATTTCCGAACACATGATCGCGCGGGCGCGCGAAAAGGCAAGACGCGAGAAGCTGCAGCATGTGCAGGCGCTTGATGTGATGGATGCGCATGCGCTCACCTTTGCCGACCGGTCTTTCGATGCGGTCTGCCTGCCCTTCGTCATCACGCTGATCCCCGAGCCCGAACGCGCGCTCGACGAATGCGCGAGAGTGCTCAGGCCGGGCGGCGAGATCATCCTTGCCAGCAAACTTGGCGACGGCGCCGGCCTGCAGGGCGTGATCGAGACGGCGGTGGCGCCGCTGGTGCGTCACATCGGCTGGTCCTCCGCCTTCCGTATTCACCGCATCGTCGCCTGGGCCGAGCGCCGCGGTGATTTCGCTCCTGCCGGTATTCTGCCGGTCTTTCCGAACGGCTTCTTCAAGATCATCCGGCTGAAGCAGCACGGAATTGCCGCCTGAGAACGGAAACTTTTTCCCGGCGTCGCGGGTTCTGCCGCATAATTCCTTAAACCGGAATCGACTTAAGGAGTTATGCGGCAATTCAAAGTGTTACAACGTCCTTTGCGCGTCTAAAGACGCGCGGCGCTGTAATGCTACCGTTTGTCTGAGGGGAATGCATGACATTGGATTTCTTCGTCTTCATCGTCGTGGGTTTCTGCGCGCAGATCGTCGACGGCGCACTCGGCATGGCCTTCGGCGTGCTGTCGACGACGAGCCTTCTCGCCTTCGGGGTGCCGGCCGCCAATGCCAGCGCCATGACGCATGTGGCGGAAATGTTCACGACCGCCGCTTCGGGCCTGTCGCATGCCTATCATCGCAATGTGGACTGGCGCCTGGTGGCGCGGCTTGCACCGGCCGGCATGATCGGCGGCGCGATCGGCGCCTATCTGCTTGCCAATATCGACGGCAAGGTGATCGAGCCCTTCGTGTCGGCGTATCTGATCGCGATCGGACTGGTGATCCTCTACAAGGCCTTTCGGCCGCCGCCGAAGCGGGATGTTCGCGACTGGATGGTGCCGCCCGTCGGGTTCTGCGGCGGCGTGCTCGATGCGATCGGCGGCGGCGGATGGGGGCCGATCGTCACCAGTTCGCTCGTCAGCCGCGGCCATGACCTGAAGCGGGTGATCGGCTCGACCAACTTCACCGAATTCGCCGTGACACTGACGATTTCCCTGACCTTCATGCTGACGCTTGGCTGGTCGGAGCTCAATTCGGCGATCGGCCTGATCATCGGCGGCGTCATCGCTGCCCCCTTCGGCGCGATCCTCGTCAAGCGGCTGCCGGTGCGGCCGCTGATGGTGGCGGTGTCGATGATCATCATCGGCACTTCGGCGATGCGGATCCTGTGAAGATCTGCGTTTTAGGGTCACAGATTCCGGCCGAAATAGACATCCACGGATGCGATCTTGTCGCCGCGGAAGCGAAGGCTCTCGATGTTGCGGAAGCTGCCGCCATCCCGTTTTTCGGCGCGGTAGCGGACAACCGCCTCGTCGCCGTCGATCGCGAGGAATTCGATGTCAAAACCTCGGAAGACCGGCTCCTTCGGCCAGCAGCGCTCGAAATAAGTCGTCCGGTCGATGTGGTCGTCACGCGGACTGGAGAAGGTGAAATCCTCAGTCAACATGGCGCCGACGATATCCTTGCGGTCGTCGAGATAGGCGGCGTAGAGATGACGGACGGTCTGTTCTCGGGATGTGCGCATGTCGCTCATGGCAATGTCCTCGGATTAACCGATTGCGTAATGCAATCGGTCTTCTTCTAGCACTTTTGCCTGAGAAGGTCCAGATTGCAGCGGCAATTTCCAAAAACAGGCCGCCGATCCCGGAAGCGCCGTCTTGAAGGACGGGCCACAGCGCGGCTATATCAGCGCGTGCCCGCCCTGGAACGACGGGCGCATCCGCCGCTAAGGCCCATGCGCTCGACATCGAAAGCTCGATCTCAGGACAGATTCACTGCGCCGATCTCCTCGCCGCGGTAAAGAACACATCGTTTCATTAGGCGCGGCGGAACTTCGCTTGCCGCATATTTCCTCAAATCGGAACCGATTTGAGGAAATATGCAGATTTCAATGTGTTAAAGCGTCCTTTGCGCGCCTTAAAAGACGCGCGGCGCTGTAGAATCAATGCCGAGGCCGAGAGAATGACCGATACGCAATTGGACGCCGCCAGCGCCAGGCCGGGCTCGGTCTTCTGGAAGCGCAACCTTACCATCTCGCTGATCGGCTCCTTCACCACGATCGTGGCGATGACGCTGCTGCTTCCCTTCCTGCCGCTTTATGTCGAGGAACTCGGCGTCAGCGATCATGCTGACATCGTGCAATGGTCGGGCATCGCCTATGGCGCCACCTTCTTCGCCGCGGCTCTCGTCGCGCCGCTCTGGGGCCGGCTCGGCGATATTTACGGCCGCAAGCTGATGCTGGTGCGCGCCAGCCTCGGCATGACGCTGGCGATCTCGCTGATGGGCATGGCCGGCAACGTCTGGCAGCTGGTGGCGCTGCGCCTTTTCGTCGGGCTTGCCGGCGGTTATGCCTCCGGCTCGATGGTGCTGGTGGCGACGCAGACGCCGAAGGATCGTTCGGCCTGGGCGCTCGGCGTGCTCTCCTCCGGCATCATGGCCGGCAATCTCGTCGGGCCGCTGATCGGCGGGGCGCTGCCGCCCATCATCGGCATCCGCGGCACGTTTCTTGCCGCCGGCGGCATGATCTTCCTTGCTTTTCTCGCCACGGCCTTCCTGATCAAGGAAGAGAAATCGCCGGCCCGCAAGCAGGCGGCCAAGGCCAGCGGCGGCTGGAAATCCATCGCCGACAAGCGGCCCGTCATCGCCATGCTGGCAACAGGCATGCTGCTGATGTTCGCCAATATGTCGATCGAGCCGATCATCACCGTCTATGTCGCGCAGCTCGTGCCCCTCGAATCCCAGGTGACGATGATATCGGGCATCGTCATGTCGGCGGCTGCCCTTGGCAGCATTCTGTCGGCCTCACGGCTCGGCAAGCTCGCCGACAGGATCGGCCATTGGCCGGTGATTGCAGGCGCGCTCGCCGTCGCCGGGCTGCTGCTGATCCCGCAGGCCTTCGTCACCAGTTCCTGGCAACTGATCATCCTGCGTTTCCTGATGGGTGTGGCGCTCGGCGGGCTGCTGCCCTGCATCGCCTCGGTCATCCGCCACAGCGTGCCGGATAGTGCGGCCGGCGGCATTCTCGGGCTTTCGATTTCCTCGCAATATGTCGGCCAGGTGGCCGGCCCCATCCTTGGCGGCCTTGTCGGCGGCCATATCGGCATGCGGGCGGTTTTCCTCGGCACCTCCGTGCTGCTTCTCGCCGGTGCGGCCTATGCCTGGATAGTGCGGCCGAGCGATGGGGAGACTCGGGACTCGACCTGAGGATTATTGGCGCTCCCCGCAGATCAGTTCGACGCCTGACCGGGCAATCGCCTCCAGCGTCTCGCGGCTGTCGCCGGCGCGGGCGCGAACGGCGAGCGAATGCATGACGGCGGAGGCGAGCCTGGCAAGCATCTGTGGATCGGCGTTTCGGGGAAGCTCGCCCCTTTCGACGCCAAGCCGCACGCGCTTTTCGATTTCGTCGTCGAAATCGTTGAGGCTGCGGCCGAGCACCTCGCGGACCCGCTCATGCTGGACCGCCTCGGCCGATGCCGTGCCGATCAGCAGACAGCCGCGGGCCGCGGTTTCGCCATGCAGATAGATCGCCAGCGCACCGGCATAGACGCGGGCGATATTGTCGCGCAGCGGCAGTGACGGGTCGAGCGCCTCGGCGAGCGTATTCATGCCGTCCTGCCGATAGCCCTCCAGCGTATCGAGATAGAGATCCTCCTTGTCGCCGAAGGCGCCGTAAAGGCTCGGGCGGTTGAGGTTGGTCGCAGCGCTCAAATTGTCGAGCGAGGCGGCGGTAAACCCCCTGTCCCAGAAGACATCCCGCGCCTTACCGAGCGCCGCCTTGGCGTCGAAAGCCCGCGGGCGGCCGCGCTTCTTCTCGTTTTTCATATTTGTACCGTTTCGCATTAAATTCTTGACGAGGGTTATTTTATGCGAAACAGTACAAATGTTCAACACTGTCGGCCGGCGGCATCGACCGCCTCCACAAGGAGAGGAAACCGCAATGAAACTTTATATGCACGCAGCCGCCTGCTCGCTTTCGCCGCACATCATCTGCCGGGAGCTCGGGCTCGATATCGAGCTCGTCCAAGTCGACCGGCAGACCCACAGGACGAGCACCGGCGAGGATTATCTCGCGATCAACGGCAACGGCTATGTGCCGGCGCTGATGCTCGACGATGGCAAGGTGCTGACCGAGGGGCCGGCGATCGTGCAGTTCCTTGCCGACAGTGTGCCCGAAGGGGCAGCCCTTTTGCCTGAGCTCGGCAATATCCGCCGCAACGAGGTGCAATCCTATCTCAACTTCATCACCGCCGAGCTGCACAAGCCGATGGTGCTGCTCTTCAATCCGATTTATTCCAGCGTTCATAGGGAGGTCCGCGCGCTGATATCGAAGCGGCTGACATGGCTGAACGGTCGTCTTGCCGAACCCTATCTCACCGGCGATTCATTCACAGTCGCGGATGCCTATCTCTTCGTCTGCCTGAACTGGTCGCCCTGGACCGATATCGATCTCAAGCAATGGCCGGCGCTGCACGGCTTCATGGCCCGTGTTGCGGCACGGCCGAAGGTGCGCGAGGCGCTGCAGGCCGAAGACCTCGAGGCCTTCGATGCCGACGGCGTCTATTTCGCGCCGCATGCCTATCTCGCTTCGTCAGGACGGACGGGCGAGCCGGTCAGGCCGTAAATCCAGGTCGCGTCCGCGCGCATCCCGCTTGTGCGACCGTCAGAGGGCGCTCACAGCCACCGGCAAAGCGCGCTTGTGGGCGGTCGCCCGATAGGCGGCGAGGATGCGGCGGCGGGCGATCTCGCCGACCGGCTTGCCTTCGAGGAAATCGTCGATCTCGTCATAGCTGACGCCATAGGCCTCCTCGTCGGGGCGCAGCGGCCGCTGGTCCTCGAGATCGGCTGTGGGCACCTTGAACACCAGTTCGTCCGGGGCGCCGAGCCGTTTTGCCAGCAGGCGGACGCGGCGCTTGTTGAGGCCGGCGAGCGGCAGGATATCGGCGGCGCCGTCGCCGAACTTGGTGAAGAAACCCATGACCGCCTCGGCCGCATGATCGGTGCCGATGACGAGGCTGCCAAGCGCCCCGGCAAGGGCGAACTGGGCAATCATCCGCTGGCGCGCCTTGATATTGCCGAGGATGAAATCCTGGCGGCCGGCATCGGCAAAGGCGAGGCCGCCGTTTAGCGCAGCGGCAAGCATCGCATCCGCCGGCGCCTTGATGTTGACCACCATAGAGCGGTCGGCGCCGATCGTTTCCAGCGCCCTCACCGCATCGGCCTCATCCGCCTGGACAGCATAGGGAAGGCGCACGGCGATGAATTCGGCCGCATGGCCGCCTTCCCGCAGCTCGCGCACCGCCTTTTGAGCCAGCAGCGCCGCCGTCAGCGAATCGACGCCGCCACTGATGCCGAGGACGTAGCCGCGCATGCCGGAGGCAACGAGATAATCCTTGAGGAAAGCGGTTCGCCGTTCGATCTCCCGCTCAGGGTCGATATCGGCGGCAACACCCAGTTCGCGGATGATCTCGCCTTGTTCGTCGAACAGCACAGTCATAGGCCTCTTCCTCCCCGCTTACGGAATTTCGGTGTCACTATGGCGAAAAGATGGGGGAGGACGAAGCCGTTTTGGGCAAACCTGCCATGCATTTTATGCAAGTGGGCGTTGGGGTTTTGGGAATGAACTGCCTGACCTCACAGCAATAAAGCTGCCCCTCACCCTAACCCTCTCCCCGTTCTGACGGGGAGAGGGGACGTGCCTCAAGCAACGGTGGAAGGCAATAGAGACGTCGCGGCATATCCCTTCTCCCCGCGAGCGGGGAGAAGGTGCCGGCAGGCGGATGAGGGGCGGACCAGAAATCTGGATTCTGCCAGCTGGGTGGGCTCGCCTACCGCACAATCGTGAATAGCTCGGCCGGATCGGCAAAACCTTTCAGCCTGTGCGACCCGACCGACACCACATCCCCTGCCCCAGCCTCCTCACGGAACGGCGCCGACATCAGCAAGGCTTCTCCGAGTTCGCTGCAGGCGGTCTGGATGCGGCTGACCAGGTTGACGTCGCCGCCGATCAGGGTGAAGTCGAGGCGGCGGCCGGAGCCGACATTGCCGTAGCTGACCTCGCCGTAGTGCAGAGCGATGCCGGCTTTGACACCGATGCCCTCATATTGGAAATGGTCGATCTCATCGAGGATGGCGCGGGCCGATGCCAGGGCCGCGCCGCAGGAATGGGCGGCATCATAACCCGGGAAGAAGGCAAGCACGGCGTCGCCCATGAATTTCAGCACTTCGCCGCCCTCGCGGGTGATGGCCGGTACGATCCTGTCGAAATAGGCGTTCAGCAGCCCGAGCACGGTGCTGCCGGGCAGCCGGTTCGACAGCTCGGTGAAGCCGCGCAGATCGCAGAGCAGCAGCGCTGCCTCCATCGATTCGATCTCGTCGCGGCGGATGCGGCCGGCCAGGATGCGGCTTGCCGTCAGCGGGCCGATATAGGTATCGAGCAGGCTGAGCTCGACCTGGCGAAGGATGCGCAACTCGCTGGTGTTGCGCAGCGCCGGCAAGATTCGCTCGATCACCTGACGCTCGGAGGCGGTGAAGCCGCCCGGTCGCTTCGTGCCGAAGACGGCGGCGCTGACCGGGCCGTCGACATTGCAGAGCGGCGCGATGACGAGCTGCATCAGGCCGCGATCGGCGAAGACATCGATATGCTGCCAGCGGCCATGCACGCTTTCGCCGGTATCGACGACCAGCGGCTCGCGGGTTTCCATGACCTTGCGCAGCGGCGTATTTGATATGGCGACGCGCACGCCGTGTTCCCGATCATGGATCTCGACCGGTTCACCCGGCGCCCAGGCGATGGTGCGGCCGATGAACTCGGGATGCAGGGTCATCAGATGCAGCGTCAACCGGTCGATCGGAAGGCCGAGCGCCTGAAGCCGGCGGCCAAGCCCGGAGACGAGGCCGGCTTCGTCGAGCGCGTGGCATTCGTCGCCGGAGAGCCATTCGATGATGGAGAGCAGTGCGCCGACACTGACGGCATGGCCGGCGGCCTTGGGCTGGAGCCTGTCGATATCGGGGGCATGGATCGCTGGCGTCATGGCTTTCTCCTCCTTGAGGGCCGCAAGGCGCTAGTGAGCGCCGCCGCCGGAGAGTTGACCGGGTTTCCTCAGAAGCAGGCTTGCAAGCAGGGCGACGACCAGGGCCACTCCGAGCAGGAAGAACGTGTCGCTGAAGGCCATGATATTGGCCTGCTTACGTATTTTGAGTGCGATGGCGACGACGGCCTTGTGGCTGGCAAGCGCCTGATCGCTGACACCGTGGCTCATGAAATAGCCGGTGAGCCTGGCGATACGATCGCGGGTGGCTTCCTCGAAGACCGAGACCGAATTGGTCAGGATGTTCGAGTGGAATTGTTCGCGCTTCGACAGGAAGGTCTGCAGCGAGGCAATGCCGACGGCGCCGCCGAGATTGCGCATCATGTTGAAGAGTGCCGAAGCCGAACCGGCATTCTCCTGTTCGATGCCTGCGGTGGCGATCGCCGAGAGGGGCGT
This sequence comes from Rhizobium sp. WSM4643, assembly GCF_025152745.1. Taxonomy (NCBI): domain Bacteria; kingdom Pseudomonadati; phylum Pseudomonadota; class Alphaproteobacteria; order Hyphomicrobiales; family Rhizobiaceae; genus Rhizobium; species Rhizobium sp. WSM4643. The sequence continues at coordinate 1,039,996 of NZ_CP104040.1, read as the reverse complement.
GAAGACGAGCGCCTGGCCGATAGCTCGGACGATGTTCGGCCAGAATAGCTGATCGCTCGCGTAATCGCCGGTCATGTGCACGTTCATGAAGTTCGAGGCGGCGAAAAGTGCAAAGCCGATGATGATCAGCAGGCGCACATCGAAACGCTTCATCAGCCGTGGCACCAGCGGAATCAGCAGCAGTTGCGGAATACCGGTCCAGGCGAGAACCATGCCGATCTGCTCGGAATTATAGCCCTGGATGCGGGTGAGATAAATCGGCAGCACGAAAACCGAGCCGTAAAGCGCAATGCCGAGCAGGAAATTGGCGACGATGCCGAAGCCGAAATTGCGGCGCACCAGCAGGCGAAGGTTCAAGAGCGGATGGGCGGTCTTCAGCTCGATGATCAGGAACAACGTCAGCGAGATGGCAGCGATAACAGACAGGCGGACGATGAAATCGGAGCCGAACCAATCTTCCTTGTTGCCCTCCTCCAGGACCGTCTGCAGGGCCGCCAGGCCGATCGCCATGGTGACGATGCCCGGCCAGTCGCCCTTGGCGAGCAGCTTCAGGTTCATCGGCCCGCGATCGAGCGAAGCCCAGAGCATGCCGACCATCAGCGCGCCGGGCACCAAGTTGACATAGAAGATATATTCCCAGCCCCAGTTCTCGGTGAGGTAACCGCCGATCGTCGGGCCGATGGCCGGTGCGAAGGTGGCGGACAGGGCAAAGAGGGCAAGGCCGATCGGCTGCTTGGCCTTGGGCAGCAGCGTGATGATGATGGTGAAGGCCATCGGGATCAGCACGCCGCCGGAAAAGCCCTGAATGGCGCGCAGGATGATCATCTGCTGCAGGTTGGCCGCGAAGGCGCAGGCAACCGAGAAGACGAGGAAGAGGATGGCGTTAGCAAGCAGATAATTGCGGACCGAGAAGACGCGCGCCAGCCAAGCGCTCAAGGGAATGACGACGATTTCGGCGATCAGATAGGAGGTGGAAATCCAACCACCGTCATCCGTGCCGGCGCCGATCGCGCCCTGGATATCGGCCAGCGAGGCATTGACGATCTGGATGTTGAGGACCGCCATGAAGGCGCCGAGCGTCGAGCCGACAACGGCTGCCCACATGCGCAGCGGGCTCAGTGCGGCAGGTGCCACGGGCGCTGGGGCGGCGGGGCGCGCAAGCGCATTGCTGTTTGCGGCGATCTGAAGAGTGGCCATGACCTATCTCCTTCCGGCTCTTGCGGAAAACTTTCTCATGACGGGGTTCGGGTGATCATTCGGGAATGATCGGATCATTCGGGAATGATCGGGAATGATCGGGATAATTGGGCGAACAAGGGTAGGATCATCCAGCGTGGCTGGATAATCCCTCCCCGGCTGTTCCAGGGGCTTGGGCAGGCTTGGTCTCGGCAGCTTCGGTCTGGGCAGCCTTGGTGTCGATTTCGGGCTCGACCGACATGCCCGAGCGCAACAGGACACTCAGAGCCTCATCGTCAATGACGATCTTGACCGGGATGCGTTGGACGATCTTGGTGAAGTTGCCGGTGGCATTGTCCGGCGGCAACAGCGAGAATTCCAGCCCGCTTGCCGGCGAAACGCTGTCGACATGACCCCTGATCGAGATATCGGGAAAGCTGTCGACCTTGATCTCGACCGACTGGCCGGGGCTGATATAGGTCAGCTGCGTCTCCTTGAAATTGGCGACGACGTAGACCGCGTGCAGCGGCACGACCGCCATCAGTTGCGTGCCCGAGGTGACATATTGGCCGACTCGGATCGAGCGGGCGCCGACCGTGCCGTCAACGGCGGCGACGATGTCGGTATAGGAGAGGTTGAGTTCTGCCTGATGGGCGGCGGCGACCGCACGGTCACGCTGGGCAACCGTCTGTTCGCGCTCAGTCTGAAGCACCGGCACCCTATTCTGAGCCGTGACGAGGGCCGCCCGGTCGCGCTCGAGGGCGGCAGCGGCCTGGTCGCGGGCTGACTGGGTCTGCTCGGCGCGAGACTGGGTGCCGGCGCCGTTGGTGATCAGGCGGGCCGAGCGGGCGGCATCGGACACGGCAAAATCCAGCGAGGCCTGCGAGGCATCGATCGTCGCCTTGGCCTGCTCGATCACCGACTGCTGCAGGGCGATCTGGGCGTCGATATTGGTGATGGCGGCTTCGGCTGCCTTCACATCGGCCTTCGCCTGCGACAGTGCGGCCTGGAAGTCGCGATCATCGATGCGAGCGAGAACCTGGCCGGCCTTGACCGCGTCATTGTCGTTGACCAGCACCTGGCTGATGTAGCCGGCAACCTTCGGGGCGACAGTGGTGTAATCGGCCTTCACATAGGCATCGTCGGTGGATTCGATGAAGCGGCCGACCGTCCAGTAGCGGTAGCCGAAATCGCCTGCGAAAGCGACGCCGGCAAGCAGGGCGGCGGCAAGGACGGCGCGCTTGACGATGCGGCGGCCGGTCTTTTTGGGAGTTTCCGCAACCGGTGCTTCGGTGGCCGGTGGTGCAGCAGCCCGCGCTTCGGAGACAGGCATGGGAGCCGCCTCGGCGGAAGGCGCCCTGGCGGCTTCCTCGGCCAGGATCTGCTCGGCTTGCCTCGCACTTTCGAAAACTTGCCTGTGGGGTAACTCGACCATCCTAACTCTCCTTCAGCGTTGGCCTCCTCTGTGAGAGGCCCCGTTCGATGCGAAGGAAAATGCACCCTGACATTCATTTTGATAATCTGCTTAAATCGGGAAGGATCATCAACTCTCAGCGGATAATCCGAGGGCAATATGGATCGGTTGACAAGTCTCACAGTCTTTGGCCGCGTGGTCGAATGCGGCGGTTTTTTCCGCCGCCGCGCGCGGCTCAACATGTCCGTCACTATGGTCGGCAACCACGTGCAATCGCTGGAGGACCGCCTCGGCGTGCGGCTGCTTAACCGCACGACGCGCAAGGTCAGCCTGACGGAAACCGGCAAATATTATTATGAGCGCTCGTCGCAGATCCTGGCCGAACTCGATGAGGCGGACCGGACGGCGGGCGCGCTGAGCACGACGCCGCGCGGCACGCTGAAGGTCTACACCAGTAGCGCCATCGTGCGTTTCCTGCTGCCTGTCGTCAGCGAATTTATGGAGCTCTATCCGTCGATCGCACTCGATTTCAGCGTGGGCGAGCGGATGGTCGACATGATCGAGGATGGATACGACCTGGTGATGCGCACCGTACCGCCGCCGGATTCATCGCTCGTCGCCCGCAAGCTGACGCCCTGGCGCCATATGCTCGTCTGCTCGCCGACCTATTTCGAGAGCCATCCGATGCCGAACACGCCGGCCGAGGTCGCCGACCACAATTGCCTGCAATATGCCTATTACCCCTATGGCGACGAATGGCGCTTCGAGGATGGCGAGGGCAACAAGGAAAGCGTCAAGATCAGCGGCAATGTCGTCTCCAACAGCGCCGAGATGCTGCGCTTCCTGACGCTGACCGGGCGGGGCATCTTCCTGGCACCGAGTTTCGTGGTATTCGACGACATCGCCGAAGGGCGGCTGGTGAAGATCATGCCGGACTACCGGCCGGTCGAATTCAATATCAACGCGGTCTATCCCAACCGCAGCCATCTGCCGACGAAGGTGCGGCTGTTCATCGACCTCTTGGCGGAGAGATTTGCGGAGCATCGGAAGTGGATGACGTGAGCGGAGCGGGGGATTGCTCTCGCATTTTTTTGAATGGGCTCGGGTGTGGCTGGCACCCCCCTCTGCCCTGCCGGGCATCTCCCCCACAAGGAGGGAGATTGGCTGGGCGCGATGGTTTCCCCAAACAACTGGCCGTCACATGAATCGTAAATTGAGGGCGAGGCATGGCTTCTTGCCGACCTCCCCACCTGTGGGGGAGATGCCCGGCAAGGCAGAGGGGGGTGCGGATCTCAGTTCTGCGAGAGGCGGCCGCCCCGGCCCTGCGCTTGCGCTTCGGGCGTTCGTCGCTGCAATCGATTCACTGGATCGATTGCTTCGGCTTCGCCGAACCGCCCCTGCCCTGCGCTTGCGCTCCGGGCGTTCGTCGTTGCAATCGATTCACTGGATCGATTGCTCCCGCTTTGCGGGACCTCTCCTCACTCTTCACTCTCGCTGCGGCCGAAGGCCCAGTCCATGTAGAGTTCCAGCGCCTTGCGGGTGACCGGGCCTTCCTGGAGGTCGCGGCCGTCGAGGCGGATGACGCCGACGACTTTGGAATAGTTGCCGGTGGTGAAGATCTCGTCGGCTTGCATGAAGTCCTCGACGGAGAGCGCTGCTTCATGCACGTCGAAACCGGCCTTGCGCAGCAGACCGATGACGCGGGAACGCGTAATGCCGGCGAGGAAAGTGCGATTGGCGGCGGGTGTCATCACCACGCCGTCCCTGACCATGAAGACGTTCGACGAGGCGGTCTCGACGACGTTGCCGTTGAGGTCGCGCACCAGCGCGTTGTCGAAACCGCGGCTGCGCGCCTCGGCGATCATGCGGCCGCTGTTGGGATAGAGCGAGCCGGTCTTCGCCTCGGTCATCGCCGTTTCCGGCGACGGGCGGCGATAGGGCGAGACGGTGAGGCTGGTGCCGCCATGGCCGCCCATCGGCGCCTCGAACAGGCAGAGCGCGAAGCGGGTCGATTCCCCATCGACCGAGACGACGCTGCCCGGAGAACCGTGTTCGCCCCAATACATCGGCTTGATGTAGATCGGCGTGTCGCCATCGAATTTCGCAACACCTTCCCAGGCAAGTGCCACGATCTCCTCGGCTGATTTCACCGGCTTCAAGCCCATGGCGAGCGCCGAGCGGTTGATGCGCTGGCAGTGCAGGTCGAGATCCGGCGCGATGCCGTCGAACCAGCGGGCGCCGTCGAAGACCGTGGAGCCGAGCCACATGGCATGCGAGGTCGGCCCGATCAGCGGCGGATTGCCGGGCAGCCACTCCCCGTCGACATGAGTCCAAGTGGTTGAACGGGGTGATGTATCGACGGCCATGATGGTCTCCTCCTGAAGCCGGAGAAGGAAAAACCGCCGCGGCAAGCCGGGTCAAGGACAAATCCCGAGCGGAAACACGGAAGCAAGAAAATGCCGGGGAATGGCGCCAGGCCGCAATATTCGTGCGCAGCGATGGCAGCTTCATCGATGGGTGCATCAGCAAAAATGATGGAATGGAAGGTTGGAATGCCTGCTTGCCGCATGCGATGATGCGTGCAATCTCGGAAAGCAGCAAGGAAAGACGCCGATGAAAGCCATGTTTTACGAAGCCTTCGGACAGGCGCCGGAGATCCGTACCGTTGCCGATCCGACGCCGGCCGAGGACGGTGTGGTCATAGCGATCGGCGCCAGCGGGCTCTGCCGCAGCGACTGGCACGGCTGGATGGGCCACGACCCCGATATCCGGCTGCCGCATGTGCCGGGACACGAGCTTGCCGGGCGGATCGTCGCCACCGGCCGCGGCGTGATGCGCTTCAAGGTCGGCGACCGGGTGACCGTGCCCTTCGTTTCCGGCTGCGGCCATTGCAGCGAATGCCATTCCGGTAACCAGCAGGTCTGCCCGAACCAGTTCCAGCCGGGCTTTACCCATTGGGGGTCGTTTGCCGAATATGTGGCGATCGATTATGCCGACACCAATCTGGTGCACCTGCCCGATACGATCGACGATGCGACGGCGGCAAGCCTCGGCTGCCGCTTCGCCACCTCGTTTCGCGCCGTCGCCGACCAGGCGCGCACCGGGCCCGGCGAATGGATCGCCGTGCATGGCTGCGGCGGTGTCGGCCTGTCGGCAATCATGATCGCCACAGCGCTCGGGGCGAATGCGATCGGCATCGATATATCCAAGGAGAAGCTCGCCTTTGCGCGGGAGTGCGGGGCGGTGGCGACGGTCAATGCGTCAGGCGTCGCCGACGTGGCGGAGGCAGTCCGCGAGATCACCAAGGGCGGCGCGCATGTCTCGATCGACGCGCTCGGCCATCCCGTCACCTGCTTCAACTCGATCAAGAACCTGCGCCGGCGCGGGCGGCATGTGCAGGTGGGGCTGATGCTCGGCGAGCACGCTACGCCTGAGATTCCAATGGCGCAGGTGATCGGCCACGAACTGGAAATCTACGGCAGCCACGGCATGCAGGCCTGGCGTTACGACGCCATGTTGTCGATGCTTTCGGCCGGAAAGATCGCACCGCAGAAGCTGATCGGACGCCGCGTCAGCCTCGAGGAAGCCGTGCCGGCGCTGATGGCGCTCGACAAGGCCGAGGCCACGGGGATTAGCGTGATTACGCGGTTTTCATGAGCGAGTTCCGCCCTGCCCGCTCGTGGCGAGTAGGGGAGGAGCAAAGCGCCGCCACTGTCCTCTTCTCCCCAGCGGGGAGAAGTGCCGGAGCGATAGCGAGGCGATGAGGGGGTGAGCGGCAAAGCCGCGAATGCGCTGAGCGCAAGCGAAGGGCAATAGTAAATGTTCTGCCGTGCGGCCCCCTCATCCGCCCTACGGGCACCTTCTCCCCGAGGGGAGAAGAGGGAGCCAGGCCGCTCTGCAACAGACCTTATTCAGCCAGACCGATCGAGGCGAGATAGGCAGCAGAAGCCGGGATCTTCGACTTGTCCTTGATCTCGATGATGAGGCGCGGGTTGCTTTCGAGCTTGGCAAGGGCCGCGAAAACGGCATGCCAGCGGATCGTGCCTTCGCCGAGGCTCCAGTGGCGGTCGGCATAGCCGTCGGCATCCTGCAGGTGGACATGCTGGAGGCGATTGCCGGCGGCCTTGACGTAATAATCGACCGGCGGCGCACCGGTATAGCCATGGGCATAATGGGCGTGGCCGGTATCGATCGAGACGGCGACGGCAGGCGATTGGAAGCTCTCGGCAAGCGCCACGCGACTATGCGGATCCTTGTCCTCGATGTTCTCGATGACCATGGTGCAGCCGATATCCTCGGCGCGCCTGACGGCGTCGCGCAGGGTCACGTGCGTGCGCTCGGCCAACGCTTCACGGGCGCCGGCATTGTCGTCGAGATTGTTGTAGGACCAGGACGTATAGGGGCTGTGGATGACCATATGAGTCGCGCCGATGGCGGCGCAGACATCCAGGCCCTGCAGCAGGCGTTTTGTGACGATGGCGCGGATATCGGGATCCTCCGAGGCGATGGTGAAGCCCCAGAAGGGGCCGTGAATGCCGAGGCGGCCGCCATGACCGTCGAGAAGCCGCCTGGCGCGGGCGGCAAGCGGCGCCCAATCGCCGTTCAGAACCTCGGCATCGATGAAGCTCTGCAATTCGAGATCGCGGGACTTTTCGAAGAGCCACTCACGGTGAAGTTCGACTTCATCGAGCGTCATGGCGGCGCCGACGACGGGAAGAGAGGACATGGATGCGCTCCATCAATGTGAATGATCAATGTAAATGCCGGGACGGCGTGGAAGGACGGCCGCAGGGAAGGCCAAGAACAGCCGCCGCGTTCTATGCACCCCTTCTGTGTCGGCGGTATTACAGGCGCAGAACCTTTCGAACCCCCTCCGGCCTCAGTCATTTCCGCATAGCTGATGTGGCATTGGCGGACTTGCGGAAACGCCCCGAAGTACCGATATCGGCCCCGACAGTCTCGTGACGCAGTGGCGCGCGAGCGGCGTTGAACCCTGGCAATGGAGCCGTTTGTTCAGCGCTTCGGCTGATATAGCGCGCTTCTATGAAAGCGCTCGGCGATGTTACCCCCAACGACAGGGCGGGTTGTCAAAGGCGTTGCAAAGGTCTAACGGCTGCGCCCGCAAGAAAAAGCCCGTAAGAAAAAGAAAGAGACATGATGTCCAACTCATTTGTGAAAATGCCAGCAAGCGACGAGGCCAAGCGGTTTTTCGTCCTCGGCGACCGGGTCGAGCGGCGGCTTAGGATCAGCGGAACCTGGCTCAATATATTCGATGTCACCGTGCCATCAGGCAGCCGAACGCCGAAACATGCGCATGCGAGCCCGGAAGTGTTCCGCATCATCGAGGGAAACCTAACGATCTGGCGCCGGAGCGACAGCGGCCCCGAAGAGATCGAGGCCAGCGCCGGCGACATCGTCACCATCCCGCCCTTCATGGTGCACGGCTATTCCAACCGCGGAACCGTACCCGTGGTCTTTTCCGCGGTCGTCGATCGAGATATGGCCGAGTTCATCGAAGCGGAAGGCGCGACCGAGCCCCCGAAGGCCAGCCCTTCGGCGGAAACCATCGCCCGCATGACGGCGGCGGCCAATGCATACGGGATTACTATTCTCGCGGCGTGACGGCGTGAGCGCATGATGCCGTTTTTCGGACGGCATCATGCGTTCCTTCGTCGGTTATGCTAGGCTTTTGGCAGGAGCCGATTTCAATCGGCTCACCAGTTCGTCCAAAACGGCGTCGACCGTTTTCGAAGCTGTATCGATGACGATTGCATCGTGCCATTCGTCATAGGCTCTTTCGGAAATCTCCTGCCATGTCGGCTTCACCAGACCTTCGACGTCGGTGAGGCGCGTTTCAGCACGCTTGCGGTGCTCGGCTTTGTCCGAGCAAACGATCTCGACCTCCGCCGCTGCCACCCCGGCAGCCTGCGCGACCGAACGCCATGCTGACCTGGTTATCCAGAGCGGATTGACGGAGTCGGCGATAACGGTCCTGCCGAGGGTCAGATTGTCTCCGGCAATACCATAAGCCGCGATATAGCCGGCAGGCCCGGCATCATCGGCTATTCCGGAGGCACGGATTGCCTGCTCGATGGTATCGACGCGCACATGGACCGCATTCAACCGCTCGGCCAAAGCGCGGGCAATCGTCGTCTTTCCACTGCCAGGCAGACCGCCAAAGATAATGAGCATCGTGACCTCGGCGTTGATTGGAGAAGCTTCCCGAGAACGTCAAAGCAGCTCACGGTCGTGCAATACTTCACCATTAAGCCCCGGTTCGCAATTCCTTCGTCAGCATTGGGTTTTCACCACCAGCCTCAAGACTAAAACTCTTCCCAGTTGCCCTCGGTCGAAGCCGGTGCGGCCGACGTGCCGAAGGCGGCTGCGAGCTTGCCGCCGAGTGCGCGGGCTGGTGACGGAGCGGGCCTGGCGTGGTCGGTGGCCGAGGCGGGAACCGATCTGCGCGCCGCAAGCGTCGCCGCGACCGGGCGCGCCAACGGCCTGGCAGTCGTCCGCGCGGCAGGAGCCGCGTTGGCCGCCTGGCCGAGATTGAACTGTGCCAGACGCTCCGAGAGGGCAGACACCTCCGTCACCAGCGTGTGCGAGGCGGCATTCGATTCCTCGACCATTGCGGCATTCTTCTGGGTCGACTGGTCCATCTGGTTGACCGCCGTGTTGATCTCCAGAAGACCCGTCGACTGTTCACGGGCGGCCTGGACGACCGCCTGGACATTGCTGTTGATCTGCTGGACCTCGGCAACGATCGCCTGCAGCGCCTTGCCAGTCTGGCCGACGAGATCGACGCCACGCTTGACCTGGGCGCCGGACGAGGTGATTAGCGCCTTGATCTCCTTGGCGGCCGTCGCCGAGCGCTGCGCCAGTTCGCGCACTTCCTGTGCGACGACGGCAAAGCCCTTGCCGGCCTCCCCCGCGCGTGCTGCCTCGACGCCTGCATTGAGGGCCAGCAGGTTGGTCTGGAAGGCAATATCGTCGATCACGCCGATGATGTTGGAGATCGACTGCGAGGATTGCTCGATGCCGGTCATGGCGTCGACGGCATTGCGCACGATCTCTCCGGAGTTTTCCGCACCATCCTTGGTGCGGCTGACGAGCGTTCCCGCCTCCTCGGCCCGAAGGGTGGAGTCCTTGACCGAGGTGGTGATCTGCTCGAGCGCGGCGGCGGTCTCCTCGACGGAAGCGGCCTGCTGTTCGGTGCGGCGGGCGAGATCGTCGGCGCCCGAGCGGATTTCTTCCGAACCGGCCTGAATGACGGCAGCGTTTTCGGAGAAGGAAATCAGCGCCGCCTGGAGCTTTTCGACAGACGCATTGAAATCGACGCGGATTTCGTCAAGGGAGTCGGCGAATGGCTTTTCCAGCCGGATGGTCATGTCTCCATTGGATAGGCTGGCCAGTCCGTTGCCGAGTTCGCTCACCGCGAACTTGATCGAATCCTCGCGGGCGGCGTGGAGGACGGAACGTTGCTGTCGTTCGATCTCTTCGCGGGACCGGGAGGTTTCCGCATCGGCTTCGAGCTTGATCTTCTGGCGATTGTTTTCCAGCAGGATGGCGAGGGAGCGTGAGAGGTCGCCGATTTCGTCCTTCGCATTGTTGTCGCTCAGTTGCACGTCGAGTTGGCCATGGGCGATGCGGTCAGTCTCGGCAATCACGCCCTCAATGCGGCGGATGAATTTGCGGGCAATGAGCCAGCCTGCGAGACCGAGCAGGAGTGCAGCGATGGCGGTGATCGCAACGGCGCTCCAGGCCATGTTGTTGAGTTGGGCAAAGACGGTGGATTTAGGCACCGAAACAATGGCGTACCAGTTCAGGTCATTCGTGAGCTTTACCGGATAGGCGACCGAGAAATAGGTCTGGCCGTCCGGGCCTGCGATCTCCTGCGCGACGCCGGGCTTGGCGATCAACTGATCCCAGCCGGCCGTGAGATCGCCGCCGTCCTTGATATTCTTGCCTGCGAGTTCGGCGGAGGGATGGCTGATGATGCCGCCAGCGCCCGTCACCAAGCTGAGATAGCCGGTCTCCATCGGGTGGACTGCGGAGATCGACTTGTTGGCGTCGTCGAGCGAAATGTCCATGCCGGCGACGCCCAGTGCCTTGCCGTCGACCATGATCGGCTTGGCGACCGAGGTCATCAGCACCTCCTTGCCGTCGACCGCATAGACATAGGGTTCGATGACGACGGTCTTCTTCTGAGTAAAGGGAAGCTGGTAGTAGTCGCCGGCGCCCGACACGCCATAATCGACCAGCGGCGTGTGCTGGATCTTGTCGCCACTGCGCACCCAGTAGGGCAGGTAGCGGCCGGTCGTGTCGTGGCCTTCCTTGCCGACGAAATCCTTGTCTTTGCCGTCGAAAGCATTCGGTTCCCAACCGGTCCAAACACCAAGCGCCATCGGATTATCCTGCAGCATGTTTTTCAGCAGGTCGTCGGCGGCCGCACGATTGGCGTTTCCGCCGTCCTTCATCGTCGATAGCGACGTTTCCAACGCATTGACGATGCCGAGCGCCACGCTCATCGATTTCTCGACGTTGAGCGCATTGGCAGCAGCGATCTGGAGCATCTCGTCGAGGCTCGATTTGCGCATGTCGTTATAGGCGATGTAAAAAAGAACGCCCGATGCCGCGATCGTGGCAATGACACCGCAGGCCGCCACGGAAAAAATGTTGCGTCCGGTAGCCGATTTGAACTGCATGCGCTTAACCTCCTCGAGCGGGCAGGTCATCGATCGCGCACCGATCTATTCCGTCCCGGCTTCCCCTGACCGAGAACTGATTTCGAGACGTGCCTGCACGTCGCGGAAATCGTTCGCAATTTAAGGAAAATACGAAAAGGCTGTTAATTTACGGTGTATTGCTCCGGCTTTACTTATGACCGGGCAGCCTGCTGCGCCTCTTTTAAGACGCGCAAACGCGGTGATGCTGCCGTTGTCGAAACTGTCACATCAACACGCTATAAGGATTTTCGCCGAGCACCTCTTGCGTCGGCACTGTTTCACCGTCAAAATTGTGCCATGCCTGACAGTGACCCATCCAGTACAAGCTCCGCCCCTCCCAACCGGGATCTCCCGACCGAGGAAGCAGGCGACCACTGTAGACGGTGCGATGACGCCGCCTCGCCTCAAGCATATCAACGCTCCCGCAGAGAGCCGCTTCCCAGACCATTGTCGATGACGGGTGGCCGCGGGGCCTACCCGGTTTTACCGATGGCCCATGACTTTCACTTCAGAGGAGCGGCCTGATGGAACCTGCATTGGTGTCAACACAATGATGGAAAGACGATAGGCGATGCGTATATGCGTCTATATAGCATCCCTTCGAATGCCTCGCCGCTTCGCCTGATAAATGCGGCATTACAACCTCAACGAATAGGGTCCCTGTGTTTCTGGAAATTGGAATTGTGGCGTTTCTCACCATCCTGAACGGTGTGCTCGCCATGTCGGAGTTGGCTGTTGTCTCTTCTCGAACGGCCCGCCTGAAAGTTCTCTCCGACAATGGAAGCAACGGCGCAGCTCAAGCGATCAAACTTGCCGAAAATCCCGGTCGTTTTCTCTCTACGGTGCAGATCGGCATCACGCTGGTCGGCGTTCTGTCCGGGGCTTTCTCAGGGGCCACGCTCGGCGGCCGCCTGAGCGGCTGGCTGGAGGCCCAGGGGATGTCATCGACGGCGGCTGATGCCATGGGCGTCGGTTCAGTCGTTGTGGCAATCACATATCTTTCATTGATCGTCGGCGAACTTGTTCCCAAGCAGATTGCATTGCGGGAACCCGAAGCGGTTGCGGCCAAGGTCGCACCCGCTATGGCGGTACTTTCAAAAATCGCGCTGCCACTCGTGTGGCTTCTCAACGCCTCCGGAAATCTTGTGCTTAATCTCTTGGGCCAAACAGGAAAGGGTGGCGACAATGTCTCTGACGCAGAGATCAAAACCGTTCTGGCAGAGGCGCAGTCGGCCGGCGTGATCGAAAGCGAAGAGTCCGCGATGATATCAGGCGTCATGCGGCTGGCGGACCGCACTGCGCGAGCGCTTATGACGCCCCGGCGGGACGTCGAAATTATCGATATTGACGACAGCCTTGATGACATTCGGACCCAATTGCACAGGACGAAGCGGTCGCGGTTGCCCGTTCGGAAAGGCAGTTCGGACGAGGTGATCGGCATCCTTCCGGTTAAGGACTTCTACGACGCGATGTCCGAACACGGCAGTGCCGACATCAAGGCTCTGACGCAAGAGGTCCCGGTGGTTTCGGACCTTTCGACTGCCATCAATGTTATTGAATCCATCAGGAAATCGCCCGTTCACATGGTGCTGGTTTTCGACGAGTACGGCCACTTCGAGGGGATTGTTTCGTCAGGCGACATTTTGGAAGCAATCATGGGGGCTCTCCAGGAGGGACCTGTCGATGAACAGGCCATCGCTCGTCGAGACGACGGCTCGTACCTCGTGTCGGGCTGGACGCCGATTGACGAGTTCGCTGAATTCCTAAACCTCAGGCTCGATGGCGATCTGGAGTATCAGACTGTCGCTGGCCTGGTGCTGGAAGAGTTGAAACATCTGCCGGAATTGGGCGAGAGCTTCACGAGAGATGGATGGCGCTTCGAAGTCGTCGATCTCGACGGGAGGCGCGTGGACAAAATACTTGTGTCGGCTGAGTGAGGCTTCGTCGCCAACGACTTTGCCGATGAGGCCATCAATCTCGACGGCCGCAACATCGACAAGATCCGCATCCGCCACATGGAAGATGTGGCCTGACAGCAGGAGCGAGCATCATGGCATGGTCCGCCAACCAGTATGTGAAATTCGAGGACGAGCGCACGCGACCGGCGCGTGACCTGTTGGCACAGGTGCCGCTGCAAAACATTCGTCATGCCATCGATCTCGGCTGCGGCCCGGGCAATTCGACCGAGCTGATCATCCGGCGCTATGGGGCCACCGGCGTCTCCGGCGTCGATAGCGACATGAACATGCTGGAGGCAGCGCGCAAGCGGCTTCCAGGTACTGTCTTCGTCGAGGCCGATCTCACCCGCTGGCAGCCGGCCGCACCCGCCGACCTTTTGTTTGCCAATGCTGTCTTCCAATGGCTTCCCGATCATCTCGATATCTTCGACCGGCTGATGGACGGGCTTTCCGAAGGCGGCGTGCTGGCCGTGCAGATGCCCGACAATCTCGGCGAACCCTCACATCTGGCGATGGAGCAAACGGCGCATGCCGGCCCGTGGAAGACTGCCTTCGAGGCGAAGAGCGTGCGCCGCAAGGTGCTGCCGCCACCGTCCACCTATTACTCCAGGCTGATCGCCAAAGCTTCACGCGTCGATATCTGGCACACCATCTACAATCACCCGATGGCGGATGCGGCGGCGATCGTCGAATGGGTCAAGGGGACCGGGCTGATGCCCTATCTCGCCCAAGCCGGCGAAGAGCATCGCGAGACCTTCCTGGCGGATTACCTCAAGCGGTTGGAAAAGGCCTATCCCAGGATGTCGGACGGGCGGGTGCTGCTGCGGTTTCCGAGGATTTTCATGGTGGCGGTGAAGAAATGATCGGCTGCTTGTTCGCACCGATGGCTGCCCCTAATCCACCGGGGTCGAGCCACTTGTCTCGACCCGTCTTTCGGCCCCCGTAAACGGGACGAGGGAACGAAGAGGGTGCGGCATCTCCTCTTCTCCCCTCGGGGAGAAGGTGGCCCGAAGGGTCGGATGAGCATCTGTGTTTGGTGTCAAGGTGGATTTGGTGTCCAGATGCGGTTTTTGGTGATGAGGGTGTTTGCCAGGACGATGAGCTTTCTCATGACGGCGACGAGGACGACCTTATTGGGTTTTCCGACTTTCTTCAGCCTTGCGGCGAAGCGTGCGAGGTCCGGGTTGTGACGGGAGGCGGACAGGGCGGCCATGTAGATGGCGTTCCTGGGTGCTGGGCGTCCGCCCCTGATGGAGCGATGTCCGGCGCGCTCGCCACTTTCGCAGGCAATCGGTGCAAGACCGGTCAGCATGGCGGCCTGCTTGCCGGAGCAGGCGCCGAGTTCGCAAAGGCCAGCGATCAGGCTTGCGGCGGTGACGGCTCCGATGCCGGGAATGGAGATGAGGATGTCGAGGCGGCGGCGCATCTCGGGATCGGCGCAGATGCTGCGCTCGATCTCGGCGTCCAGTCTTGCGATATGGGTGTCGAGCGCGGCAAGCCGGCGCGTCAGTTCCTTGCGCAGGAAGGCGGTCACGGCCGTCTTCATCCGGTTGGACAGGGCGGTGCGTTCGCCATTGGCGGCAGATCGGGCATTGACCAGTTCCTGCAGGGTTTCCAGCGCTTGGTCCGGCGGTGGGGTCTGTGCGGGCTTGAGGGCTTCTCCCATGATGGCCAGAAACCGCGCATCGAGCCGATCGGTCTTGGCGAGAAAGCCGCAGGCTTTGGCAAACAGCCGGGCGCGCAGCGGGTCGACGACCGACACGTAAAAGCCATCGGCATGCAGCGAGCGCTGGACGGCGCGATGCCACTTGCCGGTCGCTTCCATGACGATACGCAGCGCCGAGCGCGGCATCTGGTCAAGCGCATCGAGCTCCCGCTTGAGGCGGCGCAGGCCGGCCGTGTCGTTGGTCACCCGAAAACTGCGGCCGAGAGGATGCAGATGAATGTCCAGCCACTCTTTACAGACATCGATGCCGACATAAACTGTCGCCATCGCGGTGCGTTCGGACGATACCTTGCCTTGCATACGGGACCTGCTCCCCACTATCTGTTCAGGACAAACGCGAAGGACGGGCGGACCAGGCTCATCCCCGGTTCACGCCAAGGGGGTTACGGTCCCGCCCGTCCGACCCCTGGGGGATGGCCATCCCCCAGGGGTCGCACCCATCATCAACGGATGCAGTTTGAACATGCAAGGGGGCCACACGGCACGCCCTCTCATCTTAGTTATCCCGCCAAGCCGACGAGAGCGCGGTCGAATTCCGCATGAACATTGTTGGAAAGACCGGCTTCGCCGGCCCCCTCATCCGCCCTACGGGCACCTTCTCCCCGCTGGGGAGAAGAGGGAATCGAGACGTTGCGGCAGACGGTGCCGGCAGGCGGATGAGGGGCGGCCGCGAGCGCCCGAGGATGTCAAATGCCTGTTACCCCTCGCTGCCTATGTTGCGGCAAAGCCGGCGCGCAGTATAGTCGGCCGGAAAATCCAAGGAGATGACGCATGGACGCTGCCCCTACCCCGCCGGTCACCCTCGTCATCTTCGGCGCCACGGGAGACCTAACGCGCCGGCTGCTGGTGCCGGCGATCATCAACCTGACGCGCAGCCGCCTCGTCGGCGAGGACCTTCACATTCTCGGCATCGGCATCGAGCCGGGCGACGACGAGTTCCTGCGCGGGCGGCTCGACCAATTCCTCAGCCATCTGAGCGGCGAAGAGCCGACGGTGAAGGACGAGGCCTGGGAAAGCCTGCGCCGGCGCATTTCCTATACGTCCGGGGATTTCACCAAGGACGATATTTTCGTCGAGATCGGCAAGCGGTTGGGGCCGAACGCCAATGCCGCCTTTTATCTCGCCGTCCCGCCATCCTTTTTCGGCACGATCGTCGAGAAGCTCGCCGGCCACGGGTTGACCGATGAAAGTGACCGCGTCTTCCGCCGCGTCGCCATCGAGAAGCCGTTCGGCACCGATCTCGCCTCGGCGCAGGCGCTCAATGCGCAGATTCTCGCCCAGGTCGAAGAAAGCCAAGTCTACCGGCTCGACCATTTCCTCGGCAAGGAGACGGTGCAGAACCTGATGACGGCGCGTTTCGCCAACATGATGATCGAGTCCTTGTGGAACAGCCGCTATATCGACCATGTGCAGATCACCGCCGCCGAGATCGTCGATGTCGGCAGCCGCGGCAAATTCTACGATGCAACCGGCGCGCTGCGCGACATGGTGCCGAACCATCTCTTCCAGCTGCTGGCGATGATCGCCATGGAGCCGCCGAACAGCTTCGATGCCGAAGCGATCCGCAACGAGAAAAGCAAGGTGCTGAAGGCTCTGCGCATCTATACGCCTGAGGAGGCCAAGACGCATGGCGTGCGCGGCGCCTATGGCGCAGGCCCGCTTAATGGTGCTGCGCTTCCGGCCTATCGCGACACCAAGGATGTGTCGCCCGACAGCCGCACCGAAACCTATGTGGCGCTGAAGCTCTACGCCGATACCTGGCGCTGGGCCGGCGTGCCCTTTTATCTCAGGACTGGCAAGGCACTGACGGCGCGCGACACCGAGATCGTCATCACCTTCCAGCCGGTGCCATTTGCGCAGTTTCGCGAGACCGAGGTCAATAGGCGCCTGCCGCCAAACCGGCTGGTGATCCAGGTGCAGCCCGACGAGGGCATGAGCATGGAAATCTCGATCAAATCGCCGGGGCTTTCCGTCGATACCGTGCCGGTCTCACTCGATTTCCGCTATGCCGACAAATTCGATATCGCCAAGACGACCGGCTATGAATCGCTGCTCTACGATCTCTTCATCGGCGACCAGACGCTGTTCCAGCGCGCCGACGGCATCGAGGCCGGATGGGCGGCGGTGCAGCCTTTCCTCGACATCTGGGCTGGGGATCAGAGCGTGCCCGACACTTACGCGCCGGGCAGCATGGGACCGGCCTGCGCCGACGAACTGATCCAGCGCGACAGGCGGCAGTGGCATGAACTCGGCGTTGTGTTGCACAAAAACGGCAAATAGACGGTTCGGCTTTCCAATCCGGGACTATCCCGTCAGCGGCAGGCGTCGCTTAGCGTACCGTTGCGCTCGGCCGCGCGGTACTGACGCGTCCCGGGCCGTGGACACTTGGGCCGATCCGGCGGAATGACGACGTTGATATCACCGGTTTCGACTGAATCGAGCGGAATGGTGAGTCCGCCGTTGGATTCCGCTCCCGGCACCGTGCCGGGCGGCATACCGCCGAAGCGGCCGCTATAGTCCATATCAGCAAGCGCCTGGGAAAAGGCCGGCGCGGCGAAGCCGAGGAGAATGATCGAGGCTGCTGCGAGAAACATACGCATGATGCTATTCCCTATGGTTTCAGCGATGCGGCAGAAACAGCATTATAACCTCATTGTTCCCAAGGAGCGAACGCAGGCGATCAAAGTTTGGCGATCGGACTACATGGCGTCGAAATGGTGTCATCTCGGCTCAATCGCGCCAGCGCGACAGCAGTTGTCGAGGCCTGTCGGATAGAGATCGATGCCGGCGTTACGCAGCCTGTCGCGGCCGAACCAGCGCGCTGTCGCCGCCGTCTCGTCGAGTTCGCAGTAGCGGATTTCATCGCGTTCGTAGAGCGATGCATCGGCCAGTTCGATGTCGGCGGCGAAGATGAATTCGTGACCGGTCGCGCCATGATGCTCGTAGATGTTTTCAAGCAGATGCCAGGGGCCGACGATCCGGATATCGGTCTGGAGTTCCCCGCCAAACTCGCGGTGCAGGGCCTCTTCGCGGCTCTCGCCGAATTCGATCGCGCCGCCGAGCGGGCGAACGCCCTTGATGCGGCCGCTGTCATCCTCCACTTCAGCCGCAAGGAGCTGATCTTTCCGCCAGGCGAGGCCGATCACCTTCACCCTGATCTGCTGCGATGGGCGCCAGATGGCCATCTGCTCTCCTTCCATAGGGACAGTGCTTGCTTTTCACCCCGGTGTGGCGAAAACAGTGCGCCCCGCTACAAAGCGAGGCTCCTGCCGATCCCTCGTCTCAGACGAACTGGCTGAGGCCCGGGACGGATGCGACGACCTCGTCGACGACTTCCTCGCCGGCATATTGCTTGGCGATCGCGATGGTTTCCTTGGCAAGCGAGGTGATCTCGCCCATGCCGAGGCCTTCGCCCATCAGCTGCTGGCCGAGCCCCATGATGCCGCCGCCGCCGAGCGAGCTCATCAGCCCGCCGAGCAGACCGCCGCCGCCGGCACCTGCGCCGTTGAACTGGGCGACGAGATCGGCGCCGCCGGGGATCGCTTCGATCATCTTGGCAACCGGGCCATCGGCGGCCTCGCGCTGCAGGAAGCCGAGCATCATGCCGAGCGCCTTTTCGGCCAAATCAGGCGCAATACCTACGCGATCGGCGATCTGGGTCACAATTTCATTCATCGTCAGCCTCCTGTTTTTTTTGACGTTAACGTCAGCGTTAATCGAGATTTGACAGCAACTCAAGCCAGCCCCTCGCCGGGCGGCACTTTGTCCGGTTTTGCTTTCAATGCAAACAGTTGTCCGCATGCGCATGCCTGCTTATAACAGGGAAACGATGGTTCGATGAAGGCAGCAGAAGCAAGCCTTCTCATACAAATGGCGGCAGAGCCCCAAGGGAGCATTCCGGATGATCGAGGAAGGCAAGATTTTCATCGGCGCGAGCCGCAATCCCGATGACAGCATCAACAAGCCGGAATATCTCGACCTGAAATTCGGCAACCGCCACGGCCTCGTCACCGGCGCTACCGGCACTGGCAAGACGGTGACGCTGCAGGTGCTGGCCGAAGGCTTCTCCCGCGCCGGTGTTCCGGTCTTTGCGGCCGATATCAAGGGCGATCTTTCCGGCATCGCCGCCAAGGGCGAGCCCAAGGATTTCCTGACGAAGCGTGCCGAGCAGATCGGCTTCACCGACTATGAATTCGACCAGTTTCCGGTGATTTTCTGGGATCTGTTCGGCGAGAAGGGCCACCGGGTGCGCACCACCATCGCCGAGATGGGACCGCTGCTGCTCGCCCGGCTGATGGATGCCTCCGAACCGCAGGAAGGCGTCATCAACATCGCCTTCAAGATCGCCGACCAGGGCGGGCTGCCGCTGCTCGATCTCAAGGATTTCAGCTCGCTGCTCAACTATATGGGCGAGAACGCCAGCCAACTTTCCAGCCAGTACGGGCTGATCTCCAAGGCCTCGGTCGGCTCGATCCAGCGGGCGCTGCTCGTACTCGAACAGCAGGGTGCGGAGCATTTCTTCGGTGAACCGGCGCTGAAGATTTCCGACATCATGCGCACCAGCAACAACGGCTACGGCCAGATCTCGGTGCTGGCTGCCGACAAGCTGATGATGAACCCGCGGCTTTACGCCACTTTCCTGCTCTGGCTGCTCTCCGAGCTTTTCGAGGAATTGCCCGAGGTGGGCGACCCCGACAAGCCGAAGCTCGTCTTCTTCTTCGACGAGGCGCACCTGCTCTTCAACGACGCGCCGAAGGTGCTGACCGAACGTGTCGAGCAGGTCGTACGACTGATTCGTTCCAAGGGCGTCGGCGTCTATTTCGTGACACAGAATCCGCTCGACGTGCCGGAAACGGTCCTCGCCCAGCTCGGCAACCGGGCGCAGCATGCACTACGCGCCTATTCGCCGCGCGAGCAGAAGGCGGTGAGGACGGCGGCCGATACGTTCCGTGCGAATCCGGCCTTCGATTGCGCCACCGTCATCACCAATCTCGGCACCGGCGAGGCGCTGGTCTCGACGCTGGAGGCCAAGGGCGCGCCTTCGATCGTCGAGCGCACGCTGGTCCGCCCACCCTCCGGCCGCGTCGGCCCGGTGACCGATGACGAGCGCCGGCAGATCATGGACAAGAGCCCGGTTCTCGGCGTCTACGACGAGGATGTCGACCGCGAATCCGCCTTCGAACTGCTGGCCGCACGAGCGAAGAAGGCGGCCGATGCCGAGGCCGCCAAGCGAGCCCAGGAAGAAGCGCCTCCGCAGCAGGGCAACACCACCTCCGGCTGGAACCTGCCGGGCTTCGGCGGCGGCAATGACGACGACAACCAGAGCCGCGGCCAATCGCGCGGCCGGGCGTCCGGCTATCAGCGCGAAACGGTGGTGGAGGCGGCAATGAAGAGCGTGGCGCGCACAGTTGCGACGCAAGTCGGCCGGGCGCTGGTGCGCGGGATCTTGGGGAGCTTGAAGCGGTAAGCTGGGTCTCTTCTCCCCTCGGGGAGAAGATGCCGGCAGGCAGATGAGCATCTGTGTTTGGTGTCAAGGTGGATTTGGTGTCCAGATGCGGTTTTTGGTGATGAGGGTGTTTGCCAGGACGATGAGCTTTCTCATGACGGCGACGAGGACGACCTTATTGGGTTTTCCGACTTTCTTCAGCCTTGCGGCGAAGCGTGCGAGGTCCGGGTTGTGACGGGAGGCGGACAGGGCGGCCATGTAGATGGCGTTCCTGGGTGCTGGGCGTCCGCCCCTGATGGAGCGATGTCCGGCCCGCTCGCCACTTTCGCAGGCAATCGGCGCAAGGCCGGTCAGCATGGCGGCCTGCTTGCCGGAGCAGGCGCCAAGTTCGCAAAGGCCAGCGATCAGGCTTGCGGCGGTGACGGCTCCGATGCCGGGAATGGAGATGAGGATGTCGAGGCGGCGGCGCATCTCGGGATCGGCGCAGATGCTGCGCTCGATCTCGGCGTCCAGTCTTGCGATATGGGTGTCGAGCGCGGCAAGCCGGCGCGTCAGTTCCTTGCGCAGGAAGGCGGTCACGGCCGTCTTCATCCGGTTGGACAGGGCGGTGCGTTCGCCATTGGCGGCAGATCGGGCATTGACCAGTTCCTGCAGGGCTTCCAGCGCTTGGTCCGGCGGTGGGGTCTGTGCGGGCTTGAGGGCTTCTCCCATGATGGCCAGAAACCGCGCATCGAGCCGATCGGTCTTGGCGAGAAAGCCGCAGGCTTTGGCAAACAGCCGGGCGCGCAGCGGGTCGACGACCGACACGTAAAAGCCATCGGCATGCAGCGAGCGCTGGACGGCGCGATGCCACTTGCCGGTCGCTTCCATGACGATACGCAGCGCCGAGCGCGGCATCTGGTCAAGCGCATCGAGCTCCCGCTTGAGGCGGCGCAGGCCGGCCGTGTCGTTGGTCACCCGAAAACTGCGGCCGAGAGGATGCAGATGAATGTCCAGCCACTCTTTACAGACATCGATGCCGACATAAACTGTCGCCATCGCGGTGCGTTCGGACGATACCTTGCCTTGCATACGGGACCTGCTCCCCACTATCTGTTCAGGACAAACGCGAAGGACGGGCGGACCAGGCTCATCCCCGGTTCACGCCAAGGGGGTTACGGTCCCGCCCGTCCGACCCCTGGGGGATGGCCATCCCCCAGGGGTCGCACCCATCATCAACGGATGCAGTTTGAACATGCAAGGGGGGTGCCTTGAGCGGCCAGCGAAAGGCCGTTGCGGAGTGCCGTGTGGCCCCCTCATCCGACCCTTCGGGCCACCTTCTCCCCGCTGGGGAGAAGGGGAGCAAGATCGCTGCCTGCCGCTAGATTGGCCCTTTGCCTTGAACCTTCAGCCTTCATTCCCTAAATTATCTGCCATCGACCATTTTAACAGGATGTGTGCCGCAATGGATTTCAACCCGATCGCAACGCCAGTTCGCCTTGCCAACGGAGACATCCATATCCATGCCTGCATCCATCATTCTTTCCCAAATTTCATGGTCCGCGCCTGACGGGCGGCCGCTTTTTTCCAATCTCGACCTGAGTTTCGGAGCGGAACGTACCGGTCTCGTCGGGCGCAACGGCGTCGGCAAGACGACGCTGCTCAAGCTCGTCTCCGGGGAACTCCAGCCGCATTCGGGGACGGTATCCGTCAGCGGCAGTCTCGGCGTGCTGCGGCAGAGCGTTCAGGTGACGTCTGACGAAACGGTTGCCGATCTCTTCGGCGTGACCGACGCGCTCGCTATTCTTCGCCGTGCCGAAGCCGGCGAGGCAACGGCCGACGAGCTGGCATCCGCGGACTGGGTGCTGGAGGCGCGCATCGCCGCAGCGCTCAATCGGACAGGGCTCGACGCACCGCCGGAGACGCCGCTTGCCGTGCTCTCCGGCGGGCAGCGCACCCGTGCCGGGCTTGCGGCGCTTGTTTTCGCCGAGCCGGACTTTCTGCTGCTCGACGAACCCACAAACAATCTCGACCGCGAGGGCCGCGACGCGGTGATCGCGCTGATGGCAGGCTGGCGGGCCGGCGCCATCATCGTCAGCCATGATCGGGAACTGCTCGAAAGTGTCGACGCGATTGTCGAACTGACGTCGCTCGGTGCCACGCGCTACGGCGGCAACTGGAGCCATTATCGCGAGCGCAAGGCGCTCGAGCTCGCGGCGGCACAACATGATCTCACTGAAGCCGAAAAACGCATGGCCGAGGTGGCAAGGAAGGCGCAGGCGACGGTGGAGCGCCAGGCGCAGCGGGACAGCGCTGGACGGAAGATGGCCGCCAAGGGCGGCATACCGCGCATCATGCTCGGCGGCATGAAGGAGCGGAGCGAAACGACCGGCGGCGACAATGCCCGCCTCGCCGAACGCCGGCGCGCCCAGGCGCTGGAAGAGGCAAGGGTGGCGCGCGAGAAGATCGAGATCCTCCAGCCCTTGACGGTCACCCTGCCGCCGACCGGGCTGCCGGCCGGCAAGATCGTGCTGAAGATGGATGGCGTGACATCGGGTTATCAGCCGGGCGATCCCGTCATCCGCGATCTCTCCTTCGATGTGACGGGACCGGAACGGATTGCCGTCACCGGCCGCAACGGCTCGGGCAAGACGACCTTGCTGGCGCTCGTCACCGGCGCGCTGAAACCCTGGGCCGGCACGGTCAGCGTCATGACCGACCTCTCGATGCTTGATCAGAAAGTGAGCCTTATCGATCCGTCGGCCTCGATCCGCGACAATTTTCGCCGGATCAATCCGCTGGCCGATGAAAATACCTGCCGGGCGGCGCTTGCCCGCTTCATGTTCAGGGCCGATGCGGCGCTGCAGGCCGTATCGACGCTGAGCGGCGGGCAATTGCTGCGGGCGGGCCTTGCCTGCGTTTTGGGTTCGGCACCGCCGCCGCTGTTGATCCTCGACGAGCCGACCAACCATCTCGACATCGACTCGATATCAGCGGTCGAGGCAGGACTGCGCGCCTATGACGGCGCGCTGCTGGTGGTCAGCCACGACGAGACATTCCTCAGGAGTATCGGGATAACGCGGCGGCTGGAGCTGCTTGGCGGCGAGGCGGCCGGATAAATCAGAAATTGGGTCGCAACTGCGCCAAAGACAGGCGGACACATACCAATTGTCGGTCAGCCATATGCGGCCACTGGCATCGCCGATGCCGGCACCACGGCGGTTATTTCGAAAGAACGACTTCCGCCCAGGCTGCGAACTCTTCGAGGCGCTTGAGGGCGCGTAACGCGTCGTCGCGCGTCTTCGCCCTCGAACCGTACTGCACTTCGTCCTTCTGTTCGAGAAGTGTCTTGAGATTCGCTTCCTGTCTGTTGGGCAGTTCGTTGCCCAGTGCGCCACGAAGGAGTTTGACGACCGCCTGATGATCTCCTTGGTTGATCTCGCCCTTAAACTTAGCGGTGACCGCGTCTGCATAGGCGATCGCACAGTTGATCACGGTGGATATCGAGGGGTTTCCAATGTCGCCGGGATCGGCGACCGCATTGCTGTTGCGAGCATCCTTGAGAAAGCCACGAGCGACGGCGAGCCTTCCAGCAACATAGGTGCCGTCCTTTTTCTGGACCCGGTTCTAACCATCCGCGCGCTCCCTGACCCGTGCCGCAAGATCCTCTGGGCGTGCTCCCTGCAGGACGATGGCATCTTCGAGCATCGAGTTCCACCAAGGATCCCCATCGCGGTCGAGGCGACTAACGTCATCGAGGTCCAAGCCAACGACCGAAGGAGTGAATCCGAGCGACCTTGACGACTGCCGCAGATTCTCTCTCACCTTTTCGACAATTCCCGCAAGGACTTCCCGGCGGGCGACAAGGCCGATATCCAGATCGCTGCCGAGGTGATCCTCACCCCTTGCCACACTACCGTAGACAAAGAGACTCGAAAGATCCGGCGTCTGTTCTCCCGCGCTGAGACGTACGGCATCGAGCATCTTCTCGAACCTCACGGATTCGGCGCCGAACAGCGCCTTGATCTGCGGCGCCAGATAATAATCGTGATTGAACCGGTGCAGGCGACTGTGCCCCGAACCTTCGGTGACGATCGCACCACATTCTTCCAGGGAGATCAGACCCTGTCGCGTGCCGGTCTTCGAGAGCTTCGCTCGCCGTGTGATGTCCGAACTGGAGAGCGGTCCGCCGTGGGCAGCGAGGACACGCAGAACGCGAACGTTGGAATCGACCCCAAACACGGTGTCGAGCGGCGCCCGCATTGCACTCTGTGGTTCTGATCGTGCCACATCTTTCTCCAGACGGATATCAAATCCGTTGATCCGATATCCGATCAAATCATTTAATATCAGATTGCTTGATCCGATATTAAACCATTATAAGGCTAGGGGCAATCGTCTGGATCGTCCTCAGAACTATCGGCACCGGTCCGGCGCCGGGAATATCGGAGACTCCGAGCTCCCTTGCCTCCTTTTGCGGGCAATGTTATTGGAATCTCGCAACCCTTCGAGAAAGGAGGATCACGCAATGCAATATTATTTTCGGTTTAATCGCCAGCGTGGTCCCGTCGACGCCCTGCAAATGCGTTTTTACTCTGCATAATATTGTTATTTTTCAAATGCTTATATTAAAGTGTCAAATTTAGTGTCCAATTTCGCCGATGAACAATCGCGAACGTCGAAAGAAACAAGCGGACGCACTGCCAAAGTGAGCCACCCACTGCGGGCACATCTCAGCTAGAGCATTCATGACCACGCCAAAGGCAGGTAATGAAAGATGCTCGGGGTGGCGGTTGAGGTATTCCTTGGTGACACTCAGAAGGGTTTCACTGTTCGCTCTGCTTTCGACGACGCACTGGTAGATATGAGCGCGGGCTGCATCTTCCTTGAAGACCACGCCAATCCGATACTCAGTCACGCCGAGGACGTAACCGGCAGCGAATTGATCATTTGATTGAATGAGCTCTGCGCCACTCATCGCAAAGCTTAGGCTAGGAGATGCGAGGCAGAATGCGAGGAATGCGAGTTTCTTCATAGAGGATGTCTCCCAATTCGTTCGCAACTTATCGGGGACGATCTGATTTGACGAGATGCCAGATCAAGGCGTTGTCGCAGAACGACGAGATGAATGACGGCGCCGGATCGGCCTACAGAAAGCTGTGGGCGATCTCACCACCTCCCGCCACGCCGTTGACTTGCCATGCCATGCTCGCCAAGGCTTAATGCACAACTAGGGGGTGGTTATGAAACGAATTATGTTGGCGCTGGCTGTCGCGGTCTTGGCAGGCTGCGTCAGCCAAAGCGAGATGGCGCTTTCGAACAACGTCTACAAATTAGACATTGATGCGAGCGGGCTCATCGGGACGAGTATCGCCAAAGGGCAGGCACAACGCCGCGTGGCGCAACTTACGCTGGACAAGGGCTTTACGCATTACTTGATACAAGCGGCCGACACGCAAAACTCGCGCACCTACGCGGGCAACATGCCGGTCTATGCGAACACCAACGTCAACATCGTCGGCAACACAGCTTACGGAAACACGACCTATGCCGGCGGACAGGCGATATACAGGCGGCAATCGCAGACCTCCATCGTCGTCGCGATGTTCAGATCGCCGAACATCCCCGGCAACGCCATTGATGCAGCGGCGGTACTGAAAAGCTCAAGATGACGCCGTCAGCGTCCGGGGGGCTTTGAGTGCTTTCAACGCTGCCGACGCGCTAAGATTGAACAGTACGATTTAGGGATCAAGATGCGATGGTGCATCTGGATTGGCGGACCGATACGCCTATCCGCCGTTCGGTCTAAGCGGCTGGACGCCGCCCGCTAAAGGAACCGCCAAATGGGGCTGCAACTATCCAGAACTGAGACCGTCATTGGTCTGCCTGCCGTCACCGCCCGCGACATCATCAAGATTGTCGGCAACTCTGGGGATCGTTTTTTCCTCCCCGACGTCGAACGCGCGCTGGAAGTTAAAGTATGCTTCAAGGAGGAATATGGCCGCAAATACCCCGATCATGAGGCAGCTCGCCTACAGGCTCCTGCGCTACTCTCCAAGATGATCCAGGAAGGCTATGTCGCGGAAGACGGACTACACCAGAGCGAGCAATGGGGTGAGCGCATGGGCTATAAGCTCACCAACAAGGGTGGCGATCTGGCCCGCGTCAAGTTCGTCAAGCGCATTTCGCAAGCGCAAGGGCTGAAACTGCTCAACGACTTCCTTGATCGCGTCCGACAAGTCAACGATCCAGACAGCCCGTATGTCTTCTATGTCAAGAACGCTTGGCTTTACGGCAGTATGCTAGACGCCGATGCCGCCGATATCGGTGATGTAGATCTGGTCGTTGAGTGCCTGATGAAAGACAAGTTCCAGCCCGGCCAGCGTATCGAAGCGTGCGAGGCGCGGGCGGAAGCGGTCGGCCGCAACGTCAGCGGCGTCCATGCTCTCTACTTCTGCTGCGACGAAGTGAAGGTGTTTCTCAAGGCGCGCAAGGCACACCTGTCGCTTGATGGCTTCACCGTCGAGAACATCCATGAAATTAAGGATGGCGTCCTTCCGCTGGTCGTGGATGGCGTAGTCCCAAAGAGGATCGAAAAAAATGACGAATGAAAAGAACGAACTGGCGCAGATGCTCAAGCGACACCGCGCACGCGGTGAGAACGCAGTCAAAGCCACGGCTTCTAACAAATGTCTTTTCACGAGAACCCCAAAGCTTCTGCAGGGCAACCTCTGCTAGCCCCATGCGGTCGCCACAGAATGTATTGCCGAGCGCCGGGAGGGGCTTTCGACGCCACCGGTTTTGTAAGAGGGCCAATTCTGTGTGAGCTTGGGGACCCTTTTGCCACCCCACCCCACCAACCGGAAGACCCAGGAGGGGCCGCCCCCCGCTCTGTCGCTTCCGAAGCGCTCAGATCCGATGGCGAGGCCAGTGTCGTAAACCGCCATTACGGTCCTACTCGGAGCTTGCTCGGCGCAAAAAATAGATTACCCGCCTTACCTGCAACGACGTCCTTTACCTTGTTATTTTTCCCCCGGCTCAGACGAACAATTTCGCCGAGAAGGACGTCTAGGTCTGCCGCGAAGTCGACTTGGACTGCTGTAGGCACGTCTTCTCGGGATCTTATTGGGGAATGGAGATGCATATCGGCAATGTTGCGAAGTGAGGTCTCAAGCCGCTGCATTGAAGCCTTGAACGATTTCTGCGACTTAGCGCCGCCATACTGGTTGGCCAATTCGGCAAAGGTAGCGAAACCAAAAACTGGCGGTACATGGTTTATGATCGTACGGAGAAGCATAGCTGTTGATAGATGGCATCGGTTCGCCGCCGCAATATTGATTTCGCGGCAAAGCTCAATGAGGCGTGCGAAGTCCCAGGGGCCATTGCCGATCGCTTGCAGCGCCAGAACCCGGGTGGGATCGACATAGGATTTGCCAGAAAGTGCTGACTGTGCAGGTATTCGCCGCTTTCGCTCGATTGTACGCACCGCAGCACGCACGATCTGAGTGGCCTCTTCAACAGAGGCATAAGATGGCCCGCCGATAAAACCTCCAGAACCGGTCTTAACGGCATGCAGAAGGTTCAAAGAGTACTCGTTGGCGTAACCGAGTTCTTGGTCGATAATCGACTTTGCCTCAATCGCGAGAGCCTTGAATGCTGCCGAGTGCGTTGTCGGAAGAATAAGGCCGGATATATTTCCCCCATCAACGAACAATGGGAGCAAGGCCGCCATATCGTCCGCAATTCCGGTCAATTCATCGATCATTGGTGGACTGTAGGACAAGCAGCATCGGTACGAAAGTGACGGCCAGACGGGTGCTGCAATTGCCCACAGGCAAATTCAACTGGTGTTTCGTTTTGCGGAGCGGCTAAGCAAGTGGTTAGCGGCGGCAGCAGGCTATTAACTGCTCTGCGGTCTGTGCAACACGCATGGCCATCGTGGTTGGCGTATCGGTTGCCGATCGTCGAAAGCCTATGTGAGAACGCCGTACATTAGGCGATCCAAATGCCAGCTTTCGCGATAGATCTTGAAATCTTTAATAGTGAGGGGCTTATGGTTTCCAGCACTTGGGAGTGCGGATGCACCGGCTATCGTTCGGAAATCCCGTTCTAGTCCCGCAGTTTGATAGTGCGCGCTGATGGAAAGGCGAAGCATTTCGTCCGCGATCTTCTCCGCCTCTTCAGAGGTCATCTCGACCTGCAAGAGAAGCGGCAACCTAAACGATTGCCCCGGCGGAACAATGTAGCCGTTCCCGTCTAGTTCTTCGATCCGTGCATGCAGAGCTTCCGTCAATGGTCGGGCGCTGCCGGCAGTAGGGCCAAAGGTAACAACATGCGCGAGCGCTTCGGCAGGTAGTTTGCCCGCGTTGCGGACGTTGATGGAGCCCTGCGCGGTGAAGTGAAAGCCTTTCTCGTCATACACACCAGCCGTGCTGGTGATCTCAACGCCTTCTATCAGAAGCCACGGCCGCACGTCGATGAAAGAGGTTTCCCTAGCGTGCTTGATCGCGGCGCGCGTTTGGTAGAGCGATACGAACAAGCCTACAAGCCCTAGCCCGCCAACCAAAGATGAGGCCAATGTGACCCAGAACATGGCCGCCGCCCACCAAGCCATGGCCTCTTGGGCTTGTAGATCGCGTATCTCCCGGCCCGTCGCTGCCGCGTCGGCGAAGGTCTGGGCCAGTGGCGGATAGCTATCGGCAAATACCGGCAGGGCGGACGCCGCCACTACGATGCATATCCATGAGCGTCGCATGAATTACTCCAGATCATCAGTTGATGATCCGATATAGTCATCGCTGCTTGAGCGAAGCTTCCCGTTTTGGGCAAGAACCGTTTGAACGCTGCCCTTTGCCAAGGATCGGATAGACCCTGCGCCGCAGCAAAGGATGGCGCACAGCTGGAGCCTTTTGCCACCCCCGCCACCGGAAGGGCGTCCGGGGGCAAGCCCCCTGCCTAATTCGCCTCGTGCTTCCGCTCCAGCATCCGCGAGACGGCCATCCGAGTGAAGGGCTTTCCGGCGCTCGACAGATACCCAGCCTCGGCAAGGGCGTCAGCGACATCGTTGAGCGAGCGCCGCTTGCTGTTGACCGGGTAGCGATGAAGCTTTTTCGCAAGGGCAACCATGTCCTGTCCCCCGTTAAGTTCGGTGTAGTTCTTTCGCCCGCCCACCTTCTTGCCTGTCTCCCGGCGCTTGCGCTCACGGGCGCCGCGCAACTTCTCAACCAGCATCGCCTTCTCGAACTCGGAAACCGCACCGAGAACCTGCCGGATCAAGCGAGCTGTCGGCGTATCCGCAACGAAGCTGTCGGGGCTGTCGACTGCGATCAGATCGATACCGCGCGCCTTCAACATCCCGTGGCCAGTTTCCTGCACAATGAGGTCACGGGCGAAACGGCTGGCGGTCTCCACAAGGATCGTGCGCACGCCATTCGACAGCAGCCGTTCCAGCATTGCCGAGAAGCCCGGCCTCGCGGTGACGGCATCGGCGCCGGAAACGGCTGCGTCGTAGTAGCTGTCCACGATCTCGTAACCTGCAGCCCCTGCATAGGCATCTATAGTTTCGCGCTGCCGCCGCTCGCTGTCCTTGTCCTGCCCGACATTGGCCGCGCTGGAGGTCCGGAGATAGGCCACCGCCTTGATGTTTCCCCTGTTGCTCAAAGCATCCGTCCTCTTTCGTGTATCGTTTCCTTGAGCAAATGATACATGACGATGCAGGGAGATGCCAGAAAAATGCGCATGTCTATGAAGGCGGCAACTTTTCGCTGGGACGGCTTTGCGCCACAATAAGGCATTGTGACACCCTCACCCCTATCAAAATGGCGGAGGTGTGCCTCGTTGCAGCACCAACCCACGGCTGGTAATTTAGCGATCCCTACTTTTAGATAGAGGACTTCACCATGAGAAGGTTTCTTTCAAGCCTCAGTGCACTGGCGTTCTTACTATTAGGCGTAAACGCACATGCCGTGGATCTTCCAGCAGGGGCCAAGAAGGTCACGATGGAAGAGTTCAAAACCTTTGCTGACGGCAAGCACATGAAGGTCGAGATTTTCGACCTCGATAAGCCGGTGAGCGCTGATCTGGTATGGAGTTGGAAGAAAGGCACTGTCACGGGTAAGGCGAACGTAGACGGTAAGATGATAGACGTGAAGACCAAGCTCACGTTCAAGGGTGATAAAGCGTGCACGAACGGCAAAGGCGAGAAGCCAAATTGCCACTTCATATATATCGACGGGAACAAGTTCTATGAAGTGCGAGATGACATGAAGGTACATGCTGTCTCGACGGTTGGGTAATACTGGCGACTATGAGTTCGGGAAGGCGCACTCGCTGCCCGCCGCCCGCTCTAATGACCGCACCGGGCGATGGCGGCCATGCGGGGCGATTGCGAAGGGGTCAGTCATGACCCATCTCCCTCAAAGCTGACGCCGCAATATTTCAGCCGCTTCCCCGCCGCCCTCCACTTGCCACGCCCGTCAAAGCGGGTCTTGGTCCTCACCCGGCCGAGAGCGAAAGCCGTCGAGGATCAGTGCAAGGTAGAGTTTTCCCGCTCTGCCGCGACGAGGTCGGTGCGGCAGCGGCGCTCGATGCTCCATGCAAGTTTCAGCGCCCGGACGGCGGAAACCCTGTCACCGCTCGCTTCCGCCAGATCGGCCAACCTTCGAAGATCCGCGGTTATGCCTTCCCGGGTGATTGGGGTGCGTTCGTCAATCATCGTCATCAAGCCCTATCACTCCTCTGGCCTTTATCTCGTCCGTCTCGATATCCCATGTGATGGGCGGCTCTACGGTACGCCGATTGCCCGCGTCGCCCAATTTCCGCGCCTCGGCTTTCCGCTGCTTGGCCCCATCGGTGAGCGCGGGCCGTGGGCCCGGTCCTTTGCCGAATTGGGCGATCCATTCGCTTTCGGAAAGTTCGAGGACTTTAGTCGGCAAGGGTGCTGGCCTCTGCAACACGGTCGTTTCGCTTCGATCAATCATCAAACCAAGCAGTTTTGCTTGGGTATTGACGGCGGCAACCATGGCAGTCGGATTGCCGCATTGCCTTGCAAACGCAATGATTTCGTCGAGGTCGGCAACTAGCGAGGCGGTTGTTTTTTCCGTCCGCGTAGCCGCCGCTCCCTGCAGTTCTGCGATGCGCCCGAGCACTGCATCATTTCTCATCAATCTATGGGCGCTCACCTCAGCCGTTCGACCAGAGACGCCATAGGCGCTGGAATAGGCTCTGGACGCGGCTTCACCCTTGGCGATGAGGCGGGAGAAAGCTTCATGGCGTTGGTTCGAAAGCGGTGGCATAGGGCGATGATACTCCGGTTCGGGCACTTTCCTGTCACGGTTTTCGGGACACCCGACCGCGCTGTCGCGACCATTCATTCCAGACCGCATCCCAAAACACCTTCATCTGCTCGCGCTGTTCGGCTTCGGAAAGGTCAATGTGGTCGAAGTGACGGCGGATGCCGTGCGTGACCTGCTTGTAGTAAATTTCGGCCTCCCGGCGCGTGGTCATTGTGAGCATCTTCGCGGCGACATGGCGGATTTTGCCGATCCGGTTGACCATCGGGAACAGGACAAGGTGGCAAGGATGGTCATGCGTCATGGCGGCCTCCATTCGCTGTAGGCTCAATTTCGTCCTGCTTTTTGAGACCGCTGTCACGCCCGCCAAGTTTTGGAAGCCATAGGTCGAGTTCATCTTCGATGGAAACTTCGTCTTCGACGAGCACGTCGTCACCGATGGAAATCTCGTCACCAAGCAAAAAATCGTGGGGTACGACGACATCAATACACGTCGGAAAAGAAGCGCTCTGAGAGATAGCTCCTCTCTCCATACTAAAGCTATCTACGGTTTCCTCTACGTAATTGGGTGCAAACGGCGCACCCCTGTCGGTGCAAACGGCGCACCGCCTATCGCCATCTGGGGGTGCAAACGGCGCCCCCCCGAAATCGTCATTCGTGGCACTGTCTCGCGTCGATGGCGACATGGCTGCAGCCTTGGCGTTTCGTTTCCGGCGCTCGATTTCCTTCTCCTCGGCGTTACGCTCCCGAAGCGTCTCGCGCATAACTATCTTGTGGTCGAGGACGTGATTTTCTCTGGCGTTCACGATCCGATATCGCTGGGCACCGTCGCTGGTGATCCCTGCCGGGGTGAAATAACCCAGTTTGACCAGCTCATGGCGGTGCTCGATAAGCGTGCGTCTGGCCAAGCCGGTATCGACCTGTAAGTCAATCAGCGACCGATATGGACAGGCATCCGCAGACCCCATGAAATTGAGATACGACAGCACAATCCCAACGTATCCGGGGCCAGCCATCGGATCGGCGCTGACGGTAGCCAAAAGCTCAAACTTCCATGTCGCGTGGCTGCTGGCCTTCCTTTCCGGTGCCGCTGCCGCTTCCGATTTCTTCCGACCGGTAGCCTTCATTGCATACCCTCCAAAACGGTCACGGCTTTCCCGCGCCGATGGAACGAACCCGGTGCATTCCGAGTTGGGTGCCACGTGGCGCGCAATGCAGACCGGCGTTACGTCCTTGGCGGTTGAGATGAAACGCTGTGGCCCGTCCTGCACAATCGGGGCGGGCTTCTTATGAGTGGGTTTCGGCTGCGGACGGTACATCGTTCGCCTGCTGGGCCTGTCTGCCAACTGGCGAGCCCAGCCCGGTGGGCAACGCCTGCAGGTATAAATCAGCATCGGCCTTGAGGATTAGGGTCTTACGGCCGTTTTTCCGATGCGGCAGCCGCCCGGATTTCATTTCTTGATATAGCTTGGCTCGACAGATGTTTAGGTAGTCGCCAGCTTCCTCTATCGTTAGTGCGGCGCGGACTTCGATCGCTGGCCTGCGTGACCCACGCTTCGGTTTCTGCTTTTCTGCAGTCATGGGGTGTCTCCCTGCGGATGGAAATCAGATGCATGTTGATGCACAAGCATCACAGGTCCGGGGGAGTAATGACAAATGAAAATATTCGATGGGCGCCCTTCAAGCCATTGATCTAAATAATTTTTCCTTAGGTTTAAAGCCGTTTTTTCTTTAGCGCCGCTGCGTCAGTGGTTTGGTGCCGATCCGGTTTAAAGATTAAGTTTAAAAAGGTTGCGGCTGCCGATCTGTTGCGGAATTCCAGACCCATAAATTCCCTTGATGGGTCACTCCGAAAGGCTCACCGTACGGGCGGCAATCGCGTCGTCACTGGCGTCAACGATATATGCAGCGTAGTGCTTTTGTATCATCAGAGGAGACGTGTCATGGAGCGCCGCGACGGTCGACACGTCAATTCCATCTTGAAGATGGCGAACGATAGAGGAATGGCGGAAGGCATATGGCAGCGTGTGCTTTTGAAGCCCCGCCTTTTCCACGATTTGGTGCCAAGGACGGGTGATTTCAGACGCGTGGTACCATGTCGCACGGTCGCCACGCTTCCAAACGGTCGGCGATATCTCTTCGTTTTTCCAGCGTTGGAGCAATGGGCCGTCCGGGTCGGTATCCATCCCGGATGTTAGTATGTCAAAGTCGGTTTCTGCCAGATGTCGCTTCGTCGGCGGTTTGACTTTGCTACCATTGCCCTTGCGGGATGCCGGGACCATTACGACACAATCGGTCATCTCCGCGCCGGTCCTGCGGTCCAAGCGCCGCTGCCGGAACGCGCCTTTCCGGTCGATCCTCACCGCTTGTGAAAACCGTGCACCCGTGGATGCGAGTGCGACCATTAGGCGGTGCAAATCGCCGTCCCAGTTTCCTGCCTCGTCCACTTCCTTTGCAGCGCGCAATGCGGCCCTGATCTCGTCATCAGCAAGAACTTGAATAGCACGGCCATTTAGCTCGTCGTTTTTCACGGTGAGAGCGCCGGAAATCTCTGCCTTCCACGTCGCTGGAAGGAACTTAGCATATTTGCTCCCGGCAAGCCGTAGCGCCGCCTTGAAGTCCCCAGCAAGCCGCTTCTTCGTGGCCACCTTGAGCGGCACGTTGCTGAGCCATTCAAGCAGCCGCTCCGGCGTCGTGTCCTTCAGCTTCGTATCGGACAGGTCCATGTCAGACAGAACGTGCCGTGTCAGCCGGGTGTCAGCGTCGGATCGAATGTTCTCACGGCCTTTGTGTTTCCTGTCGCGCGCATTCCGACCGGCAATGTACTCCTCCACAGCACGGCGCACCGTCAGCGGAAGCGCATTCTTGGCACTGGGGACGTTTGCGGCCTCAGCGAGCGTCAGTGCCTTCACCGACGCGTGCTTGAAACTCAGCGCCTCTTCATCGACGTGAGCATCATCCGCATTGGCGAAGACTTGCACCTTGTAGGGATTGCTTGCACCTTTGGGCGCGTCCGGGTCGTGGTAACGAACGAGCCATTTTCTGGTCTCTGGAGATTTTCTGTAACCAAGAAATACGCCCGGCGCCAGACGCTCCCAAACTGGCTTCTTGGCAATTGGAAGCTTGTTTCGCTTCGCAACTGTGTCAATCTTCGATACCATGATCCGTATCCAGAGTGTCCAATAGTGTCCAATAGTGTCCAATAGTGTCCAATTTATACCCATCGGAACCAGTAGACAAGAATAGACCGCAATGGAGTAAGCATTTGAGAAGCCATCGACTTTTCCGAACGCACATAGACACTGATGGACAGCCAAAACGCCCTGCAAATGCGTTTGCAGGGCTGACCAGAGACCGTTTCTCGACATCTCTTCCTGGTCTGCCCTTCGTGACCAATGCGACGCCGTAGCTGACAGCGCGCATTCCTCTCATTTTCCGGCTCGAACCGCGCAATCCCGTGATGGCTGAACGCCCCGGACCGCGCTTGATACCCGGTCAAGACCAGAGAACGATCATGACACTCATCAATATCCGCAATCTCGGCGTGACGCTGGGCAATCCCTTGTTTTCCAAGCTCAATCTCGTCGTCAATGCCGGCGACCGCATCGGCCTCGTCGCCGCCAACGGGCGGGGGAAATCAACGCTGCTTGCCTGCATCACCGGCGCGCTGGAGCCGAGCGAGGGCGAGATCACCAAGGCGCGCGGGCTGACCATCGGCCATGTCGCGCAGAATGTGCCGCCTGCCCTTTTCGACACGCCGTTCTACGATGCGGTGCTGCAGGCGCTGCCGGCCGATCAGGCCGAAAGCGAGAGCTGGCGGGTCGACGTGGTGCTGGACTCGCTCGATGTGCCGGAGGCCATGCGCGGCCGGCCGCTGAAACAGTTGAGCGGCGGATGGCAGCGGCTTGCCATGCTTGCCCGCACCTGGGTGAGCGAGCCCGACGTGCTTCTGCTCGACGAGCCGACCAACCATCTCGACCTCGAAAAGATCGCGCAGCTGGAGGGCTGGCTGAATGCGCTGCCGCGCGACGTGCCGGTCATCCTGTCCAGCCACGACCGCGCCTTTCTCGATGCGACAACCAACCGGACGCTGTTCCTGCGGCCGGAACAATCGCCGGTCTTCGCCCTGCCCTATACCCGGGCGCGCGCTGCCCTCGACGAGACCGACGCTTCCGAAGCCAGGCGTTACGAGCGGGACATGAAGGTGGCGGAGCAGTTGCGGAAGCAGGCGGCCAAACTCAACAATATCGGCATCAATTCCGGCAGCGATCTGCTCGTCGTCAAGACGAAGCAGCTCAAGCAGCGGGCGGAGAAGCTGGAGGACGCGGCAAAACCGGCGCACCTGGAGCGGTCGGCCGGCGCCATCCGGCTTGCCAATCGCGGCACGCATGCCAAGGTGCTGGTGACGCTGGAGGATGCGGCGGTGACAACGCCGGATGGAACGCTGCTGTTCAAAACCGGCCGGCAGTTCATCTGCCAGGGCGACCGCATCGTGCTGCTCGGCCTCAACGGCGCCGGCAAGTCACGGCTGGTGTCGATGCTGAAACAGGCGATCGAAAGACCGGAGACGGCGCGCGACAGCATCAAGGCGACGCCTTCGCTGGTGCTCGGCTATGGCGACCAGGCGCTTGCCGATCTCACTGACACCGATACGCCGATCGGCACGATCATCCGCCGCTTCGATGTCGGCGACCAGCGGGCCCGCGCCTTGCTGGCCGGCGCCGGCATGACGATCGACATGCAAGCAAAACCGATCGGCCAACTCTCCGGCGGCCAGAAAGCGCGGCTCGGCATGCTGGTGCTGCGGCTGACGGAACCGAACTTCACCCTGCTCGACGAGCCGACCAACCATCTCGACATCGAGGGACAGGAGGCGCTGGAGAGTGAGTTGATGGCGCATGAAGCGAGCTGCCTGCTGGTCTCCCACGACCGCAGTTTCGTGCGGGCGGTGGGAAACCGGTTCTGGCTGATCGAGAGGAAGCGGCTGGTGGAAGTCGAGAGCCCGGAAGGATTTTTTGCTTCGGTTGCGGGGTGAACGGATGGTGGGATCCGGAGCGTAGTTGTTGTTGACGGTGTACCGTGCAGCCCCCTCATCCGCCCTACGGGCACCTTCTCCCCGCTGGGGAGAAGAGGGAATCGAGACGTCGCCACGAGTCTCTTCTCCCCTCGGGGAGAAGGTGGCGGCAGCAGGAAGGGGGCCACACGGCACGCCGCCAACGATGCGCTAAACCCTACCGCTTCGGTGCCACTAGGCAGAAGAAGGCGCCTTGGGGGTCGGTGGCCTGGATGATCCAGCTGCCGCCGGGGACTTCCATCGGGCCGTGGACCACCTTGCCGCCGCCTGATGTGAGGCGTTCGGTTGCGGCGTCGAGGGTCGGCACGATGAAATAATAACACCAGAACGGCATCTGGATATTTTCCGGCTTGGTCATCATGCCGCCGATCTGCTTGCCGTTATGGGCGAAGAGATAATAGACGCCCATCGGTCCCATATCCATCTCGCTGTCCTTCGTCCAGCCGAACAGCTTGGAATAGAAGGCCAGCGCCTCTTTGCCATTGCCGGCATAGAGTTCGCGCCAGCCGATATTGCCGGGAGCGTCGACGGCCAGTTCCGGCATGGGCTTCTCCATCGGCGCCGGCGTCATGATGCAGAGCACCGCGCCATGCGGATCGGCGACGACGGCGAAGCGGCCGATGGTCGGGATGTCTTCCGGCGGACGGCGGACCGAACCGCCATTGGCGGCGAAATCCTTGGCCGTCTGGTCGACGTCGTCGACATCGACATAACCCGTCCAGTTCGGCGGAATGCCCTTGCCTTCGAGTTCGGCCGGAAATTCCATCAGGCCGGCGACGCCGATGCCGTTCGCCTCGAAGATCGTGTAGGTGGGCATGCCCTCCATTTTCATCTCGGAGGTGGTCCAGCCGACGACCGAGCTGTAGAATTTCGCAGCAGCTGATGTGTCGGGGGTCATCAACTCACACCAGATGAACTTTCCATGCGTCTCAGACATCATACTCTCCCTATTTCGACGCCCCTCTTCCGAGGCCTCCTATGAGGCCCCTTTTCGAGGCTGGGCGCCGTGATTGTCAGAACCTGCGGGCGTATTGCGCTTCCATGAACTGCTTCCAGGAGCCATCCGGCTGCCTGGTGCTGGAGATAAAGCTGCGGTGATCGGCATCGACGAAGATGATCTGCTCGCGGTAATCGGCAAGGCCCTCGCCAGTGAAGTCGGGACCTCTCGTATAGAGGTCCAGCACGTTGCCCGACGCGTCGACCTCGCCCTCATAGACCCACATATAATCCATCATGCTGCCGATCCAGCTGCCGATGTACTTGCCTTTTGCGGCGTTATAGCCAAGCGTCAGGATGCTGGTGGCCTCCCTACCGTCCGGCATGCGGCCGGTTCCTTCGGCGACGAACCAGATGCCGTGCAGCGAGCGGACGGTCTCGGCCCAGGGTTCGCCGCCCGTCATGTCGGGTGCGGTGACGGTCCAGTCGCCAAGCAGTCTCTCCAGGAAGGAATGTTCCTTCAGCACTTCAGCGGTCTTCATCATCTCTTCTCCCTTGAGTGATGGCGGCCTATGTCAGTGACAGCAGGATGGCGCCTTCGGGGCCTCCTCATACTCGTCGTGGCGGCGCACGAAATTCATCGTGCTGTCCTCGTTGCGGCCCTTCGGCGCGCGGTCGAGGATCATCAGGGTTCCGATCAGTTCTTCCGGGCCGCGGGCATAACTCGAATAGGTGTGGAAGACCTCGCCCTTGTCGTTGCGGTAGAAAGCGCTGAGGCCGGGCAGTTCGTCATTGGCATCAGCCGGCTGCATGGGGGTGAAATTGTAGAAGACCTTGTCTTTGGCAAGGTCCTCCGGGCTGAAAGAAACGTGATAATCGAAATTAAAATCGCTGCCGAAGGAGGAGACCCAGGGAAATTTCCAGCCCATGCGCTGTTTATAGGCGACGATCTTATCGAGCGGCGCGCGCGAAACGGCGACCCAGGTGACGTCGTGATGGTTCAGATGCGGCAGGGCGCCATCGACATGATCCGACAGGAAGGAGCAGCCGGTGCAGCCGGCATCCCAATCCGGGCCGAGCATGAAATGGTAGATCAACAGCTGGCTGCGGCCGTCGAAGAGATCGGCGAGAGACTTCCTGCCCTCCGGTGTTTCGAAGACATAGTCCTTGTCGACCTTCACCCAGGGCAGCGCCAGACGGGCAGCGTTGACGCTGTCGCGCAGCCGTGTCGCCTCCTTCTCCTTTGCCAGCAGGGCACGCCGGGCTTCGAGCCATTCTTCGCGGGAAACAACCTCATTCTGCATGAAATGCGCCCTCCTCCGGCGCTTGCCGGTGAAGCCGGCCCATCTCCTTCTCCTTGACTAAATACATTGATATCAATAGAAATGGAGCATGTCAAATTCGATCGAGATTGCCTTTTCCACGACGCTGATGGTGCGCGACACCTGCCTCTGCCTGCATGTGCAGCGGGCGGCGCGCGCGCTTGCTCGGCTGTTCGACGACGCGCTGAGGCCGGCCGGCCTGACCAACGGCCAGTTTTCGCTGATGATGTCGCTGAACCGGCCGGAGCCGCCGCCGATGGGGCCGGTCGCCGCCCTGCTCGCCATGGACCAGACGACGCTAACGGCGGCGCTGAAACCGTTACAGCGCAAGGGTTGGGTGAAGGTGATGGAGAACCCGAGGGACAGGCGCGGCCGGCTGCTGAGCCTCACCACTGAGGGCAAGGCGGTGCTGGCAATGGCGCTACCGATCTGGCAAAGCACGCATGCGATGATCGACGCGAAGCTGCCGGAAGGCGGCGCCGCCCGACTGCGGCAGGATCTGCAGGCACTGTCATGAATGACGATAAAAACGCCGAAGCCGGCCAGGCTGAACGCCGACTTCGTCACAGCGGACAGGTAACGGCCGAATAGAGCAAGCCGATGGCTGCCCCTCACCCTAGCCCTCTCCCCGTAAAAACGGGGAGAGGGGACGTGCCCCGCGAGAGGTTAGCGAGGAACGGAGAGGCCGCGGCATATCCCCTTCGCCCCGTTTACGGGGAGAAGGTGGCGGCAGCCGGATGAGGGGCTGGCCTCACCGATCTCCTGGGCCGGGCTATACTGCGTTCGTCACAGGAGCAGAAGCGCGACGGTCTCCGGCTGAAGACGGAAGCCGCTCCAGCATTTTGCTGGAAACGCCTGGATCAGGCTACGGTGACCGGGACCTCGGTCGAGGTGCGCATGGCGTGGCTGTAGGGGCAGACGATGTGGGCTGCGGCTGCGAGCTTTTCAGCGGTTTCGCGGTCGAGGCCGGGGATATTGACCGTCAGGGCCACTTCGATGCCGAAGCCACCGCCATCTTCACGCGGGCCGATGCCGACCTTGGCGGAGACCGTCGTATCTTCCGGAATCTTGACCTTCTGCTGACCCGCGACAAATTTCAATGCACCGAGGAAGCAGGCAGAATATCCGGCAGCGAAGAGCTGTTCGGGATTGGTGCCGGTCGCACCGTCGCCGCCGAGTTCCTTGGGAACGGTCAGGGTCACGTCCAGAACGCCGTTATCGGAAACAGCGCGGCCTGCGCGGCCGCCGGTGGCAGAGGCTTTGGTCGTATAGAGAATAGGCATGACGATCTCCTTTGGTTGGCCCTTCGATCGGGTTGGATTTTTTAATATCGCTCAATTAAATTGTACGCAAGTGAATTTTGCAAATTGCATTTCGAATTCGAAAGGAGGACAATCCGGCCTTGGAACAGGATGATTTTAAGCAGCATCGGCCTAAAATCTGAATCCTATTCTAAATTAAAGAGTTAGAGCATGATGCCGCCCGAAAACCGCGCACACTTTTCGGCATCATGCTCTAGAGCAATTCCAGCAAAGCTGCGCAGCGGTTGGCGCCCGGAATTGCGTGAAAACAAAGGGATAGAGCATTTCCGTGATTCGAAGAAAAACGGAAATGCTCTGGGGATGATGGATATGAGAGCGCAAACGACGAAGACGATGGAGATACCGGAAGAGGAGAAGCGGCTGGAAAAGCAGTTGTGCTTCGCGGTCTACGCGACGGCGCATGCCTTCACCCGCGCCTACAAGCCGATACTCGACAGGGTCGGCCTGACCTATCCTCAATATCTGGTGATGCTGGTGCTGTGGGAACGCGGCGAGCTGCCGGTGAAGATGATCGGCGAGCAGCTCGACCTCGATTCCGGCACGTTGTCACCGCTGCTGAAGCGGCTGGAACAGGGCGGGCTGATCAAGCGCATCCGCGACCTGCGCGACGAACGGCAGGTGATCGTGTCGCTGACCCCAAAAGGCCAGGCGATGAAGGGAGAGATCGATACGATCATGACGGCGATCGGGCAAGCCGCAGGCTGCACGCTTAAGGAAATGGCCGAGATGCGCGACATGCTGCATCGGCTGCGGGGCAATCTCGGGCGGACCGGCACCGGCGACGGCTGAACGCATCACCCGTTAGAGCCGGCGTGCGCGCCGAGAATCAGGGCTGCGGCTTAGCCGGTGACCGGCGCTTCTTTGCAGGCGCCACCTTAGGTTCGGCCTCGGCTTCCTGCTGCAAACGCAACGCCTTCAGCTTCTCCGTCTTCTTGTCACGGGCCGATGCCTCGGCGGCGATGATGGCGCGGGCCGTGTGATCGGTCGCTTCCGCCTTGTCGCGAGACGAGAGCTTGGCAGGATTGAAGAATTCTCCCTTGGTGGCGGTCATGTGCCCCTTTCCCAGGTGATGGCGGCGCTGTCGCATAATTCCTTAAATCGGAATCGGTTCAAGGAATTATGCAAAAA
Source organism: Rhizobium sp. WSM4643 (assembly GCF_025152745.1). Taxonomy (NCBI): domain Bacteria; kingdom Pseudomonadati; phylum Pseudomonadota; class Alphaproteobacteria; order Hyphomicrobiales; family Rhizobiaceae; genus Rhizobium; species Rhizobium sp. WSM4643. Next base: position 998,498 of record NZ_CP104040.1, on the reverse strand, counting down.
TTCAAACTGTTACACCGCCCTTTGCGCGCCTGAAAAGACGCGCGGCGCTGTAAGCCATGGCTCGACGGCAGATCCCATGATTCACGGCTGAACCATGATTGCACGGTGGGGGCCGTGATGCCACGGCCGGGATTAGCGGGTCGGGCGGAGAACCTTCTTCGGTGCCGGCAGCAGACCTTCGCGCTGCAGCTTCTTGCGGGCGAGCTTGCGCTGGCGGCGAATGGCCTCGGCCTTTTCGCGGGCGCGCTTCTCGGACGGCTTTTCAAAGGCGCTGCGCGCCTTCATTTCCCGGAACAGGCCTTCCCGCTGCATCTTCTTCTTGAGCACGCGGAGCGCCTGATCGACATTGTTATCTCTGACGAGTACCTGCAAAACGATATCCTTCCTGTCGCGGCGGCCGCCGCACTGTCCAAATTAAAACCCGGGCCAAAATAAAAACCCGGGACTACTTCCCGATTTTGATGCTCGAAAACTTCAGCCAGGGCTCGGCGCCGTCGGACTTGGCCGCCGCCTCGGGAGAAGCCCTCGACGGAGTTTCACCGGTATCGATGTCGGCCTCAGTGATGCGGCGCTCGAAATTCTCTGCGTCGAACTGGACGCGATATTGCACATGCCCATGGTCGTTGGGCAGGATGCTGGAGATCCGGCACCGCTTATCGGCTTTCGCCGTGCGGGTGAGGCCGGATTTCAGCACGATCATGTCGCCGACTTTATAGTTTTGTCTGCCCATTTCAGCGTTCCTTCGACTCTTCGGCTGCTCAATCTGTCGCTCACAAGGCCTGCGCAAAGCAAAAAGGCCGGGCTCGAACCCGACCTCTTCCAGTCACTCAGCCCGCTGCCAGTTTGGTCAGCCCGCTGCCAGTACATCCGTGGTCAGCATAGGCGAATGACAAATTATGCGGCCTGAAGATTGTCAGCCGAATTCTTGCCGGACTTCTTGTCGCGGACGAGATCGTAGCGGATCTTCTGACCTTCAACGAGTTCGCGCATTCCGGCGCGTTCAACCGCTGAGATATGGACAAAAACGTCCGTAGAACCATCATCGGGCTGAATGAAGCCAAAACCCTTGGTGCCATTGAACCACTTGACGACGCCTGAATTCATAACGATCTCCTTTTCAACCGTTTGTGTTCGCCTGCGGAACAGTCCCCGACAAGCCGTATCGATGTTGAGAGGATATCTGACGGAGCGCTCAAGCGCGTGGACAAAGGTCGCAAGCAATTCGATACGCACCATGTAGGATATTTACCGAATTAAGCAATGGTATTTCGGAAAATAATTCTCTTGCGGGCGCAAAATGAAGCTCTTGCCTGGGAGGCAAAGCACTGCTTGCCTGGGGCAAAGCAGCCGCTTGCCTGGGGCAAAGCACCTGCTTGCCTGGGGCAAAGCACCTGCTTGCCTGGGAAAAGGGATTGGTCCGAGGCGGCCGGATCGCGACCGCCTCGGTGAAAATTACTGCCAGACGACGATCGGCGCCTTTGTCGGAACGCGGTCGTAGAGATCGATGATATCCTGGTTGAGCAGCCGCACGCAGCCCGACGAGACGGCCTTGCCGATCGAGCGCCAGTCCGGATTGCCGTGCAGGCGGTAGAGCGTGTCCTCTCCATTCGAGAAGATATAGAGGGCGCGGGCGCCGAGCGGGTTCTTCAGGCCCGGCTCCATGCCGCCGTTGTCGATCGAATATTTGACGAGTTCCGGCTGGCGAGCGACCATCTCGTTCGGCGGCTTCCAGCGCGGCCATCTCTGACGCCACTGGATGACGCCCGACCCCTGCCAGGCGAAACCCTCGCGGCCGATGCCGACGCCGTAACGCATTGCCATGCCGTCGCCCTGGACGAGATAAAGGAAGCGTGACGGCGTATCGACGACGATGGTGCCGGGGGCCTGGCCGGTAGGATCGACGACGCGCTGGCGATAATAGCGCGGATCGATCTGTTCGTAGGGAACAGCGGGAATGAGAAACCCGCCGTCCTCGACGGGGCCATACATGACGGCAAGCTCGGCGCCGCTCGGTACGCTCGACGTTTCCGGCGACTGGAACAGGCGCATGGGCGAACGGTAAATGATCGTTTGATCGCCTGATGTCACGGTGTTGGCCGAGGAGGCGCAGCCGGTGAGCGCGGAGGCTGCGGTCAACGCCGAAAAGGAAAGAAAGCTACGGCGGGAAAGATGTCTATCGAAGCTCATGACGCGGGACTGATTTCCTTTGATACGGGAAGCCGGACGAGACATCGACTAAACCGATGATTCGTCCAATGCCGGTAACGACAATAGGAAATCTATCGGCTTGCGCTAAATAAACCATAGCTTCACGCAGACGTGTCCGACCCGCAGCGGACGATATGGGCTGCGCTGTTGCAGCGCTACATCACAACGATCTCGGCCCTGGCAGGAATGCGGTTATAAAGATCGATGACATCCTGGTTTAGCATGCGTACGCAGCCCGACGAGGTGGCCTTGCCGATCGACTGCCAGTCGGGGGTGCCATGGACGCGGTAGAGCGTATCCTGCCCGTCCTTGTAGATATACATGGCGCGCGCGCCGAGCGGGTTCATCAGCCCCGGATTCATGCCGCCATTCTCCGCCCCGAAGGGACGAACCTCAGGCTGGCGCGACACCATTTCGACCGACGGTGTCCAGCGCGGCCATTTCTGCTTCCACTGGATGACGCCGCGGCCGGACCAGGCGTAACCGTCGCGGCCGAGGCCGACGCCGTAGCGCATCGCCTTGCCGTTGCCCTCGACGAAATAGAGGAAATGCGCCTTGGTATCGACGACCACGGTGCCGGGACGCTCGGCCGTCTGATAATCGACCTCCTGGCGCAGGAACTGCGGCTGCACGCGGCTGACCGGGATTGCCGGCAGGGTGAAATCCTCGTCACGAAGCTCACCATACATCGCCATATGCACGGGATTGCTAACCGGCAGGCCATAGGTCTGGTGGAACTGTGTCTTGTAGAGCTCGCGCGTCTGCGGCACCGGCTGATCGGGGATCGGCCGCACCCGGCGCGGATCGACGCCGGGCGGCTGATAGAAGACCGGCGAGGTTTCCTGGACGAAGCGGGCGGGCGAATCGGCGGCGACATCGGGAATGAGGATGTTGCAGCCGCTCAGCGACGCAACTGCAATCACGAGCCCGGCAATCGGGAAGACCCGGCGCAGAAAATTCATGGAACCACCCTTATCAACGATCGGCAGACAGCGATATCTGCCGGAACGATGGCATCCGCGGCTGGCGCGAGGCTGGCGTCGGCGTGGGAAGGCGGGGGCTAAGACGACCAGAGTCGCCGGGCTTCGCCACGAAGCGCAGCGATCGCCCGCACGGCAAGGTCGCCGTCCATCTGTAGGACGCTTGCGGCATGTCTCAACTCGGTGTCGTCCTCAAGTCTGGCGAGGACCCAACCGATCTTGCGCTCAATGTCTTGCCCATAAGCTTCCGTCGCCTTGAGAACAGCGACAGCGGGAATTTCCACGTAGCGGGTGAGAAGCATGCCGAGATCGATAGCATCACGATAGGCGACGGCCCTGTCCTGGCAGCGGTCGGCATTGGCGAGCAGTTTTTCGGCGAACATATCAGGCAGCGACAATATGGGAACACTCAGCCGAGGATCGATAGTGCCTTCAAGAGCAATCCGCGCCTCGCGCACGATTTCGAAGCGAATCGGCTGCCCGTCGAGGGTAAGGACCGTGCGGATGCCGTATTGGTCTGTCCTGAAGTCTCGGAGCGCGGCAACCGGCCTTCCGAAAAAGGCTCCTACTCCGCTTTCGACCGCCGCCATACGCAAGGCGCGATATCCCTCGCCATCCGCACAGAGAAAATGGACATCGAGCGACAGTCGGTATTCGTCGAGATGAATGACAATGGCGGTTCCGCCGGCAAACCAACACTTGTTGGCCAGAAGAAAATCAGTCCCATCAGCCGAAGGGCCGCGGCGATGATGCGATGTTCCGGACGTCTGAATTCCATGGTGGCCACCCAATTTCCGCCCAAGCCTAAACGCGAAGGATAAAGAAACGGAAAATCAGGAAACGAGCAGGACGCCGTTACCATAGGTGGCGGCCAGATCGCGGATCAGTTGCACCTCCCGCTCGGTCAGCCTGCCGGTATCGACGAAACGCCAGTTGCGTTCATAAAGCGCGAAGGCCTCGCGGGCAGGCATGGCGCGCGCAAGATCACGATTCCAGGCGAGCGATTTCAGCTCGGGGAAGTCGTTCGGCACAATCATGCTCTCTGGCATGCTCTTAGCGTTCGTCGTCATGACAGCAATATAGGCCAATGGCCCTCTATTTGAAGCGGCTGGAAATTCAGGCCGCCACCCCATGGAAAAAGCGGATGCTCTGTTCGATCTCGGTCGGCAGCGCCGAGGTGTGGTTGCCGGCGACGGTTTCAGTCTCGATCTGAACGCCGGCGCCGCGGGCGCGGCGGGCAAGCAGATCGGCGCGATCGTTGAAATGCGGCTCCTCCGTACCGTGGACGACGCGGACCGGACATTTGAAGCTGTGGGCGTAGCATAGCGCCGAACGCACCTCGAATTCATGCGTATTGCTGTCGTCGAAGCGGATATCCTGCGGATAGCGGTTGAAGAAGCGGAAGGCGTCGGGGTTGCCCGAAATCGGCGCGGCGGCGCGGAATTTATGGGTAGTCATCGCCGTCAGCATGGTCAGCGTGCCGCCGATGCTGTGGCCGGCGATGAACAGGCGTTCGGGATCGACACCCGGCAGATGCGCCAGGCGTTCGGTGGCAGCGAGCACGTCGTCGACCTCGTCGTAAAAGCCGGAGAAATTGCCCATCTGGCCGTTTTCGCCGCGCAGCGACGGCATCATCACGACATAACCGGCATCCATATAGGGTTTCATCAGCTGCCAGTGGCCGACGCCCATGGCATTGCCGCCATGCAGGAAGAGCACGGCAGGCTTGGCGGCGCGCTCGCGCTTGTATTTCGAGACCCAGGCCGCCAGTTCCAGCTCGCCGTAACCGGAACGGTAGAAGATCTTGTCGGCGTCGGCAGGCGCATTCAGCGATTCGTATTTGTCGGGCGCCGGGCCCTTCTGCAACAGCTTGGTGCGGAAATGGTGGCGGACCTTGGCGTAGTCGTGCTTGGCAAGGCGCGGCTCATCCGGGACATCGAAAGCTGCCGCCATACGCGGCAGGACAAGTGCACCCGCAAGACCCGCCAGAACGGCACGGCGTTGATGGAAAAAGGAATTTTGTTCACGCGAGCTCATAACGCAGCATCCATCATTTCCCCGGCCATTCTAAATGCGCATGATGCCGTCCGAAAACTGCTTACACTTTTCGCCATCATGCTCTGGAAAATCTGCACCGGAAGATCGCTGCCGCCAATACACATCGTGTTGAAAATATTGCCCTGCGTCATTTTGCGCAGCATCACGCCGGCTTGGCCTCGATCATGGCGATCAGCGTGCGCAGCCGGTCTGCCTCGTAGGAGGGTTTGTCGGGGCGAAGGCGGGCGATACGGGGGAAGCGCATGGCGACCCCCGACTTGTGCCGGGTCGAGCGGTTGATGCCCTCAAAGGCCACTTCGACGACGAAGCCGAAATCCTTGTCGGCGCGCACGGCCCGCACCGGGCCGAAGCGCTCGGTGGTATTGTCACGCACGAACTTGTCGAGCACCTCGAGTTCGGCATCGGTGAAGCCGAAATAGGCCTTTCCCACCGGCACCAGCTGTTCGCCGTCCTGGTCATCGGCCCAGACGCCGAAGGTGAAATCGGAATAGTAACTCGAGCGCTTGCCGTGGCCGCGCTGGGCATACATCAGCACCGCATCGACATTATAGGGGTTACGCTTCCACTTGAACCAGGGACCCTTCATGCGGCCGGCCTGATAGACGCTGTCGCGGCGTTTGATCATCACCCCTTCGATGACCGGATCAGGCGGGGCGGCACGCAGAGCGTCGAGTTCTTCCCACGACGAGAACGGCACGAGCGGCGAGAGATCGAAACGGTCATGGGGGGCGCGATCGATGATCTCGGTCAGCCGATCGCGGCGATCGACATAGGTAAGACCGCGAATATCTTCCTCATCGTCGAAGAGCAGGTCATAGGCGCGGATGAAGGCGGGGTAATCGCCAAGCATCTTCGACGTCACCGTCTTGCGGTTCAGGCGCTGTTGCAGGTCGGAGAAGGTGCGGGTCGGGCTGTTGGAGCGGGCGGTGCCGCCGACCAGCAATTCGCCGTCGACGACACCGGAAAAATTGATCGCGTCGAGAACATCGGGAAAGGCGCCTGAAATGTCGTCGCCCGAGCGGGAATAGATCTTGCGCCTGTCGCCGGAGCGGGAGAGCTGGACGCGGATGCCGTCCCATTTCCATTCAGCGGCGTAGTCGGCCGGATCAAGGCCGGTAAGGTCGCCCTCCTCCACCGCATTGGCGAGCATGACGGAATGGAAGATCGCCGGTGTGGCCAGCACCGGTTTTTCGCCGCCACCTGCCAGCCATTCGAACAATGTCTGATAAGGCGGTTGCAGGCCATGCCAGAGGGTTTCGATCTCGGTGACGTCCTTATCGCCGAGATCGGCCAGCGCCTGCTTGGCAAGGCGGGCGGAAACGCCGATGCGCATGGCGCCGGTCGCCAGCTTGATGAAGGCGAAACGACCGGACGGATCCAGCCGGTCGAGTAGGTCGCGAACGAAGCTGCGCACTTCTGTGCGGCCGAGCGCATTCATGCCGGTAACGACCTCGCCGAGACGCGGCTGGGCGAACGCCGAACGGTCGATATCCCTTTCATTGTCCCAGACAAGCGAGATGGTTTCGGCGAGATCACCGACATAATCATAGGAATAGCGGAACAGCACCTCGTCCATGCGCTCGAGTACCAGCTCGCGCAGCATGGCGGGCTTGACGTTGCGCACCTCCAGCGTGCCGGCGATGGCGGCAAGGCCATAGCCGCGGTCGGGATCCGGCGTGTCGCGGAAATAGTCGGTCAGAAGCTTCAGCTTGCCGTTGCGGCTGGGGGTGAGCACCAGGCGGTCGAGGAGATCGGCAAAGGCTTTCATGGGTGCCTCCCGACTCTTGAGGAAGCCCCCTCCCCAATGGCGTATGGAAAAGGCCCCTCCCCAACCCCTCCCCACAAAGCGGAGGGACTAAGCTGTGGCACCGCCTCGCAAACCAACAAGCCGACCGCATGCTCGGCGCTGGAAGATGAATGCAGCGAGGGCCCCGCGTTAAGCCCCTCCCCCTTGTGGGGAGGGGTTGGGGAGGGGTTTTCAGCAAGAAACTCCATCCTCAATCGCCCTCGTCCTCATAACCCACCAGATGCAGCGGTTTCGCCCTGATGCCCTGCAATTGGCACCAGCGCACCAGGGCCTCCTCGCGGCCATGCGTCACCCAGACCTCGGCCGGGTGCAATTCCCGGATGGTTTCCGTCAGCTCCGGCCAGTCGCAATGATCGGATATGACGAGCGGCAGTTCGACGCCGAGCTGTTTGGCGCGCTGGCGCACCATCATCCAGCCGGAGGCGAAGGCCGGCAGCGGCTCGTTAAAGCGCCGGGCCCAGCGATCGGCGAAGGCCGATGACGGGCCGATGACGACCGCCCCCTTGAAGGCGGACTTGTCGCGGCTTTCGATCGTCGCCGGCAGCAGCTCGCCGAGATCGATGCCCTGCTCGATGTAATAGTCGCAGAGTTTTTCCATGGCGCCGTGGATATAGATCGGTTCGGCATAACCGGCATCGCGCAGCAGCCGGATGACGCGCTGGGCCTTGCCGAGCGCATAGGCGCCGACGAGATGGGTGCGCTCGGGAAATTGCCTGAGCGATGCCAGCAGCTTGGCCGTCTCCTCCATCGGATCGGGATGATGGAAGACCGGCAGGCCGAAAGTCGCCTCGGTGATGAAGACATCGCAGGCAACCGGCACATAGGCCGCGCAGGTCGGGTCGGGGCGGCGTTTGTAATCGCCGGAGACGACGATCCGGGTGCCGTTCTTCTCGATGGCGATCTGGGCGGAGCCGAGCACATGGCCGGCCGGATGAAAGCTCACCTTGACGCTGTTGACCAGCAGTTCCTCGCCGAAGGCGGCGGCCTGCTCGCTGGCGCAGAAACCATCGCCGTAACGCAGGCGCATGATGTCGAGCGTCTGGCGGGTCGCAAGCACGTTCACATGGCCCGGGCGGGCATGGTCCGAATGACCATGGGTGACGAGCGCCTGCTCGACTGGCCGCACCGGATCGACATAAAAGCCGCCTTCCGGGCAATAGAGCCCCTCCGGGGCGGGATAGAGCAGCGCATCAGGTCTCATGAAACGAGAGATAGCGGGAAATGGGCGCGAGGCCAGAGGGCGGGAAGAAGGGACTGGCGAATGCACCGGAAGCGATCACTGCGCAAGCTCGTCTCCGTCGTGACGTTGGTCGAAAACACTCGGACAGTACCGAGCATGGCCGCCTTTCCTGAAGACGGCCATGCTGACCCTCCGTGGCTGCGACAGAAGGCCGTTGCTCAGGCGATCGGCGTCATCAGCAGGCTCGTTCCGTCGTGGCCAACCAGCATGTCCAGCGAGCTACCTGCATGGACGTCGACCGGCTGCGGGAAAGTGTGAAGAACCTGGAGCCATCCTCCATCATGATAGCCGTCGGGGTGGTTATCGAAAACCACACCCTCGATCAGATCGACCTTCATCCACTGGACGACTCCGACGGCGGTGCCGTTTGCCTGCACAGGCACCGTTATCTTGCGCAGCGCTGCAGAATGTTTGCGGGCGGTGAGATCCACTGCAGCGATCTCGAAATCGTCCGAAAGCCTGGTCCACTCGGTCATCGTGCCGTGAACGGGCAGGCGCAAAGGGGCAAGCGCATTGAACTGCGACATGTCGAAGCCGGAGACGTCGCCGACATGGGCATAGTTGGAGAGCGTTTCGCTGGCAACCAGGCAGCCGATGGCGGAGGCGGCGCGTGGAATGACGATCGCGTCCTCGCGGACCAGCCGGGCGTGGGCGTCCTCGAAGGTTTTCAGCACGCCTTCAGCAAGGAGATCGCTCGAAAGAATCTCGGAAATCAGGATGTCGGCGCGGGCTTTCATCTCTCTGCCGACAGAAAGTTCGGTCGAGGACTTTTCGAAGATGTCGATCTGCTCGCGATAGCCATTGGCGGCGATGATCCTCTCCGCCGTCTGCGCTATGGCCGGCACACTCTCACAGGTCGCGATATTGGTGGCGCCGGCGCGCGCCGCCATCATCGACAACAGGCCGCTCCCCGCGCCGATATCGAGGATCTGCGCATCGGCTCCGCGCAGCTCTATGGCAAGGCGGATTGCCGCTTCAAAGGCATCGTTGCGTCGAGTGTCGTTCATCATGGCGATGTGCCAGAAGGGCACGATCAACGAGGAGATCCGTCTTATCTGATGCCGGGCATTGATATTGTCCGGCTGCAACCGCAGAACATGACGGAATTCCGCCAGCGCCTCCGGCTGCCGGCCGGAATCGGCCAGTGCGACGGCGAGGTTGTTGCGCACGAGAGGATTTTCCGGTGACAGGCCACGTGCCATCTCATAGCAGCCGACCGCTTCCGCCGACCGGCCGAGCTGACGCAGCAGCGCACCTTTTTCCATCAGGGCGACGAGATGGCCGGGATTGAGGCCGAGCAGCTTGTTCCAGTAGTAAAGAGCGGTTTCTGCATCACCTCTCTTTGCGACGACATTCGCCAGCAGCGGTAGGATGTCTATCGTACGATAGTCCTTGTGGAGGACTCGGACATAGGCTTTCTCGGCGCTTTCGAGATCGCCCGAGGCCTGAAAACTCATAGCGTCGCTCAGCGATTTTCGCGCGATGGAAACTCGCTCGTCAATATCGATACTGATCATTCCTGCTCCGTGGCCTTCTCAAGACAAGTGGAGGAGCCGCGGATCGAGCACACGCCATCGGGCCGCGCAACCTACCCATGCACAGGAAATCACCTGAGCGGGCGGCGGCTCGAAGGTCTTCGTGAGCGAACGACAAAACGAATCCTTCCTACAGGACCCTACGTTTGCCGTTCCGAAAAAGTTACTGAATTCTTATGAAATTGCGCTGCCGCGGCTCAACGCCGCAAGTCTTCATTTTTTCGTGTGCCGATGTCATCCAGGAAGGCGACCACCGCGGCGTTGAAATCAGCCGGCCGCTGCAGCGGCGCGAAATGGCCGACGCCTTTGAGATAGATTATCTCGGCGTTCGGAATGCTGCGGGCAAGATATTCGGCATGGTCGGGCTTGATGAATTCGTCGTGCTCGCCAAGCACGATCGCGACCGGCACGCGGATCAGGCCCAAGTCGGCGGCCTGATAGTTCGGCTCCGTCCGCATCATCAGGCTGACCGCCTCGACGAAGGCATTGAAATCGTCCGGAGTGGCGGACAATGCGGCATAATCCCTGGCATGACGGCTGAAGCAACGGTCGATGACCGGTATCGGCGCGAATTCCCGCGTGCCGCTCGGATCCATGTTGCAGGCGAAGAAAAAGACACCCTCGACACGGGACGGCGCCGTCATGGCGAGAATCAGAGCGATGCAGGCGCCGTCGCTCCAGCCGACGATCGCCGCCTTGTCGAGATGCAGCTCATCCATGACGGCGAGCACGTCTGAAGCCATCAGCTCATAAGTATAGGGACGGTCATCGCGGCTGCTTCTTCCATGGCCGCGGCTGTCGATCAGCACGACGCGGCGGCCGCTGCGCAAGAGTGCCGGGACTTGATAGCCCCAGTTGCCGCTGTTGCCGAGGCCACCATGCAGCAGGATGACAGGAGGGCCGGCGCCGTAACTTGCGTACCAGATACGGGCACCGTCATGCGCGACATGACCGTCGACCGCTGCCGGCGGCAACGGAGCGGCGCCGTGCGCTTCGAAATGGATGAGCTCGCCGTCGTCAAATTCCATAGCGATCAGTCTCATTGGCGTCGCAGCATAGAAAAACCGGAAAACAGCCCAAGAACAACCGGAATCGCTTTCTAGCACTTGCTCGTCGATACAACCAGAGGGGGATCAACTTTGGGCAGGAAGCTTTTCTATTGTGCGGCGGCAATCGCCGTCGCCGCGGCGGGCATCTACCTCAACAATACCAGCCTGCTGGCGCAACATCGGCCGGGAAAACCGGTGCTGCTTGCGCATCGCGGCATCGCACAGCGGTTCGACGAGACCGATCTCAAGAACGACACCTGCACGGCGAGCCGCATGCTGGCGCCGAAACACGGCTATCTCGAAAACACGCTTCCGTCGATGCAGGCAGGCTTTGCGGCCGGCGCCGATATCATCGAGATCGACGTGCATCCGACGACGGACGGGCAGTTCGCAGTTTTTCACGACTGGACGCTCGATTGCCGCACCGACGGCCATGGCGTCACCCGCGAGCATTCGATGGCTGACATGAAGAGGCTCGACATCGGCTATGGTTATACCGCCGATGACGGCAAGACTTTTCCCTTTCGCGGCCGGGGCGTCGGCATGATGCCAACCCTAGCCGAGGTACTCTCGACCTTTCCGGATCGGCGCTTCCTCATCAACGTCAAGAGCCGCGATCCCTCCGAGGGCAAAAAGCTCGCCACCGTGCTCAACGGGCTTTCCACTGAGCGGCGGGCCGAGATCATCGTCTATGGCGGTGACGAGCCGATCGACGTGCTCCGCCGGCTCGTGCCCGATATCAAGACCGCCTCGCGCAAGAGCCTGAAGGGCTGCCTCACCGGCTATATCGGCTATGGCTGGATCGGCCTGCTGCCGAACGAGTGCAAACATGCGATGATGCTGGTACCGATCAATATCGCGCCATGGCTCTGGGGCTGGCCGGATCGTTTTCTCAACCGGATGGCAGATGCCGGGACCGAGGTTTTCGTGCTCGGCCCCTATCGCGGCAGCGATTTTTCCACCGGCATCGACGACCCCGCGCAACTGGCGCGGCTGCCGCCAAACTATGCGGCGGGCATATGGACGAACGAGATCGAGGCGATCGGCAAGCTTGTAAAATAGAGCTCAGAGGCTCCGCGCCCGCAGCAATGCCGGGATCTCCTCCGGGGAGACCGGTTTAGAGAAGCGGAAGCCTTGCGCCTCTTCGCAGTGCGCCTGGCGCAGGAAATCCATCTGAGCGTCGGTCTCGACGCCTTCGGCGAGAACCGAGAGCTTCAGCGTCCGCGCCAGCGAGATGACTGCCGAGGCGATGGCGACGGCGGTTTTGTCACCCGGCAGCGCCTCGACCAGCGAGCGGTCCATTTTCAGGCGATCGAAGGGGAAGGTCTTCAGCGCCGCCAGACTGGAATAGCCGGAGCCGAAATCGTCGATCGACAGGCGGACGCCCAGCCCCCGCAGCGTTTCCATCATGGCGAGCGCGCGTTCGGCATCCTGCATCACCACGCTTTCGGTGACTTCAAGCTCCAGCCAGCGGGACTGCAGGCGGTGGCGCTCCAGCGCTTCAGTGACATGGGTTGCGAAATCCGGATCGGCGAACTGCTTGGCAGAGACGTTGACGGCGATCGTCAGCGGCGTCAGGCCCATGTCCTGCCAGAGGCGTGCCTGGCGGCAGGCCTCGTTCAGCACCCACAGACCGAGGGAAACGATAAGGCCGGTCTCTTCGGCAAGCGGTATGAAATTAACCGGCGGCACCCTGCCCTTTGCCGGATGGTTCCAGCGCACCAGCGCCTCCAGCCCGGTGATGCGGCCGGTGGAGACATCGACCTGCGGCTGGTATTGCAGGAACAACTGCTGGCCAGTGATCGCCTGGTGCAGCTCCCCCTGCTCGCCGAGTGGCATTCCCACAAGCGTGCCGCCGCCATCGTGATGTTGCAATGTATTGCGACCGAGCTCCTTGGCGCGGTACATGGCGCGGTCGGCATTGGCGAGAAGCTCTTCCGAGGTCGCTCCATCGAAGGGGAAGGCGGCAACGCCAATGCTGGAGGTGACGGTGATCTCGCCGTCCGCGCCGCGGATCGGCCGGTTGATCGCCTTTTGCAGATCGCGAAGGCGGCGCGTGATGCCGGCATCGTGGCTCGACTGATGGACCAGCACGACGAGGAATTCGTCGCCGCCGAGACGCACCACCATATCGGACGCCCTGACGCTGTTGGCCATGCGGGCGGCGATCTCTTTGAGAACCTCGTCGCCGGCGGCGTGGCCGCGGCCGTCGTTGATGTCCTTGAAATTGTCGAGATCGATATAGGCGACGGTCACCTTGCGGTTGTTGCGCCGGGCCTGGTCGAGAATGCTCGCCAGCCGTTCCTTCAGGAAAGCGCGGTTCGGCAGGCCCGTCAGATCGTCATGATGGGCCATGAAATGAATGCGGTCATCGACACGCTTGCGTTCGATGGCGATGCCGGCGATATGGGTGGCGAGCGCCACCAGCGTCATTTCTTGCTCGGTGGGACGGCGGACTTCCCTGGAATAGAGCGCAAACGTGCCGAGCACATTGTTCTGCGATGTGGCGATCGGCGTCGACCAGCAGGAGCGGAAGCCGAACGGCGCGATCAACGCGCGAAAATCCTCCCAGAGCGGATCGCTCATCACGTCGTCGACGATCACGGTCTGACCGCGCCACGCAGCGGTGCCGCAGGAGCCGACCTTGGGCCCGATCGTGACACCATCGATGAGGCGGCTGTAGCCGCCGGGGAGATTGGGAGAGGCACCGTGATAGAGCCTCGTGCCCTCGCCGTCGAGCAGCAGCACCGAGCCGTCAATCCCATCCAGCTGCGCCTCGATCATCAGTACGAGCGCCTCGAGGATCATCGGCAACGGCTCGTTGCGGGCGATCATTTCGAGCAGGCTCGCCTGGCCGCGATGCAGATCCTCCTGGCGCTTGCGTTCAGTGATATCACGGGAAACACCGATCAGACCAAGGATCTCGCCGCGATCGTTGCGCAGTGGTATCTTCGAGGTCAGTCGGCAAATCGGCCTTCTGCTGCCGGGAAGGACGTAGGATTCCTCCATGTCGATGCGGGCTTGGCCCGTCGCCATGATCTGCTGCTCGATGTCGAAATGGCGGCACGCCGTCTCGAAATCGAACAGGTCGAAATCGCGCTTGCCGGTGATCAGTGCAGCGCTCTCCAAGCCAAGGCTGCTGGCGGTGACGGCGTTGGCGAAGACGAAGCGGCTGTCACGATCCTTGACGTAGAGGAAATCCGGAAGTTCGTGGAGGATCGCCTTGAGGCGCAGGTTCTCGATGCCCTCGGAAAGCTGGTGGGCGGTCGATGCCATCATTGCCTCCGTCGCGGCGACGATGCGTCGCGTTTCGGCCGTCAGGGCATCGGTTGATTCCCATCGCCTGGCAGCCAATTCGTGCATGATGCCATTCCCCCTGCGGCCGAAGGCCGTTTCCCGCACTCGCCATAGAATTTCCCTTAAAAGTAGTCCTCATTTCCTTCGGCTTGCTTAAATGAAAGAGTGAACAAGAGGACAATAAAAGCGGCGAGATCCTGCTGTCAGCCTCGGTCATAAACGGCTATTTCATCGGCCTTTGCCCAGCTTGCGCCGAAAAAACACATGCCCGCCTGGCACGCTTCCTGCTACGGACGCGTTGTAACAAGAGATCCCGGGATGCCCTCACGCCGCGACATGCTTCTCTTTCTTGCCGCCTCGGCCGTTGCGGGAGCGGCATCGCGCGCGCTTGCCTCACCGCTGACGGCGACCGCTCAGCCCGATCTGCGCGGGGCAATCGACGGGGTGGAATATCGCGCCATTCCCGAAAGCGGCGACCGCAAGACCCGCAACCTGCAGCAGATGATCGAGCAGGCGGCGCGCGAGAACGTACCGGTCTTCCTGCCGCCCGGTACCTACCGGGTCTCCAATCTCACTTTGCCGGATAATACGCGTATCACTGGCGTGCCCGGCGCCTCCCGGATCGTCTATACCGGCGAAGGCCATCTGTTTGCGGCCGAGAACGTGCGGCGGATCGAGCTTTCCAATCTCGTCATCGACGGCGGCAACCGCTGGCTTGGCGACTATGCCGGCGGGCTGTTGCAATTTACCGGCGTCGACGAGGTGCTGATCGACAATTGCGAGATCGGCGGCAGCCGCAAGCACGGCCTGCAACTGGAGCGCTGCGGCGGGCGGATCGAGCGCAGCCGCATTTCGGGGGCCGGCCAATCCGGGCTTTACGCGGTGGACTCCACCACCCTCTCGGTCACCGGCAACACGGTCTCGGATTGCGGCAATGGCGGCATCCTCGTACATCGCTGGAAGAAGGCGGAGGACGGCACCGTTGTCTCCGGCAACCGCATAACCAACATCCGCGCCAATGATGGCGGCACCGGGCAAAACGGTAACGGCATCAACATCTTCCGCTCCGACGGGGTGATGGTGGCGAACAACCACATCTCCGACTGCGCCTTCACGGCGATCCGCGCCAATTCGGCCTCGGACATTCAGATCAGCAGCAACCAGTGCCGGCGTTCCGGCGAGACGGCGATCTATGTCGAATTCGCCTTCGAAGGCGCCGTCGTTTCCGCCAACATGATCGACGGGGCGGCAAACGGCATTTCGATCGCCAATTTCGACGAGGGTGGCCGGCTGGCGAGCGTCACCGGCAATGTCGTGCGCAACCTGACGCTGAAGGGACCTTACAAGCACGAAGTCGGTTTCGGCATCGGCATTGCGGCGGAGGCCGATACGCTGATTTCGGGAAATGTGATCGAAGGCGCGCCGCGCTGGGGCCTGCAGATCGGCTGGGGTCCGTATCTGCGCAACGTCGTTGTGACGGGCAACGTGGTGCGCAAGGCGCCTGTGGGATGCGCCGTCTCGGTCGCCGATGGCGCCGGGACCGCCGTCATCACCGATAATGTTTTCCAGGAGACCGCCGAAGGCGCGGTTTTAGGCTTTCAGTGGGAGAAGAAGGTCTCCGGCGAGATGGCGGGCGGCGGCTCGCCTTATGCGCAGCTGACCGTCGAGCGGAACCGCGTCTCGTAACAAACGCGTTTGCTTCCCCGAGTCATGAAAATGCGCTATCTCCTTGTTTTTGCGCCATTCCTGACACGAGCGCTTGCGCCGTGAGTGGTTCCTTCGCCCGCCCCTTGCTCCGTCATGCTCGGCCTTGTGCCGAGCATCCACGCCGTATCGATCAACCGCCACGGGCATGGATCCTCGGCACAAGGCCGAGGAAGACGGAACAAGGGGGCGCGTTTCCGCCACACTCTCCCCGGCCTACAGAAGCACCGACTGAGGTGCCTATCAGGCACTCACCTCTCCTCCGTCCTGTGAAAACCGCCGCCCGGTTGGCACAACCAGGCATTTTTCTATCGCAATTGTTTGGAGCATCAAAAGCTTTCATCATCCCATCAGCGGCAAGGACTTCTCCCAGCCTGATCCGGCATTTACGATCTCTTGGACACATCGAGGGGATACGTTTATGCTGACAATCTACGGAGTTTATCGCTCGCGCGCCTCCCGCGTCTATTGGATGGCGGAGGAGCTTGGGGTCGAATTCCGCTCGGTGCCGGTGCTGCAAGCACGGCGGCTGGCGGATCCGCTAGCGCCCGGGGCGCCGCTCAACACGCAGTCGTCGGAATTCATCGCCGTCAACCCGATGGCGCAGATCCCCAGCATTCGGGATGGCGATCTCGTCATGCACGAGTCGCTGGCGATCAATCTTTATCTCGCGCGTCGATATGGCGGACCGCTTTCCGGCCAAACCGTCGAGGAAGACGGATTGCTGACGATGTGGACGGTCTGGGCGGCTTCGCAGGTCGAGCCGCTTACGGTGAAGATCGTGCTGACCTATGATAACGGGCTCGAAAACAGCGAAGAGGGCAAGCAGACGATCGCGGTTTCCTGCCGCTCGCTGCGCAGGCCGCTGGCGGTTCTCGAAGGCCATCTTGCCGGCCGGCAATGGATCGTCGGCGACCGCTTCACCGTCGCCGATCTCAACCTCGCCGAGGTGTTGCGCTACGCCCAGACCGAGGAGGCGCTTTTCCAAACGCATCCGAATATCAAAGCCTGGATCGAGCGCTGCCAGTCCCGCCCGGCCTACAAGGAGATGCAGGCGACCCGCGGCAAGGAGCCGATCGAGGTTTGAGGGCTACTGGAAGAGCGTGAGCGTGCCGGCCATTTCCTCGCGGATCCAGGCCTTGAAATCCTTGACCTTCTTCGGTTCGCGCGTGCCTTCAGCAGTGACGAAGTAATGACCGAAGCCGGTCGGCGCGCGAATGCCGAAAGGGGCGGCGAGCCGGCCTTCAGCAAGAGCAAAGGCGGCAAGGGTCTGCCAGGCGAGCATGACGCCCTGGCCGGCGATCGCCGCATCGAGGCAGAGCGAGGCATCGTTGAAGACGTGACGGGTCGAAAGCGTAGCACCTGATAGTCCGACCTCACGCATCCAGACCTCCCAGGTGAACATGGCATGGCCATCGATGATGGCAGGCAGTTGAAGGATATCGGCGGGCTCTTTCAATGTCGCCGCCATCTCCGGGGAACAGACGGGAAAGACCTCCTGTGCCAGCAGCAGTTCGGCCTTCACGTCAGGCCATTTGCCGCTGCCGACGCGGATCCCGATATCGACGTCGCAAAGGGCCGGATTGACGAGATTGGTCGTCGCGTCCAGCCGCAGCTTGATGTCGGGATGACGCTCGGCGAAGCGATCGAGCCGATAGACGAGCCAGCGGGCGGCGAAAACCGGAGCCACCGAGATCGTCAGGATGGTATCGTCCCTGCGGCTCGCAATCGACACCGCCGCCGAAAGACGGGCGAACCCCTCGTCGAGCGCGAGCAGCACCGGCCGGCCGGCTTCGGTGGCGATCATGCCCCTGGCGGTGCGCTCGAAAATCACCTGACCGAGTTGGGCTTCGGCCTTGATGACCTGCTGGCTGACGGCGCCGACCGAGACGCCGAGTTCGTCGGCGGCGGCCTGGAGCGAGCCGAGACGACCGACGGCTTCCAGCGCGCGCAGGCCGTTGAGATGGACCATATTCAGGTTCTTCATATAGTTTTTCTATAGCGCCGCCGCATTAATCTCAATTGAAAATCTGCCTGTTGAGGCCGACATTGCAAGCATAGGCAGTCCATTCGAACATGCAGTCTGCGGGAGATGCGATGGTTCAGAGGGCGTTAGCCACTGCATATCTATTCCGCGCCACTGAGAAAGCGAGGCATACAATGTCGTTGCTGAAGTTTTTCTTGAGACCAGTTCTTCCTGTGGATAGCTCAGAAATTGCCCCGACCTGGAAGGATGATCCGCTCCGGCATCCCGAGGTCGAACGCATGTCGCTGCGCGAAATCGCCGATCTGCCGCTCGGGATGCCAGCCGGCTTTCCCAAAGAGGCCAAACCGCCGCTGGCGAAATGCGCCTGAAGATATGGTAGGTTCGCCCTGGCAGAAAGGGCGGAACCATGGCCTGTGATGTCGATGCGATCTTCGAACGTCTGAAGCGGCTGGCGGCGGAAGCCGGGTTGCCCGATGTCGAGGAGAGCACCTCCTATGGCAGTCCGGCACTGAAAGTCGGCGGCAAGAGCTTTGTCGCGGTGAAGAATGCCGAGACGATCGTGATCTCGATTTCGCTCGACGACAAGGATCACCTGCTGGAGATGGCGCCCGACGTCTATTTTCAAACCGATCATTATGTCGGCTGGCCGCATCTGCCGGTACGCGCCGCCGTGATCGGCGACGAGGAATTGCGGCTGCGGCTGGTCGGCGCCTGGCTGTTCCGGGCGCCGAAGAAGCTTGCCGCCGGATTTAAGGATCAGACCCGATCGTAGGCCAGCGCCCGCTGCACGGCGGGACGCTGCAGCATGCGGGCGTGATGGTCGCTTGCCTTTTCGAACCGGGCGGGATCGACGCCATCCGACGGCAGCCAGTCGGTCATCACGAAGAGATAGGGATCGGCGAGCGAATAGGCTTCGCCCATCACCCATGGGCCTTCAAACATGGTCTGCTCGATCAGCGTGAAACAATCGGCCATATTCCCAGGCACCTTGGACTTCATCGCCTCGATTGCCGCCGGCTCGTCGGCCCAGCGCGAGCCGCGCGGGCGATGGGCATGGTTCACATGCACGGTCGAGCAGATATAGCTGTTAAAGGACTGAAACCTGGCAAATTCGAAGGCATCGTCAAGCGGCGCCAGCTTGGCGGCCGGCGCGCTCTGGGCGATATAGGCCAGGATCGCCGGCGTTTCCGTCAGCACGCCATAATCGGTGACCAATGCCGGCACCCGGCCCTTCGGGTTGATCTTCAAATAGTCCGGCGAACGCTGCTCGCCATCGCGGAGGCTGATCTTCTTGACTTCGAAGGCCAGGCCGGATTCTTCCAGGGCAATAAGGCTTGCGAGTGCGCAGGTTCCCGGCGCGTAGTACACTGTCAGCATGGTTCTCGACTCCCTTTCGGCAAGGGTTATAGCGTAGGGGTCGGGGCGCCGGAACTGGGGAGATTGGGTTTTGATCGTCCTTGGCACACCAGGACAAATGGGGTGCGTTGAGCGCGAGCGAAGGGCAATGAATGGTGTGCCGTGTGGCCCCCTCATCCGCCTGCCGGCACCTTCTCCCCGCTGGGGAGAAGAGATTCGTGGCAGCACCTCACTTCCTCTGAAAGCGTCTGTTGCGGAAACGAGGGCAATCGGCTTGCTCCCTCTTCTCCCCAGCGGGGAGAAGGTGGCCCGAAGGGTCGGTTGAGGGGGTGAGCGGCAAAGCCGCGAATGCGCTGAGCGCAAGCGAAGGGCAAAGCGCGACGCCGCGAACCTGTCAGCCGCAGCCCGGCACGTCTTCGAGACTATGCCAGACCGGGATACCGCGTTCCCTGGCGATGCGGACGTCGTTGTCGGCCCCCTTGGAATCGCCGGGTAAGCGCAGCACACCCTCGCAGAGCTGCAGCAGCCGGCCGGCGACCGGGTGGAAGATCTCTTCGTAGAGCGCGTCGCCGACCGACCGGCCGCCGGCGGCGTGCCAGATCGGCAGCGCCACCCATTCGCCGATCATCGGCACATGGCCGGCCTCAAATAGCGCGTGCGAAGGCGCTTCCAGCCGCTTCAGGTTGGCGGCCATCTTTTCCGGGTCGTCGCCCGTTCCCGACCGATAGGGCCCGGCAATCAAAATCAACATGATCCACTCCTTCGCTCCGCTTCTGCGTGAGCACTCCCGGCCTCATGCACGGGATTTCGTGAAAATGCACGATATTTCTTGAATGTCGAGTCGCTTCGTGCAATATCGGGCTATTATGTTTGATTTCGTGCAGAGAACCGATGCTGACAACCCAACGCAAGACCCTCATCCTCGACATCCTGCGCCGTGACGGCCAGGTGATCGCCAAGCGCGTGGCCGAGGATTTCGCCCTTTCGGAGGACACGATCCGCCGGGACCTCAGGGAAATGGCGGCGGAGGGGCTGTTGAAACGGGTGCATGGCGGGGCGATGCCGCTGGTGCCTGATTTGCCTGACTTTACCGCACGGCGCAGTGTCTCGTCTGAGATCAAGGCGCGGCTCGGGGCAGCGGCGGCGGCGATGGTAAAGCCGGGCCAGATGATCTTCCTCGATGGCGGCACGACGACGGCGGAGATCGCCAGACACTTGCCGCGCGACATGCCGCTGACGGTTGCGACCCACAGCCCGACGATCGCCGCCGAGCTCGAACACCACCCGACGGCCGAGGTGATCCTCACCGGCGGACGGCTTTACAAACATTCGATGGTGGCAACGGGGGCAGCGGCTATGGCGGCGATCTCGCAGCTGCGCCCCGACCTCTTCTTCCTCGGGGTGACGGCCGCCCATCCAGTGCACGGGCTTTCCACCGGCGATTTCGAGGAAGCGGCGATCAAGCGGCACATCGCCCGCTGCGCGGCCGAAACGCATGTGCTGCTGACCGAGGAGAAGTTCGACCTCGTCTCGCCCTGCCCGGTGCTTGGCATTTCCGAGGTGGCGGGGCTGATCGTGCCGGCGGAGATGACGGCCGAACAGCTGAAACCCTATCGCGATCTCAACGGCGCAACCGCCGCAGTATGATGGTGCTGCGGGAGGGCTGCGGACCCGCAGCATGCGGCAGGAGGCTTGCGGCAAGGGCCGCGATGAAGGTTGCCAATACCGCATAAGCCGGCGCCATGTTGCCGGTTCCAAAGGTCAGCAGCGTCTGCAGATATGGCTGCGCCAGCGCGATGACGTCGGAAAGTGCCGGCAAGTCGAGCAGCGTCCCGGCGATCCGCGACAGTTCCGGCATGAAGGCCACGCCGGCAAGCGTTCCATACACAGCCGTCAGGCGGAGTGTGAGGCGCAACGGCACCGAGGCTGCAAGCGGCAGTATGTCGCCATCCTCGAGCGCAAACATGAGATAGGTGACAAAGGCCGCCAGAAACAGAAAGGCGACCGGCAGCGCCGCCAGCGTGGCGGGTTGCGTCAGGGCCGCCGCATCCGCTGCAACGAAGAGCAGGATCGGCGTGGAGGCGACGAACCACACGGCGACGATCGGCCCCCAGAACCAGATGAGCGAGAGCGTGTGAAGACGGAGCAGCGTCGCCATGAAGAGTATGCCGATCGCAGCCCAGATGCAGGCGGGTTTGAGCACGCCCGATATCAGCCGGAGAACCGGCTCGCAGGTGCCGGCCATATCGCCGCAGCCGGACAGTTGGATCGTGAGCCAGGTGATATAATCGAGGCTCAACGTGGCGAACATGAAGATGCCGATGCCTACCAGCATCCACCAGAGATAGCGGCCTGCAAACATGCCCTGCCCCCATGGCTTCCAGGACTGTGCTCACGTCGCCGCGAAAGGGTGCATCCGCGATCGCAGGACGTACCCTTTTATATTAGGTAATTCTTATTTTTCTAATAACTTATATATTCCAGCTCGCACTCACCCGACCAAGGCGGAGGTGACCCTGACATCGCCGACATGGATGCCGTTCCAATTGCGCATCGGCGTCGCGGCATAGGCCATCAGGCCCGCATGCACCTCATCGTCCGTCTCGAAGAAACGGGCGAGTGTCGCCGCCACCATGGCTTCGGCGGCGCGGGTCATGCCATCCTCGCATTTGAGCGCAATGGCAATGCCCTTTTCCGGGATCGCGGCGCAGAAGACGCCTTCGGCACCTGTCTTGCAGAAGATACGGCCGGGGGCGATCTGCATCAGCGCCGTGCAGGCGCGGCCGGACCCCGCGACATAGAAGGGCTCGGCCATACAGGCCTCGATCAGCCGGCGGGATGCCTTGGCGCGCAAGGGTTCCAGACCAATGCCAGTCGTCATTTTGGCAAAACCGTGGGCAAGGCTGCGCAGCGGCACGGCATAGGTCGGGATAGAACAGCCGTCGGTGCCGCAGCTATCGGCGCCAAGCGCGGCGCCTGTCAGGCTTTCCATCGCCGCGCGGATCTCGACCTGCAGCGGGTGCTGATAGCCAACGTAACCCTTCGGATCGAGGTCCTGATGGCAGCAGGCGCAGATGAAACCGGCATGTTTTCCCGAGCAATTGTTGTGCAGCGCGGTCGGCGCCTCGAGCGTCCGGGCCTGCTGGATCAGGATCTTCTGGCTCATCGACCAGTGGGCGCCGCATTCCAGCGCTTGGGCATCGCGACCCGCGCGCGTCAGCATGGAGTGGGCCAGCGCCACATGCTCGTCCTCGCCATTATGCGAGGCGCAGGCCAGCGCCAATTCCTTGTCACCGAAGCCATAGGCATCGGCCGCACCACTCTCGACCAGCGGCAGCGCCTGCATCGCCTTGCAGGACGAACGCGGGAAGATGGCGGCCTCGATGTCGCCCAGCGAGAAGACAAGCTTGCCGTCGCCATCGACCACAGCCACCGCGCCGCGATGACGACTTTCGACGAGCAGGCCGCGAGTGACTTCGACGGTGACGGGATTGGTCATGAGCTTTTATCCGGATGCTGGCGGGAAGAGGCAGCCATAACGCGTCACGCGGGGAAAGCCAACGGGGTCGACGTTTTGCAAGGCTTAGGCGCATGCGCGAGTGCCCGCCAGATGGAGCACCGGGTCGATATGAGGCTGGACGTCACCCGACTCTCCGTCATCCTCGGCCTTGTGCCGAGGATCCATGCCCGGTGCTGATGGATGCCAGCGTAGATCCTCGGGTCAAGCCCGAGGATGACGGAGGGTGGGGTGAGCCTCGCTGCGAGCTCGTTCGGCAATCACATCGTCCAAATATTCATCACATAAATTGACCGAAGCGATCGGAAACTATCGTTTCTCTGATAGGTCAGATGCAGCTAAGAGTGGTGCATCAGGAATCATCCCCATGTCATCCACCTTTTCCTTGATCCTTCGCGATAACAGGATCCGTATTCCGACCGTGACACTCGTCGCGCTCGCCTTCACCTATGCGTCGACCGCGCCCTACCAGTCGATCATCGGGATCAATGAACTCGGCTTGAGCAATGGCGCCTATTCGGCGCTGGTGTTCTTCTCGGCAATCGTCAACGTCACGACGAGCCTGACGCTCGGCATCTGGTCGGACAGGCTGAAAGAGCGCCGGCCACTGGTGCTCGGGCTTTCCGTCGCCGGCATGCTCGGCTTCGGGTCGATCGCGATCTTTCATAGCCCCGTGATCTTCATCTTCTCGACGCTGTTGCTGGTGCCGATGAGCAATTCTACCTATTCGCTGCTGTTCGCCAGCCTGCGCGCCAGGACCAACCAGATGGACCGCGGCCAGGGGGCGGCGATCACCGCAACGGTGCGGGCACTCTTTTCCGGCTCATGGGCGCTGGCGCCGGGGTTGATCGGCCTCTATCTCGTCAGTTCGCCGTCGATGACGCCGGCCTATGGGATAGCGGCATTGGCAAGCTGCACCTGCTTCTGCCTGTATTTTTTCTTCGCACCCGGAAATGGCTCAGGCGGCCCTGCCCCCGATCCAGCCGGCTTCTTTGCTTCGCTAAAGCGGATTTTCGTGCCGCATGTGCTATCGCGCGTCATCGTCATGGCGATGCTGTTCGGGCTGCAGCGGCTGAACAGCATGCTCCTGCCGCTGATCATCACCCATGCGGCCGGCGGCACCGTGGTCGATGTCGGCTTCATGGCCGGCTTGACCGCCTTGCTCGAAATGCCGTTCATGATGGCGTGGGGCTTTGCGCAGCGCCGCTTCCGAACGGTGCATGTGCTCGCCTTCGGCGCGTTGATCTATTGCGTCTATCTGCTGCTGCTCGGTTTTGCTTCCGCGCCCTGGCACATCTATGCACTCCTCCTCTTCAATGCCTGCGGGGCGGCAGCGATCCTCAGCGTGCCGATCACCTATCTGCAGGACCTGATCGCGGACCGGCCGGGGCTTGGAACCTCGCTGATCTCGCTGAACACGTTCATTGGGGTTGGCATCAGCGCCGGCCTCTTCGCCTTCGGCACGGCAATCACCGATTATTCCGGCACCGCCTTCGTCGGCGCGGCCGCGGGTCTCGCATCGATTGGAGTGCTGCTCTATCTCGAAAGCAGCCGCCGGCAGGCGCGGCAGCTGGCGTGAAGCGCAAGCCGCTTGCGAGCGATACGGTCTCGCGGCGGGGAGGTGTTCCGCGGCGCTTGAGACACAACTCGGCCCAGGAGATTGCCGAAACCGGCCCCTCATCCGCCTGCCGGCACCTTCTCCCCGTAAACGGGGCGAAGGGACATTGTCGCGCCCTCTCCGTTCCCACCTCGCTCTCGCATGGCACGTCCCCTTGCCCGTCAGAACGGGGAGAGGGTTAGGGTGAGGGGCAGCCATTGGCACCAGCCGGCAGTAACTCGAGGCCGAGAAATGACTGAGGGTGGGAAGCTACCGGATGGGCGACATTGCATCACGACGCCTCAATGCGGCTTAATGCGATAGGCGCAGCGGCGGGCGCCGAGGAGGATGTGTTCGCTGCGCTCGACATCGGCGCCGAGGACGGCGCGGAAGGTTTCGAGTTCGGAGCGGCAGAAGCCGGCGCAGGCGGTGGCGGCGGCGCAGATCGGGCAGTGGTTTTCGACCAGCATGAAGGAGCCGTCGGCCTCCTGCCACTGATCGGCCATATAGCCCTCGCGGGTGCGGATCGCGGCAAGGGCCTCGACGCGCGAGGCGAGGTCATGCGCCTTGCCGAGCTCTTGGCGATAGCCCTGCAGCGTCTCGGCCTCGCGGGCGGAGATGACGGTATCGAGGGCTGCGGGGCCGAGCTGTTCGACGAGCGTGCCGAGGAGATTTGCCGTCAGCTCGGCATGGCCATCCGGGAACTGGCGGTTGCCGCTGGCTGTGAGGTGCCAGAGCTGACGCGGCCGGCCCCGGCCCGCGGCGGCAACGGTGACCGGCTCCACCAGGCCCTCCTCCGCCATCTTCGACAGCTGCTGGCGGGCGGCTTCGCCTGATATGCCGAGCGCATCGCCGATCGCGGCGGCAAGCTGCGGGCCGTCGGTCTTTATCAGGATCAGGATCCGGTTAGCTGGGGACTGACGCATATTTTCCAAGTCAAGTCTTGTTTAATTCGAGCCTGCATGTAATTTTCCAATTTATAACTTGGAAAATAATCCTTCGCCAGCAAAAATATCGAGTTCCTCCCATGTCGGATATCGACCAGACCGCAGCTATCCCGAATCCCAGTTCCCTTTTCCGCCTCTTTCTGCCCGAGCACCTGCCGGCAACCTTGATGCTGGCCGGCGGCGTGACGCTTTATGCGGTGGAGAGTTACATCATGGCGACGATCGCGCCTTCGATCGTGCGCGATATCGGCGGCCTCGCGCTGTTTTCCTGGGTCACCAGCCTGTTCGTCGCCGCCGCGGTACTCGGCTCGATCTTCGTCGCCATGCGGCCGCGCGGTATCGGGCTTCGATCTGTCTATGTGTTCGCAGCACTGGTCTTCGGCGTCGGCAGCCTGATTGCCGCAGCCGCACCGTCGATGCCGGTGGTGCTGATCGGACGCGCGGTGCAGGGTCTAGGAACAGGCGCGCTTGCAGCACTCGGCTATGCCTTCATCCGCTTCGTTTATCCCGAGCCGCTATGGCCGAAGGCCTCGACGCTCTATGCGGCGATCTGGGGAGTCTCGACCGTCGTCGGGCCGACGCTCGGTGGCTTCTTCTCTTCGGGTCACGCCTGGCGCTTTGCTTTTATCGTGCTCGTGCCGCTCGGCCTGCTGATGGCGTTCCTGGCGCCGCGGCTTCTGCCCGAGGTCGAGGACGACCGCGAGCAGAAGAAGACCCCGATTGCCCAGATCGGACTGCTGCTTGCCGCCGTGCTGATGGTCAGCGCGGCCGGCGCGATCGAGACAACAGGCGCGAAAATCGCTTTGATCGCGGCCTCGGTCGTCGCGGTCGCCGGCATGCTCTTCATCGAGGGCCGAAGCCCGAACCGGCTTTTGCCGTCTGGCGCCGTCAGCCTTTCCCGGCCGATTGCACGGGTCTATCTGACGATGCTCGCCATGACCGTCGTGCTCGTTAGCGACGTCTTCATTCCCTATTTCCTGCAGACCCTGCATGGGGTGGCGCCACTCCTATCGGGTTATTTGGTGGCGCTGGTTGCCCTCGGCTGGACGTTTGCGGCCTTCCTCAGCGGCTCGCTGACCGGCAGGCGGGCGTATGCGGCAATCGTCATTGGCGCCCTCATCGAAGCGGCGGCGACCGCTTGCCTCGCCGTCTTCCTGGCCAAGGACAATCCCGAGGGGCATATGCTCCTCATCGTGCCGGCGGCGATCGGCATGTTCATGATGGGCTTCGGCATCGGGCTCGGCTGGGCGCATCTCGTCGCCATGGTGCTGAAACTCGTCGCCGACAACGAGAAGGACAAGGCATCTGCCGCGATCCCGACGATGAGTTCGCTCGGCGGCGCTTTTGGCGCGGCCTTCTCAGGCGTCATCGCCAATGGCGCCGGCCTCGTCAATCCCGGCGGCATAGCAGGCGCGCTGTCGGCGGCGCACTGGCTCTATCTGCTGATGGCGCTACCGGGCATCGTCGCGGTTGCGGCGGCGACGACGACGCTGAGAGATAGCCAAAATTAAAAAAAGGCGCCCCCTCGGGTTCGGGGCCGCCTTTTCATAATTGAACGCTTGTTGTGCTCTTAGAACAGGATGATTTTAGGCTCTGTCGACCTAAAATCTGAATCCTGTTCTCAATTCAAGAGTTCGAGCATGATGTCATGAGAAAACCGCTCACACTTTTCGGCATCACACGCTAAAGCACGTCGCATCAAATTTGATACATGCAACACGTTTTAGCCCTTTGTTTTTATGCATATCGTTGTCCCGGAACCGCGGCACACTTCCGTGCGACATGCATTAGGCGACGTTGCGCTCCGGTTCCGGCTCCTGCTGGACGGCCTGCTGCTTCACGCCAAGATAGAGGACGGAGCTGCGGCCAATTCCATAGGTATCGCAGACCTCGGGCGTCAGGAATTCGGTGACTGGAACTTGCTGAACCGCCAAACCGGCGCGCTGGATCACATCGATGAACCCGGACCTTGAGAAGAGGCGCACATGGTCGTCCTGGCCGAAATGCGCCCAGCGGCCTTCCGGCGTCGTCACTTCGGGATTTTCATGGGTGTGCTCGATCGACAGGCAGATCGGCGCCATCAGGATGGCGATGCTGTGCTCCTTGAGAACACGCCGGATTTCGGCGGTGGCACGCACCGGGTCCTCGACATGTTCGAGCACATGGGAGCAAAGCACGAAGTCGAAGGTCTCGTCGGCGTAGGGCAGGTTGTGGATATCAGCCTTATCGTCTGCCTCGGGCATATACATGTCGCAGCTGCGGTAGAAGATATGCGGGTGGCTCTTGAGCCAGAAGCTCAAGGCCCGGCCCGGGGCAATGTCCAGGAACCGGAAGGCCTGCGCCGGGTTGAGGCGCTGGAACACCGGCGTCAGGAACAGCGCGAAGAGCCTGTCCCGATCGGACGAATGACAATTGGGGCAGCTGTAAGCCTGATGGTTGATCGTCTCGAATTCATCGACGCGATAGGGAAAGCCGTGCTCGACCGCCTTGTCGATGTAGTAGCGCGGAAGCGGTTCGAAATGCGGAATTCTGCTGCGGCAGATGGGGCAGGCGTGGAATAGAGCCATTGTATTCCTCGTAGGGACCGTACAACGCGCAAGCAACGCCACATCAAGATGCGCAGTTCGGGGCCGGGTTTCGATCAGACGACTGTTTAATGACCCCGGGGACTCACAAACAGGCAGGATCAGCTTCACCTTGCGCGCGAATGCTGGTCCGAAGCTGACCTCAGACGGTGAGCATGACCTTGCCGACATGGCTGCCGTCTTCCAGCAGCCGGTGGGCTTCGACGACCTCGTCGAAGGCAAAGACCTTGTGAATGACGGGGGCGACGGTGCCGGCGGCGAGCAGCGGCCAGACCTCGGAGCGCAGATCGTCGCGAATGGCGCGTTTTTCTTCCGCCGTGCGCGGCCGCATGGTGGAGCCGGTGACCGTCAGGCGCTTGACCATGATCGGCGAGAGATTGACCTTTTCGGCGATCGCGCCGCCAAGGAAGGCGATGATCGACAGGCAGCCGTCCCTCGCCAGTGAGGCGATGTTGCGCTCGAAATAGGCCGCGCCGATCATGTCGAGGATGACATCGACGCCGTGGCCGGTCTCGGCCTTGATCACCTCGGCGAAATCTTCGGTCCGGTAGTTGATCGCGCGTTTGGCGCCAAGCTTTTCGCAAGCCTCGCATTTCTCCTTCGAGCCCGCCGTCGCGTAGACCTCGGCACCGAAGGCGCGGGCGAGTTGGATCGCCGTCGTGCCGATGCCGCTGGAACCGCCATGGATCAGCACCGTCTCGCCTTCCGTCAGCCCGGCCATCTGGAAGAGGTTGGCCCAGACGGTAAAGAAGGTCTCAGGCAAAGCTGCCGCCTTCACCGCATCATAACCCTTGGGAAAGGGCAGGATCTGGCCTGCCGGCAACAGGCAATATTCGGCATAGGCGCCGCCATTGGCGAGCCCGCAGACCTTGTCGCCGACGGCATGGCCGCGGACGCCGGGGCCGACGGCAACGATTTCGCCCGACAATTCCAGGCCGAGGATCGGGCTCGCATCCTTGGGCGCGGGATAGCTGCCCTGGCGCTGGGCAATATCGGGGCGGTTGACGCCGATCGCCTCGGCGCGCACCAGGACCTCTCCGTCACGAGGCACAGGCAGCGGCCTCTTGCCGATTACCATCACCTCCGGTCCGCCGAAGGACGGCAGATCGACGAAACGCATATCCTGAGGCAAAGGCATGACCGGCTCCTCCCTAATCGGAAGCAACCGGAATAAATCAGCCCCGCAGGCTTTGGAAGGCACGATGTGGCAAAGGCGTCAATTCGCCTCGCCCAGCAAATGGAAGACGAGACCTTCCTCGCTGTCCTTGGCGGCCGATTTGATGATGGCGATCTCGGCGCTGACGCGGTTGATATCGTCGATGACGAGGCCTCCCGGCAGTTCGATGACGCCGATCGAGCAGCGCATCAGCGGGAATAAAGCTTCAACACCGGTGCGGTCGTGACCGAGGATGCGGCCGGCGGCGCGGTCCTCGTCGGAATAGAGATCGCGCACGTCGTCGTGGAAATCGCTGATCAGCCGGTCGAGGATCTCCGTCAGTTCCTCCTTGGTCCAGCCGACGATGCCGATGAAGAAATCGTCGCCGCCGACATGGCCGAGGAAATGGCGCTCGGCGAAGAAATAGCGGCGCATCAGCGCGGCAAACAGCGAGATTGCGTGGTCGCCGAGATGGAAGCCATAGGCATCGTTGAACGGCTTGAAATTATCGAAGTCGCAATAGCAAAAGTGGCGGAGCTCATCGCCGTCGCGGCCGGACTGACGCATGAAATCGCGGATGGCGCGATTGCCCGGCAGGCCGGTCAGCGGGTTCTGGTCCTGCGCGGTCTTCAGCTGTTTCTCGTTGATGACCTTGATCAGCGAGGCGGCGGAGACGACGCCGGCATAACGCATATTGTCGGTCAAGATCAGGCAGTTGCTGCCATCCATGTTGGCGAAGATCGCCATCAGCTGTTCGGCGTCGCTGTCGAGGCCGACGATCGGCGCCATCTCGACGAAATGCGAGATGCTGCGCTCATACATCTTGTTCTTCAGGAGATCGCGGCCGAAAGGCTGGTAGATATATTCCTTGAGGTGATGCTCGTGGATGATGCCGCGCGGCTCGTCATTGGCATTGAGGACAGGAAAGAAGGCCTGGCGCGGATTGCGGCGGAAGAGTTCGAAGACGTTGTCGATGCTGTCATTCTCGTAGACCGTAGGCAGCAGCTCGATCTGCTTGCGGATGAGGATTTCGTCGAGCGACTGACTGCCCCGCTTGCTCTTGCCGAGCTCCTGCAGATGCGGGAAGGACGGCGCCAGCTCCGATATATGCGTTGTCGGACGGGCGATGAACCAGCCCTGGACGAGGTCGACGCCATATTCGCGGCAGGCGATGAATTCGGCCTCGGTCTCGATGCCTTCGGCGACGACGCGTGTGCCGAGCACGTGGGCAATGTTGACGATGCTTTTCAAGAGATGACGCTTGCGCGGGCTGCGGTCAATCTCGGCGACGAAATGACGATCGATTTTGAGATAATCGACGGGATAGTCGCAGAGCAGCTTCATCTCGCCATTGCCGACGCCGAAATCGTCGATCGCCAGCTTGAAACCAGCCTTGCGCAACCTGGAAACCAGGCCGGAAAATTCCGGCACGCTGGTATTGTCGAAACGCTCGGAGAATTCGAAGCAGACGGAGGATGGCGGAATATTGGCCTTGCGCAGGTGTTGCAGCAGGGTCTCGACCAGACTTTCGCCATGCGGGATGAGCCGGACATCGAGATTGAGGAACAGCGTCGAGGTGGAGAAATTCGACAGCGTCGCGAATTTGGCGAGAGCGCGGCTGGCGACCATCTGTTCGAGCTGCAGCAACTGGCCCAGCTGATGTGCTTCATCAAGGATTTCGACCGGCGTATCATAGCCGATGCGGTCCTGCCCGCGCATCAGGGATTCGTAGCCGAAGACCGTGCCGGTGCCGGCCTCAACGATCGGCTGGAAGGCGTTCTCGACCACGAGCTTGGCAAGGGTTACGATCTGATCGCTGGCGTAGCGGCGCAGGACATCCGGCGCGACGGTGGCAGCCAAGGACATCCCGGTTTTCATTGGGGCTGATCTCCACTGTGACTTGTTCTTTTCGTCCGGAACATGCCGCAGAAGGGTCAATGAACTCTTTCGCCAGTGTGAAAGTTTTATGAAACGCGCAAGGGCGTCCTACGCGCTCCGCGTTTATTCCATTTTTCCAATGCAATCAGATGCTTGCTCAGGCGGAGCGACGGCGCTCCGCCTCGTGATCGGCGAACATGTCGGCGACGCATCTGCCGCCGGATGGAGCGTCGTCGTCTAGCATATCGTCCCGGAACTCATTGAGCTTGCGGGCGGTATCCCAGAGACGAAGCGCCTCGCGAACGACCTCGCTGCTCGAGGCATAGCCGCCATTGTCGACGGCGGCGCGGATGCCCGCTGCCTGTTGCGGAGAGATGGAAACGGTGACCATCGGCATGAACTTCCTCCCTTTTCCGATCAGGCAGAACCCTGTCTCTGGGGGATGCATGACCATCTTCAGCATTCTCGGCGATCTCGCCGGTGCCTTGGTGCATTCGCACATCGGACCGTCCGCGTGCTGGGATCGGCCCATAACCCCTTAAGTCTAATCCCCTGTCCTAGTCTTGTCAAAAAAGAACGGGTCTTGTCAAAAAAGAACGGTCAGCGGCATCAGTTTCAACTGCGGATGCCGAGGCCGAAGGCGATCATCGTCGAACCCTGGACGATGAGATCGGCGGCCAGGA
Source organism: Rhizobium sp. WSM4643 (assembly GCF_025152745.1). Classification (NCBI taxonomy): domain Bacteria; kingdom Pseudomonadati; phylum Pseudomonadota; class Alphaproteobacteria; order Hyphomicrobiales; family Rhizobiaceae; genus Rhizobium; species Rhizobium sp. WSM4643. The sequence goes on along the minus strand of NZ_CP104040.1, from coordinate 966,914 downwards.
ACAGACCGAGGATCCAGAGGCTGTTCACCGGCCAGCCGAGCGCGATGACGAAACCCGCAAGGGCGGTGATGACGCCGCTTGCGACGATCCAGCGCCAACCCTTGACCGGCTTCATGCGCATGCCGACCCAGGTGCGGAAGACGCCGGCGATGACCAGTGCGAGCGAGAGAAACAGCGTCAGCGCCGCCGAAGTGAGGATCGGATTGACGAAGGCGCAGATGCCGGCGAGCACGTAGAGCAGGCCGCTCAGCATCCAGAACAGAACATGATCCCAGCCACGCACCTGGAAGGCATGGACGAGATAGATCACGCCGCCGAACAGCATCAGCATGCCGACATAATAGACCGAGACGACGGTGGCGAGCATCAGATTGCCGAGCGCGATCAGGCCGCAGACGAGCAGCAGCACGCCGAAACCGGCGAACCAGATCCATTTCGACTGCAGCGAAGATGTCGGCGTTCCCTCGAAGACATCGGCCATGACGCACCTCCTGTTGGATTCAACATATGCTGCAGCAATTTTTCAGGAAAAGATCTGCGCTGAATCAAATCAAGAAAGATTTTTATTGATTGATCAGTCAATCAAAAATAACCTGCTCCTGATTTTCGAGGAGTGGTCTGTTGCCGAAAGTCGGAATGGAGCCGGTGCGCCGCAAGGCGCTTGTCGACGCGGCGCTGCGGGTGATCGGCGATCACGGCTCGCTTGCCGTCACGATGTCCGATATCGCTCGGCAGGCCGGCGTATCGGCAGCCCTGGCGCATCATTATTTCGGCAGCAAAGAGCAACTGCTGATCGAGACGATCCGCTCGCTTCTGAGACAGCTGCGCAGCGACACGGTGGCGGCGCTTAAGGCCGCCAGGACGCCGCGCGCGCGGGTTTCGGCCATCATCCGCGTCAGCTTCCACGCCGACCAATTCGCGCCGGACACGATTGCCGCCTGGCTTGCCTTTTACGCCGAAGCGCAGCGCTCGGAAGAGACCCGCCGCTTTCTGGTGATCTATGCCAGGCGGCTGCGCTCCAATCTGCTGGCCGATCTCAAGGCGCTGCTGCCCGCCGACGCCGCAGAACGCATCGCCGAAGGCGCTGCGGCGATGATCGACGGGCTCTATATCAGGCAAAGTCTGAAATCGGCGCCGATCGGCATTGAAGCCTCGATCGCGCTGACGGAAGATTATCTGAATGCGCTTTTGGCCACCACCTCCCCCTCTCCCCAGCGGGCAGAAGATATCCGAAGGACAGATGAGGGAGTGAAGGCCGAGACTGCCGACCCATCTGGCCCTGCGGGCCACCCGGGATCGAGCCAGCCGTCTCGAAGGCACAACCACATAGAACAACTCAAGGACAGGTGACATGAAAGCCCAGCCGAAAGCCTCGCACTTCATCGACGGCGAATATGTCGAGGATACCGACGGCACCGTCATCGAGAGCCTCTATCCCGCGACCGGCGAGGTGATCGCCCGGCTGCATGCCGCAACGCCCGCGATCGTCGAACGGGCGATCGCCGCGGCCAAACGCGCCCAGCCGGAATGGGCGGCGATGAGCCCAATGGCGCGCGGGCGGATCCTGAAACGGGCGGCCGAGATCATGCGCGAGAGAAACCGGGCACTTTCCGAACTCGAAACGCTCGACACCGGCAAGCCAATCCAGGAGACTGTTGTCGCCGACCCGACCTCGGGTGCGGATGCCTTCGAATTCTTCGGCGGCATTGCACCGGCCGGTCTCAACGGTTCGCATATCCCGCTCGGCCAGGATTTTGCCTACACCAAGCGGGTGCCGCTCGGTGTCTGCGTCGGCATCGGCGCCTGGAACTATCCGCAGCAGATCGCCTGCTGGAAAGCGGCGCCGGCGCTTGTCTGCGGCAATGCCATGGTGTTCAAGCCTTCCGAGAACACGCCGCTCGGGGCGCTGAAGATCGCCGAGATCCTGCACGAGGCGGGACTGCCGAAGGGGCTCTTCAATGTGATCCAGGGCGACCGCGACACCGGGCCGCTGCTCGTCAACCATCCCGATGTCGCCAAGGTGTCGCTGACCGGCTCGGTGCCGACCGGGCGCAGGGTGGCGGCCGCTGCCGCCGGCAACCTCAAGCACGTGACGATGGAACTCGGCGGCAAGTCGCCGCTCATCGTCTTCGACGATGCCGATCTCGATTCGGCGGTCGGCGGCGCGATGCTCGGCAATTTCTATTCGACCGGCCAGGTCTGCTCGAACGGCACGCGCGTTTTCGTGCAGAAGACCGTCAAGGCCGAATTCCTGAAGCGGCTGAAGGTCCGCACCGAGGCGATGCTGATCGGCGACCCGATGGACGAGGCGACGCAGGTCGGACCGATGGTCTCCTGGGCGCAGCGCGAGAAAGTGATCTCCTACATCGAGAAGGGCAAGGCCGAGGGCGCGCGCCTGATTGCCGGCGGCGGCATTCCGAACAACGTCTCCGGCGAAGGCTATTACGTGCAGCCGACTATCTTTGCCGACGTCACCGACGATATGACCATCGCCCGCGAGGAGATCTTTGGGCCGGTCATGTGTGTGCTCGACTTCGACGCCGAGGACGAGGTGATTGCCCGCGCCAATGCCAGCGAATTCGGTCTTTCCGGCGGCGTCTTCACTGCCGACCTCACCCGCGCCCACCGCGTCGTCGACCGGCTGGATGCGGGCACGCTGTGGATCAACACCTATAATCTCTGCCCGGTGGAAATCCCCTTCGGCGGCTCGAAACAATCCGGCTTCGGCCGCGAGAATTCGCTGGCCGCGCTGGAGCATTATTCCGAGCTGAAGACGGTCTATGTCGGCATGGGGCCGGTGGTGGCGCCGTACTGAAGGGATTGAGACCCCTCCCCAACCCCTCCCCACAAGGGGGAGGGACTAATATGGGGCACCGGTTTTATCCCTCTTCAATCTCATCGCTTGTGGCGCTGATTGTCGAGTGAGGCGGTGCAGCAAGTTAAGCCCCTCCCCCTTGTGGGGAGGGGTTTGGGGCGGGGTCTTAATGCCCGGGGTTTTCGGGACCGTTGCAAAAGAATCTAAGGGAACGTCATGCAACAAGCAGATTTCGTCATCATCGGCTCGGGCTCCGCCGGCTCCGCCCTCGCCTACCGCTTGTCGGAAGACGGCAAGAACAGTGTCATCGTCATTGAGGCGGGCGGCAGCGATTTCGGACCGTTCATCCAGATGCCGGCGGCCCTTGCCTGGCCGATGAGCATGAAGCGATATAATTGGGGTTATCTGTCCGAGCCGGAGGCGAACCTCAACAATCGGCGTATCACGGCGCCGCGCGGCAAGGTGATCGGCGGCTCCTCCTCGATCAACGGCATGGTCTATGTGCGCGGCCATGCCGAGGATTTCAACCGCTGGGAGGAGCTCGGCGCCAGCGGCTGGGCCTATGCCGACGTGCTTCCCTATTTCAAGCGGATGGAACATTCGCATGGCGGCGAAGAGGGCTGGCGCGGCACAGACGGGCCGCTGCATGTCCAGCGTGGCGGCTTCACCAATCCGCTCTTCCGCGCCTTCGTCGAGGCCGGCAAACAGGCGGGTTTCGAGGCGACGGAGGATTATAACGGCAGCAAGCAGGAAGGCTTCGGCCTGATGGAGCAGACCATCTTCGGCGGCCGCCGCTGGTCTGCCGCCAACGCCTATCTGAAACCGGCGCTGAGGCGGGACAATGTCAAGATCATCTACGGCTTTGCGCAGAGGATCGTGATCGAGGGCGGGCGTGCCACAGGCGTCGAGATCGAACGCAAGGGCAGAATGGAGGTGGTGAAGGCGAACCGCGAGGTGATCGTCTCGGCCTCCTCCTTCAACTCACCGAAGCTCTTGATGCTGTCGGGCATCGGTCCCGGCCAACATCTGCAGGACTTGGGCATTCCGGTGAAGGCCGACCGGCCGGGGGTCGGCGCCAATCTGCAGGATCATATGGAATTCTACTTCCAGCAGGTCAGCACCAAGCCGGTGTCGCTCTATTCCTGGCTGCCGTGGTTCTGGCAGGGCGTGGCCGGCGCGCAATGGCTGCTTTCGCGCGGCGGGCTCGGCGCCTCCAATCAATTCGAGGCGTGCGCCTTCCTGCGGTCTGCAGCAGGGCTGAAGCAACCCGATATCCAGTACCATTTCCTGCCGGTGGCGATCAGCTATGACGGCAAGGCGGCGGCGAAGAGCCACGGCTTCCAGGTTCATGTCGGCTATAACCTGTCGAAATCGCGCGGCAGCGTGAGCTTGCGCTCCGCCGACCCCAAGGCCGATCCGGTGCTGCGCTTCAACTATATGAGCCATGCGGAGGATTGGGAGAAATTCCGCCACTGCGTGCGGCTTACCCGCGAAATCTTCGGGCAGAGCGCCTTCAACGATTATCGCGGGCCGGAGATCCAGCCGGGCGAAGGCGTGCAGAGCGATGATGAAATCGACGCCTTCCTGCGCGAACATCTGGAAAGCGCCTATCACCCTTGCGGCACCTGCCGGATGGGCGCCAAGGACGATCCGATGGCGGTGGTCGATCCGCAAACGCGGGTGATCGGCGTCGAGGCCTTGCGCGTCGCCGACAGCTCGATCTTCCCGCACGTCACCTATGGCAACCTCAACGGACCGTCTATTATGACCGGCGAGAAGGCGGCCGACCATATCCTCGGCAAACAGCCGCTGGCGCGCTCGAACCAGGAACCGTGGGTCAACCCGCGCTGGGCGGTGAGCGACCGCTGATCCGGTTATCCGGTTTCAGAGAAAACCGATCCACCGTCCGGCTATGAGGGCGGCGATCCAGATCGCGGCCGACAGGGCGGCGGAGAAGCGCAGGCCGGGCCGGACGATGCCTTTCGACACCGCCGTTTTCCAGGCTCGCCCGAAATGAACGATCGACAGGTTGAGAAGGCCGATGGCGATCAGGCAAAGCTTGGCAAGGAAGGCGGGATTGGCGACATATTCGACCGCCCGGACGCTGAAGAGGCAGAAGCCGGTGACAACAGCCGCGGCAAGGCCGACAGCGGCGGCGCGTGACAGAAACGGCGCGACGATCTCAACCGGAACCTTGCGGAAGAAGCCGGCGAGCCTCAGATCAAGCGGCACGATGGCGCCGACCAAGAGGCCGATCGCCAGGATATGGGCTGCGTTGACGAACATGTAGAGCGTTCCGGAGCGCCGGAGCGCGAGCGCAGGCGTGGTCGCCGACAGCCATTCGAGAGTGTCCATCACGACAGGTCAGTTCGCCCAGAGGTCAGTTCGTCTTGATGCGGTCGGGATAGATATCGTAGCGCTTCTCGCCGATGGTGAGGCGCACGGCCTTCAGCCGCTTCTCTTTTGCATCCTGCGAACGGTTTCCAAGGGCCACCACCTGGTCGCCGGGCTTGGCCACACCTTCGACGAAACCGGAGCGTTCCGTCTGGCGCGGATTGCCGAGTTCGACGCGCCAGACGCCGTCATCGGCGGTGGCGACATCGAGCGTCGGATGCGGGCCGCCCATGGAGATCTTGTCGATCGTGCCGCGCAGTTCGATCTGATCCGCCTCGGCCCAGGACCAGCCGTGATGAGCGGCCGCGCCTGTCGCGAGGGCCGCCGAGAATATGGCCGCAGCCACTACTCGCTGTGGTGAAATTCCAAACATGATATTCTCCCTACCAGCATGAGCAGGCAGGTGGAGCATCGGAGCCGGAGGAAAAGGCATTTCACCAAATCTTGAAGAAAGAGGCGGGCGTATGCTCAGGCCAGCAGCCGGGTGACTTCGGCGCCGTGCTTTGGGGCGATGGCATCAGCGATCGTTGTCGAGAACAGCACCTTGCGGGTGGCGTCGGCGACTTTGGCGAAGACGTGGCGGATCTGGCAATTCTGTTCGCCGTCGCAATCGTCGCATCTGCGGTAAGCAGTGATCGAGAGGCACGGCAGCGGCGCGATCGGGCCGTCGATGATGCGCAGGATCTCGCCGAAGGTAATCGTGTGGGCGGGCTTCAGCAGGAGATAACCGCCCTGCTTGCCGCGACGGCTGACGACGACGCCGTGATGTTTCAGGTCGAGCAGGATCTGTTCGAGGAACTTTTTCGGGATCTTTTGCTGCGCCGCGATATCGGAAATCATCACCGGTTCGTCGGCATCGGCATCAGCCAAGACCGTGAGCGCGCGCAGCGCATATTTCGCCTTTTGCGTAATCATTTTTGACCATCGACACACACAGGCGGCGCGAATTCCCGCACCGCTACGGAAGTACTTTCACCTCTATGGCACAACCAGCATGAACGGAATTTGAACGCACCGGAGAAAGCCTTGAGAGACAAGCGTTTTGGCCTTGTTTTTCGCCCTCGGCCAAGCGCGCTTAATCTATGCCAAAACCGCGCCTTCTGCACGATTTTCGGCATCACTTCAGATTTCCGATTGACAGGCTGCGTGTAACTCTACTATTTCTATAGACATTCGAGCTGCCGATGTGGATTTTCATCCGCAGGCGGCTGCTTTTCTGCATCGCGGCAGCTTCGGAGAGATATTTGCTCCTCCGGCCGCAGCTTTCGAAATCCCTTTTTCTGTCCGATCCATGCGTGAACTGCGATACTCCTGATAACAAAGGACAGGATTCTCATGACTGCTATCAATAGGATTGCGGAAGAAGGGCCGATTGCGGAAGCTGCGGCGCTGAACGACAGACTGGCGGGTCTCGACCTTGCCGGACGACTGTCGCTGGTCTGCGGCCTTGGCGGCCGCGTGGTGTTCACGACGTCACTCGGCATCGAGGACCAGGTGATCACCGCCGAGATCGGCACGCACCGCCTGCCGATCGATATCGCGACGCTGCAGACCGGCCGGTTGTTTGCCGAGACGCTGTCGCTGATCGATGAGACCGAAAGCCAGTACGACATCCATATCCATCGTTTCGAGCCCGAGAAGGCCGATATCGACGCCTATGCGGCGCAATACGGCCTCAACGGTTTCTACGAGAGCGTCGAAGCCCGCCACGCCTGTTGCGGCATGCGCAAGCTGAAGCCGCTCGCGCGTGCCCTCGAAGGTGCTGCGATCTGGATCACCGGCCTGCGCCGCGGGCAATCGGCCAACCGTGCCGAAACGCCCTTTGCCGAATACGACGCCGAACGGCATCTGCTGAAGGTCAATCCGCTCGCCGATTGGGACCTGGAGGCAATCAAGGCCTTCGTTTCCGCAAACGGCGTGCCGGTCAATCCGCTGCATGCCCGCGGTTATCCCTCGATCGGCTGCGAGCCCTGCACCCGGGCGATCAAACCCGGCGAGCCGGAACGTGCGGGTCGCTGGTGGTGGGAGCAGGACGAGACGCGCGAATGCGGCCTGCATGTCGCCGAAGAGGCCGCAGCGATCGCCGCACAGTAAATCACCCCACGGCTTTCCCAATCAGGGCGCGGCGACCGCCGCAGCCTTGGGAAAGTCAACATTCCCTGGGAAAGCCAACAATCCCGGGAAAGCCGACATCAAGGAATTGCTTTGCGGGCACCCGCAAACGACCGATAGCCTGGAGTAACACATGCCCGATAGCCGTCCGGATACGGAACTCAGCAATCCGCAGAGCGCCAAGGCGCCGCTCGACCCGCATCTGAAAGCGCTGGAAAACGAATCCATTCACATCTTCCGCGAGGTTGCGGCCGAATTCGAGCGTCCCGTCATGCTCTATTCGATCGGCAAGGACTCCTCGGTGCTGCTGCACCTGGCGCGCAAGGCCTTCTATCCCGGCCGCGTGCCCTTCCCGCTGCTGCATGTGAACACCGGCTGGAAATTCTCCGAGATGATCGCCTTCCGCGACGAGACCGCGAAGAAGTATGATCTCGATCTGATCGAGCACATCAATCCGCGCGGCAAAGCCGAAAACATCACGCCGTTTACACATGGATCGGCCGCCTTCACCGACATCATGAAGACCGAGGGGCTGCGCCAGGCGCTTGATGCCGGCCAGTTCGACGCCGCTTTCGGCGGTGCGCGGCGTGACGAGGAAGCCAGCCGCGCCAAGGAGCGCATCTATTCCTTCCGCACGCCCGACCATCGCTGGGATCCCCGCAACCAGCGGCCGGAACTCTGGAACATCTATAACGGCATGATCCGCAAGGGCGAGAGCGTGCGCGCCTTCCCGCTGTCGAACTGGACCGAGGTCGATATCTGGCGCTACATCCAGGCCGAGGACATTCCGCTGGTGCCACTCTACTACGCCAAGAAGCGGCCCTTCGTGGAGCGCGACGGCATGATGATCCTGGCCGAAGATCCGCGCCTCGAACTGCTGCCCGGCGAAGTCCGCCAGGAAGGCATGATCCGCTTCCGCACCCTCGGCGATTTCCCGCTGACGGGCGCCATCCGCTCACAGGCCACCACCCTCGAAGAGGTGATTGCCGAACTCGAAATTGCAACGGTGTCCGAACGCCAGGGCCGCGCCATCGATCGCGACCAGTCCGGCTCCATGGAAAAGAAGAAGCGTGAAGGATATTTCTGAGATGACCGCAGCCCAAACCGCCGTCTCGGCCGCAACCGTCGTCAGCCTGCCCGCCGCCGAGCCGCTCAAGGCTCAGCGCGATACCAGGCCGCTGCGCCTCATCACCTGCGGCAGCGTCGATGACGGCAAGTCGACCTTGATCGGACGCCTGCTCTGGGACACCAAGGCGGTCAAGGAAGACCAGGCCGCCACCCTGCAGCGCGATTCCACCGGCAAGCAGAACGATCTCGGCCTGCCCGACTTCGCATTGCTGCTCGATGGCCTGCAGGCCGAGCGCGAACAGGGCATCACGATCGATGTCGCCTATCGCTATTTCTCGACCGACAAGCGCTCCTTCATCGTCGCCGACACGCCCGGCCATGAGCAATATACCCGCAACATGGCGACCGGCGCCTCGACCGCCGATCTCGCCATCCTGCTCGTCGATGCGCGCCTCGGCATTCTGGAACAAACGCGCCGTCACGCGACGATCGCCTCGCTGCTCGGGATCAAGCAGTTCGTGCTTGCCGTCAACAAGATCGACCTGACGGGCTACGACCGCGCCGGCTTCGACAAGATCAGCCATGACTTCCGGGAATTTGCCCTGTCGCTCGGCGTCAAGCAGATCACCGCCATTCCGATGTCGGCGTTGAAGGGCGAAAACGTCGTCTATTCCGGCCAGGCCGCCATGCCCTGGTATACCGGCCCGTCGCTGGTGGAGACGCTGGAACTTGCCACCGTGCGCTCGTCGCAGACGGTCGGCTTCCGCCTTTCCGTGCAGCGCGTGTCGCGTCCGGGCGAAAGCTTCCGCGGCTATCAGGGAACGGTTGCCGGCGGCTCGGTCAAACCGGGCGACAGCGTCATGATCCTGCCGTCGGGCATGGTCGCCAACGTTTCGAAGATCGTCACCTTCGATCTCGTCCGCAACGCAGCCGTTGCCGGCGACGCGATCACCCTAGTGCTCGACCGCCAGGTGGATGTGGCGCGCGGCGACATGATCGTCTCGATCAACGCCCAGCCCCAGGTCGGCCTTGCCTTCGACGCGCAGATCGTCGCGCTGCAGCCGGAGGGAATCGAGCCCGGCAAACGCTACTGGCTGAAGAGCGGCAGCCGCCGCCAGCGTGTCCAGGTGCAGCCGCTCAGCCAGTTGGAGCTGAAGACCGGCGCCTGGAATTCCGCCCAGCGGCTCTACATGAACGCCATCGGCAAAGTCCGGCTCGTCTTCGACGAAGCGGCGATCTTCGACCCCTATGAGCAGAACCGGCTTTCCGGCTCCTTCATCCTGATCGATCCGGAGACTAACAACACGGTCGCCGGCGGCATGGTGACCGGCAAGCGCAGCGAACTCGGCGGCCTGCACAATGGCGAAGCCCGCGTCATCCTCTCGCTTCCGGCCGATCTTGCCGAACAGATCATGGCAAGCGAACTCTTCGCCAGCCGCAGCCACGAGGCCGACGTGCGGCGCATGACGGCAGCCGAAGCCGCCGACCTTTGGTCGAGTGCCGCAAGCGATATCTGATAAAGGACTAGGGGCCAGCAGGACTGGCCCCTCACCGCGGCCGAATCTGCTGGCTGCGGGCTGGCGATGCCTGTCGGCCTCTACGGCCGCTAAAAAAATCAGAATTTGCAGAAAACGGACTTTTTCAATTCACGATTCGCTGTTTACCGCTTGCCGGCGGACCGATGTGGGGCCATTCTTAGGTAGGATCCTGGCGGTGCGGTAAAACGAGAGGTCAGGCTTCGCAACGCTCAATCTCGACCTCGAAGCAGTTAACGTGGCGCCTTTTCTCGACTGATCCCCGAGCGAGGAGGTTGTCCATGTCCACGCGCTATGTCGACCATCCGCTACAACCGGGCGACCGGGCCCCGAACGTTGTGTTTGATGCGATCTCGCACGAGGGGAAGATCGCACTTGATGATTTTCGCGGCCGCAGCCCATTATTGATCGGTCTGTTTCGAGGCCTGCATTGTCCGTTCTGCCGGCGCCATGTCGCGGCCATGGCATATCTCAACCCGATGCTGCGTGAGAAAGGCGTCCAATCCCTGGCGGTGGTAAATACGCCGGTCGAACGCGCGCGGCTCTATTTCCGTTACCATCCGATACCCGATCTTCTTGCTGCATCCGACCCGGGACGGGCTTCGCACCAAGCCTTCGGCTTACGCGAGGTCGGGATCGACACGGTCATGGCGATACGGATCGATCTTCAGGGCGAGTTGCCCGAGCCCATGGGCGTGATGGCAATGGACGAATTTCTCAACGAGAAGGAAGGATATCAAATGACGGAAGCCGATCAGCAGATGATGACTGCCGACCACGGGCAGCTTGTCGGTCAGTTCCTAATCGACCGGGAAGGCATCGTACGCTGGAGCTTCACTGAAGTTCTGGAGGCTGGGCTCGAGACATTCACGGCACCGAATTCCCAGGAATTGATGTCGGCAGCTTCCCAAGTCGCACATTAACAACGAAAAACTCGCTCGAGGACCTACCGCCGGGGTGGTGCTCGGTGTTGACGCATCGTTCGAGATGCTCATCGACTCGCTGTTTACCGCTTGCTTTCTGGCGCCTCCACTCCACCCTTGGCGATGGATCGCCGGTGGAATTTGAAATCCAGCTTGCCGCAAAGAACCGATCAGAACCTGAGACGGTGCGATAGGGCTCCGGATCCGATCCGAGCCCGAAGCGGTCAGATGGCTTTCCTCTAGACTTCGGAATTTCCGCGATCTACATTCGAGCCTCTGTGAGGCTGAAATTATATCAGGTCTCAGCCCCTTTGCATCGCCCACCCTGACCATTTGCGGTTCGGGCCTGCGCTTCACCCCCATCCAACGCAATTTCACCGCGCAAGCGGGAGGAGTTTCCATGGCCAATGCCCAATGCGCCTGCGGCGCTCTGAGACTGACGCTCAGCGAGCCGCCACAACTGACTGCGCTGTGTCACTGTTTGGCTTGCCAGCGGAGAACTGGCGCGCCGTTCAGCGCAAATGCTTTCTACGCGATCGGCTGTGTCGAAATATCCGGAATGTCTACAGAATTCATTCGTACCGCCGAGAGCGGTCGCAAGGTCCGAATGCATTTTTGCCCCACCTGCGGCTCGACCGTCTATTGGAAGGCCGATGCTGCGCCGTCCTGGATTGGAGTGGCGGTCGGCTCCCTTGCCGACCCGGCCTTCGCGCCACCTGCACTATCAGTCTTCGAACAATCGAAACATAAGTGGGTGCAGCTCGACGAAGCGGTAGAGCACTTTCAAGGTTCGGTGTCCGGGTGACCGGCCAGACAAGTTCCTTATGGCGCATTCCGGCCTCTCTCGGCCGAAAGCGGTGCCTGGCGCAGCGGGCGATGTCCTGCGGTATGGGCTTTGGCTCGGCTTAATCCTCTTTTGCCGAAGCGATCTCATTTCCTTCGTGAAGCGCAGCTCCGACGACCGGTGCGAGCCAAGGCTCACGTCGAATGGTCCACACTTCGACCATCGGGCTGATAGCGTAAGGCGCTTCATCAAGCGTCCCCAGAAACACTTCCACGCCGTCATCGAAGAGAAAGAAGAGTCGAGAACCACAGACAGGGCAGAAAGACCTTTTATCGAAAGTGCTGATTTTTCCGGACATCTGGAATTGCCGATGATGCCAATTTGCCGTTGCGGAGAAGGCGGAGCCAGTGATCTTTCTGCACGTCTTGCAGTGGCACAACCCCGACTGATAGGGCTCGCCTCGGACCTCATAACGCACCGCACCGCACAGGCATCCACCCGTTCGCATTGCTTCGACTGGCATATTCTCCTCCCACTTGAAGGTGTGACGACCCACTAAAGACAACAGCGGCTGCGATATCAATGACGGCCAATTGGGGAAATCCTGAGAGGAACTCCGCCAGGCTGCCGACCCGTTCAATCTGCCTCTGCCCCTTTGCGCCCCAGCGGACTAAGCGCACTACTTCCCGAGAGCGCTCTTCAGCGCATCGACGACGACGCGGACGGAGGGGACGTCTTTGATATCCGAATGGACAACCAGCCAGACTTGTCTTGTCAAAACCTGTTCGGTCTCGATGCGCTGGAGGCCGCTGGACTCCGGAGCGGCGAAATCGGGGAGCATGACGACACCGGCGCCAAGGCTTGCGGTTGCGGCCTGGAACTCCAGAACGGACGACCGCAGCGCGATCGGCCGGCCGGCGGCCAGTTCGGTCAGCCGCAGTTGCTGCGGTGAGGCGTTCATGGTTTCGTCGTAACCGATGAAGGTCCAGTCCGACGGGGAAACCGCTTCGAGATAGGTCCTTGATGCGTAGAGATGGAAGCTCATTTCGCCGAGCTTGACGATGGCGTAATCGCCGTCCTCGGGACGCGACATGCGCACGGCGATATCCGCCTCTCGTCTATTCAGCGACGCGAGGCGCTTTTCTCCGACGAGCGTGATCCCAACACCCGGATGGTCTCGCCTGACGGCGGCGATCGGCTTTGCCAGCAGCACGCTTGAGAGAGCGGGCGGCGCGCTGATCCTCACATGGCCACGCAATTCCGTGGCGCTGCTGCGGCCAAGCTGCTCGATTGCCGCAGTCTGCGCGGCGACAAGAGCTGCGTGCCTGGCAACCTGCTCCCCGTCCGAGGTCAACATGATGCGCCGTCCGCGGCGGTCTACCAGCTTGCGTCCGAGACTGGCTTCAAGCGACGAAATGCGCCGGCTGATCGTCGCATGTTCGACGCCGAGCTGCTTTGCGGCGCCAAGCAAGGTTCCCGACTGCGCGAGCGCCAGGAAATGCCGAAGGTCGTCCCAGTCGAGTTGTGTGAATTCTCTCCCAATCATTGTGAAGTAATAGGGAATTTTCACACATCATGCCATCGGTTAATTTGCGCCCATGAAGGAGCACGAGAGATGACCGACCAAATCATATGGCTGAACGCCCCCGGTGACGTCACCCAGTTCCATGTCGAGGAGCATCACCATTCTGAACCTCCCGGCGATGGTGAGATCAAGATCCGTCATCAGGCGATCGGAACCAACTTTCTCGACGTCTATCACCGCAAGGGCATCTACCCCATGCCTTCCTACCCCTCGGTGATCGGCGCCGAGGCGGCGGGCATCGTCGAAGACGTCGGTCCTGGCGTTTCCATGTTCCAAAAGGGTGACCGGGTTGCCTATGCCGGGCCTCCGGTTGGAGCCTATCGCTCAGCCAGGAACATTGCCGCTGAAAGGGCGATCAAGCTTCCGGATGCCGTTTCGGCGAAAACGGCAGCGAGTTCGCTGCTCAAAGGCATGACCGCCTACATGCTGTTGAAAAAGACCTATGATGTGCGTGCAGGAACACAGGTTCTGATCCATGCTGCTGCGGGCGGGCTTGGAAGCATCCTCGTTCGCTGGGCCAAATCGCTCGATGCCACGGTGATCGGGACGGTTGGCTCTTCCGAAAAGGCCGCAATCGCCGCATCTTATCGAGCCGATCACCTCATTGTCGGACGAGGCGCCGATATCGTCGCGGACGTGAAGCGGCTGACGAACGGGCTTGGTGTCGACGTCGCCTATGACGGGATCGGCGGCGACACGCTTCTCAAGAGCATACGCTCTGTCCGCCCATTCGGCATCGCCGTCACCATCGGCCAGGCCGCCGGTGCTATTCCACCGGTGCCCGTCGAGGAACTGCGCCCGGGCAAGGCGCTCTGCCATCCGAGTATCATGGCCTGGTGCGCTGACATCGGACAGTATCGCGAGGCTGCTTTCGCTGCCGTCGGCGCGATGGAAACAGGGATCGTCGCGCAGATCGGTGCCGAATATCGTTTGGCCGATGTTGCGAAGGCGCACGAAGAGATGGAGTCCGGACGTTCGGCGGGCAGTATCCTGCTGATACCCTGATTGGTCAGCGATATTTATTTTGGCTTACGCAGATGGAGAGATCCAGTCGGAATAGGAACCACACTGGCAAGTCGTTGGCCTACTACCGTACCGATTGTGGCAACGCCGGGCGTGTTCCTGGATGCGGGTTCGATCTGGCGAAGAAACAGTCCGGTATCATCTGCAAGAGATCCGATGGTAATCATCGGCTCATCGTCGACGAAAAGTATCAATCCAATGCCGGATCCAACCTTATCCTCCACCCTGCATGGAACGGCTCGCAGTTCGGTCTCCGCGTTTGTCGAGAACAGGGATTTCACAAGCCCGCCAAGTGCTTCGATATTATTGACGAACGGCCGCACGACAAGCGTGACCGCCTCTTTTTCAGATAGGGTGAGTTCGACGGAAAACTGAGCCGGCGCAGATCCGGTTGGCAGGCAAGCACTATAGAGCTGAAAAATCGCGGCGCGGGCGAAATTCAAGCGTGTATCTTGGGATTCGGCTTCGACGATTGATTGAAGAAAGCGTGAAGAGTTCACTGCCGCAATCCCTATTTCGAATCGGGCTAGCCCGATGATGATTTACGATATCGCATCTGGGAGCGAGCCGTCCGCATTATTCATATTGCCGACTGCTGACCTTCGAAAAATCTCCGGTTTGTCCCCGATATCCCGGATATTCCGCGAATATTTGGCGAAGCTGCAGGCCCAGTTTAGATCGCAAGAAAATATGGAAGCATTTAGGTCAATACGCCGTTGAGATCGCTATCCCTTGTGCGTTCGCGCGACCATCCCGGTTCGCGGGCGCGCTTCCGATCGTCGTGTCACGCCCGTTTTCGTCTTGAAATCGGTTTCCGCCGTCGAGCGATATGCCACATGTTGTTGGCAGCCATCAAATCGAATGGCAACACCCGGTGCCGTACCCGCGACATGCGTTAATGCTGGACGGCGGAATGGCTTCGGTGGACCGATTATTGAAGCTTGAGGGCGGCGTCGCGCAGAGCCTGCCAAGCAGGGCTCCCATCGTTATGGATGTCGAATTTGTCGTAGTCGTCCTGGGGATA
This sequence comes from Rhizobium sp. WSM4643, assembly GCF_025152745.1. NCBI lineage: Bacteria > Pseudomonadati > Pseudomonadota > Alphaproteobacteria > Hyphomicrobiales > Rhizobiaceae > Rhizobium > Rhizobium sp. WSM4643. The sequence continues at coordinate 951,651 of NZ_CP104040.1, read as the reverse complement.
GAGGCCCGAATCCTGCGTGCTGGTGAGCCGCCAGACCACCCAACCTCCGCAATCCGAGGTGGCGATCGTATTCAGCCAAGTTCCATAGGCGTTTGCCTGATCGGCATCGGATCGCGGAACTCCAAACTCCTCCAGGATCACCGGTTTTCCGATGCTTCGCCCGATCCCGCAGTATTCGCGAATGCGGGCATCGAAATCGGAATGGCTCATTTTGGCGTAGGATGGGTAGCCATGCCACGTGCCGAAATCAACGCTCGGAATATTCATATCCGCCAGCTTCTGATCCATGTTCCCATGGCCCGTCGTGACGAGCTGTTTCGGCGCCAGGGATTTGATATAGGCTGACATTTCCGACACCCACTCATAAAGGAGCGGTTTGGGATGGATGTCAGGTTCGTTGGCCAGATCCCAGGCAAATATGGTGGGGTCGTCGGAATAGCGCACACCGGTAATCGTGTTGACGCGCGACAGAACATGCCGAACCCATTCCTTGTAATCGCGTCGGGTTCGCGGATCAGCGGCAAAAAAGGTGTATTTGTCCGAACTCCCGTACCAGGCGTTCATCTGCTGGGCACCGCCCGTGTAGGCCCAGAAATCGACGAATGCGAGGATCAGCTTAAGCTTGCGCTTCGCCGCTTCCGCGATGAGGTAATCGACCTTTTGCAGGCCGTCAGGTCCGTCGTTGGGAACCATCTTGTTGGTTATCGGATCCCAACTCATCATATAGATGCCCTTGGTTCCGAGGTTGCTGGAATCGGCCGTGCTCTTTGAATTCCAGATCGTCGGCACCTGGCCGTCCAGCGACCCTATAACCGGTTGCAGGAAGGTGCGCACCACATTGGCGCCCATTGCCGTGGCATCGTCCAATACGCGGGTGACTTCGCCTGACGAGCCAAATGTCAGATAATGGTTGTTCACGCCGGCCACGCGAAATGGCTTGCCGTCCAGCAGGAAGCCCCCCTCTTTCGTCGTGACGAAAGATTGCTGCGCGGATGACTGCGCGTCCGCAGATCCGACTTGAGCAGACCAAAAAAGCGCCAGCGCCGCAGCGCCGATAGCGAAATCCCGGAAACGGTGAATACGCCTCATGCTAAGAAACTCCCTTTCAAGCCCGTGACGCAATTCCGATTTGGTCTGTCTGGTCGAGGGAATTGCCGTATGTCGAGACACCGCCAGCCGTTGATGGCGCGGCGATGGACGGCGTCGCAGTGCGCCGTGTGGCCCAATACAATGCCGGGCACAGAAGCAGGCCTTCCAGCGAAACAGCAATGACCCAGAAGTCGGCTGTGGCTGCGATCCCGAATCGCGCACCGCCGGCGGCGGCCACGATCTCCAACACCGCACCGCCGATCAGAACGAGCGTGGCAAAGCCCAGGCGCCGTCGGACACGTTGAACCGCCAGATAATGATACTTCGACGCCATTCCGAAAGCGGCAACGCCCAGAAACTGAAGGCCATTTCCTGCAATCACAGCATAGGCCGGATTGAATATCCAGAGCATGAAGCGCGACAGGAAGAGGAACGCCAAGGCGGTCGCCGCGCAGACCAGCATCGACAAGCCGAGCGACAGGCGCAGGCGCGCGGGAAATAGCTCCGGCTCCCGCACAGCGATGGCAAACAACACCGAGGCGAGTGACGCAGGGACGAGAAGCGCAACGTTCAGCACCGTCCAGGCGGCATAGAAGGCGGCGTTGATCTCAGCAGACAGCATCACCGTGACGACGAAAGGCAGCAGCAGCGCCGGCGCCTGAACAGCCATGCTGAGCGCGTGATGGCCGAAAACCTGTCCGAGCATCGGGCGGAAGGCGCGGATCTCCGGCCGGTGGAAGACGCGCCTGCCGGCATAGACAAGAAGCCCGGCCACGACGACCAGCGAGACAAGCTGCCCGGCAAACCAGGTGGTGAAGATCGCCAGTTCGTTGGTCGCCCGGCCAATTGTCAGGCCGAGAGCGATCAGGAGAAGAAGCTTGCTGGCGGCGAAGACGACATTCCGGGCCAGTTGAAGGCCGCTCCGCAGGAGGCCGACCATGGCTTGGTCGAGCACGAGCGTCACAGCCGTCAGAGCGCAAGCCGCGACGAAGAAGAGATCGGTCGCGGAGGAACCGACGATCGAGCCAAGCTGGGTCGATGTACAGGCTGCGATAGCAAGATAGATCAGCCCCACCACGATGGAGGCGCTGAACGAGGCCAGGAGGGCGCCCGTCAGAAACGGGCCTGCTCTTTGCTGACGGCCCATCTCGCCCATCAGGAAGGGTCCGAGACCGACTTCACCGAGATTCGCGAGGAGATTCATCAACGATATGGCGGCGGCGGCGAGCCCAACAGCTTCGGCCGAGAAGGTACGCGCTGCGAACCACCAGTAGACGAAGCCGAGAATGGCCGTCATCAACGTTCCAAGCCCCAGCATGCCTGCATTGAGGAGCAAAACCGCCTGGTTCATCAGGAGGCTGCGGACGTTAGCGATGGCGGCGCTGACGGTCATCATGCCTATTCCACCCGTTCGAGCGCGCGAGCAGGAACGGAGGTGAACCGTCGCGTAAGGGCCGCGCGGGTCCTGCCGAGAGCGAATCCGGCCGCGGTGGCCCCTAGGCCGGCGGCCAGGGCGACGGCGCGAAGAAGGCCGCTCGGCTGGCCAAGCAGCACATCAGCAAATCCCCGCATAAGCCCTTGGGGCAAGGTCCTCGTCATATAGGTCTTTTCCGACGCCAGCGCCTCGCCGGAGCCTGCCATCAACGATAGGCTGGCCTTTGAAAGCCCTTCGGCCCAGCATCGATGAAGGAAATATTTCCACGTCGCACGATCAGCGGGTATGGCGTGATCGCTGCCGCTGGACGGCTCGAAGACGAAACGGCCATGCGGCAAGGCCTTGGTTGCACGGATGCAGAGTTCGGTTTCCTCGCATCCGAGCGGCAAAGCCTTGGCCGTTCGGCCCAAGCCGGAATCGAAGCCGCCCGTATGATCGAAGACGGAGCGGCGGATGCACATGGACGCGCCGATGAGGTTGCGCACCGGCCCCGGATGAAGGCCGCGATAGGTGCAGCCAAGGGTCCACAGGAATTCGTCGGGAAACCAGGACGGACGATCTGTTTCCCACAACGGGCGGATAGCGGAGACGGCGCCCAGAACCGAGGGATCCTCGAGTTGCCGCACCAAGGTTGCCAGCAAATCCCGATCTGACACGGCGTCGTCGTCGAGAAACAGGATGACCTCGCCGCGGCTGGCTGAAATCCCGGTGTTGCGGGCGCCGGAGAGGCCGGGCGGATGAATATTCTCGACGATCCTGACGGGGGTTTCGAAGCGCTTGGCGCGCAGACGCAGCGCCAGTGCCGGATTGTGATCGACGATGACGACGATCTCGTCCGCGGCCGGGACCTGACGCGTTGCCGCCTCCATTGCCTTGTTGAGGACGTCCCAGCGCTTGTCGGAATAGCAGCAGATGACGATTGCCGTCGTGAGCTTACCGGGCACGGGAGGCTGGAAATTATCCATTTTTCGTCTCCGGATCAGCGAACTGAAGGGTCATTCCGGTCGGTGCCGGGGACTGGAGCGTGTCGATGGTCATCCAGACCTTGCGGTAGATCGTTCCCCTGTCGCCGCTCTTGTAGAGCCAGGCTTCCAGCCGTGCGGGGGCGCGCGTTTTCGTTGGTACGGAGAATTCGAAAGTTTGGCTGGAGGAAGGTGCCAGCTCGAAGGTTGGCATCTGTCCAATCAACGTACCGCCCAGAACGAGGTCAAGACTGTAAAGCGTCTTGGTGTCTTCCGAATTGCGCACGCCGACCGTTACCACATTGTTCGTCCAGTTCCATTTGGGCACCATCCAAAACTCGGTGAAATGAAACGGCTTACGTTCAAGCGCGACCGGGCGCGCCATGAGGACGGAACTCGTCGCCAGGATCATGGAAACTGCGAAGATCAAAAAACGGCGGCCGGGCCAAGCCCAGGGAATGGCTGGAACCGCCCTTGCGAGCGGCAAAACGACATTCAGGCACCGAAGGGCGATGGTCGTCAGGCCCAGGGCGTAGACCCAGCCGCGCGCATCGAGATGCCCGGCGACATGCAGCAGAAGCCCCAGAAAAATGCAGGCCGCGAAGCTCAGGAACACCGCGAGCGTTCCCCTTGTGACCGTATCGCCCTCTATGCGCAGGGTATCCACCAGCATGCGGCCCGGGAGATATAGGATCAGCGGCGCGCAGAGCGCCAGGCGAACCGCCTTCTCCGAGGTCGAAAAGGTTCCGGGCAGCCACGTTACGGTCAAGACAGCGGCAAGAATCCACAGCGGAATGATCCCCAGAAAGACACGGCGGGCCATCATCGGGGGCGAACTCCTGCATCTGCCCATGCCGTCGCGCCGACGATCTGAGCGGCGCCCGGGTTCACCTTCATCAGTTTCTGCCGGATCACGTTTGGGTCGAAGGATTTCTGGACGAGATGAACGATCTTGCTGTCCAGCCGGCTCAGCGTGAGGCCGAGGCGGCTATGGATCTGCGTCAGATAGGCCCCGCGCGCATCGCGCATCGTCGGCGACTGGTGCATCACATCGAGCAGAAAGACGGAATAGAGCGTCCATTCCCCGAACCGTGTCTGGTCTTTTGACGCGCTGAGACCCTTGAGCAGCTCGACGTAGGGTTTCGAGCCGTATTTCGACGCGATATAGTCATTCAGCGCGATGAGCCATTCGCGCTTGAAGCAGAAGAAATCGTTGATGAAATCGACGTAGCGAAAAGACCGGGCCGGCTCGACGCCGAGGATCTTTGCAACATTGCGCAACCGTTTCTTCTCGAAACGGTAGTGCAGATCGGGAAGCCTGTGGCTGGAATAATAGAGAACCGGTTGGCGCCGGTCGATCAGATCGGTCGTCGCAATGGGCCGCAGCAGCAGTGTATCCGCACCGAGATTACAGAAATGCTCGGTCCGGCAGAATTCGAAGGCGCGCAGCTTGATGATCTGCTGCCGAAACCAGCCGGGAAGTTCCAGTTCGCTGGCCGAAAGCCAATCGTTGTCGCCGGTGACGGCGGCGCCAGGCACGAGACCCTTCGCGTCGAGGAAGGCTCTTAAAGCGGCCGGGTTGTCGGTGACCATGGTCAGGTTTCCCTTGTCGGGGAAATGCTGCTGGTAGGAGCGAAGGGACGCTTCGAGTAGATATTCGATGTCCCGCGAATGGACGCACATGAAAGCGTCGATACGGCTATCGATCATTGTAAATCTCCGTCAGTTCGTCCCAAGGATTGAACCGGCTCTCCGGTCCGCTTGCGAGGGGCGGCGGGCTGCCGTGTTTTCCCGAGCCGCCCCACGTCGAAAATGACCATGAAGCCGTTGTCGAAGGTGCGGTCGACATCGGGCTCGGAATTGAACTTAAGCAGCGACGACGCCTGGAGGGGGACCATGTGGTTTCGGTCTTGCGCGCCGCCGTCGAAATAGACGCCGACGCCGGGCAGGCCGGTGGTCATGCGCAGGTCGACCATGACGAAGCCGATGCCCTGGTCAATCAGCAGCTGACGTTCCATCGGGCCGAGATCGGCTGCGGTGATGGCCATGCTCGTATCTTGCCCACTCTCAAGCGTGGTCGAGACCTTTTGACGGCCGTAGGTGGACAGGAGCAGGCGATTGATCCGATCGGTTGCGAAATTCTGGTCGCCGCCCAGCCATTCCTTGGTCCACCTTGCGGCGCTGATCCCCATCGGTTCTATCGACGAGGAGTCGGCTGACACTTCATAGGCGGCCGGAACCAGGATACGTGGTCCCTCGGAGCTGATGACGCCAGCAATCAGCACCGTCGTTGCGGCGGCGGCAAGCGCCGTTGCGCGCAGCCAGCCACGCGACGTGCCGTGCCAGAACGCCGCGACGGCCACCGCGACGACAATCGCGACGCCGAGGAAAGATAGCGAGCCGATGCGGTTGCCGATCTCCCACCCACTGCGCGTCAGGCGGAAGATGATACTGACGGGATAGGCCAGCGTCGCCAAAACGAGGATCTCGAGAAGACTTGAGCGCCATAGGCGCCATCTGGTCGGCGGCCAGAGGATGCTCGCATCCCGGTGCTGCCCATTGAAAACGAGCGAGCGGAGAAAGCCGGTGAGAAGCCCCAGGCAGATCAGCGCGACGCCTGCCATCGTCAGGTAACGTTGCCAAGCAGGCGCCAAGGCTCCCGTGTCCGACACGAAAAGCCTACGCGTCGCGGTCGAATTCGATACGAGTTGCGCTACCTCGTTTATGCCGCCTTCCAGTACGGGAAGGATGTAGCCGCCGGTGGGGTTCCCGACGATCTTCGACCAGGCGACCGGAGCAATCACGGCGATCGAGGCCAACAGGATCGCCTGCCGCCTCTGCATGGCGGACGCGCCCTGCCGCAGGCATTCCATCACCGCCGTGCCGCACAAAAGGGCCGTGCAAAAATAGGAGGTGAGATGATGAGTAACCGCGAGCGCCACGATCAGGACCATGGTGGCGATGACCGTCGGCCAGGCTGCCGTGTCGCTTGGCTCCATGCGTCGGCTTTCCGAAGCCAACAGCACCGCCACAAGCATGGGGATCGCCAGGCTTTCATAGGAGTAGTGGACGTCGAACAGCAAAAACGTGGACGAGCCCATGTAGATCAGGCAGGCGATGGAGGCGATCCGCGCAGAATCCGTGATCTTCTCGAAGAGCAGGAATAGCGTGAGCATCAGCACCATCCGCGCTGCCGCCAACACGATGAGGCCTGCCGCGAAGACGGACAGTCCGGACAGGTTGACCAAGGCGGACGTTATGAGCTCCAGTCCGGGATAGAGCGGGCTGACCGGCAGAAGGGGATTGGGCAGGAACAGTCGCCGCGCCTCCAGAATGTCGTTCACCGTCGCCCAGTGCAGGAATTCGTCATGATCTATGAATGCGACGGGTGCGCGGATGACGCGTACCACGAAGAGGGCTGAAGTGACGATCACTATGAGCGCCAAGCGCTCCAGGCGGCTGGCTCCCGGATGGATGATCCGCGCCGCTGGCGGGAGAAAGATCGCGGCGATGGCGGTATAGAACGTCGAAACCGCCCAGCCCTCCCCCAGCCGACTGGCATTTGCGGCAAGTGCGATCACGACAAGGGCGCAACTGCATAGCAAGGCAAAGACCGGCGACATGCCCAGCGACGAAGGATCGGCAATGCCCCCGACCGCGCTGTCCTGCCTGCGCAGGCCCAGAAATGCCGCGATCCATAGATCGATGCGTGGAATGGAAACCCTCTCTGTATAGCCGTGACGATAAGCTCCCTCCTGGTAGGCCTTCTGCTGGCCTGGAGAAGCCCGTCCCTTAACAATGGTCATCGTGCTTCAAATCTCCAAGCAGTGCTGGACCGGTTCGCAGTTCAGGCTGCGGATGCGAAAATACGCGTCTGTACACCGTCAGCAGCCGGTCCGTGCAATCGTCCCAGTCCGGCAACCTCGTCTCAATTGAGATCGGCCCGGCGTCCATGGTGGCGAGCATTTCACGTGCGGTGAAGTCTGGCGAAGCGTTGAGCGGAATGGATCGCACGAGGCCCTCCTCAACCAGCTCCCGAAAGCCTGATGTGTCGGTGGTCAGGACGGGAGCCTTGACCGAAAGCGCCTCCATAACCGCGACGGGATGAGCTTCATAATCGCTGAGGAGCACGACAAGTGCGGCCGAAGACAAAAGATCGGCCATTGCGGACCGGTCGGCCGGCGGAATTGCCCCGATCTCCACGCGGTTGCCGAGCCCGAGCTCGGCCACCTGCTGACGCAGCTTCGCCTCATAGGGGCCTTCTCCCAGGATTCGAAGGCGCATATCAGGGAATTTCGTTGCCAGCACATTAAAGGCAGCAAGCGCCCGATGATGACCTTTATAGCGCTCCAGCCTGCCGAGCGAGACAATCAGCGGCTTGTCGTGAGGTGAAGGGGATCGCCGCCCGGACTTTTCCGGCAGGCGCGCGCCATTGGGGATAACGATGAACCGGTCTCTCGCGATTGCCATATTCTGGCTGAATAGGTCCGCTTCGAATCGCGACACGCCAATGAGTTGCCCTGCCCTGGCAGCCAGAGGCGCAAGCATTCTGTGTTGGAAGCGCCGGATCGAGGATCGAAATGGTGACGAATGACCACCGCTGTGAAAGGTGACTACGAAAGGAAGCCCCTTGCGCGATGCGGCGGCCATTCCGAGGGGTGCCAGGAACGTGTGGTAGCCCTGAACATGCATCAGGTCCCAATCACCTTCGGCGACCGCCTTGAAGACGCCGGGGGCGAAGCACCAATCCCGCCCACGGGGAAAGGTCTTCAGCCTGATAATCTGCACGCCGTCTCGGGTTTCCGCTGCCGGAAGAAGGCCATCGGGATTGCCCGTCAATACCGTCACCGCATGCCCCTTGGCCACGAGCCGGGTTGCGACCTCGCTTACATGGGTTTCCGTTCCTCCGGCATAAGGCAGGTATCTCGCGCTGAGTATCAAAATGCGCATCATGCGGCCTCGCCAATTACATCCAGACCTCAGGACATGCCCTGCTCGAGGACTTGGACGCCCGTCGGCGTGCTGACGCGTTCCCGGAAGATCGTCTTCAGCACGCGCCAGCCGTCCGGAAGGGCACGCAGATTGCTGACGCCGTAGATGCGCTCCGATTCAAAGCTCGCGACTTCCATGATTTTGAGCTTGTTCTTCAGGGCCCGCAAATTGATCAGCGTCTCGATTTCGAAGCCGTCGCAATCGGCACGCAGCAAAGGAACATGCCGCCTCCAAAAGCCCATGTAGCCGTAGCACAGATCGCTGAAAGAGCTACCATACAGCATCCGGACCAGCAGGGTCAGGCCCAGATTGCCGAACCGGCGGATGACCGTCATGTCGCTGGTTCCGCCGCCCTGCATAAAGCGCGAACCCTTGACGAAATCCGCACCTGCAACAAGAGCCGCGACGAACAGGATGATTTCGTAAGGATCCATCGAACCGTCAGCATCCAGCATCACGATCATATCACCAGATGCGGCTTCGAAGCCCGTCCGCAATGCGATGCCTTTGCCCTTCTTAGGCTGAAGTACGATCTTGACATCATCGCGCATGCTTCGCGCTATGTCAGGCGTTCCGTCTGTCGATCGCCCATCGACGATGATGATTTCATGCACCCATGTCGGTATGCGGGGCAAAAGCAGCTTAATGTTTTCCGCTTCGTTCAAGGTTGGAATGACGAGCGAGGTCCTTGGCAAATTGAACATCGGACCTTGGACCGGCATCGAGGAATGCGAGGCTTCTACAGCTTGTATTGCAGACATAAGCTCTCCTTGGCGTTTTGGACCGCGTGACAAATCGCAAATCGACGATGCCTCTGAGCTCTTTGGCCGAGAGGAGGACTAAACTCTCCCCAGTCGGGGAAGGGTATGTGGCTGCGTCTCAATGTACTTTGATCAGATCGCCAGGCTGTAAGACCGTTTCTTCGGTAGCAGGTTCGACTGTGACTCCATTCGGTCCAGGCCGAACGATTTCAAATTCAACACCGGCGCTATCATTCGACGATACCATCGACCGGAAGATTTCAAGATCGCTCTCGGTCGTCTTCAATGCCGTGGATAGGCCTCTTTCCGCATCCGCTGCCGACTTCTCGATCTCGATCTTGCGTTCGATACGATCGCGCTCAACGTCCTGTTTCGCTGCCGCCAGCCGCTGCTTTGCGCTCTCGACATCGATGACGGCTTGCTGCTTTCGATCTTCCGACTCGGTCAGTTCGCTTTGCGCCCGGGTCAATTCGATGCTGGTGACAAGCTTGTTTTTGGCCAAATTCTCGATACTTGCCAGCCGATCCTGACGGACCCGAATGGTGGCATCATAATTGCCGACGCGGGCCTGACGCAGATCGAGATCGGCCTGAGCATCGGCAACAGATTTTGCGTAAGCACTGCTCTGCGCATCCTTGCTCGTCGTTATCAATTGGCGCTGCCATGTCTCATCATCCAGCAACCGTTGGGCATCGGGATCGGGACCGAGAATTGGTGCACCAATGCTGGCAATTTGCACGGAATCGCGCTTCGCCCTGAGCACCTCGGTTCGCGACGCAAGCCGCTTCAGATCGGCCAACTCAGTCTTCAACCGCTCGATCTGGCGTGTAATTTCCACACTCTGCCACGGCTCAATACTCTTCGCCGCCATGCCACCCGCTTGCGCAACGGCATGCAGAACGGTCATGCCATCAACATATCGAAACGAGCCGGGATTACGAACCGGGCCGGTAATATAAACAGGCTGGTGCTCAATCTTGACGATATTCACGAACCCCTTTCTGCCGACCAAATTTTCGTACGAAGGAAGAATTATCGCCTCCGCATCCGCCGGAGGAAGCCCTCGAACCCGGAAGCGTCCCAAAAGCGGAAGCGAAATCGTTCCGTCCGCTTCAACGACGTATTCGCCAGTGAGTTCGGGGCGCTGATAAAAGTTCCAGGGAACCGTGCCCCGTGAACCCGTCCAGCGGTCTTCGACGGAGGCCAAGCTTTCGTAAAATGCCAGATTCAATTTATCGCCTGAGCGAAGACCGTCACGCAACAATTGAGGCTGCCGGGCCAAAGTCTCACCAGGTGTCACAACCGAGACCGCTTCCGTAGGCGAAGGCAACTCTTCCGCTGCTGGCGTCAATGGAACAATTGCTGCAAACACCATGCACAGTATTGTTTGATGTAGGCGAGAGCCGATTCTCGACCTATATTGAGGTATCGCTGGAGATATTATCTTCGAAAGCTTCATGTTTCGAATTTCCGCTTTGAAAGCGATGGGCACCCTCTAATCTCTTTAAGGTTAGCATAATATTAACCATATTCAACAGTACTTAACAATGATTAATACATCTTACTGGCAGGCTAATATCCTGAGTCGGAAAGAATTCAATGAAAGTAATATCTTGCTGCGACCGGGCAGCACTTCAAAATCCTTGGCTTTATGGGTTTATTCGACGATCAGCAGGGTGAAATTTGCAACGTAGCTCTCAGCTTTAGTCCATCAGAGCCGCCATTGGCGAAGAGATGTCTGAGCCAATGCCGGCACTTGAGAAATGGTTTCGAGGACGACATTTGCGCCGTCGCGATCCTGGATGTCGACATCATTCCGCAGCGGGTTTCGGCGTTGTGATCCGGGATGGCGAACCGATTTGTATCCGCGGCTGGCCGGCAACTTATCCATAAAATGGCATTATATTTTGCATTTCAGATATCTACAGCCATAGAACCTGTTGCGATAAGGTGCCCGCCATCGAGGTGGGCTCTCGGCACAGGCCGACCGTCCTCCCCAGCAAAATGACACCGCAGTCGGTGTCAATGACAGGGAAAGGTTTAAAGCTCTATGTCTGTACATGAAAAGCCACTGATCGCGATTGCCGGTGCAACGAGCAAGCAGGGGCGCAGCGTCGCCGCGGCCCTCCTTGAGAGCCAGCGTTTCCGGGTGCGTGCTTTAACCCGGAAAAAGGATTCACCTGAAGCGTTACGTCTGGAGGAACGCGGCGCTGAAATTGTAGCCGTCCCTCTCGAGCTTGGCCGTCAAAAGGATCTCGTTGCCGCCTTCAAAGGCGCGGATGGCGCATTTCTGATGACGCCGCCGATCGCCCCGCCGGAGACGATCGAGGCCCCTCTCGGCCGACAACTGGCGGATGCGGCCGTTGAGGCCGGCGTCGAGCATATTGTTTTCAGCACGCTGGAGAATGTCGACGAGATCACCAGCGGGACGAAGTATGCGCCGCATTTTACCGACAAAGCGCGCGTTGCCGACTATATTCGCACCCTGCCGATCTCTCATTCCTTCGTCATGCCGGCATTCTTCTACACGAATCTGCTCGAATATTATGTGCCGCGCATGGAGGGCGATACGCTGCTCCTGCCGGTTTATCTTCCTGAAGATTTTCGAGCACCTTTTGTCGATCCGCTGACGGCGACCGGGCCGGTCGTGCTTGAGATTTTCTCAAGCCCCGAGCGTTACAACGGCAAAACGCTGCCGATCGTTGGCGACATCATTTCTCCGCGCGAAATGGTCGAAACCTTTCAGCGCGTGACCGGCCGCAAGGCCGAGTATCGAAACGCTTTCACCCGGGATGGCCTGCTGCACTTTTTTCCAGAGTTTGCCGCCAACGAACTTCTCGTTCGAGAGATTCTGGGGATGGTCGAATATGCTGTCGACTATGGCTATTTCGGCAAGGAGCAAGACCTCGAATGGAGCCGTCGCCTGAACCCCGACACGTTCAACTGGGAACAATATCTGCGAACGACGGGGTGGCGTGGCGATAAACGGTCATTCGGACTCTAAATCATGACGGCCGGATTCCCGGTAATTTGGAAACCTCGGCGACAAGAAAGTCGACGAGAAGCCGAACGCGGGCAATGGCGGCACGCTCTGGAACGATCAGCAAGCTCACCGGAACCGGTAAAGGACGATAGTCGCCAAGCACGACCTCGAGCTGGCCGTCATCGAGAAGATCGTGGACCAACCAGAGGTGTGCGGGACCAATGCCCCGTCCGGCGGCAAAGGCTTCGCGCGCCGCAAGCCCGTGATCGACGCGCAACTTGCCGCTGACAGGGATCATCAGGCTCGTGCCATCGGGAGAGGAAAGAACGAGTTGATCGCTGCCGGCCACATTGGACATCGCCACGGTTTCGTAGCGTGACAGATCGGCTGGGCGTTCGGGCCGTCCATGGGCCGACAAATAGGCCGGAGCGCCGACCAGCAGACGATGGCTTTCTCCGAGCGCATGAAGTTTCATTGCGCTGTCGGCGAGAGGTCCAAGACGGAGTGCGACGTCGACGCCTTCGCGAACCAGGTCGATACGCTCGTCCGTCAGGTTGAGGTCGACCCGGATGTCCGGATGCCTGTCCTGGAAATCAAAGATCAGGCGCGTGATGTGCATCACGCCGAGCGCTGCCGTACAAGAAAGCCGAACAGCGCCTGCGGGGGCCTGACGGGCATCTCTTGCTTCTTCAGCAGCCTGTTCGACCAGGCGCAATATCTGCAGGCAATTGGTATAATAGCGGCTGCCTTCATCCGTCAGGGTGACGCGACGCGTGGTGCGGCTGAGAAGCGGTACGCCGACAGCCTGCTCAAGTTCATTGAGGTGCCGCGTCACGGTGGATTGACCGACACCCAGCTCTCTTGCGACCATCGACAGGTTGCCGCGTTCGGCGACGCGAACGAAGGTGCGCATTCTGTCGAGAGACAGTCCGGTATTATCCATTTTTCAGCACATTGATCCTCATTCATTCCATATAGGGAATAATCTGGGCTGTGCCTAGCCGTATCAGAGCGGAACACCCTCTGCCAAAGAGATCGCCGACACCAGCCCCTCATCCGCCTGCCGGCACCTTCTCCCCGCTCGCGGGGCGAAGGGGATATGTCGCAACCTCTCCGTGCCTCGCTACCTCCCGCAAGGCACGTCCCCTCGCCCCGTTTACGGAGAGAGGGCGAGGGTGAGGGGCAGCCATTCGCGCGAACGGGACAGCTTATCGCGTCGAGCCGCGTGGGATGATCGAGAAGCCGCAATCGACCTTGCCTTCGCCGGGCGGTTCGCCGCGGATGGCGCGCAGCAGCATGTCGGCGACGCGGTAGCCGATATCGTAGCGCGCAATCTGCACCGTCGTCAGCGACGGCTGGGTGAAGGCTGAAAATTCCAGATCGTTGAAGCCGCAGATGCCGACATCCTCCGGCACGCGGATGCCGCGCGCGGCACATTCGATGAGCACGCCCAGCGCCAGATCGTCGCTTTGGGCAAAGACGGCATCGATATCCGGCACGCGCTGCAACAGGCGGGCAAACAACTCCCGGCCAAGGCCGGTGCTGCTGCTTCCCTCATCTCCGCCAATGGCGAGATCGGGATCGAAACGGCCGGCTTCCCGCATCGCGGCCTCATAGCCTTCCTTCCGCCGGCGCGAGCGAATATCCGTGCCGCGGCCGATGAAGCCGATCCTTTCATAGCCCCTCGACAGCAGGAAGCGGGTGGGTTCTGCGCCTGCAGCATGATGATCAAGGCCGACGACCAGCCTTGCCGGCTCCTGGCTAAGATCGGTGATATGGGCGATCGGACAGGTGGCATCCTTGATCAGCGGCAGGAGATCACCATAGGATTCGGCGCCGGCGATGATGACGCCGGCCGGCTTCTGCGTCAGGAAGGATCTGAGCTCGCCGGCCTCGCCGTCGGCGTGGTGGAGCGTACTGGAATATTGCACGCGGAATTCGGTGGCGCGCAGGCAATCCTCGATGCCGATCATCAGGCCGGCAAAGCCGTGCTGGTGCAAAGCGGGCGTGATGACGCCGATGATGCCGTTATGGCGGCCGGCCAGAGCCCGGGCGGCAAGATTGGGGATGTACCCCATCTCGGCTACCGTGCGCAGGATGGTCTGGCGCAGATCCTCAGAGACGATTTCAGGATTGCGAAGCGCGCGCGAAATGGTGATGGGGCTGACCCCCACCTTCTTCGCCACATCGCTCAACTTCACATGCGCGCCGCGCCTGGCTTTCCGCCCCCGCTCCACTGCTGCCCTCATCCCCCTTATTCTTCGCCCGCGAGACTCGCCTGCCCTCGAATCGCGGCCGTTACTTTTTGAAGAAGAAATAATTTAGAGTCTACTAACATTTTATATTTGAAATGGGATCCGGAATACAATTCCAGAAAGAGCACAGGATCGTCTGCCGGCAAATTACGGACGCATGCGGCGATCGGATCACCGCCTCCAGGAATAAGTCCATTTATTGTCGAATAAAAACATGGCGGCGGCCGCCAAACGAGGCAAAATCAAGCCGGAATTTTCGAGAAGCTCAAACGCCGCATGAGCGAAGATTAAATTCCAGTCATTTCTTACAAATCGGCAATATAAACATGTTCAAACTTTAATTTGAAAATCTGCTTGGTGGGATCATATGAATCCCGAGCGCCAATTCTTCTCTCCCCGGTCGCCGCCCCTCGACGACTGCGCGTTTCCAGAAGGAATTGGCGCCAAACGCCATCCGACGCCAGGTCCCAGGACATGGAACCACGACGCCATCCAAGCCAATGCTCTCGCCAGGGACCACCGCCCAAGGGATCACCACCATGTCACACATCCTCCGCAATCATCGCACCGCAGCCCTTGTGGGGGCCGCCATCATCGCCGGCGCGGCATGCCTGCCCGTTGCGATCAACGCCTCCAATGCCGTTGCCGCGCCTTCGGATACCGGCCGCGTTCTTGCCCCCAGCGGCTCCTTCGCCTCCATCGTCGATGCCGACAAACCTGCCGTCGTCACCGTCACCACGACTGTCAAGACAACCGATGTCAGCGCAGATCAGCAGGAGTCGCCGATGGACGAGCAGTTCCGCCAATTCTTCGAGGACCAGGGCATCCCGCTGCCGCGCCAGGCGCCGAAAAACCGGCCGTCGCAGCAGGCAATGGCGCTCGGCTCCGGCTTCATCATCAGCCCCGACGGAGTGATCGTCACCAACAACCATGTCATCGACAATGCCGTCGACATCAAGGTGACGCTGGATGACGGCACCGAACTGCCGGCCAAGCTGATCGGCACAGACCCGAAATCCGATGTCGCTGTGTTGAAGATAGAGGCGGGCAAGCCGCTGCAAACCATTGGCTGGGGCGATTCCGACAGGCTGAAGCTCGGCGATCAGATCCTGGCGATCGGCAACCCCTTCGGCATCGGCACCACAGTAACGGCCGGCATCGTCTCGGCGCGCGGCCGCGACCTGCACAGCGGACCCTATGACGATTTCATCCAGATCGACGCGCCGATCAACCATGGCAATTCCGGTGGCCCGCTGGTCGACCGCAGCGGCAATGTCGTCGGCATCAACACCGCCATCTATTCGCCGAACGGCGGCAGCGTCGGCGTCGGTTTCGCCATTCCCTCCGATGAGGCGAAGGCGATCGTCGCCAAGCTGCAGAAGGACGGGTCGATCAATCACGGCTATCTCGGCGTGCAGATCCAGCCGGTCACCAAGGATGTCGCCGATGCCGTCGGCCTCGACAAGACCGGCGGCGCGCTGGTCGCCGCCATCACTGCCGATACGCCGGCCGCCCATGCCGGCCTGAAGCCCGGCGATATCGTCACCTCAGTCGGCGGCGAGAGCGTCAAGACGCCGAAAGACCTGTCGCGCCTGGTCGCCGACCTTTCGCCGGGCGCCAAGGAAGCTCTCAGCATCTGGCGCGATGGCAAGACCATCGATCTCAACGTCACCGTCGGCACCAATGAGGAAGGCCAGAAGCAGGCCGCGGCCGAAAGTCCCGCCAGCAAGGGCGAGAGCAGCGGCCAGCCGAGCCTCGGCATCGGCCTTGCCGACCTGACACCCGACGTGCGCCAGCAGCTCAACCTGCCGCGCTCGATCAGTGGCGCGGTGGTCGCCAAAGTCGCCCCGGACAAGTCGGCGGCTGCCGCCGGCATCCAGTCCGGCGATGTCATCGTCTCGGTGAACGATAGACCGGTCCATAACGCCCGCGACGTCAAGACCGCAATCGCCGATGCCGGCAAGGCCGGCCGCAAGTCGGTGCTGCTGCTCGTCGAACGCGACGGCAACAAGACCTTCGTCGCCGTGCCGTTTGGGGCTGCTTGAGGCGACCGGACCTCGGGAAAGCGGACGCGCCGATGGCTGCCCCCTCACCCCAACCTTACCGGGACCGAGTCACTCGTCTCGACCCCGGTTGGTGGCGGCAGCCGGTAACGTCTTAGAACCGGCCTGTGGCAGCAGACCCGTTCACGGGATCTCGGACAAACGTTCAGGCAGTCTGGTTTTGGTCAAACGGTAGCCTGGCGGCCGTGGTGGTGTATCCGCACGCCCCGACGCCGTATACCGCGCGATCCGATAGGCTTTCATCGGGGCGCCGCCGTCATCCTGCCACCTGGAAAAGGAGGCGTCTTCGGTCGCATGAGGAAGCGGACCTGAACTCAGCTGCGTCGCGAGATACATTTTCAGCGACGACCTCAACGCGGCCTCGTCGACGATGCCCATCTGGAAACAATGAATGAGGAAACTTGTGGCGGTGATCTCAGTCTCATCGACCGCATGAGTTTCACCGCCGCGAAAGCCGGCCTTTCGCAGAATACGATCGAGCATTCTCAGATTGGCAATATCGAAAAACTGATCTGAAGTGGAAGACATGATGTCCTCCTTCGTTGGGGCTAGGGTTCACTGGCGCTAACATCACTGGCGCGCCCCAAGCAGCGGTGCCCGTATCGTGCCCGCCGATAAATTAGCTTGCGCTTATTGGCAGCTGACCGCAACCTCATTCGGCGGCAGCCATTGATAATGCCGTGGCGGAACCCATTTCAGTGACAGGAGGATTCGCATCATGCGGTTCAACGATGAAGCGACCCTCACAAAGCCGCCGGCACTGCCGGTGGAAAGGCGTGCACTGGTCAATCACCTGAGAGAGGCAATCGCGCGGTTGACGCACGGGCTGGCAGCCGCCGGATTGGTGGAATTCGTGCCGCCACTGCTGGAGATCAACAAAGTTCTCCGCGATATGACGGACGAAATTTCCCGTGCGGATTCGCTCTATTCCGATGAGGTTATCACGGGTACGATGCGCTTGATCAAGACATCGGAAGCTTTGCTTGAAAACCGGGTCATCGTGCAGACCATCCATTGAGATCTGCTGGACGCTCGGACATGCAGGCAGGCTGATCGCCGGACATCCGGCATCAAGCTATTCGCCCTTCGTGCATCCATCATCACCGGTGCCCGAGTTCCGCAGGTCGGCCGCGCCCATTTCCAAGGATAACCGCAATGACGCTTATTTTCCCCAACAGAAGCCGCAGCTTCGACGAAGCGCGAAAAGGTGTCCGCTTCACCGGCTATGACGGCATGTTCGAGGTCAGGTTTCTGGTCGAAGAAGCAGCCCTCGGCAGTGCGATCACCCACAATTCTTCCGAAGCCGCATATCTCAATGCCTTTGATGCAGCGCGTTCTTCGATTCAGGAAGCCGCATCGCGGGCCTATCAGCATCGGCGCGGAAACAACTTCACGCTGACGGCCGCAGATTTTCGCTGACCGCTGGCAGGCGTGCGGTCGGCGAACTGAACCGGCGACCATCCTGCTACTGCCGGATGAGACAGGGGGAGAAAAGCATATGGTTTCGACACGATACCGCCCGAAAGACCTGAAGCTGGCACGTCGCCATATCGTGAAGGCGGCGCATCGCGTTGCCGATCAGGAAATGCTGATCAAGAAATTATTGCGCAAAGGCAGACCCTCCGGATCGGCCTATGCGCTGCTCAGCAGGCTCTACGACGATCAACGGCGGAAGCTCGATCGGCTGAAACTGATCGAAGCGATGGTTGAGGTAGAAGCGCAACCCTGTATCGACGTGCCCAGCAATCCTGGGACATCCGCGCGCGCCCTTGCGATCGTGCACAGCAGCGGGATCTCATTGTCGGACCGGCAATCCGCCACGCCTTGCAGCGCAGATGTTTGGCGCCCATATCTGGTGTAGTGGCAGCTTGTGAACGGGTGCTGCTTCCCGGGGTTATTACCCGGCCCCAACCAAAGGAGGGCATGATGTCTTCCACGGTAAACATCCATTCGTGGAAACGCCTGGCTCAGCATATCGGCAGGCTCCGGTACATCGACTTTCTAGTGAAATCGACACCAGCAATCTGTCTGGCCTTTATCGTCTATATTATCTTCAAGGATGTCTTCTGGTAGGCGCTGGAAGACTGTTGCGGCGGGCCAAGACGCTCGGCTGCCAATCGAACGAGGGGCTGAAACGCTGACGGAATTGGATAGTGCGATGCAACTGCGAGAAATGGGTCAACAAGACTGCCTCGCCTTTCTGGCAGGCCACACCCGTGGCCACTTGGCATGTCTCGGCGAAAAATATCCCTATATCGTTCCCATTCAGTATGCCTATGAAACAGACCGGCTCTTCATATTTTCCATGCCGGGCCTGAAGATTGATCTATTGCGGGCCCATTCACCCGCCTGTGTTCAGGTTGAAGAATTCGGCGAAAACCGAACGTGGAAGAGCGTGCTTGTTCAGGGCACCTATGATGAGCTGACCGATACGCCGGCCCGGCATGACGAACGCCTCCACGCCTGGTCTCTGCTGCAGAAGCAACCGTTTTGGTGGGAACCCGGATCGCTTGTTCTAAGCTCGGAAAGCGAAGACAAGCCTGCTCCCTCCATATTCTTCGGCATTTCGATTGACGTGGTATCGGGACGGCAAGTGGTTTAAGGTGGCGTCTTCAGACCTGCCGCGCCTCCACCATCGATTCACGGCGCGGCGTTGCTGCACGATATATGGAACTCCAGACAGACACGGCTCAGCGCTGTCCGATACCAGCCTTCCCATAGGGGCGCGGATTGCTTGATGCATCTTACCAACGCGGCTTGCTGAACCAGCATCGCGTTCAATGCCACACGACCACCCACAGGGAAAACGATGACAGACACACCCGAGAATGAAGCCCTTTTCAACATCACCGGACACTATGTGCAGGAATTGAAGGCCGTTCTTCAAAGCGAGAGCATCGTCGAAGGCTCCGACTACGAAAACAGCGCCTTCGACGAAAAACGACGCAATGAAGGACTTCACCTGCTGCGCTTCCACAAGACCGGGATCGCAGCGCAGGCGACGCAGATCTGGGAAAAACACAAGACCGCCCGGGCGCATCGATAAAACGGCACGAAGCCAGTTCTTCGACCAATGCCGGATTGAGGGTGACGGTTCTCCGATCCTCGTTCCGGAGAGAATAGGCGCTGACATGACTTGGTGTCCGGCGCCACATTGCCTTGAAAGGAAAAATCATGACCAATGACACAACGAAAAAGCCCCAGCCGGCCAAAGCGGCCGCGACTGACGGGCCCTACGACGTCATCTACTTCGCGAAGAAACACCGCATTTCCAACGAGGATGCCAAAGGCATCATCGAAAAGCACGGCGCCAATCGCAAAGAGGCTGATAAGGCCGGCCGGCGCATCAGCGTCTGAAGCCATACAGGCGTTCATGCATACCTTCGTCCCAAGACACAGTTTTGAGGGACATGCATGACAGCGCCGCGCGTCTTTTCAGCCGCGCGGCGCTGTAACACTTTGGATCGACGCATCGTGCTTCCGAAGATCGATTCCGATTTGCGGGCCGATGCATTAGCCGCGGCTGGCCTGCATCTGCTTTCGATGCCACGATGCAACATCAGCGGACGAATTAACCCTACTGGCTTACCTTAATATCAGCATGCGCTTGAATACATCGGGGCCTATGCCATCGTAGCTTCAGGAAAACACTTCTGGTTCCTGAAGCAGCTCGCCGGAATCGTTGCCTGCCTTTTCGTGGAAAGGCGGCTTCCATGCATAGGGGCCGAGCTCAATCAAAATGGAGGGTATGTCATGAACAATGTCTTGGAATTTCGTGCAAAATGCCCGCATGTCGAAAGTCTGTCCGACTGTCGGGAAGCGCTTGAGCCGGCCGTCATGAAAATCGTCAGCGACGCCATCGGCAAAGGATATACGGCCGCTGAAGCCGCCATGGTGGTTGCCGATATCGCCGACGATTACATCCTCATGCTGTCGCGGCGCCCACGGCATTGACACGCTTTCCTGGCCCGGACCTATGGCTCGTGGGCCAGCGCAGGTGCTGAGGTCGGGGCGTCTTTGAAGGTAGGAACTTTCAACGGTGACGAACGACCGCTGCATAGCCCGCTGGCAGCAGCCGGGAGCAAAGCGGCTATCATCGTGCTTGCATCAGTGGATCGCGCAGCAACTGCAGGGGTAGCAGTGGTACAGGAGACGAGACCTGCCGCGCGATCCGCCGCCAAAACCCCTGATCTTGTCGGAAGTTCCCCGGCAAAAATGCGACGCCACGATCCCGGAAAATCCGCCGAGGGATCATCAACAACCTGCCCGGGCACGTTGCGACCGTCACACCGATAAACTCCCGCGGGGCGAAAACCGACAGGCGCATCGCAACGCCAACGAAAACCCCCGCCGGAGCGGGGCTTTCAGCGAATCCAGATGGAGCAAGCCGAGCAGTTATGTCCAGGTCTCAAACAAAATCGATTGTTGAAAATCCGGGCAACAGAAGCTCTTTCACCCGCCTTCGCGGCACCGTCCGTTTCGCTCAATCTTTGAGTCATTGCCGTAATGCGGCGTGAAGCACTCATATGCCCCGCCTGTCGCACCCCCCCCACAAACGAGAGCGGTTCAGCTTTCATGGACCGAACCGCTCTCACCTTTTGTTTGATGCATTCCTGGAGAACCGCGTCGCACGTCTCCTGGCCTAACGCCACTTGGGTTGGCGCGGCGGAGCGTTCGCGTGGATTTCATGGAGCGGCGCCCGGGGGCCGAGAAGCTTCTTCAGCTTCTTCTCCTCCGCCGGGCCGATCCCGAACTTGCGGCAATGTTCGGCAACATCATGCTCTCGCGGTCCGGGAATGCGAACTTGGCGATTGTTCATGGTCTTCATGACTGTTTCCTCCTTGAGAGGAAAACCGACACGCCGGCATTTTGTTCGTTAGCAGATGCTAAAATTTGATCTTTACAGAAGGTGGCAAGAGTTTCGTGCGGCCAGGTTTCGTTTGCTCCGTCTCGTGAAAGCTCGTGGGCTTCGCCGCTTTCTGGAAAATTTCAGAGATTGTATCGGTAGCTGGAACTTTTCCGCCGCCGCCGAGTTGCGCGCGAGGATGATGGGATGCACGCCCCAATCCGCCTTTCCATCCTTGCCCCGCTCACGCGGGGCTTTTTTTTGCGCCGGCGCGACGCCAGGCGACAATTGCTGACGTCGGTGCGTCGGAGATCGGCAGCCTGCAAATCGTTGAGGCTATCCCCGGTGCATTTGCCGGCGGCAGCAGAACGATTGCTGCGATGAATGGAAAAATGCGGTCGGCCGGGAACAAGAGCCTTTCGCCGGCGTAAGGGCGCCGGGTCGTGCGGAGGAAGGTTTAACGACCATGCACTTCGATTTCTCCGTGCGGCCCGCCAACTCCCAAGAAAACCCAACTCGCCCCGCTTTGGTGGGGCGTTTTTTGTAACAACGCTCGGTCCCCTGGGGTAGCGCTCGTCTGAAGATCGGGAGGAACAATTTGTCGCAAGCTGAGTTAGGCGGGCCATCTCAATTGATGGAGGAACAGAAATTGCCAAGATATTTTTTCCACGTCCGCAGGAATGATGTCTTCGAGGAAGATTCGGAAGGCATTGACCTCGCTTCACCTGAACTTGCTTGCGAGGAAGCAACCCTTTCCGCCCGCGAGATCATTGCGGAGAGGATCCGTACCGGCGATCCGGCAGACGGAGGTGCGTTCGAGATCATGACTGAGGACGGCTCGCTGGTCGCGACAGTCCCCTTCCGATCTGCTATCCGCCTGGACTAGATCACACAAACGCGCGGCACGGGCAGCGCGCTGCAGGAGATTGGCTCGGTGTCGCGCTGCGGCTCTCCAAGACATCGTCGGTCGTCGCAATTGTCAAAACCGCACAGAATGTGAAATCCCTGAACCAAGGGATTAACCTCGCGTTTGTCATTCAGCAGGCGGTGTGGAATCATGACGATGATGATGCAGAGCGGAGTGAAGAACAGGCTGTTGCGCTCGTTTCCGAGGGATGCATTCGAGCGTCTCGAGCCGCTTCTCGAGCCCATCGACCTTCCCGTCAACCATTCGCTCGTGCGGCCGCGCCAGCCGATCGAGCATGTCTGTTTTCTTGAAAGCGGCCTCGCCTCGATGGTTGTGGAAAGCGCCGACGGCAAAAGCGTTGAAATCCGCCACATCGGACGCGAGGGCATCGCCGGCTACCCCGTCGTCCTCGGCGTCGAGCGAACGCCGAACAAGACCTTCATGCAGGTGGCCGGTCACGGGCTTCAGGTAGCCACGGAGGATTTTCTTCCGATCCTTGACCATCCCGAGGCGCGGCAACTGCTGCTGCGCTATGTGCATACCTGCGAGCTGCAGCTTGCCCACAGCGCGCTGGCAGCGGCGAAATTCAACATGCATCAGCGGCTGGCCCGCTGGCTGCTGATGTGCCACGACCGCATTGACGGCAATGATCTGCCGCTGACGCACGAATTCCTGGCGCTGATGCTCGGCGTCAGGCGGGCGAGCGTCACCGATGAGCTGCACATTCTTGAAGGCATGCACGCGATCAGATCGACACGCGGCAACGTCCGCATCACCGACCGCAGCAAGCTGATCGAGATTGCAGGCGGCTGCTACGGCGTGCCGGAGCAGGAATACGAGCGGCTGATCGAAGGCTACGGCAAGCAGCTGGTTCATTCCCTCGAGCTGAATTTGAAGGGGGGGGACAGAATCGGGGATCGCATCTAGCAAACTCCGCTGAGCAGGCTTCGCCCGCTGATTGATGAGATGGCTGCTGGCGCGGCTCTGAACCGCCTCGCAATCTTTAGATTGCTTCTCTCGCTTTAGTCTTTGTTTTTACAGCTGTCGTTGTCGCAAAACCGACCACCGCGGTTCAATTGATCTTCAACCAATGCCTGAGCGCCGCTACCGCGCCGTCGCTCGCATAGGCGATCACGCCGCCAACGGTCAGGCCGGCAAAGGCGATCAGCCCCGATATGCCGTAACCGATCGTCTTCATCCGTTTCCACTCGTCAAGCGCCGGCGCGACCGCCTCCTGGTTCTTCTCGACGGTGTCCTTCAGGCTTTTGATTTCCTCGCGAATTTGCGCGTCCGCACCGCCGCTGATCGCCACACTTGTATCGAGCTGGGCGATCTGCCTGGCCTGCTCGTCGAGCCGCTTGTGGAGCACGGCGCGGCTGTCGTGGGCACTCACCTTTTCGTCGCTGACCTCCTTGCGCAGAAGCGCGACGTTGTCCTCGATGCCGGTCAGCCTTCCCTCGACACGCCCGAGGGCGCGGAGGATATCGTCATTGGATGTCATCTATCTCCCCTCTGGGGATGGAACGTTTTCAACCGGAGAATGTTGAATCCTAGAATTTTGCGTAAAGTTTACATGCCGCAAGATAGCGTCGATCGGTATGGCGCGAGGCAAGGTCATGAGAATGTTATTGATGATCATCATCGGGGTAATGGTCGCGTCGATCCTGAGCATTCCGGTGATCAAGCCGTTCATTCAAGGCAGCGGCAAGAGCGAGACACCGCCGCCGGTCATCCAGCAGCCGGAGCCGAAGTGACGAGGCGAAAAGCCTCTTTCGCTTGCCCGCTCAAGGATTGAGTTTCAGCTTTTCGGATTGGGGAATGCCGTTGACGACACGGTCGATCACCGCGCCATAGGGATGGACGCCATCCGGCGTGACGCTCGGGCGCACGATGGAGCCGACCGGCAGGACCGTGGAGCGCGGAATCGAGATAGTGAGGGTGTTGCCGGAGATGCTGCCGATCGACGTGGTCGACAGGCGGGTGATACCATCCGGCCCGGCATAGGTGTTGATCTCCTGCTCCGGCGCGAAGATGCCGGCATCCGCCACTTCGATCGTCGTGTAGGTCGCAACCCCGTCCGTTCCCGACTGCAGGGTCACCGCTGTGCTCGGCAGCTCGAGCATGCCGGGCCAGGCGCCATCCCTTTCAGCGGAGACCCAGGCCGCATAGGTATCGATCGCATCGTCGCAGCAGGCCGAGGTCTTCGCCAGGATATCGGCGCGCAGCCGCCATTTGCCCGAGGCATCCGTGCCGTCCGCCGGCCAGGTGTTGTTGGCCGAAAAGCTCTGGTAGGCGGCCCTGAGATAGAGATCGTTGGCGGTGATCGTGCCGGTCGCGGGCGATGTCGCCGATCCGGCAAAATTATAGGTGAAGCTGTTCGGTCCGGTGACCGTGATCACCACATTGCCGTTATACTCCGTCTGCGCAGCGCCGGAGATCGACACCGTCTGGCCGGTCGCAAGCCCGTTGATGCCCGAGGCGATCGTTGCCGTGACGACGGTGCCGACCGATGTCAAGGTGACCGTGCGGGTGGACACCGTGCGGCCGAGCGGCGGCAAGGCGACGATCTTGAGGCCGGGGTAGCGCGCCCGAAGCCTGGTGATCAGGCTTCTGTAATTGGTGTTGAAAAACTGCGTGTAGGTCGCCGCCGTATCGTTCTGTCCCATCTGGTTGGCAATGACGGTGAACGGCTTCTGATTGTTGTTGAAGGCGGTGATCTCGTCGAGAATGGCCCAGCGCCGGGTCGCAATCGCCGCACCGGTGCCGGTGAGTTCGCGCACGGAACCGTTTCCCGGCATGCCGATCATCAGATGCGGAATGCGGCCGATGCCGCCGTCCCTATCGAGCCAGCGGCGGAACCAGCCGAGATTGCCGCGCGCATCGGCGGCGGCGGAAAACTGCTGGCGCGCTTCCCCCAGGCTGTCGACAACAGCAAGGGCGACCGGCCTTCCATCCCAATCGCCCTTGGCGACCATGAAGTCAGGCCCGTAATATTGCGGCTGGGTGACGGTCGCGTAATTGCTATCGAGTGCGGCCGTGCTGTCGGCAAGCGGGGTGTCCTTGAAGGCGAGCAGCGTGGCGAGATCGCCCGCACCCCAGACGCGCTCGCCGCGGTGCTTCTGGATGCGGTAGACCGGCCAGATCTTCTCGCCGACGGCGGTATGATAAAACAGCCAGATTTCGATTTCGCTTTCCGGGGCGACATCGGGAATGGTCAGCTCGTCCGTCCAGGCGCCGTTCGTCTGGTCAGCGACGGTCACCGTGTTCAGGCCGGCGAAGGTGCATTGGTAGAAGACGCCTGCGACCCTGATGAACATTGCGTCGGCAACCACGGCATTGCCCGGCGTGCCGATCGTGCCGGTGACGACCATTTCCTGCGGCGAATTTCCGCCTTCTGTCGAGGCGAAGCCCGAGAGGTGAAAGCGGAAGCTCCTGGTCTTATACTGCGGCGTGTTGACGACGATCTTGCTGCAGACATAATTCGCGCCGGATGCGGCGGTGACGATGTTTCCAGACGGCATGCGGTTGCGGGTCGCGAAGAACATGTAGCGATCGGGGTCGCCGCCCGCCCCGCCTCCACCGCTCAGCATCGGATTCGCAAGGGCGAGCGAAATGGCGTTCATCATCATCGGTGTGTTCCATATCTATTGGTGAGGTCGTCGTAGAATTGCACGATGCGCCCCTGGCGGGCATTGGCGCGGTCGAGCGCCTGGCGCTCGCGGGCGAGGATGGCGATGACAGCCTCGCCCTCGACGACAGGCGCATGCGCTTCCTGCCGGCGCAGATCATTGGGCAATGGTGGCAGAGCGATGCCGGCCGCCGCCTGCCCCTTCGTCATCGCCGCCTTGTTCAGGCGCTCAGTGGCGGAGCAGCCACTGACGATCAGCAGCAGTGACAGCGCAAGCGCGGTTCTTTTCCGAAAGCTGAAGCTCATAGGATTGGATCTCGATTTCGAGTGTGTCTCTGGCGGCCTGCTCGGCGGCTTCTGCGGCGGCGAGACGCCTGCGGTGCTCTTCGCCGGCTTGTGACGCCGCGTTGCGTTGGCGCTCCATCTCGGCAGCCTTGGCCTCGGCTGCACTCTTTTCGGCAACAAGGACATAGCCGGCGCGCGCCTGCCTTGCCGCCGAGGGATAGCCGATCGAGACGGCATAGAGGTGATAGAGCATCAGGCCGGCGGCGATGCCGGCGCCCATCTTGAGCGTGTCGAGGATAGAGAACATCAGATGCCCTCGAGGCAGAACTGGCGCTCTTTCTGCCGGCGCCGCGTCAGGCCCGGAAAGACGATGCCGGCGGCGCGGTTCCACTTCAAAAGCGCCTCGCAGCCCTCGGCCGCCCTGCCCTCATTGATGAGCTTGACCGCGCTCGAGCCGCAGGCGGCCTTGACCCCGACATTATAGGCAAAGGAGGTCAGCGCCACGAAACGCGGATCCGGCAGGGCGACGCGCACGCAGCTTTCAATGCCGCTTGCATAGGTCCCGAGCTCCAGCGCCAGGAGCGCCTTGCATTGCTCCACCGTCTTGCGGTCCCCCGGCTTCACACCGTTGGTGCTGCCGTAGCAGATCGTCCACGGCTGGCCTTGAGAGGCCGGATCGGGATAGGCATTCTGGCGCAGCCCCTCGAACGATCCGACGAGCGCCACGGCCATGGCCGCGGCGGCACTACCCTTCTGCAGGCGGTTTGCCATTCAAGTCTCCTGAGATTTTTTGCTGGACGAAAATGCGGGCGATGATCGCCGCAATGGCGAGAAGCCCCGTCGCCACCGACATGGCGAGCTGGATGTAGATGTTGCGCGACACCCAGGTGGCGGCGACGAAGGTGTAGACGGGCTCGATGATGATGAAGAGCAGCGCCAGCGCCATGAGGCGGACGGACCAGGCACGCTTCAGCACCTCGCGCCAGTTATGGACGAGCATGGGGTGGGCTCCGATGTTTGGAGGGGTTAAGCCGTGATCAGGTTCTGAAGGCGACGAACAGCAACAGCCGCAGCGGCGTGCCGTCGATGTTCATGAAATCGCCTCGTTAAGGTGGATAAGTTTTGTGGAAGGTTGCAAATCTCCGCAGCCGGAGTCATTCATGCGGCGCTGGTCGAGCGGTAAGCCCCGCTAAAGCATTTGCGAATATTCTGCCCAGAACCACGAGGCCTGCCGAAGGAGGAAAGCGAATGCGTGTCTTCGTTCTGACTTTTGTTCGTCTCGGACCTGCTTTGGTCTATGCCATCGGTGCGCTATTTGCCGCCAGCATGCTACTGCTGGCCATGTATCCATCACGCCCGTTTGCTTGGGCGCTGTACCTGACAATGCTGCCAGTGTTGCGCTTACCCCTTATGTTACTTAGCGCGGCGGGGATGGGGGCGTGGGAACTTCTCATTGCGTTTGCGTCAATGGCGATGTTCGGCGTCTATCTTGCTTTTCATCCGAAACGGTTTCTTAGGACACGCTTCGTTCATGCCCATGTTGCGCTGCTTGGGCTGGTGCTTGCCAATGCCGCTGCAAGCACAGCCGAAGCAGGTCGCAGTGGGGCGTCACTCCCCGCCGGTTATATCGACTGGTCACTGCCGTTGCCTACAGCGCTGCTCGGAACCGCGTTGATCGTCGTGGCCGCCCTCGCCTGTCTTTTCACTCACGCCGAGATCATCCGCCGCATCCGCATCCGGGCCAGAATTGATCGGCTGCTGGCGCATCGCGTGTCGTTGCATTGACAGACGCCGACGGCGGCGCGGCGGTGTAAGTTACATCCCCAATAGTTGGTATTCACCAATTTTGCCGGTTGCGATTGCCATTTTCCGCAACCGTGCGAAGATGCGTTCAAACAACGCGGGGGCACCAATGAGCAATCGACACTTGATTATTGCAGATGTCATCGGCCGGATTGGCATTTGTTCCTATTCAATACTAGTTGTGTGGACCAAGATTGCGCGGACGATGACGACCGGCGACTATCCGTCCCGGGGCGTCGTATTCCTGATAGCTGAGATCGCTGCGGTCTTATTTATCGGCATGATGTGTGTCGTGACCTTAACGAGAATGCCCCAAGTACGATCTGCGCGCGGCGTTGAACCATACCTGACGGCGATCGCAGGCACCTTCCTCTTCCTGCTGATCGCCTTCCTGCCTCCGCCAATGGTGTTGCCAGATACTGCGCGCCTTGCCGCAATGGTTTTGATGATCATTG
Organism: Rhizobium sp. WSM4643; assembly: GCF_025152745.1. Classification (NCBI taxonomy): domain Bacteria; kingdom Pseudomonadati; phylum Pseudomonadota; class Alphaproteobacteria; order Hyphomicrobiales; family Rhizobiaceae; genus Rhizobium; species Rhizobium sp. WSM4643. The sequence goes on along the minus strand of NZ_CP104040.1, from coordinate 923,187 downwards.
GCTTCTTTTCATCGGCATATATGCTTGCGATCCTCGGCCGCAGTTTCAGCATAGCACCGGGTGCAAGAGCTCTGGTCACAACGGGGCCGTATTCCATCGTCCGGCATCCGCTCTATCTGACCGAGGAGATATTCATTATCGGAATGATCCTATTCAGCTTTTCTCAGTGGACGGTACTTCTCGGAATCGTGCATTGGTGCCTGCAACTTCGCCGGATGAGTAACGAAGAGACGGTGCTCCGGGCGGCATTTCCAGACTACCGATCATATGCCGAGCGCGTCCCCAAGGTGATTCCGTTTTTGCCCATGCGCGGCAAACGCGCCACGGCCACTGGATGATTTCCTCGCTAGATTCAGGCCGAGAGGCGACAGCGCCAGAATGGAGATGATCAGCCGTCATGGCGGCAAAGGCCGGGGCGTCATCGGTCACACCATCCCCGATCGCTCCATAATCATCTGGGTTGTAAATCGTCATGGGTCTTTATCCTCTCTCGAACGATCCGACGAGCGCCACGGCCATGGCCGCGGCGGCACTACCCTTCTGCAGGCGGTTTGCCATTCAAGTCTCCTGAGATTTTTTGCTGGACGAAGATGCGGGCAATGATCGCCGCAACGGCGAGAAGCCCTGTCGCCACCGACATGGCGAGCTGGATGTAGAGGTTGTGCGACACCCAGGTCGCGGCGACGAAGGTGTAGACGGGCTCAACGATGATGAAGAGCAGCGCCAGCGCCATCAACCGCACCGACCAGGCACGCTTCAGCACCTCGCGCCAGTTATGGACGAGCATGGGGACTCCGGATTATTGATGGGCAATATAGGTACTGTGAGGTACACTAATAGTTGTCTATTGCTAAAGTTTTCGCTTAGCGGTTACTTGGCGAAATGCGATCATTTCCGAGTTCAAACAGGATCGAAGGCCTCGATACCGTCAGAGCAGTTGCCGCGTTGTCCGTAGTATTCGCGCATTTGCTTGGGCCGTCGATGCCTGGGATCTCGCGATACATCTTCACCGGCCACCCCGCCGTGATCGCCTTCTTTGTGGTTTCCGGCTTCTGCATCCACTACCCGTATCGGTTCCGTGGCCTCCAGGTCGCGCCATTCCTCGCCGGTCGGTTTATCCGGATCGTGCCGCCCGCGACCGCCGCCTTCATCCTGGCTCAAGCCATGGGCATGAGGGCCTACAATCCGATAGACGGCTACATTCTATGGTCCGTCGTCTGCGAAGCCGTCTACTACTGCCTGTACCCGCTGATCTTACCGATATCGCGCCGGATCGGATGGCCGGTTCTCATCACCGTTTCGGTCATAGCCTCCTATGGCGTAGCAATTAGCCTCGGCTCGGACCAATATGGGAACGCTATGAAATACGGGCCGCAACTCAATTGGGTCGTCGGGCTACCTGCCTGGCTTCTTGGCTGCTATCTCGCTGAAAATCTCGACCGCCTGAAACTTCCAGGCAATGTTTGGGGCTGGCGTGTCGTGTCTGCCGTAAGTGCTTCCACACTTTATTGGGCGACGATGAACACGGCCGCCGGCTTTTACCTGACTATGGTGCCCTTCGCGGTGCTGGCGGGATGCTGGATACTGGCAGAGATCAGGAATGCGACCGATCGAGGCCCTGTCAAGGCTCTGGAAAAGATCGGCGCCGCTTGCTTTTCGATCTACCTTATCCACGTCATCGCGGCGGCGGCTGTTGAACGGTTTGTGACAACGCCGATTGTCGTTTGCGCCCTATCACTGGCGCTCGTCTACCCGTTCTATCGATGGATCGAGAAGCCGTGCCATGCCGCCGCGCGCCGTGCCAAGGCAAAGATGGGGCATTTAGAGGTCCGACGCCGCTTGCAAGAAGGCGTCGATCTTGCGGCTGAAAAATCCCCGTAATGCAAAAGGCGACCCCGGAGAGCCGCCTTCGCTGGTTTTAGAGAATCGGGACCGAGCGGCTATTTCGACAGGATATAGCAGTGGAATGCACTGCGTTCGTCGTTAATGGCACCCATCGCCGCAAGCGGAGTGGCGAACATTCTGAGAGCGCTTACCCACTCTGCTTTTATGCCAGGCATCTTCTCGCGATCGACGCCATCAACCATTTTCATGAGGGCCGGGAACATTGGCCGGAAACCAATGTCCCAGGTCTGGATTATCGCCTTCGGCAAGTGCTGCGAGTGGCGTGAAACCGACAGTCCAGCTCTGGCGAAAATTTCTCGCCAATCCTCATCCGATTTCGATTGCTTGATATTGTCACTCAGTCTGCCGCGATCAAGAAGCTCAAGCCACTTCCATCGTTCGTCTTTCGTCTCGACATACAACGAGTTGTAGAAACTATACTCCGGAAGCGTGTCGTTCGGGAGCATCAGGCAAATCGTGCCGCCCGGCTCCAAGATCCTTCTCAATTCCGTGAGAACGCTTATCGGGTTGTCGAGCCAATAAACGATGTTTGAAAAAATAGATCCGAAAGAATTGTCATCGAAAGGAAGAGGACCGTTCCCATCGCCCTCAACGGTTTCCTTGTAGAACCCAAGCGCTGTCGCTTTTCGCAACAAGTTGGCCTTGTGGTCAAAGCCAACGCTTATCTGATATGACGCCGGAATGTTGACTAGCGGGTCGAAGCTCTCATCGTAGGCGTCATACACATCAGCTTTTTCATAGAACCGGTCGAGTTGTTCCGTCTTCTGGAAGGCGTCGAATTCGGCACTGAACCGCCCGCCTGCCCTGATGAACGAAAACAACCCGTCCCCGCATCCAAAGTCCAAGGATCTTCCCTTGAGTTCAAATCCCTTCATTGCCTCGATATCGAGAAACCGCCAAATGGCCGTTTCGGGACGTAGCCAATATACGCTCAGCAGTTGATCCAAAGCCGTCATTAATTCCCACCACCGCAAAATCCTTCCGGCACGCTATATGATGGTCGGTCGTTGTTCAACGCACGGCTTCAAGGTATTCGTGAAGGATGTTGACAGAGCCGGCGTCGAATGTGTCGGAGAAAACCCACAGGAACATAGTCGTCAAGCCGTTGCCGTTTTATGTCCCGGCTGTGTTGACTTCGCTCGATACGGTCATGGTTGCCTCACAGGTATAGAAAAAGGCGGTTCGAAAAGAACCGCCTTCAGTCAATCATTAAAATGTATGTTGTGGTTGGTCAAACGCGCTCAGCGACCAAGAGCACTTCGTCGCTCATATCGTGATTATCGATAACTGCCTGCAGGTCACTCATCATCGGCGACAGCGCGGAAAGGAGTTTCGATTGGTTGAGCGCCGGCGCCAAGAGCCCCAGCGTGCTGATCATCTCGTAGAAGTCCTGACCAAACAGCCACGCCGCATTGATCTTGTAGCCGTGGCGTTTGAGCATTCCCTCAAGTGCGCGGAGCGAGAACAGGAATAGATGCAACGGCGGGTGCATCATGCGGTTGACGTGGTTCGGGAATGTCATCTGGCTCATCGTAGAGATCGAGGGAAAATGCGGAACCTCGATAACGAGCGTATCCCCCTCACCTTGGATCGCTGAAACGTCCGCCAGGATCTGGTTCGGGTCCGGCACATGCTCCAAAACGCTGAACATTGAGATCACGCCATATTGGCCGCGATACTTCGAAACCGTATCCTTCGAGATGTAATCCTGCCTGACCTCGACGCCGAAACGCTTGGCGGCATACTCAGCTTGCATCACATTCGGCTCGAGCCCAAGAATAGTGTATCCGTGGCCTTTCGCTACTGACAATGTCTCGCCCACTCCGCAACCGATATCGAGCCATGTCTTTTTCGTTGCCCGAGAATGTTCAATTGCAAATTCGACCTTCGGCGTGAAAACCTGAGCGACGCGATAGTCGATGATCGAGTCGTTGGCGTAGAGAACCTTCTGCGCCTCGGTGTAATAGTCTGATCGGTAGGCCGCTGACAGCGCCTCGTCAGCCGGCGGGTTGCAGACGAAGGCCGAACCGCAGCCCTCGCATTCGTTATAGTCGAAGCCGTAGACCGTCAGAAGCTTATGATGGGCACTGCTCCCGCAGGCCGGGCACTTCTCAAGGAGCGCGCCCTTTTCGATCTGCTCGGAAAAAGCGCGAGCCGCAGCGATCGAGCCCTGTTTATTCAGGTCCTTTTTCAGCCTGCTGCTATCGATCGGTTTCCCGCGCTTTATAAAGTATCCCATTTCGTCTCCCGGTGGATTTGATGTTGCCGCCACAATTATTGCGATATGCCAACCACTGCAAGGAGAATGATGCTGTATGCGATCCTTCCGTACGGGAAGTAGAAACCATCCGTAGCGCCGCCGACATGCCGGACCTGACGAACGCCGGGTCGATAATCTGGCCGACGGAGGTGTCGTGCCGGCGGGCTTGGAATAGACACCGGTGGATGGGTTTCTGGGCATTGACCTTCTCCAAAGGAAAAGGCCCCGCGCATTGCGAGGCCATTCGGGTTGATCAAGCTTTTCTGAGCTGCGTCAAACTATCGTCTCTTAAACAGCAGATCAGCGCCGTACATGCCTTTGGCGCCTTGGATGAGGCCTCCATTTCTATCTGCAATGCGGTTTACCAGCTCGAAGCCTGCTCCCGATGCGATATCGATCAGACGCCGCTCTGAAATGGTCCTGTGCGGGTATCGGACGACAACATCGTTGAAACCTTCTGGGATCGGGCCGGCGCCGTTGTTGAACAGCATCGAATGCTGAACCCTGAACTGGTCCGTCTCAGAAAAGGTGTTCCGCGCCAGGAAGGCATAACCGGTCGTCTTGGAGAGAACGCGCTTCCAAAGCGCATACGGGTCTTCCAGATATTGGAATGTGCCGCTGCTGTAGAAAATATCGATACGATCCGGCAGTTCGCTTGAGAATGCGATCAATGGCCGAAGCTTTGCCGCAGCCTTCACCATTGCTGGCGTTTCGATCACGACGAATGACATTGCCGGGAACTTCCGATGCAGAACGGAGCACGATTCGCCGGCAGACCCACCGAAATCAACGAACGCACCGGAACCATCCGACATGATCTCGATCAACTCCGCCACCGGCCGAACATAATCTTCTTCATGCCCTGCTATGGCTTGGGACCGTTTGGCTCTAAAACGTGTCAGAACATCCGCTTGGTAATCTGATTTTGCTGCTTTAGATGCGCGAAGCCATGACCTATATCTTTTTCTGATGGCTCTGTTTTCAGGGAAATCTCGGATGAAATTTCGAATGATGACCAGGGGATGTATGCGCCTCAAGGTTCGAGCCCTCTTAATGATGACGCATCTTTAGATAGAATGGGTGTTGGTTGCCAATATGTTTTAGCTGCCCCGCCGTCATATTTTCGACGCTGCCTCGAAGAACGCATCGATCTGCGAACTGGAAAATCCCATGGCAGCGAACCCGGCCAACATCATCGGACTGTCCTTGACGAAGATCACGGAATACTCATACGCGATCTGAACGTCTCGGGGCTGTTGAGCCACCCACACGTCAACGGCCTCGATCAACCCAGACGCAAGGAGGTGGAGCTTGAACTGTCGGGCGGAAACAAAAGAGACCGAAGCCTTCGGGTGAAGGAATGCCTGGACCTCTTCGGCCAGGTCATCGATCGCCTCTTGTGCGATTTCCTGTCTGCCGGCGAACACGCCTTTGATTGCGCCATTTTCGTCGCGCATCACGTAGACCAAAGTCATGATCAAGCTCCATTCAGGCGCGGCACGGTATAGTCGTTAAAGCCGTTTGATCGCAATGTGTACGATACGCTACCGACCGTCGTGATGGCGTAAAAGGTTACAATCCCCGTTGATCGCGATCGGCTGCGAGCAGATACGCGGCCCGCTTGTGCCGTGTTGCCCGCGTTGACATTGAAGACTGCAACAGGAGATGTGACAGCATCAGCCCCCGCGCCAAGCTCGCCGGATGAATTGGCCGCAGAATTAACCGCAAGCATCCAATAAATTTCAGTAGCAATCCCGGCGGGAGTGCCAACTGGCTGTATATCGTTGACAGCTATGCCGGAACCGTTGTATTCTTGCACGGCGGCAGTAATTCGATATTCGTTACCATCCTGAACATACTGACGAATTACATTTCCAGATGTGGTCAAGACCACGTTTACGCGCCCAACAACTTCCCAACCTGTAAGATTTACTATTGAAACGAGCGCCGGGACAGATTGCAGACTTGCAACCCAATCGCCAACGCCTGTTGTCAGGTTGCGCACAGAGTGAACAAAATAGGTTTTGCTCGCCTGCATGACGCCAGTGTCAAGGAACCCGCCGCTATTGCCGGCCGTGAAGGTGGTGGACAGGGATTTTGTCATCGCGGACGCATAGACGACGTTCTTGGAATTGAAGAACACCTCGCCGGTTTTTATCTGAATAGAAGTGCTGGATACATAGACGGTCTCACACCCGACGACGTTGTTGATCTCCGATTTAGCCTGGATCTTGGCAATCAGCTTATCCGTGAAGAACGCTGTCCCGCTGCAGACGATGAAGGTGGAATACCCGTTCGGAACGACAAGCGTTGCCGCCCCGTCGATCGTCTCTGTCCCGTTCGGATCAATCGTCACGTCCCCGCCATCGGCGATGACGCAATAGTGCCAGTTTGCGCCGAGCGTTGCCGCTGCGGTCAGGGTGAGCGTCGCGGCCGCGGTAAAGCGATGAACCGCGTTGCCGTCGGATGCAAGCGCTGTGTAGTCGCTCGACTTGGCTGCATAGACCAGAGCCTGATCGAACGAGACGTCGACGCCGTTCTGCGTGAACCCGAGCAGGCCGCCGCCCTTCAGATAGAGGCCGGTCTGCGGGGTCGACGAGAAGCCGAGGCCGGGGGCGGAAACCGTTCCGCCTGCGGCCTTGAGCGGTGCGACCATCGGCGCCGAGCCGTCGCGCGGCAGCGAGTTGGTGATTTCGTTGCCGAGGTCGGTGGTCAGTGCGTTCCACGGCACGGGGTCGATGACCTGGCCGACGGAAGGTGTCGTTCCGGCGGGCTTGGAATAGACGCCGGTTGAGGGGTTTCTGGGCATTGACCTTCTCCAAAGAAAAAGGCCCCGCGAATTGCGAGGCCTCGAATCGTATAGTATCGGTTGCGGCATGCAGAGTGATCACAAGCCGAACCAACCGTCACACAGAGCGATCAAGATCGTCGCGATGCTCATCGCCGTCGTGACGTTTGCCTCATGGTCCCCGCTCAGGACAGGCCCCGCCAGGTGGGTGGTTGATCAGTTGCCGATCGAGTTGACCATGTTTCTCGCCGGCGCTTTGTCGGCAGGGCCGGCCTGTTTTTTTATATGGAAGCAGGCGCGGGCTAATTGCGGGGGACTTTATTTCAACGGCACCACCTGCCTGCCCGGCGCCACCCTCGGCCTGATGATCACGCTGGCAACATTGCTGCTGGTCGCCATCCGGATCCAGATCGTCCTTGATAACCGCTGACATCATGTACCCCTCAGGCCCGCAAGCTTCCAGGAAGGATTTTTAATGAGGAAATTCATATCCATGACACTGGGGGCGATGATGGCCATTGGCGGAGCATCAGCGGCCGGTTACATGTTCCTGTATGCCGGCCAACCCGTCAAATTGATCATCTGGGCCATACCGATAAGCGTGATGGCACTAGGGGTTGCCATTTTGTGGGAAGATCTGCGGGGATAGCTCACCAGCCACCACCGCTATTTTTGCTGCTGCCGAGCAAGCAACAGCGCGCGTACGAGTGCAGCCGCTTTCTCGGCGGCCGGTACCGCAAGCTGTTCGCGGAGATGGTTCATCGTCCCCCGCGGGTCTCGAAAATCCCGGCCTCGTGACCTGGGCGACAGAGGGTGTCGTTCCGGCGGGTTTGGAATAGACGCCGGTGGATGGGTTTCTCGGCATTCATCGTCTCCGAAGAAAAGCCCCCGCGCATCGCGAGGCCATTGATGTGTGCTGCAAAATCTTAGGATTGTTTAGATGCGTTCCTACCAGAGGCCACTTTGCTGCCGAGCAAGTAGCGCGCGTACGAGCGCGGCCGATTTGCCAAAGTCGGCCGGCGGCCCGTTCTGTCCGCGGCGATCGTCCTTCGCGCCCCGCGGGTCAAGGTCCGGCCTCGGCGTGGGAATGGGCATGGCCGGCGGCGAAGGGACGGCATGCGCGGTCGCTTTGGGCTGTGCCGCGATCGCCGCTTCAATCATGCTATCCGGATAAAGATCGCCCGATGTTCCCTGCTCTTGAGTGATGAGGGCGCGAAGAAACTTCTTTGCCATGACCGGGTCAGTCAAGCGAAGATCGTCGTCAGGGTCGATGCCCATCGATCGCGCGATGTTAGCGGCCGCTTCGAAAGCGCCGGGTGTCCAGCCGCCGTCTCCAGCGATGATCTGATTCGGCGTCAGCATGCCTTTTCGATACTTCCTCATGACCTGCCAGAAATTGTGCTCCATGCCAGCTTCCGGCGTGGCATAGACGACTTGTCGATCGCCCTGGTCGGTGTTCTCGGAAGGGCCGATGATCCCTGGTCTATGCTGGCCGGCGTATTTGAGATTGGTGGGATTGTTGTTGCGCATGCCTGCCGGCAACTCGGCGCGACGAGGGGGATCGGCCAGAATGGTCTTAAGCTCTGCCCCATCATTTGCGGACACGGCAGCACCACCACCGGCGACCGGCGCAGCGGGCTGCCCCCGACGATCTTCCGTCGTCACCTGTGGATCGCGATATCCCGGTCTCAGTGTCGGAATGGGACCGTTATCAGGCAGCGGAGCGAACGTATCGCCACCAGGCTGTTCGGGCGCCATTGGCTGGTCTTGACGATAATCCGTCGTCACCATCGGGTCGCGATAGGGTCTGGGCGTCGGAACGGGTATGTTGGCCGGCGGAGCGAAAGGATCGGCGTCAGGCGTGGCGATGAACGACGGATCGGCGCCTGCGGTCATGAACTGCGGCAGAAAGGCCTCTGCTCGCGCGCGCCGCTTGGCAGCCTCGCCCCCCGGCTGATCGTAGCCTTTAAATTGCCAGGCTCTGTTCATCAGGCTCTGCGCCTCCTCGACCGATCTTGCGCTGTTCAGCCTGGTGATCAGCCGAGGGTCCTCCTGCAGGAAGAACTCGGCCTGCGTCTGCGGGCTGATTGCTCCTGGCTTTTCGCCTTTGGTGGCAGCAAAGTTGTAGAGCTTTTGCAGGCGGGTATCGCGCCACGACATGATGCCGCCGGAGGTGCCTTGCTTCCCGCTCTCACTCGGGTCGGACCAGGAGCTGTTGGCTCTCTTGGCCGAGAAGCTGCTTTCGGACTGGCCGGTCGAGGCGATAGCGGCCAGGGCATAGGGGTTCGAGACCTTGGTCTTCACCGTGCGCATGAAGCCGTCATAGACATTGCCGTCGACGGGTTGGGGGGCCGATGCCGCGGGGGCGCGGTACGCCGGTCTCGGCGTCGGAGCGGGCCCGTTATCAGGCAGCGGAGCGAACGGATTGTCACCAGGCTGAGCGGCCGGTGCCATCGGCTGTTCAGCGCGATCATCGGTCGTGATCATCGGGTCACGATAGGGTTTCTGCGTCGGGATGGGCACGTTGTCAGGCAGCGGACCGAAGACATCGTCGCCAGGCTGAGCGGCTGGCGCCATCGGCTGTCCGCGGCGATCGTCTGCCGCTGCCAACGGATCGAGATAGGGTCTTTGTGTCGGAACAGGCCCGTTGTCGGGCAGCGGCGCGAAGGGATAATAACCTGGATCGCCAGCCGGCGCCGCGCTACCGTCGCCGCTTGCCTGCTGCTCCTGCCGGCGGATCGCCAGTCCGCCCATGAGTGCCTGGACAAGACGCGCAGCCCCTTGCCAGGGGGATTGTACGGGATCCGACTCCATGCCCTGCTGCAGCATGGCGTAGGCCAGCTGCTTGCGCCGGTCGCTGATGTCGCCCTGCGTCTGGCCGGTATCGCCGCCGGATATGAATGACTTTAATGACATGAGCCCACTGCCCTTTCGTAATCGACGCGGTCGAAACCGTCTGTTCGAACACCGCGTTCGGATGAATCTTGCGCATATCGTCGGACATCAGGCCGATATTCGTCGGGCCGCCGTCCTTGTATCGGAAGGATAGACTGGCAGGCCGTTATCCAGCGTGCCAACGCGCCTATTGCTTCAGCTGCCGGTCCGGCGCACTGGTCCGCTGCCGAAGAGCAACGACAGGAAGCCGGGAGAGGTCGCCGCGGGGGTCGAAAGCGCAGCCGCCGGCGCGGCGGTCCCTGGGTCGCCCCCCGCCTGCTGCTCCTGCCGCTGCTGGCGGATCGCCAAACCGCCGAGCCCGCCATCGGCAAGCCGCGCGACCCCTTCCCACGGAGACTGGATCGGGCTCGTATCAGCGCCCTGCTGCAGCATGGCGTAAGCCAGCCGCTTGCGCTGGTCGCTCAGGTCGCCCTGCGTCTTGCCGGTATCGCCGCCGAAGAGGAAGCCCATCACACCACCGCCTTTTCATAATCGACGCGATCGAACCCATCGGCATCTTCGAACACGGATTCCGGGTGAACCTCGCGCACATCGTCGGACATGAGGCCGATCTGCACCGGGCCGCCCTTCTTGTACCGGAAGGAGTAGACCGGCAGGCCGTTATCAAGCGTGCCGACACGTTTGATGTTCTCCTTCAACCGCCGGTCGGATCCCATCGCCCAGCCGCCAAGCAGCGACGAGCCAAGGCCGAACAGACCGCCCATCGCAGCATTCGACTTAGCGAGCTGCTGATTGTATTGGCCCATCTGCTGATTGTAGTTTTCGTTGATCAGCCCAGCCTGATCCACAGTCGGCAGCTGCGTCGTCGGCGTGTTGACATAGCTCGGCTGATGGACCTGCGAGCCCGACAGCAGCGCCGAAATCTCGTTCAGCGGCTGGTTTCGCTCGGTCAGGATCGAATTCTGGGCATTCGAATACATGTCGCCGAGATACTGGTCGGATGCGGCCTGCTTACGCGTCGAAAAATCGCGCAGCGCGTTGTCATAGGCGGCAGAACCCATCGAGATGCCCTTGTCGGCCAGGCTCTGGTCGAGGCTCGCCTGGTCGCGGTCCCACTGATTGTTGAAGCCGGATTGCCAGTGATCGTTGACATATTTGTCGACATTGCCGGCGCTGAGGTCGACATTGGTGCCGAGCACACCCGAAATCTTGCCGGTCTGGTCGTTGGCGAGCCTGGCAAGGCCGAGCTGCGTCTGCTGCGTCTGGTCATAGATCGCCTGGTTCTCGGGCGAATAGGTCTGATAGGCCGAATAGGTCGGCAGCCGGTAGGTCTTGCCGTTCTGGTCGGTCATCGTCTGGTAGCCGCTGACCTTGTATTCCAGCGCGCCATCCGGCGTGTACTGATTGGTGTGGCTGAGCCCCGCATTGGCGATGGCGGTGTCGACGTTGGTGGCCGTCTGCGCCGCTGCGGTCTGTGTCGGATCAGGCGCCTTTGGGGCCTTCGGCGTGGAGACCATAGGGAAAATCCTCTTTCATGATTGCGTAAAGCAGCGCGTCGCAGTCGCCGAAGTAGGCCTGCTGGCGGCCTTCCAGGCGGGCGCCGAGCCTTGCCAGAACGTGCTGGGCTCCGGCATTGTCGGCGCGGGTTCTTGCGGTTGCGCGGCCGCAGCCGAGCTGATGCACGACATAGCGAAAGACCGATCGCATCAGCGTCAGCGTCAGCCGGTCGGCGGCGAGCGAAACCTCGACGTCATGCTCGGTCCAGACGTTAAAGACGAAGCCGGCGATGATCCGGCCGCGGTCGATATGGGCAAGCGTGGCGTAAGGCGGATGAAAGCTCACGCCGATCCTGTTGCCGACCCAGGTCGCGATCTCCGCGCGCGGTTCGGAGACGATCAAATCGGTGCGCCTTTTTCGTAAAGCACCGAGCCGCCGACGACGGCCGCTTCCGAGACGGAGCCGGATGAGCCGGAGATCAGCGCGCGAATCGTCGGCGCCAGGGCCGAACCGGCGCCGCCGGCGGAGGCGAATTTGCGGACAAGCGAAATGCCGGGGAATTTCGCGACACCCCAGACCGCCATTCCCCACTTCGCCGCCGTATTGTTTTCGATCGACGACAGCAGGACTGTCGGAATCTTGGTCTGATAGTCGACCGAGATCCCGGCATACATCAGCGTCGACACCCCGATTTGCGCCGTCACCCCGATCAGCTTCGAGAGTTTGGTCGAGAGGCCGTCGCCATAGCGGCTCCAGGCGCCGACCATCAGCGCATCGATCGCCACGCCATTGTCATTGGCGCCGACTTCGGCCTCATAGACCGTGCCGTCGCTCGCCCCGAAAAACAGCCGGTCCTGCCAAGTCGTCCAGCAGGAGGCGGGCATGCCGACGAAGCGGCACCAGGCCCCGGTTTCGGTGTTCATCACATATTGATAGGGGCCGAAGGAGGACGGCAGGTTGACGATCGCCATCTGCCTGGCCGGGAAGCTCGAAAGCTGCCACTCCTCAGAGGTCGTGCCGGTCGCTGCAACGGTCTCGCGCCAGGTCGGGCCGATCTTGGCGGTGATCGCCCCGAGGCTGGTGGCGCCCCGGTCGAGCTGCACGGCCTTGGTGATTGGCACGATCCCATCCGTCGTCATGATCGCCAAATCGGCGCCGACCGACAGCAGGCATCGATCGGTGCCGAGCGGCCGGCCGAGCTTGAAGGTGCCGATCAGGCCCCAATTGGAAGCACTCGAGGGATCGGAACCCTGGAAGACGATCACTTCGCCTTCCGAGGAGATCAGCACAAGGCACTGCTGCAGGCCCGTCGAAACGGGGATGGTCCAGACGTTGATCGCAATCAGCGTGCCGCCATATTTCATATTGCCGCCGACCGGCAGCACCGTCGCCGCGCCGCTGACGGCGTCGGTGGCGAGATACCAGACATTGGTCGAATTCTTCTCGATGAACCACAGGCGCGAGCGATAGGCGGTAACGGCGATCAGCAGCGAGGCGTCAGGAATGCCCGTGATCATCGTCGAGGGCACATAAGATGTGGCGACGGCGCCCTTTTCAAGCTGCGCATTGGTGACCGAACCCGAGACGGTGACGACAAGCGTGCCGGCAGCCGGCGTGAAGGCCAGCGACACCCGGTTGGCGACGCCTGTCCCGCTCAGCGAGCCGGTGAAGGCGCCGGAAAGGGTGACGGAGCCGGTGCCGAAGAAACTCAGCGTATAGGCCGTGTTCCTGATGGCAACGTTCTGGGTGGCGAGCGTTGCGGTACCCACCAGAAAATTATTCGTCCAGGCGGTGCCGTTAAAAAGCAGCGGCGTGTCCAGGCCGTTGACGAGGCGCAAAAACTCCTGGCCGGCCGGGTTGGTATATTGCTGCACCGACCAGTGGGCGCTTGCCATGCCGGAGACGACGGGTGCAGCGACGGCACCGCCCGCCGTCACGTCGAATATCTTGTCGCCGGCCGCGGCAAACAGCCTGTTGCCGACACCGGAATAGGGAATGACCGTCTGTACGCCGGCGCCAAGCCCGGTGGCAAAGGCGAGGAAGCCGTAACGGGCGCGCACCCGGTTGGCTTCGGGAAAGAAATTGTCGAGCTGGAACGCCGCATCTTCAGGCATATCCGCCATCTCGACATCGGTTCGCCAGCCGCCGATCGGCGCGATCCAGTCTTTGCCTGGCGAAACGCGGCGGGTGCGCCCGTTTTGAGGGACAGGTCTGCGGGTCATGGATTGGATACCGTAATTGTGCCGGGCCAGTAATTCTCACCCGCCTGCCCCCGCCCAGGCAGTGAAAGGTCGACGGCGCTTGCCGCCCGATCGGCGCCGATCGCGGCTTCCTTGGATCGCTCGAAACTGGCGATCTCCTCGCCATAGTCGAGGCCCTTGGCCCGCTTCCACCGCCAGATCAGCGAGAGTTCGAGAAGGTCTTCGGGGAAACGGGCGGTATCGGTGTCACCAGCCCAATTGGCGGCATAGGTCGCCTCGCCATTCACCGCCACCCAGAAGCCGGAAATATACGCGTAAGCCATCGTCTCGCCTGCAGAATTCGGATGGATATCGAGCTTGCCGCCGGCCATGCGCCAGATCTCAGGCACCGGGTTCGAATTGAGGATGGTATTGCGCTGCCAGGTCTGCGGCTCCACCGGGCCATTCAGCTGCCAGAGGCGCGAAGCGTTCCAGATCTTCGAATTGGCGGCGAAGCGGTCCCAGTCGGCGGGCGGCTCGGCCGGCTCCGGATTGGCGCCGGTCGTTGCAAATTGCCGCTGCACCATCAGCGCCGACCAGTCATGCTCGCGCATCAGGTCGCGGCCGGCGCGGGTGGAGAGAATGCGCAGCTGCATGATCTGCGGATCCGCCGAGGACATGACGGCCGTCGGCGGATCGAGGTCGATCTCCGCGCAGACGTTCTGAATGATGGTCAGGAGCGACATGCGCGGATCTCCGGTTCAAAGCAGAGCTGTGGGCGTGGCGAGGAGGGTTGTGCCGCGTGGCCCCCTCATCCGCCCTACGGGCACCTTCTCCCCGCTGGGGAGAAGAGGGAGTCGAGACGTCGCGGCATAACCCCTTCTCCCCAGCGGGGAGAAGGTGGCCCGAAGGGTCGGATGAGGGGGCCGCTTGCTTTGAGGCTTCATCAGGCCGCTTGCCGGCTGCGGCCTTTGCCGTCCTCGCCGTCCTTTTCCAGCGCCTCGAAGCGCAAGGCCATCTCCTTCATCTGCTCCTGCAGCCGCGTCACCTCGTCCTTCAGCCGCTCGTTTTCGGCGGCAAAGGCCGAGGCAGCGCTGGAGTTTTCAGCGGTGGCGAGATAGGCCCGAGCAGCCGCGACGAGTTCGTTCGCCCCCATGCCCACCTTCTGCTTGACGGTGTCGGAAAGGGCAGCGAGCTGCTCGACGGTATAGATATTGACCGCCTCCAGCTCCTTGATCTGGCTGGGCTTCAGATAGGGCCATTGCGAAAGCGGCGTGCCGGTCAGCTGCTCGCGGGCAGCCGCGCCTTCCTTGAATCGCTTATAGGCATCGGAAAAGCGCTGTTTGTCGTTGTCGGTGACCTCGCGATAGACTTCGGTATGTTTGTCGCCCGAGATGAAGATGCGGACGAATTCCTTGTCGGCAAAGATCGGCCGGCCTTCCTTCTCCGTCAGAAAGGTCTGTTCGACCGGTTCGAGGCTGAAAGAGGCATAAATTCCGGTGTTGCTGTCGGGCATGGTGTTTGTCTCACTGTTGATGGCGGGGAAAGGAAGCGGGCGCCGAAGTGCCGGCTTGATGTCGTGCGGGTGGCTGCCCCTCACCCTAGCCCTCTCCCCGTAAAAACGGGGAGAGGGGACGTGCCCCGCGAAAGGTTGGAGGGGAACGGAGAGGTCGCGGCATATCCCCTTCGCCCCGCGAGCGGGGAGAAGGTGCCGGCAGGCGGATGAGGGGCACGCCACGCATAGAGAGGTTGGCGAAATGGGCGCCGAAACGCCCGTTGATGCTTGGTTTAGTTCACCTTCGACAGGAACGGACGCAGCAGCGTTGCTTCGAGCACGCCGGTCGCGGTGATGGTGATGCCGGTGCCGTTGGCGGTGGCGTTGGCCGAGAGGGTGATGCTCTGGACGACGCCGCTCGGGCTGTAGGTGATGCCCGAGATGGTGGTTCCGCCTGCGATGCCGGTGCCGGAGACGGCCGCGCCGATGAACGGGCCGGAACCGGCATTCAGCCCGGAAACGCTCGTCAGCAAGTTGGAGCCATTGACCGTGGTGGCCGTGAACGTCTGGTTGGCCGCCGCGAAGTTGACGTTGGCGATGGCCTTGGTGGTTGCCGTGGCGGATGCCGGGGCGCTCGCCTGGCCTGCCGTGGTGGTGGTTTCGGCAACGACGAGGGCCGCCGTTGCGGTTGCGACCAATGCCGGCGCCTGGCCATTGCGCTGCAGCCAGATGTAATAGGTGCCCGGTGCAAGCGTGATGGCACCGACCGGACCGCCGGTCAGCGTCGGAGGCTGGGCAGCACCGGAAAAGACACCGCAGCGCTGGCCGACGACGGCAGCCGCCGTGGTCAGCAGCGAGGCGACATAATCCCTGGTCCACTGGAACCATTGGCCGGGCTGAAGGGTCGTCTGCGAGGCCAGCACCAGCTGGCAATAGACCCATTCGGATTCGCGGTCCCCGCCGGCGACAGCGCCGAGGGAGAAGTTCGGGCTCGGAATACCGGAGCCGGAAACGATCGGGCCTTCGACGACGAACGGGTTCGCGCCAAGACGATCGGACTGGATTGTTGCGATCGACATTTGCTTTTCCTTTCGTTGACGATCAGGCGAACAACACGCCCTGCAGGAAGGCGTTGTTCATGGTGAGGTTGCCGGCGAAGCCCATGAGCTGCACGAAGGCGTCCTGGTTGGTGTTCATGCGCTCATCGCCGATCGGCGCCATGTCGCGGTCGCGGTGCGGGCGGTAGAACAGGTACTTGGTGTTCAGAAAGAACATCTGATTGAGCGGCGCACCGCCGCCGAAGCCGCCGTCGAAGATCACGTCGGCGCCCATGTATTGCAGCGACTGGAAGCCGGCCATGCCCTTGTCCGCCGAGGTGATACGCTGGATTGCCTGCAGCGATTCCCAATAGAGGCGGAAGAAGTTGTTGTCGGCGACGACCAGATCAGGCGCGTCGGAGCCGCGAACGCAGGACATATAGAGCCGGTTCATGTAGCTCTGGATGTTGGCGTTCGAGGCGGCCGCACCGCCATCGGCCGAGGCCGAGAATTTCTGGTTGCGCCAGAAACCCCAGGTGGCGCGCGAGATGCCGCCGACGGTGCCCGAGGTCGGCGAGGTCGAGATCAGCAACTGCAACCCGCCGATCTGACGCCCGCCATCGGCCGTTCCGTCGGAATAGCAGTCGAGCGCGATGTTGTTCTTCAGCGTCGTTTCGGCGTTCTCGATGCGCTGCTCGAGCAGATCGAGGATCGCATCCTCGCCTGAGTTCTGTAGCTGTTCGAGGCCCGACATGGAGACGGCGACCGCCGCCTGCTTGAGGTCGTATTCGGCAGCGGTGATGACGTCGGAGGGCTGCACGTTCAGGATATCGTAACCAGAGTCAGTTCTGTTATCGCAGAGGCTCTTTATCCCCTGCTTCTTCACCTTGCGCCAACTCAGTGAAGCTCAGACTATATCTTCCCATTTGCTATGGGCCGGGATTTCGTGGGCAGATTATTCTTTCGTCACTGCCTAGTCGTTCGACCTTCCGCATCCCTCACAATCCATTGGATTGCTACATATGCGGCTTGGTTCGGGATTGCCATCATTTTGATTCAGATGTTATTATTAGAATGCAACATCTGATTGGCGATGGTTTCCCCCGAATTAACCCGGTTTTTCACCTGAGGTAATACGTGCCAAAGATCACTTTGACATGTGAGTATTGCGGAGCTTCTTTCGAGAAATGGCCTTCGGCGATCCGCTATGCGGAAGCCGGTGGAACATCGTCTAAATTCTGCTCTAGAGCCTGCGTCGGCAAAGCCCGATCAAATGGTTCGATCGGAGCTAAAAAGACGCGAGGCTCGACCCTTGTTTGCGAGGTGTGTGGGAGTGGTTTCTATCGAAGCGTCAGCGACATCAAGGCGGGTCGGTCTCGGTTTTGCTCCGAGCCCTGCCGCCAGCAGGGATTTAAGCTGAAGCTGATCGATAGAAGCCTCCCACGTCCTCAAAACCTAAGGGGCAAAACAATCACATGTGTCGTTTGCGGGGATCAGGCATACCGCAAAAAATCGATGATCGAGAGGAACATCGATAAGACCTGCGGCGATCCTAAATGCGTGTCGGCCTATGGCAGGTCCATGTGGGGACTTGAGCCATATTCTGAAGAGGAGTTCTTGAAGCCGCGTCCTAGGCGCCGATACCGAACCACCAATTTCACGCCATTACAGCGAAAGAAGTGGCTTGGAACGGAGTGCGCTCATTGCGGTTCGAGTTCCAACCTAACGCTGGATCACATAATCCCTTGCTGTGCCGGCGGTACAAACGTTCAAGAGAATGCTCAAACGCTATGCGGCCGCTGCAACAATATCAAAGCTGCCACGACGGACAGGCTTTTGGCACGCAAGCAAACCTCAGGCGGCGGCTGCAAAAGTTAACCGCTTGAAGGTGCTGTTTTCCTGGTACTGCAGTTCCTGAACGATGGTGCGGCCGCCGGAGATGGGCTTCTTGCGGCCACGGCTGTTCAGACGGGTGAGAAGACCGTTGTTCTTCGTCACGTCGTCGGCGACCGTGCCGCTGCGGTTGCGCAGCGTCGTGGTCACGATTTCAGAGAGATTGGGCGAGATGGGCATTGATCATTCCTTTGATCAGACTTGACCGCGCGAAAAGCGCATGGCGTCGCGCAGCGAGTCTCGGATTGAGGTGGGCTGGCCTCTTGCCGCATCGCGGGTCGGGCCAGGCGCGGAAGAACCAGAGATGGATCGCGAGGCGCGGCGGGCTTGATCTGCCGCTGCTGCCTTCTGGGCTTGCTGTTCTCGGGCGGGTGCCTGCGCAGTCTGGCTGATCAACTGCCGGCGAATGTCCGGGCGCATCCAGCATGCGGCGTCGTAGGCGTCCTGAAGCGACGATGCCCGCCCTGCATTGATAAGAGCGATCATGTCGTCAAGCACGTCATCGGCATGCGCGTTTGCCGGGTCGGAAAGAAAGGCATCGACTTGAGTTTCAGTGTCCCTTTTCCGCAAAACATGTTCGACCGTCGCCTCGACGTTGATGGGTCGAGGCTGCGGTCCTCCTTGCTGTAGTCCGGGCTGTGGTCCGGCCTGCTGCGCATTGCGCTGCAGGACCTGTTCCGTCTGGCCATTGACCAGGGCGTGAAGATTGACCCCGGCCATCCTGGCGACGTGAACGACGGTGTTGACGGGATCGTGGATCAGCGCCTTTTCCCAGTCGATCGCCCGGCGCATGACATCCGCATGGGTCATGCCGGCCTGGCGGATGAGCGGCGTGAACTCCTCGAGCCCCTTGTAATCCTGCAGGACGCGGAAGCCGTTGTCGACCTCCTGCTCCCGCTTGGTAATGGCCGCCTGCACTTCGCCTGGAAGGGTCGCGAATTGCGCCTTGGCTTCCGCCGACCAGCCGGGCGGAACCCGACTGCCGATGCCTGCCGGCTGTTCCCGGGTCTGCATCTGGGTCTGTGCTTGCGGCGTCTGTTGAGCGGCGTTTGCCGCGGGCGCCTGCCCTGCGCTTGCCGCTGCGGCTTGCTCCTGTCCCTTGGCCAGGAAGCGGCCGTTTTCCCCGTCGCGCGGCTGGCCGGCGATATCGCCCGGTCCATTGCCTTCGACGGTGTCGATCGCCGCCTTCAGGCTGTCGCGGATGCTGGCTGGCCTGTCATTCAGGGGCCTCTCGTCGAACGCGCCAAAATCTTCGCTGCCGTTGCCGGCCTCGTTCAGGTCTTCCATATCCATGTCGGAAACTTCCTTTGTCGGGGATTGATGCCCGTAAAAACAAAAGGTTAGAGCGTTTTGTTCTAGGCGTTATATTTGGCGTGAACTCGCCGCAATTCGTTTCGGATCGCCTTTCGATTGGTCTTCGGCTTCTCGATCGGCTGCGGCTTTTCGTTGCCGATCTCGACCACGCCGGCCGCTCGGTAGGCCGAGCGCAGCTTGGCCTTCGAGGTGTAATGCCTGCCGTCATGCATCGATTGGATGTCGATACTGTCGCTGACGAAATGCGGCGCCGGCAGATCGGACTGCGCCGGGTTCGCAGCCGGCATGCAGTTGTGCGGCCATTTATCGAGCGGGTGCCAGCCGCCGCAGACGCGGCAATAGCGTTCTCTCATGCTTTCACTCCGTTCACTGATAGGCGGGCTGCTGCGCCTGGAACTGCTGCAAGGCCTGCGCCGCCGCCTCGCCGCGCGCCTGTTCCACCAAGGCGCGATGCTCGATCTCGGCTTGCGCCACGCCAAGCTCGGCTTTCCGCTGTTCGGCACTCGCCTTCACTTCAGCCGTTTTCAGCTTGATCATCTGCTCGGCCGGCGGCTCCGGCGGTTGCTTCGGCGCGGTTGCGGCCTCGGAGAGCTGGGCGCCGACCTGCTCCAGCGTGCTTTCGAGCTGGCGCCCGGCCCTGAAGCCGCGGGCGGCAAAGAGCAGCGTCTCGACCATGACGGGCACCAGCATCGGGTTCTGCTGCGCCATGGCGCCCGCCTGCTGCAGGAAGCCGCCGATCATCTGCACGAATTCCATGCGGCGCTGCTTTTCGGCGTCCTCGTCGGGCTCGATCGTCGAATCCGTTTCGATATCGATCTGGAAGCCGCGAATGCTGTCATTGCGCAGGAGCTGCACGACCTCGTCGATCGTCGGCTGCTGCATCATCTGCTCAAGTTGCGGCGGCATCTGCGGCGGCGGTGGTGCGGGTTGCCCCATCTGCTCGGCGCGCGCCGCTGCCTGCTGGGCGGCCATCTGCATCTGCTGCATCTGCATTTGGACCTGCTGCTTCTCAGCCATGCTGGGAAGCTTGATGCCGCTCACCAGCATCAGCGTTTCCGGCTGGAACTGGTCGCAGATGATTTCGCCGGCAAGGCGGATGATGTCGCGGGCGAAGCGGGCAAGCTCGGCCTGGCGGTCGCGGATGCGGATCGAGCCCCACTGGCTCTTGATCCGCTGCGCCGTTGCCGTCTCCGACGCCTGGGTATCGCCGCGGACGATGTCGGAGATGCCGGTGATCTGGTAGACGTCCTCGATCAGCTGCTTGCGGGCCTGGATGCAGGCGATGATCACCTTCTGCACTTCGTCGATCGGCAGCGTTACGATGGCTTTCGAGCCGCCCTTGTCGGTGAAGGCAGCCCATTCTGGGATCGGCACCATCACCGTATCGTTTTCCGGCCGCATCGCCTTCTCGATCGCCGGCGAGATCGCGCCGTCGCCGGAGGGATAGAACACTTTCAGGCGCAACTGATCGGTCAGCTTGTTGACGCGCTTCGTCAGCAGATCGATCTCGTCACACTGCTGCTGATAATAGACATAGTCGGGAACCGGGATCAGCGAGCTGGTCGACATCGTGCCATAGGCCGGGCGCGGGCAAGGCCAGAAATGCGTCAGATCGAGCGGCGGCTCCGACACTTCGAGCGCCACCGGCGCGCCATCGGCGATCCAGACGGTATAGTTTTCGCTCTTGCACCAGATCTCCCAGACATGGGTCTTGCCTTCGTTTTCGGCGCGCTCCGTCTGGTTGCTGCCCTTGTTGCTGCCGGCAGCCTGAGCTGAGAGCGATGTCATGGCGTCAGGGCCGAAGCGTTTCTCCAGCTCCTCGTCGGTCATTGGCACGCGCCGCGCCACCCATGTCACATCCTTCCAGCGCCGGGCCGGCGAATGCAGGAAATCCGACCAGTGCACATAATCGATGCAGACACGCTCGTCGCTGATGACCTCGGGCGGGGCTCCGCCATCTTCGCCCACGCCGTCGCCGGACAAGCCGCCCAGGAAGCCGTTGGGGAGACCTTCGGGGAAGCCACCATTCGCCGGCGGGTCGGAAGGCTGGACGCCCATGTCGAGCGGCTCGAAATCGGCCTCATAGCGCAGCCAGACGGTGCCGCGGGCGCAGAGCAGGAAATCGTCGCGCACCGCCCGCATGATCGAATCGATATCGGCTTCGTCGCCCATATAGGCGAGGTTGCGTTCGACCAGCTCCGAGGCCATGCGCGCCACCGGCTGGGCGTCCTTGAAGCGACGCTCGACGACGGGCTGCGGCACCCGGGCGTAGACCGCCGGCTGCAGCACCGAGGTGTTGGCCCAGAGCATCGGAAACCGGCGCTTAGCCGCATTCGCCTGGTCGGACTGCTGGTCGAGATAGATCTTCTCGATCTTGACGCAGCGGTCATGCCAGGACCTGAAATAACGCTGAGCACGCTCGAGCTCCTGCTGCCACCGGGCGCCGACCTTTGCGAGGTCCCATTGCTGCCCGTCCGCCAAAGCCGTCGTTTCGTCTTCCATCAAACACGCTCGCTATGTCTAGGGGTGGCATCGGCAAATTCGTTGAATGTCATCGTCTGGAAGGTCGGCAGGGCTTTGGCCTGCGGCTTCAGCGGTTCAGGCGCCAAGCCGGTGAAGATGATCGCCAGACCGCCGAAAGCGTCGGCACCGTGCGAGGCCCAGTTATGCAGCGGCTCGTCGCGGAAGACGCTCAAATCCTCGTCCCAGTCCTTGCGGTAATTCCGCAGGCACTTGATGCCCTGGATGCAGCCGGCCTGATCGAACTCGATCTTCGCCAGAATGCGCCTGGTGCCGTTGATCCGGTCATGGACATAGGCGCGCTCGATCTTGCGGACGGTGCCGAGACCGCGGGTCTTGACCTCTCTCAGCATCACCTCGATGCGGGTCATGCCGCCGCGCGTCCATTCCCTGACCTTGATGTCATGCGGCATGTTGTGGACGCCGTAGACGTAGCCGTGCTCGGCCCCGCGCCGCTCCAGCTCGTCAAGCATGCCGTCCATGCCCGTGCCGGTATGCTCGAAATAGCCGATCATCCGCACACGGCCGGGCAGCACCTGAAACAGCCAGACACTGTTGGTATCGTCCATGCCGATGTCGGAGATGGTGTGGACGGGATAGCCTTCGACATGCGGGAAGACCCCGATCCGCTCTTCGGCATCGGCCACCGCCATCTGGTCGGCGTAATAGGCGCCCTCGACGCTCGCCTCGAACGCTTCGGCCGGCGTCGAGGGATATTCGCGCTTCATGTCGCCGAGCTGGGTTTCGGCCTTCTTGACGTACCAGGCCTTCTGCCCATCCGTCAGTGTGATGCCCTGGTCGGCCAGGTTGCCGAAATACTTTGCGAAAGCATCGGTGATGATGACGCCTTGAGGCGCGATCGCATATTGCGGTTCCTTCCACCAGGGGAAGAAATGGAACTTGAAGTCCAGCTCGGTCAGCTCTAGCGCCTGGCGCTGCTTGACCTGGCCATCTTCGCAAAGCGCGTAGAAATGCCCCTCCTGGCCTTCCGCCGTGCTTTCGACGAAGACCAGCTGGCCGGCCTGCACCGTATTCAAAGCACCGGTGCGGACTTCCCTCGCCTTCTCCGGATATTTCGCGCAAAGCTTTCCATATTCGGAAATATGCAGATATTGCAGCGTTCCCGAGCGCAGCGAGGTGCCGACACGGATGCTCGAATTATTGCCGAGCAGCAGTTCGGTCTGGTTAGCCCTGACGACAGGCACGGCGTTGCGGATACCATCGGGCAGATTGTCGTAGGGATATTTGATCTTGTCCCGGAAGATCGTCTGCACGTCGCCCAGCGTATGGGCGATCGTGCCGGCGCGGATATCCCGGTTGAAGACGCAGGCATCGAGCATGAAGATCTGAATGAAGGTCGTCAGACCCAGCTGGCGGGCCTTGAGCAGCACATTGAGGTAATGCATCTGCTCGAAAAAGGTCATCTGCGTCCAGTTCATCTCGAACCTGACGCGTTTGCCCGATTTGTCGGTGATCCAATAGAGGTTGTTGAGACGCCAGCGCCAGTCGGAAAACTGGTCAACCGCCGTTTGGAAGTCCGCGCGTCTTGCCATTGATATCTTCCAGCAACTGCGAAACCTCGCCTGTCACGATGCCACGGTCGGGCTCGACCTTGGAACCGTATTTCTTCGGCCTCAGCTTCTCGGCGACCCACTGACGGGTGGCGATGCGGAGCTGCGAACGCCTTATGGCCTCGCCATTCTCCTGCCAGCCGGTGGTCTCGCCGCTCGCATTCTTCTTTTCGATCCAGTCGTCTGCACGGTCATCGGCAATCTCGACCATCTCGTCGACGAAGCCATCCGCCTGGATCTCGCGCGCCAGGGCGTATTTGGCTCGAAACGCTGCCTTGTTGTCATCGGCGAGCCACGACAGCACACTCGACATGGCCGGCATCCCTTCATCCCGGCAGATCGACCGCAGGCTTTCCCTGTCGGCAATGCGCTCGCAAATCCTGTCGGCAATCGCCTGGGTGAACTTGATGGGTCTGCCCATGAGGCGCCGCTTCGGGAGGCTTCTAGAACAGCGCGACGATGTTGGATGCCGTAGTCCCGGTCAGCGCCACGATGGCGGCGTGAACCGGCAGGATCGTCCCAGCCGGCACGTTTCTGAAGATGACCGGATCCACGTCCCGACGCGGCGCAATGGCAACATCGCCCGTCGTGCCGATATAAAGCGCACGCGCACCGACAATAGCACTATCGTTCGGCGTCACCACTGCGGCCCGCGA
The DNA here is from genome assembly GCF_025152745.1 of Rhizobium sp. WSM4643. Classification (NCBI taxonomy): domain Bacteria; kingdom Pseudomonadati; phylum Pseudomonadota; class Alphaproteobacteria; order Hyphomicrobiales; family Rhizobiaceae; genus Rhizobium; species Rhizobium sp. WSM4643. Next base: position 899,176 of record NZ_CP104040.1, on the reverse strand, counting down.
GGCCGGAGCAATCGAAGGGTCCATTACAGTTCTCCTTTGAAGAGGCGAGCGCTACCCGGCCCGATCCCGATGTGATCGAAGATGAGAGGTCAGGCGGAAGAGGATGTGGGATCAATGATGATCTGGAAGCTGGCCGGACGGTGACAGACACACCGATCAGAGCGCGGCGCCGACTTGGTCGACATCACCTTCTGGATTCAAATTTCGCAGCTTGGATTTACGGTAGTCTTAACTGATTTGCCGGGGGGTGATCAACGGCTAATCGTGGGTCGCGCGTCAGTTTGATATCGAGCCTGCCCGACCAAGTGGGCGCCCCTTGCACCCGCCAGCGGCCGGAATTGGGCGAAACGCTACCGCACACACGCCCAGTTAAGTCTCGTCCTGCCGCCGAATGTTGATTGTGTCGGGACCGGGAGGCAGGATGGGGAAACTCGTACCCATCTGCTGCGTCGCTATGGCGCATAGAGACGAGAACGACGACCAGACAGTTGTTGCCGCAAACCCCAAGGCGAGTTCTCTGGCATCAGGTTTAGCGGACGCCGCACGTACTCCACAATAATATTTCGCCGTGATGCTTGTTACATCGTCAGGTTGATCCGGATAAGTTTTTCGCAGAGCGAAAATGCAAGCAAAAACCACAATGTCCGTATCCATTATCTCTAAATCGTCAATTTCAGCGTCGTACTGAAACTCAGAGTCGGGCTCCTTTTCCGCATCCATCGCCGACTGTTTGATATCGACTTCGATTAATGAGAGGCCGATTACACGATGCCTTTTGGCATCCGAGTGGGGCTTCCGCTTAGCCATGAACAATCCGCATCTTATCGCTCTTAATCACGGCCGCAACTGCGTGACCTGTGAAAGTGGTTGGCCGACGCAGGATACCGAATTCGTCATTTGAAAGCTGGCCCTTGCCCCATACCGAGGCGACCTGTTTCGCAGTTATAACTCCGTGGATGCGATCCGAAAGCCGGGTGCATTCAAGTTTTTCGGATATTGCTAGGTTAGTCCAGTGGTTAAGTGACAGACCATCATCTGCGGCGGCCATCGCTGCGCGGCGGTGGAGATCAGGCGAAATGCGAACGTTGAATGATCCCTTAAATGGCCTGCTGGGCTGACGTCCATTGGCTTCGCAATGAGCGAGATAATTATCTACCAAATCCCGCAGGACGTTTTCGGCCTCAGATGCCACGTTAAATTGTGCGACAAGAAGATCGTCAATATGAAGGACCTTTACGAAGAAGGCGCCATCGTCATATTCGACCAGAGCTTGATAGTCTTTGTATTTGATCGTGCTCATATTAAGCCCAGTTCCTCCAAGAAGGCGCGAAGATTTCGGACGACGTACCGGTGAACCTCGTTACCGGGATGGGGTTCATGAAGCATGAAGGTCCGGTTGTGTATGGGGTGATAGAACTTTCGTCCTGATCCACCTCCGCCAGTTTCTTCCTCGAAGCCGAACGACACAAGGATCTTGACGATATCCCTGTATGGGTAAGGCCCATGACATGCTTTCAGTTCCTCAATCAGCCTATCTGCGCGCGACATAGACCATTATCCAACGTCTATTCCACGGCGATCGTTCCCATGCAACTGAAAAATAGTCGCATTTGAATCTCGCATATACATGGGGATAGTTTCGAGCAAGTTAAAGCCTCTGGCGCACACAGCGCTAGTAAACGAGTCGTATCATCCATGATAGACCGCACTGCGCTAGAAGAAAGCAAGGCCAGAATGTAAGGGACTACATTATCCTAGTGGTTTTTTTCAAGAACAGATCAGATGCTCTTTGTCCCACAGGACTCTCGATTAAATGGCGCGGGACAAAAACTTGGCAATTGTGCCATATAATCAGTTGGTTTTGTAGGCGGTGCTCCATGCCGAGGATCCATGTCCGCTGCCGGTGGCGGCCAACGTAGATCCTCGGGACAACAAGCCCTGGGATGACGGAGCAAGAGGTAAGCTCTGCGGCAAACTCGCGATGGTAGCTCAGTAACGCTGGCCGGCTCTCAAGCCTTGGCGAATGGCGCGTACTATCCGAGGGCGCCGCCGATTTGGTCGACATCACCTCTGGACTCAAATTTCGCAGCTTGGATTTGCGGTAGTCATAAATGATCCGCCGGGGGGTGATCAAGGGCTTTTAATCGCAGGTCATGCGCCGGTTTGAAATCGCCCCGATCGACAGAACGCCTCACCGCTTTTCGAGCCTTCAGCTCCGGCGTACAATGAGCAGGCTGTTGAACAAACGGTGGAGAAGTTCAGTGAAAACCACGAGACTTTTTCTTTGCCTTGTCGCTTTTCTCAGCGCCACGCTCGCTGGAAACCCAGCTGATGCCGACGAAATGGTTCACTTCGAAAGCGCGCCCGTCAAGCTCAGCCCGTTTCGAATCCGCAAGGCCAATGAACAGGGAGAGAGCCTCCCTCAGCCGCAAGGCACCCCCCTGCTCGGATATGTGTCCCGCCCTCAGGGTGATGGTCCCTTCCCGGCGGTCGTCGTGCTGCATGGATGCGAGGGCATGCGGTTGAGCGTCAAAGACCTGTGGCCGAAACGGCTGGTCTCATGGGGTTACGTCGTGCTTGTCGTCGATAGCTTCACCACCCGCAACATCAAGGACACGTGTGAAAGCCGTCTCCCAGATCGCGTCTTCGACGCCTATGGCGCTTTGAATTTTTTGTCGAAACAAAGCTTTGTCGATGCGAGGCGCGTTGCGCTGATGGGCTTTTCAGCGGGCGGCACGGCGACGCTGGAGGGAACAAAAATCGAGGGCAACGAACAGCTCATGGACCGAAAATTCCGGGCAGCGGTTGCCTACTATCCCCTCTGTGCCGGAAGTCAGGGCGATGCGACAGTGCCGACCCTGATCTTGAGTGGCGACCGAGACAATTGGAGCCCGGCCGACCGATGCCGGAAGAGGCTTGCCGGTCTGAGTGACAATAGCCCGCCCATCGAGCTCAATATCTACAAAGGTACCTACCACGATTTTGATGCCCCGGCGTTTAAGGTGGGGCGGCGGGTGTTTGGCCATATCGAAAAATACAATCCAGACGCCGCCGAAAAGTCCATCCGCAGCGTTCACACATTTCTTCAGAAGTACCTCTCGAACTAGCGCGCGTACTCGAGGCCTGTCGCCGGCGGGCGTCTGGCGAAAAATACCCTAACCGCCGTCATCCCGGGGTCTCTAGCCTGGGATCCATGCCGGCCGGCGAAGGTCGGCATGGTACGCCCGCGGGAGCCGGAGTGCGGGTGAGCTCGCGGGCAAATACAGCGATGGCAGACGCAGTGGCGCTGGACTTGCGCCACTACATCGATATCAAATGGTGCTCGGCCGCGCGGAGGTGGTGGATTGGCTGGCGGAAGACATAAACTCTTCGGCGGTCGGCAGTTTTCCCTGTGGAGTCAGGTCGTCGACGGCCTTGGGAAGATCGCGGCTCAGCCGATCGAGAATCTGCTGATGTGAAAGGCCGGTATTCGAAGCAATCTCGTTCAGAACGTCCGGGCCCAGTGCTTCGGCGAGTTGGCCGTCATTGATGTCGGCATTCTGGCCGGGCTGTACCCACGAGTCGATCTTGTCACCGTGTCCGTTCTGCTGAAACGTCTTCAGGAGATCGCCCAGACCGCCGCTGACGATGCCGCCGGATGTCAGCCCACCGAGCAAGCCGCCGAGACCGCCCGCACCACCCAGTCCGCCAAGGATGCCCCCAAGGCCGCCCGGCTGCTGGTTTCCCGCGCCAGACTGCTGAGGGTTCTGGATGCCCCGCAGCAGCTCCCCGATCTTGTCCCTGTTCTGGTAGCCGGCAACGGCAAGGACGGCGAGAAGCGCCTTCAATTGACCGCTCATCATGATGAATCCTCCAATGGTGCTTCAACGATGCAGCCGGCCCAAAGCAGAGCGCTGCATGGGCAGCAATGTTCGGATTGCCCAAAGGTTCCGCGCCGGCCGCATTCGGTCGACGATCGCCCCGGCCGGCCGACTTATTGCTCACGCCGCGGCTCAGATTTCCGGGCAGCCTCGCTGGTTGGCGAAGGTCATTCGCTCCGGTCCCCGGCGCGTCATCCCCTGGACAACGATGCTGCGGGGAGACATGCGTATGATCTGCACCCTGCGAAGTCCTTCGCTGCGTGCGATGTCGAGGGCATCGTCCGGATCGCAGCCTCGCCGTCCGCGCCGGTCATATCGGTCATATCGATCATATCGGTCGGGGTCGCGATCACGATCGTAAACGCCCAGTCCGCCGGGGCCGACACGCAACTCCAAGTCCTGCGCCGCGGCGATCGTCGGCGCGATTGTCAGCCCGCTTATCGCGGCCAAGCCGACCAGGACAAACTGAAGAGATTGATGCATAACTTCCTCCCACGGTGCTATCACCATTGGAGTAGCAACATCGGCATGCGCGTTTTGTTCCTCATGGCACGAGGGCGTTGGATCATTCCGTAAGAACAGCCGAACGCGCCACCTGAGCGGCGTAGCGACCGGCCGTCGACCAAACAGATTAGTGTTGACTCATCAATTAGCATGCGCTATTGGTTTCTTCATGACCGAAGCCGTTTCCATCACCGCCGTCATGCGCGCGCTTGCCGATCCCACACGGCGGGCCGTGTTTGAGCAGATTGTCAACGCCGATGAGATCACCGTCGTCGAACTGACGCGGGCAAGCAGCGTCACGCAGGGCGCCATTTCGCAGCACCTCAAAGCCCTGAAACAGGCGGGCCTCGTCACTGAGCGCCCCGAAGGGCGGAAGGTCTATTATCGCGCCGAGCCGGAAGGCCTGGAACCGCTTGTCGACTGGATGAGCCATTACGGCCTCTTCTGGCGCGACCGTTTTGCCAATCTCAGAACATTGCTGAAGGAAATCGATCCATGAGCGACACCGCATTGAAGCCCGACACGCAGGAGATCGTGGTCGACGAGGTTTTCCCGCATCGGCCGGAGACGCTCTGGAAAACGCTGACCACAGCGGATCTGATGGGCCGCTGGCTGATGATGCCGGCGGGCTTCGAGCCGGTGGAAGGCAAACGCTTCACCTACCAGACGACGCCCGCCGGCGCCTGGGACGGCACCATTCACTGCCAGGTGCTGGAGGTGAAGCCGAACAAGCGTCTCTCCTATGCCTGGAAAGGCGGGCATGAGGGAAACGCCGGCTACGGCTCCCCGCTCGACACTGTCGTCACCTTCATCCTGTCCGAGGTCGAAGCCGGCACGCGGCTTCGCCTCATCCATTCCGGCTTCATCCTGCCCAGGAATGAAACGGCCTTCCAGAAGATGGGCGAAGGCTGGAAGAAGGTCGTGAAGAACATCGGCGCCATCGTCGACGAGACGGACTGAGGCGGCCGACATCGCACTTGCCGACACAACATTTTATTGAGCAGCATTTCATCAGGAGAGAGACATGAGCAAGCCTTACACCGGCGGATGCGCCTGCGGTGCGATCCACTATGAAATTTCAGCCGAGCCGATTGCGATGAACGACTGCCAATGCCGCGACTGTCAGGCTTCAAGCGGCACCGGGCACGGATCCTATCTGACTTTCCCGAGCCGGCAGGCGGTGAAGCTGGAAGGCCAGGCGACGCATTGGCAAATGGTCGCCGACAACGGCAACGTCAAGACGCGCGGCTTCTGCCCCGCCTGCGGCGCACCCGTCTACATGACCTTCTCCTACATGCCCGACTTCTTCACCGTTCATGCCGCCAGTCTCGACGAGCCCGGCCGGTACCAGCCGCAGATGGTGACCTACACCGCGCGCGGCCTTGCCTGGGACAGGGTCGATCCGGCGGCGCAGACATTCGGAGGAATGCCGCCGATGTGACGCTCCTGCATAAATCCGGTGCAGTCGCCCGTAGATCGTCACGTGCAGTGAACCCGACGCTCACACGAGCTGACGCAGGCGATGCCAGGAGAGTTCAATTTCCGGCATGGTGAAAAGGCGCCGCGCAGCAGCGCGGCGCCGGTGCATCAGGCGACTGTCATGCGGCGATGGAGGGATAGTCGGTATAGCCTTCGGCGCCGCCGCCATAGATGGTCGCCGGGTTCACCTCCGCCAGCGGAGCAGCGGTCTTCAGTCTCTCGACGAGATCAGGATTGGCGATGAATGGCCGGCCGAACGAGAAGAGATCCGCCGCGCCCTCCGTCAATCGCAACGTTGCGCGGTCGAGGTCGTAGCCGTTATTGGCAATGTAGGTGTTTGCGAACTTGGCCCTGAGCTCGGCGTAGTCAAAGGCAGCAGCCTCATTCGGCCCCCCGCGCCCTGCTTCGACGACATGGAGATAGGCAATCCCCATCTGGCCAAGCTTCTCGGCGATATAGTTGAATTGCGCCTGCGGATCGCTCGAGGTGACGCTGTTGACCGGCGAAATCCGCACCCCCGTCCGCTCCGCGCCGACCTCGGCAGCCACCGCCGCAGCGACTTCCAATATCATCCGGGCGCGATGTTCGACCGAGCCGCCATAGGCGTCGGTGCGGGTGTTGGAGCCGTCTTTGGCAAACTGTTCCAGCAGATAGCCGTTGGCGCCATGGACTTCGACGCCATCGAAGCCCGCGGCAATCGCGTTGGCGGCGGCGCGGCGGAAACCGGCGATGATCGTCTGGATCTCATCCAGTTTGAGCGCGCGAGGTTCGGACACGTCGACGAAGGCATTGTTGACGAAGACCTTGGTCTCGGCCTTGATGGCCGATGGCGCGACCGGCGCCTGCGCATTCGGCTGCAGATCGACATGCGAAATACGACCGACATGCCAGAGCTGCAGGAAGATGTGTCCGCCTTTGGCATGCACCGCGCCGGTGACTTTCCGCCAGCCGTCGATCTGGGCTTGCGTATAAATTCCCGGTGTATCCTGGTAGCCCTGCCCTTCCTGCGAAATCTGTGCGCCTTCCGAGATGATCAGGCCGGCTGTCGCCCGCTGGGCATAATATGTCGCGGCGATATTGCCCGGCACGAAGCCGGCGCCGGCTCTGTTGCGGGTCAAGGGCGCCATCACGATCCGGTTCGCCAGCGTCAGCTTGCCGAGTCTGTAGGGTTCAAAAATTGCGTTGTCCGTCATTGCGTTTCTTTCGTCTGATTTCAGGGATCTCTGTCAGGTCTCGGAGTTTCGCGCCGAAACCCGGCACAGGCCGGCGTTGCGACACAGCCTGTGTTTGTGACAGCGCGTTGCTTCGGAAAGCGCTAGGAGGCGGCGCGATAGCGCTCTGCAGGCTCAGCCTGCGAAAAGCCCGGGATCATCGCCTGGCGCGTGGACTGATAGGCGTCCCATTGAGCGGCATCGTGCAGCGGCGGGATGGTGATGGGCTCGCGCTTGTCGAAGCCTGCCAGGGCGGCGTCCACGAGTTCGCCCACTTCCATCATGCCGGAGAGCGTGTTGACGTCGATGCCGGAAAGCTCCCAGATCTCTGTCCGCGTCGCCGCCGGCAGGACCGCCTGGACGTAGACGCCTTTGGGACCGAGTTCGAGGCTGAGCCCCTGGGAAAGAAAGGTCACGAAGGCCTTGGTGGCGCCGTAGACCGTCATTCCGAATTCCGGGACGAGCCCGACGACCGAGGAGACGTTGACGATGGCGCCCGAGCCCGCTTCGACGAAGCGTGGCGCAACGGCGCTGGAAAGGCGGGCGACCGCCGTCGCGTTGAGCGCGATCAGTTGGGCGATATCATTGACCGGCTGATTGACAAACGTACCTTCGAGGCTCGTGCCGGCATTGTTGACCAGAATTCCGATCCGATGATCGTCGCGCAGACGGGTTTCCACCGCCGCGAGCTCATCGGATTTGGTGACATCGGCCTGCAGGATGTCGATCGTTACGCCGGTTTCCTCGCGAAGTCGCGCCGAGAGGGCCTCCAGCCTTGCCTTATTGCGCGCGACCAGTACGAGATTGTGCCCACGCCGGGCGAAACGGTCTGCATATGTCGCTCCAATGCCCGAGGAGGCGCCGGTGATGAGGACGGTGGGAGTGTCAGTCATTGTCTTGTTCTCTTTCGAATGAGCGTTATATAATTATGATGACGATCCTAATTACTGATTTAAAATGATGGCTATCATAAAAAAGTCAATGGCAGAGAGGGAGAAATCTCAACATGAAAATCAGCCGTGAGCAGATGGCCGAAAACCGCCAAAGGATCCTGGAAGTCGCAAGCCGGCTGTTTCGGGAGAAAGGATTCGAGGCCGTCGGCGTTGCCGAGGTGATGAAGGCTGCGGGCCTGACGCATGGCAGCTTCTACGGTCATTTCAGCTCGAAGGACGAGTTGATCGTCCAGGCGCTCGCGCATGCGCTTGGCCAGCGCAATGGTGCGTCACTTCCGCTTGGCGCCTACATGGAAGAGTATCTGTCGCCGCGCCATCGCGACAACAGGGCCGGTGGCTGCCCGATTTCCGGACTTGCCGCCGACACGCTGCGCCAGACCCCTGAGGCCCGTGCGGCGGTGACGGAGGGTCTGCGGGCGCAGCTCGACTGGATGAGCGAGAAGGTCGAAGGGCCGGACGCCGACCGCCGACGCCGGGCAATCGCCAACTGGTCGGCGATGGTCGGGGCAACGATCCTCGCTCGCGTCATAGTCGATCCTGCCCTGTCGAAGGAAATATTGACGGAGACGCTGGCCTGGATCGATGATGGAGCCGACCGACCCGCTTCGGCACCGGCAAAAGCCGAATGAGGAACCGCAACGGCCAGCGGCCGCCTCCCGCCGCAGTTGTCGTCCCATCGCCGGATCCAAGAGGAGCGAATCCGAACGGTCGCGACACGGTTTAGTCTCGATCGTAGCTCGGCCGCCAGCTCCGCGGGTCATGCCGCCGCCCATGGCGCCTTCTGCCAATATCAACTGCCGGCGCAAATGGCGGACGTCCTCCAGCAGCGTGCCGATTGCGGCCCGCATATCGCCCCCGCATATCGCCATTGTGATAGGCGACCACCTCGACAAGCTCATTTTCGACCGGCGGTGACGATGTTTCCGGTTCCATGGCGGCGCTCAAGGAAAGATGCCCGCCATTTTGAGCTTGTCGCAGAAGCTCGCCATGGCTTTCGCGACGCCCTGGCCGCAGGGAAACTTGAATGGTCGCGTGGCTTCCTGGGTCAGAATCGGATCGCCGGTTGCCGCGTCACGGCCGGTCACATGCATCGTCAGCAGGATACCGCAGGCCTCGCCGGCGGCCTCGTCGATCGCCATCTGGACATCGCCCAGATAGGCATCGCTGGTGATGTCGATAACGAAGGCCGTGAAATATCGCACACCGCGGCTCCCCGCCACCGCCTTGGCCAGGCTTGCATGCACCTCAGAGACCTCAATCTCCTTCTCCGGCGGCCACATCACATCACTTGCAGGCCACGCATCATCTTCCACGGCTTCGCCGATCGGCTGCTCATGCATATCCGCTCTCCATATCTTCGGTTTTCAGATGGCGGCCGCCGCGCCGATGTTCTTATTATGTTCTGATAACGAAGAGAGTCAAGACGGGTGTTTTTCTGTGAGCAACCTTTCAGTGCAACCGCCGGAGCGTGCGGCATAATCAAGAGATCTGCACCCGCTCCGGCCTTGTCTTGTTGCCTCAATGCTTGAGCACGACCTTGCCCGGGGGAACCGAACCATGTTTGTCTCCAGCCGGCTTGATGCGAGGCTGATCCGGGCGTAATCCAGAACACAGCCACCCTCTCCTTCGACACCAATCTGAAACGACCCATGGCGCATTCTCTCAACACAGCCCCATCGCCCGCCGGCGGCCCCAACCAGCCGAAACTTGATACGGACGACATCTGGCAGGCCCGCGTCGATCTGGCGGCCTGCTTCCGGATGGCGGCAAGGCTCGGCATGGAGGAAGGGATCTGCAACCATTTCTCGGCCGTCGTTCCCGGCTATGACGACCTGTTCATCGTCAACCCTTATGGCTACGCTTTCGCAGAACTGACGGCCTCGATGTTGTTGATCTGCGACTTTCACGGCAATGTCGTGTCGGGCAGCGGGCAGCCCGAGGCCACCGCTTTTTACATCCACGCCAGGATTCACAAGAACGTCCCGCGCGCCAAGGCGGCGTTCCACACCCATATGCCTTATGCCACCGCCCTTTCGATGACGGAGGGCGATCCCCTGATCTTTGCCGGGCAGACCGCATTGAAATTCTATGGACGCACGGCCATCGACCGCAACTATAACGGCCTGGCGCTCGATGCGCGCGAGGGCGATCGGATTGCGGCTGCGATCGGCGATGCCGACATCGTCTTCATGAAGCACCACGGCGTGATGGTCTGCGCACCCAATATCGCCGAGGCCTGGGACGACCTCTATTATCTCGAGCGCGCCTGCGAAGTGCAGACGCTCGCCCTGTCGACCGGACGCCAGGTCCTTGCCGTCGCGCCTGAGATTGCGGAGGCGGCGTACCGGCAAATGCGCGAGGGAGACCCGGAATCGGCCCGGCTCCATCTGGAGTCGGTGAAGCGCGCGCTCGATCGCAGCGAGCCGGAATACAGGCGCTGAGCCGCAGACCCTAGCTTACGCGTGCGCCGGGCGCCAATGCGGATAGGTGACATAGGCGGTGAGCGCCCCTTCCTCATGCGAGCGGATGGTCACCGCTTCGCCCTTGGGCATGTAGACGATCTCGCCTGGCCCGGCGGTGACGGTTCCCAAATCCGTCGAGACCGATAGCCGCCCTTCCAGAACGATCATGACGTCGTCGACCGCAATCGTCTCGGTCAGGCTCTGGCCGGGTGCGTAGCGTCCATAGCCGATGGTGATCGGCCCTCCCTGCCGCTCGTCGACCAGATTGCCGACGAAGATGTCCGCCTGCTGCCCGGGAGAACGCTCCAACGCCACATCGGTAATCGTGAACTTACGGATTTTCATCGTCTTCCTCCGTTGCCGCGTGCAGAGGTAGCGCGGAAATCCAGCGCGCCAAGAGCGCTCGTCTATCAATGGCGAAAATGCCGGTGGCTGCTTTGTGGGCTTCGATGGCGCTGATGATTGCCACCGCGAGTTCTTCAGCGATTTAGTGAAAATACAACCATACGTACTTGCCTGTGGTTTACATTCGGCTGTTAGTGATCGCGATTGTAGAAATTTTCTTGCGGCGCAACCAATAACACGGATACCGGGAAGGCAGGTTTTGTATGTTGCATCGTTTCATTGTTGACCGATCCGGCAATTTCGGAATCATGACGGCGCTGCTCGTCGTCCCGCTGTTCGGGGCGGCGGGTACAGCCATTGATTTTGGCAGCGCCCTGTCGCTTCGCACCGAACTCTATGCCGCTGCGGACGCGGCGGCGGTCGGATCCATTACGCCGAATTCACAAGCGGCAACGCAAGCAAACACAATGTCCGGCGATGGGTCGCTGACGCTCGGAAAATCCGAAGCCCAGAAGATCTTCTTTTCGCAGATGTCTAAAGAACATGGCGACGTGCCCGTCACCGTCGACATCAGCGTTCAAAAAAAGGGCGGTGTTCTCAGCTCGACCGTATCCTTTAACGCGACGATGCCCACGAGCTTCATGCAGGTGATGGGATTTCATCAGATCACCGTTTCCGGGACGGCAACAGCCCAGTATGAGACGCCGTCCTACATGGATTTCTTCATGCTGTTGGATAACACTCCATCAATGGGCGTTGGGGCCACCGCTGCTGACATAACCGCCATGAAAAATGCGACAGCAAGCGGCCACGATGGCGGCAAAGATAAAAACTGCGCATTCGCATGCCATATCGTTTCTGAAAAGGGCGTCGAGGATAAGAAAAGCTATTACAATGTCGCACGCAATAATGGCGTGACCATCCGTATCGACGTGGTCGCCGCTGCCGTCAAAGCCTTGATGGCTAAGGCAAAGGACACGCAGTCCATGGCAAGCCAATTCAGGGTCGCTGCCTATACGTTCGGCAAGACTGCCCAGGACGCCAAAGCCGCAAAGCTCTTCAAGGTCTCCGACCTGGACTATGATCTTAGCGCCGTAGCAGTCGCGACGGACATGATAAATCTTATGAGCATTCCTTATCAGAACTACTACAGCGACCAGCAGACGAGCTTTGACGAAGCGCTGAAAGGGATCGAAAGCGAAATCAAGGGCAACGTCGGCAAGGGCACCAGCAATGCCGATCGCCAGAAGATCGTATTTTTCGTGGCTGACGGTGTTGGGGATAGCTATAAGCCGGCCGGCTGCACTAGCCCGAAAGGGGTAAACGGCGGACGATGCATCGAACCGATCGACACGACTTATTGCCAGAAGCTCAAAGATCGCGGCATCAAAGTCGCCGTCCTTTATACGACCTATCTGCCCCTGCCCGACAACGACTTCTACAAGGATTGGGTAAAGCCCTTCGAGACCAAGATCGCCGCGAAAATGGAAGAATGCGCAACCCCCGGCTTCTATTTCGCGGTTAGTCCCACCGAAGGTATTGAACAGGCCATGGAGGCCTTGTTCCTGAAGATCGTCAGCGCGCCTCGGATAACCAGCTAGGCCCGGGAGCTATGCCTAACCGTGATCGTCACCCGGTTCGCCGAGGTGGCGCTGGACCCACTTGATCTCTTCCGATGCGGTGCGCCCGAAATGCCGCTTGAAGTCGCGGCTGAACTGCGCCGGGCTGGCGTAGCCCACCGAAGCCGCGACCTCGGCGATCGTTCTCGTCCGGCGGGCGATCATCAACCTTGCTTCGTGAAGCCGCATCGCCTTGACGTATTGCATCGGACTGTTGCCGGTTAGAGCCTTGAAATGGACATGGTAGGAGGGAACGCTCATGCCCACCTCTCTTGCCAGATCGGTGATCGCGATCTCCGAGCCATAGTTTTTCCGCAGCCAGGCCAGGCTCCGAATGATCTTTCCGGATCTGCCTTTCTGCTGAAGGGCCGCGATCATTGCACCGCCTTGCGGACCGACCAGGACACGGTAGTGCAGTTCGCGCAGGATGCCGGCGCCAAGCACATCCGTCTCAGCGCTGCTGCGTAGCGCCGTCAGCAGGCGCAGCAGCACATCCTCTATATCACCGGACATCCTGCTCGACACGAGACTTCTCGGCTCGTCGCCTGGCAGTTCGGCATGTTTTTCCACCTGCAGCGCGATCTCGGCCGCCATCTGCATATCGAACTCGACATAGACCGCAAGCAATGGCCGCTCGGGACTGGCGGTCGACGTCATCCGGAATGGAACAGGCAGCGACACCGCCAGATAATGCTCCTCATCATAGAGGAAGACTTCGCCTTCGAGGATGCCCTGCTTGCTGCCCTGCAGGACGAAAACCGCGCCCGGTCTATAGAGCACCGGGATGTCGTGGAGCACGGCTTCGGTGCGCAGGATGCGGACGGAGCTAAGCGCCGTCGGATTGTATCCGTGACGCGGGGCGAGACGTCCGGCCAGCGCGACCATCTCCCCTCGCCTGGATGGGCCGCGATCACCTTGCATAGGATTTGGCAACATATTCAGACAATCCGCCATCGAAGGACGGGGTTCTTCATACTATTTGTCAAATCCCATCCTCAATCAAGGAATCTTCGCTCATGACACGAAAGACCTTCTTCATCACCGGATCGAATTCCGGCTTCGGGCTCGCCATTGCGTCTGCGGCTCTTCAGGCGGGTCACACGGTGATCGGCACCGTGCGCTCGCAGGCGTCGCTGACAGCGCTCGCCAAAACCCTGCCTGGCCTGCGGCCGGTCCTTTGCGACGTCACCGAGTTCGACCGTATCGATGATGTCGTCGGCCAAGTGGAGGAAGAGCATGGGCCGGTCGACGTGCTGATCAACAATGCCGGCTACGGCCATGAAGGTGTGCTCGAGGAGTCGCCGATCGAAGAGATGCGGCGTCAGTTCGACGTCAATGTCTTCGGCGCCGTCGCCGTTGCCAAGGCATTTCTGCCGAGGTTTCGCCAGCGACGCCAAGGGTTCATCGTCAACGTCACGTCGATGGGCGGCATGATCACCATGCCCGGCATCGCCTATTACTGCGGCAGCAAATTTGCGCTTCAGGGGATATCGGAAGTGATGCGGGCGGAAATGGCGCCGTTCGGAGTGCATGTGACCACCCTTTGCCCCGGCTCCTTCCGGACGGACTGGGCCGGACGATCGATGGTCCGCACCGAGCGGTCGATCGCCGATTATGATGCCCTTTTCGACCCGATCCGCCAGGCGCGACAGGCCGTCAGCGGCAAGCAGCGCGGCGATCCCGCCAAACTGGCCGCCGCGGTTCTAGACCTCATCGAATCCGATAATCCGCCGCCGCAGCTTCTGCTCGGCAGCGACGCCCTCAGGCACGTGTCAGAGAGGATCGCTCGCCTGCAGCAGGAGATCGAGGCGTGGAAGCCTGTCACCGTCTCGACCGACGGCTGACGGCGGAACATCAATCAGCCAGCTCTCATTGGGTGATTTTCCCACCCCCGGCAGCCTCCAGCTTCCGCCTCAGCGCCTGTTCCTGTGTTCCCAACACCACCAGCGCGTTGGCACAGCCGGGGATGGGCTGTGGCCCCAACCTCCCCATTCCTTGCAGCCTGTGCCGTCAGCAAGCCGGTGCTCGCAATAATGCTCAACGATCACATTGGCGCCCGGTGCACGCGAATGGCCTTCGATGCTCATGGGTGCGCCGTCCTTGGTTTTCCGCTCTTGATGCTCTCATAGATCATTTCGAGCCGCCTTGAGGCGACGTAGGCACTGTCTTCGTATCCAGCCGACGGCCAATCCAGTCGATGGCTGCCGTCCGTCGCCACGATCCAGAACCATCGATTATCGACCACTCCGCCTGCCTGTGACCGGAATATCCTTCCGATCTGGGTATCGCCGTCAAAAGCAACGTAATCGTCGCCGGGTTTCTCTTTCCAGGCGTGCCGCCATTTATATTTGATGTCCCGGCCGCTGACATATTCCCACGATTTCCAGGTGATTTGTTCTGGCATGCGTCGTCCTGTCCTCTCGCGAGGTATCTCTTTGACCGCATGGTTGATGGATGGCTCCCGCCCGAGCCAGTGAATTCAGATCAACGTCGGTTCCGGATCGGGGTCGATCGGATCGATGATGTCAGCCGTGTCATTCTTGGGCGAACCCACATTGCGGCCGATCGGCCACATGGTCATCAGTTCCGCCGGGAACGGCTTCATCAGGTCGCTCGGATCAGGCTCCGGCGATAGCCAGCGCTCGTAATCTTCGCGGTGCAGGACGACCGGCATGCGGTCATGGATCTGCGCCATCATCGCATTCGGCTCACAGGTGACGATGGCGAAGCTCCGAGTCTCTATGTCATTCTCGCGCCGCGTCTCCCAGATGCCGGCGAGCGCAAAGGGCGAGCCGTCAGCCATGGCGATCGCATAGGGCTGCTTGTTCTTGCCGGTGCCGAAAATATCCTTCCACTCGAAGAAGCCGTTGATCGGCACCAGGCAGCGGCGCGACCTGTAGGCCGAGCGGAACAGGCCGTTGGTACCGATACCCTCGCAGCGCGCATTGATCGGTGGCGGCCGCCCTGCCGGCTTCATCCATTCCGGCATCAGACCCCAGCGAGCGCTGGCGAATACCGGCCCCATAATATCAGGCTCGCGGACCATGTCGCGAATGATGATGGGATAATCCAGTGTCGGCGCACCGTTATAGCGCGGAAATCGGTTCCCGAGCGCATCGATCGCACCACGCTCCGCGAAGGCGAAATTGCGCACCAGTTCCTCAAGCGAGGTCTTGATATAGACGCGGCCGCACATCCAGAACTCCATCCCGCATATTAGATGTTCCGATTATGTTCTGGTGTTTCGAGGCGAGTCAAGGCCGGTCGTTACAACCGATGCCGTCATCACTTTCGCCCGCGTCAAGAGTGAAGCCGGTTACCGCCTCAACGACGGCCGATGGCAGAAAACTGCATTCCGCTTGACAACCTTCCTACTGGAAGGTAGATAAGCGCCATGAGCAACCTTTCGACGACGTCCGACGAAATCCTGACTTCTGCTCGAGCATTGATCATGACCGGAGGCTATAACGGCTTCAGCTATGCCGATATTGCTGCCGTCGTCGGCATCCGCAAGGCGAGCATCCATCACCACTTTCCAAGCAAAACCGATCTGGTGCGCACGCTGGTCGTCCGCTATCGCGAAGATGCCGAAGCGGGTATCGCGGGCCTGGAGCAGCAGGTGCGGGATCCGCTGGCACTCCTCCAGGCCTATGCGGGCCACTGGGCCCAGTGCATCGAGGACGCCAGCCGGCCGTTTTGCGTGTGCGCCCTGCTGGCAAGCGAACTGCCGGCGCTGCCGCCGGAGGTCGCAGCCGAGGTCAAGGCTTTCTTCCGCTTTGCGTCGACATGGCTGACCTCGGTCATGGAGCGAGGCTTGAAGAATGGCAGTTTGAAACTGTCGAGCGAACCGCGCGTCGAGGCTGAAGCCTTCATGGCCTCCGTCCACGGCGCCATGCTGTCAGCCCGTGCTTACGGCACCCCGGAGATCTTCGCCACCATTCTCGCCCCCACCCTGGAGCGGCTCACTCCGACCGCCGCTCGATAAAGTTCCGGGCGGAATAAAAGCTCGGAGCGACAACCACGTTCAGCAAAACTACCAACTAGTAGGAAGAACGACATGATCAAGACCATTATCCCCGCCCTCCTCCTGGGGCTCACCGCTATCGCGTCGACGGCACTTCCAGCGGCGTCCGTCCATGCCGAAGACCAGAAGGCCGAGCAGATCCATGTCAGAGGCAGCATCGTCACCTATAGCGGCTCCGCTCTCAAGGTGAAGACCCGCGAAGGAGAGACCGTCGATGTCACCCTTGCCGACGGCTGGAACCTGGCGAGCGTTGCAAATGCCGCGGTCACCGACATCAAGCCGGGCGACTTCGTCGGCATTGCATCGCTGCCGAGCGCAGGCGGCGGCGGCGGCGCGATTGAAGTGCTGATCTTCCCGCCGGCAATGAAGGGTGCCGGCGAAGGCAGCTATGGCTGGGACCTCAAGCCCAACAGCAGCATGACCAATGCGACCGTCGCCGACGCCGTCAAGGGCGTCGATGGCCGCACCGTCACCGTCTCCTATCACGGCAAGGAAAAGAAGATCGGCATTCCGGACGGCACGCCCGTCGTGACCATCGCTCCGGCCACCAAGGACGATCTCGTGCCCGGCGCCGTCGTCTTCATTCCGGCCGAGAAGTCGCCGTCCGGCCCCCTCGCCCATCAGGTGCTTGTCGGCAAGAATGGCGTGGTCCCGCCCATGTGACCACGTCGTCGCCGGTCGGCCGGGCCGCCCCCGGTTCGACCGGCGATTTGCCAGGGAATGCCGCCTGATCGGCAGGCGATCGACCCGAATGACGGAGAACGTCGTCTCGACAGCAGCCCGGCGGTGCCCAGCGGTTCGGGCAAACCAAGAAAATCCAATCCCCATGACGGACGCCGCCACCGATGACGGTGAGCCGCCCCTATCAGACCAACACCATCACATTCAGGAAAGAGATCATGATGACCACCGATCAAACCACCGTCGCATCCGGCGACAGGGAAGAGTGGCTGACGCGCTATTACTTCACCCGAGCAGCCTTTTCCGCCATCTGGGTGGCAACCGCCTTGACGGCAGGCCGCCAGTCGCTTGCCGTCGCGGCCGCCCTGCTGATCGTCTATCCGGCCTGGGATGCCGCCGCCAACCTGGTCGACGCAGCGCGGAACGGCGGCCTGGCAAACAACCGCAGCCAGGCAATCAACGTCGCCGTCAGCACGCTGACGACAGCGGCGGTGATCGTCGCTTTGACGATGAGCATGAATTGGGTCCTCGGCGTCTTCGGCCTCTGGGCGATCTTTTCCGGCCTGCTGCAGCTCGGAACCGCTGTCCGGCGCTGGAAGACCAATGGCGGCCAGTGGGCGATGATCCTCAGCGGCGGCCAATCCGCAGTGGCAGGCGCCTTCTTCATCGCCCAGGCGCAAATGCCGGAGCCGCCGTCAATCGCCAATATCGCCGGCTACGCCGGCCTCGGCGCCTTCTATTTCCTGGTCTCGGCCGTCTGGCGGAGCGTCACGCAGATGCGGCGAAAGCAGGCGTGAGTGGATCCTCGGGTCAAGCCCGAGGAGGATGGAGAGTGGGGTGGCGTCTGGAGCAAGGATAGCGACGTATCCGGATGTGGTCGGCTGCCATCAACACCGAATTTTGCCCATGAAAGGCCTCGCCGAGGTCTCAAACATGCCATTTTGCGACGCCGGCCCAATAGCGGGAAGTTGACTGCGAGCGCTGACCGGTTCTATCCAGAGCAAGATGAAAAACGTTCTCAGCTTCAAGTTCAAAAACAAGGACGAAGAGACAGTAGCCATCGTTCCGTGCGTGGATGGAGTGGGCTTGGATCAACTCGTGGCGGACTTCGAACGCGCCGCCGGCTACGGCGATCCTGCCGGCGGATATGGCGGCCTCATACCCTCATTCTACCGCTTCGGTCCGCTATCGAGCTACTTCCTTGGTCGGGAGGAGCCCGTACAAGGCGGTGGACAGGGCGAAATCTATGTCTTGTCGTGTGAATGTGGCGAGGTCGGATGCTGGCCCCTTGTCGCCCATGTTCGCCCGCACCAGAACAAGGTGGTATGGGACGGGTTCAGCCAGCCGCATCGGCCAAGGCGGAATTATGAAAGCTTTGGCCCGTTTGAGTTCGAACGCCAGCAGTACGAACAGGCCATTGAGGACCTGGTTCGTTGCCACGGTGTCGACTGATAGTTTTGCCGCCCATTTGGTTGTCGAAACCCGCCTTACCCTCCGTCATCCCAGGCCTTGAGCCTGGATCCATGCCCGCTGCCGATAGAGGCGAGAGTGGATCCTCGGGACAAGCCCGAGGAGAACCGGAGCGTGGGGTGGCGTCTGGAGCAAGGACAGCGACGTATCCGGACATGATCGGCGACAGCTCTCCGTTGAAGTTGCGCGCTCCACATCCGGTAGCCGATGCAACATCCGACGGAATGTCATCAGCCACGGCCAGGCGCGTTTCCTCCCGCATCCACGATCGCCTGGACAACGAGCGCGATCCGTTTGTCGCGCATGCCGGGCCGAATGCGGCCTGAACGTTCGAGCTCGGCAAGCCCATGAAGGGCTGCCCAGAATGTCTCGGTCATGATCTCCACATCGGCACAGAACGGCGAAACGGCTGCTGCAATGGCGTCGAAACCGGCCCGAAGTTCCGCTCTCGTTTCAGCCTCGGCGATCTGCAGTTGGGTCGGCAGAATAAACATGGCCTCGTAGAGTGCCGGGCGACTGTGCACAAAGGCAAAATAGGCCATGGCAACGTCCATGAGGGACTCGCCATTGCCCGTTCGCCCCGCCTGCCGGCAAGGCGCTGGTAGGTTGCGGCGAACAGTTGGCGATCAACAGGGCGAGCACGATCGTCGGTTCTCGAGCCTCTTCTCCATAGGAACGCTTTGTGTCTATATTGCCGCTGCGCTGAGCACATCGCGCCGCAACGGGCCGCGGTTGCCGCAAAGCGTTCTGGGCATTGCCAAACCAGCGGGTACAGTCTGTCGTGAGCGCTACAAGGTACTTGCTGATCTTGCCGCTGATGGCGGTCGTCGCCTACGTGGCGCTTGCGGGTCTGATCTATCTGTCTCAGCGCGCCCTGCTTTACCCCGGAGCCGGCGCCACACCTGGTCCGGAGCGCGCGAGCTGGGGCGAGACGGTCCACATCAAGACGCCCGACGGAGAGATGCTACAGGGACTGTACAGCCAGGGCGACAGCAACAAGCCCGGCGTGCTCCTCTTTTTCGGAAATGGTGACCGCCTCGACAATTACGCGTTTCTAGCCCAGGCGCTGACCACGCGGAGGATTGGATTGCTGGCGATTTCCTATCGCGGCTATCCCGGATCGACCGGCTCACCCAGCGAGCAGGGCCTGCTGACAGACGGGCTCGCCGCGTTCGACTGGCTTTCGTCACACGGCGGAAGCGAGATCATTGTGCTTGGCCGGTCTCTTGGCACTGGCGTCGCCGTGAATACCGCCGCGAACAGGCCGGCCGCGGGCGGCGTCATTCTTGTGTCTCCGTACCTCTCGGTACTGTCGGTTGCGAAGACGCATTATCCGTTCCTCCCGGTCGAGGTTCTTCTCAAGGATCCCTTTCGCTCGGACCTCAACATAGGCAAAGTAGGACAACCGAAGTTGTTCCTCCACGGCCGGCTTGATGACAGCATCCCGCTTTCTTCAGGGCAGGCGTTGTATGGCATTGCACCCGAGCCCAAGCAGATGTTGATCTATGACGGTGCGGGTCACAACGATATCTTCAACGACAGCATGGTCGGTGACGTCATCCGTTTTGTGGAAGCGCTGAAAGGAAACCGGCTCTGAATCCGGTCGCGGACGAGCGGAGAAAGGGCGCTGAGCGAGCGAGGTGTTTGCGCCGGCAGCGCGTTGGGTGAAGCCCGCCCCTCCGTCATCCCAGGCCCTGCCTGGGATCCATGCCCGCTGCTGATCGAGGCGGCCAGAGTGGATCCTCGGGTCAAGCCCGAGGAGGACGGAGTGCTGCGTGGCATCTGCAGGGGGGGAACAGCGACCTATCCCCTCGGGTGCCATCAACACCGATTTTTGCCCGCAATTTCGCCCATGAAGGCCATCGCAGAGGTCTCGACACGCGCTCTCAATTTCCAGCCATCGCTTCTGCCACCGCAGCGTCGGAGATTTCCTTTGCAACCTCTGATATTAATGATCTCAGCCACCGGTGGGCGGGGTCGTTTCGGTAGCGGATATGCCATGCGAGCTCGACCGGGAAGCTGCCGAGATCGACCGGTGCGGGCAGGACTTTGAGACGCGGGTCGCGGGCAAGGCGATGGCAGATCAGCCGTGGCAGCGTCGCGCAATAGTCGGTGACGGCCACCATTTCCGGGACCGCCAGGAAATGGGTGACGGAGACCGAGACGTCGCGCCTGAGGCCGGCCTGCTGCAGCATCTGGAACAGGCCGACGCGCATCCGGCCGGGCGGAAGCACGTTCACATGCCGCAGCCGCTGATACTGTTGCTCGGAGATGCTTTCGGCGATCTCGGGATGGTCTTTGCGCACGACACAGGCCAGTCCATCATCCATGAGATGCTGCACGACCATGTTATCCGGCGGCTCGACGATCCGGCCGAGCACCATTTCCGTCGCGCCTGATATCGCGCCGGTCTCGGCCAGATCATTGCCGAAGGGCGTCAGGCGCAGCCTGATCCCGGGAGCGCATTCCCGCAGCCGCGCCACGATCACCGGCATCAGGACGAATTCGACGTAGCTGTTCGGGGCGATGGTGAACTGCCGTGTCGCCCGCGCCGGATCGAACGCCTGCTGACCGAGAATGACGTCATCGAGGCTCGCCAAGGCCCCGCGGATCACCGGAGCAAGTGCCTCTGCCATCTCAGTCGGCTTCATGCCGTAGCGCTCGCGGATGAAGAGCGGATCGCGCAGCGTCTCGCGAAGGCGGTTCAAGGCGTTGGAGACGGCTGGCTGCGTCATGCCCAGTTGCTCGGCTGCGCGCGTGACATTGCGCTCTTCCATGAGCGCCAGGAAGACAGGCAGGAGGTTGAGGTCATATTTCATCCAGATATATTGCAAACCGCATATCTGAAATCAAAGAAATAAATTTCCGGAATGAGAATGGCCGAGGCATGATCCCCATATCGAAAGCAACCGATCACATCTGCCTCGAAAGGATCTCCAGATGAAAATCCTCATGGTTCTCACCTCGCACGACCAACTGGGCAACACCGGCCGGAAGACCGGCTTTTGGCTCGAAGAGTTTGCCGCTCCCTATTATGCCTTCCTCGAAGCCGGCGCCGACATCACCGTCGCATCGCCGAAGGGCGGACAGCCGCCTCTCGATCCGAAGAGCGATGAACCGGACTTCCAGACTGACCAGACCCGCCGCTTTCATGCCGACCCGGATGCTAGGTCCGTGCTCGCCTCGACCGTAAAGCTCGCTTCGGTCTCCCATGCCGACTACGACGCGGTGTTTTATCCGGGCGGTCATGGCCCGCTGTGGGATCTCGCGGAAGACAAGCATTCGATCGCCCTCATCCAATCGCTCTTTCAGGCCGGCAAGCCGGTCGCCTTTGTCTGCCACGCACCGGGTGTGCTGCGCCACGTCAAGGCTGCCGACGGCACGCCGCTGGTTCAGGGCAAAAAGGTCACCGGCTTCAAGAATTCCGAGGAAGACGGCGTCGGCCTCAGCCAGGTGGTGCCGTTCCTGGTCGAGGACATGTTGAAGGAGAATGGCGGCATCTACTCCAGCGGCGATGACTGGTCGTCCTATGCCGTGCGGGACGGCCTCCTGATCACCGGTCAGAACCCCGGTTCATCGGTGCAGACTGCCGGCATCCTGCTTGCCGCCGTGGCGGCGGCAAAGGCCGCCTGATCAACATGCCTGGCGGCGCCGGTGTTTCCGCGGCGCACGAATCGAAAAAAAGGCCCCGCCGAGACGGGGCAAGTTCATGGATCGCGCAGGAGGAACACCCGTGCTTTCCTACCGATCTAACGAGAAAGGGGCCGGCTAGGTTCCCGGTGCTCTTTCCGCACGGATCGCACCACTCATTGCTCGCCGCAGATCGAAAATGAGCCCCGCCGAAACGAGGCAGAGGCAATTGGGAAAGGTGGATCGCACAGGGCGAAAGAAGGGATGGCGGACGGCCCCGCATGGGGCCACCTGTGCGATCCTATATGCCTAACGGCAGATAGCCGGAAAAAGTTGCTGCGCGGTTCCGTACCGTTGGGTGGATAGATCTCTAATATGCTCGGTTAGCGGAGGTTAACCGAGCCAGAAAAAGAAAACCCCGCAAGAGCGGGGATCAGGAAGAGGGGTGGTTTTTAGGAACAACGCGTCGTGGCGTTGGAATGACTACTCGCACAACCTCAGTGTCCTTGCAATAAATATTACTTTTAGGAAATTCGTTATCCACAGATTTGATATTTCAACTACAGGATACATTGTTCGATTTCGCACGAAAATAGAAATTTACTTCAACTTTGAGTCATATTTTGTATCATTGGGGCGGGCCGCTCAGCGATCACTTGCTATACCCCAAGCATTGCGTCTCCTGTACGTTGGGCGGCCACTCTGGATCTGACGAACAGCCGAACCAATCATTCCGCTGCTTTGATCTCCACTTGCTGGCGAACTCTTTCCAAAGCAACGTCTTTGATGCACTTTGCAGGGTCGCCAGAAGCGGAGTGGCAGCCGGTTGAATGGGTTTCAAGGCGGTTTCAAAACGTCGCGAAATTCCGTATCCGGTAGGTCACTTGCACATATTCGCTCGCCGGCGGAGCGCATGGCAAAAGGTCGTAGAAGGATAATATCGCCCGCTGGATAGAAGCCGACGCTCGCGAAGGAGCGAAAATCGGTTCAGGCAAGACTATCGAGAGCTTTCCAGGCGGCGATCGCCGCGCAGAAGGTTCAGCCAGGCCCCCGACACTTTCTCCGCGCCTGAGCCCCCGATATGACAATCGTCGTAGCGGTCTTCTCCATCGAGCAACGCGTCATAATTTACCCCCTCTCGGATACCGTGGCCGCTTTTTGACAGGGCCAGTTGCGCCCGTACGATCGGATTGTCTGGAATATGCTCCTTGAAGCCGCCGTTGCTCGGTTCGAGGCATTTCGATGCGATCGAAATGTAAACGGGCGCTTCGACGCCGTGCTGACGCAATGTGTCGACCATCGATATGAAATGTTCCTGATAGGCCTCCGCAGTGGTGCCCATGACGAGGTCCTTCTCTCCTTGCACCCAGAGGACGCTCGTTATCCGATAAGCGGAATTCTGAAGCTGTTTCAGCGTGTCGACCAGCACAGGATTGAGGTCACCGCCTGTCGCCCATCGTGCGACCTCAGATCCGGAATATGCGAGAGGTGCGAGGATGACGCTGTCATTTTGTCCCGATGCGATCAAATTGTTCCCAAGAAGCGTCCAGTACTCTCCCTTTGTATCGGTCGATCCAAGAAGTGGCGACGCCGCGACGAAGCACCGTTTGTCAAAGGCGTTTACAACGCGGGTGCCATAATTTGACGTGTGCCGTTGTCCACCGTCGTTGGCCGCGTTCGATTGGCCAAGAATGAGTAAGACAGCCGTTCGGTCAGTCTGAGCCGGGCAGGTCACAGGCGTTTTTGATTCATCCCCGATGACTCGCGCCTTGTCGTCGAAAGTATAACGGCTTGGAGCCGCCGGCTTCTCTCCGCCAACCATTTTCTTCAGCGCGGAAAGTTGTGGCCAAGGAAAGATCTCATGTCTCGCGCTCATGCCGCCGAGAAAGTAAATGGCGATCAAGGCGGCCAGGCCGGCTGCCATCGTTTTGCGCATGTCGTTGCCCTTTAATCATCATCCGATGACATGGAGCCTATCGGAGCGCTCAAGGCTGCTCCAGCCATGAAGGTTCCTTTACGCCAGCCACATCTGCTTGCTTCCGGCGAGCCCCAATCGACGACAATTTCGCGTGGGCTCGCCGGAAACCTGCTCTAAACTATAGACCGTACGAGTGATTGCAATTCATCCGGTTGGGTGAGAGATCGTGCCTGCTATGCAGCTTGCAGCGCCATGGAGAAACTGCCGTTGCCCGTCCATGGAAAGGCGATCACCGATTGGGCAGCGAGACCCCCGTGGGAGCGGAAGACCGGTTACGAGGCATTTCCACTAATGTTGCGCAACCGCCAACCGATCTTGCGCGCTGGACCTGACGCATCTTTCGAAATCGGCCGCACCGTTTTGTGCGACGCGAGGCAGGGCGCCTCGTCAAGAGGCCACCCTGTTGTTTGTGGTTCCGGCGGCGCTCAGAGCTTTCCCTCTGCCAGCAGTTCGCGGGTCCGCTTCAATGTCGATAGAAGGGCGGCCTTGTAGCCCGTTTCGCCATCGAATTGTGCCTGCTCGGCCTGCTCTTCCGGGCCGTTCGGCCGTTTGCCGCGCAGGCCGAGATAGCAGTAGAACCGCAGTTGCAGCTGACCGTCTTCATCCTCGAACAGCTCGTTGATGATCGCTCCCTCGCGTGGCCCCGTCGCCTGGAAGAAGGTGACCTTGCTTTGCGGCTCCAGGGTGATGATCTCGCGCAGATCCTGCCCGGCAATCGTCGCCTCGCGCACGAAATGGGTCGGGCTTTCCTCGACGACATCGCAGCGGGTGCAGAGACCGACGGGAAGAAAGAGCCGGGCGTCGCGTGCCTTGCGTTCGAGACCTTGCCAGGCCTCGGCGCGTGTCAAAGGGGTTTCGCCGTTCGGGTTCACCGGAATTGTGGCTGTGGAATAAATCATGGTGATACTCCTTTTGGGTTAGATCGCTATTGCTGCCTCAGGCGGAGGCAGCGGTTTCCAGGGCGAAGACGCGATAGGAGCGCAGCGGCCGGCCGAGCAGATTCGTCAGGCGCTCGACGTCGCCCGTCTCAGGCAGCATTCCGTCAGTCAGGAAACGCTCGCCCATCAGGCGCATGTCGTGGGCCATCCAGGCGGGCATGAACTGCTTGAGGTTCTGCTCGAAGGCCTCGGTATTGTCGCCGCCGTAGGCGATCGGGCGGGCGAGCACGTCAGACCAGATGGCGGCGATACCAGCCCCGGTCAGCGTCTCCGGACCGACGAGGTTGATCCGGTTAAGCGCCAGCGGCTCCGCAGACTGTTCGCGGCGCAGCAGCTCAAGGGCGGCGATCTCAGCGATATCACGAACGTCGATCATGGCGAGACCCTTGGCGCCGATCGGCATCGGATAGGCGCCGTAGCCGGTGATGACATCCTTGACCGTCAGATCGTTCTGGATGAAGTAGGCCGGGCGCAGGATCGTCGCCTTGAGACCCATCTGCTCGATCATCCGCTCGACGCCGAACTTGCCGGCGAAATGCGGCACGTTGACGTAGAGGTCGGCGTGGATCACCGAGAGATAGACGATCCGCTCGATGCCGGCCGATCGGGCGACGTTCAGCGCAATCAAAGCCTGGGTGAATTCGTCCGGCACCACGGCGCTGAGCAGGAACAGCGTCGACACGCCCGACATGGCGTTGCGCAGCGAGTCGACGTCGAGGAACTCGCCCTGCACGACGCTGACACCAGCCGGGAAATCGGCTTTCGACGGGTCGCGGACAAGAGCGCGGACATCGGCGCCGTGCTTGACGAGGTGTTCGACGACTTGGCGGCCAACATTGCCTGTGGCACCGGTAACGAGAATGGTCATGGTCTTTCTCCGTGTTGGGTT
Source organism: Rhizobium sp. WSM4643 (assembly GCF_025152745.1). Taxonomy (NCBI): domain Bacteria; kingdom Pseudomonadati; phylum Pseudomonadota; class Alphaproteobacteria; order Hyphomicrobiales; family Rhizobiaceae; genus Rhizobium; species Rhizobium sp. WSM4643. The sequence goes on along the minus strand of NZ_CP104040.1, from coordinate 873,133 downwards.
GCTTGACACCCGGAATATGTATGGTTCACTGGCAGTCCGATAGACGGCGATTTTAGACAGACAGTCTCACTGGTGGAACGGATATGGATCTTCTCGCGCTTGCCGATTTCAATCTTGTTGCCCGCCATGGCGGCTTCGGCAAAGCCGCACGGGCGACGGGCCGGCCGAAGGCGACATTGTCGCGCCGCGTCGCCGAGCTGGAAAGCGATCTCGCTCTACGGCTGTTTGAACGGGGCGGGCGTAACCTGAAGCTGACCGAAGAAGGGCGGGCGCTGTTCGAGCGGACGGCGGCGCTGCTCGCCGAACTGGACGAGACGGCTGTAGCGATTGCCTCAGGCGGTCAGAAACCCAAGGGGAGATTGCGGATCAGCGCACCTCTACATTTTTCCCAGACCGCGATGGGAAGGATCGCCGCCGGCTTTGCCCTCCAATATCCGGAGGTGAGGCTCGAGGTGACGAGTGAGGACCGGTCCGTCGATATGATCGAGGAAGGCTACGATCTGGTCATCCGGGTCAATCCCGATCCCGACGAGAGCCTGGTCGGACGGGCGTTTCTGCATGATCGGCTGGTTGTGGTGGCAAGCCCCGATCTTCCCCGCCCGACCGGCGGACGCGCCGCTCCCGGGGTCGCGCGCGGGGCATCCGAAGCGCACACATGGCAGGTGAAGACATCAGGCGGCCGGTCGACGATCAAAATCGAGCCGGTCCTCACCTTGTCAACGCTGATCACGATCCGGGATGCGGTGCGCGCCGGCGTCGGCGCAGGCCGTCTTCCGATTTCGTTGGTGAGCCACGACCTGGCTGACGGCACTCTGGTCAATTGGGGGGAGATTGACGCCCCCGAGGTCACCCTCTGGACGCTTTACCCCTCCCGGCGGCTGCTCAGCGCGCGCGTGTCGGCGTTCCTGGATTTTCTGAAACAGGCCTTCCCCAATGGAACGGCGGACGAACTAGCTGCCTATATCGGCAGATGATGACCGAACCCGCTTTCAGACGCAGGGAATCTGGCCCATAACCGACGAGATCGACATCCAGAGGAGAGCAGCGTGTTTCGTTACCTACTTGGCGCAATATTGGCGTCCGTGCCGCTCGCTGCCGCCAACGCAGAACCGCCAAATTTTTGCAGAACCAGTTTCAAACCTAACGAACCGATCGAGTCGCGTTTCATGGGAATCGACTACGCGCTGATCATGCATGTGCTTGCGGAGAGATATTGCGGGGCGGAACCGAAGCCGATGCGCCCGCGATTTTTACAATATGTCGAGAAACAAGGTTGTGGTCCTGGAACAGAGATCTATTCCGAGCTCGAGGCGGCGATTGCAAAGACGGAGGGGGCGAGCCTAAAGCTTCTCGCTCAGGATGGAGACCCTGGTCTGGCGCTCTCCGAACCGCAGGTGCAGGAGTGGGCGTCGTCCGCGACGCAAGAGCTTGGAGGATGCGACGCGTTGAAAGCCGCGCATGATGCCGAGCTTCAGCAGTAGGCTTGATCAACCTGCGCCGATAACCGGGAGATGCTCCGGAGGGTGTGCGCCAGGTGCTTCCGGGCGATCGAGGCCCGCAAGCCGGATGCCGGCGACGCACGGGCCGACGGCAAGACCCCTGCTTTGATGCACAACGCCGCTGAGACATTCCAGCCGGATGGAGTGCTCTATCGGCTTGCCCTCTGAACACTTGCTGCACCGGCCTCTCGCGACCCCGCCGTCGACGAAAGCTTTCCTGCATAATTCCTCGAATCAAAGTCTATTTTAGGGTAAAATCGATCAGTTTACCTAGAGGGCTGAAACGCCCTTGCGCGCCGACTTCGACGCGCGGTGCAGTAGAAGGAAAGATGAGCCAATGAAAAGGTTAGCAATCGTTGCCCTGTCGCTGGTGACGGCGCTGACGAGCGTCCCGCCGGCCATGGCGTTTCCCACCGTTGCCATGCCGAAGATCGAAGGCGCAGAGGCGCAGCCGGTCCAGTACCGACATCACGGCGGCGGCTACGGCCATGGAGGCTACTACGGGCATGGAGGCTACTACGGGCATGGACACCACGGTAGTAACAACGGCTGGGCCTGGGGACTCGGTGGGCTCGCGGCCGGCGCAATCATCGGCGGAATGCTGGCACAGCCGTATTATGGTCAGGGCTATTACGGTGGGGCCTACTACAATCAGGGCTACTACGATCAAGGCTATTACGGCCAGGGCTACTACGGATCGCCCTATTACGGTCCGCCGCGCTACTACGGGTCGACCCTTTACCGTCCGCGCTACTACGCGCCACGCTATTACGCGCCGCGCTATTACAGCCAGGTCTATAGTGGCGGCAACGGACATGTAAGCTGGTGCTATGCGCGCTACCGGTCTTACAGGGCTTACGACAACACCTTCCAGCCCTATTACGGTCCGCGGCGTGCGTGCATCTCGCCCTACTGATGATTGCGGGCGTGCTTGGTGACCACCCGGCGCTTTTTCCGAAGCGCCGGTATCGGATTCTTCGCCTTTCCCAAGTGGGATTTGACCGCTGAAGTGTGTGCGAAACTCAGCAGCCTGGCGGTCTTCTGCGTCTGAAGCCGGTGACCACGGCGTGGGTTTGGATCGGGTTTAGATGAGCGAGTCCACGGCGCCGCCGTCGACTCTCGGCGCTGCACCGGTCGTGACAGACCACCAAGCATCGTCGCAAAAGCGCCGGACACTTTTTCGCGCCCTGCTATGTAGCTCCTCGCACTTCTGGAGGAAGCCCTCGCACAAGGCCGGTCAGTGGCCTAACCTGCATCTCGTCGTCGCCATCGTTCTACCGGCCATTGGTTCCGCCCAAGCTGTCCTTGCGATTTATGAAAGTTTCGGCTTCATCCACCACGCGTTCCTTGACGGCATCATGAGTATCGGACGCAACGTCCACAGCCTTTTGATAGACCTCCGACGCCACCTCTTTACCCTGCGCGGCGACGTCCTGCGCCTGATCGCTGAGGGTGTCTTTGGCGCTGTCTGCGGCTTCCCCGATCCATTCATCCTCAGTGTCAGTGTGCGGCAGCGCCGCGCCGATCGCCGCTCCGACCGCGAAAGCCAGGGCTCCGCCAACCAGCGGCTGGTCGCGGAAATGGGTGAGGATCGCCTCGTTGAGTTTGGTCGTTTGCTCCTGAAGACTGGTCGCCGCCGAAGAGGATCGGCTCGATAGCGAGCTTGCCGCGCCAGACGCACGAGCGGTGAGGTCGCTCGCGGCGTTTTTCGCCTGCTCCCATTTCTCCGCCGCCCAGCCGGTTGCCGCGTCGAGCATTGCACCAGTCTCGTCGGCGATCTGATTGATCTGTTTTCCGCTGGCGTCGGCGAAGCCGCGATAGGTCTTGCCTGCCTCGTCGATGAAATGGCCGGCACGCCCCCCTGTTTCGTCGGTCAAGGCTTTCAGCCTCTTGCCGGATTCGTCGGCAAAGTGGCTGTAACGCGCTCCGTTTTCCATGGCCGGCGGACCGATCCTGCGGACCCGGCCGGTCGCCGGATAGAGCGGGTATTCGGCATCCTCCTCCCTCCAGGTCGCCATATCGCCTGAGGACGGGCTGCCTTTTGCCATGAGCCAGGCGAGGCTCACGCCCATCAGGGCTACCGGCAGAGGGTTCGCCTTGAGGGCGTGGCCAAGATTGCTGACATACTCTCCGCCGCCGCTTGCCTTGGTGTAGGCAATCACCTCGTCGACCAACTGGCCCGGCGACATCCGTTCCTGGATAGCGTCAATCCGGTCCCCGATGCGGCGGCGGTCCTGGTCGATCTCCCGCTGAAGCTCGGCCGATGTTTTCTCCATTGAGTTTTCCATCAGATTTTGTCCTTCACAACATTAACGTCGCGGCGAAGCGAGGTTGCAGTTCGATCCAGTGCCATGTTGTTGCCGCGAAGCGCGGAGAGGCCCCGGGAGACCATTGCCCATGCGATGCCGGCAATGACGATGCCGACGATCAACGAGGCGAGTGCACCGGCGGTGGTTTCGGTAAAACCCTTTGTCACGAGGAAGGCGGCGAGACCGCCGACAAGGGCACTCAGCAGGACGCCGACCGCCCCGATTGCCAGGACCAAACCAAACAGGAGAATCTCCACGCCGTTGAGCGCCTGCGAAAGTTTTTCCGAAGCCTCCGTCTTGGCAAGATCGATTTCCTTGCGGAGCAGGCCCGTGACATCACCAACGAGGCCACTGACGAGTTCGGAGAGAGGTATGTTCTCTGAAGATTTAGCCATTGTTCTTGCCTCCGGTCGTTGCGGTGCCGGGGCGAAGGCCAATCGATGGTTCGCGCGGCGCGGCAGCTGTTTGCCTTTTCGCGGACGCTGTCAGGAACCGGCTTGCGGCCAGGCCTGCAAGTGCGGCGATGCCGAGAAAGGCGAGCGGTTGTTTGCGCCCGAAATCCTCGGTCATGGTGGCGATCTCGCCGATGTCCTTGCCTTCCATCCGCCGAGCGACGGTCTGCACGCTCCGGCCGATTTGCTTGGCGAATCGTCCGACTTCCGCCTGACCGGAGTTTTGCATTTCGGCGCCAGCCTTCTCGAGCGCCATTGCAACTCCGCCGATCTGGCGAGCGGCAAAGTTGGTGCGTTCAGACATGACCTCCTTGGCTTTCTCGACTGCGGTGTCGGCGCCTTCCCTGATCGTTTCCCTGGCGGCGGAAACATCCTCGCTCACCTTCGCTTCCAGATCGGAAATGGACGTGCGCGTTCCCGGCGAGAAGCCGGAACCTGGGGATGAGGACGGGGTCTGCGCGGACGCGCTCCGCCCTGCCGAATCTGTAAAATCGTTTTGCATTTCGAACCTCCCAATTCGTGCCGGCAACTGCCGCAGCCCCGAACCATGGATGGCCCGCTTTGTTCCCCGGACGCGCCTGAAACGTTCCTCTTCGGCCCATGATGACATGATGGGGCTCAAAACTGCGATTGTGATGTTCTTAATCTTTGGCAGGCGTGACGATAGACGCCGCGATGTAACGCTCTTCCCTGTCGCCATCGTTGAAGTAGTAGACGGCGAGCAGGGATCCATCGCCGCGTTGTACGAGTTTGGGATAACCGAGATCAGCCGTGCCGCCGTCGCTCCGGATGACCGTCTCGGCGCCCCATGTCCGGCCATCATCGAAACTCATGCGCATCCTGATACCAAATGGCAGATCACGGTGGCCGTAAACGAGCACCAGAACGCCTTCGATCCGCCCGAGCGCCGGCGGGTTGCCATTGCTGCCGGTGTTTTCGACGATGCAGCCTTCCTGCGTCCAGGTCCTCCCTTGGTCACGGGAGGTGAAGGCCTCTATCCAACCCTTGCCACCGCCTCTGCCCATGCAGCGCGTCAGCGTCAGAATGGCGCCTCCGGACAGAGCCGTCGACGCCGGCATGATCGAATAGCCCTCAGGTTCCGGGCCGACAAAACCTTGAAGGATGAAGCTGCGCCCTCCGTCCACGGTGCGCGCGCAGAACACTCTGCCTTCCGTACCGTCGTCTTTGGACGTGCTGAGCATGAAGAGTGCATCGTTCCTGCCGAGAGGAACGATATCGGTGCGTGCCGAGATCGGAAGGTGCAAACCGGTGAAACGAAACGGACCCTGCCATGTCAGGCACCGATCCCGGCTGATATAGAACCAGCTGACAGCATTGCCCTCTACATCGGTTCTGGCGCACATGACGATCGTCTCGGAGTCGAGAAAGTTTATGGGATCGTCAATCGAGCAGAGGTCTTCACGGACCGACAGACGGGGACGGACCTTGAGCTCGGCGTTCAGATGCTCGTCGGCCGAAAGCGAGAGCCCACCCGGCACGTGGCCGCAGAACGGCTCGTCTATCCATGTCAGTCCGCCGTCGAGGCTGCGTGCCTGCCAGGGTACGAAGGGGTAATTGCGGTCCAATTCGTGCAACTCGCCCTTCGCCCCGAGTTTGCCGCGCGCGAAGACGACGACCATTTCGTCGCCCCACGACCAGAGACCATAATTTGCCGGCCAGCCTGCGAACTCGCCGCGTCTGCGATAGATTTCAAGATTGCGGAACTGCGTCTCCATGGAGGCTTCCAGACGGTCGGTCAGAGCGTTTCGACTGGAAGTGCCCGCACAAGCAATTCTTCCTGGGCGAGCAACTGTTCGAGTTTGCGCCGGTATTGGCGCCACCAGGCCCGATCGAGACTGTTCACCATCACTTCGATGACGATGACCGTATCTTCTTCAGTGCCCTCGCCATGGGACCAAAAGCCCTTTGCCGGGGAATTGAGGTATGAAGTCGCCCCGCCATGGCGCTCCGTCATCTCGCGCTGAATCATCGCGATAATGTCTTCGATGTCGATCGCCGCTTGCGGCGCTGCCGGAATAAACAACTGTATCAGATGCATGTGGAATTCTCCTCGTCCCGCAAACTTCGGAGGCCCGACGAGGTTCCGGCCCAGCTCGAAATCTGGCGCCTTGCCATAGGGTGGCAGCTCCCCTCGCCGCCGAATTGACGGATATCCGGTCGGAGGACGAGGAAGTGGCGACGGGCGGTCGTTCTCTCGTTAACGGTGTGCACCGGACCGCCGCGGCAATTCATGCAAGGTCCACGAGGCGATGTCACCTATCTGCGGCGTGCCTTCGACGAACGCATCTGGGCAGCCGTCCGCGTTCTGCGAGCAGTTGGCGACCATTTTGCGATGCCTCGATTACCGTCGTCTCCGATGCCCTTGCGGCGCGGACGAAGAGCTGACCCAAGCAATCGGTGAGTTCCGCCCCTTCGTGAAACCCGGCAGACTTGATCGCGCGCGCCCTGTGAAGGCGCATGCACGACCAGAGCATGATGCCGAAACGTGTGAGCGGTTCTCTGATAACATCATGCTCCAGCTGTCTAATTCAGAACAGGATTCAGATTTGAGGCCGGCCCGGCCTCAAATCATCCTGCTTCAGCGAAAACCGCCGCTGGCAACCAGTCGCTCGCCGGTCAGCCAGCGGGCATCGTCTGAAGCGAGGAAGACGGCAATGTCGGCGATATCGTCCGGCTGGCCGATGCGGCCGAGCGGCGTCTGGGCAACCATGGTCTGCTGCAAATCCGAGCCGATGACGCCAGCCGAGTGGGCGCCCTCAGTCTCGACCATGCCCGGCAGAATGGCGTTGACGCGGATCTTGCGCGGGCCAAGCTCCTTGGCAAGCACGCTGTTGATGCCCTCCACGGCTCCTTTGGTGCCGGTGTAGACGGCCGAGGCCGGCAGCCCCAGGCTGGTGACCACCGAGGAGATGTTGATGACGCTGCCGCCCTCGCCGAGATGTTTGGCCGCCGCCTGGGTGGTCAGGAGAACGCCGAGAACATTGACGTCGAACATGCGGCGATAGTGCTCCTCGGTCACATCGCCGATCGGGGCGAATTCATAGACGCCGGAGTTGTTGACCAGCACGTCGAGCTTGCCGAATTCCTTGATCGCGGCATCGACCAGTCCCTGCGCCTCACCGGCCTTTGAAACATCGCCCTGCACCGCGATGGCCTTGCCGCCGGCCGCGCCGATCGCCTCAACCACGGCGTCTGCTCCCGCCTTGCTCGAAGCATAGTTGACCACCACTTGCGCACCCTCTGCTGCGAGTGCCTTGGCAATCGCAGCGCCAATGCCTTTGGAGGCGCCCGTTACGACAGCGACCTTTCCTGTGAGCTTAGCCATTTCTCGTTCCTTCAGATCTGGATAGCCGCCGGGATTGGCAGGCTTGTTCCATAGTTCGGAAATTCGGAACTATTGATCTCGATGTCAAGGGACGCTATATAAAATTCATGAGACCGCTCTTTCACCCAGACCTGGAGGACATCAAGCCCGAAGCGATCCTCTATGCGCTGTCGGATCCGGAGCGCGTTGCCATTTACGCGAAGCTTGCCGGCGCCGCCGGTGGCGGAACCTGTTCTGCGCTTGCCGATCTCGGCGACCGCATCATTCCCAAATCGTCGCTGTCCAACCATTTCAAAGTGCTGCGCGAGTCCGGGCTGATCCTGAGCGAGCGCCAGGGTGTGGAGATGCGCAACCAAACGCGCTGCGCCGAGCTGGATGAGCGCTTCCCGGGCCTGATCAAGGCCATTCTGACGGCTTACGGCCAACTTCCCGGGGAGCCGAAGACGGACTAGTGCCTGGCCAAGCGTCGCGTCAACCGCAGCTGAATTGCAGCCCTAGGCGCGGCTCCATGGCGGTTCCTGCTGGAACGAACCTTACCTCCTCGCCCCGCCCTCGACCGTTTGTCGCCACCAACCCGAACCTGCCAAGGTATTTGAGGCCGGCATAATATCTTGACGCGGGTGGCGAGGATGGAATTGCCCCGCTCGCTTCATTCGCTTGTACGTATTCGAAGAGGCGGGGTGCGCCAGGATCGAGTTCCTCGTCAGCGGCATCCGACCCAAAGAATGACAGTCGTTCGGCAAAGGACGTACGTTTTGGAATGTTGCCTTTGTGACAAGTCGTCCAGTAAGCCCCTTGTTCCGGCTGGAATAAATGCAGCCCGTAGCCTGTTCCGAAATAGTAGGTCTTTCCGTCATCGCTGACGTAGGCAACCATCCCGGAATTATATGGCTTTTTCCAAATCTCGGTCCACGCGCTTGATTGCGATGGCCAGATCGCGCCGAACTTTTTAAGGGCAAATCGCTCTTCCATGCCCAAGCCCCATGCGATGTTGTAGGTCAACTGGTAGCCGGCAGGCTCAAGCCGAATTGTAGTCGACCGCGCCATCGCCATATGCCAGACCGCGTAAGCGACACAAACTGCCCCGATCATCGCCAAAACGCGGCGCATCCTGCCCCCTGGAGTTCGTCATCCTTGCAATCTTTAGCTGCAGTCTCGCGTTTCTGGAAACGCTAATCTCCGCCATGACGCTCGATCGATTGGGCGAGATCGAGCCAATGCGGGCGATTGTCCCACCAGTGAACATGATCGGGCGCAGGAAACGCTGGATCGGCGAATGTGCCGCCGGCGATGACAACGGTGCCGGGGAGGTATGTTCCGGACTTCGAGAAGCCGCCGTCACCGCAGACCCGGCAAAAGGCTTTCATCACATCAGGCGTCGTCTCGCCTTGCGGAAACCAGACGGAATAGTCTCCGGAAACGACCCGCACATGTTCCTCCCGGAACCACACATTATGTGCCAGTGCGCTGCCGGATGCACGCTGGCAGCGCGTGCAGGTGCATGTGTGATTGTGGACCGGTTCACCATCGACCTCCAGGGACAGGGCGCCGCAGCTGCATTTGGCATGAAAGACGGGCATTTGGCTCATTCCATGTTGATCAGGCTTCGTCGATCTTACGGTGCCGGAATCGACAGGGTCTATCAAAAATTCAGCATGGCAGCTCGCGGTCATAGAGGTCATTGTGGCCTCAGACCGAAAGCGGCCTGCTTTGACGCGGCGATCCGTGCGCCGGCACGAGCCGTGAAAGCGCCGGGCCTAAGATTCGCGTTGCGATGCGGCCCGCGTCACAGCCGCGTCCTCCATGACGTAGGTCGCATATCGATGGTCGCGGATCAGTGTTATCTTTTGGTCCCTCCATTCGAGCAGCATGAAGTAGGCAGGAGCAGCGGACGGCGCAGCCGAGACCAGCAATATTTCCCTGCCCTCCAGACAAGCCGGTTCGATCCAAACCCGCGGATAATCTGCATAATAGGAAAAGAATCGGCCAACATCCGCCGCACCGGAGACCTGCGGCCGTCGTGCCTGACGAAGCCGAACATCCTCGGCAAGCAGCCTGCGCAGGGCCGTCCAATCCCGCGCGTTGAAGAGCGCTGCGAAATTCAGAACCTCGGCGCTTGGGGGCAGCGGAACTTCGGACTCCCTCTCGGTGATGGATCGCAATCCTGCCCGACCACGTGAGAGATGGGCTTTGACAGCATCGATACTCAGGCCCAACAGCGCGGCGATGTCTGCGATGGGCTCTCCCAGCACATCCTTGAGGATCACCGCGCTACGCTGCGGCACCGGCAATTTGGCATAGTGAGCCAAGGCGATCCGCACCGTGTCCTGCCTTATCAGCGCATCCTCCGGATCAACAGCACTGGCATCCGCCAGATCAAAGGCCGTCTCCAGCGGCTCTGACGGATGGGTACTTCGCTGGCGCAGCGTATCGATGGCGCGATTGTGAACAATGCGAAACAGCCATGGTCGCAGCGGCGTGCCGGACGAGATCGAGCCGACCATCGCGAACGCATTGACCAACGCGTCCTGAATCACGTCCTCGCCGTCGATCACCGAGCCGACCAACCGGGCGGCATAGCGATGCAGTTCCGGGCGAACTGCATCCGCCTCCTTGGCCAGCGCCACGTAGAGTGTGCTCTTCGCTTCTGCTTCGAGGGCAGCTTCATCCATCATTGATGACCGTCACGCCCGTATCTCCACGCACGGCGTAGATCATAGCCTCTTCCAGCGCCGTCTCGCCGATCAGTTCGGCTACCGTATCGCCAAAGCCGCGCGGTGTCATGTCCGGCCAGGCAGCTGCCTGTTCTGCGAATGTCCGGCCCGCCGCCGCAGCATAACCGGAGATTCCGGCGTTGCCCACGCCGGTTCCTGCGAACATCTGCCGGGGAACGATGACCCGGAAACGCAGGCCCAGGCCGAGCTGGGTCGACAAGCCCTCGGCATATTTTGCAATGAACCACTGCGCCCGTTTTGCTCCTGCATAGCCTCCCGATAGCGGCGAGCCTTGCACCGCGGCTCCGCTGGAAACGAGAACGACCAGCCCGCCCGGCGCCATCGGCAACGTCAGAGCGGCCTGGACCCAATGCAGGGCGGCCTTCACATCGACGTTCCAGTTGGTCGTGAACGCCTCCCAGCCAATACGGTCGATACGGTCCATGGGCGGTTCCGCGCCGGCGTTCATGATGACGACATCGGGTCGTGTCTCCGACATGATCCTCTTTGCCGCGTCGGCGCTGGTCGCATCGGCAGCCACAGTCGTGACGGCCAGTTGCTCTCCCACCGCTTGCAAAATCGTCGAGTCGCGCGCCACGACGGTCACATTAGCTGCGCGCGCTACAAAGGCCCCGACCATTCCGAAGCCCAAACCGCGGCTACCACCGACGACAACGATCCGTTTTCCATCCAAATCCATGTTCTTTTCCTCATTCGATCCGACCGCGCAAAGGCAGTCGTAACAAGGACGTTCGAATGAGCTGAAAAGAGTCATTATTTTCGCGCTTGGGCGTGGATAATGAAAAGCTTGACCCGGCGCGACCCAACTCAGACGGATTTCCATCTGTGCCGGCTGCAGTTGCAAATGTGAAATCCCAATTCCTCAACCATGCGGACGTTCGGCAGGCCGGCAGGTGCCTAACTTTGGCAGCGACTAATCTTGCTTCAGAAAGTACTGGATGGCGGGGTCGTTTCGGCACCTGGCTAACGGCAGCTGCTGAACTGAATAGATGCGGGTAATGGCTTCTTGATCAGCATCGACGTTCATGCATGCGCACGCGTAGCCGTGGATTGCGAACGTGTACACGTATTCACCTGCCGTCAGGTCCGGAATTTTATCGACGCCTTCAGCCCGGCTTCCGTCGCCTCCCAAAAACATGATCTGCCAGCCTCCCTTGGCATCGTACAGCTCCCACTTTCCCGTGGCCGGATTAGAAAGCCAACCGCAACGCCGTTCAGCCTGTGCAGCCGAAGCTGTACCCAACGCGAGAATGATAACTGATGTCAGAAGTTTCACAGACACTCCGGAGTCGCAAACTGTTAGCCTTGAAGCGGAAGGACAGCATCACAGGTTTCGATTGTGGATAAAAGTGTCGCTTCCACAAGCGTCGATCTGACATTACCGCGATCCGCCCTTCGACAGCAATGCCAACTACAATATCCTGTTTCGATCAACCTGGACCAGGTGCTTGCAGACGACACGAATGGTCGCAAGGATCCAGTTGCCCGTTCCACCGACGACTGAGCTGGCCCAGGCTTTGTCGATGATCGGCGAGATCGAAATCGCTGGCCTTGGCTTAATTCTTGATCACATTGATGTTGACGGTGACGTCCTTGATGGTCCCCTCGCCGTAGGACACCTCACCTTATACATGTCACGTCCAGAATAGCCGCTCCTGGAAGTATAGTATTCCGACACGCCGGGAGATTTTCTGGAATTGCATTTATTGCGGATGTCATCCTTGTAATTGGAAGGGACGCCTTCATCGATGCCTATCGAGCCGTCCGGCCGATCAGGCCTGACGACTTCGAAGCCGCCCACCGCTTCGTGATCGTCCGCCACATCTGGCTGATGGGCGAATACGCCAGCCGGGCACAGGAATGGGGAAGCGAGGCTGTCGGCTGGATTGCCCGGGAAGCAAATTTCCTCAAGACGTGGGAGACCGAGCGATGTGTCGACCGGCTGCTCTGAATTCAGGTGTGCTCGGCAGCCGGAGGATCGGCGGTGCGTCGGCGCAGTCGGCGATCGCTTCGACCTTCGCCCACCCTTGGGGCAGGGTAAAGGAACGCCCGAGAAGGTCGATATAGGGGAACTTGTCAGGGACATCAGCACTTAGGGGCCACCGGCCCCGTTGGCCCTAAGCGGACTTTTTTCGTTATCGAAGGATAAGGTTGTTTTGCGCCTTCTCCTCGCCGTTCTCGGGCAAAGTGGGTCGTCCCAAAACCGGCCATCTATTCCAGATACGGCGTCAGCACATCTTCGATCCACTTCATGAATGCGCGGACTCGGCGCGACAGATTGCTCCGATGTGCTACGATGAGGGATACGGGGAGCGCCCGGCGACGAAAATCGGGCATGATCTCCACAAGCGCTCCGCTCTTAAAGTATTGGCCAATCCCCCAGAGTGGCGCCTGAATCAAGCCAAGGCCGGCGAGGGCAGCGGCGTCGTAAGTCTGCGCACTGTTGACGTGCAGCGCACCTGGCAACGGAAGCGTCGCGTAGCTGTCGCCGTCCGGATATTCCCATCCGGAGTATCCCCTCGATTTGAGGCCCGGAAGCCCGGGCCTCATCCTCTGATTTCAACTACGCCGGGTGCGCCGTTACATCTTGCTCATGCCCTTCTCGGCGTTTTCCATATGCGTCACACAAGTTTTGATCTTGTGCGCCTTCATGGCATCCTTCGCCATGGCCACCTGTTTGGTGGCGGCTGTTTTCTTCGTCTGATCGGCCATTGCATCCACCTTGGTCTGCAAGGCCGTTATGGAAGCGTCGTCACATTTCGCCATAGATGCGGCATAGGCGGGCATAGTGCCCGCAGCCGCAAATATGGCCGCGATCAAAATCGATCTCAGCATGTGCATTTCCTCCGAAAGGGCATAATCGCCCCACCCGCAAACGCTCTGGTGGGGAGTGGGTTCCGACCTGCGACAATTAGACCGTGCTGGAGTACTGCGCTGCGTGCGAACGATGGTTCGGGCGGCGACAAGTCTAATCTGCCGAGCAATCGAGTCTAGAAGTCAAATGGTCCCAGAAGGGGTGCCGTAAGAGCAGACCATCAGGCCTGCACCTGCGAGCGCAGCCAGTCCTGAAGCTTGTCCACGGCTTCGGACTTCCGATATCGCGGCTTCACCAGGTAGACGTGCGACTGCGCTCTGAGGGCGCCGGCGAAGACTTGCCTCAGCCTGCCCGCCTCGATGTCGGTCGAGACGAAGGCGCGCGTTGCCACGGCGATGCCCTGTCCGGCGATGGCAGCTTCGATCGCGTGCGATGTCTGTGAGAAGCTGATGCCCCGAAACAGCGTGGGATCACCGCCGCCGAGGAAACGATCGATATATTCGGGCCAGGAATTATGGGCATCGTGAAGGAGCGTGTAGTTCGAGAGTTCTTGCGCGTTGTTGGGCTCGGCCCCCTCGGCGACGAGGCTCGGATTGCAGATGGCAATGATCTCCTGCTCGAACAGCAGTTCGGCGGCGAGGCCTGGGCCGAAGGGAGGGCTGCCATAGCGGACGGCGAGATCGACGCCGTCCACCTGGAAGCTGGAAATGCGGTCCGTCGCCAGGATGTGGAGATCGAGATCGGGATGCCTCGAGGTGAAGTCCGGAAGACGCGGGATCAGCCATCTCGAGGCGAAGGTCGGTGTGGTGCTGACCACCAGTTTGACCGGCTGAGGCTTCAGGTTCGCCGTCGCGTTTGCGAGCAGTTCGAAGGCACGCCTGACGTCGGCGACGTAGCTTCGCCCCTCGCCCGTCAGCGCCAATGACTTCGGCAGGCGCTCGAACAATGTCACCCCGAGCTCCGCCTCAAGCCCGCGCACATGCTGGGCGACGGCTCCCTGGGTGACGCCGAGCTCTTCGGCCGCGAGCCGGAAGTTCAGATGGCGCGCTGCCACGTCGAAGGCCTTGAGGCCGTTAAGAGAGGGAAGATTGCCGATCAGCATGGACATTCGATAGTTTTTCTACTGGGACATTTCAGGAAAACTGGTTCGTTCCCGCTTGTGACCCATGATATCCCAGGGATCAATGCCCGGCAATGGGTGCAAACCGAGTAGGGAGAGCGACGATGGCAGTAGAAAAGGTAGCGATCATTACGGCCGGCGGCAGCGGCATGGGTGCGGAAGCCGCGAGGCGGCTGGCGGCCGATGGCTTCAAGATCGCCATCCTGTCCTCGTCGGGCAAGGGCGAGGCGCTTGCGAAAGAACTGGGCGGCATCGGCGTAACCGGCTCGAACCAGTCCAACGACGACCTCAAGCGCCTGGTCGACGCATGCATGGAAAAGTGGGGTCGGATCGACGCTCTCGTCAACAGCGCCGGTCACGGTCCGCGTGCGCCGATCACCGAGGTCACCGACGAACAGTGGCATACCGGCCTCGACGTCTATCTGATGAACGTCATCCGCTCGGTTCGGCTGGTCACGCCGGTCATGCAGGCGCAGAAGTCGGGCGCAATCGTCAATATCTCCACCGCCTGGGTGTCCGAACCGTCCGCGATGTTCCCGACCTCGGCCGTCTTCCGCGCCGGGCTCGCCGCCTACGCCAAGATTTACGCCGATACCTATGCTGGCGACGGCATTCGCATCAACAACGTGCTGCCGGGCTGGATCGACAGCCTGCCGCCGACGGAGGAGCGCCGCGACAGCGTGCCGATGAAGCGCTACGGCACCAGCGCCGAAGTGGCCGCAACGATTTCCTTCCTCATTTCCGAGGGAGCGGGCTATATCACCGGCCAGAGCCTCAGGATCGACGGCGGCCTTACCCGGTCCGTCTGACAGGACCTCTACGCCCAAGGAAAACAGCGATGTGCTTCAACTGGAACGTCAAGGCCGGTGAGATAAAGCACGCGGAGGCGACAGAGTGACCCTCGCCGAGGTCGATGCATCGGCCTGGGCCGAGCTCGAAGGGGCCGCCGCCGACCCGCAGTCGGCCTTCCGCTACCTGAACCTCTGTTCGGTCGACGCCGGCGGCCGGCCGCAAGCCCGCATGGTGGTGCTGAGGCGCGTCGATGCGGCGCGGCGCATCCTGGAAATCCATACGGATGTCAGAAGCCCTAAATGGCTGGAAATATCGGCCAATCCTCGGGTCACCATCCTCGGCTTCGGCCCGCAGCCGAAAGTGCAGCTTCGCCTTCAAGGATCGGCCGAACTCAACGGACCGCCGAGCGAACGCGCGGCCGAGGCCTGGAGCCTGCTGCCGCTGTCGACGCGCAGCACCTATATGGGCGGGCCGCCGGGCGACGACATCGGCGAGCGGCCAGCAAGCGAGGCGGCGGTCGCAGACGCCGATGGACAGGCCTTCTTCGGAGTGCTGATATTCCGGGCCGAGACGCTGGACTGGGTCCAGCTGCGCCACGCCGACAACCGACGCGCAGTCTTTGCCTACGATCATCTCGGCGCGCTGACCTCCTCCGGCTGGGTCAACCCCTGAACGCCGGACGACGTCGAAGCGCCATCGCTTTGTGATCGTCCGCCACATCCGGCTGATGGGCGAATACGCGGGGCACAGGAATGGGGAAGCCAGACTGTCGGTTGGATTGCCAGGCTGGCGATTTTCCTCAAGACGTGGGAGACCGAGCAATGTGTCGACCACCTTTTTTAAAGCAACGCGCGGCTTAGCCGCTCAGCCTTCAAGCCGAACATGATGCTCCAGCCATGCGACAGCGAAGCTGCAGATCGCGGCCGCATCGACCAGCACCGATCCTGCGTCTCCGACTAGGCCCTGCGCACCCTGCCCGCTGGTGAGAAACGCGCCCACGATCCCGCCGAAATAATCGTCGTCAAGGCCCGGCACGACCGGGTCGCTTGTGTCGAATTCTTCCAGCATCCGCCACACCACGCCGGCCGATGTGGCAAAGGGCGCCTCGTAGCGGCGGAGGCGCTTGTTCGGAATTCGCGCCAGGTGTTCTGCATGGTGGAGCAGGGTCATGGTGTCGAGCGGAGCTCCGGCCATCAGAACCTTGCCGCCTGCCGCCACCAGCCTGCCGAGCGGCGATGTCTCTCCATAGCCGTAATCGAGCGGGTGGTCGGCGGTGAGCCAATCCGCGCGCGCGCCGATCGCCGCGACCGAGGCGCCCGGATTGCCGCTGCGTCTTGCCACTGATGTCGTTCGAATGAATTCGGCGAGCAGGCCGTTATCGCGGGCAGCGCGGGAAACAGCCGGATCGAACGGCGCGATATGGGCGCGCCATTCCGGCGGGACGCGGCCATTTTCATCCAGCAAAGCATCATAGTCACCGTTCCAGTCGGTATAGGCAACGATGGTGCCGGCGGGGCCCACGGCATCGCGAAGCGCTTCGATCAGTACATCAGGCCCGTTGAGCAGCCGCCCCACCCGCTTCATCGCGGCGTGGACCATGACCATGTCGCCGGCGCGAATGCCGAGACTGTCGAGATCCCTGGCCAGCGAGAGGCGAGTGTGAATGCGCGGAACGATCATCGGCAGATGATCATAGGGGTCGCGTGCGAGAGTCAAGCGATCGCGACCCTGCCCTGATACTCACCTTCAGCCGACGACCGCGGTGCAACTGCGTTCGGCCTCGTTGCGGCAGGCGCTACGCACATCTTATTCTGGTGGTCCCGGGTCGCATATAGTCGCGGGGCGTGTGTCACGCTGATTTCACGCGATTTCGATGGTGGATTTTACTAGATTTCTTCACGGCTTCGCCGGCACGATTTGGTGGGACGCATGTCTTCTGGATCGCGTTTCGGACAGCGCCGGCCGCCGAAATGGCAAAGAGTTTTCGTGCCGATCAAGTATTGTCCTCGAGGGTGGGCGGCGGTCGGTCATTTTCATTGGTCATGCTGCAGTGCAGGAGGCAGCTGAAGATGCAATTTCTGGTCCATTCAAAGACGATCGCCGAACTTGAATATGATAGCGAGACCTGCGTCTTGCGGGTGCTCTACAAAGACGGACGAGTGAGCTCTGTTCCCGATGTCGCTCCCACGCTGGTGATGAAGATCGTCGCGCGGGTTCCCGTCGAGAAATCTCCTTATCTGATGCAGACCGCGATCTGAGACCTCTGCGAAAAGTCACGACCGTCGGAAAGGACGGGTAGCGCCGTTCTGATCCGCAATGAGCCGCCGGCCTGTTTGGAGCTCGCCATCGCCCGCTTCTGCGGGCATCATGCTTTAGTAAAGTGTCCTTCGGTAGGCTTGTTCCAGGTCTTCGTCCATCTTTCGCATTTCATCCGCGTCCCTCGGCGCCCCTGTCGTCTCATCCAGAATGATCTTCATGAGCGAGGGCATCTCGGTGCGGTCCTGGAAATGATCCGGGCTCCACAAGCGGGACCGTCTGAACGCCTTGGCGCAATGCATGAAAACTTCGCTTACCGTCACGATGATTGCGAGTTTCGGGAGACGATCAGCGACGCTCATGCCAGTCAAAAGTTGAGGATCATTGGTCAGACTTGCCCGCCCGTTGACGCGCAATGTGTCGTCGAAACCGGGGACAAGAAACAACAGCCCGACGTTCGGGTTGGCGATGATGTTGCTTAAGGTATCAAGACGATTGTTGCCGGGTCGATCCGGGATCGCCAGGGTGTGCTCGTCAAGAACCTTGACGAACCCCGGCGGGTCGCCGCGAGGACTGACGTCGGCCTTTCCCTCCGAACTCTGCGTGCCGATGCAGAAGAAAGGTGAGCGCCGAATGAATTCCTGCGCGTGCTCGCCAAGCGAATTCTGACACTTCACGATTGCCAGGGCGTGGGTCGGCTCGAACAGCGCCCGAAGCGACTGCTCATCGGCGATGGCACATTCTGGATTGAGTTGTAAGGCCGTCATGCTCCCCTCCCGAAGTCCCTCTCATCGCATGGCCGAACTGCAGGTCTGGAATTCAGGCCTCGCAACGCTCGTCTCCGCCCGCAAGCCATGGATATGATGTACGTACCTCAGAAGGTATACATCAGTTGAGATGCAGGATCAATGCGGGATTGAATCGCCGTATTGCAAGGCAAGCCGCGCTGATAGGGGCGGAACAGGCGGAGAATATGAGGTTCGGCCAGCGGCGTGACGTCCGACGTCTGGAACACTTCTTCCATCTTTCGGTCGACGACGACATTCCGGTACCGGCGATCGCCCAGGGCCGACGCTTCGTGCTTCGTGAAGGTATCGTCCTTTCGGGTGAGAAGCGGAACCGCCGAACTCTCAGGCGATTTGAGAGCCGGTCGCCCGGCTGGTTTTCACCCCGAAAACCGCTGTCTCCTGTTAAGCCGGGCGGCCGCCACGGCTTGCAGGTTGACGGTGCTCTTGATCGATGTTGCGGATCCTCCAATTCAAAGAGGACGGCATCTCACCTGCTTCACCGATGCTTGCAGCGCCCGCGCCCGGCTTGCAAATCGATCATGGCTCGAGGCTATTTCTAAGAATTTCCGCCAATATTCTTTTTCCGTTCAACTCGCTGACAGACTTCGGGCCTGTCTTATTCCAGGTGTCACATACCGCCGTGCCCGCGTCCCTCCCACCCTTCCAGCTACTGCAGAACGTGTTGCCAGAAATGCGCCACATGCCATCAATTGAGATTACATCTCCGGAATCGAGTTTAACCTGACCATGTGCGGTGCCGTCCTTGAGTACAGAAAGCTCGCCACTATAACCCTCTTTTGGGCCGCCCAGCGCAATCACTTTGCCGTCTGAAAGCAGGGCCTGAAGCTCCTTTCCTATCATCGCGGTAGCAGCAATAGCTTGGGTTCCGAGAAACACCATAGATAGTCCAGTCAGTATAGTTCTGTGCATTTGCCGATTTCTCCCACCGCCGTCAAGCACAGTCTCCGTCCGCCATATATGAACTACAAGTCATCTCTTATAATTAGCTATAGTTTGATAGTTTTCAGCAGATATCTTGGAAAGATTAGTCATAAATTGCAGTTTTATTGAAAATTTATGATTTGTTGGGCGCCGGATTAGCTGCATCGCGCCTTAGGATGGCAACGATGTATGGGAAAAGCTGCGACTTTTCCGAGGTCAGGTCCGCCTGATGGGGACCCCAATGAGCCGTTCATATTCGTGCTCTGGGACACCATAGGAGCCGCCGGCCAAGTCCTCCAGCTTGGGCCGGTCCAAAATCCGGATATTCCCCCGCGTCGCCTTGATCGCGTGCACGCCCTCGAGGATGTGGATTTCATTGGTGACGCCTGCACGTCGTACGCCGAGCATAAGCGAGAGGAACTCGTGGGTAAGAGGCAGATCTCTGTCGCGCAGCCGGTCGTGGCACATCAACAGCCATCGGGCCAGCCGCCCGGGCATGGTGTAACGGGCATTGGCAAGGGCGGAATGGGCCAGCTGCAACTCGCAGCAATGCACATATTTGAGCAGCAGGTCGTTGGCCGACGGAACCCGTTGCGCCATGGAAAGAAGTGCGGATACCGGCACCGAAATTCCGTGCCCCTCGACCTGCATGAAGGTCCTGTTTGGCGTTTGATCGACCTTCAGGAACACATGGGCTCCTGCCATGCCCTCATATCCGACATGCCCGACTTCGACGGACTCGTCATCGGAGTTGGTGGCAACAATTGATGCCAAGCCGCTCTCAAGGAAGTAGGCGGTCTCACTTGGCACATCAGGCGCGACCAGTTCGAACTGCACCGGAAGCTCGCGCGGCTGCATCGTCGCCTGCAGCAGATCGAATGCTTCAGGCGCAAGTGCTCTGAGAAGAAGGTTTTGGATGTTTGACTGCGAAAAGTCGGACATGGCCCAGCCTCCGGCGGGATTGAGCCCGATCTCCTGTCGACGTACGGCGAAGCGCCGGCAATGTTTCGCTTATGTGCCAGACCATCTTCACAGGCCAAGAGGCGCCGGTCTTCTGTGCGGTTTTGACATTGCTACAATGCGCCGGATTCTTGCGTAGCAAGGTAGACCTGGTCCACGATCTGGACGGCGGCCGTGAAGGAAAGAACCATGACCGTGACCCCCTGCTCATCGGTGACGTTCATCAGCCATGCCGAGACGTCGGCCTTCTTCAACAGAGCGCCCCTCAGCCGCTCGGCTATGGTCTCAACAGCTTCGCTGCGGGCGCTTTGGAGGTCCGGGTGCTCTGAGCCCACCGTATCCTGAATGGAGATGCCGTCATGAACGTTGAAAAAGTAGCGAGCCACATCTGTTGCTCCTGTACAGGCAAGAGCAACTAATATCTCCCAGCCATCCGCGCCTGGGTCGATGGCGGATGATGGTCAATTATCGCATGTAATTACGTTTTAAAGTAGGCCCGTAATCCCGAAGTGCTTGCGCGGCGAGGCGGAGCGTTCATCGGCCCGCGCCGGAACCTTTTTTGCTTCCATGCGTTTGGCGGGCGGATCTGAAGGTCTTTCCCCTAGCCTTCATTGAACCCCTTTCCATGTACGCTCACTAGCCCCGCGTCCAGCGCGGGGCTTTTTTGACAGCCTGGCTGAACCGGGGGCGCGGGTATCCATTGCGCCTTGAATATCAGCGGTCGCGCAACCGGGTCCCTTTCTCCGCCCGCGCCGCGACGCAGCATTTTACCGATTCCACACGATGGCACAGCGCAGCAATTGCATTTTTTCATTTTGGGTGGCCGGCCCCTCTTGAACCGCTAATAGCCTGAATTAAATGATTTATGCTGGTAGCCCAATTGGGACCGGCAAAGTCCAGGAGACGCCGGTAGCTCTTGGCGTCTCCTTGTATCCATGTTGCTTCAAAGGAGGATATGGCTATGAGGACAAACCTCGATTTCTCTCCCCTGTTCCGGTCGAGCATCGGCTTTGACCGCATGTTAGGTGCGCTTCAAGCCGGCATCGACACCATCGACAACTGGCCGCCCTACGACATCCTCAAGACGAGCGAGGATGAATACCGCATCGAAATGGCGGTGGCGGGATTCTCCCAGAATGAACTGACGATGACGCAGGAGCAGAACCTGCTCGTGGTTGCGGGCAAGAAGGCGGATAGCGATGACGACGTGCAATATCTTCATCGCAGCGTCGCTCAGCGAAGCTTCCAGCGCCGGTTCGAACTTGCCGACTATGTCAAGGTCGAAAGGGCTGAACTTGTCGACGGACTGTTGATCATCGATCTGAAGCGCGAGATCCCTGAAGAAATGAAGCCGCGCCAGATCGAAATCGGAACCGGCCAGGCCCTTCCGAAGTTCGAGCCCAAGCAGATCGAAGCTGAGACGCAAGCAGCGTAAGCCTCGAAAGGCGCATCGGCGCCGGGCACACCCGGCGCCGATGTGAATGCTTCGCTGCCAATCCAAGAGAAAGGAGAAAAGACATGAGTGTTCGTGATCTCATTCCCTGGAGCGGGAACAACGGCCATCAGGCTCCCAGCCTGTTGCGTGATGATGATCGTGATCCGTTCCTGTCCCTGCATCGCGAGGTGAACCGATTGTTCGACGAGGCATTCCGCGGCTTCGGTTCCAACTTCCCGTCGTTGACTGGCCCCAGAGCCTTTGGTGGCGGATGGCCGAGCGTCGAGATCTCCGACAACGAGAAGGAGATCAAGGTGACGGCCGAGGTGCCTGGCCTTGAGGAAAAGGACATAGAAGTCCTGCTCAATGACGGCGTGCTCACGCTGAAAGGCGAAAAGCAGTCCGAGACGGAGGACAAGGATCGCCAGTTCTCCGAGCGCTACTACGGTCGCTTCGAGCGTCGCATTCCGCTCGGTGCCGAGGTCAAGGAAGACGCTATCGACGCCCGCTTCAAAAACGGTGTGTTGACAGTGACCTTGCCGAAGAGTGAGCAGGCGCAGTCGCAAGTCAAGCGGATCGCCATCAAGAGCTAACCAATTGACCCAACCGACGGCCGGCCTTGTGGCGGCCGTCGGCATCCTTCGCCGATAGGGAGGGATATGATGATGGACGTTAACAGAGAGACGCACAACAGAGAGACGAAGAAACCACATACGGCTGTTTCGGATAGCTGGCCAGCAAACGACAACCAGCGGAAGCCTCTGTCATTCGGCCGCTCGGTATTTCCCGAGGATGCTGTCGCCCGAATCTTCAAGCCATCGCGCTCGGCGATGACGTCAGGCACCCGGCGAACGAAAGACTGGCGGCTCGTCTTCCAGCGCCGTAGCGCACCGTTCATCGAGCCTTTGATGGGCTATACGGGCAGTACCGATACGCTCACGCAGGTTGAGCTGGAATTTCCAACCCTTGAATCAGCAATCCGATATGCGGAGCGCCAGGGGCTGACCTACAGGGTGCAGCGTCAGGCGAGTAGCGCCGCGGCGTCCACAAAGCAGAGAACCCGCCAGCAAACGCGCCGGCCATCTCGTGCCTTCTCCGACGCTGCATTGCAACGGCTCGGTCCCGCCGCATGTCAGAAGATCTGCGGACAGGCACAAGGCCCCGCTTTGCAGACCCACGTCTATGAACCCGCAACATGGCCATCGCCTGCTGACGTTGTCCGAGATCGGACGCTGCAGGCACTGCTTGACCTCGAGCGCAACGTCGAGAGGCGAGATCTTCAGCCGACGATCAACCGAGATGCCGCGTGAGGTGGAGCCATGAACCCATCTATCGTCTTCGATTGCGAGAAGATCCTGCCCAACAGGTTCGCGCTGACTATGGCTGCGGCCGCACGAAGCCGCGCCCTTTATCGAGGGGCGGAGCCGAGGCTGGATCCTTCAGATGCCTGCGTCAGCGAACTCGCGCTGCAGGAGATTGCAAGGGGCTCGTTCACCAGCAGCGAGCTCGCACCCTTTCTGGGCGGACCGGCAGGGACAAAGCGACTTCACTCCGCCGATCCGGCCACTCGCCTTCGCGGCAACGGCGAACGATCGCCGCTGCAGCACCCGTCTCCACGCCACCGGAGGCGGTTCAATGATGATGCAAACAAGAAGGAGAAACGACAATGATGAAGTCTCAGTCTTCGAAGGACCGTGCAGCATTCGATATCATCAATATCGTTGCTGGGCTGGCTCTTTTCCTGTCACCCTGGCTCCTTGGTTTCGCAACCGAGGCTTATGCTCCGTGGAATGCCTGGATTGTCGGCGCTGCCATCACCGTGATCGCCGCCGCCGCGCTCTTCGCATTTTACGAGGCGGAAGAATGGATCAACCTGGTGCTCGGCGTCTGGTCTGTCGTGGCGCCATGGGTCCTGGGTTTCTCGGCCGTGGCCGCTGCAATGTGGGCACATCTGATTGCCGGCATCGTGGTCGCGGTTTTGGCCGCGGGCAGCATCTGGTTCACTCACAACCACCCGCTGTCGACCACTTGAGGCAAATGCGAGCGGGCCCGGAACTCCGGGCCCGCTTCTTAGTTTGCGTTGCGGCTGGGCGGCATTGACCTCCCGTCAAATCCAAGGAGCAAACCATGTTCGATATCCGCCAGGGATTTCACAGGATTGCCGCGTCAGTCGTGATCGCCTTTGCAGCAATCCTGCTTACGATAGCGCCGGTCACCTCGCAGACCCGGGAATCTGGCACCTCTTCGGCGTCACTTCCATCTCTGGCGCCGATGCTTGAACAAGTCACGCCGGCCGTCGTCAACATCGCGGTCGTCTCCCGCGCACCGTCGCGAGACAATCCTCTCTTCAGCGATCCCACCTTCCGCCGCTACTTCAATCTGCCGCAACAGCAACAACGACCGAGGATGAGTGCAGGATCCGGCGTCGTCGTCGACGCCGCCAAAGGATATGTGCTTACCAATCATCACGTCGTCGACGAGGGCAGTGAGATTTCTGTGACGCTGAAGGATGGACGACAGCTTTCGGCCAAATTGATCGGCAGCGACAAGGACACGGACATCGCTCTGTTGCAGGTCAATGCTCCAAACCTTACCGCTATTCAGATCGGGGATTCTCATGCACTCAAAGTCGGTGACTACGTCGTAGCGATTGGCAATCCGTTCGGGCTTGGCCAGACTGTGACCTCAGGCATCGTCAGCGCATTGGGGCGAAGCGGTCTGAATATCGAAGGCTATGAGGACTTCATCCAGACAGATGCCTCGATCAACCCTGGAAACTCAGGTGGTGCCCTGGTGACGCTCGACGGCAAATTGGTCGGCATCAATACTGCAATTCTCAGCCCCGCCGGAGCCAGCGTCGGTATAGGCTTTGCCGTGCCAAGCAGCATGGCGGCGTCGGTCATGAACCAGTTGATCGCGCACGGCAAGGTGGAGCGCGGCGAGCTAGGCATCGGCATCCAGGATCTGACGCCGGAGTTGGCGGAGGCTCTCGGACTCGGTGACCTCCGCGGCGCACTGATCGCCAACGTCGAGTCGGGCTCGCCGGCTGAACAGGCCGGACTGAAGACCGGAGACGTGGTCACCGCAACTGACGGACGCCCGATCGGTGGTGCGACCGACCTCAGGAACCGCATCGGCCTCATGCCTGCCGGCAGCAAGCTAAGCCTCACGGTGAAGCGCGGCGACGAGGAGAAGGTGATCACGGCTACCATTGCGATGGACGATCGGTCATCCGCAACTCTCTCCGGCACGCCGCTCGAGGGCGCTACGATGAGGAATGCTTCTGGCGAAGAGGCGCAGCAAGCCGGAGGTTACGGCGTGGTGATCGAAAAGGTGGCTTCCGGCAGCGCGGCTGCCGGCGCCGGCCTTCAAGCAGGTGACATGATCGTCGCGCTCAATAGAGTTCCGGTCGCTTCCGTCACCGAGTTGCAGCGCAGGATCGCCGAAAAACCTAGCGTATTGGCGCTTGAACTGATCCGTGAGGGTGCGCGACTCCTTCTGGTAATCCGGTAGGAGTAGTCGGCCATGGAGATGAATAGGAAGACGCGGTTCAACATCTGGTACTGGATTATCGCTTTCCTGCTTCTTGCGGCATTTCAGTCCTTTTTCGCGACTACTCACCAGATTGCGCGGATTCCCTACAGCCAGTTCGAGACGGATCTCAAGGAGGGGAAGATCGCCGAGGTTGCCGTTTCCGACAATTTTATCCAAGGCCGGTATAAGGAGCCTCAGAATGAGCGCCCCTTTTTCGTCACGACACGCGTCGAGCCCAATCTGGCCGAGCAGCTCCGGCAATACGGAGTCATCGTGACAGGTCAGATCGAGAGCACATTCCTGCGCGATCTGCTGTCCTGGCTCGTCCCGGTGGCGCTCTTTATCGGAGTCTGGATGTTCATGATCAGGCGCATGGGCGGTGGGCTCGGCGGAGGCCTGATGCAGATCGGCAAATCGAAGGCGAAGATCTATGTCCAGACCGACACTGGCGTGACGTTCAAGGACGTCGCCGGCGTCGACGAGGCCAAGGACGAACTCAAGGAGATCGTTGATTTCCTGAAGGACCCGGCGGGTTACGGCCGCCTTGGCGGGCGTATGCCAAAGGGTGTGCTTTTAGTGGGTCCACCTGGAACCGGTAAGACGCTTTTGGCGCGCGCCGTCGCGGGCGAAGCCGGTGTGCCCTTTTTCTCGATCTCCGGGTCGGAGTTCGTGGAAATGTTTGTCGGTATCGGCGCAGCACGGGTCCGGGACCTGTTTGAGCAGGCGCGCGCCAAAGCACCCGCCATCATCTTTATCGATGAGCTTGATGCCCTCGGCCGCGCTCGTGGGATTGGTTCCATGGCTGGCGGGCACGACGAGAAGGAGCAGACGCTGAACCAGCTTCTAGTGGAGCTGGATGGCTTTGATCCCTCCACTGGCCTCGTCTTGCTGGCCGCGACCAACAGACCAGAGATTCTTGATCCCGCTCTGCTGCGGGCCGGTCGTTTCGATCGGCAAGTGCTGGTGGATCGGCCGGACAAGTCGGGCCGACTCCAGATTCTCGGCGTCCACCTTCAGAAAGTGAAGCTCGCGGCGGATGTCTCACCGGAAAAGATCGCCGCGCTCACACCAGGGTTCACCGGCGCCGACCTCGCCAATCTCGTCAACGAGGCAGCCCTGCTCGCCACGCGCCGTCGGGCGGAGGCGGTAACGATGGCCGATTTCAATGACGCCGTCGAACGCATCGTCGCCGGTCTCGAAAAGCGCAATCGGCTGCTCAATCCAAGGGAGCGTGAAATCGTCGCCTATCATGAGATGGGACATGCGCTGGTCGCCATGGCGCTGCCCGGCGTCGATCCGGTGCACAAAGTATCCATCATTCCCAGAGGGGTCGGCGCCCTCGGCTATACCGTCCAGCGTCCACTCGAGGATCGCTTCCTGATGACGCGGGAGGAACTGGAGAACAAGATGGCTGTGCTGCTCGGTGGCCGCGCGGCGGAATGGATCGTCTTTGGCCATCTTTCGACCGGCGCTGCTGACGATCTCGTTAAAGTTGCCGACATTGCCCGCGCGATCGTCACACGCTACGGTATGACCGACAAGCTGGGACACGTGGCTCTGGAGAAAGACCGGCGCTCCTTACTGGAGGCTGATCGGCTGTATTACGGTCCGCAGGAGCGCGACTATTCCGATGAGACTGCAGCGAGGGTCGACCAGGAGATCCGCCGGATCGTCGACCATGTCTTCGATGGAACGGTGGAGCTCCTCGGACAGCGACGAGAGATACTGGATCGGTCCGCAAGGCTTCTCCTTGAGAAGGAAACTCTCGATGAGCGTGAATTGCAGGCGTTTGTAGAGACCGTTGAACAGCCGGCACGCGGGCGCACAGCATGAATGGCGCCCCGCTTGCCGCGGCAGGATCCGGCTTGCACAGTCGCAACCGCCTCGTCTTTAGACTAAAGCAATTCCGGGAAAAGTGTGAAGCGGTTTTCCGTCCGGAATTGCGTAAAAACAGACGGATAGAGCGTTGCGCATTGGGGCGACGAATGCTTCAGACCACCGCAGTGCGAGCGTTCTTATCGGCCAAGGCTCATCGTCGGACGATGACGTGAGTTCCGGGCTGGACCAATTCGTAAAGTTCCTCGACGTCTTGGCGATACATCCGAAAGCACCCGCTCGATGCGTTGGTGCCGATGGATGAAGGGTCGTTGGTGCCGTGAATGCGCAGCAGTCCATCGGCGAGATAGATGGCCCGCGTTCCGAGTGGATTGGAGGGGCCGGGCCTTACGACAGTCGGAAGCTTCGGGTTCTTCTGACGCATGCTCGCCGTTGGCCTCCATTCAGGATGCTCCTTTTTGGATACGACCCGCGTGGAGCCGAACCATTGCTTGCCTTCACGACCCACGGCGATCGGATACGCGTACTGCTCGCCCCATGGGGTCGTGTAGTAGAGCGTATGCTGACTCGTCACTATTAAGATCGTGCCTCCCGGGCTTTGTCTTGGCAGCGGCCCGCGATCGGGCAGGTAGTCACGATGGCGAGGAACCGGTTCATAATCTGGGATCGGTGGGTAGAGGCTGTATGGATCATCATAGACATCGCCACCATAATCGTCATACCCGTCATAAGGTCCGTAAACCTGTGCTCTCGCCGCAAAGGCCGTCAGCAAGAGCGCTGCCACAAGAACCAGTACTCTCATTTCGTCGCTATCCGCTCGTTGTACAAGCGTGATTGGGCCCAATTCTGTGGCGGCACTAAGGCCGCGGTGTCCATGTCATGCGCGACCGTTTCTCAGCCCTGACTTCGTGTGAACACGTCGCGGAAGCTGCGGGGCGCTTCGGCCTGCGCAGCTCCACGGGGGCGGCGCAACCAATCACGGTCGCTTTCGACGGATACGGCAGGAGCGCAACGCGCCCCATCGGCCGCTCTGGCCGGCGCCCATCGCCTTCGGTCCTAAATACCCGAGACATTTCGATCGCTGAACCGCCGCAGGTGCAGGGGCACATCTTCTATGTCTGCAAGCTTGCCATGCTTTTTGAGAAAGCGGCTGAAATTCGCCGCCACGACCGACGCGGGAAGCTGGCGATTGGCTGCTTTCCGGCAGGCCTCCAACATTACCTCGTAGGTAATATCGCGTTTCTCCTGTGGCCATTCGTCGAGAAAGTCAAAGACATCGTCAAGCCCAGCGATCTCCTGCACGAAGTACTTTCGTTGCGCGTAGATCGGGTGTTCAAAAGTATCGAGTGCCATCGTTTACCTCCTTTCATGGCATTGAGTGCCTTTGATTTAGGCAACGAATATCGGCTGTTCAAGATCACGGTTTGGCCGAGATCGTCACCGTCGAATGTGTCATCGATACGGTGCGGGACCGGCGCTCACAGCATCATCGAGATCACGAAAAGCCGCCCACCGAGTAGTTCCACCTCGTTGGGTATATCCGCCGGCTCAGGAACCAATTCGTTCGGTGAGAGTAAGGGGCTGGGTGGTGCGGAGGTAAGTTTGACACAGCGACCCTTCGCTGCTTCTGTGCGGCCCACTCCTTCTGTCGCAAATCAGCTGGCGGGGCTTCTTTTTGAGGTTGTTTTGAACGCATCGGCGAACATGCGAGGCGAGGGAACTTCTTAAATCAGCCTCAGCTTCTTCCTGGAAACCGAACGGGAAACATCAGACATGGCAACACCATCTCGAGGCCGCGCTCAGGACCGCGCGCGCGGCGGCGGCGGCCAGGATCACGAAGTGAAGTATGAGGCGACGAAGGAAGGCGTGTCAAAAGACGCGGTAAAGAAGACCGTCAAGGCGGTCGGCAACAGCCGCAAGAAGGTCGAAGACAGACTCGATCATAGGTGATCAGCATGATCTTCTTCACCGGCGACACCCACTTCGGCGATTCCCGCGTCCTTCGCATCGATCGGCGACCCTTCCCTGATATCGTGGCCCACGATGTCGCCCTCATCAGGAACTGGAACCTGATCATCGGTATCGACGACGAAGTTTGGCATTTGGGCGACTTCATGTCATCGCGGGCGGGCGATTGCGACACGCTCCTCGACAGCCTGCACGGCAGGAAACATCTCATTGTCGGCAACAATGATTCAGAGGCGACGACCGATGCATCGGGCTGGAGCAGCGTCCAGCATTACAAAGAGTTGACCTTGGACGGCTACCATCTGGTGCTATGCCACTACGCGTTTAGAACCTGGAATAAGATGGGCAAGGGCTCGATTAATCTGCACGGACACTCCCACGGCAGGCTGAAGCCGGTCCCCCGTCAGTTCGATGTCGGCGTCGATGCGCGTGAACTCCAGCCGGTTCGGCTTGACGCTCTGCTTTCTTCGAGCCGCCAAAAGGCTGACGCACGGCGAGCTAAAGTGAACGCGACCCAGGGATCAGTCGTGAAAGAAGGCCGACGCTGAGGCTGGTCCATTTCGGCGCCGGCTACCAGAACGTACGATATCGCTCCGTTCGCATGCGCTCATTTAAATCGTCACAAAACTGCACTATCTTTTTGGTCACACAGATCTTTTGTCATCTTGAACCTGGAGAGACGTCGTCTCTCTGCGCTAGAGAATAGTGGAGCAAACGATGCTGCAATCCCTGATTTCTCTTTCCGACCAGGATGTCGAATGTGTCATCGATACGGTGCGGGACTGGTGCTCACAGCATCATTGCACCATCGATAGCCGTCGCGGCAGACTTGCGCTTACGACCGCCGTGGATCTGATTCAGACAACGGGATTTCGTGAAGCGCTGCCGCTCGAGCTCTCCAAGAGACTTGATGGACCGGTCGCCGACCCGCCCGATGCGCAGTGAAGCAGAGTTGCCGTGCGCGCCTGTCTCACGAGTTCCCGTCTCTGGTGCTGGGTGGCTGCTCCTCCAAGCTCTGCGCTGGCGCCGCTCGAGCAACTGTACGGTTTTGACCGAAACTTCTGAAGCAGATCAAGCGTTAGTGGCCATCTGTGAAGGAGGTGTGCCTTGCTGACGCTGTACTTTCATATCACGCACATGGATGGTTCGGTATTGGACACCGAGGGCCGGGAATTCCCCGACCTTTTTGTTGCAATTGAAGCAGCCAGGGAGAGGCTTCAAGAAATAGTCGCAACGGCTCTTTTGTCCAGAAAGCAAAGAATTCCGCTTGGCATCGCGATCTGCGGCAAGGAAGGCACGATCCTTCGCGAGGTTGCCGTCGATGCCGCCATCACCGAGATCGCGAGAAGCCACCAACCGAGTAGTTCCTCCTTCTTGGGTACATCCGCCGGCTCCGGAACCAATTCGTTCAGTGAGAGTAAGGGGCCGGGCCGTGCGGAGCCAAGTTTGACGCCGCGACCCTTCGCTGCTTCTGTGCGACCCACTCCTTCTGTCGAAAATTACTAGCCCCGTCTCTCGCGCGGGGCTTTCTTTTTGGAGTTGGATTAAACCCGTCATCGCGCATGCGAGGTGCGAGGGGACTTGTTAAATCAGCCTCGGTTTCTTCCTGGAAACCGAAAGGAAAACTTCAAATATGGCAACACCATCTCGAAGCCGCGCTCAGGACCGCGCACGCGTCGCTGGCGGCCAGATCACGAAGTGAAGTACGAGGCAACGGAGGAAGGCGTGCCAAAAGACGCGGTAAAGAAGACCGTCAAGGCGGTCGGCAACAGCCGCAAGAAGGTCGAAGACAAACTCGACCGTAAGTGAACAGCGCCGTTGGACGGTCACTGTGGCACGTCCATGCGGGACGCCCGCGGCTCGTACGTTTCCGTACCCCGTCAGCTGCATCGGACCAAAGTCTATTTTCGGTTGCCCGCAACGAAGTTAGGATGCGGTTTGACTGTTCTGCCTTTTTTGCCCATGCATTTAGACGGCGGTGCTCCCAACGTGAAGGGTTGAGATCTAAACACTCAGCGTCCAACCTATCCGCAGGAACACCGCGACAATCCCAGCGATCACCCATCATCAGAACGACTATAATCAGTGTTCGGCCGAATGAGAGATCTGGAATGTTTTCCTCTTCAGACAAGAATCTGAGGGACGTTCGTCATGTGACCCAGCCGCTGGTTTCAGTGGTCATTCCCGCCTTCAATGCTGCCCGCTTCGTTGAACGTACACTTCGATCTGCCGGGCGCCAGACCTACCGGAACCTGGAAATCATAGTCGTCAATGACGGCTCTACCGATGATACCGCAAAGGTGGTCGAGCAAGTGGCACTGGAAGATTCCCGGATTCGCCTGCTGTCCACGGCAAATCGCGGCGTTGCCGCTGCAAGGAACACCGGCATCCAGGCATCAACAGGTCGATTTTTGGCATTCCTTGACGCGGACGATCTCTGGCACCAGACAAAAATCGAAAAGCAGGTAAATGCTCTCGAGCGCTTATCCCCACAGTGGGCCGCCGTGTATGTGCTGCATTATATCATCAATCACGACGATGAGATCATTCGCTCCTGCCGGCCGGTTGTCGCCAGAGGATACATCTACGCCCGGCATCTGACTTTCAAATATGTTGGCAACGGAAGCGCGCTTCTTGTCCGTCGAGATGTCGCGCTCGAGATTGGCGGATTTGACAGCTCCTATGCTGCAGCAGGAATTGGCGGCTGCGAAGACCTCGATTTCGAACTCAGGCTGGCAGCGCGCTATCATGTCGAGGTCATCCCTGAACGCCTGGTGGGATACAGGCAGTATCCCGGCAACATGTCGTCCAATCACCTGCAAATGGGCCAAAGCGCTCTGGAAGTTGTCAGGCGTTCGCTGGCCGCAAATGCTCCGCTTCCAAAATACGCAATGAAAAGCGCAACCAACGCTACCCAGAAGTATGCATTTTGGGAATTTCAACAAGCCAGGGACACCTATCTGTCACTTGTGACCATTTGGTCGATATCACGAAGCGAGCCATATTTCGTGGTTCGACTTGTACTCGATAAATGCCTGCGCCTGATACAACGCTGTCTTCGTCTCGTGACCACAACAGCAAACGGTCAAGCTCCACCGCGAATGAACAGGCCGAAATTCGACCCGCAAATTGCCCCTTCCCCCGTCGAACGACCGGACGAGACCGCGCAATTTCGACGACACCTGATGCGGCTGACAGAGGTGGATGCCAAGCTGAGCTCAATCCTTGAGCCTCTAGCGAACGGGTTCGCTCCGGTGGCTATAAATCACAAGTCCCTTCTCCGCAGCCGGACGCGAAAAGCGGACATTTGAGCCGGCATCCCAGCGGTGGTTTCGTGGAGGCCAGAGGGCGGCCGTTGCAAGCCGCCCGCAGCATACTTTCGATTATTTCGCCATTGCAGCTCTAGCCGCCTCGATTTGCGCCTTGACGGCGTCGAGGTTGAAGCTCGCGCCTTTCTGCATCGGCGGGAATTCGATGGCCGTTTCCGCCAGCTTGCCGACTTCCTGCTGGACAAACACGAAGCGCCAGAATTCGAACATGAACCATTCGTTGAAGTAGCCCTGTGCGCCGTCCAGCGTTCCGTTTGCCGGCGTGCCCAGCCGTTCGAAGGGATCGAGGCGCAGGTTCGTGATCGAGGGCGCGTCGACATGGTCCTTGGCTCCGAGCCAGCCATTCGGCTGCTCGATAAAGCGATACTTGTAGTCATCGATACGCACTGCGCCCAGCGTGCTTTCGCCAAAATAGAAGATCTCGTGGCGCTTCGACGGGCCTTTGCCAGTGAGCAGATCCAGCTGGTTGTAGCCGTCGAGATGGTTCTTATAGGTCCGGTCGCCGATCTGCTTTCCCTTCAACAGTTCGTCCGTGATGTTCGGATTTCCGGCAGCGGCCACGAAAGTCGGCAGCCAGTCTAGTCCGGAGATCAGGCCATTCTCCACAGTTCCGGCAGGAATCTGGCCTGGCCAGCGAATAAATGCCGGCACGCGGAAGCCGCCCTCGTAGATCGTACCCTTCTGCCCTCGAAAGGGTGTGTTGCCGCCATCCGGCCACGTGAATGTCTCCGTGCCGTTGTCGGTGGTGAACAGGACGATGGTGTTGTCGTCGACGCCTAGATCCTTGAGCTTCTGCATCACCAAGCCGACGTCGTCGTCAAGTTGAGCCATGCCGGCTTCCTGGAGCGACCAGCCATTCGCCGCAGTCCGCAGCGCCTCATATTTGGGCGAGAGATGAGTGATGACGTGCATGCGCGTCGGATTGAGCCACAGGAAGAAAGGCTTGTTCTCCGCCTTGGCCTTTTCCACAAACTTCAAGGCTTGGTCGCGGATCTCGTCGTCCACCGTTTCCATCCGTTTCGGATAGAGCGTGCCGGCGTCTTCGATTCTCTGCTTGCCGACCTTCCCCCAGCGCGCGTCTACGGTCGCGTCGTCTGTTGTCGTTGCCCAGCTATGGACCATGTTGCGCGGCCCGACCTTGTCCAGCAAGTCCTGCGGGTAGTTGGGATGCGCGGGATCTTCCATCGCGTCGAGGTGATAGAGATATCCGAAGAACTCGTCGAACCCGTGAACCGTCGGCAGGAACTCGTTGAGATCGCCAAGATGGTTCTTGCCGAACTGGCCGGTGGCATAACCCATGTCCTTGAGGGCAGTCGCCAACGTCACCGCTTCCGCCGGTAGGCCGGTCTTGGCACCTGCCTGCCCGACGGTGGTCATGCCGGTACGGATCGGAAGCTCGCCTGTGATGAAGTTCGCCCGGCCCGCCGTGCAACTCGCCTCGGCGTAATAGTCGGAGAACAGCATGCCCTCGGCGGCGATCTTGTCGAGGTTCGGCGTACGGCCGGCCATCAAGCCGCGGTGATAGGCACCGATGTTCCACATGCCGATGTCGTCGCCCATGACGACGACGATGTTGGGCTTTTGCGCTTCTTGTGCCTGCGCCGGGACGACGAGCGCGCCCCAGAGAACGGCCGAAGCAGCCAATGCTCCGAGGCCGCAGATGATCTTGCGATACATGTGACTCCTCCGTTGTGATTTCCGGCCGAACGATGATTCATCAGAACGCACGGCAGCAAAATTCAACGAGCGCCGCAGTCGCGTATTCACTCTGAATTCAATCGAAACAACTGGAGCAATTTCAGTTCCGGACGGTCGTCAAGTGGGACCGGCACCGCCCGAGCGTGAGGTCCCTTGGTTTATGAAAGGAGGCTCACGGCGCGCAACCTACCAAACGGCGTTCCGCCGCGATATTGTACCTTGGGGCAGCCGTGGCCGTTCTGGAATTTCTTGAAAGGAAACAGACATCTCTTTCAACGCTCGCTATTCGCGTGCCGATAGCAGGAGCGTTGGCGGTAGAGCAGGTCGGCTGAATTCGTGTGATTTGACACAAGAATAGACAAGTGATCGGGGCGAAGCCGTGACTGCGGACGCGTGCCCGGCCGGCCGCCACCAATTTTCCTAGTTTCGCCTCAATTGATGTTGGCCCATCGTTGCCATTCCAAATGGCCCCGATGCTCGACATCGAAACACGAGATTTACCGTGAAGGTACCATCGGCCGATCGCCTCCCTTTACCTCGCAAGACGGGTTCTCCCGCTGGCACTGATCGATAAATCATCAGGGAGGTTTTGACTGGAACTCAGCGACATCGCTAAAACCTCCCTGATGTCCTTTCAACAAGGATCAGGAGAATCTAAGCCGGATCGGGCCGAAGGAAAGTCGGACTTAAGTCCGGCTGGCGACGTCAGGAGACGCTGCTCATATGTCATGCGAGGTAAGGTGAAGGTCCGTGGAGGGGCGGATAGGAGGAGAATATGAAGTTCGGCCCCGATCACTCCAATCACGAAGAGCGCTGCTCGCAAGGCCACAGTTCGGCGTCGACCATCGCGACGATCGAAGCGGCGCTTTCCGCCGATCCGGATATCGACAGCAGTGCGATCGAGATCAGGATGCTCGGTCCTGTCGTCCTGCTCGAAGGCTATATAAGCAACGCCGCAGACCGCGAGAAAGCCATCTCGCTTGCTGCGATGATCGTCGGCGAAGAGAACGTCCAGGACCGGATGCTGAGCCGTTTTCCCCCGCAGTAGACAACCGAATCCTGCCGATAGGACGAAGGTCTGAGCAAACCCCGGCATGAAGTCCCACGTCAGGAACACTTCCTCCATCTTTCGGTTTGGCTGCGCAGCGGAACCAACCGCATCCAAGACCAACCGCATCCAAGGAGGAAAACAGATGAATACCAAACTAGTAGGAATCGCCGCCGGCATCCTGTTGGCATCGACGTCAGCCTTTGCGCAGTCGTCGACGGTCACGGGCGCAGCAGGCGGCGCTGCAGCGGGTGCAGCCGTTGGTGGCCCGGTCGGTGCTGCTGTCGGCGGCATCGCCGGCGGCGTGGCAGGCAGCGCCATCGAACCGCCGCCGCAGAAGGTGGTGACCTATGTTCAGCAGGCTCCCGCCCCGACCAAGCGCGTCGTGGTCAAGGAGAAGGTCGTCGTCGGACAACCTCTGCCGGAGACCGTGGTCGTCACGCCAGTTCCCGATGACCCCAAATATGCATACGCGATCGTCAATGATGAGCGTGTGATCGTCGAACCTTCCTCCCGGAAGGTCATCCAGGTCATTCAGTGACCTTCGGGCGGCTTCGGCCGCCCTTACGATAATCAGGGCATGCATGCAAACGCATGAGAATGCGGGACGGAATCGCGTGCCCGAAACCTCGGAGATTGATCATGAAAAGCAACCATCTCACCATGCTCCTGGCGGCGCTGTCACTCAGTGTCTCGCCACTTGCTACATTGCCCGCCGCAGCCCAGCAGAACACAAAGAGCGGCGGCCAGGCCCAATCCGGTTCACAGACCGGTACGGATGCCGGTTCGCAGTCCGGCTCCAAGACCACCGGCACCGACTGCACCCCCGACGCGTCGGGAGCCTGCCCACAAGGCAAGGACCAGTCATCGCAGCAGAAATCCGGCCAGGGCTCCGACATGAAAAAGAGCGCCGGGCAGCCTTCGAACGATAATTCTTCGACGAGCGGAACTGCCTCCGGCAAGTCTTCGACAGAAGCCAAACCCGGATCGCAAGACGCCGGCGGCGCCACCACGACCGAACAGAAGCCCGCCGCCAAGTCCGGCAGCACCGATACAAGCGGCTCAGCCACCTCAGGCACGAACAGCAGCACGCAAAATGCCAAGCCTGCGGAGGGCTCCGGCAACGCCGCCACCACGAAGCAGCCGACCGACCAGAACTCTTCGACGACGAACAAGAGCTCTTCCGAAACCAACGTCAACAACAACACCACGACGAACAATCAGACGTCCAAGACCAACGTCAACATTTCCGTCGAACAGCAGACTGAAATTCGAACAGCGGTGAAGGAGGTCCATGTTGCGCCGGTGAAGGAAGTGAATTTCACGGTCTCCGTCGGAACGAAGATCCCGAAGAAGGTTCGTCTCGAACCACTGCCGCCCCGCATCGTGAAGATCGTTCCGCAGTATGAAGGCTACCGCTTCTTCATCCTTGCGGATGGCCGGATCATCATCGTCGATCCCGATACTCTCGAGATTGTCTACATCATCGAGGCCTAGAGCCGTTCAGCTTTTCATCGAAAAGCAGAACCGCTCAACCTCTTGTCTCGCCGCAATTCCGGACGGAAAACCGCTTCGCACTTTTCCTGGAATTGCTTTAGCAGGCATGTCCCGGCGGCGGATGGCGTGCCGCCGGTCTCCGCCCTGCATGTCATGGATTGATCTACGCACATCAGAAGATGCGCCGGCGACAGAGTTACAGTCGCGACCGGCTTAGAGTATTTCCGTTATTCTTCGAATCGCGAAAATACTCTATCTCTTTGTTTTCACGCACTTCCGGACGCAAAAAACGCTATGCACTTTTGCTGGATTGCTCTAGCCGCGACGCCATCGCCCGTGCAATTTCCGCAGGGGCTTCGTCAGGAATGGCGAAGACGGAGCTGACGTTGATCTCGCAGAGGACGTAGGTGTCGTTGCCTGCAGTGTCTGGTGGCCCGTAAAGGAAATCGGCGTCCCAAATGATTGGCAACGACGCTGCTTCGATCCCAAGCGTCGACATCATTTCCGGCGTCCACTCGCTTTCCATCCTTGTCCTCAAGGTCTGGAACGGTTCTGCGGATGCTGGATGCATCATGCGTGGGCCGGGCTGAAGTGGTTCCCCACCAGGTCCTGACGGTGGCGTCACCAGCGCCTTGACCAACTGTTGTCCGAAGCCGACGACCCTGCTTCCAGACATGTAGCAGCGGATCATGCCCTCGGGCAGACGGGACTGAAACGGCTGATCGATGATGCAGCCGCCCTCGGTGAAGTAGGTGTCGCAGCGGGAAATGAAGTCTGAAAGATCGATGGTTTCAGGGACACTGCTTGATTTCGCTTCCAGCACACTGATCAAGGTCCCACCGCCGCGTGGGGCTCCGGTGAATTCGACCTTCCAGATACCTTGTCCGCCGTTGCCGCGGTTTTGCTTCAACACGCGCGGTCCGGCGGCCAGGAAGGTTGGAACGAACGCCTGGCGGAAGTCCGCGCCGGTGCGATAGAGACGTGTGTCGACGCCCCAGCCGATATGCCTGGTCTCGTAGAGCACTTCCTTGACCCCCATCTTGAGGATCACGTCCGGATGCGCACTTACAAATCGGCCGGCTTTCGCCACCTGCCGCAGAAGCGGATCGAGGATCTCTCTCGTCTTCCCATCATCGAGCGGGTTCACCCAGACAAGCACGGCGTCGACGGCAAGGAGCTGTTCGAGGACCTCGTCGGCGAGCTCTTCGTCGAAGACGGCCGGCTCCGGCGCAAAGCCGACTGCCGCGAGTTCTTCGAAGATCCGGTGGAAGCGGTTGTTCTGCGGCGTCGCCGCGCACCGGGCATCCCGGTCGCCGCGCCAGACGATGGCAATCCTTGAGGGCGAGTTCGTCATGGATGCACCTCCAACGACAGGCGATAGGCGAAGGCGCCTTGACCGAGTTTGCGTCCCTGCTGACAGCGGACGTCGATCAGCCTCTGGGCGCCTGATGTACCGACGATCAGATTCAGCTTGTCAGGTGTGATTTCAAGAAATGACGGCATGGCGCGTCCTCCGTTGATGCGGGTTCAAGGACGCGATTCTTCGGCCTTAGCCTCGTGGGGCGATCGCTGCCCCATGAGCCAAAACTCTCAAAGCAGGATCGCCCTGTCAAGCAGGCCGGCAAGCGAAGGCGCGGCCGAGGCCCGGAGCTTGCTGCCGCGATCGCCGCGCACCACGTGGATAGGCGGGCCGCCGGGCCATGAAATCGGCCAGCGAGGGTAGGATCGCAGACGCCGATGGATGGGCCTTCTTCGGCCGAGCCGAAACGCTGGACTGGTTCCAGCTGCGCCATGCCGACAATCGACGCGCAGTCTTTGCCTACGACCGTCTGGGCGCGCTGACCTCCTCCCGCTGGATCAATCCCTGAACGCCGGACGACCAAGCGTGAGCGCCAACCCGAAAACGCGATGAAGGCGGCCGGTTTGCGAGGCCGCCTCCTGTTTGATCAGGCCGTCCGCCTGACCATTCTCGCCACAGCGATGAGGATACAGGCTCCGATGAAGCCCGCGATGAGATAACCCAGCCATCCGCCAAGGACGACGCCGAAGAGCGACAGGATAAAGTTGGCGACGATGGCGCCGACAATACCCAGAATGATATTCATCAGCACGCCCATGTTGCTCTTCATGAGCAATTCGGCGAGCCAGCCGGCAATGCCGCCGATGACGATTGCGGCGATCCAGCCGATACCTGCACTTTCCATAGCAATTCCCCCTTGTGAATGATGAGCGGCCGGCGCGGGCAATCAGATCTCGCAGATCCAAGTTAAACCGATTGCCAAGCGACAAGACTGTAAATCTTTGCCGCGCCAGTTGGTTCCATAAGCACCCCAAAGCGCTCGCGTGCCCCTCCCCGATCTGCTTCAGGTCATTTGTCGGCTGCCGGCCAATCGTTCGCAGGCTCCTCTATGACGGCAACATCGTCGTCGGCAGGGTCGGGATCGCGCTCAAGGGCTGCGCGCAGATTGCCGATCTCCTTGATGATCGTATCGAAAACGTCCTGCTGCCTGGCCCCAGCCACAACGCAGTCGTCGACGAGATGCTCCAGCTTGGCGCGAAGCCCGACCTTCCAATTATTTTTGCTCATGACCTTTTCCTCCTCTGATCGATCCACACGGAGCATGGTCGCTCACATGTTCCTCCGCCTTTGATGGCGGGCGGCGGTTTCCGCGCGCAGGAGACAGCGATCGATTTGCTTCCCTGGCTGACGGTCGATCCTCGCCAAATCCTGTTGGGATGAGATCGCGGCGGGTAAGGTGCTCGCCTGGCATTTCGTTGCCTGCACCGAGAAATCGGAAAAACCGGTGCGTATACCATCTCCGTCACGTCCGATTGGCGCGCCGCGACCTCGGCGGATTAACCGATAGCCGCAGCAACGGTTCCGCCCGGCCTGGACTCTTTTGCCGGCATCGCAAAACCGTCTATTCTGCGAAGTTGCAAAAGTTGGGAAAACAAGTGTCGCTTCAATCGGGAACTTCGGCTTCCCGAACCTTTAGAATACGGTCGATAAGACCCCATTCCAATGCTTCTTCCGCCGTCATGAAGCGGTCGCGATCCATCCCGCGCTCGAAGTCTTCATAGGAGCGTCCGCAATGCTCCGCGTAGAGCCGCGTCATGCGCTGCTTGGTCTTCAGAATTTCTTCGGCATGAATCAGCATGTCGGAAGCCTGCCCTTGGAAGCCACCGGATGGCTGGTGAATGAGGATACTGGCATTGGGCAAAGCAGCTCTTCCGCCGGCCTCGCCTGCCATCAG
Source organism: Rhizobium sp. WSM4643 (assembly GCF_025152745.1). Lineage (NCBI taxonomy): Bacteria > Pseudomonadati > Pseudomonadota > Alphaproteobacteria > Hyphomicrobiales > Rhizobiaceae > Rhizobium > Rhizobium sp. WSM4643. Next base: position 833,520 of record NZ_CP104040.1, on the reverse strand, counting down.
CAGGAACGATCCCATGGAACGGGCTGTCCCCATGCAAAGCGTATGAACCGGCGCGCGGATAAAGCGCATGGTGTCGTACATGGCAAGGCCGCTGGTCACGGCGCCGCCCGGAGAATTGATGTAGAGATTGATCGGCTTGTTTGGGTTCTCGGCCTCGAGGAACAGCAACTGCGCGCAGACCAGAGCGGAAACGGTATCGTTGACCTCGCCATTGAGGAAGATGATGCGTTCGCGCAGAAGGCGGGAGTAAATGTCAAAGGACCGCTCCCCTCTGCTGGATTGTTCTATGACCATAGGGACGAGTTGCATCGCTTCGCGCATCGGCGAACTCCAATCTTCCAGAAATCAAAGGGGAGAGCTTGCCGCGTCAGGCGGCGAGCATGAGGGCCGGAGCGTTGTTGTTCGCGGCCGTTTTCGCCATCCGGTCAAGCCTCGTGTCGGTAAGCTCGTGGATAATACGCAGGCGGGTGCCGCCGGTCGCGTTCGGGACGATCGTGAACGTCACCGTGCTTTCAAGGAAAGGTGGAGCGTCGTCGCGCAGGCTGTAACGGACTTCCTCGCCAGGTGTGATCGTGGCTGGGGTGGGATCGGCTAAAGCGTCTTTCGGCAACCAGTTTTCCCGAAATTCCGGAATGCTGATTGCCCGCCAGACCTTTTGCGGCGGTTCATCCAGATCGAACTCCAGTTCGATGCCGCCTTTCTGCTCCTTGGCCTTTTGATCGTTCATTGGTCCATATCCTTCAGCAAGACCTTGAGAGCTTCGATGCGGGCAGGCCAGTAGGCGCGATATTTCGCCAACCACTGTGCGATGAGAGCCAGCCCCTCCGGATCGACTTCGTAATTCACGAAACGCCCCTGCCGTTCTTCCCTCACGAGCTTTGCGCTCCGCAAAACCGAGAGGTGTTGCGACATTGCCGGCTGGCTGATCTCCATGCCCTCACGCAGGGCGCTGGCGTTCATGCCGCCCGCCGCCAGCTTCTCGAATATCGCGCGGCGGGTCGGGTCAGCCAAGGCTCGGAAAATATCATTCTCGATCATGCCAACACATAAGCACACACTTATGCGATTCGCAAGTCTATTTCGCGATGGCTTCCGTTGTCGCGCAATCTCGTCCTGCCAGGACCATTTCTTGCACTCGCGGCGATCCCCGTAGCGGACCTGAAACATCGGCGACGACGGTTTAGGACCTTGGCAACGAAGGCGCGCAGATCGCCGAGCGACAATTCCGGGACTGCCATCTCCGCGCCGGGGCAGGTCCGACCACACGCCGAACTTTTCCAGAATCCAAGCCGCCAGGCCGACGGGGCTATCGGCCATTGCGACGCCGAGTGTCTGCGGACGCGTTCCCTGTTCATGGCTGTAGCCGCTCTCCCGTCCGAAATTGGCGGCGAAACGGGCGAGCCAATCCTCTTCCTCGGTCGTCGTCGGCCGCACATCGGCGGCCCTGATGGCGACCATGTTGAGGTGGATGCCGAGAACAGCTTCGGGGTTGCGATACGCCATGTGGATGGCGATGCCGGAGCCCCAATCACCACCTTCCACGGAATAGCGCGCCTCGCCGAACAACTCGACCATCAGCCCGTGAAACTGTTCAGCTATACGGATTGGCCCGGATATCGCGCGGATGGGATTGGAGAAGGCGAAGCCCGGCAGCGATGGGACGACCACATCGTGCCCGTCGGCGACGAGCGGCGCAATGAGGTCCTCAAACTCGATGAAGGAGCCGGGCCAGCCATGCACGCAGCCATGCGTGGAAGGGATGGAAATCTTGTTTTGCTGTTGTCTGGTGCAAGCGAAGGAAGTTCCCCTGATAGCCACAAACTCTACATCGCGCCGGACCAACGTTCGCCATTAAGCCATTCGCAAAAGCCGATGATCTTCCTATTGGTCAGGTACCAGATAGTCGGCAGACCCGACGCGCAGGCGAACCGGAAGCGTAAACTAAAACGCGCGCCCATCTGCGCTCAGGCGAAGCGATCGCGCGCCAGAAGATCCCCTATTCACATGATCTCTTCTTGCACGGCTTGGTAAATCGTCCTTACGCTGGGTTGAAAGCCGAGGCTACGCGCCAGCGAGGCGTCCACATGGAGATGCCAAGGGCTTTCCAGTGGCTCGGCGGAGGACTCCAGCTTTTGGCCGACCAACGCCGCGAGCTCATATATTGAACTCGACGCCTCATCGGAAATATTGACGATGCGACCGTCGAACACGCCGTCCAAGGCTAGTTTGACGGCCGTAGCGATGTCGCGATGGTGGATCGTGCTGATCCGCTTCGCCGGATGCCACCTGCCCGCGACCGCGTGCTTAGGCAGTTCTTCCAGATGCCCGTCCCCATCGCCGTAGACGAAGGGAAACCTCAGGATCGTCCAGTTGAGACCGCTGTCCCGCAATGCCTTCTCGGCAGCGAACTTACTTGCGGGATAGGCGAGTTTGGGATCGACCGCATCCTCCTCGCGCCCGGGATGAGCGCTGTCCGCGCCGTAAACGTTGCTGGTGCTCGCGAGGATGAAGCGCGCCTCGGACGCATGGTCCTTCGCCGCACCGACGAGATTTTGTGTCCCCTCCAGATTGCTCTTCCAGATCAGGTCGGCGTCCTGGGTACGGAAGACGGCAGCGAGATGGATGATATCTGTAACACCGTCAACCGCCTGCCCAAGCGTCGAACGATCGAGTAGGTCGCCCTCGACTGCCGTCACGCCGGCAGGAACGTCTTTTCCTCCGCGCACAAGGGCGCGACAATCCACACCTGCCTCGACGAGACGAGGCAGGAGGCGGGCCCCTACAAGGCCGGTCACGCCCGTTATCAAGACTGCCATACATCACTTCCTTTCTGTGAGCTGCTCGAGTCGCTCGGTGGCGGTCTTGAGAACCTCGACCGCTGCGGCGACGGCGTCGTCGTCCATGCCGTCGAACGCGATGCTGTGAATGACTGCCAGATCGGGCAGTTCGTCCCAGAGCTTGATGCCCGCCGCGGTCATCCGGAGCAGCTTTTGCCGCTGATCGACGCTATCCGGCACCTGCTCCACGAGCCCCTTGCGGACAAGCACGGCTATGACCGCGCTTAACGTCGCTCGCTCGACCTGGAGGATTTTCACCAGATCGCGCTGCATGATCGGTCCGTCATGCGCCAGATGGTAGAGAACGTACCACTGCGTGGCGCCGAGATCATGGGGGCGGAGCATCGCCTCCATCGCCGCGCGACCAGCGAGGTAGCACCGCTTCGCCCAAGCACCGACAGACCCGTAATGAGTTTCATTCGATTTGTTAGTCACCTGACAATAATGTCAGGCACCATACAAAATGTCAAGTCCGGCTTTCAGGGACCGTCAGCCGTGGGTGGCGAAGAAGACTGGACATCTGCGCCGTCGCAAATCTCCTGCAGACCGTCCTAAAACGCCGCAGGCCTGTGCTTCTGAGCGCGTCGGCTGTTGATCGACGATGTTGTTTTTCCGGAGATTTTGCGATCAACGGCGTTTGGGCGGCGTGTGGCCTCAACAGGGCGTTTCCAGGCGGTTCTGGTGCGTCGGTGCAAGAAGGCCCAGGTCGAGTACCTGGGTGCGCACTTCCTGTTCGACGATCAGCTTGTGCTTCACATCGATGGCAAGCTGGACATTGTAGCCGACGCCCACCTTCGTCATGCGCGCCATGGCGCGGGCATCCGGATCGGTCAGCGATATCTGGTCTTCGCCCGTGCGATCCAGTTCCTCCAGAAGCGCCTTGTGCCGGGCGCGCTTGTCCCTGATCGCCGCGATCTTCTCGGCGAGTTTGTCGTCTCCGCAGCCAGAAACGCCGCTTTTGCCGCCAACACGCTCTTCCTCGGCATCGCCGTCATCGAGGCGCTTCATGTAGTCAGCCAGCTTCTCGTCGGCCTCGCGCATGAACTTCGAAAGCACCGCGCGGGTGAAGTTGCGGTCTTTGTTGTTGACCGCCTTGATGCGCGTGCCATCGACCGCCAACAACTCCCGCCCGAAAAGGTCGAGCTGGCGGCAAAGGACGACAAACTCGCGGAACACCTTCCTGAAGGCCGAGCGGTTCACACGCCGAAAGGCGGCGATGGTGCGGAAGTCGGGCTTCAGACCCCGCAGCAGCCAGATCGCCTCGATGTTGCGATGCGCCTCGGCGTCCAGGCGGCGGCTGGATCGCACCCGGTTGATGTATCCGTAGATGTAGAGCTTCAACATGTCGGCCGGATCGAAGCCCGGACGTCCCGTCTCCTTCGCTGCAACCCGCTCAAAGCCGGCGCGGCAGCAAGATCGACGCCGTCCACGAAGGCCTCGATGAAGCGGACCGGATTGTCTGGTCCCACATAGTCGTCAACAACTTCAGGCAGAAGTAGAAGTTGCGAACGATCCGTTCCCGAAAGATGTGCCATGGCAAAACATACCATGGACGACTATTCTACGGAATCACACAGGACGCGTTCAGATCGTTTGCGAGATATTTGCGACTGTGACTCAGAGCCGTGGTTGGCCTGCACGGCGGGTACTATCGAAAGAGGCACATGCGTAATCTAGCTGCCGCTCTGGCAATCGCCACCTCCTATTTAGATCGACGTTCTGCGACCTCCACGGAGGATGGTGATATTGAGGTTTTGGAAGCTGTCGCCGCGGAGCTTCAGCAAGCTCCGTCGGACGAAAAGAACGCGTTGATCTCGGCTCTGGTTCACATCGGCAGAGCCGATCTCATTGACGGTTTGGGCCTGAAGTAGGTTCACGCGAGATCGCGCTCTGCTCGGGTTTTCGGACGGTCTGCCTGACTTTTGCGACACTCCGGTCTTTCCTGAAAGCGTTCGAGGATCCTTGCCGCAAAACTCTGTCGCAAAGTTGGAGTTTCGCGGCGGACTTTGCGGCGGTCAATGACCGGTTGTTGGGCCGAAAGCAGACCCATCGCCCCATCATCATCCCCCATCATCATCCAATGACGAAGGTAAACCGACGACCACCGATCCAGCCCGTGCCGCTTCCCTTCTCTCGCTTCGAAGAGCGAGTAAGGAGAAGGAGCCACTTTCGCCGTTACTGCGGTGAACATCCCTTCGCTCAACTTTGGCCTTGCCAGATCACAAAGGCTCCGCAAGCAGACCTGCCGCCAAGGCCTGAAAAGCCTCGACCGCCTTTGGCATCACGCTCTCTGGGTGTTCGCTCGCGGCGATCCAGAGGGCGGCATTGAGAGCCGCGCCGCTCAGCAATCGGGCGGCCGCCTCCGGGTCGAGCGGCTTGAGCATGCCTTGAGCGATCAGGCGCGCAACGGTGCTCCTGGTCACCTGCAGGCAATTATTCTGGCTCGGCCACTGCGAGGGATCGCCCAGCACCGCAGGTCCGTCGAGCAGAACGATGCGCTGGACTTCCGGGTTCAGCGCCATCTCGATATAGGCCGCACCCTCGGCGAGCAGGCCCTGCCAATCGCTGCCTGCGCGCGCCCCGATCTCTTGCGCGCGCACCGCCATCTCCGTGTCGATCTGATCGACCACCGCCGCCAGCAGCCCGCGTTTGTCTCCGAAATTGTGGTAGAGCGCGCCGCGTGTCAGCCCGACGTCGGCCGTCAGTTCGTCCATCGATGCTGCGGAGTAGCCCTTTTCCGCAAAGGTTTTACGCGCCGCCGCGATCAGCTTGGCGCGGTTTTCCTGCATCGTTTCGCTGCGTTTCCTTGCCATTCCATCCCTCAATATCATATACGAAGCGTATATGGACTTGACATACGATGCGTATCCCATACATTTCACATACGAACCGTATATCAAACGAGGCGCGAAATGTGAAGCAATACGTCGCGCTCAAGGGTCGTTGTCAACAATGAAGAGAGATCAGAATGACCCAACGCGAAGCAATCTTTCCGGCCGACAGGCACGCTCTTTACGAAAAGCACGGCTATTCCGCCGCGATCCGATCCGGTGATCTGCTGTTTGTGTCCGGACAGGTCGGCAGCCGTTCGGACGGGACTCCCGTACCCGATTTCGAAAGCCAGGTGCGGCTTGCCTTCGAAAACCTGAAGTCGACGCTGAGTGCCGCCGGCGCAACGCTGGATGATATCGTCGACGTCACCAGCTTCCACACAGACCCCGAAAACCAGTTCGGAACGATCATGGCGGTCAAGCAGGAGATGTTCAGCAAGCCGCCCTACCCTAATTGGACCGCCATCGGCGTCAACTGGCTCGCCGGCTTCGACTTCGAGATCAAGGTCATTGCCCGTATTCCGGGCAGTCACTGACATCGGCGGGCCGCATCCGTCGCCGCACGAAGCGCCCGGCAGAAGAGCGGCCCCGCCCTGCCACCTCCTGACCATTAGACAGTATCACAACTTTAAATTTAAAGATCCGATCTCACTCTCAGAAGCCTCCTGTAGGCGTGGCATGGATCACCGGATGTCCCTTCCATTGTTGTCTGCTTGCATTGGCCCGGCACGATAGAGAATAGTCCAACAGGCCGCCTGCCTTGCCATATATATAGAAAAATCAAGCACATGTTCTCCGGGAACAAAGATCGCCTCTGCGTGTTTTGACCGCAAGGATCTTCATCTGATCCGCAAAGTGGAGGAACCACGTATGAAGAAGATCGCCTTTGCGGCGACCATTCTCTGCGCGTCTACAGTTGCAGCCCTTGCCCAGACAACACCGGCTCCACCTGCGGATGGAGATATATCTACGGTTGTAATCCCAGACACCAAAAATCCGACTGCGCCCGTCGAGGGCGCCAACAGCCTTACCGAAGCTCAGGCGAAGGATCGTATTGCGGAAGCGGGTTACACCGAAGTCAAGAATCTCAAGCTCGACGACAATGGGATCTGGATGGCCTGCGGCATGAAGGACGGGAAAGCCGTCTCCGCCCTCGATTATCGAGGCAACATCGTCGCCAGGTAGCCCAAGGAGAAGCATGATGAGAACTGTAACCGGAGTTTTCGACGACTATTCGGACGCTCGCTCCGCCGTCACCAAATTGGAAGCGGCAGGTATTCCCTCGAACGACATCAGTATCGTCTCCAACAAGGCTGGCCGGGTCCATCGCTCCGGCGTTGCTGAGGATGCAGCGATCGGCGCCGGCATCGGCGCTGCCGTCGGTGGCGCCGGCGGCCTGCTCACCGGACTGGCCCTGATGGCCATTCCTGGTGTCGGAGCGGCGGTTGCCGCAGGCTGGCTCGCCGTGACTGCGGCCGGGGCTGTCGCCGGCGCCGTCACTGGCGGTGCGGTTGGTGGCCTGATCGGCGCCCTCACCGACTCGGGTGTTTCGCAAGACGATGCCCACCTCTATGCCGAAGGTGTCCGCCGTGGCGGCAGCCTGGTCACGGCCAAGGTCGACGACGCCCGCGCCTCCGAGGCGCAGGCCATCCTCCAGGGTTCGAACCGGGTCGACCCGGTCGGCGCCGGCGTGCCTATAACGAGCAGGGATGGACCCGGTTCGACGACGCGCCCGATCGCTACTCCCCCGAGCAGATCGCGCAAGAGCGCGACCGGTATCGGCGGACAGCCGTTTAATCGGCCTTGAGTTCAACCCTCCTTGCGCCTCGCGAGGAGAGTTGGCTGTCGGCCAGAGCACGCGAAACCGTCCCTATGCCGGCCCAAGAGAAGCTCTTGCGATGGAGTTTGCGGACGTTTGCCGCCGCCCTCGAGATTTGAGCAGGTTGGCGAAGATTTCAGATTTTCGAAGGGCCAAAAGAGCCTGCCGCCAAGGCCGAGGGTTTCGCCCGTGCTGAGCTGGCAGCTACCGCGGCCGGAGAGCCACTATATCGCGCCTGCTGGTACCAACCCGTCAAGAAATTCTTCGACGAGCGTGGCGGGGCTCCGGTTCCTATCCTGCTTATGAGCAAGACGTTCTGATCTTCAGATTTGGCGGCCGCAGCGCCGATGTTCTTATTGTGTTCAGGTGCGCGATACTCTATTCCTTTTCAAGATGGCTGACGTCATGGCAGCATGGACGGCGGTTGCGGCCCCTCAGCTAGGCCGACAATTCCAACGCTGCGGATCAAGAGCAACCGGGTTGGATGATTTCGGGGCCGGTGTTCTTCAGGCTGTCAACGCCCGTTCCGGTCGGCCACATGGTCATAAGCTCCGCCGGGTATGGCTTCATCAGGTCGGATGGATTTGGATCAGGAGATAGCCAGCGCTCATAATCCTTTTGACGGAGGATGACGGGCATTCGCTTACTGATGTTCGCCATCAACTCATTCGACGGGCAGGTGATGACAGCGAAGGTGCGGATATCGATGCCAGCCGGGTGACGCCAGACCTCCCAAATGCCGGCAAGAGCGAACAGAACGTCGGTCTTCATCGCGACAGCATAAGGTTGTTTGTCCCGGCCGCTGGCGTACTTCCACTCAAAGAAGCCATTGACTGGGATCAGGCAGCGGCGCGACCGATAGGCAGGTCCGGAAAGTCCATGCGTGGCAATGTTTTCGCAGCGAATATTGATCAATGGGAGACGCCGGTCGCTCGGTTTCATCAATGCGGGCACCAGGCCCCATACCGCCATTGCAAAGACCGGCGCCATGATATCCGTCTCCGGCCCTGCGTCTTGGATGATGATCGCGTAGACCAGCCGCGGCGCGCCGTTATATCGAGGGATGCGGTCAACCAAGCCGTCAAGGTCGCCTTGTCCGGCGAAAGCGAACCTACGCGCAAGCTCGTGAAGCGATTCCTTGATATAAACGCGACTACACATTCGACCATGCCATTGGGAACTACTTATTTAGATGTAATCCTGCCTCGGCAGGTCAAGGCAACAGAACCGTTCCCGTGCGGAACCGAACAATCGATACCCAATCCGGGGCAATTGCTTTTTAAGACGTTGCTGATGAAGTGGGAGGATCCGCCCCGTAATATTCCCTGTAATTCCGGAACCTGGTGTCAAACAACATCCGGCTTACAGGGCAGTCGCAAGCAGCTGGCGGCGCTCGCCGGCACGGAATGCTCGCTATGCTTCCGCTCCATGGTCCTCTTTTTGTGAATGGACCGGACCGGGCGCGAAGCGGTCGTCTACCTCGAGATCGCTAAACGACAGCTACGGACTGAAGGCGATCTAAACCCGGCTCGAGTCCTTGCGCGCCGCAAGGAGAGTTGTCCGTCGGCCAGAGGACGCTAGACGTGCGGACGTTTGCCGCCTCCCTCACCGCGTTGAATTGCCGGTTTCTTCGCTGACGCCGACCCGGTGACGATACACCATTTCCCAGCCTTTCCAGCCGTTGAACAGCAGCAGCGCAACGGCGATCAAAGACAGCGCCAGCCCGGTCGGCACGATGAAATCAGGGCCCTGTACGACCCGACGCCAAAGGCTGACGGCCTCGATCAGAACGAGGACGATGTTGCCGATCATGTGAAACCACGCAGCCCGCAAGCTGCGGATGCGGCTATCGCCGAAGAAGTCGGTCAATCCGGCGAGTGCCGCCAGTGCTGCCATGACGAGGCCGGCCGCCAGCATCCAGTTCGACGCCGCCGGCCAGAACGGGTCGCCGGACTGGCTGTGAAGGATATCGGTGACAAGCGTTCCGACGAAGAAGGCCACCGGGAACGGGATCAACATGGGATGGATCGGATGGCCGGCGATGCTCAACGTGCTTTTCGGGTTCATGTGCTCGCTCCGACGTGCTCAGCTTATGCGCTGTGAAAACAAACGGCGGCATGTTCGGTTCCCGGCTCGTCGGGGATGAAGGCAATTTCGAGCAGGTTTGCGAAGGCTTCAGGTTTTCCAGGGCTTATCGTTCATGACAACGACTTTGAGATCACGACTGAACCGCGATCGGGATCACGGCTGGCCGCGATCGGGATCACGGCTGGCCGCGATCGGGATCACCGACCCACGGGCCTGACGTCCTTCTGCTTGATCGTGTCAATGCCGGAGGCAGCTTCTGGGCTACCGCGCGACGATGGCATGCGGTCTGCCGGGGCGCGCGACCGGACGAACCACCTCAGATTCGGCCGGTCGATCAGCCGCTGGTACGCCTGCTCGGGGGACCCCATAGCAGCCGCCGGCGATCTCGATCGGCTTGTCGCGATCCAGGATGCGGACGTTGCCGCAGGGTCTTGGTGGGAGAGCGATCGCAATCTACAATCGATTATTGCCGACCGATTCAACCAAGAGGCTATAGAGCGGCTTTGCGGCATGTCACCTGCAAATGCTCTGGATCACTTATGTCGAGCTGGTCCCATGGTACCAATTTCTTGCTGCCAGGTCCTGCCGCCCCCAGGGCGGTCAGAACGGCGCGGCCAATGGCCAGGGCGGACAGCCGTTCAAAAAGGCCGTAAGCACCGAGGTGATACTCGATGACATAAAAATTCTCACCGCGTGCTTCTGCCCTGACCTCTTCCACACGCCCGACAGGCTTGCCGTCAAGGTCGTAGACCTGTTTGCCCAGAAGCAACTCGAGCTGGACCTCTTTCATGATTGCCCTCCCGGTATCCGGTTGATCACGTGCTGCTCCAGCCATTCCTGGCATCGCCCCAACGGCGTCACGCGTCGATCCACGTCCACTTCGATGTCGACACCCACGTCTCTCACTTTTGCCCATGGCACACGAAAAATCTCGGCCGCACCCTCTGCGCCTGCGGCCCTGCGAATCCAAAGCATCCAGCGATGGGGCCGGCGGCCCAGCCGCCGCGACAGTGTCAAACTGCCCATCTCAATGAACGCGACCTCGGGCGCGTTCCCATCAGACAGGGACAGGACGATCCCGTCTGCCTTACCGATACGATTTTGCTCTTTGTCAACCATTTGCTTGTCAAGAACGTCGCGGATCAGAAGCATATCATCCTCCGAATATTTGCAACGGAATGGTTATGAGAGCGACGATAAACGAGAGGCCGATGATGACCAGCACGGCAGTGTTACTGATCCATCCATTGCCATGATCGCCGACATAATTCCGATCGTTCATCAAAAACAAAAACGGAACCACGCCAAAGGGCAAGGCCAAGGCCGTGATCGCCATCGAAAAAATAGTGAGTTGGAGAGGATCGACCCCAATCGCGATCGGCATGAAGGCAACTGCGATGAAACCTGTATAGACGAGCGAGAAGGCCGGGTTGGTCCTCGGCTTGGCGTCTTCCGACCAGTTCCAGCCGAAACCCTGGGCAACCAGATAGGCCTGACCAAGGCTAGCTTCCAGCGCGGCGCCCAAGCAGGTGATGCCAAGCGAGGCTGCAAACAGGTAAAAACCCCATTTGCCCAAAGCCGGAGTCAAGATCGGCGCAATTTGGTCATACCCTTCGATGTCGGTGATGCCGCGCGGCGGGTAGGCGAGTGCCGCCACGATCAAGATTGCGGCTGCGATGACGGCGCCAAAGCTCATGCCGAGCGTCGAGATTACGCGATTGGCGCCAAAGAAGCTCTTGTCCCATTTTTCTTCGATTGCGCCTGACGAGTAGAACAGGAACAGGAACGGAGCGATGACGGCACCGAGAATGCTGACGGCAATGAATCCATAGTGCAGCGGCTGTTTGTCTGGCAGCGTCGGCACCAGACCTTTGGCCACCTCCAGCCAGGGCGGATCCATGACGAATACCCCGACCACGAAGCACAGCGCTACCAGGCCCAGTATAGCGACGCCGTCCTCGATCATGCCGAACGTGCCCTTCCAGAGCAGAAGCCACACGATGAAGGCGACAGGCAAGGCCCACCACTGATAGTCCACGCCACTGACGAACTGCAATGCCAGGGTAACGCCGCCGATCTCCGACGCCAGGACGAGAAGATTGACGATCGAAACGATCAGCAGCGTGAGCAGAAAATAGTTCGATCCAAATCGCTCTCTCATTCCATCCGCAACGGTGTGGTGGCTGGCGATGGCAAATCGCCCGGACATTTCGATCAGGAAAATGAGGCAGACTGTACCAATGGCAATGGCCCAAAGCAGGCTGAATCCATATGCTGCGCCGGCCTGGGCCGAGGTCGCAATCTGACCGGTTTCGATAAACCCTCCGACGCTGGTTACGATTCCAAGTGATATCTGAAGCAGCTTTTTCATCCGCCCGCTCCAAGGGTCGAACGCTGTTCGGCCTGATAGCGGTGGAGCTCGGCGATGTGCTGGTGCCCCTGTTCAAGGCGGCCATGGCCAATCTCGTCATGCGCCGCAGAGATCAATCCATTCAGCATGACGACGGCAGCTCTGGCGTGGGCGGTTCGCGCCGTTTGCGGCAGCTGTGATGCGATATCGGAGATCTCCGTCTGGCATTTCTCGACTGCGAGATCGGTGAAACCTTCTGGAACATTTTTAGCGATGCGGGCATCGAGGATCATTTCGGCGCTGGCACTCCAGGAGAGGATCTGCTGCATTTGCTTATCGAACCGCTCATTCTCGTTCGTGCAGGAGACGAGGGACAGCGATAGAAACGCCGATAAAGCTATTTTCCAAAATGGAGGAAACCTGCCTCGCCTCTTATGCCGCGAAAGTTGTGATATCGAAGCTTTTGCAACGTCGGTAGAGCTGCTCCGCAACAAACACTGGATCAAAATGCATCTCCTCACTGCAAACAAGGCAATGTCATAAAATTTCGATCATCAACTAACCCGCTATCGATCGTCTAAGTTCCAAATTTGTGCGCAAGCGCAGGGGGCACCTTTGGGTGGGGCCGCCGAGCAGATGCTGCGGAGGTTGCCGAACTAAGCGGTCGTGAGAACGCGTACATCTCCCTTGCGACCCACGACGTCTACGACGACCTGTCGGCCGGATCGGCGAATGGCGACGTCAGCGGATCCGGAGCCAACCATAAGATGCCGCAGGGTGATCTCATCCAGGAATGCCGGCAGGCGCGGCTGGTTGAAGCTGATCTGTGAGGCGTTCGGGTCGAAATCCAGGCCGAGGCACGATTGCAGCAACGACAAAGGCGCTGAGGCGGCCCAGGCCTGGGGGGAGCACGCCACGGGATAGAAGGTCGGTCCATGCGACCGCCGTTGGGAAAAACCGCAGAACAGCTCGGGAAGCCCGCGTAGATCGATATAGGTCGAGGCTGCGAACAGACCTTCAAAGATCTGCGCTGCTGCTGCCTTGAAGCCGTAGCGCGCAAGCCCCATGGCGATCAGACTATTGTCGTGCGGCCAGATCGAGCCGTTGTGGTAGCTCATCGGGTTGTAGCGCGCCTCGGTGGCGGGAATGGTGCGAATGCCCCAGCCGCAGAAGGACGAGGCGTTCATCAAGGTGCGAACCACCTGTTCGGCTCTTTCGGGGTAGGCAATGCCGGTCATGAGAGCATGGCCGGCATTCGAAGAGCGAACCCGACAGGCTCGCTTGTCTCCGTCCAGCGCCAGCACGAACGTACCGAGTTCCTCGTCGAAGAAACGGCGGTCGAAAGCACGCCGCAGCGCTTCTGCCTTCGCCAGCAATGTCGCCGCGCGCTCGGGCCGGTGGAGCCGGCGGAATATCTCCGCGCCCGCTTGCCACGCGCCATAGACATAGGCCTGTACCTCGGCAATCGCGATCGGCCCTTTGGCGAGTGTCCCGTCCGCATGAAAGACCGAATCGTGGCTGTCCTTCCAGGCCTGGTTGATCAAGCCCTCCAAGGTCTGGCGCCCGTATTCGACGAAGCCGTCATCGTCGCGGTCGCCATATTCGTCGATCCAGGTCAGCGCCGCCTCGATATGCGGCAGAAGCTGATGAAGGGTCGCCGTGTCACCGGTGCGGTCCAGGTAGCTGCCCGCCAGCATGACAAACAGCGGGGTCGAATCGACGCTGCCGTAGTAACGGCGGAACGGAACTTCCCCCAGCTCGGCCATTTCACCGAAGCGAACCTCATGGAGGATCTTGCCGGGTTCGGCATCCGAAGCGGGATTGATCTCGGTCGCCTGGTTGGCGGCGAGATGGCGAAGCACCCCCTTTGCGATGGCTGGATCCAGCCAGAGCGTCTGCAGCGCGGTGATGATCGCATCGCGGCCGAACACCGTGCTGAACCACGGCGTCCCGGCATAAGGGTACGGCCCTTCAGGCGTGTCGGTGATCAACATGTAAAGGTCGGACACGCTTCGCCGCGCAAGCTGATTGAAGATCTGGTTGGAACTCGAGACCGATGCCGTCCTTGCCATCGACGATCGCAATGCCCGTCGAGCATCGCGCATGGCCAGGAAAAAGCCGTTGACGCGGCGATCCTTGTCCGAACGGTCGCAGTCGATCTCGATGAAGATCGAGCGACTGCCGCGCGCGCTCAAGTGGAGGTCGTAGACCGCCAGATCCGGTGCGAGTTCATCGGGAGCCGGATCGAACGAGACGCGGGTTGTCCGTGTTTTTCCATCGAGGCCGATATAGGACAGAAGGACGCTTCCATCTTCGATGACGGCCGGCAGGCTACGGCCTCTTTTTGCCCGCACGGTGCCTCGCACTTCGAAGAGGTCGGCAAAGTCCGAAAAGAATTGCAGCTTCATCCGCAGGTGATGATCGCTGTCGTCATAGTTCGTCACTGCCAGGCGCTCATAACAACGCCCCGCCCATAGAAAGCGTGTCCTTCGAATATGGATGAGATCATGCTCGAGACGCAGCTTTCCATCTTTGCCAAGGAAGTCCGGGTTTGTGAGATCGCAGGTGAGCGTGGCGTTGTCGTCGCGCAATGTCGACGACAGCAGCATCGGACGCCTATCCTCGAGCGTCAGGTAGAGATGCGAAAGATATCGCGTGTCGCGGTGAAAGAGCCCGTCGGGACTTCCTGGTCCGGAAAGAGCATCGCCATTGTGGTCGAAGACCGCGAATGTATCGCCATGCTTCAGTGTACGTGGTTGCCGTTCCTGCAGCGACGCGGCAGCGGGAATGAAGAACTGCGCTATCGGCGCCACTTGTTTCATTGCGGCGGGATTTGGATTGCCGCCTGCCGATGTCGTCATTGTCGCCTCCGGTTTTTATGCCACAACCTGGCCAATGGATATCTCAGGGTTCGGGCGCCGGCGGTGCGCGGCTTTTGCGCAAAATCCGTGCAGCTGGCCGTAGACCGCGAGATAGTCTCTTGCCATACGTCCCGCAGTAAAGCGTCGCTCGAAGTTCGCCCGCACCTTGCGTCGATCAAGCTGCAGTGCCCATTCGACGTTCTCGACAGCTTCGGCAACGGTATCGACCAAAATTCCCGAGATCCCGTCGTCGATCACCTCCGGGACCGAGCCGCAGCGGAAGGCCAGAACCGGTGTGCCGCAGGCCATCGCCTCGATCATCACAAGCCCGAAGGGCTCAGGCCAGTCGATCGGGAAAAGCAACGCGCCGGCATTGCCCAGGAAGTCCGCCTTCTGATGATCGTTGATCTCGCCGATGAACTCAACGTTCGGATGGCTCATCACCATCGGCTGAATTGCCGTTTCCCAATAATGTTTGTCGGCATTGTCGATCTTGGCGGCGATCTTCAGCGGCATGCCGACCTTGGCGGCGATTTCAATCGCCCGGTCAGGCCGCTTCTCCGGAGCGATCCGTCCGAGGAACGCGAGGTAACCGCCCGCCGGCTTTTCCGTGAAAGACAGGAGGCTAGCGGGCAGGCCGTGATAGACCGTCCCCAACCAGTTGACCGGCGGCATTGGGTGGCGTTGGTCATTGGAGACCGATACCAGGGGAATATCCGGAAACGCCTTGTAGAAAGGCCAGAGATCAGGCAGGTCGAGCCGCCCATGCAGCGTTGTTACGGTGCGGTCGGCAAAATGTCGGATCAGCGGGAAATGCAGCAGATCGACATGAAAATGCAGGACATCGAATTCGGGCGCGCGCCTGCGGATTTCCTCAAGCATAAGGATCTGGTGCGGCAGGTGGTCCTTGATGGCGGGATTTAGCCTCAGGGCAACGTTCGAGCACGGCACGAGGCGGGCATCGGTAACGGAATCACCGCTGGCAAACAGCGTCACATCGTGGCCTTGGGCCACCAGCTCTTCGGTAAGATACGAAACAATCCGCTCGGTTCCCCCGTATAATTTCGGCGGAACACTTTCTGCAAGCGGGGCAATCTGAGCGATCTTCATCGGCAAAATCTCCTCAGGTGAGCAGAGAGTCGACCGCAAAAATCGGGGCCGCATACTAAAAGGCATGCGGCAGTTGAATCCTAAATTTGCAACGGCTGCTTCCTGCGTCCTCCTTTCCAGTAGGCCTTCCCAGTCCCATCAGGACTTCATTTTGCCGAACTCAGCGAGCGTGTTTTGGTTCCGGCGCAATGGCTCGCTAGCTGGTCTTCCTCCGCAACAGCGCGTCGCTTTCGCAGGCAGCCGCCGACGTCGTCTTCGAAGTGTGGTCATTGCGAACGCAGGGAGCCCGGTCGAACCGCTCGGCAATTGCGGATGGCTCCAGGGCGTTGAACGCCTACCAGGACATCTACTTTCAACCGGACGGATGAGCTGGGCGACGCGCGCCCCTCGGGCCTCCCTGGGCCGTGGCTATCACCTTCGGTACTAGATCTCTGAGACATTTCGATCGCTGACCCGCCGCAGGTGCGGGGGCACGTCTTCTATGTCTGCGAGCTTGCCATGCGTTCTGAGAAAGCGACTGAAATTCGCCGCGACGACCGACGCGGGAAGTTGACGGTTGGCGGCTTTCTGGCAGGCGTCCAACATCACCTCATAGGTGACATCGCGTTTCTCCTCCGGCCATTCGTCAAGAAAATCAAAAAGATCGTCAAGCCCGGCGATCTCTTGCACGAAGTACTTCCGTTGCGCGTAAATCGGGTGTTCAAAAGTATCAAGTGCCATCGTTTACCTCCTTTCATGGCGTGAGTGCCGCTGATTTAGGCAACGGAATTCCGCTCTTCAAGATCGCGGTTTGGCTGAGATCGTCACCGGGGATGGCTTTCGTGCTGGCATCGATGATGTGCTACGCGAACTGTGGCAAGTCGTCGTGTATATCGTACCACTCGGCCTTCGAGGCGACGAAGTAATGCGCGCTCGGCGGCGCTGGCAGCGGCGTATCGAGCGTCCCCAGCCGCAAGCGCACGACATCCGGCACCGCATCGCGGCGACTGATGATGGGCGAACCGCAGTTGGAACAGAAGAGGCGATGAACGCCTTGCGAAGAATCGAATGCCTTCAGCGCCGACTCGCCCTCAATGATGACGAAGTCGCTGGTCGCGACGGGCGCATTGCTGGCGAATGCGGTAGCGGTCGCCTTGCGACAACGCGAACAATGGCAATAGATCGCCGCACCTAGCTCGCCGCGAACTTCGTATTTCACTGTGCCACAGAGACAGCTGCCTTTATGCATAAGAGCTCCCGTCATCCGCCATCACGGCGTGAAATTAGTCTGAGGACTTCATGATGTCGCCTTATCGCTCACGCGGACCCGGCGCGGTTTCGGGCTACGATTTCATCGTGAGTAAGGCTGCCGCCTTTGTCCATGAAGACCTTGATCAGGGCGTCGCGGTTGCCCGCCGAGCGGTTCTGATTAGCTTTTTCGAGCGCCGTTTGCAGCTCGTCAGCAGACAGTTCCGTGCAATAGGCAGGCGTGCCTGGCTGTTGTCGCCACGAGGTCGCGAGACCCCCGGCATCGAGAGCGTCGAAGCCCGTCGCCTCTACCAGTTGCATGACAATCGACTTCTTTTCGAGGTCATCACCCGCTACCGGAAGGGCGATGCGGCCGGGTTGCGACTTGTCTACGCCTTTTTCCGCGAGCGTCGCAGAAAGCACCGCATTCCAGGCTTTAACGATCGGTCGGTTGATCTGCTCGCTGACCCAGACCGCTTCCGGTTTGCCACCATCGACGTCGGCGATCGCTCCGTCACGGAACGGGTAGTAATTGGACGTATCTACGACAACGACGTTCTCGGGAACATTTGCGAATAAATCGGCAAGATCGCGATGAGCCGAAAACGGGACGGAAAGGATCACAACATCCACCCCCGCCACGGCATCTTGCTTGGTCGCTGCCGTCGCACCAACTTTCGCTGCAAGCTCGCGAATAGATTCCGGGCCCTTGGAATTGGCAAGCTTGATCTCGTGCCCAGCGGCCGCGAGCTTTCGCGCCAGCGTCGCGCCGATGTTCCCTGCGCCGATAATTCCGATCTTCATAACATTTCCTTTGCTGCGAATATTGGATTCAACGCACTCCAGCGGAGACGTGGGAAGCCGCGACCTCGAGCGATGGTGGCGCCGGTCGCCTACCCCACCACCTAACGAACTCCGGGTTCGGACGACGAGATCAACGCATCTTCCAGCAACACTCTGGCTGCATCGCGGTTTGCCTCCACAATAGCAGGATCGCGCGTCGATTGTGCGATCACGATCGCGCCTTGGAAGAGCGACAGGATCTGGATCACGGCTCTTTCGGGATTGCTCAATGCCAAGGGCTCGATGAGTGACGCAACAAATTCATGCAAGCCCCTGAAATACCCGGCGATGGTCGCTTGTACGTCTGGGGAATTGGCCTCCGGTCCGAACTCGGCTAACCCCTTTACGAATGGGCAGCCGCGGAAAGAAGGCGCGCGGAACGGTTCCTCCATCGCGTCAAAAATAGCGAGGACACGCTCCAGCGGCGACAGCCCGGCTCTTTCAGTCGAGGTTGCGAGCATCTGAAACCAGGTGTCCGTTTTGTAACGCAAATAGGTAGCGATCAGGTCGGCCTTCGATGGAAAGTGTTTGTAGAACGTCATCTTCGCCACGCCGCTTTCGGCAATGATGCGGTCGATCCCGACAGAGTGGATGCTGAACCGGTAAAACAGGTCCGATGCCGTCTTTAATATTCGTTCTCGCGGGGAAAGCGCATTAAGCGGTTGTCCCTCCACATCCACAAATTCAAGCACGCTGCGCGTTGGCATCTTCCATCACCTCGGATTCATTGTCCGCTTATAGACAGACTATTCTGTCAACTTTGTGATTGCAAGTACATACAGGTCTGTCTATATGGTGCGACGCCCCTTGGATTTCATGGAAAGGACTTAGGATGAGCGGAAAAGTCGTTGTTGTGACCGGTGCGAGCAGTGGTTTTGGGAAACTCACAGTATTGGAGCTTGCAAGGCGGGGCCATACGGTGGTTGCGACCATGCGGGACGTCGAAGGGCGAAATGCCCAGGTGCGGAGCGATCTTATCGAGGCGGCGAAAGCTGAAGGGCATGTGCTGCAAGTCCTTGACATGGACGTTGCCAACGAGGCGTCGGTCAATTCCACGATCGACCAGGTCGTCAAGCAGCACGGAAAGATCGATGCCCTGATCAACAATGCCGGAATAATGCCCGTCGGGGTCACGGAAGCCTACACTATAGCGGACGTCGAACGGCTATTTGCGGTCAATTTCTTCGGCGCCATGCGGGCCGACCGCGCCGCTCTGCCGCATATGCGTGCCGCCGGCAGCGGGTTGCTCGTTCATGTGACATCGCTGATGGGGCGGGTGGTCTTTCCGTTCTTCGGCACCTACTCCGCGAGCAAGTTCGCGCTCGAAGCGCTTGCCGAAGCCTATCGGTATGAACTGAAGGGATTTGGAATCGACTCCGTCATCGTCGAGCCAGGCCCATTCCCGAGCAACCTCATCTCGTCGAGCCCGGAGCCATCCGACCAGACCGTGCTTGCATCCTACGGCGAGGTTGCGGCGATACCGGGTCAGATAAAAGCCCACGCCAACGACGGACATGACGAGGCTAACCCGCCGAGGCCCCAGATGGTTGCCGATGCCATCGCACGGCTGGTCGAGGCCACGGAACGACGTCCGTTGCGCACGGTCGTCATGCCTGAAGGCATGGACCTCGGAGTGCAGCGGCTGAACGACGCGGTAAGCCCAATTCAGAACGACCTGCTCAGCGCGCTCGGCATGTCGAGCGTGATCTGAGAACTCTGGGGTCGGCGGGTGGTGCCACCCGCCGCCCTTTGAGGGGGTACTCCGGACCCGTTTGCGACGCCGCATACCGGCAAGGCTTGCGGCACTTTCTGCGTAACCAGTCGCGGCCGTGATTGCCCTTTCGCCAGACACATGTCGGCATCGGCTTTGCTTGTTCGTCTTTACACCGTGGCTCCATTCGACGGGCCCAGGCGCAGAGCGATAGGAGGCCGAAATGAACAGGGCAAGGGTTCGGTTGGAAGACCGGGGGCTGGTCGAATGCCCACGATGGCATGGCGGCGAGCTGTGGTTCGCGGATTGGACAAGCGGCGAAATCCTCGCCTTCAGCGAGCACGGAACTGCCAGAGTGGCGACAGCGGCGAAAGCCCCGCCCCTGTCATTCGACTTCGGACCACAGGGTGACATGTACGTCATCGCGTCCGGGGCATCGCATCTGCTGCGGTTCAACGGCTCCGGACTGGAAGAGTTCGCCGAGTTGGGAGCGAATGGCTGGAACGAGATCGTGATCGATCCGCAAGGCCGGATCTACGTCAACGGCCCGGCGATCCTGCTGATACGTCCAGACGGGACGGTCGAAACACAAGCGGAAGGCTTTCAGTTTCCGAACGGAATGGCTCTCTCTGCGGACGGGCGCACACTGGTTTGCGCCGAAAGCTGGGCGAAACGGCTGACATCGTTTGATGTCGCCGCCGACGGGCAACTCTCCCATCGAAGAGTTTGGGCCGATCTTCCCGGGCCGCCCGATGGCATATGCTTCGACGCTGAAGGCGCGATCTGGTACGCCGACGTCCCCAATGCCTACTGCCGCAGGGTTCGTGAAGGCGGCGCGCTCCTCGATGAAGTGAAGCTCGATCGCGGCGCATTCGCCTGCATGCTGGGTGGACCTGATCGAACCACCCTCTACATTACTGCCGCCAGATGGTTCGGGATGGACAAGATGGACCAGATGGGCGGAACTGGCCAGCTCTTGTCCGTCGAGGTCGAGACGGCCGGCGCGGGTTGGCCTCACGGTTAGTCGGCATGTGGTAGCCGCATCGGGACACAAGATCGGATCGTAGCGCGCTCCAGAAGGGGCCCTTGCGATCGAGTTTGTGAAAGCTGTCACCGCGGCTCAACTGGCCCTCGTCCGGTAGGCATGAATTGATTCCGCCAAGGCTTTCTCCTTGGCGCTCGCGGCCGTGAAGCGACCCAACATCAGACCGACTGCAATGTCACACCAGCTAGAGAACCATGGCAAGGCGAACCCCAGCACCACAAGAGCCGGGATTGAAAAGAGAGCCAAGATCGTTTCGCCGAGCTGGCCGCTGTTCTCGAGCAATAGAATAATCGGGAAAAGAATCAGCGACGGAGCGATCCCCCACCAGAAACAGAGCATAAATCCGATCGGATAGATAGACAAGCGAGGCCCCCGCTTCGCCAAAGCGAGTGCCCAGAGCTCGCTGCGATGACGGTAATAGGTGATCCGCTGCCAAAGTTTACCCATCTCACCGAACCCGTATCGCGTTGTGCGGACGTCACCAATCTACGCTGCTTTATCGTAACCGGTGTTGTGACCCCACCTTGTCCGCTGTCGCCTGATCTGTGATCGAGTTTCCATGGACGAGCGACAAGGAGTTTCTCCATGGACACTACATTGGAGGCTCTCACGACGCGGCGGGGCCGACGTGAGGCTCATCGCCAATTTCACTGAGGAGAGGAAAGGACGCGATCACGTTCAGCGACTTGACGGGTCTGGACCGGCCAAAGAGTGTAGTCGCCGCCGAGTTCGCGATTGGCATGGAGCGGCCAGTTGGGATCGTTGAGCGCGCCCCGCGCTAAAGCTATAAAATCTGTATCGCCGTTCTCAATGAACGCTTCGGCTTCATAGGCATCGCCCAATAGTCCGATTGCGATAGTCGGGATACCGGCGCCTTGTTTTACCGCCTTAGCGAAGGGGACTTGATAGGCTGGAGCGGACCTAATGCGGCCCTGAGCAAAGCCGCCGCTAGAGCAATCGATAGCATCAACACCACGTGCCTTCAGTTCCGCGGCCAGGGCAACGCTGTCGTCCACCTGCCAGCCGTCGGCATTGTTGTCGCTGACCGAGAGGCGAACGATGAGCGGTTTTTCGGCTGGCCACACGCTGCGGACGGCTTCGGTGACTTCCAGAACCAGCCGCATTCGATTTAGTCGGCTACCGCCATATTCATCAGTTCGATGGTTGGCGAGCGGCGACAGAAATTGATTGAGCAGGTAACCATGCGCGGCATGGATTTCAACGGTGTCAAAGCCTGCCTGGTTGGCGCGCGTAGCAGCAGCCGCGAATCCGTCGACCACACGGCGGATGCCGTCTCTGTCGAGGGCTTTGGGGACCTGATAGTCAGCGTTGGTTGGGTCGTTCGATTGTGCGCTCGGACCTACGGGAATCCAGTGCTCGAAGCCAACGGCGCGGCGCTGCTCTTCTGTTGCGGGCTGATCTGCCTTATCCCGCCAAACCGGCGTCGAGGCTTTGCGGCCTGCATGGCTAAGTTGAATGCCCACGGCGGCACCCTGGCCGTGCAGGAAATTCACGATCCGGGCAAGCGGGGCAATGTGCTCGTCCTTCCATAGACCGAGGTCGGCGTACGAAATGCGCCCTTCGGGCAGGACCCCTGTGGCCTCAACCAGAACCAAGCCGAAGCCTCCCATTCCGAAGCGCCCTAGATGTACATAGTGCCATTCATTGGCAAAGCCATCCTGAGCCGAATACTGGCACATCGGGGAAACGACTGTGCGGTTGCGCAGCGTGACACCACGCAGGGTGATCGGTGAAAAGAGCTTGGACATGAGGGCCGCCAGATACAATTGGAAGGAAAATACGCGGCTAGATGCGCATCACTAAGCTGCCTTGGCAACCCCCGATACGCAGATGCAGCTCGCCCGGCCAAGTCACGTTGGCACGCTATTAGTTGGCGACCGTCGCCATCGACTAACGTCCGCTGTTGGCGCATTCTTGCCACCAATGTTGTAGCGGCATTTTTCGGAATGGCCAGCCGAGCTTGGTCAATGTGCGCGGAAAACACCGCTTACGCTTTATCTTGCAAGCAAAATGGAAGGAGCAGCGTTAACAAACGCTCGAAAAGGTTGAGGATGTCACGGAGGCCCGCAGGCGCCGGCGGAATTGCGTCGTCAGGGATTGGAACGCGAAATCTTACCAATCCGTAAGTTGTCGCCAAGCCATCCTCTCGGCTAAATCTCGCCCCAGGCATGCCGGGAACGATCGGACTGATGCGAATCCTGCTTATCGAGGACGACCGGAAAACATCCGATTATATCGCCAAGGGCTTTTCCGAGGCGGGGCATGTCTGTGACGTGTTCGGCGACGGCCGCGATGGGCTGTTTCAGGCGCAGCGCGAGGCCTATGACGTCATCGTCGTCGATCGCATGCTGCCGGGTCTCGATGGGCTGGCGATCGTGCGTTCGCTTCGGGCGGCCAAGGTCGGCACACCGGCGCTGTTCCTGACATCGGTCGGCGGCGTCGACGATCGGGTCGAGGGGCTGGAGGCGGGCGGTGACGATTATCTGGTCAAACCCTTTGCCTTCTCCGAGTTGATGGCGCGCGTCAATGCGCTCGGCCGCCGGCCGCCGGTGCAGGAGCAGAGGACGGTGCTGAAGGTGGCCGATCTCGAGCTCGATCTGATCCGGCGGGAGGCCCGCCGCGCCGGCCAGGTGATCGAGCTGCAGCCGCGCGAATTCACCCTGCTCGAGGTGCTGATGCGCGGCGAAGGCCGGGTCATCACCAAGACGATGCTGCTGGAGCGGGTCTGGGACTTCCACTTCGATCCGAAGACCAGCGTCGTCGAGACCCATATCAGCCGGCTCAGGGCCAAGGTCGACAAGCCGTTCCAGGCCCAGCTTCTGCACACGGTCCGCAACACCGGATACAGCCTGCACGCGCCTCGAACAGGATGATTTCAAGCCCATCGGCCTGAAGATCCTAAATCCTGTTCGCAATTTGGAGAGCAAGAGCATGATGTCCTCCGAAAACCGCGCACACTTTTCGGCATCTAGCCTGCGCAGGAGCACGCCGTTCCGGCTTGCCGTGACCTTCGGCGTGCTCTTCGTCGTCGCCTTCATCCTGAGCGGCGCGATCATCTATCACATGCTGCGGCTCGGCCTCGTGCGCGATCTCGAACAGTCGCTGGGCGAAATGAATTCGTTGATCGTCTCGACCTACGAGCCCAATGATCCCGAGGACCTGATCAATACGCTGAACAATTATGCGAACTTCCAGTCGACCTCCGACGGGCTTTATTCGCTGACGGATGCAGGCGGGCGCAAACTTGCCGGCAATTTCGCCGCCCCCCGCATCCCGAACGGCGTCTATACCGTCACCTCAGGCGATGTCGGGCTGAAGGGACATGAGCGCTACCGGATGCAGGTCTCGACCATCGGCCCCTACAGCTTGGTGGTGGCGGAAAATTTCAACGATGTCGACGAGATGCTGCGGATCGTGCTGGTCAGCTTCGAATGGGCCGCCGCGATCGTCGTCGCGACCGCGATCGGAGGCGGCGTCTTCCTCGCCTTCCGGGCCCAGGCACGGCTGGACGGGGTCGCACATACCATGAACCATGTCTCCCACGGCGCGCTCGACGCCCGCATTCCGATCACCGGCAACGGCGACGACCTCGATACGGTGGCGATCCAGATCAATGCGGCGCTGGAGCGGCTGCAGAGACTGGTAGAGAGCATGCGGCAGGTGAGCGCCGATATCGCCCACGATCTGAAGACGCCGCTCAACAGGCTGCGCCTGACGCTGGATGCCGCGGTGGCCGGAAACGACCAGCAGGCGGATGTTTCGGCGCTGCTTGACGAAGCCAGACACGAGAGCGACCGGATCAACGCCACCTTCGAGGCGCTGCTGCGCATTTCCCAGATCGAGGCCGGCGCCCGCAAAGAGCGTTTCCAGGCGACCGATCTCGACGCCGTACTTGCCGTGATTTCCGAGGTCTATGTCGACGTCGCCGAAGACGCGCAGATGGCGTTGACGATCGCCGAACGCTGTTCGGCGCTCATCCGGGGCGACCGCGATCTCTTGACGCAGATGATCGCCAACCTGGTGGAGAACGCCATCAACCATTGCCCGGCCGGAACCGGCATCACGGTTTCGCTCCGCCGCCAGGACGGCCGCGCCATCGTCTCGGTCGCCGATAGCGGCCCCGGCATTCCCGCCGACGAGAGGGACAAGGTTTTCCGGCGCCTCTACCGGGTCGACAAGAGCCGCGCGACGCCGGGAAGCGGCCTCGGGCTCAGCCTCGTCAAGGCGATCGCCGACCTGCATTCGGCTGAGATCGGCATGGCGGACAATCATCCCGGCCTCGTCGTTTCGATCGGCTTCCCGCTGATGCCGGGACTAAACACCTAACCTCTCATCCGCCATGCCGCGAGCCGGCTGAAGCGGGCGGCAAAGCGGCGCAGCTCGGCGGCGGCGCGATATGGCATTACGCTCCACGGCCGGCGGCGGCCAAGCCGGTAGGCCGAGAGCCCTGGCTGGATCTGGGAACAGGGATCCGCCCTTTGGCTGACCGGCAGCGGATCGACGAAGCAGGCGCAAAGCCCATCGTCGAACTCCAGATCGAAGGCGAGGTCATAGGGCAGGCGCATGGGGACAAGCACACCGGCAATCCAGCCTGCTGCCTTGCGGTTGATCAGATAGGCGCCGGACCCCTTTTCGCGGGTGAGCGCGATGGCAAGCGAGCGCGACGCAGTCAGCGGCTCCACCTTGTGCTTTTTCCCGGAATTGACGGTGGACAGACGCAGGATGTCCCAGCGCGCCTGGTGCTTGAGGGCGGCTTCGAGCAGCTCGGCCAGGTCGTCATCAAAATCGAGATCGTCTTCCAGAATGAGGGCGAACTCGGCATGGCTGCCGAGGAACCGCTTGGCGCATTCGACGTGGCTCAGATAACAGCCGATCTCGAAAGGGTTCGGCCGGCGGCCGTGCCGGCTGAGATAGGCTGCTTCGTCGAAGCCTGGATGCGGCAGGCTCAGCCCTGCCCCATCGACCGCCGCGACGCGCTCGAAGGCAAGGCCGAAGCTTGCCAGCAGGCGTTCCATTCGGAACCTGCGCAAGGGCGCACGATCGAGATTGATCAGGTAGGTGTTCACCCGCAGGCTGACCGGATGAAGGGCCGGCATAAGGGCGGCAGGTGCGGCGCGCATGTTCATGAGAGAGCTGACCTCGATTTGGCAATGATGGCGCCAAGCTGCGCTCCAAACCTCACGGGGACCTCGCTGGGACTATACATTTTGGTAAAGTGCGGCGGTCGGGCGGACGGGGCGGCATTCTTACGGATTGGTATGATCCCGGCAAAGAACGCGTAAGAATACCGCGCTACCAGCTCTCCTGCGGCATGCAGTGGACGCCTCCCTTCCCGCGATCGAACGACAACCAGCGCGCCTTCGATGACGACAGCGACCCACTGCGTGCCGTGCCGGATGACCCTTGGCTTCAGCAATGGGCTCAGTGCCCACCACTGTTAAAACCCCGACCAACGATGAAATCAGTTACCAGACTGCTGCACAATCCGTGAACGACATCACTGTTTTATGGCCGGGCGCTCGTCTCGAGCATCCTTATGCGTCTGGAACCGTTCACTATAACCTTGTCCACAGCCACGGGGCTTGGCAAAAGATCAATTAGGAGTAGTAATCGCCTACGCTAACCGGGGGATTCTAATTTGCAGTTTTGGTCTTATGGCCCGTTCAATGTCGGACTTTCAAATGAAAACGAGTTATGGCGGAGAGAATTCTGGCAGGAGGTAAGCGAGTACAATGACGATGCCGGTGGTATGCTGAGAAACGCAATTGGTTGCTACGTTTTCATCATGAGCAGGGCGGGCAAGCTTAGGCCTTGGTACGTCGGCAAAACAAATGCAGTCGCGGGCTTTCAAGGCGAGATCTTCACTGAACATAAATTGAAGCATTACCGCGGCGTGATCTCCGAAGCTCCGCAAGGCTGGAAGCCTCAGATGTTGCTTTTCCCGCTGATTACAGGGGGCGGAATGCTCAGCAAGGCATACAAAACCGACAAGCCATTGATTGAATGGATGGAACGGACGCTTATTGGCATGGCTCTGGCAAAGAACCCTCTTTTGTATAACAGCAAAGACACAACCCTACTTCGCAACTGCATCGTTGACGGCGTCTTCGGCGACTTCAAGGCCCATCAGCGTTATGACGGCGCCATTGCGGCGCGCAAAGCTCTCACAGATCACAACGACTGGGATGTGTGATCTAAGCGACAGTAACTCCAGCCAGGATCGCGCACAGTGTCCCCTCGATCGCTGTCACCATCCCGATCACTTCGGCAACACTGGTCGATGAGGAAGCTGCCCTATTTGAGTTGTCCCGACATTTGCCAAGCACAACCACCCCGTGTCGATTGCCCGGCAGGTTGCTCGTACTTCGAATACAAGCCTTTCGCCTCGTTTGACTGAGGATGAAATGAAAGCACGCGATCTCGTTCATCGGTGAGGGAAACAGCAAAACCGCTGTCGCTGGTCCCATCAGCCGACGCACAGGCATCCTCGAACAGTCTTCGCAAAGGGAAAGATATCGTGGCCGAGAATGATTATGATGCCTTCGCCGCGGCTTATGATGCCGATAACGAGGTCAATGCCTGGAATGCCTATTACGAGCGGCCGGCCATTCTCGCGCTGGTTGGCGACGTCGCCGGGCTTTCCGTGCTCGATGCGGGATGCGGCGGCGGGGCGCATGCCGCAGCGCTTCTCGAGCGCGGCGTTGTCGTGACCGGGATCGACGCCAGTGCGGGCATGCTTGAGATCGCGCAACGTCGGCTGGAAGGGCGGGCGCGGCTGCTATCGGCCGATCTCAACGAAGCATTGCCATTTGCGGACAAGGCTTTCGATCTGATCCTTGCCTCGCTTGTCATGCATTACCTGCCCGACTGGTCGAGGCCGCTTTCGGAATTCCACCGGCTGCTGCCCGAAGGCGGACGCCTGGTTTTTTCCACCCACCATCCCTTCATGGATCACGCCTCGACCGGCCGCGACAATTATTTCGAGACCTACAGCTTCGATGAGACCTGGCAGCGCGCCGGAAAACATATCGCCATGCGCTTCTGGCATCGGCCGCTGCATGCCATGTTCGATGCGCTGAAGTCGGCCGGATTCCAGATCGATATCGTCAGCGAGCCCCAGCCCGATCCGCGCGCCCGCACGCTTTTCCCGCAGGCCTATCAGAGCCTGACGACCAAGCCGGGGTTCCTGTTCTTCTCGGCGGTGAAAGCATGACGACGGGTGCCGGCGTTGGGGTCTCTTGACTCCATCGGGCGTGGTGTTCCGATCCGTATGGTTGTCTGAATGGGAGCTGCCTGCGTTGATCATCACCTCCGGCAGCTGTTGATCCATACCAAATCGCAAGATCGGTCGAACGCGACATATGGGAAGGGCCTAGCTGGTGCGGTCAAAGTCGAAACCGAGAAAGGCAGCCCGAAAATTCTCGCGCTTGGACAGGATAGTGCGCCAGCTCAAATCTGACTGGAAGCCTTCGAGGCAAAGCTTCTCAAATAAACGGTGATCATCATCTACCGGAAAGCCCCACTCGGTGTCGTGTAAGGCATGAACTCCGGAGCGGCTGCGCACCAGCGGCAACGCGGCTGCCCATCCGGGCCGAAGATCGTCGCGCTCATTTTCTCATGCCCTGAGAAAGGCCAAGCGGTCGTCGGTTCGGCCCGGTGCAATTTCAAGAATGTCTGCGCTTACGACACCCCCCACAACGAAAGGATCTTGCTGGAGGCGTATTTCGAGATCGGCGCGGGATGTATTGTGGGC
The DNA here is from genome assembly GCF_025152745.1 of Rhizobium sp. WSM4643. Lineage (NCBI taxonomy): Bacteria > Pseudomonadati > Pseudomonadota > Alphaproteobacteria > Hyphomicrobiales > Rhizobiaceae > Rhizobium > Rhizobium sp. WSM4643. The sequence continues at coordinate 805,024 of NZ_CP104040.1, read as the reverse complement.
GAGAACCGCTCCGCCCGCACTTTGCTGAAGGCTTCCGGTAAGGAGGAAGATACCATCGTCAAAGCCCTGTTTGATCCAGGCATTATGCCCTTCCATAAGGGCGGAGGCTCGGGCCTTGTTGGCGGAGAATTTAAGTGTAACGACGAACATACAGAGGCCCTTCAGGAATTCTGGATGGAAACGGATTCGGGATGATCGGATAGATTGGGTCGCTGCATTGCCAACCATAGGCACATATCGTCGACTTCACGGCGGATGAAGGCTTCGTCGCGGAAGGCGGTCGCAAGTGCGGCGACGCCCTGGCTTCGCATCAGGATGTGCATGGCAAGCGCGTCGGCATCGGTCTCACGGCCAAGTGCGGCGAACTGGCGCGAAAGCCAATTGCGAAACAGAGTGAAAAGCTTGGTCGCCTCGTCCTTGGCAGTGTGGTCGTGTTTGGCGAGTTCGTTGCAAAGCGTGCCGACCGGGCAGCCAAAGGCCATGATCTTTGTCTGGTTCATGATGAACATATAGATGAAGCTTCTGATCCGTTCGCTGGGAGCTTCAGCCCCAGCCTCCCACGCATCTAGCATCGCCTTGGTCTTTGAAAGACGATGGGCGATCACCGCATCGAGAATCTCGTCTTTCGTCTTGAAGTGATAGTAGAAATTGCCTCGCGAAAGTCCGACGACTGCCGCAATGTCGGCGAAGGACGTCGCCTCGAATCCCCGCTCATAAAATAGCTTGTCTGCAGCCTCAACAATCTGCAGTCGTGTGGTCGCTGCCCCCAAGTGCCCGGTTCTCCATTGCCATTGCCCAGCGAGTAGGACAAATGCCCTACGAAACTCTTTAGGACAATTGACCTAAAGACGTCAAGGGTGGGGCCTGAAAGGTGACGGGATTCCTGCCTTCCGGAAGATAGGGATTGTCGTTGCAAATGGCTCAAGTGTCTAGCATGTCCCACTCGCCGCCGCTTTCCATCCCACACTCAATACTTTCGGGGCGTCAGGTGAGTTTGAGCGAGGATAGCGTCGACGACACTTGGGACCGTACCCGTCGTGTCGATATTGATGCCGATGGGAAGATATTCCCGGGTATGATGGTAGCGGAGCACCAGCGCCCGCTCGGCCGGCTCGAAGCCCGGCTCATTCGGCCGCCCATCCAATCGTCGGTTCAAGGTCTCAACGTCTATATCGAGCACGAAAACCTTGTCGAAAAGGTCCAGGAATTTGTGGAAATTGCGCGAGCCGCCACAGAAGAAGGTGGCAGGATGGCTGGTGTCGGCAGCAATAGCGCGGACCTTGTCGACAGGCCAGATCCAGTGGGCGTATCCCCAAACGATGCGGTCCGCGCCTGCGGGTGGTCCTGCGAGCGCCTGGCCCGTCTCGGGGTCGCCGACATAGGCCAAGACCCGGTCACCATGGACGACATGGTAGCCCCGCCGCTCCAGTTCGGTAGCGACAGACGTTTTCCCAGTGCCGGAACCGCCTTCGATCAGATAGTTCTTGATTCCCATGGGCGCTGCTTATCATGGCCTTCGATCTGGTGAGAAGACACTCTACCTCGAGAACGCTTTGTTCCAATCCATCGTCACCCATTGACGTGAACGGTTTTCACCCCAATAGGGTCAGGCCAACCAGACGAAAACAGGAGTGCAATCGTGAGCGAACCGACCGTAGCAGATGCAACAAACCGCATTTATGAGTCGCTGCAGGCGGACAATGCGGAAATCGACGTGCATATCGCGACCCTCAAGGCGGCGTTGACGCGGGCGGGTTTAAAAGAGGCCGTATTCGACCCGGCTCGGCTCGTGCAGAATAACCGTTCCGGCAGGAAGCGAATGCAGGCCTACTTTCGCCAGCGCGGTGTCATGGTGAAATTCTCAGCCTCGTGAAGGCTGTAATCATCCTCAGTGGGGGCATTGGCGTCGACGCGAATGAAGGTCGCGTCGAAGTTAACCTGCCTCGTGTTGCCGTGGCCGAGTGGGGGCTGCTGGCCTTCCCGACGCTCGGCGAGCGGGGCGGACCATGTGAGTTGACCGAATGTGGGCTCGCTGGAATAATCAGCCGAGCTGGGCATCCTTTGAAAGCTATAACGCGGCGAAGTCTTCTCGCATCGCTGACAGCTTTACCTTTGGCTGGATGCCAGTCCGGCGAGAAGGTGAAAGTACGATACCGTGCAATCGCATCGCTAGAAGTAGACGGTAGACCGTTTCAAGCATCCACGGTGATGGAAGTTCACTATGCACGCGTGACCAACAGTCTGATCGGTGCCGGTGGTGCAACACGCTTGTACGGTGAGGCGCTTATCGCAGACATGCCGAGGAAAGGTACGTTCTACTCGAGCGAAAAAAATCCGAAGACCATCTTTGAGGTTGACCCTCACAGGGTAGGCGAGCACTTCCCCGGAGTGCGATTCAGCGGGCTTGAAATAGAAATCACTAACAACCCAATTACTAACCGTCTCAGAGAGCGGCTACCGTGGCTGCACACGCCGAAGCAGGTCTTTGAGCGTGACCCCCCTGGTCAGCACAGGCCGGAAAGTCAGCGACCAATCGGATATCTCCTTAAAAGGGCACATTTTTTCGGGGATGGCAGCAGGTAAAAAGTCCACTGCTGGCTCTTAGTTACCGTCCCCGTCATGGATTCAGTCCTTGACACCGCAAAAGCACCTTGGTCACGGTGTGAGCGGGACGGCGCTTACGGACGGCCTTTGTATCGTCCTGACCGACGGACGCATCGGGATCGACAACAATACCGTCGAGAGAACCATCCGGCCACGCAAGAATGCTCTCTTCGCCGGACACGACGCAGGGCGGAGAACGAAGCGACCATCGCCTCGCTCATCGAAACTTGTAAGGTCAATGGCGTCGATCCATTTGCGTATCTGACCGCCACACTCACCTCCATTGTCAATGGCGACAAACAGAGTCGGGTGAATGAGCTTATGCCGTGGAATTTTGCAAGACGAACAAGCGACTGAAGTCTGCTTCCGGCCCGTTGCGGACCTCTAGGATGGTGAGGTTCGCCTTGGGTGGGAGGCCATCGTTTACCTTTCTCAATACGAGCTTACATATCATCGGCTGTCACAATTCGATGCTCGATTATCGGCGCGGAATTGCACGCAACATCAATTACATGATCCTCGCAAATCACTGCATAATGCACGAATGGTCCCGGATGGTCCGACGACGCCCAAGTGCCCTTCGACACAAAATCCAAAAAAGTGGATTGTTCGTGCGTACGTAAGCGGCGCGAATAATCCTCATCATCTTCGGGAATTGCGTAAGTCTCGTTCCTAACCGAAAAGCAAACGTAACTCTCAAAAATGATTGTAAAGGCATCGTATCCCTCCTTTGTCATGATAGGGTGCGCCTCCGCAAAAATCGCTTCCAAGTCTCTGTCACCGGGCCTAACCGAAACAAGTTCATCTTGGACGCGGGCTTCCACAACAAAAATACGAAGGTCGAGCGAAGGCCCGGTCCCGAGTTTGGCAAGGAATATGTGGCGGCAGGCATCCAGTTTTGTGACCGCCGAATCCTGACTGTCCATTCAAACGACCCCCGTCACCTCAAAGGAGATCATCTGGATAGTCGCGTTAGGAGTTGTCCGCAACGGGCATCGTGGCCGCTGATGGGACTCTCGCTGTGCGACTGCTCTTGGCGCATTGTTGCCATCGATGTCGCAGCGGTAGTTTTCTGAACAGCCTACTGCGCTTGGTCAATGTGCGAAGAAAACAGCGCTCACGATTAACGCGGGCGGAGTCCGCGATCTCACGGCAAATCCCAGCTCAATCAAGTTCAAGCTGTCGCTGGGAAAGGCAGGGCTCAGCAGGCAAACAGCGCTAACGACAGGGAGGAGCAGGCACGACTTCTAAATGCCCGGCTACGAAGTTTCAGGCTTCTGACCCCTGCGCTTATCGCTTCCAGACAGCTAGCCGTTCTCCGGCTCTCACTGCGCCTTTCAGTCGATTGCCCGATGGCGCTAACGGACAGACATAGCGGGAAGAATAGGCGCACGAAGGAAAATAAGAGAAATTGAAATCTAGCACCAGTGCGCCATCTGAACGGACAACTCCGAGATCCGCTCCCTTGATGGTGTCGATGAGATATCGGCCACCACCATACGTCTCCGTCCCTGAGGTCGCGTCGACAAACGGCAGGAACACGCCACCGCCGTACCCCTCAATCCAGTAAAGGGTTAATTCGCCACCCAATCTGGCCTCCAGCCCCGTTGTACGAGAGAACGCATGCATCGACAGGTCACCATCTACTCCTGTTGCGACGGTTATCCGTTCCGGCGTTACCGGGACAAGCTGTACCGTCAAGCGAAACGAGGGATCATAAGAAAATGTCGTCGGCCCTTCGAACGTCTTGCGGTCCGCCGATTCAATTGGCGACTGAGGATGGTCGCGAAACAGAGTCGAACGGGTGTCGCACCAAAGCCCCCAAGCAGCAACCACGTCCGGGCTAGAACGTACCTCGTAGTAGAGATTTGCGGTCTTCTCGCGCCATTCCCACAGTTGTTGAGTCTCGTTCAAATCATTTCCCCATGTCTGAAATTTCGCCGCTCTCATTCATCGACGCTCGCCCAATCATCGCGGCGCAACTTTAAGCAATCACGCACTGATCCGAAAGGTGCGGTCTAAACACCGCTTACGTTCAGACGTGCCGGCGCAGCGGTTTAAGGTTTTCACGGAAACTGGGCGTCGGCGCGATTGGAGCGCTGTTTCGGCGTCCTATGGAACTGATATGCGGATATGCGCATGTAATCCCGGTTCAGGATTTCGACAAAAGCATCGGACATACCGTTCGAATGGAAGCGCAAGTCTGTTGCGGCTGCGGATCAAAGCGGAGGGGTCAATGCCTCATCATCGAACTTCCGGATTTCAATTACTCCTAGTCCGGACTTAAGCTTGACCCCCCACGGCCCAATTCGCATTTTTACAATTCGTCCATCGTCATGCGTAATCCAAAAATCCACTTTAGAGACATGCGGTGCCTCATGACGGATAGCTGAATAGTGCTTTGCTGCGAGATCCAGGTTACTTTCATCACCCCTAAATACACAGTCAGTTATTTTTGGACCAAATCGGTCCGCTGGAACCCACTTTGTCTGTGGGTAACGGATCCATTGCTTTCGCGTTGCATCTTTCAGATAATTCGTACCTAACTGGGTTCGCAAATCGGCAATAGACACTAAAGATCCATCGTCCTGCTCGGCATAAGCCGTCACGCTCGACCGGGTAGCGTTCATGGTTGCCGCGTATGCAAAGTTGACGATTTCACAAGATGGGTCTTCGCCATTGTCACTGTTAGCTTCCGCCGGTTGAACTGCGCTAATAACGACCAAGGTCGCTCCCGCCAATCCCATCAAAAGTTCAGAGATGCACTTCATGAATCGCCCCTATCTTGACGGCCTCATCATGTACTCAGATGACTCTGATGCAAAGCTAGAATGAAGTGCAACGAAGCGGTGTGCCACTCGCACGTTGTCGGGTAGACTTTCGATTTGATGGCAGGCAACTCTGCGCCAGAAGCGGTCGTTAGATTTCAGCCAAGCGGTTTGGGATGAGTTCCGCCTTCATCCAATGGGTCTCTGTCTGGACATGTCCTTCCCTGACATATTTCCCCACGCATTCAGGCATGGCATTCTCCGCGAACGCGCCCGCAGTCCTTGCCACAAAGCCCTCTTGCTTATTCAGGGTCCAGCGTTTTTGCCAAATCATCGAATAAACCTGGCCGGTAAGGGAAGCCCAGGAAGGCGGTGACGGTAGAGTGCCGTCCGGTCGACCTCAGGATGTGCCTTGCCACCGCCGCCGTGGCACTCGCCGCCGGCGCTGCCTCCGGCTTCTTCGGCATCGGCGGGGGCTTTTTGATCGTTCCCGGCCTCATGCTGGCAACGGGCATGCCGATGATCAACGCGATCGGCACATCGCTCCTCTCCGTCGGTGCGTTCGGACTGGCGACGTCCTTGAACTATGCCAGTTCGGGCTTGGTGGACTGGTGGCTTGCCGCCGAATTCATCGGCGGCGGCATCGGCGGCGGCGTACTCGGCATGCTGCTCGCCACCCGGCTCAGCGCCTACAAGAACATTCTCAACCGCCTGTTCGCAGCGCTGATCTTCGCGGTCGCGGGTTACATCCTGTATCGGAACTGGGGGAGGCTAATGGCTGGCTGAGCGCGCAGTGCCGACGGCTACAGGTCGATCCCGAGCCTTGCCGCGGAGCACCCAGTTGCCTGCTTGTTGCGCTGCATGTGCTTGCAGCGGAGGGTCTCCAGACGTGAAGAGTTTCGGGCGCCGGCAGGCGTGCGAGAAGCAATTGCAGGCCTCGCCGCGGCCGTGCCGGTTTCCGGTGACATGACCAGTTTTCACGAACTCGTGATAGCGACTGGTGTAACGAATGTCGGGGAGATTGCGAACCTGAATATGCGCTCAACGAGAGCGTCCATCCATCATCGGGAGACCGCAATGTCCATCAAATCCACCATCAACTCCGTCGTCCTCGCCGGCGCTGTCACCACCGCCCTTGCTTCGATGGCCGGCGCCGCACCGCTCACCAAAGCTGAGGGCGCCGCTGCAACCGCCGCTCACAAGGAAAAATGCTTCGGCGTTGCCCTGAAGGGCCAGAATGATTGTGCAGCCGGCGCCGGCACGTCCTGCCAGGGGACCTCGACAGTCGACTTCCAGGGCGATTCCTGGAAGTTCGTACGGGGCGGCACCTGCACCTCCATCGTCCTGCCGAACGGCAAGCACGGCACGCTGAAGGCAATGTAATTTCTACACGCGACAGCGATGACAATGAGGGGGCGGAGAGACGCCATGACCACCGATCGAATTTCAACGACCGCGTCTGCGGCAACTGCTCTCCGCTTTCCCCGCCATCCGATCGAGGGGCTCGCGGGGACGAGCTTCAAGCACGAGCATTTTGCCGCCATAGCCGCGGAGGGGCCTCATCGCGGGTTCTTCGAAGTCCATGCCGAGAATTATATGGGGGCCGGCGGGCCGCCGCATCGTATTCTCGAACAGATCCGCCGTGACAATCCGGTGTCGCTCCACGGCGTGTGCATGTCGATCGGCGGACCTCAGCCGCTCGACCGGGCCCATCTTGAACGTTTCCGCTCTCTCGTCGAACGCTACGAACCAGCTCTGGTGTCCGAGCACCTAGCCTGGTCGACGCATCGGACGACCTTCCTCAACGACCTCCTGCCCCTTCCCTACACACGAGAAAGCCTGGCGCGGGTTTGCGAGCATATCGAGGAAGTCCAGGAGACCATCAGACGCCCGATCCTTCTGGAGAATCCATCCACCTATGTGACGTTCCGCCAATCGACGATGAGCGAGACCGAGTTCATCGGCGCCATCGTCCGGCGCACCGGCTGCGGTCTTCTGCTCGACGTCAACAATGTATTCGTCTCCGCCACCAATCACGGTTTTTCAGCGCTCGACTACCTGTCCGATTTTCCCATTGCTGCGGTTGGTGAGATCCATCTCGCAGGCCACGCCGAGCAGACTGACGACGAGGACGAGCTGCTGCTGATCGATAGCCATGACGGGCCGGTCGCCGATGCCGTCTGGAAGCTTTACGAGATCGTCATTGGCCGTAGTGGCCCCATCCCAACGCTCATCGAGTGGGACAGCAACATACCCGATTGGCCGATACTGCGTGGCGAGGCCCTCGCAGCGCAGGCGATCATGGATCTCCATGGTTCCATCGCGTTGCAGGATCAAAGTCATGTTGCGGCTTGATCCCCCATCTCGCCGCATAGAGCCCCTGACTTATGCGGCGGATTTTGCGCCGGCCCTGACCAACCCGGACGCTGGGACGCCCGACGGCGTTGTCGGGCCGAACGGCAAGGGAGCGATCAAACGCTACAACGTCTACCGCAACAACGTCACCGTCAGTCTGATCGATGCCCTCGCCGGGATTTTCCCGGCGGTGCAACGCCTGACGGGGGCGGAGTTTTTCCGCGCCATGGCGCGCTTTCACGTGCGCGCCACGCCACCGACATCGCCGCTTCTCTTCGAATATGGCCGGGATTTTCCCGCGTTCATCGAACAGTACGAATATGCCCGGTCCTTGCCCTGGCTTCCCGATGTCGCCCGGATCGAACGGGCTTGGCTGGACGCCTACCACGCAACGGATGTCGAGCCCCTTGCCGCTGATGCTCTTGCTTCCGTTCCGCCGGATCGTCTCGGTGATTTGGTCTTTGCAGCGCATCCGGCAACAAGGATCGTTCGGTCGGACTATCCGGCGCTGACGATCTTTGCCGCCAATCGCGGTGACGGCTCCATAATCCGGATCGAAGTGGTCGACCCGGAAGATGCGCTTATAACGCGGCCGGATATGGAGGTGGCGGTTCGTTACCTTCCTTTGGGCGGCGCAGCGTTCCTGATTTCCCTCATTGCCGGCGAACCGCTTGGTGTCGCCGCAGCCAAGGCCATCGACGCTTGTCCGTCGTTCGACATCGCGGCCAGCGTGGCTGGCATGATCGAAGCGGGGGTATTTTGCGGCATCACTCTCGGAGACGCATGATGATATCGACGACCCAACAGACTTCGATCAGAGCCAGGCTTCAGCCGATCGTCACACTTGTAGAGACGGCACAGAGACTGGTTCGGGCCTTTGCGCAGCCGAGCGTCGTTCAGGCGGTTGTGCGCATCGCTCTGGCCGTGCCCTTTTGGAAGTCGGGCATTCTGAAGTGGGATGGCTTCCTGCAATTGAACGATACGGCGGTCACATTGTTCACCGACGAATTCATGCTCCATCTGCCGGGCGGTCCCTATGCCTATCCGGCGCCGGTAACCATGGCCTTCCTGTCCGGCGCTGCCGAGATCACCTTTCCGATCTTGCTGGTTCTGGGCTTCGCTACCCGGTTTGCGGCAACCGGCCTGCTGTTCATGACGTTGATCGTCGAGCTCACGGTGCCGGACGGATGGCCGATCCACATTACCTGGGCTGCGATGGCGCTGTCGCTCATGGCATGGGGGCCGGGAAAACTGTCGATCGACCATTGGCTTGCACATTGGTTTGGCCGCCGGCCTGCCTGATCTAGCTCTTGCGGCAGAGGATGGCTTCGCAGCTTCCTGAAAGCAGATCTTGCCGGCGATCACGCTGGAGGCCGTCGTCGTTGCCGACCACCGTCATTGTACGACACCGGCCTTGCGTAGCCCCTCCACGACGAGCTCGAAATCGGCGGGGTTCTTGAAGGGCAGGACTTTGCGACGGTATTCCAGGGAGTAGTCGGGATTGACGCGCATCACCTCTTGCCACGTCGCGCGAGCCTCTTCGAAACGGCCGAGGTGCCCGTAACAGGCGGCCAGAAGCGCGCGCGAGACATCGGTGACGGGGTTGCGGCTGACGCGCTGCAGCAATAGTTGGACGGCCTCTTCGTACCTTCGCAATTGAAACAAGGCCAAGGCCTGAAAGTGAAGAACGATATCCGGAAAATACGGGTTCAGGACCCTCGCCCGATCGAAATAGGCGAGTGCCTCCTCAGGTCTGCCTGAATAGATGAGTGCCTCGCCGAGGCTGACCTGCCCTTCGGCGAAGTTCGGATTGAGGACGATCGCACGCTCGACCTCGCTGATGGCTTCATCGTGCTGTCGCGAGTAGAGCTTGACCATACCGAGCGCCCAGTGCGCCACGGGATCGCTATCATCCCGCGCTACCGCCAGCGTCGCCGCCGCTTCGGCTTGCTCGACCGAGCGCTGCGGCAACGCGCTCCACCGGTTCAGGTAGTCGAGCCCATGGGTAAGGGCGAGGAAGGCGTGCGCCGAGGCGAAGTTCGGGTCCAGTTCGATGGCACGTTGCAAAAGGTCGCGGGCGTCGCTGTTCGTTTGCCTCGTCAGCCGGTGCCACAGCTCCCGGCCGCGCAGGAAGCAGTCATATGCCTCGGGGTGCCGGGTCTGCCCCGGCGCAAGTCTTTGCCGGTCGCCCTCTGTCAGGTTGACCGCCAGCGCATCGACGATCTGCTGGGTGACATCGTCCTGAACCGCGAATATGTCGGTGAGGTCGCGATCGAACCGCTCCGCCCATAGATGCCCGCCGGTGGTCGCGTCGATGAGCTGCGCGGTGATGCGTACCCTGTTTCCCGACTTGCGTACGCTGCCCTCGAGGACATGCCGCACGCCGAGTTTCGTGCCCACCTCCTGCACTTGGACGTTCTTGCCCTTGAAAGTGAACGACGAATTGCGAGCGATGACGAAGAGCTGCGACAGCTTCGATAGCGCCGTGATGATGTCTTCCGAGATGCCGTCGGCGAAGTAGTCCTGTTCGGCGTCACCGCTCATGTTGGCGAAGGGCAGGACGGCGATCGACAGCTTCGGCGGCGCTGCCGTCGCCGGTTGGCTCGTTGCGGTTTCCGAGGCCGCGGCTGACTTGGTCGCTGCGCTGCCGACTTGCAGCGAATAGATCCGGATCGGCTCGGCGATGTTCTTGAGCTGCGTGCTGCCGAGATCGCTGACCGAGAGGTCGAGCCTCGCCTTGACCTGGCGATAGGCATCCTCGGACAGGCAGATGGCGCCCGCCGCGGCGACGCCCTCCAATCGCGAAGCGATGTTGACGCCGTCGCCCATCAGATCGCCGTCGCTTTCCTCGACGACATCGCCCAAATGGATACCGATCCGGAACTCGATGCGACGGTCCTGCGGGACGCCGTGATTGCGCTCCACCATGCCGTTCTGCACCTCGATGGCGCAGCGCACGGCGTCCACCACGCTGCGGAACTCGACCAGCGCACCATCGCCGGTGCGCTTCACCACGCGGCCATGGTGCACGGCGATCGTCGGATCGATGAGATCGCTGCGCAGTGTGCGCAACCTCGCCAGGGTGAGGTCCTCGTCGGCGCCTGCAAGGCGGCTGTACCCGACCACGTCCGCGGCCAGGATCGCAGCCAGCTTTCGGTTCTCGCTCATGGCGCTGTCTCCCGACGTCCATGATAGCAGGGAGACAGAGGGCAAGAAACAAATTTCAGCCGCGGCCCAGGGCGATCCTGGTTGAGATCGCGTTGGCCATGACGGATGTGGACGCGGCCGGTGGTGCAGCCTCACGCAATGACGGCTCCGTCATGCTGCCGGCCGCCCAACGCGGTTGTTCGGAAAGCCCCTCCGGGTCAGGTCACGACCGTACTCCCGAATGTCCGCCACCCATGTGCTCCGTCTTGACCCCCGAGCAGAGCAGTCCTAGAAGATAGACCATGGCAACACACCTCTGATTGGCCGCGCCTTGCGGCCTTGAGCGAAGCACAGTCCCGCACGACACCGCGGGGCCCGCTTCCCCTTGCCAAGCCAAAATCAGAGATTTTCCAATGCCCACGCTCTACCTCACTTGCGGTCTTCCCGGTTCGGGGAAGACGTCGCTTGCCAAGATCATCGAACATGAAGCATCTGCCCTCCGTCTGACCGGCGACGACTGGATGCACAAGCTTTACCCCGGCATCTCCACTCCGGAAGCCGAAACTGGTCCGTGCCGAGGCAGAGTCGAGAGCCTGCAATGGCAGATCGCTTTGCGTGCCATCAGGCTCCAGTGTAACGTTGTCGTGGATTGGGGCGTGTGGTCGCGGGAAGAACGCGACACCTGCCGGGAGGAAGCTCGCGCAGCCGGTGCCCGCGTCGTCCTCTGCTTCCTCGACGTTCCTTTCGATGCGCTTTGGGACCGGGTCTCCCGACGAAACGCCGAGCTTCCAGCCGCCACGTTCGACATCTCGCGGGCGGACCTGCTTCGATGGTGGACGCTGTTCGAGCCGCCAACCGCCGAGGAATTGGCGCTTTACGATCGGCAAACCCATCCAGCCATCACCGCCCTTGGATGAAACGCCACAGCGTTGGGGTATTCAACGCAGACCTGCCGCCAAGGAGCATTTCAGTACTTGGGCAATCAACAATGGTGTTGCGCTCCGACCGGATCTGGACACGTGGCCGTCTCTTTCGGAACCCTGACATGGGGCTAAGCGACAGGCACCGACCCCGTCACTCCTTCTCCTCCCAATAGCTTTGCCAGAGGTCGAGCCGTGGCTTCAGCGGATCGGCTCCGAACGTCACGCCTTGATTGGTGAAGTCGATGACCCTGTGGACGAAGGGGTCGTGGTGAGGCCATTTTGGCCGTGAGCCTCCATTGGGGTCACCGCTCGTTGCAAATTCGACCCAATAAGCACTCGCCAATGTGGCCATCGCCCAGTCGGCAGGCGTCACCTTGTCTTTCACCAGTGCGTCTGGAATGTCGAACGTAAACGGAATTTCGAAGCCGTGCGGAGTGCCTTTCCATGCCGGATCGTTGCGGAGAGCCTCGGCGACATAGGAGAAACGATACCACCACGTCGGCTGACCGGCGCGGATCATCTCGTCAGCGAGGTGGCGAGACGGTTCAACAAGCGTTTTGTCAGCCAGAACCTGCTGCGTCAGCTCAGCGAGGGTCTGTTGGCCGGAGGGATCGTAGAGGGTGCGGGCTTCGGTGGCATGCTTCCCGAACAGCGCGAAGAGATCGTCTTTCATCGCGGCCTCACCGATACCGATATCCCGATCATTTGCCCCGACGATGACCGGAACCTGCGCCTGACGGCCGGCCGCAAAAGCCGCTTCCGGCGTTTCGAGCAAAAACCGTCCGTCAATCATCGCGCCTGATATGCCGATGACGGGCTTGCCCGTCGACATCCCCGCCAGCACCTCTTGTGCCGATGCACCTTCGGTCAGCTTTTCCGCAGGCAGCGCCCGAAGGGCCGTCAGAGCCTCGGCATCGCTTCCATCGATTCCCAGGGAAGCGGCATAGTCCAATGCGGTTTTCTCGGCTTCTTTCAATGTTGACAAGGGCGTGCTCTCAGCACGCGCGGTCGGGAGGTCAGGTGACTGTAGGATGGCGCCGCGGAAAAGCCCCCGTGACAACGGCGATATCATATGCGCCATCACCGAGCCGCCACCGGCCGACTCTCCGAATATCGTCACTTTCTTCGGATCGCCGCCGAAGGCTTCGATATTTCGCTGGACCCATTTCAAGGCTGCAAGCTGGTCCATGTAGCCATAGTTGCCGACGGGCTCGTCAGCGGATTCCTTCATCAGGGCAGGATGGGCAAAGTAACCCAGCCGGCCCATGCGGTAGTTCATGCTGACGAACACAACTCTCTGGGCGGCTAGCTGACCACCGGGATATTGAGGGGTGTTTCCCTGGGCAAGAGCGCCACCGTAAATCCAAACCATCACCGGCAGCGGCGTCCGGGGACGCTTGACGGGTGTCCAGACATTGAGGGTCAGACAATCCTCTGACTTCGGCAGGTCGTCGGCCTGCATGCAGGACGGCCCGAAATCGCGGGCATCCTTGATACCGCTCCACGTCTCCACTGGCCTCGGATTACGCCATCTCAGATCGCCAACCGGCGGCGCCGCATAGGGTATGCCTTTGAAGCTGACGACCGTGCCCGACCTCTCACCCTTCAGCATTCCGCTGTCGATCGTCACGGTGTCCTCTGCCGCACCCAATCGTGGCGCGAAGGTCAGCTGACACGATGCGACGGCCAAAAAGAGCAGAAACGTGCGCCCGCCGTCCGCAAACACTGCACTCTCCAGCGCCAAGTTGAGACAGTTTGGGAGCAAAATACTCTGATGGAGCGGCAACGAAAAGGGTCCGTCCGACGTGCCTTGAGCCATCGTTGTCCGGTTCGCGCAACGGCTGCCCCTCACACTAGCCTTACCGGGGTCGAGCCAGTGGCTTTACCGTCCTGAGGCCGATGGGAACGGAGAGGCTGCCGCAAGTCTCTTCTCCCCTCGGGGAGAAGGTGCCGGCAGGCGGATGAGGGGGCCACCCGGTACACCCTCTCGTGAAACCAGTCCTGCAACGCCGTGCCCCATCGCCCTGAACACGGTCGAGACAATGCCGCAGCGGCTGAGCCCGCGTGGACGTTGTTGGAAAGACCGGCTTCGCCGGCCCCCTCATCCGCCCTACGGGCACCTTCTCCCCGCTGGGGAGAAGAGGGAATCGAAACGTCGCAGCATGCCCCTCGCCGCGCTCCCGCCCGTGTCTACAGGCCGCTGTTGATGGAGGCCTCGGGTCAAGTTCGAGGACGACGGAGGCTGCGGGTGGGCTCTGCGGCAACAGCAGCGATGGCGAATGGTCATGGATGCTCATCCGGCATAGGCGAAATAAACCTTACCCCGGCCCGGATCAATGATCGTGACACTGCCGCCTTGTCCGTAGGAGTAAAACGATCCACTTGACTGTATCGACTGGTTGGCTTCGTGATCCCGCCCTTGAGCAATTGAGATCGTGAAGCCGTACTTTTCCAGGTATTCAAATATCGTCGCAGGGTGGTGCTTGGGACGCTCTACCGCCATCATATCCAGATCACGGTCGTAGGTGTGCCAACGGCCTATCGCTGTTTCGTCGCCACTGTCGTCGACCGGTGTTTCACGCCACGCTCCTTTTGCTCCCTCCAGCATGTTGCCCAGTTGGCTGCCCTGTTTCCGCGCCCAGTCTGCGCTGTCATCGGTCAGCCGATAGACGACGAAACCGGTTTCGTTGTCCCCGGGCATGAAACCGACGCCCCAAGATTCCTCCAGGCGGTATTCGATCTCTGCCACTTCGAGTGGTTCGGGAACGCGAGCGAGAACGGACCTTCGCTCGCCAATTTTGATCGCAACATAGGGCAATGCGATAGCCGCCAGACCCAAAGCTATAATGAGAGTTCTCAGGAAGCGCTGATCAGGTCTCGTCCGTCGCCACATGCGTCGCAGCCCCAGAAACAGAATTGCGATAGCTGCTAAGAACAGCAATGCGCAAATGAGGAGCACACCCAATATAACAGCGGCAAAATTCATACGTGCTCGTCGGTTGTCGAGGACATGATTGGAATTCTCGAAGGGCTTGCGGACACTAAAATTGAGTATGCCTAACAACGTTCTACGATGGAAGCAATGTCCGTTTGTGGCTCAGCTTGGAACACCGCCGGACACAGTCGTAGCCGCAAATCCGACGGCTCAAGACAGGGGGTGAACCACTGCATCACCCACTCCTCGCCCCCCGCAAAGCCGTCAACCCCCTGCGCAGCCACAACAGCTGCTGCGGCGGCATCTGGCGCAGATGGGCGTAGTCCATCACCGTGACGTTATAGACCATGCTGCGCACCTGCGGGCCGTCGGGGCAGCGCAGCAGGATACCCTGCAGCGCCATCATCCGGTTGCTGGCCTTGCGGGCGCGGTCGGCGAAGGTTTCGGTCTGCTCGCCTTCGTGGACTTTGACTGAGAACAGCGATTGCGCCCTCGGGCTCGGGGCCGGGATGCCTGTCGTCTTGTGGTAGCGGGCGATCGCCTCGGCATAGTCGTCGCCGGCTTGGCGCTGTTCGGCGGTGATCAGGCCGTCGAGGAACATGCGGCCGAGGGTGTAGCCGGCAAAGGGGCTCCTGACCGTCTCGTCATCAACCGTCCGGCCGAAGCCGTGGATGCGGCGGCGGGCTGAGATCGCCACGCTGATATTGTCCTTCTCGGTTTCGAAGGGCTTGATCTTGCCGCCGGGAAAACGCTCGACATTTTCCTTGCGCGGCCGGCCGGCGCCCTTGTTAACCCGTCCTGTCTTCACCTTGGTGGCTTTGCCGCCCATGCTGATCGTCCTTCTATCGAATGATGCCGTTTCTGAGTGCCGCGGCGACCAGCGCCGTTTCCTTGAAGACGCCGAGCTTCATCTTGGCGTTGGCGATGTGGGTGTTCACGGTGATCGGCGAGATGCCGAGAATGGTGCCGATCTCGGCGGCGGTCTTGCCCGACGCCATCCAGCGGATCACTTCGGTTTCGCGTGGGGTGACGTGGCTCATGGCTCCGCTGGCCCATCGATGGACGGCACGCGCGGCATCGTCACATGCGCGCCGGACAGGGTCACCCGCGTGACGCGGTCGGGGTGGCGGATCGGCTGGATGGGCGGGCCCGGCTTCGGCTGCGGATGCCAGGTGTCTTGCCTCGAGGGGAACCTGTCGCGGTTTCGATGCGCCATGTTGATGACGGTGTTCTTCTTCGAGCCGAACAGGTTGGCGATTTCTCTCGCCGACAGCCCTTCCTTCCAGAGCTTTTCCGCCCTGACGATCTTGTCTTCCGTCCAAAAGGTGATGGTCACTTGGCTGCCTCCTGTGCATCGCGTGCGGCGCGGGCGATGATCGGGTTGTCGGGAAACATGCGGGCGAGCTCCCGCTTGGCGTTGCGGCTGCCATTGGCTGCATCGCGCAGCAGCTGCATCTTGTAGGCCGGCACTTTCGGCCGCGGCACCTCGGGCTCTGCTTCCAGGCGCGGCCGGCGCTCGGCCTCGATCGCCGCCTGCTGATGGCGGCACTCTTCGGCAAAGCTTGCCGAGCTCGGGGCGAAGGCGCGGTTATGGTCCCTGACCTTTCCGGAGATGAAGCGTTTGGCGGCCCGCCAGACCGCCTCTGCCGGCAGGCCCTCGACGGCGACGAGATAGGCGCGGATCTGCATGTCGGGATCAGTGCCGGCGGATGCCGGGAAGCCAGAAAGCATCCCCGAAATGATCTTCACCAGAGGGGAAATCTCGTGCGGCATCCACTGCTGTCCTTCTCGTGCTGCTGTTGATCGACCCGGCTTCCCTCGCCTTCTCCTTGAGGTACCAGTCGCATTTGATCGCCTGCCAGCCGCGGAATATCTGCATCTCGGCGGCGCCGACCGGATCGCCGGTCATCAGATATTCCCTGGCCTGCATCCGCGCGGCATAGACCGTCAGCGGCTTCTTCAGCGTGCGCTTGCGATGCTCGATGATCGCCGCCGCCAGTTCCTCGCCCAGCACCGGGCGGAGGATCTCCATGATCTCCTCGCTCACTGTGTCCTTAGCCATGCGATGTGCCTTTCCGGGTTGAGATGGCCTCTTCAAGCCCGCAGCCTCCGCCGCCCACCGGCAAAATTGACCGGGGCGCCGGGCCTGGCGGTGCGGTGAGGAAGCCGCCTGGTCTCGCCACAGGCATGGTCCTGCTGGGCGGTGTCGCCCTTCTCAGCGCTTCGCAGCCAGTGGATCTCGGTTTCCACCGAGGGCACCGGCCACCCGAGGATGGCTGATATTTCGATGTAGTCTCGGCCGGTGCGGAAGAGTTCCAGCGCGTTCATGTGATTGGTTTGCTGCGCTGGCGCGGCCTCGGCCTGGATGCTCATCGCTTGATCCTTCTTTCAGATTTCGAACGCAGCTCGCCGTTCCCGCCGGAGCGGGTGGCTCGTCCCGTGCTTGATTCAAATTCATCGATGACGACCGGAGCCGGCTCTTGCGCGAGCAAAGGCTCCGGTCGTCTGCCAGGCCGCCGCCTGGGTCGGACACGACATCGTCGCGCCGGTGGGCACGGCATCGCCGCGCCCGATGGGCACGACACAGTCGCGCCCGAGGATGCTGGCGTCGCCGAGGGAGGGCAACGACGCCAGCGGCCGATAGCCGTCAGGGAGGGGCTGGGCTATCGGGGTTGGGGATCGGCAGAACGCCCTGCGAAATCATCGTCTCCCGCATCTCTTCCGGGCGCGTCGGCCGGCCGCAGTTCTCGCAGTGGCGCTCGATCACTTCGGCGATCGACAGCGCCTTTGCGCAGGTCGGGCAGCCGGTGTAGCGGCCGCTCGGTCGCAGGATCTCGCGGGCGGAGGTGGAGATGCTCATAGCGAATCAACCTCCCGGTTGGCGTTCAGCACCTGCTGCAGGGCCTTGGCGAGGAAGGGGATGTCCTCGTTGCGAACTGATATTACCGACATCCGCCCTCCCCTTGGGCCTTGCGGCCGGCGGATGACGACGCCGGTCGGCATGACGTCCATGGAGCCGCTCTTCCGAGGAAATGGTGAACCTCATGGCGCCGTCTCCCCAGCCGCGGGACGCGGCGCGCAGGCCGGTAAAGCCAGAAAAGCTATGTGGTCGCTGATGATGTCGGTGTTTGTCATGGCGATTAGGGTACAATTAATACCCGTAATGTCAAGCACATTAGGGCATGACATGTACCTTAATTTGGGGTATTTTTTATATCATGTTGAAAGATCAGGAACAATTTGAGCGCGAAGAACGCGCAAAGCGGCTGGTCATGGCCAGGAAGAATGCCGGCTTTGCCGGGCCGAAGGCGATCGTCGATCGGTTCGGCTGGAATGCCAATGTCTACAAGGCGCATGAATCCGGCCGCAACGGCTTCGGCATTGCCGATGCGAAGAAGTACGCCCGCGCTTTCAAGGTCAATCTCAACTGGCTGCAGTTCGGAACCGGCAACGCGCTCGATCCTGATGAGCTGCCGGCCTCAGTCGCCGATGTCCCAAAAATCTCCTGGGTCAGCGCCGGCCAGCTGAGCGAGCAGGCGCCGATCACCGATTTTTCGGAATTCCCGACGGTCGCCGCCCTCGATCTGCCCGATGGCGAATGGATCGCGCTCGAGGTCGAGGGCAATTCGATGAACAAGATCTCGCCGCCGGGCTCGATCATTTTCGTCAATCTGCGCGACAAGCGCCTGGCGCCGAATGCGCTTTATGTCGTCGCCGACGAGACGGGGGCCGCAACCTACAAGCGCTATCGCCCGAATGACGACCCGCCCTTCCAGCCCGCTTCCTACGAAGACGTGCCGCCACCGGAATTCCAGGGCGCCGTCACCATCGTCGGCCGCGTCCGCCGGTCGATCATCGAGATGTGAGGTTCCATGCCGGGCGCGCTCGACGATCTCACCGTTTTGTGTGTACTACCGGCACCCGTGTGCGCACATCACCAAGCTGCCGGGCAGATCAGCAGAAGATAACATTGGAGGGGAAATGCTTGCTTTTATGGGAACATGGCCGGCGCCGGTTGTTTACGGCTTGGTTGGGGGGATATTCGGAGCGATCGGCGCGGCTGTCGGCCATCTGGCGGCCAAGCGATTTCCGAATGCGAGAACGATCATTGTTGTTCTGTTTCTTGCCAGCTCAAGCCAAGTCACCAAACTGATCGTCATTCCCAGAATCCAGAATGACGAGGCGAACGCTAATCTGCCGCAGAAGATAGACGCCATTACCACTCTTGAGCGCATCTCTGTCGAGGGGAAGACGGTCCGATATTTTTACCGTCTGAGCGATTCCCTCCCTTTAACGGATGGAGCGGTTATGAAATCAGGCATTGCCCCATCCGTGTGCTCTTTCTGGAAGCCGAAGCTTGATTCGGGCGAGGCCGAACTCGCCGTCTACAACTACGCCTTCAAGGATGGGCAGTCGAGTTTCGACCTGAGGGCAAGCGATTGCCAATAACGTCGCGACGTCAGGTCGTCCGTTAAAGAATATCTCGATGATTCAAACGTCGTACAAAGGGTAAAAGATGCTAAAACCGACATCGCGCACCGGCAGAATCTGGTTCTATATCGTGACCTTTGCGGTGTTTCTCCTGGCGTTCAGCGCCGCGCGGGAGATCTATGGTCTTTAGGATTTCGCTCTGAACCTTGCCGGATGGCATCCAGACCCGCCTCGATCACTTCGTCGGTGATTTCGATTTCGTTGCGCATGGCCGACCTCCTTTTTTCTCTTAGCTTCATACTCCAGCTTCAGTTCTCACTCCTCTCTCTTAGAGCGGTTCATGTTTTGACTGAAGCGTATCCTGCATTGCGGAAGTAGTTTTCGCATTCGTCTGGTTTGATGGTTTCGACGAGGTGCCCGAGATGGCGCCATGTATCCTCGCTGGTTCGCTTTTGAGCTTCGCGCATCCAATGCTTGATTTTGGCGAATGTCTGTTCGATCGGATTGAGGTCGGGCGAGTATTTCGGCAGGAACCACAGCCTTGCCCCGACCGCCTTGATGGCATCCCGGATTGCTTTGGATTTGTGAGAACCGAGATTGTCGGCGATGACAATGTCGCCGGATTTGAGGGTAGGAATCAGTTGCTGGCTCACATAGGCGCGGAAGCACTCGCCGTTGATCGGGCCGTCGAAGACGCAGGGCGCGGTTAGCCGATCGCAGCGGAGCGCGCCGAGGAAGGTCAGCGTTCGCCAGCGGCCATGCGGGGCAAAGCCGTGCAGCCTTTTGCCCTTTGGCCCCCAGCCCCGCAACGGCGTCATGTTGGTTCTGATCCAAGTTTCGTCGATAAAGACCAAACGACTCGGGTCGAAACGGCTTTGCCAGGCTTTCCAGCGCCTGCGGTGCCGGGCGATATCGGCACGGCCTTGCTCAAGGGCGAATAGTGTTTTTTTTAAAGCTGAAGCCTTCGCGACGCATGAACTGCCAGATGGCGTTGTGGGAGACTGTCACGCCGTGCGCCGCCAGTTCGTCCTTCAGACGATGCAGCGTCAGATGCGAGGTCTTCTCAATCCGCTCGATGATGAAGGCACGATGCGGCTCCAGCACCCGCCGGCGATGGCCGCCCATCTTCCCAGGCGTAACGCTGCCCGTCGTTCGATAACGCTGCGACCACTTCACCACAGAGGAAACAGCTATATCGAACCGATCCGCCACCACCCGGCAGCTCTGACCGGCCGCAACTGCAGCGACAACTCTTTCACGAAGATCATTGGAATATGGTCGTGTCATGGATACTGGCCTCCTTTCCAGTACCCATCAGGAATCACATATTTGCTGATTCGAGAATCTAGCGATTCCGAGAAGCGATGAACCGCTCTAGGCTTGGGAGGAGAAGGTTCCTGAAGGCTGGTGAGGGAGGGTTCCGGCCAAAGCTTCCCCCTACCCCATGAGCAAAGCCCATGAAGCCGGGAGAGCATTGGCCAAGTCCTGAAGGCCGGAGCCGGGATGGGACACGTGCCAGAGGGGCCATTCGCTTCGCCCTCGTCCTGATTTTCTGACAGCGCACTTAAGGACTTTCGCTTCCCGCGCCGCTGGGCTTCGTCAGCTCGGGAGTTGCACCCGGTCGCCCAATCACTGGCCCCAGACATAAACCTACGATTCGTACCTCGTCAATCACTGAGGTATTTTTTATACCTCTCATCATTGACGTGATAGGGTATTATATATACCTTTCTCCTCAAGCCGATCAAATGGGCGAGAGGACAGGCAATGCAGCACATCCGCAATATCGAGACCGAGGAAAGCAGGCGGGATGCCCGCTGGAATGGCGCACAGACGATCGGCGACTGCCGCGCCTATATGGCAATCGAGGCCCAGCGCATGGGCGCGCTCGGCTTTGCGTTCCTCCGCCGTCCCGAACATTTAATCCGCGGCCCGTCCTGGCTGCGCGGGGCGGCGGCTTCCGTCGAGGAGCATTACCGCTACGCCCGCGAGATCATGGGCATCGCCAACAACGATCAATTCTACGCCTGAGGGGAACGGAGATGCCCGCTGCCAAGCTTACACCTGCTTCAACCGAGAGCCCTTCCCTTCCTGCGGCCCCACTGGCCGGAGCAAACAAAAAGACCCGCGCCAAGGGCCGCGTCACCGCCGGGGCACCCGATCTGCTGACGGCGCTGGTGGAGGCCGAACGCTTTTTCGATGGCAGCGACGATCGCGGCTGCCCGCTTCACCAGAAGATCCTCGCCGCCATCGACACGGTGAAAAGCGGCGCAGCATGAGCGATTGCCTGATCAAGGCCTTTTCCGGCTGCGCCTGCCCGCCCGACGAATGCGCTGAAAAGCCCACCACCCCGACGCCGGTCACCTTCGTCTCGTGGCGGACCCAGGCCATCGCCTGCCTCGCCTTCGGCTTCCTCGCCGCGATCATCTCGACCGTCTGGATGGAGACGCAGTTCAAAACCCGGGATCTGCGAAACCAGGAGCAGGTATCATGGAAGTGAGCCAGGGCTTTTGCCAAACACCACGGATCAGGAGCTGAACTTGATGTCGCTCGCCTTGGCCGCGGTAATGAATGCGCGGCGCACCTGCTCCGGCCCGGCCGCATCATTGAACACATCAAGCACAAGCCGCTCGGCCACCTTGGCCGCCGGCGTCTGCTCGGGCCAGTCATTCAGCAAGGTGTTCCCCGCCTGAACGACATTGTAGACGGTTCTGGTCTTCCCATTGATGGTGATTTTCACCGGCTTGAAGCTTCGTCGCTTGCTCATGATGCAGCCCCCTCACGCTGGACACGCGACTTAACGAATCACTTCGGGACTCGTTCCGGTTAAAAGGCAACCCGGCAATAATATTGTGATGCGTTCTAGTTTCGGCAGTCAAGCCGGCTCGTATTGTGGTGGGGCGAGTTTGAAGGGGCTGATCTTAGCAGCGTTCAATTCAGGATAAACCTTCGCCCATCGTGACAGAACTGGCGCCAAGAATGAATCACCTATCGCAAATGCCGCCAACAAATTTCCGCCATTTCCATCGATGCCTGTAGCTTCAGAAATAGCTCGCTCCAGGCTCACCGCCGTTTTGCCAGTAGCCTCCTTTACGTTGACGCCACCAAAATCTATCTTACCCTCCTTCTCCATCACAAGCATTTGGGCCAGCAAGTAGCCCATTCGAACGCCACCGGGAGGGTGATCTGAATCGAACAAAGTTTCGATCTCAAAAGGTGCGTGATCGAACCCGCGTATGATTGCTAAGACGGCGAATACATAACTCTGAAGTCGTTTTTCAACCCGTTTGCCTTCATCCCCAGTATCGATTTGGTCAATTGAAAGACGTCGTGTTAATGCGCCCTGCACGCAGAATAGGTTCGCAAAGCAGTCGGCGTCCATCTCGAGCGCTTGATGGGTAATGTTTTCGTTGCGGTCAGCCTCGAGATCATATTCGAGAATATACGTTACACCATTTACAGTCTTTCCCAGCGCAAGGTGGCCGTTTACGATGTGACCAAGCTCATGCAGGACGAGCCATTCAAGCGCAGTAGAATCTAGCTGGTTACGAAACTCGTTTAACTTCGTGCCTAGATCTAATATGGGAAGTAGCGAAAGAGCGGCGTAAGCCTCGAACGTGTCACCCATTGGCGAGGTAAGCTGATTTTTGGAGACGGGGAAATCTGCAGAAAAAAACTCTGCAGAGACTGACGTACTCAGAATCCGAGATATACTTGCCGACGTCCTGATTGCCGCAGCAAGCCAAATCATTATGCAATACTCATCTTCGCCTAGACGTATGGCACAGGCTTGGAAATCTCTTCCCTTGTCCATCACCAAACAGACGTGAATCTTCGCGGAAAGCTGCATGTCGCTAATCATTTGATCGAGAAGATTTCGCGCCATCTTAAAAAGGCTTTGACCAATCCGGGTTATCGGGTCATCGCGCTGTTCAACTAGAACCCATGCCTCATCATATCCAATGATGGCGAGAGTAGCGTTAATCTCGTCTATTGCCCGTAGTGGAAGGTCGGTCAGCATTAGTCCTCCGCTGGCGTTCATTGCCCTACCGGAATCGGTAATTCACCTTATGGATGTACCATTGCCGGTTCCGGGCGAACCTAAATCGTCGCCACAACGTCAGCGATAGCTTTCTTTTTTGCAAGTCGTTATATGAGATCCGAGGGTCTGGCCTTTGCACGCAATATCCCTTCACGATGCTCACTCAACCGTTTCAAACGCCCTCTCTCGTCGTCGCTTTAGTGCCATCGTCAAACGATTCCGGCTATCTTTAGAACGTGAGAGGGCGAGCACCCTTGGAAAATCCTCCTCTTGATTTCGTCGACGCCAATGTCTATTTTGACCATATATGGTCATTTAAGATGGGAGACTTTAATGTCGACAATCAGCGTGGCAGAAGCAAAGGCGGGTTTCGCCGGTCTGGTGGATGAAGCGGCAAGCGGAGAGTTCGTGACAATCACGCGGCACGGAAAGCCCGCTGCCGTGCTTGTTTCGGTCGAAGCGGCCGAGGCGGCGAAAAGGGCTTTGAGGAAGCCACGGCCGAATTTCGGGGATTTTCTGCTGACGTTTCCCGGCGAGGTCGAGCTGGAGCGGAACCGATCGAAAATGCGGGATATCGATCTGTGACCGCCTATCTTCTCGACACCAACATCATTTCGAAGTTCGCGCCGGGCAAGGTGGCGCCGTCCGATCCGGTGCGGGCATGGTTTCGTGATCAAGGCGACGCCGATGCTCTCTTTCTGTCGGCTCTATCAGTCGCGGAGATCGAGAAGGGAATGCGGAGCCTTCACCGTCGCGGCGGAATCGAGCGGGCAAAGCGCCTTTCGGCATGGCTGGACTCCATCACCGACAGTTTCGGCGATCGGATATTGCCGATGGATACCGTTGTCGCGCGCATCGTCGGCGCCCTGGAAGATGACGCCGAGCGCCAGGGCCGTCATCCCGGCCTCGGCGATCTCATCATCGCGGCGACCGCGCGCGCCTATGACCTCACTGTCATTACGGAAAACCTGCGGCATTTCCAGCCGCTTGATGTCTCTGTCGATCTTCCCGCCGCGTTCCGGTCGGAATGATCCGAAGATTTCCGACGGCGGTTGGAATAAACTCAGGCATGACGGTTTGAAGATATTTGTCAAACGTGTTGCGGATGGTGAGATCACAGTCGGCGGCTGAGATCGCAGCACAGCGCCGCAAGTTCCATCGGCCCGCGGCTTCTCGGTCTTGCGGTTCAAGGCGATCCGGCGACCGCCCGTTCAAGCGGTCCCCGATTCAGCTATTTGGCCACGTGCCAAACTCCCCCAACGCCGTCGCCCTTGGCTTCACCGGCTTTCTTATCCTCGACATAGGTGTAGAGCGGCTTGCCCTCGTAGGCCCACATCTCTTTGCCATCCGCAGCTTTGACCAGAGTCCATTCGCCTTCTGCCTTGGCCTTGGCTCCGGCGTGGAAAGCCGGCCACTTCTTCAGGCAATCCTTATCGCAGTTGGATTTGCCGTTTGTATCTTTGTCGAAGGTGTAAAGGACCATGCCTTTTTCAGTCGCCAGGACCTTGCCCATTTTCGTGTCCACCATCTTGGCAGGCTCGGCCGCAAAAGCGGATCCGGCTAAAGCAGTTAACGCGCCTATCGCAATCAATATCGTTCTCATGATTTTTCTCCCATTCGGCAGTGCCGGCGGAATGCCGGCAGTACCCGATCTAACTGGCAAAAACGCCCGACAATGAAAGCAGTTCCATCCACGGGGGACGAATACGACAGGTCCAGCAATGGTTATAACGTCCGCGAGGCGCCAACGACGGCTATTAGAGCGGTTCATGTTTTGACTGAAGCGTATCCTGCATTGCGGAAGTAGTTTTCGCATTCGTCTGGTTTGATGGTTTCGACGAGGTGCCCGAGATGGCGCCATGTATCCTCGCTGGTTCGCTTTTGAGCTTCGCGCATCCAATGCTTGATTTTGGCGAATGTCTGTTCGATCGGATTGAGGTCGGGCGAGTATTTCGGCAGGAACCACAGCCTTGCCCCGACCGCCTTGATGGCATCCCGGATTGCTTTGGATTTGTGAGAACCGAGATTGTCGGCGATGACAATGTCGCCGGATTTGAGGGTAGGAATCAGTTGCTGGCTCACATAGGCGCGGAAGCACTCGCCGTTGATCGGGCCGTCGAAGACGCAGGGCGCGGTTAGCCGATCGCAGCGGAGCGCGCCGAGGAAGGTCAGCGTTCGCCAGCGGCCATGCGGGGCAAAGCCGTGCAGCCTTTTGCCCTTTGGCCCCCAGCCCCGCAACGGCGTCATGTTGGTTCTGATCCAAGTTTCGTCGATAAAGACCAAACGACTCGGGTCGAAACGGCTTTGCCAGGCTTTCCAGCGCCTGCGGTGCCGGGCGATATCGGCACGGCCTTGCTCAAGGGCGAATAGTGTTTTTTTTAAAGCTGAAGCCTTCGCGACGCATGAACTGCCAGATGGCGTTGTGGGAGACTGTCACGCCGTGCGCCGCCAGTTCGTCCTTCAGACGATGCAGCGTCAGATGCGAGGTCTTCTCAATCCGCTCGATGATGAAGGCACGATGCGGCTCCAGCACCCGCCGGCGATGGCCGCCCATCTTCCCAGGCGTAACGCTGCCCGTCGTTCGATAACGCTGCGACCACTTCACCACAGAGGAAACAGCTATATCGAACCGATCCGCCACCACCCGGCAGCTCTGACCGGCCGCAACTGCAGCGACAACTCTTTCACGAAGATCATTGGAATATGGTCGTGTCATGGATACTGGCCTCCTTTCCAGTACCCATCAGGAATCACATATTTGCTGATTCGAGAATCTAGCGATTCCGAGAAGCGATGAACCGCTCTAGCGGCAACGTCTTCCCATAGCTGCGGCCGTCATCTTCCGGCTCTGATTGGTGAGTCCTGACCCCAGATGGAGGCACTCATTGCTGGTCAGCTAGCGCCGAAGGTTTCCGCGTCCATCTGACCGGACCGGGGGCCAAGGCGATCCGTCAAGTTCTGAAGGAGCCTATCCCGGGCGGAGTTCTGGACGAGATCGATGGCAAGGGTCAGGGCGCGGCGGCCTTCGTTGCTATCGATCTCACAGTGGTTCTTTGTACACCACTGCCGAACCGCAGTGATGACGAGTTCGATCTCTTGATCGGACAAGGTAATGAGGGACTGAAGCATTTCGATGCCTCCAAAATCCGAGAGCGCCTACGGTCCGCCAAGGGATGAAACCGATCGCTAAAGCGCGTCGCGATCTTTCAGATTCGCTTGTCGCGCTTTAGGTCTTTGTTTTTACGCATGTCGTTGTCGCAAAACCGCTGCACACTTTTGCGCGACATGCTTTAGTGATGAGCAGTGGACGTCGCTGCGTTGACCTGCACCGAATAGGGGCTGTCAAACCTGGTGATCAGCAGCGTAGCCAGTTCCTCCGGCGTCCTGTGCCCTTGGCTATAAAGATCGGCAGCCGCGCTGCAGAGCAATTGCGTTGCTCGTTCCGTCGGCGTGACATGATTATGCCGGTACCAGGTCCGAATAGCCTCCGTAAGCACGTTCACGTCTTTCGTCCGGAGCGAGAGATTGAAATCGATCATATCATCCTCCTACGCCTTGCCGCTCCGGGTTCATCTTGAGTTCAAGCTCGCGCTAAAAAATTTAAGCCATTGGCTCCTCGCTGCCAACTATCAGTGCGGTTGCGCACAGTGGCCGTAAGGGCATCGGCATCGATGACGAAAGCATGCCCGATACTGTTGATTTGAAACCTGCTGAACGGCAAAATAAGCGACTTATCCTGCCGGGCTTTGAAGGATTTCGAATGCCACGCTTCTACTTCAATATCCTGTCGGAAGCCGGGTCGCTCGAAGACTGGGAAGGAACCGAGCTTCCCGGTCTGGACGCTGCTCGCATGGAAGCGGTGCGTGATGCTCGCGCATTGATGAGCAGTGCCGTGCTGCTCGGATATGACATTACGTCAAGAAGCATCGAGATCAGAAATGAAGCAGGCGATATCCTGCTCGTGTTGCCCTTTTCGGAAGCGGTTAAGCGAATGGACTGATCTACCTGGCGCGGAGCGGAAGACCCAGCACCTTTTCGTATTCGCGCTCCGGCACTCCATAGCAGCCACCGGCAATTTCGATCAATTTTTCCCTATCCAATATTCGCACGTTTCCGCGGGTCGATCGGATGGCGTGGACGCCCTCAAGGACGTGTAGTTCATTGGTGACGCCGGAACGCCGGACGCCGAGCATCAATGCCAGAAATTCATGGGTAATAGCCAGGTTGTTGCCTTCAAGGCGGTCGTGGCACATCAGGATCCACCGAGCCAGCCGTTCATGCATATTGTAGCGGGCGTTCGCGAGCGCCGAATGGGCAAGCTGCAGCACGGTTGTGTGAACATAGCGAAGGAAGAAATCCTTCATCTCGGGATCATCGGCGAGCGCGCGCTGAAACGTCTCCATCGGCACCATAATTCCCGACCCTGCGACTTGCATGAAGGTGCGCGTGGGGGTGGTCTCTACTGCCAGGACGACGTGCATGCCGGATACGCCTTCGCGCCCGATGTGGCCAATTTCCACCACTTCTTCGTCGATGCTGCTGACAACCATGGATGCCAGGCCTCTTTCCAAGAAGCAGACATGCGTGGTCGGCACGTCGTGATCGACAAGAGCATGCCGTAATGGCAGGTCGACGCGCTCCATCCCTTCCGAGAGGCGTTCGAAGCGGTCCGGGCTCAACATTTTCAGCAGGGTATTTTCGACAGTCGATTGGTCAATGTGAGTCATAGCGGCTCCGCATGGGAGCTTGGATGTCAAAACCAAACGCCTGTGAGTTGGTGAAAAACTACGGGACGGCCGTTGGTTTGGCCATAGGTCCCCGGGAAGTGTGCGTTTATGACAAAACCGCACATAAGCCGCTGAAATTGTTGATGATCAGCGGCGATAAACCGGTAGCGGTCTTTCGATACCGGCCAAGGACCCTAGCACATTTTGCCTCGGCATGCGCGCTCATTGCGAAAGGACGAGCGATTCACAAAATAAATATCTGCCTTTTACGGATCGTTGCTAAAAGCCGCAATCAATCTCGCCAGCCAAGTCGGCGGCAATGCGCTTCGGCGGTCAGGACGGCCGCCTTTCGGTCGGCATAGGGACCTGGCAGATAGACCGTGACGCCGCGGAAACTGACGATCACCGCCTTTGTCACGCTATCGAAGACGATGGCCATATCCGGCTCGTAAGCCATTTGTTTTCCTGACGACGCTTACTCCATCGAAATGTGCTCTTATTCGAATGAAACAAGGTGCCGACTGCAATCCTTCAGGCGCGGGGCTTTTCACGGCTTGTGACGAAGCGGCGGAACGACTGATGCGACCGGCGATCTATCGACCGATTGGTGCGGAATCGCACAGGAACTCTTCCGACTATCCGTCGTTTGGCCACAAGGATCGCACAGGTGCCCCCTCTTGTGACGGGGCCGTACGCCAACCCTTCCTTCCTATGCGGTCCGTCCGTTCCCAATTTGCCCCGTTTCGGCGGGGCTTCTTTTTGATCCATAGCGCGCAAGGCGCGAGGACGGCCAGGGACGCGGCAGGGTTTGGCGATGATGCCCCACGCTGGTTCTGCGCCTCACGATGAAATCCTGGGGAATTTTTGGCTGAGATCAGCAGAATCGAAAAACCCCGCCGGAGCGGGGCTTCAGACTGGTCGGAGTGGAGTGATTCGAACACTCGACCCCCACGTCCCGAACGTGGTGCGCTACCAGACTGCGCTACACTCCGTGACCAGCGGCGCTTCTATAGAACAGCCTATCTGGTTGCACAAGCACCAAATTCCAAAAAGCCGGCGGAATTTTTGACGGGGTTGCGACGGGTTTACGGATGAGCGGCTGCAGCAAAAAGACACACCTGCCGCAAATCGAACTTAAGTCTCAAAGGGGCAATTTTCTTTTGCCGGGTTCCGCGCTAAAGGGCAGACGGGACAGGCGAAACCGCTGCGACGGCGGCTTGCCAGCCAATGCGCTTGAGATCAGGGACGACACGATGAATTTCCGCATGATGACCGCGGCCGGGCTTGCCATTGCGCTCGCCGGATGCACGACCATTCCTTCCGCCGGCAACCCGATCGAAGCCCGCTGGGTGGGCAAATCGGCCGGCGTCTTCTTTGCCGCCTACGGGCCGCCGATCAGCGACAGCGAGCAAGGATCGAGCACAATCTATACCTGGCGGGGCGGCTACAAGACCGTGCGCATTCCGGCGAAATATGCCGAAGGCGCCGATGGCAAGCGCGGCAAGCAAATCGCGTCGGCCCGCACCGCCTATCTGCGCTGCCAGGCCGAAATCACCACCAACTCCGATTACACGATCCGCGACATCCGCACCGTCGCCGACATCCCCGGCGTCAACGGCCCGTCCTATTGCGCAGAGTTTCTGGCGCCCGAACAGAAGTAACGGACGGTTTGTCGAAGAGGCGAAGACAGGCGGCCCGGGTGCCGCCTGTTATGCTGCTGACGAAGTCGACAAATTCGCGCTTGGAGCCGCCCCTCATCCGGCTGGCGCCACCTTTGCCAGGGTCGAGCCACGTGTCTCGCCCCGTCCTCCGGACCCCCGCTCGCGGGGCGAAGGGGATATGCCGCAACCTCTCGATTCCCTCTTCTCCCCTCGGGGAGAAGGTGCCCGTAGGGCGGGGGGGGGCCGGCGACGCCGGTCTTTCCAACAACAGCATGTGAGTTCCATACCGCCCGCGTCGTCTCAGTCGCCGGATAGGTTGTTACGAGAGGGGTGTGCCGTGTGGCCCCCCTCATCCGCCTGCCGGCACCTTCTCCCCGAGGGGAGAAGAGATTTGCGGCAATCGCTCGGTTCACACAGCCTCTCATGGGCACCGGGCGCCTGCGGCAGCCGGAGACGCAAGGTTGCGTCATCGCGCCGATCAAAAATTGGGCTGGTCCTAGGCTCTTGAACGGTCCGCTGTCGCCCACAATATCATTTCGATCAGGATCATTGGTGGCGTGAAAGGAGGAAAAAATGCCGCTGAACGATGTCCCATGGGTTCGGCCGGTGAGGCTCCGGTTGCAGTGCGGTTTGGAGCGCGCCTTCACAAGCGTCTACGACGCCCTGGATTTTCTCGAAAACGAGTGGCCGCTGCGTCATGGAGAGCGCCATGATCGGGCGGTGAAGACGTGTCGCGGCGCCCTCAACGGCATCATACCGAGCATGGTCGCGCGGGAGGCTTTTGTCGCAGCCTGCCTCGAAGCCGGCATGCCAACGGTGCTGGCCCCCTGGAAGGCCAAGCCCGCCGCGCATCCGCCCAGGCCGGCGCGTCACGTTGGCGACCGATATCAAAGACGCCAGGCGCATTGATGCGAGGAGAGCGCGAGCAAAGCCCAGGATGTCAGCGGGCGGCGTGACGCCGCTTCCGCCCAGCCGATGCTGGCGGTCTAGAACGTCAACCGCAGTTGCGGTTCCGCGGCCGGTGCACGTCCTTCCAGCGAAGAGAGGGTGACGCCGAGCAGCCGTATGCCCTTTCGCGGCGGAAAGATCGGCGCGAGAAGCAGGTTGACCAGATCCTCGAGGTCGGCGATTGCCGGCAGGGGTGCCAGAACCGTCTTGCTGCGCGTGATCTGGCTGAAGTCGGCATATTTCACCTTGAGCGTCACTGTCTTGGCGGCGATCCCGTTGGCCTCGCAGTAAGCCCACACCTTTTCGATCAGCGGCTGGAGCCCTTCGCGAGCAGGCTCCAAGGCGTGGAGGTCCTCTGAGAAGGTATCTTCCGCGCCGACGGATTTGCGCACCCGGTCAGGCTTGACCTGGCGCTCGTCGATGCCGCGGGCGATGCCGTAAAAATAGGGCCCCGACTTGCCGAAATGCTCGACGAGGAACTCGAGTGTCTTCTCCTTGAGATCGGCGCCTGTGTCGATCCCGAGTTGATGCATCTTCTCAGTGGTTGCCGGTCCGACGCCATGGAATTTCCGGACGGGAAGCTGCTCGACGAAAGCCGGCCCGTTCTTCGGCGTGATCACAGCCTGGCCGTTCGGCTTGTTGAGGTCGCTTGCCATCTTGGCAAGGAACTTGTTGTAGGAAATCCCGGCCGACGCGTTGAGGCCGGTGACCTGCTTGATCTTGGCGCGGATCTCCAGAGCCACCTCGGTGGCGATCGTCATGCCCTTCAGATTTTGCGTCACATCGAGATAGGCCTCGTCGAGCGACAGCGGCTCGATCATCGGCGTGTATTCGGCAAAGATCTCACGGATCTGCTGCGACACCGCCTTGTAGACGGCAAAGCGCGGCGGCACGAAGATCAGGTCAGGACATCTGCGCTTGGCAGTCACAGACGGCATTGCCGAGTGAACACCGAATTTGCGGGCCTCATAGCTCGCCGCCGCCACCACACCCCGGGCGGCCGACCCGCCGACGGCAATCGGTTTGCCGCGCAAGTCCGCATTATCGCGCTGCTCGACCGACGCATAAAAAGCATCCATGTCGACATGGACGATTTTCCGGATGGGGGGTGAGCTTGTCTCGTTCATGGCGGTTTCAGCGATCGCGATGGGATCGGCCTCTGAAATTGCGCGCCGAAACAAAAACAGAACATAGCAGGCTTGGAATGCGATATCAACGATTCCAATCGGCGGCCGGGACCGCCGTCGAAACTACCAGCCGCCCAAGGCGTTCTCATCGTGTGGACATCGATATCAGGAGGCAGCCAATGGCGGACGACAGCACGACCACGATCCGAGCCAGGTTCGAAACACGCGAAGCCGCCGATCTGGCGGTCGAACATCTGGTTCAGCAGCATGGGATTTCGAGGCCCGACATCTTTATCCAGTCGGCAAGCGACCGGAACAGTGCCGGTTCGGCGCCATCAGGCGGGGATGCCTCTCATGACGATGGCGCCCGTCGCGATGGGCCACTCGAAGGCGAGATCGAGGTCTCGGTGGATATCGCATCCCGCCAGGTCGCCGCCGTCCAGCGCAGTCTCCGAGCTGCCGGCGCAGTGCGTGTATCGAGCCGCTGAGCGTGGCCGATAATCTCTCGAAATCCGCGCCGAGCGCAATTTCAAGACGACCAGCGGCGCGACGAAATCGTCCTGGCTTCACGACGACGGGCTGTTCTTCCAGGTCAGCGCAAAGACGCGCAGCCAGTTGTCGAAGCCGAATTTTGACAGGGTTTGCGTGTCGATCCTGCGGGGATCACCGCGCCGGCGCCCGTCTCAAGACCCCTCCCCAACCCCTCCCCACAAGCTAGGGCATATACATAAGTCGGTGCGACGGATTGACTCGGTTTGCGGGGGTCGGATTCCTTTACTGCGGGCCGTATGATTGTTTTGGCGACGTTTTGATTTGGGAGCGTCGCCGATGGATGTAGGGCATGATTTTTCGTTGGGCCGGTTTGGAGATCGTCGTCTCGATAAAGGGGGGGCGGTGCTGCTCCGTCGCATTGTGCTGCGCGAGACGGTTTGCCTTCGCCAGTTGGCCGAGGGCAACCATTCGCAGGAGATCCGGTTCGGGCGTTTTCTCAACAACAGTGCGGTGAGCGTGGAAGAGATCATTGCCGGCTGGAGCCAGGAGACCCGGTCTGCGGTTGAGGGTCGCCACGTGCTGGCGCTGCAGGACACCAGCGAGATCAAGTTTGCGACGACGCCGGACAGCCGGCGGGAATTGGGCAAGATCAAAAAAGGCAATTGCTTTGGCCTTTTGCTGCATCCGATGCTGGCGCTCGATGCCGACACCGGCAGCTGCCTTGGCCTGGTGGGCGGCCGGGTCTGGACGCGGGGTAGCGAAGAGCTTACGCCGCATGCCGAGCGGCCGTTGAACGAAAAGGAATCGCGGCGCTGGGTGGAGACGGCAGAGGCGGCCAAACTGGTGCTTTCGCGTGCGGCCCGGGTCACGGCGATCGCCGACCGGGAGGGTGACTTCTTCATCATGTGGGCGCGCCTGCCCGATCGGCGCTTCGATCTTTTGTCGCGCGTCATGCATGACCATGCGCTCATCGACGGTTCCAAACTGCGCCGCGCGGTCGAAACGGTGGCGTTTTGCGATACTCAGACGATTGATCTGCGCGAGCGCGCCGACCGTCCGGCGCGGCAGGCGACGGTGTGCCTGCGCTTCGGCGAAGCGACGATCCGGCGGCCGCAAAACCTGCGCGAGGCCGGCCTGCCCGATGGCGTCAGGCTGAGCTGGGTCGAGATCGTTGAACCGGCCGCCCCCGACGGTGTCGAGCCCTTGCACTGGCTGCTCCTGACCACCCATTGGCTCAGCAGCCCGGCCGATGCCTGGCAGATCGTCGCCTGGTACAAGCAGCGCTGGATGATCGAGCAGTTCTTTCGGGTGATGAAGAACCAAGGCTTCAAGATCGAGGACAGCCAGTTGCATCTGGCGGCACGGCTGGAAAAGCTCGTCGCCATCGCCGCCAAGGCCGCAGCAATCGTCCTCCAGCTCGTCCAAGCCCGCAGCGGCGGCGATCACCAGCCGGCAAGCCTGACCTTCACGGCAGCCGAGATCGATACCCTCGCCGCCCTCGAAAGCCGTTTCAAGGGCACAACCAAGCTGCAGTCCAATCCCCACTCTAAGGCCTCGCTGGCTTGGGCCGCCTGGATCATCGCCAAGCTCGGCGGCTGGAACGGCTACGCCTCGGCCAAGCCGCCGGGCCCAATCACCTTCTTCAACGGCCTCAAATACTTTCGAGCCGTCGCCGATGGATGGGCTTTGCGAGATATGTATATGCCCTAGCTCCCCACAAGGGGGAGGGGCTAACGTGCCGCACTGCTTCACGTGACCCCGCATCGTACCAAACTAACGGTAACAGCCGGCAGGACCTCTCCTTTGGTCGCCGCCGGGACCACGGCTTGGCCCCTCCCCCTTGTGGGGAGGGGTTGGGGAGGGGTCTTGCAATGCGCCGGCAACAATTCCGGTTTGCGCCTGACGGCCTGCCACACGACGCCTACGCCGCCTCCCCCGCCTGCACCGCACTTTCCGCCAGCTTGCGCGCCGCGACGAAATCGACCTTGCCGGAACCCAGCACCGGCACCTTGCCGATATTGACCTCGGCCGGCACCATCATGTCCATGGCGCCCTTGGATTTGGCGAAGGCGAGGAATTCGGCGCGGGTGGCGGTGGGGGCGTCGGTGAGCAGCACCAGCCGTTCGCCCTTCTTGGCGTCGGGCAGCGAGGAGACGACCGAGAGGGCGCCCGGCCAGAGTTCGGCGGCGAGCGTTTCGACGGCGGCGAGCGAGATCATTTCGCCGCCGATCTTGGCGAAGCGTTTGGCGCGGCCGCGGATCTTGACGAAACCGTCCTCGTCGATGGTGACGATGTCGCCGGTATCGTGCCAGCCGTCGGCGAGCGGCTCGAGCACGCCCGGCTTTTCGGCGCGGAGGTAGCCGGCCATGACATTGGCGCCGCGCACATGCAGCCGGCCGCCCTCTTCGATGCCGGGCACCGGTTCGAGCTTCCATTCCATGCCCGGCAGGATTTTGCCGACGGTGCCGGACTTGTTGTACATCGGCGTGTTGATCGAAATCACCGGTGCCGTCTCGGTGACGCCGTAGCCTTCGAGGATGCGCAGGCCGAATTTTTCCATATAGGTCTGGCGGGTCGCGGCCTTCACCGGCTCGGCGCCGGAGAAGATATAGCGGATCGAGCGGAAGTCGTAGGGATGGGCCGTCCTCGCATAACCATTGAGGAAGGTATCGGTGCCGAAGATGATCGTGGCGTTGGAGACATAGATCAGCTCCGGCACGATGCGGTAATGCAGCGGCGACGGATAGAAATAGACCGGCACGCCCGAGATCAGCGGCAGCACGGTGCCGGCCGTCAGCCCGAAGGAATGGAACACCGGCAGGATGTTGAACACCTTGTCGCCGCTGTGGAAATCGATGCGGGCAGCGGCCTGGGCGGCATTCGACAGGATGTTGCGGTGGCTGAGCACCACGCCCTTCGGCGTGCCTTCGGAGCCCGAGGTGAAGAGGATGACGGCGGGATCATCCGGCCGGCGCTTGACCAGCGGCCGCGCTTTTCTCAGAAACCCGAGGATCTTGGCCTTGAGTGAGATTTCGGCCCGGAGATCATCGAGCCAGACGATCGTCACCTGCTTTTCCATCTCGGCGATCACGGGGCCAAGTTTGGCCTGGGTGACGAAGGCGCGCGAGGTCAGCACATGTTTGACTTCGGCGGCCTTGCAGGCGGAGAGGATATTGGCGGCACCCGCGGTGAAGTTCAGCATCGCCGGCACCTTGCCCGCGGTCATCACGCCCAAAAGAGTGGCGGCGGCGCCATTGGCATTCGGCAGCATGACGCCGAGGTTGGTTTCCGGGAACATCGTGCGGAATTTTGCGCCGAGCACGGCAGCACCGGTCAGGAGCTTGCCATAGGTCAGCCGGCCGGTGACCGGATCCTCGACGGCAAGTTTTTTCATGCCGAATTCATGGCCGGCCCGGATAACGCGATCGAGCACGGTCGACGAGGTATCGGCGGTCCGGAACAAGAGGTTCGACATCACCTGGTAGAGGGCTGCACCCGCCGCCGTGCGGCGTTTGCGGCCTTTCAGCTCCGGCGGCACGTCGAGCTTCACCGGCTCGAGAATGGTGACCTTGACCTTGGGGAACAGCCGGCGGCGGATCTTGCCGTTGTCGAGATAGGAGAGATAGCTCTTCTCCAGCCCGTCGATCTTCACCGGCACGACCATCGAGCCTGTTTTGTCGGCGACCATGGCGGCACCATCATAGACCTTCATCAGCGTGCCGGTCACCGTCAGGCGGCCCTCGGGGAAGATGCCGATCGGGTTGCCATCCTGCACCACCTTGATCAGCGAACGCGTCGCCATCGGCTTGGTCGGGTCGAGCGGCAGGAATTTGCACATCTTCAGGAAGGGCCGCACCCACCAGGCCTGGGCGATCTTGTAATCGACGGCAAAGGTCGGCTCTTCCTCGGTGATGGCAAGCGCCAGCGCACCATCGAGCAGGCTGACATGGTTGAGCGCAATGATCGGCGCGCGGCCGGCCTTCTTGATATTCTCCAGACCCTCGACTTCGAGGCGCATGAAGGCGCGGAACAGGATCGAGATGAAATCGCGGAAGGGATTGGTCGGCAGCGTCTTCAGCATCATCCAGGCAACGGCGAAATTGATGATGCCGAGGCCGATCAGGATCTGAGGGATGGAAGCGCCCATCGCCTGGACGGCGGCGACGAGGCCGAGGCCGACGGTGATGAACAGGGCCGAGAGCACATTGGCGGCGCCGATGACGCGGGCGCGGCGGTCCTCATGCGCCCAGGTCTGCAGGGCGGCGAAGGTGGGAACGGCGACGAAGGCGCCGGAGATTGCCATGCCGGCGAGATCGATGGCGACGCGGATGGTATGCTGGCCGGCGAAGAAGCCGGCGATCGTCGTTGCATGGCTTGTGGATTGCAGGCCCCAGAGGTTCCAGGCGAGATCGAGGCTGAAGAGGCCGAGCAGCGCCGTGCCGACCGGGGCCGGCAGCAGCACGATGCGGCCGGAGGACATCCAGGCGGCAATTGCCGAACCGACGGCGACGGCGATTGCAAAGACGGTGAGATAGGCCGGCACGACGATCTCGGAGCCGCCGAGCAACTCGGTGACCATGGTCGGCAGGATGGAGAGGACGAAGGCGCCGACCAGCCAGAACCAGCAATTCATCAGCGCCGAACGCCACAGGCGCTTGTCCTGGCGGATTTCCATGACGAGGGTGTAGCTGGAGCGGATGACATTGCGGTCGATCTGAAGATCCGGAGCCTTGGAGCCGGTGGGCGGGATCATCCGGCTGGCCAGCCAGCAGAGCACCGAAAGCCCCATCATCATCGTGCCGAAGATCAGCACGTTGTCGCCGCCGGAAAAGGCGAAGGCGGCGATGATCGTGCCGGCAAGGATGGCAATGAAGGTGCCGCCCTCGATCCAGGCATTGGCCTTCGGCAGGTCGCGGCGTTCGAGATGATCGGGCAGGATGCCGTATTTGATCGGCCCGAACAGCGCCGAGACGACGCCGAAGCCGAACAGCGCCGCCATCAGCACAAAAATGGAGGAGAAGGCGAGACCGATGACCGCGAGCGCGGCGACCGCGATCTCGCAGCGTTTCAGCAGTTCGGCGATCTTTGCCTTGTCATGCTTGTCGGCGAGTTCACCGCCGAGTGCGGAGAGCAGCAGGAACGGAACGATCAGGATGACGCCGGCAAGCGTCACCAGGGCGGCCCCCTCGCTGGCCGACATCTTGAAGAGAATGAGGAACACCAGGGTGTTCTTGAGGAAATTGTCGTTGAAGGCCGTGAGGAACTGGGTCCAGAACAGCGGCGCGAATTTCCTTGAGGTCATCAGATTGTGTTGCACGGGCTCGTTCCTCTTTCGGCTGACACGAGAAGGCCACAGAGTCGTTACGCAAAAGTTGAATGCGTCAACAACTCTGCGCTGTGGTTAAGGAAGGTCAATCTTCATCGCTACGATTGAACTTGACGAGCAGCTTTTCGGTGCGGGCATCCTCGACCTTGCGGATCAGCTTTTCGGATTCGGCATTGTCGCGCAGCGTCTTGGTGATGTTCACCGTGGTCTGCACCAGCATCAGAATGCCCATGGCGAGATAGCCTTTGCCCCAGAGATCGAGCGGCATCATGTAGAGGCCGAGCGCCAGCATGAAGGCGGCCGAGCCGAAGGAGATGTAGGAGAAGCTGACCCAGCTGGCGGAATGTTTCTGGAAACTGTCGTTCATTGTCTTTGTCCCTATGGTTCGATGGATGAATGCTTGGATGGATGCGGTTTCAGGCAGCAGGCGTGATGCGGCTCTTCAGCCGCGCCAGCACATCATCGGCAGAGGAGCGCAGCGGCGCGCCGAAGCCGGCATTGGCAAGCTTTTCGATGATGCCGGCCGGGCGGATGGCGCCTTCCATGTCCTTCAGCGCGGCGGCCGTCAGCTCATTCTGGCTCTGGCGCAGGCGAAGGCGCTCTAGGGTCTCCTCGGCATCGTCGAGCGTCGCCAGGCCCGGGCCGGCAACAACCACGTCAAGCTTCTGCGCCTCCTGCGTGGCGCGCGCCAGCCGCTCGCCGCGCTGCAGCTCCTGCAGCCTTGCCTGCGAAGCGCGGACGATGCCCTTCAGCTTGTCGATCGCTTGGGTGAACTGGCTCTGCGCCTTCTCCGACGCATCGCGCTCGGCTTCGAGATAGGCGATCGCCTCGGCCGCCTCGCGGGCCAGGCCCTCATTGCCCTTGGTCAGCGCCGCAGAGGCGCGGATCTCGAGATCGGCGATGCGGGCAACGATCGCCCCGTGCTGCCCCTTCTCCTGCTCGTTCTGGGCGATGGCGACCGCGACACTGCGGCGCGCCGACTGGATCGATTGGGCGGCATCGCGGATCTGCTGGGCAAGCAGCGGCACGGCGTGATGATCGGCGAAAGCCTGCTCGGCATCATGCGCCCTGCCCCGCAACAAAATGGAAATCAGTTTGAACATTTCCTTCCTCCGGTTTATGAACGTTGTTCACGAGAGCTGTTATGGCAGAATCATGAACGTCGTTCAAGATAAATTTTGAACGACGTTCAAAAATCGAAGGGGAATGGTTAATGGCCGGCAGGCGAGAAGAAAAACGCGAAGACCTGAAGGCCCGACTGATCGAGGCGGCGCGCGAGCGGATCGCCAAGGACGGGCTTGATAATCTCAGGGCCCGCGACATCACCCAGGATGCCGGCTGCGCGCTCGGCGGCCTCTACACGGTCTTTTCAGACCTCGCCGAGCTCGTCATCCACGTCAACTCCGCGACGCTGAAGGCGCTGGAGGCGAGGCTCACCCTGCCCGAGACCAAGGATCGGCCGCCGACCGACCGGCTGCGCAACCTGGCGCAGGGCTACCTCGCCTTCGCCGTCGAGCACCGGAACCTCTGGAAGGCGCTGTTCGAGCACTTCCCGCCGGAATCGAGCCCGACGCCGCAATGGCACCTCGACGAACACCTCTTCCTGATGGATGTGATCGCCGAACCGCTGGCCGAACTGCAGCCCGACATGCCCGCGCAAGACCGCGCCATCCGCGCCCGCACCCTGTTCGGCGCCGTGCACGGCGTCGTCAGCATCAGCCTCGAAGGCCGCTTCGTCGGCCTGCCGCTGGAGCGGCTGGCGCGGGAGGTGGACGAGCTGGTGCAGACGATCGCGGCGGGCGCGGAGCGGCGGAGGTGATGGGGGTGGACGGCGAGACCAGCCCCTCATCCGGCTGCCGCCACCTTCTCCCCGCTCGCGGGGAGAAGGGGATATGCCGCGACCTCTCCGTACCTCGCCCACCTCTCGCAGGGCACGTCCCCTCTCCCCGTCAGAACGCTAGGGCATATACATATCTCGCAAAGCCCATCCATCGGCGACGGCTCGAAAGTATTTGAGGCCGTTGAAGAAGGTGATTGGGCCCGGCGGCTTGGCCGAGGCGTAGCCGTTCCAGCCGCCGAGCTTGGCGATGATCCAGGCGGCCCAAGCCAGCGAGGCCTTAGAGTGGGGATTGGACTGCAGCTTGGTTGTGCCCTTGAAACGGCTTTCGAGGGCGGCGAGGGTATCGATCTCGGCTGCCGTGAAGGTCAGGCTTGCCGGCTGGTGATCGCCGCCGCTGCGGGCTTGGACGAGCTGGAGGACGATTGCTGCGGCCTTGGCGGCGATGGCGACGAGCTTTTCCAGCCGTGCCGCCAGATGCAACTGGCTGTCCTCGATCTTGAAGCCTTGGTTCTTCATCACCCGAAAGAACTGCTCGATCATCCAGCGCTGCTTGTACCAGGCGACGATCTGCCAGGCATCGGCCGGGCTGCTGAGCCAATGGGTGGTCAGGAGCAGCCAGTGCAAGGGCTCGACACCGTCGGGGGCGGCCGGTTCAACGATCTCGACCCAGCTCAGCCTGACGCCATCGGGCAGGTAGGCCTCGCGCAGGTTTTGCGGCCGCCGGATCGTCGCTTCGCCGAAGCGCAGGCACACCGTCGCCTGCCGCGCCGGACGGTCGGCGCGCTCGCGCAGATCAATCGTCTGAGTATCGCAAAACGCCACCGTTTCGACCGCGCGGCGCAGTTTGGAACCGTCGATGAGCGCATGGTCATGCATGACGCGCGACAAAAGATCGAAGCGCCGATCGGGCAGGCGCGCCCACATGATGAAGAAGTCACCCTCCCGGTCGGCGATCGCCGTGACCCGGGCCGCACGCGAAAGCACCAGTTTGGCCGCCTCTGCCGTCTCCACCCAGCGCCGCGATTCCTTTTCGTTCAACGGCCGCTCGGCATGCGGCGTAAGCTCTTCGCTACCCCGCGTCCAGACCCGGCCGCCCACCAGGCCAAGGCAGCTGCCGGTGTCGGCATCGAGCGCCAGCATCGGATGCAGCAAAAGGCCAAAGCAATTGCCTTTTTTGATCTTGCCCAATTCCCGCCGGCTGTCCGGCGTCGTCGCAAACTTGATCTCGCTGGTGTCCTGCAGCGCCAGCACGTGGCGACCCTCAACCGCAGACCGGGTCTCCTGGCTCCAGCCGGCAATGATCTCTTCCACGCTCACCGCACTGTTGTTGAGAAAACGCCCGAACCGGATCTCCTGCGAATGGTTGCCCTCGGCCAACTGGCGAAGGCAAACCGTCTCGCGCAGCACAATGCGACGGAGCAGCACCGCCCCCCTTTATCGAGACGACGATCTCCAAACCGGCCCAACGAAAAATCATGCCCTACATCCATCGGCGACGCTCCCAAATCAAAACGTCGCCAAAACAATCATACGGCCCGCAGTAAAGGAATCCGACCCCCGCAAACCGAGTCAATCCGTCGCACCGACTTATGTATATGCCCTAGCGTCAGAACGGGGAGAGGGTTAGGGTGAGGGGCAGCCGTCGGCTCGAACCGGACTGCAGGGAGTCAAGCCCGAGGACCCACGCACGCCCCACGAGCCACCAGCTACTTTACCGAACGGGAAATTCCATACCCTTAACCCCTCCCATATCTCCAAAATATCCCGATCGGTAAATTTCCCTGGACACCTGCTCCACATCGGCTATATTTTCCCGATCGGGAAAACCACATGCCAAAACACGTACAGAGTCCAGCCGACATCGGCGCCCTGGTTCGAAGCACCCGCAAGGAGCAAAACCTGCGGCAGGACGAGCTTGCCGGCGTTGCCGGTGTCGGGCTTCGCTTTATCGTCGACCTCGAAGCCGGCAAGCCCACGGCGCAGATCGGCAAAGTCCTGCAGGTTCTGCAAACGCTTGGCTGCTCCCTCGACATTCTGGCTCCCGGCGAGCGCAGGCGATGACATCAAGGCTTCTCAACGTCTGGTGGGGCGGCCGCATTGTCGGTCAATTCACGCAGGACAGACACGGCGATATCGGCTTTGTCTATGCGCGAGCCTGGCTGGACGATGACAAAACGCTGCCGCTCTCGGCGTCTCTGCCGAAACGACTGGAGCGATTTACCCGCCAGGAATGCCGACCGTTTTTCGGCGGCCTGCTGCCCGAGGAAAGCCAGCGCCTGGCCGCAGCACGGGCCTTGGGCGTGTCTCCCGACAATGACTTTGCGCTTCT
This sequence comes from Rhizobium sp. WSM4643, assembly GCF_025152745.1. Taxonomy (NCBI): domain Bacteria; kingdom Pseudomonadati; phylum Pseudomonadota; class Alphaproteobacteria; order Hyphomicrobiales; family Rhizobiaceae; genus Rhizobium; species Rhizobium sp. WSM4643. Next base: position 763,369 of record NZ_CP104040.1, on the reverse strand, counting down.
CGATCACCTGGGCGGCGATGTCGCCGGTGCGCTGCAACTGCTTGCCGAAGGTGAGGCACCGACCGAGACTGGGTCGATTGCAGATCGCCAGCCCGTGCCCCTGGACGAAGCAGGCATCGTTGCCGTGCTGGAGGCGCTACCCGTGCGGCCTCTGCTGGCCGGTGAGGAAGGCCTCAGACTGTCGCTTGCCGGCGCGCAGTCCAAACTGCCGGTTATTCTGGTCGATGGCCGGATCGAGCTTCCCCTGCCCGGTCAGGCCACAACCCATATTCTGAAGCCGCCGATAGCCGGCTTCAAGGCGACGACCGAGAACGAAGCTTTCGTGATGAGGCTTGCGGCCGCCAGCGGGCTCGATGTCGCAGCCGCCGAACCGAGATATGTGCAGGGACGCCCGTTCCTTCTGGTCGAACGATATGACCGCGTGCGCGGCGCCGGCGGACTGGTTCATCGCATCCACCAGGAAGATTTCTGCCAGGCACTCAGCGTGCCGCCGGAAACGAAATATGCGAGCGAAGGCGGGCCGACCTTCAAGGATGGCTTCGATCTCATACGGCGGATTTCGGCAAGGCCGGCTGTCGACGTGCTGAAGCTGCTGGACGCGGCCATCTTCAACCTGATCGCCGGAAATGCCGATGCCCACGGCAAGAACTTCTCCATCCTCTACGATAGCCAAGGCCCGCGGCTGGCAAAACTCTATGACCTCCTCTCCACCGTGATCTATCCGGACCTGTCGCCAAGGCTGGCGATGAGAATCGGCCAGCGCGCCACACTGGCCGAAATGGATGCCGAGGGCTGGAAGGCCTTTGCGGAAGAAGCCGGCATCGGCACTCCGCTGTTGCGCCGCCGCGTGAACGAGCTTTGCGACAAGGTGCTGACATTGACCGGCAAGGTCGCCGATGAGCTGGCAGAGGTATCGCCCGATCGAGGATCGATCGACGCGATCGCCGGCGTGATAACAGACCGAGCCGAGACAGCGAGGTTGACTTTATAAGGTTGAGGGAAACGGGAAACGACGCCCGACGTCCAGCCTCTTGCCGGTCGCCTCTCCCCACTCTCCGTCATCCTCGGGCTTGACCCGAGGACCCATGCCGTTGCCGATGAGTGCTGCATGAGCTTCGAGTCAAAGCGCTGAAATCTCCGCCTAAAAAGCCCTCGTCCACCTGCCGGCACCCGTCCTTCGGACCCCCCGCTCGCTGGGCAAAGACCCCGCCCAAACCCCTCCCCACAAGGGGGAGGGGCTTAACCTGCCGCACCGCATCTCCCCAAAACTCCAGATCGGCAAACGACGAGATGATCTCGGGCAAAGCGGTGATGCTGGGCTAGCCCCTCCCCCTTGTGGGGAGGGGTTGGGGAGGGGTCTTAGATCGGTCCGAACCGCCTACATATCGACCAACCCCAGGAACCCACACCCCAACTCCCGCATTGAACTGATTGACTGACGCCTCCACGCCACCGCGAAAGGAAACCCCATGAGCCGCATTTTCATCACCGGTTCCACCGATGGCCTCGGGCTTGCCGCCGCCCGCACCCTGATGAAGGAAGGCCACGAGGTCGTGCTGCATGCGCGCTCCAGCGAGCGCGCCTCCGATATCTCCGAAATTTCGGCTGCGGCACTCGGCGTCGTCATCGGCGATCTCGCCAGCGCCGTCGAAACGCGGTCGATCGCCCTTCAGGTCAATACCATCGGCCGCATGGACGCCGTCATCCACAATGCCGGCATCTACCTCGAGCGCAGCCGGGGCGAAACGCCTGATGGTCACGCCAAGACGCTGGCGGTCAATGTGCTTGCCCCCTATCTGCTCACCGGCTGGATCACGCGCCCCGATCGCCTGATCTATCTCACCAGCGGCATGCACCGCGGCGGCAGCAGCGCCCTTGGCGATATCGACTGGAAGAAGCGGCCGTGGAACGCCACCCAGGCCTATTCGGAAAGCAAGCTCTATATCGCCACCCTCGCAGCTTCTGTCGCCCGCCATTGGCCGGATGTGCTGAGCAACGCGGTGGATCCCGGCTGGGTGCCGACAAAGATGGGCGGCGCCGGCGCGCCCGATGATCTTGAAATGGGGCACCTTACGCAGACATGGCTTGCGACGAGCGAGGAGGGAGCTGCGAAGGTCAGTGGTGGTTATTGGTATCATCGGCAGCGGCGGGAGGCGGCGGCGGAGGTTAGCGATCCCGGGTTTCAGGATGCGCTGGTGGAGAAGCTTGCTGGGTTGACTGGGGTTCGGTTGTTTGAAGAGCGCGGGTGAGGCGCAGCCGGCGCCTATTCGCGAACAATTCGCAGCAGCGGCTCAAAGCTGTATAGAGCCGGACGCCTGCCTGCGGAGGGCTCCAATGTCTTAACCAGCTCCTTCTCGACCAGGATGCGCGTGAACCGGTGTGCAGTTGCTTCCGGAATCCCCGATTTGCTTGTAAATACATTGTTCCGGAACACGGGACGCGAGAACAAAAAGTCGAGCGCCGAGGTGCTCCATTGAGACGTGAGGATCTGCGGAAATTCCCGCTTGAGCTCGTCGTAAAGATCACGAATCCGTTCTGCGGTCGCAAGGTTCTTATTCGCCTGGGTTTCAAGCGCCTCTAGAAAGAACACAATCCACTCGGTCCACGCACCTGATTTCGAAACCTCGCGCATCCCGTCAATATATTCGTCGCGTCGATCTTCGAAATAGCTGCTGATATAGAAGTGAGGAGCGGATATTGCTCCATATTTCCATAGCATTAGGGTGATGAGCATTCGCCCGATTCGGCCATTGCCGTCCTTAAAAGGATGCAATGCCTCAAACTCAAGGTGGGCGACGGCCGTCTTGATCAGTATCTGCCAATTCCTATCCTCGACGAACGAGAAAAGTCGCTCCATCCCATCATTAAGCTGCTCCGGGCGCATCGGGACAAAATGCACTTTGCGGCGCATGCGGTCGGCCAGGTAATTTTGTTCGATCTTGAACTCACCGGGAGAAAGATGTGCACCTCGACCAAAGCCGAGCAGAACCTTGTGAGCGCTCTTGATAAGGAAGCTTGAAAGGGGCGCGCCTTGCTCGATGCTGCGCTGCGCCGCGGTCAGGGCTCGGCTATAGAGGAAGACTTCGATCGCTTCATTCCGATAATGGCCTTGCGGCTCGTTACCGCTTTCCTCCTGATCTGCCTCATACCGCAGGACTTCGTCTAGAGTGCTTACGGTTCCTTCCATTCGGGACGAGACGACAGCTTCCTGATTGCGCAATGGCGCAAGCAGGATTTCACTATTGTGCATGCCTTTCAGCATCTGATCATAACGGGCAAGCGCGGCTGATGCCGAGGCGATCGGCATTATAAGCTGGTTGGCATCAATCCTCTCTGGAGGAAACTGATCGTAGTGGTATTCTACAGCATCTGATAGGTCGAGAGGATGTTGGACCATATTTGACTTCCAGATTTCGCGAAATTTGCAAGGCAAATAGCCTTGTCTGCACCATGATCAACTCAATGGCGTTTGTCTATCAAAAAATGCAGATATTGATAGACAAGCAGTTTTGAGTTTGATTCGTGACAGTCAACCTGGCTTGAGGTCTGAAATCGCTATTCTTTGAGAGTCAATGAGCTCGCACCAAAGCTGGCAACGAGGATGGGCAAACGCGCCACGCGACCGCGAAAGGAGCCCCCATGAGCCGCATCTTCATCACCGGTTCCACCGATGGCCTCGGCCTTGCCGCCGTTCGCACCCTGATGAAGGAGGGCCATGAGGTCGTGCTGCATGCCCGCTCCAGCGAGCGCGCCTCCGATATCTCCGAAATTTCGGCTGCAGCACTCGGCATCGTCATCGGCGATCTCGCCAGCGCCGTTGAAACGCGATCGATCGCCCTTCAGGTCAACACCATCGGCCGCATGGACGCCGTCATCCACAATGCCGGCATCTACCTCGAAAGAAGCCGGGGCGAAACGCCGGAAGGTCACGCCAAGACGCTGGCGGTGAATGTGCTTGCCCCCTATCTGCTCACCGCATGGATCACCCGCCCCGATCGCCTCATCTATCTCACCAGCGGCATGCACCGCAGCGGCAGCAGCGCCCTTGGCGATATCGACTGGAAGAAGCGGCCGTGGAATGCAAGCCAGGCCTATTCGGAAAGCAAGCTCTACATCGCCACCCTCGCCGCCGCCGTCGCCCGCCATTGGCCGGATGTTTTCAGCAATGCGGTGGACCCCGGCTGGGTGCCGACCAAGATGGGCGGCGCCGGCGCGCCCGACAACCTCGAAATGGGGCATCTCACGCAGACGTGGCTTGCGACGAGTGAGGACGAAGCTGCGAAGGTGAGCGGTGGTTATTGGTACCATCGTCAGCAGCGGGAGGCGGCGGCGGAGGTTAGCGATGTTGGGTTTCAGGATGCGCTGGTGGGGAGGCTTGCCGAGTTGACTGGTGTTCGGCTGCTTGAGGAGCGCGGATAGGCACAAGACCGTTTCTCGTTGAATTTATTTTCGTTCTCAGCTCCCAGTACTTTTAATGTATCAGAAATAATTTCCGCTCATCAATTTGTAGGAGCTGTTTGCCCGCACTCAAAACGTGTGGCATGTCTATGCCAGGCGGGGATCAGGGCATTGGGTAGAGTAGTTGTCGGCTAATTTTGATCATCTGCGGGAGATTAGCAACGAGCTCCACCGTCTCGGTGTACTGGCCGAGCGTTTCTTTTCGGAAGACGCAAACACCTCGCTGATCAAGAGCCGTCAGTTCGGCGAATATATGGTCAAGGAAATCGCGGCTCTGTCTGGCGTTTATGACACCTCCAGCCGCGAAACGACGCATGACCTTCTTCGTCGCCTCGCAACTCAGCAAGTACTGCCGCGCGAGGTGGCCGATATCTTTCATGCGGTGCGCAAGGCAGGCAACAAAGCGAACCACGACTTTGGCGGCTCATCCGCTGAGGCGCTCTCCGCTCTAAAATTCTGCCGCGCGCTCGGTATCTGGTATCGGCGGACCTATGGCCGCGACCCGAATTTCAAGCCAGGCCCGTTCGTGCCGCCCAGATCGCCGCAGGAAGTGGATCAGGCCACCCAGTCTGAACTCGATGCCCTCCGGCGCCAGGTACAGGAAGCCGAGGCAAAGCTCGCCGCAGCGCACGCCTCAGGCGACGAACTGGCCAGGGCACGAGCCGCCGCCGAGGAACTCGCCCGTCAGAGGGCCGAAGAAAGTCCTGTCTGGGCGAAAACAGCCCTTGAGCTCGAATCGAACCAGGCCGATATCGCTCGGAATCTAGAGGAACTGCAGAAACAGGCGGAGGCGCAGCCGCAACAGCTGCAATTAGAGTTCAAGCAGGCCGGCCTGCAGGCCGCCAGCCGCCTAGAACTCGATGAAAGACAAACCCGCCGCCTCATCGACGTGCAGCTTGTCGATGCCGGTTGGGAGGCCGATAGCGGCACACTCGTCCATCAGAAGGGCGCGCGGCCGGAGGAAGGGCGGAACCTCGCAATTGCCGAATGGCCGTCAGAGGGCGGACGAGTCGATTATGCCCTTTTCATCGGGCTTACCTGCGTCGGTGTCATTGAGGCAAAGCGCGAGAGCGTGGATGTGCCGTCAACACTGCACCAGGCAGAACGTTATGCCCGAACTATCGAACTGCCGCCGGAGCACCAACATCCAGACGGACCCTGGAAACATGGGCTGGCGGATCCTTTCCGCGTGCCCTTCGTCTTCGCCACCAATGGCCGCCCTTTCGTCCGCCAGTGGCAGACCAAGTCCGGCATTTGGTTCTGCGACCTGCGCCGTGACACAAACCATCCGAGGCCGCTCACGGCTTGGTTTTCGCCAAAGGATCTGCCCGACATTCTGGAGACCGATCTCGATGCAGCCGCCCAAGGCTTGGCCGAGGAAAGCTTCGGCAAGGGCAAGATGCGCCCCTATCAGGAAGAGGCGATCGCTGCGGTCGAGGATGCAATCGTCGCGGGCCAGCGCGAGATACTCGTCTCGATGGCGACCGGCACCGGCAAAACGCGTACTAGTATCGCGCTAATGTACCGCCTGCTGAAGCACAAGCGGTTCCGCCGCATCCTCTTCCTCGTCGACCGCAAAGCCCTTGGCAAACAAACGAACGACGCGCTGGAAACGACCGAGATCGAAGGCATGCTGAACTTCGCCCAGATCTACAAGGTCGCAGGGCTAGAGAAGAAGGTTCCGGAGGACGAAGATCAGGTACAGGTCGCGACCGTCCAGTCGCTGATCGCCCGCATCCTCAACGAACCGGACCCTGCCAAGCGTCCGACGCCTGGCACCTTCGACTGCATCATCGTCGACGAAGCCCATCGCGGCTATACACTCGATGCGGAGCTGCGCGAAAGTGAGATCGGCTTCCGCAATCTGGATGACTACCAGTCGGCCTATCGCCAGATCCTCGACTATTTCGACGCCGTGAGAGTGGCGCTCACCGCGACGCCCGCACTCCACACCCGCGAGATTTTCGGCCATCCGGTCTTCCACTATGGCTATCGCCACGCGGTCGTTGAAGGTTACCTAAACGATCATCTGCCGCCGAAACGCATCACCACGGCACTGTCAGAGGCCGGCATTCATTTCGATGGTGGCGAGGAGGTCGAGATTATCGATCGGAAGACGGGCCAGATCGATCTTTTCGAACTGCCGGATGACGTTCCGCTCGACTACGATCTCGCCGATTTTAACAAGCGGGTCTATTCGGAGTCCTTCAACCGCATCGTCTGCCGGGCGATCGCAACCGAGATCCCGCCTGGCAAGCCAGGCAAGACGCTGATCTTCGCCGCCCGCGATGCCCATGCCGATGATATCGTCCGCCTGCTGATCGAGGAACTGCAAGAGGAACACGGCAAGGATGCTGTTCCCCACAACATGGTGACGAAGATCACCGGCAATGTCGACAAGCCCGACGACCTGATCCTGAAGTTCAAGAACGACCCCTACCCAAAATATGTCGTCACCGTCGACCTGCTGACGACGGGTATCGACGTGCCCTCAATCTGCAATCTCGTCTTCGTCCGCAGGGTCAAGAGCCGTATCCTCTACGACCAGATGATCGGCCGCGCCACGCGGCTCTGTCCGGAGATCGGCAAGGAGTATTTCCGCATCTTCGATGCCGTCGATCTTTATGCCGAGCTGCAGGAGATGACGGATATGCGCCCAGTCGTCATCAAGCCGGATGTCTCGCTCGGCCAGCTTGTCACCGATCTAGACACGGCGGAAACGGACGAGGACAAGAGCTGGGTCGCCGGCCAGGTGATTGTCCGCATGCGCGCAATGGCAAAACGTATGGATGCCGAAACCCGCGAAAGTTTTGAGCGTCATACGGGCGAGACGCCGGAAATGGCGGTGCAGCGACTTGCCACCCGCTCCGGCCCCGAGTTGCAGGACTGGCTGAAAGCCCATCCGCGCGTGCTCGAACTTCTGGAGCGCCGTCCGGCGCACACTGGCGACGGAAGTGACGGCGTGGTGATCTCCACCCATGAGGATGAGCTGCTGCGCATCGAGGAAATCTTCGGCAAAAACACCACGCCGGAGGATTACATCACCGGCTTCGAACGTTTCGTGCGCGAGAACATGAACCAGGTCCCAGCGTTGATTGCCGTTACACAGCGCCCGCGCGATCTGACGCGCAAGGAGCTGTCGGAACTGGCCGGCCTGATGGACGAGAGGAACTATTCCGAAGCCATGCTGCGCGCGGCTTATGGCAAGGCTCGTAATGCCGATATCGCGGCCCATATTATCGGCTTTGTTCGCCAGGCAGCGCTTGGCGATCCGCTGGTTCCCTATGCGAAGCGGGTGGAAGACGCGATCTTGGAGATCGAACAGTCACGCCCCTGGACTCAGAAGCAGAAGGAATGGCTGCGCCGCATCGGCCGAGCGCTGAAAGACAAGCCGGTGGCCGATCCGACCCTGCTCGATCAAGGCGTCTTTGCCGACAAGGGCGGGTTCAAGCGCATCTCCCAAGAGTTCGACGGCGAACTGGACGATGTCCTGCACTCCTTCAACGAAGCAATTTGGGGATCGTCCGCCGCCTGAGTTGACCAGAGCCCCACCACCGCTACAAACGCATCACCGATCCGCGATCAGAAAAGAATACAGCCATGAATGCCAATGCCATCGTCCAGAAACTCTGGCGTCTCTGCACTGTACTCAGGAAGGACGGCATCACCTACCAGCAATATGTGACCGAGCTGACCTATCTGCTGTTTCTGAAGATGATGGCCGAGCGCAACCGCGAAACCGCCAGCCTGCCGAAGACGATGCGTTGGGCGGATCTGGTGGCCGCCAACGGCCTCGCCAAGCTGGATCATTACCGCAAGACGCTGGTAACCCTGGGCGCAACCAGCACCCGCCTCGGCAAGGAGGACGCGCTCGTTCTGCCACCCGGCGACAATGCGGGGTCCGAAGAGCGGAAGCGCTATGCCGATGCCCGGCCGCTGCCGGAGATGGTGCAGGAGATCTTCGACAACGCTTCTACCTTCATCCGCGAGCCGCAGAACCTGACAACGCTGGTCACCGCCATCGACGAACTCGACTGGTTCTCCGAAGATCGCGACCAGTTCGGCGACCTCTACGAAGGCTTGCTGCAGAAGAATGCGGAAGAAACCAAGCGCGGCGCCGGCCAATATTTTACGCCCCGGGTGCTGATCGAGCTACTGGTGCGGCTGATGCAGCCGCAGCCCGGCGAGGTGATCCAGGATCCCGCCGCAGGCACTGGCGGCTTCCTCATCGCCGCCGACCGTTATATGCGCGCCCGCACCGACAACTACTTCGATCTCGCCGAAAAGGAACAGGAATTCCAGAAGCGCCAGGCCTTCCACGGCATGGAAAACGTGCCGGGCACGCTGCGCTTGCTGCTGATGAACCTCTATCTGCACGACATCGACAGCGACCATGTCGATCTGGGCGACACACTCTCCGACAAGGGCAAGGGCCTCGGCCGCGCCAATCTCATCCTCACCAACCCGCCCTTCGGCCCGGCAGGCGGTGCACCAACGCGGGACGATCTCTCCGTCACCGCCACTGTCTCCTCCTACCAGCTTCCCTTTGTCGAACACTGCATCCGCGCGCTTCAGCCTGGTGGCCGCGCCGCGATCGTCGTGCCGGACAACGTGCTGTTCGAAGATGGGCGCGGCAAGCAGCTTCGCCTGATGATGATGGACTGGTGCGACCTGCACACCATCCTGCGTCTGCCGACCGGCATCTTTTATGCGCAGGGGGTGAAGACCAATGTCATCTTGCTCACACGCGGCAAGACCGAGAGCGGCAACACCAAGGCCGTCTGGATCTATGACCTGCGCGCCCAGATGCCGAAGTTCGGCAAGACGACGCCGCTGACGGAAGCCCATTTCGAAGGCTTCGAAAAGGCCTTCGGCTCGAGCCCGCATGGTGCGGAGCGCGGCCCGGACGAAGGCGAGGCCGGTCGCTGGCGCAAGTTCAAACGCGAGGACATCGCCAAACGCGGCGACAATCTCGACATCGCTTGGCTGCGCGAGGCGGAGGAAGAGGCGGAAGAAGGCCTGACCGAACCCGACGACATCGCCGCCGCGATCCTCGACCATCTGCAGGCCGCGACGCTGGAAATCGAGGCGCTGATGGAGGAACTCGGCGGCGAACCGCCGGAGGCGGCCGAATGAGCTTCGGAGAGGCAATTGCGGATCTCGTAGATCAATCTCTCGATCCTATTCTCCAGACGGCCAAATCATGGCAACGAGTACCGTTGGCCGAAGTTGTCGACATTCTCAATGGTTATCCGTGGCCGTCGTCCGGCTTTTCAGCCGACCGGGGGCAACCCGTTATCAGAATTCGCAACGTTCTGGATGGTGAAACCTCGACATTCTATGAGGGGGAGATTGTTGACGGCTATTGGATCTTTCCCGGCGATTTGCTTGTCGGAATGGATGGCGACTTCAATCGCAATTTTTGGAAGGGCCCAAAGGCGCTACTGAATCAGCGTGTCTGTAAACTATCGATAAAGCGGGGCTTTTACGACGAGAGGTTCCTGTACCATGTGCTCCCTGGCTACCTAGGTCTCATCAACAAACACACGTCTTCCGTAACTGTTAAACATCTGTCGTCCAAGACCCTCGGGGAAATTCCTCTGCCGCTCCCACCCTTGGCCGAGCAAAAGCGCATCGTGGCCAAGCTGGATGCGCTGAACGCGAAATCCACCCGCGCCCGCATCGAACTCGCCCGCATTGAAACCCTCGTCTCTCGCTACAAGCAGGCCGTACTCAGCAAGGCGTTCAGCGGGGAGCTGACGCGGGAGTGGCGGGCACGGGTGAAAGCCACTGAGCCACGGATCGGCAAACTGGAAGAGCTACTCTCCGTACCTGTCAGAAATGGCCTTTCAGTTAGGGGGTCCGACACCCCACCGGGGTTTCCCGCCTTGAGACTAAGCGCCTTAAGAGAGCGCGAAGTTCGTCTCGACGATGTCCGTTACATTCCGGTGGACGATGACAAGGCGCGCCGTTTCTTGTTGGAGACTGGAGATATTCTTGTCAGTCGTGGGAATGGAACGAGATCGCTGGTAGGAATCGCATCACTTGTTCCGACAGTGGTTCGCCCCACTATCTTCCCGGATACGGCATTCCGTATCCGAGTAGATTACGCGAATGCCTTGCCTTTGTGGCTGACAAGTCTGTGGAATGCGCCGCAAGTCCGATCTCAGATCGAACTCGTCGCTAAGACAACTGCTGGAATATGGAAGATTTCGCAGAAGGATCTAGCGACGATCCAGCTTTCCATCCCATCAACCGTCGAAGAACAACACGAAATCGTCCGCCGCATCGAATCCGCCTTCGCCAAAATCGACCGGCTGGCGGGGCAAGCGAAGCGGGCGCTGGAACTGGTGGGTCGGCTGGACGAGGCGATCCTCGCCAAGGCCTTTGGCGGCGAACTGGTCCCCCAGGACGAAAACGACGAGCCCGCCAGCTCATTGTTGGAGAAAATCAAGCAAATCCGAATAAGCCAGCCGGCTGAATCCAAGAGGACGGCTCCCGCAAGAAAAGGAAAGGTTCCCAAAATGGCACGCTCGATCCTGGAAACGCTTGTCCAAGCGAAAGACTGGCTCAGTGCCCAAGAGCTCTTCGCGCGTTGTGGTGTACGGAACGGATCTTCCACCGAAGATGTTGAAAAGCTCTACAGACAGCTGTTGGATTTGGAGAGGCAAGAGAAAGTTGAAATCGAAGAGGTGGTAGACCCTGCATCTGGGGCAAAGCAGGGCGACAGGGTGAGGTTGCGAAAGTAGATCTAGATGAGGCTTGATAAATTCAAGATTGGGAGCGCCAAAAGCAGCCCGACGCACGCTTACAAAAACCTGAAGGATGTCTGCATCGACTTCGACGAAAAGCAGTGGGTCACGGTCGTTATCGGTTGGAACGGTACGGGAAAATCGAACGTTCTGGAGGCGCTTTCCATCATTTTTCGGGAACTCATCAGTCCTAAAAAACCGTCGCGGCCCCAGATCGATTTTGCCTTTGAGCTCTCCTATGAAATCGGCAATGGCCCCAACGCTCGCAAGATCTATCTCGAAAATGATCCGGACCGTTCGGAAGCTTTGAAGATAGAAGTAGAGCAACTGACCGCTTCGTCCGCGGTAGATGAAATCGTCAGCAGGCGGCTCCTCCGCGTCTCGGAACTCTTGAAGGACGACAGGAATCTACCGCGTTTCGTCTTCAGCTACTATTCGGGTGAAAGCAGCCGACTGAAGAATGTCTATGCTCCTTATTTGAGCAGATTGGATAAACAGCTCAGATCGGGAGAGAATCCTGGTCTCAAGCGGCTGTTTTTTGCGTTGCCTGAACACAGCCAATTCGTCCTGCTGGCCTTTCTAATAGTTGAAAGCCCGGTGGTTCGGAGCTTCTTAGCGGAGCAGCTCAATCTGGACCCCGAGACGGGGTTGGACTCCGTCCTGTTTGTCCTGCGGCAGCCGCCCTGGAACTCGAGAGAGGGAGATAGCCGCTTCTGGAACGCGAAGGGTGTGGTACAGGGTTTCCTTGATCGACTTATGAAGATCTCGCTGTGCCCAATCGATATCAAGCGCGCTGAAATCGTTTCTCAGTGGGGCAAGCCCAAGCAATTGGAGTTCAAGTACCATCTGATCAAAGACTTGGATGCACTGCGGAAGTTGGTCGGCGAACAAACGCCCGCTGAGTTCTTCCGCGATCTTGAGAGCACGCATGTTTCTCAACTTATCGATGAGATCCGAATAAATGTGCGAGTGAAGAAAAACGAGGCGCCCATCACGTTCGCCGAGTTGAGCGAAGGGGAGCGCCAGCTTCTAACCGTTCTGGGACTTATGCGCTTCACGGCTGGTGAAGAAAGCCTGTTCCTGTTGGATGAGCCGGACACGCATTTGAATCCGCGTTGGAGCGTCGACTATCTCAGATACATCGAAGATTTTATTTCCGAAACTGAAGGAGAGCCAGGTTCCTTCAGCAGCCATGTGGTGCTGACGACGCATAACCCAATGGCGATTGCGGAACTGCAGCGCGAACAGGTCCAGATACTGGTCGTGCAGGAAAGCGAAAATCAGCGTCGGATCGAGTCAGTCTTCCCAGAGGAGAGCCCGAAAGGGATGGGCTACGCATCGATCATAACGAGCGACATGTTCGGCATAGCATCTACGTTGGATCGGGATACGCAGGCCCTGCTTGAGAAGCAACGTGAGCTTGGCAGTAGGGATAAGCTTACGGAAGATGAGGAGCAAGAACTGACCAAGGTCAACCGAGATCTTGGAAGGCTAGGTTTCAGGTTTGATCATCCGGATGATGAGTATAAGCGATATCTAAGGTTAAGAAGTGAATTGCTTCACAAGATTTTCGAAGCGCGCGAGACGGAAGATATTTTGAATGGTGTCACTCGACTGGGCCGAGAGGAGCGTGAGCAGATTGCGAACGAAGCGGTTGCACAGCTGCTCAATGACGATGACGAAGAGAGTGATTGATGCGGTGGATTGATCAGGAGAGAATTGAGCTTCCCGAAGGCTGGATGAATAAAGCGGCCGCCGCCAAGAAAAAGATGGAAGACGACAACTTGAAACCTGATGATCTGTCTAAAGTCTGGACTGATCTTAAAGGAAACTTGGGGAAGTTAACTGACAAGAGGTGTTGGATTTGTGAGGCGCCAGCCGTGCGATCTGACAATGCGGTTGATCACTTTCGCCCGAAGAACCGGGTAGCAGAGGCTTTGAAAAGTCCATCCGGCTACAGATGGCTAGCGTTTGATTATAAAAATTTCAGGTACATATGCACCTTCTGTAACAGTAGCCGCAGCGATGTGATTGGCGGAACCGAGGGTGGGAAGGCGGATCATTTTCCGTTGCGCGATGAAACTGTTCGCGCCTACCTTGAAACTGATGACATCGATAATGAAGAACCCATGCTTCTTGATCCCTGTGAGCCAGACGATTGGAAGTTGCTCGGCTGCTCACTAGAATCAGGGCATCCTGTTGCTGCAACAGGCGATGCTCATGAACAAGAGCGCGTTGGGATATCCATCAAGTTCTATCATCTTCACCAAGATGACTTGAAGAAATTACGCCTTACCCAGATCAGAAATCTTGATCAGAAGATATCTGACGCAAAAGATAGGTATGACGAAATGGATGGTACGCCAAAACGAAAGAAGAAGTTCACTTCTGCCCTGGCGGCCATCAAGAGATTGATTTCTCCTGGGTCAGATTTTAGTGGAGAAATGTACAATCATGTGAAAAAGCGCCGGGACAATGGGTACCCTTGGCTCCAAAGGCTTGTGGATTGAGCCCACGCGGTACTGCAGGCTGCTAGACGACGAACTACTTCAGCGCATCCTCGCCAACAGTCCGGCCTTCTTCGAACAACTGATAGTCGATTTGCTGGTTGCCATGGGTTATGGCGGCAGCCACAAGGACGCCGCCGCACGGCTCGGCCGCTCCAGTGACGGCGGCGTCGATGGCATTGCCACGAGGATCGCCTCGGCCTCGACCGCATCTATGTCCAGGCCAAGCGCTATGCACCCGGCAACCCTGTCGGACGCCCAGACGTCAAGGGCTTCGTCGGAAGTCTCGTCGGCCGCGGCGCCACCAAGGGCGTCTTCGTCACCACCTCCATCTTCAGTCAGCCGGCTCGTGACTACGTCAAGCATCCCCAGCGCGTCATCCTCATCGATGGCCAAGAACTGGCCGATCTCATGATCGAGCACGGCGTTGGAGTGCGGGGCTATCGCACCGTCGAGTTCAAGCGGCTGGACGAGGACTTTTTTGGCGAGGAGTGATCCCAGATTGCCAATCTCAGCAACGGCAGCGGAATCCGCATTCGCGATCATGCTGAGAAAATGGGAATGCGATTCGTCAGACTGTGACGGTATGAGGAGGCGAAAACGCCAGTTCAAACTTAATAAAATCGTGGCTGGGGCGCCTGGATTCGAACCAGGGATGACGGTACCAAAAACCGTTGCCTTACCGCTTGGCGACGCCCCACCAGAGCTTGAGCGGAAACCGCCTGCTCAAATCGACGCCTGATTAGCAAAGCTCTTCGCCTGTCACAATGACTAAGTTTAACCCGGCGCAGATTTATATGCGCCGAGCGGCCGCCGTCGTGCTAGAAATTGGCGACGTCATCGGCCCGAGATCATTCCTTCATGGACAGTCCCGCTTTCGACCTCGCTTTCGAGCCGGCCTATGGGCAGGCCGTGCCGGTTGTTTCAGGTGTCGAGCGGATCACGGCTGAGAATCCTGGGCCTTTCACCTTTTTCGGCACCAACAGCTATATCGTCGGCTCTTCCTCGGTCGCCGTCATCGATCCCGGCCCGGAGGATGAAGCGCATTTTCAGGCGCTGATGGCCGCCCTTGCCGGCCGCGCGGTGACGCATATCGTCGTCAGCCACACGCATCGCGACCACTCGCCGCTTTCCAGTCGGCTGCAGGCGGCAACGGGGGCGATGACGGTGGGGCAAGGGCCGCACCGGCCGGCGCGGCCGCTCAGGGACGGCGAGATCAATCCCTTTTCCGAAAGCTCGGATCTATCCTTCGTGCCCGACATTGCGATCGGCGATGGCGAGACGATTGCGGGCGATGGCTGGTCGCTGAGCGCGGTGCTGACGCCGGGGCACACGGCCAATCATGCCGCCTTCGCGCTTGAGGGCCGCGACCTCCTCTTCTCCGGCGATCACGTCATGGCCTGGTCGACCTCGATCGTCGCGCCGCCGGATGGTTCGATGGCGGATTACATGGCCTCGCTCGACCGGCTGATCAAGCGTGAGGACCGCCTGTTGCTGCCCGGCCATGGCGGGCCGGTGACGCAGCCCGCAAGTTTCCTGCGGGCGCTGAAGGCGCATCGGCTGAAGCGCGAGCAGGCGGTGCTGGCGCGCATCCGGGCGGGCGATCGTGGCATCGCCGAGATGGTGAAGGCGATCTATCGCGATACCGATCCGAAGCTGCATGGGGCAGCCGCGCTTTCCGTTCTCGCCCATATCGAGGATCTGATTGAGCGCGGTATGATTGCAGCGGATGGGCCGCCTTCGCTTGCCGCCAGCTACCGGCCGGCGTAAGGGAGATGAGGGGAGAAATGAGCATGGGGCGCGCCGAATACAGCTATCGCGAAGATCCTGATGTGCCTGATTTTGCCGATGACCGGCCGTTGATCATCTTCGATGGCGAATGCGTGTTCTGCTCCGGCTGGGTGAAGTTCGCGTTGAAACATGACAAGCAACAGCGATACCGTTTCCTCGCGGCGCAGACGCCGCTCGGCGCCGCACTCTACCGGCATTACGGGCTGCATGCGCGCGACTACGAGACCAATATCCTCATCGAAAACGGCCGCGCCTTCTTCAAGTCCGACGGCTCGATCCGCATGGTGGCGGGGCTCGGCTTTCCCTTCTCGCTGGTCAAGATCTTCCGGCTGCTGCCGCGGCGGCCGGCCGATGCGCTCTATGAATTCATTGCCCGCAACCGGCTGAAGATTGCCGGCCGGCAAAGTTGCATGGTGCCGACGCCGCAGCAGCGCAGCCGGTTCATCGCATGAGCGGCGAGAGATTTTGCCTGCTCATCATCGGCGGCTACGGCACGTTCGGCGGGCGGCTGGCCCGGCTGCTGGGCGACGAACCGCGGCTGAGGCTGCTGGTTGCCGGGCGCTCGCTTGAAAAGGCCGACGATTTCGTTGCCGATCTCCGGACGCCGAAAGATGGCGCCGAGGGCCTGGGAAGCAACAATCTCGGTGCGATGGTACAGGCGGTAGCCTTCGATCGTGACGGCGATCTCACAGAACAGCTGACGCGGATGCGGCCTGATCTCGTCGTCGATGCCTCGGGGCCGTTCCAGAGCTTCGGCAAGCATGCCTATAAGGTGATCGAAGCCTGCATCGATCTCGGCATCGATTATGCCGATATCGCCGACAGCACCGGCTTCGTCGCCGGCATCGGTGCGCTCGATGCGGCAGCCAAGGCCAAGGGCACCTTCGCCCTCTCAGGGCTGAGCAGCCTGCCTGCGCTTTCCTTTGCGGCGCTCGAGGCGATGGCGCCGCATTTCTCCCGGATCGACAGTGTCGGGGCGGGCATTGCCCCGTCGGCGCATGTCAAGATCGGGCTCAATGTCGTCAGGGCGATATCAAGCTATGCCGGCAAGAAGATCACGGTGCTGCGCGATGGGCAGCTGGCCGGCGGGCGCGGGCTGATCGATGCGATGCGGGTGACGGTGGCGCCGCCGGGGGTCAAGCCGCTGCGCAGCCGGAAATTCCTGCTGGTGGATGCGCCGGATCTCAAGCTGCTGCCGGCCCGTTTTGCCGATCTGAAATCCACCTTCACCGGCGTCGGAACCGAGCCGCAGCCGCTGCAACGCTTGCTCAGCTTCTCGGCAAGGCTCGTCCGCCTCCGGCTGCTGCCGTCGCTGCTGCCGTTCGCGCGGCTGCTGCAGCGCGCCAGCCACGCTTTCGCGATCGGCGACCATCGCGGCGGCATGTTCGTCCGCGTCGGCGGCGTCGATCACGCCGGAAAGCGGCTGACGTCCGGTTGGCATCTGATTGCCGAAGGTGATGACGGGCCGTTCATCCCCGTGATCGGCGTGGAGGCGCTGGTGCGCCGGCTGCTGACCGGCATGCGGCCGGAGAATGGGGCGCGGCCGGCGGCCGGCGAATTGCAGCTTGCGGATTTCGAAGCGGCCTTCCAGCGGTTTTCGATCACATCCGGCATCACGATGGAAAACGAGGAGGCACGCCAGCCGCTCTACCAGAGGATCCTCGGCAGCGCCTGGGAGCGGCTGCCGCCCGCCCTCGCCGCCCTGCATGCCGGCGGCGCCCGCGTCGCCTCCGGCCGGGCGCGGATCGAGCGCGGCGACGGGCTGCTGGCGAGGATCGTCGCTGGGGTGATCGGCTTTCCCCCGGCGGGTGAGGATGTGCCGGTGACGGTGCGTTTCGTGACCGATGGCGACAAGGAGATCTGGACGCGGGATTTCGGCGGCACGGTCTTCCGCAGCTGGCAGGTCCAGGCAAAGGGCCGCGACCGGCATCTGCTCGCCGAGGTCTTCGGGCCGTTCCGGGTGCTGATGGCGCCGGTGCCGGATGGGGAAAAGCTGCGGCTCGTGGTGCGCGGCTGGCGGTTCTGCGGCATTCCGCTGCCGATGTTTCTGGCGCCGGGTGGCGATACCTATGAGGAGGAGCGCGATGGGCGCTTCCACTTCCACGTGGAGATCGGCGGGCGGCTGACGGGGTTGGTGGTGCGGTATACGGGGTGGTTGGTGGTGGAGGAGTGAGTGTGGCTGCGGTGAAGTCGCCTTGTGGGGGCACAAAGTGACCCTCCCTAACCTCTGCAGGCGTGCCGTGCCAGCCCCCCTCTGCCCTGCCGGGCATCTCCCCCACAGGTGGGGAGATTGGCTGGGCGCACGGGCTTCCCCAAACAATAAACGTCCAGCACGGCGAAACGGTAGATGGGCAGGAAGTTCAAGCCACTAGTGATCTCCCCACCTGTGGGGGAGATGCCCGGCAGGGCAGAGGGGGGCTCACGCGGCGATGGTGCAGCATACGGGTTGTTGGTGGTGGAGTGAGGGCGCGGCATGTCCTCTTCTCCCCAGCGGGGAGAAGGTGGCCCGAAGGGTCGGATGAGGGGGCCACACGGCACGCCTTCTCATTTTAACTATCCCGCCATGCCGACGCGAGCGTGGTAGAATCCCGCATGAACGTTGTAAGGAAAGACCGGCTTCGCCGGCCCCCCCATCCGCCCTACGGGCACCTTCTCCCCGCTGGGGAGAAGAGGGAATCGAGAGGTCGCCGCAAATCTCTTCTCCCCTCGGGGAGAAGGTGCCGGCAGGCGGATGAGGGGGCTACACGGCACACCCCTCTCGTAATAATCTATTCGGCGGCTGAGACGACGCGAGCGTTGTGGAACTCACATGGTGTTGTTGGAAAGACCGGCTTCGGCGGCCCCCTCATCCGCCCTACGGGCACTGACCGGGGTCGAGCCGCGGGTCTCGACCCGTCCTTCGGACCCCCGCTGGGGAGAAGAGGGAATCGAGACGCTGCGGTCCAAGGCGTTGAGTTTGCCGCACCCTATCCCGGCCCTTCGCTTGGGCTCAGGGCGTTCGCAACTGCAATCGATTCGCCGGATCGATTGCTGGCGCTTTGCGCCACCGCGGCTCACCCACCCGCAATTCCCAGCAGCTCAGCATCCAGCGCCTTCAGATAATCGCCGGCGATTTCGGCGCTGAAGCCGAGGTCGTGTTGGCCGTAGCGGGAGGCGACGCGGATGTCGACGAAGGTGGTTTCGGCCTCTTCGCGCAGCCGAATGATGAAATCGAAGCGCAGGCCGAGGATCAGCGTGCGCGTGGTGCCCTGCAGCGTCACGCCGTTGACGCCGCGGATCAGTTTGGCGACATCGTCGTCATAAGGGCGCGGCGTCGGCACGGGGATGATATCGGGCGCATCGGCCACGGCATCGTCGCTCGCCTCCGGCGGCTTGACCGGTCTGTCCTCGGGATCGCGGCCGGGCTCGGTGTCGCCACTGCTCCTGGTGATGGTCATGCCGCTCATCTTGGCGACCTTGCGCACCGCTTCAAGCACGCGGTCGAGCGCGCCCTCATAGCGCCGGCCGGTCAGTTCGGGATAGGCGGCGAGCTGCTTTTCGCGATCCTCCGGCGTCACCTCAACCCTGCGCTGCAGCCAGATCTGGTTGAAATAGGGCTGCGACAGCCAGTCGGGTGCGGAGACCGGATCGGTGGAAACGTCATAGATATCAGGCAGCGTCATGTAGCGCTCGGCGGCATAGGCGCCGAGGCCGAGCGGAAAGGCGGCATAGATCAGCGCCGCCAGCGCCGCCAGCCCGCCTTCGGCCCCCGTCATCCAGAGGCTGCGCAGCCCGAGTGCGGCGAGCATGACAGCGAGAAGCGCGCCGCCGGCGGCGGCAATCAACAGCAGCACCAGATAGGGTGTGGCGAGGCCGCCGAAGCGATGGGCGATCATGACAGCCAGCGCCAGCACCAGGGAAAACGCCCCGAGCAGCCGCGAAAAGCGGGCGGCGCTGGAAACGGGGCGGTCATAGCGGATGGCCATCAAACTTACCGGTTGCTCGTCAGCGCCCGCGCGTTCGACCACGCAAATCGCCTCAACCCTGTTTAGAGCATGATGTCGAAAAGTGTGAAGCGGTTTTCGGACGACATCATGCTCTATTCTTTGATTTAGATCGGGATTCAGATTTTAGGCCGGCCCGGCCTGAAGTCATCCGGATCTCGGGCAAGATTCGGCTAAATTGAAACGATTGTCTGAAGCATTGCGTTGGAATCCTGGGCGATGGCCATGGCGAAACGAGGCCTTCTTTATAAGCCCTTGCTGATATGTCAAAAAAAGGCCATTCTGCCGCGGTTTCATCTCCAGATGCAGAGGAGAGACGGGATGATTTCACCCGAGATGGCAGCAAGGCCGCAGGCGTCCGCGCTTGGCGGGATCGACCACCAGTCCGAAACGATGCTGCCGCTGGAGCTGCTCGAACTCGAACTTTCGCTCGAAAGCTATGCCGGCGGCGATACCGACTTCTGCGCGGCGGTGCGCCAGGCCGCGGCACGCTCCGGTGGCGAATTGCTGTTCGACCTGCCGGCCGGCGGCCTCATCGACGATTGCCGCCGCATCGCCGTGCTGCGCATTCCAGGCGATGGCCAGGAGATGCGCGTCGTCCTAGCGCTGCTCGACGGCAACGGCACCGAGATCCGCATGCAGGCGCCCGATGAAGAGACCGCGCCGCTGGTGCGTTTCGCCGATGCCTTCATCGAAGTGCTGCAGCGGATCTGAGTTTCATTTTTTTACGCAATTCCGGACGGAAAACCGCTTCACACTTTTCCTGGAATTGCTCTACCGGCGCTCGGCCGCAGCTTCGGCGACGCTGCGGAAGGGGAACTTGCGGCCGCATTCGCACTTGATCACGAAATTTTCCTGATGGTTGGACGGCCGCTGCACGCCGAAGCCGCGCGGCAACTGATCGACCTTGAAATCCGGGTGCTTGCGCTTGGGATCATCGACTTCCGAGGCTTCGGCAAAGCCCTCATTGCCGCATTGCGGACAGTTCAGTTTTTTCGAAAATCGATCGCGAAGGGCCATGCTCGTTCCAAGGTTTGCCGGCCCCTCAGGGAGAGGCTATGTTTTCCTCATACATAGGAATGGCCCTGATGCATAGAAAGGTTGGCCGGCAAAAGTGGAACCAAGTGCCGAGGCTGCCGTTCCTTTTTCGAAAAGGAGGCACTCATGCCCAACAAAGACCCGATCCCGACACCCAATGCCGATACGCCGCGCGGCCCGACGCCGACATCAGGCACTCCCGATCGCATCCAGCAAAAACCGCCACAGACGCCGGCGCAGGATCCGGACGATACGAAGAATCCTCTGGATCCGCCGGTTGATCCGGCGCTGCTGCCAATCGGGGATCCGGCTGGGGCGGCGTGAAGGGTGAGCCGCAAAGTCGCGAATGCGCTGAGCGCAAGCGAAGGCAACAATGAATGGCGTGCCGTGCGGCCGACCCTTCGGGCCACCTTCCCCCCGCTGGGGAGAAGGGAATGTGCCGCAACGTCTCGATGCCCTCTTCTCCCAAGCGGGGAGAAGATGCCGGCAGGCAGATGAAGGGGGCCGCACGGTACACGGCTCACCTAATCACCCAGTCTCGGCAACATCCGAACCGAGGCACTGGCTTGACGCCCTCGCCCGAATGGCCTTTCCTCAGGGAAAAGCATTCCAAGGACCAATCCAATGCGCATCCCTATTCTCATCACCGCCCTCGCCACCATCGTCGCCGGGCTGTCCGCCTGCCAGACGATGACGCCGGAGGAGCGGCGGGCGGCGGATGAGCAGCGCTGCCTGGGCTACGGCTTCCGGCGTGGCACGGATGGCTTTGCCACCTGCCTGCAGCGCATCGATCTCGACCGGCGCGCCGAATCGCGGGCGCAAAGTGCCGAGCTGATGAACGACATGGCCTGGGATCTGAACGGGCCTTATATCTACCGCGATCACTGGCGGCGGTATCACTGACTGCCACGGGCGCCCTACCCCAGGCCTCCAACGAATGTCCTACACGATTGCCCGCAGGTCTTTCGCACCCCGCCTGACCTCTTCCAGACTGCCTGCAATCACCGCCTGCGCCGCCGCCAACCTGGCGATCGGCACGCGGAAGGGCGAGCAGGAGACATAGTCGAGGCCGATCGTTTCGCAGAAGCGGATCGAGGCCGGGTCGCCGCCATGTTCGCCGCAGATGCCGAGCTTCATGTCGTTGCGGGTGCGCCGGCCGCGTTCGGCGGCGATGCTGATCAATTCGCCGACACCGTCGAAATCGAGCGAGATGAAGGGGTCGTGCTCGATGATGCCCTTGCGCTGATAGGTGGGGATGAAGGCCGAGGCGTCGTCGCGCGAGATGCCGAAGGTGGTCTGCGTCAGGTCGTTGGTGCCGAAGGAGAAGAATTCGGCGGCCTCGGCAATCACATGGGCGCGAAGGGCCGCACGCGGCAGCTCGATCATCGTGCCGACGAGATAATCGATCTTCATGCCGGCCTCGCTCATCACCTCGCCGGCGACTTCGTCGATGCGCGCCTTGACGTAATCGAGCTCGGTGCGCAGGCCAACGAGCGGCACCATGATCTCCGGCACGACGGCAGCACCGGTCTCCTTAGCTGCGGCGACCGCTGCCTCGAAGATGGCGCGGGCCTGCATCTCGACGATTTCGGGATAGGAGATCGCCAGCCGGCAACCGCGATGGCCTAGCATCGGATTGAACTCGTGCAGAGCATCGACGCGCTGGCGAAGGGCTGATGCTTCCATGCCCATGGCGAAGGCGACTTCGGCCACCTCGTCATCGGTCTTCGGCAGGAATTCGTGCAGCGGCGGATCAAGCAGGCGGATCGTCACCGGCAGGCCGTGCATGACGGTGAAGAGGCCGGTGAAATCCAGCCGCTGCATCGGCAAGAGCTTGTCGAGCGCCAGCCGCCTGCCCTTCTCGTCGACGGCAAGGATCATCTCGCGCATGACATGGATGCGCTCACCCTCGAAGAACATGTGCTCGGTGCGGCACAGGCCGATGCCCTCGGCGCCGAAGGAGCGGGCGGCCAGCGCATCGGCCGGCGTATCGGCATTGGTGCGCACCGTCATGCGCCGGGCGCGGTCGGCCCAGCCCATGATGCGGCCGAAATCGCCCGACAGCGCCGGCTGGATCATCGGCACCTCGCCCTTCAGCACCTGGCCGGCCGAGCCGTCGATGGTGATGATATCGCCCTTTTTCAGCGTCACGCCGACGCCGAGCAGCCGCTCGTTGCGCTGGTCGATGCGCATAGTGCCGGCGCCGACGACGCAGGGAATTCCCATGCCGCGGGCAACGACCGCCGCATGGCTGGTCATGCCGCCGCGGGTCGTCAGAATGCCTTCGGCGGCATGCATGCCGTGAATATCCTCGGGGCTGGTCTCGACTCTCAGCAGGATGACCTTGCGGCCTTCGGCTTCCGCCTCGACAGCCTCTTCGGCGGTGAAGACGATGGCGCCGGTGGCAGCCCCCGGCGAAGCCGGCAGCCCGGTGCCGATGACCTGGCGGGTGACGCGCGGATCGATCGTCGGATGCAGCAGCTGGTCGAGGCTGGAGGGTTCGATGCGCAGCACCGCCTCGTCCTCGGTGATCACCCCTTCGTCGACCATGTCGACGGCGATCTTCATGGCCGCCCGGGTCGAGCGTTTGGCCGAGCGGGTCTGCAGCATCCACAGCCTGCCGCGCTCGATGGTGAATTCGATATCCTGCATGTCGCGGTAATGGATCTCGAGCTCGGTGCAGATGCGGCAGAGCTCGCGGAATGCCTCCGGCATCAGCTTTTCCATCGAGGGTTTTTCGGAGCCGGAGGAAATCCGCCCCTCCTCGGTGATGCTTTGCGGCGTGCGGATGCCGGCAACGACATCCTCTCCCTGGGCATTGACCAGGAATTCGCCGTAAAGCGCCCTCTCGCCGGTCGAAGGGTTGCGGGTGAAGGCGACGCCGGTCGCCGACGAATTGCCGAGATTGCCGAAGACCATCGCCTGGATATTGATCGCCGTGCCCCAGCCTTCCGGAATATTGTGGAGCTGGCGGTAGGTGACGGCGCGCGCGCTCATCCAGCTGGAAAAGACGGCGCCGACCGCGCCCCAGAGCTGGACTTCGGGATCCTGCGGGAATTCCTGCTCCAGTTCCTCCTCGATCAGCTTCTTGTAGAGCGAGACGATGTGCTGCCATTCCGAGGCGCTGAGTTCGGTATCGAACTCATGGCCGAGCTTGGCCTTCTCGTCTTCCAGGATCTCCTCGAAGGCGTCGTTGCCGAGGCCCATGACGACATCGGCATACATCTGGATGAAGCGGCGGTAGCTGTCCCAGGCAAAACGCGCGTCGCCGGCATCGTGGCCGAGCGCCTGCACCGTCTCGTCGTTGAGGCCGAGATTGAGCACCGTGTCCATCATGCCCGGCATGGAGACGCGGGCGCCGGAGCGCACCGAGAGCAGCAGCGGCTGGCTGACGGAACCGAAGTGGCGGCCGGTGATTGCCTCGATCGCCGATATGCCGGCGCGCACCTCGGCCTTCACCGCATCCTCGATGTGGCGGCCGTTCTTGTAATAGGTGTTGCAGGCATCGCTGACGATCGTCAGCCCCGGCGGCACCGGAAGTCCGAGGGCGCACATTTCCGCCAGATTGGCGCCCTTGCCACCCAGAATCTCGTGATCGCGCGCCCGGCCCTCAGCCTGCCCGTCGCCGAACCTATAGACCCACTTGGTCATCTTCCCCCCAACACCAAATCGGGGCTAGCTTAATCCGTTGGTGTTGAAATGAAAATCGACAAATGCGGCAGAATGTTGCGCTGCACAATAAATCGTGGCTGCGGCCGGCGTTGAAACGGTTGAAAGTTGCCCAAACAGAAAACAAGGCACAAAAAAAGCTTTGCGGGACTGCAACAATGTCCCGCAAAGCCTTGTTTCCGTCCGGCCAGGAAAACCGGACGGGGGGTCCCTCAACCCAGGAGCGGCTCAGCTTTTCGTAAAGCAGAACCGCCTGACCTCGTCTTACGCAATTCCTGGGAAAACAGATCGCTACCTTCCCAAGATTTGCTCTCGGTTTCCGGTTCTTGCCCTCGCCCGGAAAACCGCACGCAAATTCGACAATGCACAACCGTTGATCGCCCGTTTTCGAGCAGGGTAATTAGGTTGCGTTGAAACAACTTCTAATGCAAGTCAGCGAAAAGAGCATCACCCAAATGGACTACGAGGGGCGAGGAAGCCGACCTTTTTTGGTGTTTATTGCTTGTCAGTGGATTTTGCGCAATTTCCGGGCGCAAAACCGCGCCATAGCTTTGCTGAAATTGCGTCTGCGCGGGCGGCTCCACGGATGCTCGGATCAGGCCCACTGCTGTCCGGTTGGCGCAAGCGGCTGCCCCTCACCCTAACCCTCTCCCCGTAAAAACGGGGAGAGGGGACGTGCCCTGCGAATGGTCGGAGGGAACGGAGAGGGTGCGGCACGTCCCCTTCGCCCCGTTTACGGGGAGAAGGTGCCGGCAGGCGGATGAGGGGCTGGTGTCGGCAACCTCACGGGCCGGGACGTCCAATGACAATCAGCCCTTCCCCGACGCAGAAACGCGTCGTCGAAAACCTCAGGCAATCTCGCGCAAGCGCTCGGCCATTTGCAGGTCGACGGAGACCAGCTGGGAGACGCCCTGTTCGGCCATGGTGACGCCGAAGAGGCGGTTCATGCGGGCCATGGTGATCGGATTGTGGGTGATGATGACGAAGCGGGTTTCGGTGGAGGCCGCCATTTCGTCCATCAGGTTGCAGTAGCGCTCGACATTGTGGTCGTCGAGCGGCGCATCCACTTCGTCGAGCACGCAGATCGGGGCCGGATTGGTGAGGAAGACGGCGAAGATCAGCGCCATTGCCGTCAGCGCCTGCTCGCCGCCGGAGAGCAGCGTCATGGTCTGCGGCTTCTTGCCGGGCGGGCGGGCGAGGATTTCGAGGCCGGCTTCCAGCGGATCGTCGGATTCGATCAGCTGCAACTCGGCAGTGCCGCCGCCGAAAAGATGGGTGAACAGCCGCTGGAACTGGGCGTTGACGATATCGAAGGCGGCGATCAGCCGCTCGCGGCCCTCGCGATTGAGGCTCTGGATGGCGCCGCGCAGCTTGCGGATCGCGTCGATGACGTCGTCGCGCTCCTTGATCAGCGCTTCGAGCTTCTCGCTCAGCTCCTTCTGCTCCTCGTCGGCGCGCAGGTTGACGGCACCCAGCCGCTCGCGCTCGATCCTCAGGCGTTCCAGCTCGCGCTCGACTTCGCGCGGATCGGGAAGCGCCTGCATGGTCGGGCGCCCGGTCAGCTGCAGCGCCTCATGCGGGGCGACGTTCAGGACCTCGCGGATGCGGCCTTCGCTTTCCTGCCGCTTCTCGCGGGCGGAAACCAGGCGCTCCTCGGCGCGGCCGCGGCGTTCACGGCATTCGGCAAGTTCCGAGAGTGCGGTCGTCGCCTTTTGGTCGGCCTCGCGCTGGATGCGTTCGGCCTCGGCCAGAAGATCGCTGGCCTTTCGGCGCGCCTCCTCGGCCTTCTGCAATTCGCTGAGCAAAGCGCGGCGTTTGTCGTCGAATTCATCCGGCGCCAATTCGAGCTCGGCTGCCTCGTCCCGCGCCTCTTCCTCGCGCTCGCGCAGCGTCGCGACATGGTCTTCAGCACTTGCCGCCCGCTGGCGCCAGGTCTCGCGCTCCTGGCCGATCGCCATGATGCGGCGTTGGCGAGCTTCGTTTTCCCTCGCCAGGCTTTCATGGCGGGCGCGGCTTTCGGCCAGCGCGCCGCGATCGGTCGCCACTTCCGCCTGCTGGAACCGCAGCCGCTCGTCGATCGCAGTCAGATCGGGCGCGTCCTCCAGCTCGATGCGGGCATTTTCTTCCTGGACGGCGATCTCCTCCAGCTGCGCGCGCAACTGGCTGGCGGCCTCGCTGACGACATCGCGGCGGCGAATGAGATCGCCGGAGGCACGCTCGGCGGCAACAAGCGCGTCGCGCGCGTCGGCCAAATGACGTGCCGACAGACGGCTCATGTCACGCGCCTCGGCAAGCCGGCGCTCCTCCGCGCGGATCGCCTCGGCGGCGGCTGCCTGCCGCTCTTCGGCTTCGGCAAGCACGTCGCGGGCAAGGGCGGCTTCGCTTTCGAGTTCGGCCAGGCGGTTCTTCTGGGCAAGGCGCAGGGCCGCTGCACTCGGGGCATCGGCGCCGGTGACATGGCCGTCCCAGCGATAGACCGCCCCCTCTTTGGTCACCAGCCGCTGGCCGGGCTTCAGCGCCGCCATCAGCGAACCGGCATCGCCTTCCGCCACCAGGCCGATCTGGCGCAGGCGGCGGGTGAGTGCCGCCGGCGCACTTATATGGGCAAGCAGCGGCGCAACACCGGATGGAAGGGCGGGATCGGCAGCACCATCACCATTGTCCGACCAATGGGCCGGCGCCTCGGCAGCGAGCGGCGATTCCAGATCGTCGCCGAGGGCAGCACCGAGCGCGGTCTCAAAACCGCGATCGACCTTCAGCTCATCGGCAACCGGCGGAAATTTGCCGGCCGCCGCACCGGCGGCGAGCATGCGGGAAATCGTGCGGGCCTCGGTTTCGAGCGCATTCAGGCTGGAGCGGGCCTGATCGACCGGCGCGCGCGACAGCGCCTCGGTCTGGCGGGCTGCGGCCAGCGCCTGTTCGACCAACTGGACCGCGGCTTCCGCGTCGGCAACGGCGATCTCGCCGGCCTCGACGATGGCGCGTTTTTCGTCGGGATCGGGCAGGCCTGATATCTTCTCGCCGATGGCTGAGAGTTCGTGGTTTGCCTCGTCCATCTGCCGTTCGAGGCGCATCCGGCGGTCGGTGAGATCGCGGATGGCGCGTTCCAGCTGGTTGCGGCCGGCAGCCGCCTCGGCGCGCTCGGCCGTCAGCTGGGTGAAGATGCGCTCGCTATCGGAAAGTTTTGCCGCCGCGCCCTCGAAGGTCTCGCGGGTTTCCTCGGCATAACGGCCGGAATTGGCGAGGATTTCCGAAATCTCAGCCTCTTCGGCATCGAGCCTCGCCAGGATGACGGCATTGTCGGCCACCAGCCGCTGCTCGCGGCTTATATCCTCGGCAAGCTGGGCGAGACGGCGGGTCAGCTCGTCGCGGCGGCGCAGGATGCGGCCGGCATCCTCCTCCAGCTGGCTTCTGGCGATCTGCAGGCGCTGCAGGGCGGCAGCGGCACGCGCCTCGCCCTCGCGCAGTTCCGGCAGCTTCAGGCTGGCGACAGCCTGGTTCTTCGCCGCCTCCATCTGCATCTGCGCCTTTTCGGCGACGACGGAGGTCGCCTGGTTCAGCGCGCTGTCGGCCTCGGCTTCGGCTTCCTTGGCCTGCACCCAACGGATATGCAGCAGCATCGCCTCGCGGGCGCGGATATCGGCAGAGAGCGTCTTGAAGCGGTTTGCCTGACGAGCCTGGCGCTTCAGGCTCTCGATCTGACTTTCGAGCTGCGAGGTGACGTCGTCGAGACGCTCGAGATTGCCTTCGGCGGCGCGCAGACGTAATTCGGCCTCGTGGCGGCGGGAATGCAGGCCTGAAATGCCGGCCGCCTCTTCGAGCAGCTGGCGGCGGGCCTGCGGCTTTGCCTGGATCAGCTCGCCGATGCGCCCCTGCCCGACCATCGACGGTGACCGCGCTCCTGTCGAGGCGTCGGCAAACAGCAGCTGCACGTCCTTGGCGCGGCTTTCCTTGCCGTTGATGCGATAGAGCGAGCCCTGTTCACGCTCGATGCGGCGGGTGACCTGGATCTCGTCGCTATCGTTGAAGGCGGCAGGCGCGGTGCGTTCGCCATTGTCGAGATAGAGCGCCACTTCCGCGGTGTTGCGCGCCGGGCGGTTGCCGGAACCCGAAAAGATCACGTCGTCCATGCCGGAGGCGCGCATGTTCTTGTAGGAATTCTCGCCCATCACCCAGCGAAGCGCCTCGACGAGGTTCGACTTGCCGCAGCCGTTCGGCCCGACAACGCCGGTCAGTCCCCGCTCGATGATGAATTCCGTCGGCTCGACGAAGGATTTGAAGCCGACCAGGCGCAGCTTGTTGAACTTCATGCGGAAATATCCACGGCGGGAAGCCCCCTCATCCGCCCTACCGGCACCTTCTCCCCGCTGGGGAGAAGAGGGAATCGAGACGCTGCGGCAAATCCCCTTCGCCCCAGCGGGGAGAAGGTGCCGGCAGGCGGATGAGGGGGCCACGCCAGCAAACTGCGCTGAAAACGAAAAACGGGCGCACGGCTTTCGCCGTCGCCCGTTCTATCGAAACGATCCGGTTCAGAGCAGGCTGTCGATGAGCTTCGACATGGTGTCAACCGGCATGTCTCCAGAGTAGCGCTTGCCATTGATAATGAAAGTCGGTGTGGCGTTGACGCCGAAATCCTTGGAACCTCTTTCCCGCGTGGCGTTCACTTCATCCAGAAGCTTCTGGTTCGTCAAGCATTTCGTGAAGCTATCCTCAGTAAATCCGGCAAGCTTCGACATCTGCAGCAGTGCGCCGCGGCCATCATCGGCGGCGGCCCAGACCTGCTGCTGCTTGAAGAGCATCGAAACCATCGGGAAATACTGTTCCGGCGTGCTCAACTGCTCCGGATTGGAGGCGCTGCAGCGGGCCAGCATGAAGGCTGCGGCAGCGCGCGGGTCGAAGGGGAACTCGCGGATGATGAACTGCACCTTGCCGGCATCGACGTATTTCTGCTTGATCGCATCGAAGGTGGTGTTGTGGAAATGGGCGCAATGCGGGCAGGTCATCGACATATATTCGACGATCTTGACCGGGGCGTCGGCCTTCCCCAGCGCCATTTCCGGCAGCGCGCCGGGCTTCAGCACTTCCGCCATGTCGACATCGCCATCGGACTGCGGCATGTCGGTCGCCGATGTGGCGGCCGTCTGCACGGTGTCGACATTGGTGCCGTCAGCCATGGTCTTGCCGGAGGACGAAGCATCGGCAGCGTCCTTGCTGTCGTTGCAGGCGACAAGCGCTACGGCAGCTGCGGCGATGGCGATACCGCTGAGAAGGCGGCGTTTCGTCAGTTGCATTTCGGACATCTGCATGGATTCCCCATAAATATGAGATTGACGGCATGACTGTGCGATATAACGGCTGGCGGCCGCTCACAAGGCACGGTTCGCCAACTTCCTTCAAAGAATTGTGACCGCGGGAAGACCATAGATCAAAAATTGCGAGATTGGAGCTTTTGCCCGATTTCACCGGCAGAGATCGCAAGGGTTGCCTACCTCGTACCGGCTGCTCGATGAAACTCAGTTATCCAAGCCATGACGCGCCAACAGCTCGGCCAGCGGCACGGTATCGCTCTCTTCGCGACGAAACTCTTCCAGGCGTTTTTCGGCAAGATAGATATCTTCGAGGTCGTCGAGATGCCCGATGATGGCTTGCCCCGCATAGAAGCTCCTGCTGCGGCCGGTACGCCTCGAAAGCTCAATCAGCCGCGCTTCGATATCAGGGGGCAACTCCAAGACCAGCATGACTTTTCTCCCGTCTGCTCTACAGGTATAGCAGACGACTATTCAGGGGGGAATTTTGAATGCATTCTTTGACTAAGACTTTTCTCTACGGCTTGCTTATTGCCTCTGTCGTATCGGCCATGAACGTCACGAGCGTGCTTGCCTCTGAAGAGGGCGGCAATGTTGTTTTCAATCAGATGCTTAAATGTCTAAAGCTGCCTGCGGACGCGCCGAGCGCTTATGACTTCATGGTTGTTGCGGTAATCAAGGACGGATCTGCGGACTTTTTATCGATCAACTTCCGCACGCCGCCTTCCGAATGGGAAAAAACGGCAGCCCCGTTGATCGCCGATGCAATCACACAGTGCGAGCCTTATAGCTCGATCTCGGGCAGGACGGAATTCGCTGTAACCCGTGAGCTTGTCGAAGCAGGATCAAAAAACTAAGCGCGTTGCCGGTAAACTTGGGCGTCTTGCTCATCAGCGTTGATTCCCCCGCTTGCCCATCACCGCGGTCCCTAAGCGCTGGATCGCTTGGCGCAGCTTGTCGTTCTCTATCCCCTCCATCATGCCTTCGAGCTTGCGGGCGGCTTCGCCCTTTAGCGGCGGCGGGGTGCGGGAGCGGCGGATGGCTTGTGAGACCGGCTTCTGGACGATGCGGATCTGGTGAACGGCGGCAAAGCCGAAGAAGCTGTTGATGCGCTGGATGAGTTCGCCCTGGGCATGGGTGAGGAAGAGCGCACGCGCGCCCTCGCAGGCAATCGTCAGCACGCCGGGGCGGAAACCGCCGGTCTCATTGCCGCCGCGGGCCCAGGCGATCTTTTCCGGCCGGGTGCAATCGGCGAAATCCTCGCCGGCGATTTCGCTCCACGAGCCGAGCAGCGCCGTGTTGATGCCGGCGCGCCGGGCAAGCACGGGATCGATCAGCCCATTCGCCAGCTCGGAGATCTGTTTTGCACCTTTGCGTGGATAACTCATCGAAACCCTTCGGCGACCCCGCCAATTCGCATGCCAATTCGCACAGGCGACTTGATCGCGCGGCATTGCTTCGCCAAGTATAGGCACTTCCCCCCATTGCGGCAAATCATGACGATCACCACACTCGACACGCCCTCAGCAAAGCCCCTGCTCGACTGGTACGATCGCCACCACCGCGAGCTGCCCTGGCGCGTTTCGCCCGGTATGGCGACCCGCGGCGTCAAGCCTGACCCCTATCGCGTCTGGCTGTCCGAGGTGATGCTGCAGCAGACGACGGTGCAGGCGGTCAAACCCTATTTCGAACGGTTTCTGCAGCGCTGGCCCGAGGTGACCGATCTTGCTGCAGCCGAAAACGATGCTGTCATGGCCGCCTGGGCGGGGCTCGGCTATTATGCGCGAGCCCGCAACCTGAAGAAATGCGCCGAAGCGGTGGCGAACGAGCATGGCGGTATCTTTCCCGATACCGAAGAGGGCCTCAAATCGCTGCCCGGAATTGGCGACTATACGGCCGCCGCCGTCGCGGCAATCGCCTTTAACCGGCAGGCGGCTGTCATGGACGGCAATGTCGAGCGGGTGATTTCCAGGCTCTATGCGATCGCCACGCCGCTACCGGCCGCCAAACCCGCGATGAGAGAGAAGGTGGCGCTGCTGACGCCTGAGACACGGCCCGGCGATTTCGCCCAGGCGATGATGGATCTCGGCGCGACGATCTGCACGCCGAAACGGCCGGCCTGTTCGCTCTGTCCGTTCCGGGGTGCGTGCGCGGCGCTGAAACTTTCCGATCCCGAGCTTTTTCCGGTCAAGACGGCGAAGAAGGAGAAGCCGGTCAGATACGGCGCGGCCTTCATCGCGGTGACCGCTGATGGCGAAATCCTGCTCAGGCGGCGCATCGACAGCGGCCTGCTCGGCGGCATGACCGAGGTGCCGACGACGGCGTGGACGGCGCGCATCGACGGCGAGACCTCGGCTGCCGCCGCGCCCTTCGAAGCGGCATGGCAGGCCTCCGGCACCGTCATCCATGTCTTCACCCATTTCGAGCTCAGGCTCTCGATCTGGCGCGCGGCGATTGCAACCAAGGTCGCCGTGGATGACGGCCCGAATGACGGATGGTGGGAGCCGGTTACAAATCTTGAAGCCCAGGCGCTGCCGACCATCATGAAAAAAGCGATCGCAGCGGCTATTCCTCTCGCGTTCAAAACATCCAAGGGATGACCATGACCACCGACATAAGACATATCGTTTTCGATATCGGCAAAGTCCTTATTCATTACGATCCGCATCTTCCCTTCAGCCGCCTCATTCCCGATGAGAGCGAGCGCAACTGGTTCTTCGCCAATATCTGCACCCATGACTGGAACATCGAGCAGGACCGCGGCCGCACCTGGGCGGAGGCCGAAGCGCTGCTGATTAAACAGCATCCGGCGCGTGAGGAGCATATCCGCGCCTTCCGCAAATATTGGCACGAGATGGTGCCGCACGCCTATGACGACAGCGTCGCGATCATGGAAGGGCTGATTGCCGAAGGGCGCGACGTGACGATGCTGACAAACTTCGCCTCCGACACGTTCCGCGAGGCGCAGCAACGCTTCCCGTTCCTGACCAAACCGCGCGGCGTCACGGTTTCCGGCGATGTCGGCCTGATCAAGCCCGATATCGCCATCTACGAGACCCATACGAAAAGTTTCGGCCTCGATCCGGCAGCGACGATCTTCATCGACGATGCGCCGCTCAATGTCGAAGGCGCCAGGGCTTTCGGCTGGAATGCGGTGTTGTTTTCGGGGCCTGAGAAGCTGCGCAGCGATCTCACAGCTTACGGATTGAAGGTCTGAGACCCATGGCATTCGACCCCGCAGAAGAGATCGAACGTTTTCACGCCGCCATCAATGCCCTCGATTTTCCGGCCATCGAGGCCTATTTCGCCGAGGATGCGACCTATGTCTCGAACGGCGTCGGCGATCTCACCGGCCGCGCCGAAATCATGGCCGCCTTCCGGCGTTATTTCGACGACTATCCCGATCAGACGGCGGAAAATTCGCTGGTGGAAACGTTGACGCCGCTCTCCGGCCGGTCGGTCTGGTCAGTACGCGCCACCCACAGTAAATCAGGCAAGCCGCTAATCCGCGAGGGTGAGGAGACGATCACCTTCAACACAGAAGGCCGCGTCACACGGGTCGAGGTCACCGACTACCAGGAGTTCTGACTGGAGCAATTTCAGCAAAGTGTAGAGCGGTTTTGCGTCCGAATTGCACAAAACAAAAAAGAGGACGCCCGGGTTTGACCCCGGGCGCCTTGGTCTTCTTCCGCAACTGGAGGGAAATCGGAAGAAGGTGGTTTCGATCCGTAGAGGCGCTGCTCACTCCGCCTTTGCCAGATCACTGCGGATGACGGACCTGAGATCGTCGATCGGGCGCAGGGACTGCCCGTCTTCGAAATGCCAGAAGGTCCATCCGTTGCATGCATCGAGACCCTGCACCTTGGCGCCGAGACGGTGAATGGACCCGGCCTCGCCGCCGGATGCTACCGTGCCGTCGGCGCGGACAATCGCGCTATAGCGGCGCCTGGCGTCGGTCAGCACTTGGCCGGGCTTGATCAGGCCGCTTTCAACAAGCACGTTGAAGGCGACGCGGACTTCGGCCTTCTTGCCGGTCATGACGGTCAGTTCCGCTTTGCCGAGCGGCTCGACGGCAGCGATGCGGGCCGAGGCCGCATCGATATAATCCTGCTCGCGCTCGATGCCGACGAAGTGGCGGCCGAGACGCTTGGCGACGGCGCCCGTCGTTCCCGAGCCGAAAAAGGGATCGAGCACGATATCGCCGGGCTTGGTCGAGGCCATGATGACGCGGGCAAGCAGCGCTTCCGGCTTCTGCGTCGGATGCGCCTTCTTGCCGTCCTCGCCCTTCAGCCGCTCGCCGCCGCTGCAGATCGGGAAGAGCCAGTCGGAACGCATCTGTACGTCGTCATTGGCGGCCTTCAGCGCATCGTAATTGAAGGTATAGCCCTTGGCCTTGGCGCTGGGGCTTGCCCAGATCATCGTCTCATGGGCGTTCTGGAAACGGCGGCCCTTGAAATTCGGCATCGGGTTGGTCTTGCGCCAGATGATGTCGTTGAGGATCCAGAAATTCAGATCCTGCAGCGTGGCGCCGACGCGGAAGATATTGTGGTAGGAGCCGATCACCCAGATCGACCCGGTGGGCTTCAGCACGCGGCGGCAAGCCAGCAGCCAGGCGCGGGTGAAGGCGTCATAGGCCTCGAAGGAGGCGAACTGATCCCATTCGTCGTCGACGGCATCGACCAGCGATTGATCGGGACGATGCAGCGTTCCGCCGAGTTGCAGATTATACGGCGGATCGGCAAATATGATATCGACGGAGTGGCTGGGCAGAGCTTCAAGGGCGCTGACGCAGTCGCCCTTGATGATCGTGTCAACCCAGGAATCCGTCCGGGATCCCGGCCGGGAATCCGACTTGACGGAAGCCTTGAGGTCGGCAAGCGGAAAAACTGATGCCATTTAAATACTCACTCATACGCTCTACGCTTAACTGTCCGTTATGGTTACGCAACTTAGTTACCAAAGCCTGAAGCGGTGGCCGATTTCGGGAATTTATTCGGGTGCCCGATGAGTAAGTGGCAAACGTTGCCCGATGCCGGCCGGCCGCCGGCGATCAGGCGGCATCATGAACTTTGCGGCTATCGGCCGGCGCTTCGTCGCGTTCGAACATGCCGTAATCGCGCACCACACTGGCGATGCGCAGGCGATAGTCGGCGAAGATGCCGCCGCGGCCGGCCTGCTGGGCTGCCCGGTGAGCTTCGAGATTGCGCCATTCCTTCACCGCCTCCTCGTCGCGGAAAAACGAGAGCGACAGCAGCTTGCCGCGTGTCGTCAGGCTCTCGAAACGCTCGATCGAGATGAAGCCGTCGATCTTTTCGAGTTCGCCGCGCAACTCGCCGGCGAGATCGAGATATTTGTGGCGTTCGCCCATATAGGGCACGACTTCGAAGATGACGGCGATCATGACAGCACCAGCTTGGCGTGAGGAGCGGAGACATTTTTGAGAAAGATGCGATCCTCCTTCAAGATGAAGCCTTCGCGTCTGGCAAATTCGTAATTCTCGCGTCCGAGCGGGTCGGCAGCCAGCCGGGCACGATAGGCTTCGTAAGCGGCGAGGCTTTCGATATTGTAGACGCCGTAAGCCGTCGTCGCCGATCCCTCGTGCGGGCCGTAGTAACCGATCAGGTCGGCGCCATTCTTCGGAATCGCCTGGCCCCAGTTGCGGGCATAGTCGGCAAACGCCTCCTTCTTGAAGGGGTCGATCTCGTAACGGATGAAGCAGGTGATCATCGGTTTCTCCTTTGGCTCTTCATCCGTTTTCGCACATTGCCTGACGGCGATGCTTCGGTTACGATCGAACTATGAAGGAAGGTCCTGACATTGCGCAGATCGGCGCGCTGATCGGCGATCCGGCGCGCGCCAACATGCTGGCGGCGCTGACAGGTGGCCGGGCGCTGACGGCGACCGAGCTTGCCGGCGTCGGCGGCATCACCGTGCAGACGGCCAGCACGCATCTTGCAAAACTCGAAGCCGGCGGCTTGCTCGCCCAGCGCAAGCAGGGCCGCCACCGTTATTTCACGCTGGCCGATGAGGCCGTCGCCCGGCTGATCGAAAGCATGATGGGCTTTGCCGCCGGACGCGGCCATCTGCGTCACCAGCCGGGACCGAAGGAGCCGGCGCTGCGCAAGGCGCGCATCTGCTACGATCATCTTGCCGGCGATTACGGCGTGCGCATGCTCGACAGCCTGATCGCTTCCGGATCGATCGACGCGGTCGGCGATGGCCTGGCGCTGACGGAAAAAGGTGAAAGCGACCTCAAATGCATCGGCATCGATGTCAGCGACCTCAGATCCTCGCGCCGCCCGCTCTGCCGCTCCTGCCTCGACTGGAGCGAAAGACGCGCGCACCTGGCCGGCAGCCTCGGCAAGGCCCTACTCTCGAGCTTCCTCGACAAAGGCTGGGCGCGGCGCACGGCGGAAAGCCGCTCCATCCTGTTTTCACCGGAAGGCGACCGGCAATTTCTGATGCTTTTTCCGGTCGATTCATAGGTCGGGACGGATCTAAAAAATGTTGGCGCGCGATCCCGGCTCTAGCTCTTCACCACCCACCCGGCTCCCATTGCGCCAATGCGCCAGAACGCCAGCACCCAAGAGAGCCTCACCCTGAGGTGCCCGCAGGGCCTCGAAGGGCGAGGCGGGTGCACCGGCGTTGATAGAGGCAAGGAGAAGCGTCTCGGCGTGTCCTTCGAGGCTTCGCCCTGCGGGCTGCGCACCTCAGGATGAGGTCTGGTGGAGCGTGCCGACCGCAGATGAGCAGCATTCTGCGGATGACAGCTCGCCAGTCATAGCTTTTCACAAATAGGCACAACCGGAGCATGGCGTCAGCTCAGGCAGCTTGCCGTGGAGGCGCTGCCAGGGATCCAGTCATAATCGGATGCGTCTTCTATTGGCAGGCGGTGGCGGAATCCGGCTTGTTTGTCGTCGTGCCGGAGGGTGCCGAATTGCCGGGCTGGCCTGCCTGCTGGCGCTGGCAATCGTCCGGATCGCCGCCGGAGTTGTTGACGCCGTTCATTCCTCCTGCGCCTCCTCCATCTGTCGAATTCGCGCCCGAATTGCCGGATCCCGTGCCGCCGGAACCGGAATCCGACCCGCTGCCGCTACCGGAGCCGGACGCACCGCTGCTGCTGCCGGAGCCGGATCCGGAACCGCCGCTGCCGCCGCCGGATTGTGCGATGGCGGCCGTTGTCAGGCCAAGTGAAAGCGCTGTTACTGCGAGCAGTCTCAGAAGCATTGGAATCTCCTTTTTGCTTCACCAGGGATGGTGGGCGAACCGGGATTCCTTCGATTTGTTCCGATGAAAATGCGCGGGATCTTGCCGTCTCACGACGGTTTCAAGCGCGCCGCTTAACCTTCCCGAGCCCTCACGCAGCTGCCCTCTTTTCATCTTCCTGCCGCACATGCGCCCGCCGTGCCGCCGGCGTGAGGGCCAGCGCCGCGTGATTGCTCTCGGCTTCACCGAGGATGCTTTCATCCTCCTTGATTTCGCGCAGCTGCGCACCCGTCGCCAGCTCTCGCAGTTTACCCAGCGCTTAGCAGCCCTTCTTCCTCATCTTCTTTTCGAGCTTGGCTCTCTTTTCGGGCCCATCCCCAACATGTTTTCCGCCGGTCAGACCATGATCCATCATCGCCTGCATCTGGGCGCAGGTTCGCTTGTGGTGGTGCTTGCCGCCCTTGGCGGTGACGTCGGCGGATGTGAAGGCAAACAGCAGCGCTGCGGCTGCCGCCGACCGAACAAGAGCTGAAAGCCTCATTTCCCCTCTCCTATGCTCTGCATGCTACGCCCGAGCCGGTGAGCCCGCAATGAGGACGGTGTCGCGCCAGCCAGGAAACGCCGGTGTTCCGAACAGCCGGGCGGGCGAGAACGCGCTCCCATCACGCTCGATCGTGAACCATGGCGGCGAGGTTCGGACCAAGGTCTGAGGCCCATCCGACTGAGGGCCCAAGAGAGGAACAGTGGGGTGAGAGCCAAGTTTGTCAGACAGCTATCCATCCATTCCGGATGCGACGGCACGTAAGAAATAACGGAGGAATACACCATGATGAAGGCAACACATCTGGCCTTGGCGGCCGCCCTTCTGGCCGGCACGGCTGTTTCCGGCTTCGCCCAATCGTCAAGCACCGTCGGCACCGGCGGTTCGTCGGCCGGCGGCGGAACTGCGAGCAGCACGATCGGTACTGGTGGCAGCTCTGCCGGGGGCACCTGCCCTGCCGGCGCTACCAACTGTAATTCCGGCTCGTCCTCGACGCTCGGCACCGGCGGCTCATCGGCCGGCGGCGGTACATCGAGCAGCTCCGTCGGCACCGGCGGCTCCGCGGCGGGCTCGGGCGACGCGAACTCGGCCTCGAGCGTCGGAACCGGCGCTTCGTCAGCGGACGGAGACAAGACCGGCAGCACAGTCGGCACCGGCGGCAGCGCTGCGGGAAGCTCTCACGACAATAAGGGCAAGAAGGGCTGTGCACCCGGACAGGTCAAGAAGGACGCCGCCGGCACCAAAGACTGCTGACGATGTCGGCCGGCGCCTTGATGGCGTCGGCCAATCCCTTGGAGATAGACCAATGACCAACTTTTCCACAATCGCAATCGGCGCTTCACTCGCCCTGATCGCCGGACAGGCAATGTCCGAGGAAATCAAGCTCGACGACGGAACGACGTGCACCATCGTCCAGTCTCAGTCGTCGCAAGGAGACATGTCGTCCACCGTAACGGCCGGCAACGGTCATGTTTCCTCATCCACCACGACCGGCGGCGGATCGACCGGTACCTCTTCGTCATCCTCCTCCGCCGGCTCCTCGGCCGGATCGGGAAGCGTCGACAGCTTTTCGACGGCGAGCATTGCCCGGCCTGACGGCACCGTCATCACCAAACGGTCCGACGGAACCTGCTCGGTTACGAAACCCAAGAAGTAGGAGATAGCAATGAAACCTATCGACCTTATCGCGGCCGCCTCGATCGCGCTGCTGGCGTCGGCCCCGGCCGTCCTCGCCGAGGATTGCATCGCGGCCGGAACGGTCGGATCGGCCGGAAGCGCCTCGGCAGGCGGCACATCCGCAAGCTCGCTCGGAACGGCCGGCACTTGCCGGACCGACGACGGCACCACCTCTTCGATTGGATCGGGGGGAAGTGCAGCCACCATCGATGGAAAGGCGCAAAGCAAGACCCACGTCAACGACAATGGCGACCAGCTGAAGGCCCAGACCAAAGCCCAGGCTGTGGACAAAGGGACGTTCAGCAAGTCTCGCACAAAGACCAGCACCGACGGCAGCACGCTGGATAGCACGACGCGCACGATGTCGCACGTCCCCGGCGAGAAGCCGGTCAAGAGCACCACCAATAAGAAGATCATCCTGCCGGAACAATAGTCGGATGGGGCTCGCCCTCGCAAACGAGGAAGAGCCCTAACCTTATTGCATCTCCCGGCGCTCGATGAGCTCGCACCGGTTACCCGCTCTACGCTCAAAGCAGCTCAACTTTTCATCGAAAGTGAAACACCCGCTGCAACCTGTTGTTTTCGCAACGCTAAGCGACATGGTGCAGAGAAATAATTAAGCATGTTCGGCTACTCTCACGTTCTAAATTAACGAGAGAGTCCTGTCATGGCGTCGATCCAGCATAAGATCATCATTGCGAGCATCGCGATTTTCGGGTTGGCGGGCGGCGCCACGGGCGTCGGCATCTGGTCGGCTTCCATTCTTACCGCAAACAGCGCCGATGTCAGCCAGTCAGCGCAAATTCTGCGCAACCACATGCAGGCCGACATGATGCATGATGCGCTGCGCGCCGACGTGCTCGCGTCGATGCTGGCATCCAACCCGGCAGCAGGCATCGCCGCCGACGCGGTGAAGGCAGATCTGGTGGAGCACGAGGCGTCGTTCCGCGAGATGATCGACGCCAACAAGGCGCTTGCCACCGACGACAAGACCAAAACGATCCTTGCCGGCGTCGAACGTCCCCTGCTTGCCTATATTGCAAGCGCCACTGAGATCGTCGATCTCGCCGGCAAGGATCCCACCGCGGCGTTGAAGGCATTGCCGGATTTCATGGCGCAGTTCTCGACGCTGGAAACGGCCATGGAACAGGCCGGAGACCAGATCACGGCGGCGTCGGATGATATTTCCAAGCACAGCTCCGAGATAAAAGCTTCGGTCGATATCGTTCTGAAAGCACTTCTGGGCTTGGCCGCGCTCTTCGCCTTTGGCCTCTATTTCCTGACCCGCAAGACGGTCACCAAGCCGATCCTTTCGCTTTCCAACGATATGCAAAAGCTCGCCGGCGGTGACACAGCCATTGCCTGCAGCGGGATCGGCCGCACCGATGAAATCGGAACGATGGCATCGGCCGTCGAAGTCTTCCGCCAGGCGGCGATTGCCAACAAGCAACTCGAGCAGGACGCTGAGGCAGCTCGATTGCAGGGCGAAGCCGAGCGGATCACCGCCCGGAAGCAGGCTGACGAAGATGCCGCCGTTCGGCTGCGGGCGGCGACATCAGGCCTCGCTGCAGGCCTGAAGCGGCTTGCATCCGGCGATCTCGCCTTCCAGATCGACGAGCCCTTCGCTCCCGACTTTGAAAACCTCCGGCATGACTTCAACATGTCGATCCGGCAGCTCGATCAGACGCTCGGCGCGATCGCGACCGCTATTGCCGCGATCGACGAAGGCACCAGGGAAATCGCGTCCGGGGCCGGCGATCTGTCGAAACGAACAGAACAGCAAGCGGCCGCTCTCGAAGAAACGGCCGCGGCACTCGACCAGATCACCGCCAATGTCTCGAACTCGAGCAAGCGCACCGACGAGGCACGCACCGAAGCGACCGATGCAAACCGCAATGCCGTCAAGTCTTCGGAGGTCGTGTCGCATGCCGAAGAGGCCATGCGCCGCATCGAGGCTTCGTCCCAGCAGATCTCCAGCATTATCGGCGTGATCGACGAGATCGCCTTCCAGACCAATCTGCTGGCGCTGAACGCCGGCGTCGAAGCTGCACGCGCCGGAGACGCCGGCAAGGGCTTTGCGGTGGTGGCCCAGGAAGTTCGCGAGCTCGCCCAGCGATCGGCCCAGGCGGCAAAGGAAATCAAAGGCCACATCCAGAAATCCTCGGTGGAAGTCGAAAGCGGCGTCAGACTGGTTCTCGACACCAGCCAGGTTCTGAAGGCGATCAGTGAACAGATTGCCCGCATCAACCAGCACATGGATGCAATCGCCGTATCGGCCAGGGAGCAGTCGACCGGCCTTGCCGAAGTCAATACCGCCGTCAATTCCATGGACCAGGTGACCCAGCAGAACGCGGCGATGGTGGAGCAATCCACCGCGGCATCCGGCCAGCTTGCCCAGGAAGCTGCCACGCTGCGCGAACTCGTTTCCCGGTTCAAGCTTCGGGCGACAGCCTCCACGCAATCTGCAGCCGGACGCCGGGGTGGGAAGCTGGCCGCCTGACGGCTACTCCGGCAGCGACGCCGCAGCCGCTCGCTTGCCGCATCGCAGCCATGCTTGAGATCAGGTTGAGCTTTGGCCGGGCATCGTGTAAAGCCGCAGCATTCCCGGACAAGGCCCAGACTTCCAGCAAGGCGTGAACATATGGACGGCTTCGACCTCATCATCTTCGACTGCGACGGCGTTCTCGTCGATTCGGAAATCATCGCGGCGGAAGTCGAATCCGCGCTTCTGACCGAGGCCGGGTATCCGATCGGTGCCGAGGAAATGGGCGAGCGCTTCGCCGGCATGACATGGCGCAACATCCTGCTGCAGATCGAGCGCGAGGCAAGCATCCCGTTTTCGGCCTCCCTGCTCGACAAGTCGGAGCATATGCTCGACCTCAGATTGGCGCAGGACGTCCAGGCCATTCCAGGTGTCGAATTCGCCGTCTCCAGGCTGCCGATCAAGCGCTGCATCTGCTCGAATTCGAGCACCAAGCGACTCGACATGATGCTGAGCAAGGTAGGGCTGAAGCCGCTGTTTGCGCCGAACATCTTTTCCGCCAAGGATCTTGGGCCCGACCGCGTCAAGCCGAAGCCCGACATCTTCCTGCACGGCGCAAGCCAGATGGGCGTTTCGCCCGACAAAGTTGTCGTGGTCGAGGATTCCGTCCACGGCGTGCATGCGGCGCGTGCCGCCGGCATGCGCGTCATCGGCTTTACCGGCGCCTCGCACAGCTATCCCGCCCATGCCGACAAATTGACGGATGCCGGCGCCGAAACGGCAATCTCCCGCATGAATGACCTGCCGGGCGTCGTTGCCGCACTGGCGGCCTGGGAAGGCGTTCTCTGAACCGATTTAGGTTCTGAGGCCGCAATCGGTGACCAGGACGACCATTTTGATCGGGACAGCGGCGGCTTCATGCCCCGCCGACATCGGTGTTCTAGAACCTGAATAAACCGAAGCTGAGAAGCGGGTTTCGCACTTCTGCGCCAATCGGCGCGGAATTGAGGACGGCAATGAAGCTGTCGTTCAATCTCACCTTGCCACGCGCTTAAATCATCCCTATGTTGGAGATCAATTAGCAAGGAAATGCTTATGCCTGCTACCCACGCTCTCACTTTGACTGAGGCCGGTTACGTCCTGAACCGGTCCGCGACCGCTCTCAACAAGGCTGTCGATACAGGTGTTATTCGCGCGCGCCAGCGCAAGGTCGGTAGCGCTGTTCAGCGGCTTTTGGGCCCCGCAGAAATGCGTTTTTTGCTCGTCGCCGACGGCCTCGATAAAGACCTAACTCCTGCCGGCCGTCGCAGACTATACGATGCGATCCGTCAACTCTCTTTCGACGCTCATCGTGTCAGTCTCGGGGAAATCGAGCTCGACCTGGGGAAGATAGACGCAGATCTCGAAACTCGGCTTCAGCGCCTGGAAGCTTTGCGAGAGTGGGTAGACGTAGAGCGTGGAGAACCGCTGATAAAGGCCACGCGCGTTCCGGTCCATATGGTGGCAGCACTTGCCCGCGGACAGACAGTCGCGGAGATCGTCGAGGATTTTCCTTCTCTCAGCCGCGAGCAGGTCGAGGCCGCCATCGAATACGCGAAAGCATATCCGAAGCGGGGGCGACCCTATCCATCCCGCAGTCTCAAGCGATCGCTCGCCGACCTCGCCGAACTTGGGGCCTTCGATGAAGTCGACGGAGCAGCCGATGTTGCAGGCCCGCGAATAATTCCGTGACCGGCTACTTGCTGGACGAGAATGTCTTGCGTGAGTTCAGCCCGCGAGGGAACGCCAACGTCCGCAAGTGGATCGCCGGCGTCGATGACGCGGAACTGCGCCTCAGCGTAGCGACGCTATTCGAGAAGCGCCGAGGTGCTGAAATGCTCAAACGGCGCGACCCGGAACGCGCCGCTGCTATCATTCGAGGAATTGCCAACCTGGAGAAAGCGTTTGCAGATCGGATTTTGCCGGTGGACGCCCCAGTTGTGGAAGAATGGACGCGCCTGCTCGGAGCCAAGAACAAGGACCGCTGGGACTTGGCGCTTGCAGCGACTGCGCGCGTTCACCGCCTCGTGCTTGTCACGCGTAACATCAAAGATTTCGAGGGCCGCGGTACGCGGCTGCTCAATCCGTTCACCGATCCCCCGGAGCGGATCGAGCCCTAGAATAGGACGTCGTCCGAAAACCGCCTTTCCTGAGATTGGCTTTCCTTTTCACGCAATTCCGGACGGAAAACCGCTGCGCACTTTTCCTGGAATTGCTCTAGCTGCTCTTCTTGGTCTTTGCCGGCTGGGTGTCGAAGCCGACGTTGACGCGCACCAGGGCGCCGGAGCCGACCGGCATCTTGATGCCGTCCTTGCGGAAGACCACCTGGGTGCCCGGCGCACCCGGTGGGATCTCGGTCGGGAACTTGGTGACCTCGGAATAGAGCACGGTCTCGCCATCGACGACGGAGATGCGGATCGGCAGCGTCACGGGGCCCGGCGTGCCGGCCGGGCCGGTAATGAGGCGCAGCTGGGCAACGACCGTCATCGTCAGGTTCGTGTCGTTCAGCGTGCACTGGCGGGTGTAATCGCCGAAGGAAGCCTGGAAGACGATCTGCTGCGGATCGTCCTTCTTGCCCTTGGCATAGGTGCGGAAGATCGCATCCTGGTCACGCATGAAGATCTGTGGGCAGGCGCCCTGGACGACGGGAGCGACCGTGCCCTGCGCCGTCGTCGCCGTGCCGATCGAGGGATTGTTCGAAGACGGGTTGGCGGGCGCCAGCGGCATGATCTGGGCGGTGCCGTTCGACTGCGTCGCCGGCGCCGACGACTTGCTGTCGCCGCCTATACCGAGCGAGTTGCAACCAGTGAGCAAGGCGA
Organism: Rhizobium sp. WSM4643; assembly: GCF_025152745.1. NCBI lineage: Bacteria > Pseudomonadati > Pseudomonadota > Alphaproteobacteria > Hyphomicrobiales > Rhizobiaceae > Rhizobium > Rhizobium sp. WSM4643. The sequence goes on along the minus strand of NZ_CP104040.1, from coordinate 719,602 downwards.
GAAAAGATGCGGAGACGATGAGACGCGAGACCTTGCCGAGCACCATATTCCATCCCTTGTGCAAGCGTTTCTTGGAGGCCCATGTCTTTTTCGCGGGGCCTTTCATGACGGTTTGCGATGGTCTATATCAGCGGCGTAAACAAAAATCGATTGGGTAAGCGCCGTTTTGATGCACTTTTCGCCGCCGGATGCGGGCAACCTCAACAGCATATCCGCGATGCCATGCCTGCAGGGCGGCCTCTTTTCGATTTCCAGCGGACCGGGCCACGGCGGCGCCCGGCCGGATTTCCTTCAGCGATAGATCAAGGATGACGAACGTGGACTATATCTCGACCCGCGGCGAGGCCCCTTCCCTCGGCTTTTGCGACGCCCTGCTGACAGGGCTGGCGCGCGACGGCGGGCTCTACGTTCCGCGCAAATGGCCGAGCTTTTCGAAGAAGGAGATCCGCGCGCTGCGCGGCAAGTCTTATCAGGAAATCGCCTTCACCATCCTGTCGCCCTTCACCAACGGCGAAATCCCCGACGACACGTTCCGAGCGATGATCGACGAGGCCTACGGCACCTTCCGCCATCCGGCAATCGCGCCGCTCGTCCAGACCGGGCCGAACAGCTTCGTCATGGAGCTGTTCCACGGCACGACGCTCGCCTTCAAGGACGTGGCGATGCAATTGCTCGCCCGGCTGATGGACTATGCGCTCGAGAAGCGCGGCGAGCGCGCGACGATCGTCGGCGCCACCTCGGGCGACACCGGCGGGGCGGCGATCGACGCTTTCGCCGGCCGCGAGCGCACCGACATCTTCATCCTCTTCCCGCATGGCAAGGTCTCGCCGGTGCAGCAGCGGCAGATGACGACCTCTTCGTCGCCGAACGTGCATGCGCTTGCCGTCGAGGGCAATTTCGACGATTGCCAGAACCTCGTGAAGGCGATGTTCAACGACGTGGCCTTCCGCGACAGGGTTCGGCTTTCCGGCGTCAACTCGATCAACTGGGCGCGCATCATGGCCCAGATCGTCTATTATTTCACGGCGGCGGTGGCGCTCGGCGGCCCCGACCGGAAGATCTCGTTCACGGTGCCCACCGGCAATTTCGGCGATATATTCGCCGGCTACTGCGCCAAGCGCATGGGCCTGCCGATCGACCGGCTGGTGATCGCCACCAATGAAAACGACATCCTGGCGCGGATGCTGAAGACCGGTCGTTACGACATGAAAGCGGTCAAGGCGACGAGTTCGCCATCGATGGACATCCAGATCTCCTCGAACTTCGAACGGCTGCTGTTCGAAGCCTATGACCGCGACGCCTCGAAGGTGCGCGCGGCAATGGAAAGCCTCAAGCAATCCAACGGCTTCGAGATCGGTGCGCAAGCGCTGAAGGCGATCCGCCGCGACTTCCGCGCCGGGCGCGCCAGCGAGAAGCAAGTGGCCGAGACGATCCGCCAGACCCACGCCGAGACCGGCTATCTGCTGGATCCGCATTCGGCGATCGGCGTCTTCGTCGCTGCCAAGAAAGAAAAGCCGAAGACGCCGATGGTGACGCTTTCGACCGCGCATCCGGCGAAATTCCCCGCCGCCGTAAAATCCGCCTGCGGTATTGACCCGGCGCTTCCGACGTGGCTTGCTGATCTGATGCACAGGGAGGAGCGTTTCCAGATCATCAAACCGGAGCTGAAAGCCGTTGAGACTTTTATCGGCCAGCATGCCCGCGGCGAGACGACAGCAGGCGCAGAAAGATAGCCAATGACAGTTGAGTGCACCCGGCTGAAATCCGGGCTGACAGTAGTCACAGAGACCATGCCGCATCTTGAAAGCGTTGCGCTCGGAGTCTGGATCAAATCGGGATCGCGTAACGAGACGGACAACGAGCACGGCATCGCTCACCTGCTCGAACACATGGCCTTCAAGGGCACGGCGCGCCGCACGGCCCGCCAGATTGCCGAGGAGATCGAGGATGTCGGCGGCGAAGTCAATGCCGCGACCTCGACCGAGACGACCTCCTATTATGCCCGCGTGCTCAAGGACTACGTGCCGCTCGCCGTCGATATCCTCGCCGACATCCTGACGGAATCGGCCTTCGAGGAAGAGGAGCTGGAGCGCGAGAAGCAGGTGATCCTGCAGGAGATCAACGCCGCCAACGACACGCCCGACGACGTGGTGTTCGACCGGTTCTCCGAGGCCGCCTATCGCGACCAGACGCTCGGCCGGGCGATCCTCGGCACGCCGGAGACCGTCGTCTCCTTCACGCCGCAGCAGATCCGTGGCTATCTCGGCCGCAACTATACGACCGACCGCATGTTCGTGGTCGCCACCGGCGCCGTCGAACATGAAGAATTCCTGCGCATGGTCGAGGATCGCTTCGCCAGCCTGCCGACGACCCCTTCCGCCCCGCCGGTCATGGAACCGGCGCGTTATATCGGCGGCAGCGTGCGCGAACCGCGCGACCTGATGGACGCGCAAATCCTGCTCGGCTTCGAAGGCAAGCCCTATCATGCCCGCGATTTCTACTGCTCGCAGATCCTCGCCAATATCCTTGGCGGCGGCATGTCCTCCAGGCTCTTCCAGGAGGTGCGCGAGTTCCGCGGCCTCTGTTATTCGGTCTATGCCTTCCACTGGGGCTTTTCCGACACCGGCATCTTCGGCATTCATGCCGCGACCGGCGGCGAAAACCTGCCGGAGCTGGTGCCCGTCATCATCGATGAGCTGCACAAATCGGCCGATGCGATCCATCAGAAGGAAATCGAGCGCGCCCGCGCCCAGATCCGCGCCCAGCTGTTGATGGGTGCGGAAAGCCCGGCTGCCCGCGCCGGCCAGATCGCCAGGCAGATGATGCTCTACGGCCGGCCGATCTCCAATCCGGAGATGATGGAGCGGCTGGAAGGCATCACCATCGAACGGCTGACCGATCTCGCCGGCCGGCTGTTCTATGATACGGTGCCGACGCTTTCGGCGATCGGTCCACTGGAACAGCTCGCCCCGATGGAAGTCATCACTGCCTCGCTTTCGGTCCCGGCGTCGAAGACGCTGCAGGCAAGCCGCTGAGCCGACGTCCGTCCTGCCGGGAGTGATCGATGCCAAAATCGGTTTTTCGGTTCCTGCAGCGGCAGCCGGAAGCGGTGCAGTTGGAGAACGACAGATATCTCCTGCGCCTGCCGCGCTACCAGGATTTCAACCAGTGGCACCGGTTGCGCGCCGACAGCCGCAAATTCCTGGAACCCTGGGAGCCGACCTGGCGGCGCGACGAGCTGACGGAGGGCGCCTACCGCGCCCGCGTCGTCCGCGGCAAGCAGGAATATGCCTCGGGCCAGGCGGTGCCGCTGTTCATTTTCCTCAAAGACGACATGACGCTCGTCGGCGGCGTCACCATCGGCTACATCAGAAGGGGGGCGGCACAAAGCTGCATGATCGGCTACTGGATGGGCGAACGTCATGCCGGCCAGGGGCATATGTTTGCCGCTCTTCAAATGGTTATTCCTTACATCTTCACCGGGCTTGAGTTGCACCGTATCGAAGCAGCCTGTATTCCAGATAACGCGCGCAGCATCCGTCTGCTTGAAAAAGCCGGGTTTCAACAGGAAGGCTATCTGCGCGGATATTTGAAGATCAACGGTCAGTGGCACGACCATGTGATGTTTTCACGTCTCGCCACCGATACGGATAAAGGCAGGAAAACCGACAGCCGATGACAAGAGACCGCATGCTGCCCAAGTCACCGTCCGGACAAGTGATCGCGGTGATCGCAGCCCTTTTCCTGGCGGCATTCGCCTTCATAGCGGGCGTTGCCCAGGCGGCCGAACCGGTAAAAATTTCCCGTGACGATACCGCGCTCGATCTGACGGCGACGACCGAGATCTACGCCAACCAGGGCGAGGCCTTCCAGGTTTCGACGGCCGCCGGCGCCGACGGCATCCGCCGCCGCATCGAGGTCAGGGCGAGCTCGGAGAACCATCAGGGCGACTGGGCGGTGTTTGCGCTTGCCAACGTTTCGGAAGAACAGCTCGAGCGCGTCATCGTCGCGCCGCATTTCCGTCTGGTCAATTCCAAGCTGTTCTGGCCGGATCTCGGCTCGCAGCGCATCAGCGCGATTACGCCCAGCGAAGGTTTTGCGCTCGATCGGCAGCCGAGCGACGAGGCCGACGTCTTCCGCATCACGCTGAACCCCGGCGCCGTCATCACCTTCGTCGCCGAACTGTCGACGCCGGAGCTGCCGCAGATCTATCTCTGGGAACCGAACGCCTACAAGGACACGATCAACGCCTTCACGCTCTATCGCGGCATCGTGCTCGGCATTGCCGGCCTGCTCGCGGTGTTCCTGACGATCCTCTTCGTCGTCAAGGGCACCTCGATGCTGCCGGCGACGGCAGCCCTTGCCTGGGCGGTGCTCGGTTATATCTGCGTCGATTTCGGTTTTCTCGGCAAGCTGATCAGCGTCGCCTCGGCCGACCAGCGAATATGGCGCGCCTGCGCGGAGGTGGCGCTGGCCTCGAGTTTCGTCATCTTCCTCTTCACCTATCTCAACCTCAACCGCTGGCATGCGCATCTCGGCTACGCCACGCTTGCCTGGGTGCTCGGCCTTGCCCTGCTCTTTGGTGTGGCGATCTACGACCCGTCGATTGCCGCCGGCATCGCCCGGCTTTCCTTCGCGTTGACGGCCGCGACGGGACTGCTCTTGATCATCTATCTCGGCTTCAACCGCTACGACCGCGCCATTCTGCTGGTGCCGGCCTGGGCGCTGACGCTCGTCTGGCTGTTCGGGGCGTGGCTGACGGTCACCGGCCGGCTCGACAACGACATCATCCAGCCGGCGCTCGGCGGCGGCCTGGTGCTGATCGTGCTTTTGATCGGCTTCACCGTCATGCAGCATGCATTCGCCGGCGGCGCCTTCCAGCAGGGGCTGTTTTCCGATCTCGAGCGGCAATCGCTGGCGCTGACCGGCTCCGGCGATATGGTGTGGGATTGGGACGTGGCGCGCGACCGCGTCGTCACCATTCCCGACGTCTCGATCAAGCTCGGCCTTTCGCAGGGCGCCATGCATGGTGCGGCGCGCAACTGGCTGCCGCGGCTGCATCCCGACGACCGCGACCGTTTCCGCGCCACGCTCGATGTGCTGCTCGAACACCGCCGCGGGCGGCTGAACCATGAGTTCCGCATCCGCGCCGAAGACGGGCATTTCCACTGGCTGTTGATCCGCGCCCGGCCGGTGCTCGGCTCGAACGGCGAGATCATCCGCTGCGTCGGCACGATCGTCGATGTGACCGAGCAGAAGAATTCCGTCGAACGGCTGCTGCATGATGCGCTGCACGACAATCTGACCGGCCTGCCGAACCGGCAGGTCTTCCTCGACCGGCTGCAGTCGGTGCTGGCTCTGGCGCCGGGCGGCGACACGCTCAGGCCGACGGTGATGGTGATCGACATCGACCGCTACAAGCTGGTCAATGATTCGCTCGGCGTTGCCGCCGGCGACAACATCCTCATCGCGCTGACGCGGCGGCTGCGCCGGCTGTTGAAACCGCAGGACACGCTGGCGCGGCTTGCCGGCGACCAGTTCGGCCTCATCCTGGTCTCCGAGCACAATCCGGCCAAGGTCGCCGATTTCGCCGATGCAATCAGCAAGGCGATCATGGTGCCGATCAACTTTTCCAATCGCGAGATCATCCTGACGGCCTCGGTCGGCCTCGCCTCCTGGGTCGACCGGCAGGAGAGCGCCACCGGCCTGCTCAGCGATGCCGAGCTTGCGATGTACCGGGCAAAACGGGCCGGCGGCAACCGCGTCGAGCCGTTCCAGCCGGCCTTCCGCGACTTCGGCACCGATCGGCTGCAGCTGGAAACGGATCTCCGCCGCGCCATCGAGCGCAAGGAATTGTCGATGGTCTACCAGCCGATCGCAAGGCTGGAGGATGTCGAGGTCGCTGGTTTCGAGGCGCTGATGCGCTGGGAACACCCCAAGCGCGGCAATATCCCGCCATCCGAATTCATTCCGATCGCCGAGGCCTCCGATCTTATCGGGCCCCTCGGCATGTTCGCACTGGAACAGGCGACCAACGATCTGATGAGCTGGCAGCACCAGACCGGCGAATTGCCGATCTTCGTCTCGATCAACCTGTCGAGCGTGCAGTTGCTCAATAACGAGCTCTATGACGATGTGCGTTCGGTTCTCGCCAAGACGCATTGCCAGCCCTCGCGCCTCAAGCTCGAACTGACGGAATCCATGGTGATGGAAAATCCGGAACAGGCCCGCCTCGTGCTGCAGAAGCTGAAGGAGGCCGGCATCGGCCTGGCGCTCGACGATTTCGGCACCGGATATTCGTCGCTCGCCTATCTCACGCGCTTCCCCTTCGACACGATCAAGCTCGACAAGACTTTGGTGCGCGACAGCAGCGACAAGAAGGCGATCGTGCTCAGATCGGTGATATCGATGGCACGCGAACTTGAGATGAAGGTGGTGGCGGAAGGGATCGAATCCAACGAGGATGCGATCGAACTCGCCAAGATGGGCTGCAACTACGGCCAGAGCTATCTTTTCGGCCCGCCGATCCCTTCGGAATCGGTGCTGCGGCTGCTTCGCGACCGGTTTCCGCTGACGAAACGGGCGTGAGCGGAGCGGCTGGTCGATTTCCTCAGTAGCAACAAGAGGCCGGCTTCGGCCCGCGGCGGACATCTGTTCGTTGTTGAAGGATACGGCTGCTTTGCGCCCCCTTGTCGGCCACAGAGGGGATCTTTGCCTTCGCCCGGAAGCCGACATTGCGGTGACCACCTGGCGTTCATAGTCGCGCCACAACCGGCCATTCCCGCAAGTTCTGTGTGCGTCACGCCCGGCTCGCCCGAACACTCAGCCACCGATCATGGGGCCTTCCGACGCACCGACGTACCTCGCTGACGATCCAGCCGGCGTCTGTGAGTGCGGACCGCAGGGCAGGCTCGCGCCAATACGTCTCGACGTAGCGCCGAGGCGCTGCAGCACTGCCGTGTGTGGACACATCCTCGCCTTCGCCCTCTCTAACCGAGGCGTGCAACCGCCCACCGGTCCGGGTCGCCTCGGCAAGCCGTCCAAGCACCGTGCCGAAATCCTCGCGGGCGACATGAATCAGGCAGGCACAGGCCCAGATCCCGTCGTAAGGCGTGCCGGGACGCTTGCGGGTCGGCCAAGTCATCGGTCAGCGGGTCCAACAGGTCGGCTTCGAAGCCACTTTCGCGAAGCAGTTCGACGAAACCCTTTGCAATGTCGGTGCGCCGGACGCTCATTCCCCGCTTCTCAAGCTCAAGTGCATCTCGCCCGCCACCGCTTCCGATCTCCAGCACCCTGCCCGAGCCGCCCAGCTCGGTCACGAACGCATCGATCTCTGTCGCGACCCATTCGGGCATCGCCGCGGCCTCGGCAGCGTACTCCGCCGCGACCCTATCATAGGACCGCACGGTATCCAGGTCGGTGCTCATCCTAGCGCTCCTCCTTCAAGACAAGAGGCTTGATGAGCAAGAGGCCCATCAGCCCGTTGCGCCCTTCACACTTCGGCAGTTGGTGACATCGCGGACGATTTGCTTCCGAGTTTTAGCAGAAATGCGGACGGAGACACCACCGACCGAGCCAATGCTGCCGGGCGGCAATGCGTCCTCATAATGGTCATCGAGCCACCCGTCGCTGCTGCTGGAAAGCGGACATGACGCAATGACAACGCGGTCGCGGTTGCGCCAAAAGCCGCCATTCCGCCCATGGGGGTGATTAGATCACGAATTCCTCCTCGTACTTCTGTGGCTCGGGAACGACCGTAACCTCCACCGGCACGATCCAATTGGCCGCGTAGCTCTCGCAGTCGGAACGCTGGAGCTCGGGCTGCACGCACCCCGCCCCATCGATCGCGCGACATCGCAGTATATATCGCCCCACTTCTTCAGGGGTCCACATGTACTCCCACAAGCGCCATGCAAAGGGACGTTCTGTTTCGAGAAGCCTTCCCTCGCGCCAGCCCCTGCCATCTCCGGTGCAGACCTGCACCTGCCGGATAGCAGCCTCTCCGCTCCAGGCGGCTCCGAAAATCCGGTACGGTTGGCCGGCGATGAGATGCGCCCCCTGTACGGGACGCGCGATCTGCGCTTTGACCTCCATCTCCGCAAGGGGGACCAGCCTGGGTTCCCCGAGGCTGCGCTCCCAACGGAAATAGTCGCGCGCCTGCCAGTAGCCAAGGAAGGGTTGTTCCACAACCGTGATATGCGTGATCCACTTGACCCAAGCCATGCCGAACCAGCCGCCCACGACCGCGCGTAGGGGGTAGCCGTGATCACGCGTCAACGGCTGCTCGTTCATCGAGTAGGCAAGGATCGTGCTGTCAGCGATGGCCTTCTCAAGCGGTAAACTGCGCGCAAAAGCGATGGGGCCGGGAGAAGCCGTTTTCTTGTTTGTGTCGACGACGCCGCTGTCGGCGCCTATGAGCAGAACCTCACATGCGGTTCGCTTAACGCCCGCCATTTCCAAAATCTCGCGCAGAGAAACACCTGTCCACGCGGCATTGCCGACGGCTCCGTTCTGCCACTGCAACCCCTCCTTCGGCGGCTCATAGTAGACGCGCCCGTTCCCCGCACACTCGACCACGGCGGTGAAAGTCGTGCTCCGCATCGCCTTGATGCTGTCGAGGTCAAGTTCGATCGGCCGCTCCACCGCCCCGCCAACGCGCAATCTCCAGTCTCGCGCATCGAGGTCCGGCGACGGGAAATGGTTTCGCACGAAGAACAGCTCGGTTGGGATCAGCCAATCGGAGAGCGACGCAAACGGAAACTCGATGTTCTGTGGGGATTTCTGTCGAACTATCAGACTGGGTTGCTGTGGTGTCGGCATCGTCCTCGTCTCCCCTTTCAAAAGCACAACGTCGGCTCTCGGTCGCGCGAATTCCGGTACGATCACACCGCCCCTCGCAGTGCGTCCGTCGCATTCCGCCTTCAGGCCGCATCCTAGCACATGCCGCACGTTCCTCGGATCGACCTCGAACGGCAGCAAGGGGCCCGAATGCTGCTATGGGCCCCCGTCTCTTTCGCGCCCGCTTGTCGTTCAGGCACTGCCGCTGGAGAAGACCAGCAACGTATTGTTGGTAGGCATCTCGATCGTCTCGCGGAGATTAAGTCCAGCGGCCTCACCCACTTGTTCAAGATCAGCGACATCACGCACCCCCCAGGATGGGTTGCGCTCCTTTAGAGCCGCGTCGAAAGCAGCGTTCGAGGGGGCGTTGTGTGCCCCGTCGCGCATGAATGGGCCGTAGAGAAGAAGAAGCCCACCAGCGTGAAGCAAACGGCCAGCTCCTGCGAACAATCCTAAGCTTGCCGCCCACGGCGCGATATGGATCATATTGATCGACACGATGGCGTCAAAATGCCCCGTTTGTTCGACGTCCCATTGTCCTGAGCACACATCAATATCCCGCGGTGCCAGCACATTCTTCAGCCCTGCGAATTTGATCCAGCTAGACGTGCTGGTGCGGGCGTCGGCATCCGGATCGCTCGGCTGCCAGGTGAGGTTGGGCATTGCTCCCGCAAAACACACGGCGTGCTCGCCGGTCCCGCATCCAATCTCCAGCACGGCGCCCCGTGTTGGAAGGACACGTTTTAGGACCGCGACGATCGGCGCCGAATTTCGCGCAACGGAAGGTGAGAACATGCGCTGGTCGGCGCTTATGTCGCGCTGTTCCAGCGCAACAGGTGAACGGTCCTTCTTCTCTGGGGGCATTGGCCTTGAATCCCCTTGGGCGATGTCTCCCACCTTATAGCTGAAATGATGGGACAGAAACCAAGGATTTCGGACGAAGGGGGTCGCCGGCGCGTGCGTTCGGCCGAGGGCGACCGAACGTCCACTTCGCGTCAGATCACGCGACCGCCAGGCTCAAAGTCTGCTTTCGAAAATCGGCCCGGAAGCCGACCGACGGCTTTCGGCCCCCGTAGCGGCGTCTAATCAAGCCGAGCCGATGTCCGTTCTGGCGCAATCCGGTCGAAGACGCGCGGCGCTGTAGAGATGCCACCTTTGCACTGATCTACTTCGCGCCCGCGGAGGCTCGCCCATTGTCGGCCACTTGTTGAGGACTTGAAGTCAGCTATCTCAAGCCGGAAAATATCTGGAACGTTGAGGAGCACTCGATGACGAGGCATCGCATCTATTCGGTCAGCGTCGCGAGCGTCTATCCCCACTATGTCGCCAAGGCGGAGAAGAAGGGGCGGACGAAGACGGAGGTCGATGACATCATCTGTTGGCTGACGGGGCATAGCCAGCAGAGCCTGGACGATCAGTTGGCTGCGAAGACCAACTTCGAGGATTTCTTTGCACAAGCGCCTCGGATGAATCCCTCCCGATCGTCGATTACCGGCGTGATCTGCGGCGTCCGCGTGGAAGACATCCAGGAAAAGACGATGCGGGAAATCCGCTACCTGGACAAATTGATCGACGAACTCGCGAAGGGGAAAGCGATGGAGAAAATCCTGCGGAAATAGCCGGGAAACCGCGTCGCGGCAGTGCGCGATCACCGGCGGCACGCGCAGAATCCGGCACCGTCTCGTCCAGGAATGACCAATGATCACTGGCGCGGAGCGAGGCCATCGAGCAGGAAGTCGAGGCCCTTCCTGAAAGCGCCGTCCCAATCATTATCCAGCAGCAGACTGGAGCGTTCGATCGTCGGGTAGTGTTGGCTCAGACCTGTCAGGCGCTGCTGCGCGGCCGCTCTGTCCTCGTCGGAGAGGTCGAAGTTAGCCCGGGTGATGGTCGCGCCGATCACATAGTTCCAGAGCGACCAGATCGCGACGTTCAAATCCGCATCGGCGACACCGGCTGCAGACAAGGTCTTGCTCAGCCGTTCCAGCCGGCTGAGGATGTTCGGGCCGAGCGTGCGGCGCGGCAGCAACGATGCCGACCAGGGATGACGCAGCATGCTGGCGCGCCAGTCTTCGAGCATATGAACGATTTCCCCGCGCCAGTCTCGAGACTCGACGAAATCAGGCGATCCCCGATATTCGAGCACCGAATCCAGCGCCAGATCGAAGACCTTTTCCTTGTTGTCGACGTGCCAATAGAGGCTCATCGCGCCCGAGCCGAGGCGATCGGCCAGCCGGCGCATCTTCAGTCCGTCGACGCCCTCGGCGTCCAGCAACTCCACCGCAGTCGCCACGATCCGTTCCAGCGAGAGAGGCGGCTCACTGCGCGGCTCCTGCCCGGACTGCGGTGACTCACTTCTCCGGCCAGACCCCTTGCTCTCACCGCCGCTGCGTTTTGCTGCCATTCGTCTTCCTTACCGATCAGACGTCGATCTAAGCCGACAATGCTGGGAATGTCGATCCTGACCGATTGACTCGTACGACGTACGATGCAATCTAACCGTACGTTGTACGAGTTGTATCATAGAGGCGATAGAGATTCATCCTGCAGGCCACGAGGATCCGTCGCACGCAGCCCTGAGAAGCCAAGAGAACATCATGTCACGCGCAATCAAGCATCTCATTATCGGAGGACTCATCATCATGACCATCAGCGTTCGCACCGCGACGACAGCCAATGAAGACAATCTCAGACTGACGATCGTCAATCCAAAAAACCTCTACGACCCCTCGTCGAATGGCTACAGCACGGCGGTGATCGTGCCCCGCCAAGGCCGGCTGGCCTATATCTCCGGACAGGGCGGCCAGGATAGCGCGGGAGCCTTGTCGCCCGACTTCGCTGTCCAGGTGAAGCAGGCCTATGCGAATTTGCGCACCGCCCTCGATGCGCTCGGCGCACGGCCGGATCAGGTCGCCAAGCTGACGGTTTTCGTGGTCGATCACGATATGTCCAAGCTCGAGGTGCTGACTAGCAACGTCAAGGACATGTTCGGCGAAGCACTGCCGGCGCAGACGCTGATTCCCGTTCCCAAGCTTGCCATCGATCCCATGCTCTTCGAGGTCGAAGCCACCGTCGTTCTGGATTAGGAGCGGCACCGGATCGACACAATTTCGGATTTTCCCGGTGGCGTGCCAACATCTGCTGGCGTGCCCCCCCTTCCCTTTTGTCAGTGGCCATTGACCAACCGCCTGCAATATGCGCCACTCATGGCTTGTACAAGGAAAATCCCATGCTCAAGATTCTGCTCGCCCTCTCGATGGGTGTTTTTTGCGTCTCGCCGCTTCAGGCCGCTGAGATCACTCCGGTGACCAAAAGCTGCGAGCCGGGGGCAAAGCAGGCGCAATGCGAGCGATGGGTCACGGATATCAAGAAAGCCGTCGAGCTGGCCTATAAGGGTGACCACGGTGCACAGGTGACCGTTGCCTTCTGCCTGTCCACAGGTTGCCATGGTGCCGTCGCCATCGACAAGGTCGCTTCCTGCAGCTGGCATCTGGTCATTGCCAATTCGGGCGTTGCGACAGTGCTCGACGCTTCCAATCTCAGGAACACCTGCCGGCCGATGACGCCGGCTGAGAAAGACCAGGCCCGCGCCTCGTCCCGCGATCTCGTCCAGAAGATCTACAAGCGCCCGATGGTCGCGACCGACCAGATGTAATCTGGTTGGGGTGCCTCTGGGCGCAACGTCTGCGTGAAAATAAATCTCATTGCTCTCCCGGCTTTCGCCGCTATTCTCCATCCAACGAAAATCGGGCCAAAGAAAATAGGGCCAAGGAAAATAGGGAGGACGATTGATGATCCTGCACTGCGTATTCCTGCGATTGAAGACCGCGATGACGAGCGAAGACAAGCAGTCGCTGTTTGCGGCGATCGTCGCCCTGAAACAGATCATTCCCGGCATATTGGACATTAAATACGGGCCGAATGTTTCGCCCGAGGGACTGCATGGCGGCTTCGTCGACGGGTTTGTTGTGACCTTTGAAAGCGCCGAGGCCCGCGACGCATATCTCATCCATCCCGAGCACGTGACGGTGGGCGAGCGCATCGTCTCGTCGACGGATGGAGGCCTTGCCGGCATCCTGGTCTTCGACCTCAATTTGTGAGGGCCGCAGGATAACCTGCAGCCCTTAATCCTCAGCTCGATTTCGCCATGGCGGCGGCGAGCTGATCGACATTGTATTTGAACATCTTTTCATAGGTCGGCGCCGGTCCCTTGGCGTCGGACAGGGATTCGACATAGAGCTCACCGCCGGGCTCGGCCCCGGTTGCCTTGGCGACCTGCTTGACCAAGCGCGGATCGTTGGAATTCTCGAAGAAATAGGCCTTCACGCGCTCGCCCTTGATCTGCTCGATCAGTTTGGCGACATCGGCGGCCGAGGCCTCGCTTTCGGTGGACAGACCGAGCGGCGCCAGGAAGCTGATATTATATTCGCGGCCGAAATAACCGAAGGCATCATGGCTGGTCAGCACCTTGCGGCGATCGTCGGCCACCTTGTCGAATTTCGCATGGGCATAGGCGTTCAATTCATCCAGCGTCCTGGTGTACTTCTCGGCATTGGCCTTGAAGGCGGCGGCGTCCGAGGGATCGGCCGATGACAGCGCCTTTTCGATATTGGCGACCCAGATTTTGACGTTGACGGGGCTGTTCCAGACATGCGGATCGGTGATTTCCGCGCCGTCCTCTTCCATGGTGCGGGTGTTGATGCCTGCGGAGACGGTGACCGGTTTGCCCTTATAGCCCGAGGCGGTGATCAGCCGGTCCATCCAGCCTTCCAGCCCCTCGCCGCTGACGAAGGTCACTGCAGCCGCCTTCAAATTCTTCGCGTCGGCCGGCGACGGCTCGAATTCATGGGGGTCGCCGTTCGGCCCGACGAGGCTCGTCACCTTGACGTGTTCGCCGCCGACCTGTTTGACGACATCGGCAAGCACGGTGAAGGAGGCCACAACCTTCAGTGTCTCGGCGGAGGCGGGCATGGCCGACAGCGCCATCAAAGCGGGGATTGCTGCGGAGAGAAGCAGTCTGTGCGGTGTCATCGAAGTCTCCTTGGGATCAGCCCTTCAAATGCGGGCGGGGAAAGACGCGCCGGGCCAAGCCGGAGGGCGCGAAAAGAATGGAAAAGCCATAGAGGATCGCCGCCGTCATGATGATTGTCGGGCCGGAGGCGAGCTCGAGATGATAGGAGGCGATCAGGCCGAGATAGCCGGATGCGGCGGCACTGACGGCTGCTATCGCCATCATCACGGGCAGACTGCGCGACCAGAGCTGGGCGACGGCTGCCGGCAGCATCATCAGGCCGACCGCCATCAGCGTGCCGAGCGCCTGGAAGCTGGCGACGAGGTTGAGCACCACGAGCAGCAGGAAGAGCAGGTGATAGACCGGCCCGCGCCCGCCGACGGCGCGCAGAAAACCCGGATCGAAACATTCGGCCACCAGCGGCCGATAGATGAAGGCGAGGATGACGATGGTCAGCGAGGTGATCGCGCCGATCAGATAAAGGGCCGGAGCATCGATCGCCAGGATGGTGCCGAAGAGCACATGCAGGAGATCGATATTCGAGCCTCGCAGCGAGACGATCAGCACGCCGAGCGCCAGCGAGGCGAGATAGAAGCTGGCAAAGCTCGCATCCTCCTGCAGCACGGTCATCCGGCTGACGGCGCCGGACAGCAGCGCCACCGACAGGCCGGCGATGAGACCGCCGAGGCCCATCGCCGTCAGCGACAGGGAGCCGGCGACGAGGTAACCGATCGCAGCCCCCGGCAGCACGGCATGGCTCATGGCATCACCCATCAGGCTCATGCGCCGCAGCATCAGGAAGACGCCGATCGGGCCGGAGCCGAGCCCAAGGCAGAGGCAGGCGATGAGCGCCCGGCGCATGAAACCGTAATCGGCAAAGGGCGCGAGGAAGAGATCGTAAGCCGTCATGCCGCCGGTGCCTCTTCGGGTGCGCAGGCGTTCGCATCCTCATCCCAGCGCTCGGCCATGGCGCGAGCCTTCAGAAGATTGACCGAGGACATGACGTCTGCGGTCGCACCCCAGCCGACCAGCTCGCGGGCAAGCAGCAGGGTTTGCGGAAAATGGGCACGGACGAGCTCGAAATCGTGCAGCACGGCAATCACTGTACGGCCTTCGCCATGCCAGCGGGTGACGATATCGATGAGGTCCCTGGTCGTGCGGGCATCGATTGCCGTAAACGGCTCGTCGAGCAGGATGATGCCGGCATCCTGCAGCAGCAGCCGGGCAAAAAGCACACGCTGGAACTGGCCGGCCGACAGCGAGCCGACATGGCGCCGGCCGAAGCCTTCGAGCCCGACGGCCGAGAGCGCCTCGCCTGCCCTTTTCACCTCGGCGGGCGCGATGCGGCCGAAGGCGCCGGTCTTCTTCCAGGCGCCGAGCATGACGGTATCGATCACCGAGATCGGAAAGCGCCGGTCGATCTCGGCCGCCTGCGGGAGATAGCCGAATTCCGCCCGCCCCAGCCGATGCTCGATCCTGCCTTCGGCGGGACGAAGTTCGCCCATGATCGCCTTTAGCAGCGTCGACTTGCCCGCCCCATTCGGCCCGGCAATCGCCGTCAGGCTGCCTGAGGCGAAGGCGCCGGAGACATGATGGACGGCGGGGTGCCTGTTATAGGCGACGGTCAAATTATCAAGACGGATCAGCGGCGTCATGGCAAGACAACCGCCCAGTGGATCGCCAGCCAAAGGAGCGCAATGACCAGCGCCATGCCGATCACCCTCGAGAATGCCGACTGTCCCAGCAGGCTGACGGAGGGGCGGTCGGGGCTCGGGGGCATGGCGCATCCTACAATGTAATAACATTACTGTTATGTTATAACGATTGCGGCGAGATTGAGGCGGAGCCTGGCAGATATTCACACTTGAAAGGGGCGACAATCGGCCGCCAACCCAGGCGCGCCCTCTCTCCAGCCTCATCCTGAGGTGCCCCGCAGGGGCCTCGAAGGACGGGGCTGGCCACCGCCCTCGCAAATGCGGATATCGCAGGCGTCCAACCACCCGCCCCCGTGGTTCGAGACGGCCCTTCGGGCCTCCTCACCATGAGGGCTGATCGGCATACCGTGACGTTGCCCACCCTATTCCTGTGCTCGTCACAGGAACGAGCCCAGGCCTCTGGCCGCCACATGCCGAAACGACTGCGGAAATCCCGATCCTGGGCAAACCGCCCCTAGGCCCATACCCTCAGAGCCCGTTCCATCCGGTCGGCGGCGTATGTGACGATATAGGCGATCACCATGTAGATGACGACAGCGATGAGGAAGGCTTCGAGGTAGTAGAAGTTCAGCGCCGCGGTCAGTTGCGACTGCGCGAAGATGTCGACGACCTCGATCGCAAATCCCAGCGACAGCGCCTTCATGATCACCATAATGGAGTTGGCAAGATCCGGAATGGCCGCGACGATGACCTGAGGCAACATCACCCGGCGGAACAGTTGGCTGCGCTTGTAGCCCAGGGAATAGGCCGCATCGGCCTGACCGTTGTCGAAGGAGTTGAGGGCGCCCTTGACGACCTCAGCCTGGAAGGCTGCGACGCAGGCGGTCAGGGCGACGATAAGCGTGATCCAGTTCGGCGTCGAGTGACCATTATAGTCGATGCCGACGAGCGAGGTCAGGAACTGCAGCGTCGGCGGCAGGCCGTAATAGGCGAGGAAGATCACGATGACCATCGGAACGCCCTTGAAGACGACCTTGTAGGCGACGACCAGTTCCCGAAGCAGCGGGACCCGGCGATATTCCACCATCGCGAAAAGGCTGCCGACGATGGTGGAGAAGACGAAGATTCCAAGCGCCATGGCGAGCGTCACCGGGACCGCGCCAAGGATGTCCCAGAGATCGGGAAGAAGGACTTCGGAATCGAACATGTGATGACCTCCTATTCGATCAGACGCTTGCCATCATGGTGGCCTTGGCCGGTGCGGTATTGGGCGCGAATTTTGCGTTTCGCGTTTCGAAAAAGCGCACGACGATCCATGCGACAAGGCATAGCAGCGAATAGATCACCGCCAGCACAAGGTAGGTCTCGAACTGGTATTGGTTGTAGTCGCGCTCCATGACGAGATGGGCGGTCGCCATGACATCTGCGGCGCCGATGTACATCACCAGTGCGACGTTGTGGATGAGGTAGATGATCGAGTTGCCGTAGCCTGGCAGGGCGATGTGCACCGCCTGAGGCCCGACGACCCGAAGGATCTTCTGAAGGAAGCTGTATCCGAGACTATCGGCGGCGTCGTGCTGGCCGCGTTCCACGGCGAGGTAGGCCGGCCGCAGAACCTCGGAAAGATAGCCTCCATGGTAGAGGCTGAGGCCGACGATCGCCGCGACGTTCGGGGACACGAAGTCCTCGACCTCGAACAGAGCGACGACCAGCGGCAGCCCGTAGAAGGCGACGAACAACTGGAGCACGACGGGGACGCTCCGGGCATAGGAGACGTAGAGGTCAGCCAGCTGACTGACAACCGGTATCCTGCGCACCCGGAACGTAGTCGTTATCAGGGCCAGCAGGAAGCCGGCGATCATGGCCGTGAACGTGATCGCAAGCGTCAGCGGCAGCGCCTTGAGCAGCTCGGGGATCATGATGGATAGGTCCACTTCGGAACACTCCTTGTTTCGGTCTTGGGCCTGATCGCCGATCGTTTCTCAGCGTTACTTCATGTAGGTGGTGATGTCCTCGCCGAACCATTTCTGCGAGAGCTTGGCGAGCGTGCCGTCGGCCTTGAGCTCCTTCAGAGCCTTGTCGATGTCTTCGGCGAGTGCCTTGTTCTCCTCGGAGCGATGGATCAGGACGAAGGTATTGTTGATCGCGACCGGCTCGCTCGCCTTGACGTCGAGCTTCTGCTGGTCGATGACCGTCTGCTCGCCGAGGTTGGACGGCAGAACCAGCGCGTCGTATTTGCCGTTCTCGACCTCTTTCAGGCGATCCGGATAGGGAATGCCGGCGCTGGACGCGGTGATCTCGATCTTGAAGTCGGGGTTCTTTTCCTGCCAGGCAGTGGCGAACTTGTAGATGCCGCCGCCGGCCGTCACCGGCACGATCTTCTTGCCGACGAGATCCTTCATCTCGTTGATGCCGCTGTCCTTGCGGCTGTAGATCTTGATCAAGCTGGCGCCGATCGGGCTTTCTGGAATGAGGAACTGCTTTTCGCGAGCGGGCGCCCGGTAGTAGCCGCCGGTCGCGATGTCGTACTTGCCGGTGGCAAGGCCGGTCTCCTGAGCGATGTCGGCAGCACCCTCCATGACGAATTTGTACTGGGGCAGCTTGGTGTTGATCGCCTTCAGGACGTCGGGCTCGTAACCCTGCGGCTCGACGCCGATGGCACCCCAGGAGAGCGGCTTGGATTCGGCGGCCGTCGCGATCTTGATGGTGCGCACGTCCTCGGCATGCGACAGGCCGGCGGTTGCGAAGGCAAAGGCAACGCCGGCGACAGTGAGGCCGAAGCTACGGCGGGAAGTCGACTTGATGGAAGACATGTCAGGCATCCTTTCTTTACTGGATGGAGTGTTCGGAATTCAGGAACTGGGCAAGGCGCGGGTTGGAGGGCGTGTCGAAGATCTCGGCAGGACTGCCTTGAGCTGCGACGACGCCCCGATCCATGAAGACGATGCGGTTCGAGATGTTCTTTGCGAACTGCATCTCGTGGGTGACGAGGAGCGAGGTGATGCCGGATGACGTGACGTCCCTGATCACCTTCAAAACCTCGCCGACGAGTTCGGGGTCGAGCGACGACGTCGGTTCGTCGAAGAGCATGACATCCGGCTTCACGGCCAGCGCACGCGCAATGCCGGTCCGCTGCAGCTGGCCGCCCGAAAGCTGGGACGGGTAGCTGTCGATCTTGTTCGAAAGGCCCACCCGCTCAAGCTCCTGCAAGGCGATCGAACGCGCCTCGTCCTTCGACTTGCGCTGCACGACGACGAGCGGATCCATCACGTTCTGAATGACGGTCATGTTCTTGAAGACGTTGAACTGCTGGAAGACCATCGCCGTCCGCAGCCGGATCGCCTGGACCGCGGTGTTGTCCGGTTTCCGGTAGTCCATGCTGACCTGATCGAAGGCGATCGTGCCGGAGACCGGCTTGGCCAGATAGTTGATGCACTTCAGCAATGTCGTCTTGCCGGTGCCGCTGGGGCCGATGATCGACACCACGTCGCCGCGGTTCACCGAGAGATCGACGCCGTTCAGGACCTGGGTGTTTCCGTAGGACAGCTTTAGGTTTTTGAGCTCAAGCATTTCGGGTCGGTGTCCTTTCGGCAGATAGGTCGGAAAACATCGCGGTCTCGTCGTCGGCCCACTCGTCTCCGAGCAGTTCGGGCGTGTCGAAGGCCTGGAGATCGGCGAAATGACGCTCGCGGTCGGCGACGAACAACGCCCTGACGATGCCGCGCGCGAGCCGGTCGGCGCCTTCGCTGATTGCGGGAATATCGCCCGTGAGCTTGCCGTGGCTGAGCGTCGCCGGGAAGTTGAAGCAGTGGATGCGGGCGAGCGCCGGAGAGGCGCCGGGCTCGGCCTCGAGGAACTCGAACGCCTCACCGAGGTCGGGAGAGGTTTCCAGCTCGTCGTTTCGCATGTCCGCCGGCACGGGAAAGCGGTCGCGCCAGAGGCGGATATGCGATGCGACGGCAGCGAGTTCCGGCCGGTTCGTCAGGTCGACCTTGAAGCCGGTGCCGAAGATCAGGAAATCGACGGGATAGCTGCCTTTCGGCGTCGTCACAACGATATGATCGACCTCCTGCTGCAATCGATCGATCGGGCTTTTCAGATGGAGATGGGCCTGCGGGAATGCGCTGACACGCAGGACGCTCGGGCGCGGAGGCGGCGTCTGCGAGCGCATGGCATAGTCGAGAAAGCGCCACTTCCAGTCATCCGGCAGACCGGCAAAGCCATGCACCACGCCCTGGCTGCCGATGCCGGTGAATTTGTTGATCCGTGGCAGGTCGGTCCTGCGCACGAACATGTCGAGCCGCGCAGCGCCTGCCTCGAGCGCGGTAGCGGCGTTGTCCATCGCCGAGGCGCCGGCTCCGACGACGCCGACCCGCTTGCCGCGCAATGCGGCGAAATCGATAGGGTCGGCGGTATGAGCCCAGAACTTGCGCTCGATGTCGTCGGTGATCGAAGGTACGAAGGGCCCGCCCAGACCGTCGCGGCCCGTTGCCAGCACCACATGGCGCGCTATCATCGTTTCGGACCGGCCATCGTGATGGCAGACAACATCGAGCAGGCCGTCGCCGCGCGGACGAATGGCATCGACGGCGACCCCATTGCGCACCGGCAGGTCAAGCACGTGCCGGTACCACACGAGGTAGTCCATCCATGTCTGACGCGGCGCCCTATCGAGCGCGACCCAGGCATCGCGGCCATGCAGCGCCTCGTAATAGGCGCGAAACGTCAGCGCCGGCAGGCCCATTGCGGGTCCGGTCAGTTGCTTGGGAGAGCGAAGGGTTCGCATCCTGGCGAAGGTGACCCACGGACCCTCGTTTCCGGCAGGCGCCTTGTCGAGAACGGTGTGGTTGGCGACGCCGAGCCGCTTCAGCATGGCGGAGGCCACGAGCCCGGCCATGCCCGCACCGATAATCACGACGTCAATGACCGCTTGGCCGTCGACGAGGCGGGGCGGAACCCAGGACTTGGCCGGCAGCTCCAGCCAGGCGAGGTCCTGGCGCAGGCGTGCCTCGAGCGCTTCGAGATTGTTCGGAAACGTCGAGAGATCGCTCATGACGGCACGTCCTCGTTCATCGGGCTACCGCCGTAGACGGTGTCGGCCAAGGCTTCGACGCCGCCTGCGTCATGTAGCCGGCAACCGGGCATCGCCAGCGCCACGGCGCGCGCCGCATCGATCACGGCGGCGACCGTCGGAGTCAGCGGCATTGCGGCCGGCGAGATGGCGCCGAACAGGAAGGGGATGGTGTGGTCGAGGACGCGCATCACGATCCCCTCGAGCGGAACGCCGCAGACCGTCGCCGGCTCGACGATGGCGACGCCCAGTCCGGCCCGGACCATCGTCAGCGCGGTCAGCGAGGCGTTGACGTCGATCATCCGTTGCGGCGCCACACCCGCGCGCTCCAGGGCCTCGTCGATGCGGTGCCGCAGGCGGTAAGGATTGGCGAGCGTGATGATGCGTCGCTCGGCGAGATCGGAGAGACGCACCACGTGATCATTGGCGAGCGGATCGTTGGCGGCGAGGGCGACGACACACGACGCTTCGGCAATCCAGTGCACGTCGAGGCCGGGGTGCTCCAGCGGCAGGCTTGAGATCCCGAAGTCGGCCGAGCGGGCGAGCACCGCCTGCACGACATTCTCTGCCGCCAGCGCCTGCACATGGAGATGACGCGGTATCAGGTCCGGCGCGACGGCCGCGATCGCCTGGGGCAGAACGCCCGCCGCAAGTGAAGGCGTGGCCGCGATCGTCAGCGACGGCGGTTCATCGAGACCGATGGCATTGGCCCGCTCGCGAATGTGGGCGAGGCTGGCAAGATGGCGCTCCACCTCGGCGTGAAAGAGCAGACCGCGCGCGGTCGGGCTGATGCGCGGGCCGCTTCGATGCAGCAGCGCATAACCGATATCGGCTTCGAGATCCTGGATCAGCCGCGTGACCGCCGGCTGCGACCGGCCCAGCAGCCTTGCCGCCCCGGTCACGCTGCCGGCGGACATCACCGCCGCGAAGGCTTCAAGTTGCCGGATATCGAAAGAGTTAGAATGCATAGTGGACATCAAACACTCTCCTTCATGTCAGTAAAGCATGACAATTCTTATTTGACGACTGGCTGTAGATAAAAAATTCACATCAAGTGCTGTTTATCATTCCAGTTTGACATAATGAGAGGTCCGGCCTACCTAGAGCTTATGTCCGCTGACGTATTGAGGAGCTTGTTTTGACACTCATCGAAACTCTTGCCTCTGTGAGGCCGGGTTCCGCGCTCGCGGAAGCCATGGGGAAACGCGCGGAGATCCTGCGCCTCAGTGAAGCGGCCCACGACGCTGTGCTTCTGCCACGCGATCCCGGCGGACTGTCGCACGGCCTGAGGGCGGCACTCGCCGCCCGGATGGCGCGCCACAATCGCAGCCCGGCGCTCACAGGCCACTACGACACCCTCGTTGCCCGCGCCGACGAACCGGCGACAGCCTTGCTCGCCGAGCCGAACACGAACGTGTCGGATCCGCGTACCGCCGAGATCGTTCGCCATGCCGACCGGCTCACGGTCGCGCCGCGCGATGCCACGCGCACCCATGTGGACGCATTGCGCCAAGTCGGCGTAACCGACGCCGACATCGTCCGGCTCGCAGAGCTTGCGGCTTTCGTCAATTACCAGGTGCGGGTTCTCGCCGGCCTGAAGCTGCTGGGAGAGATGCGATGAGCGAGGTCGTCCACACCTTCACCACCACGGTGCCGCGCTGGCAGCCCTACGTCGTTCCGGTCGATTTCGCGACCGCCACCGACGAGCAGCATGCAGCGATGCAGACGACGCCGTCGAACAAGGGCATCTCGCCGTATGTGCTGACCCTGGCGCACGACCCCGAGACGCTCGCGGTCCGCTCACCCCTGTTCAACCTGATCATGTACGGCAAGGACGGACTGGCAGCGAGCGAGCGTGAACTGGGTGCCGTCGCCGCCTCTGTCGTCAACCGCTGCGTCTACTGCGCCGCCGTCCATGCATCCCGGTTCAACAATTTGACAAAACGCACCGATGTCATCGACGCCGTGTTCGCCGATGGTCTCGAGGCGACGCTCGACGAGCACCTCCAGGCAATCTTCAACTTCTCGGCCCGACTGTCGACGACGCCGCCCGAGGCCGTCGCGACCGATGCGCAGGCGTTGGCGGACGTCGGGCTCGACGAGTTGCAGGCTCTCGATCTCGTCCTCTCCTCGGCGATCTTCGGCTGGGCGAACCGCCTGATGCATACGCTCGGCGAGCCGATGAAGGACTGAAGTGTTTCCTGGGGAGCGACAGCATGGATACCCGAATCCGGATTCAGCCGGTGCTTACGGGGCGTTTATTACAATGACGAGTATGTGTGTCAGGACGGTCGGTGGCTGATCTCGAAGCGCATTTCGCATTTCACATGGCGTGACACTATGGAGATGGTGGCCGGCTGACCGAGACCGCGGGTGCCGACGCGCGACCTGCGACCGCTCGAGCTCTAGCAAGCGTAGAGACGTCGGCGCGTGCCCCTCATCCGCCTGCCGGCACCGACCGGGGTCGAGCCACGGGTCTCGCCCCGTCCTTCGGACCCCCGCTCGCGGGGCGAAGGGAGATAGCCGCAACCTCTCCAGTCCCACCAAACTCTCGCAGGGCACGTCCCCTCGCCCCGTTTTTACGGGGAGAGGGTTAGGGTGAGGGGCAGACTTTCTCTAACGCTCAGAGCTGTTCCAGCATCGCGGCAGCACCCGAGACGGTGGCCTGGCCGGGGCTTTCCTCGACGTTGAGGGCTTTGACGACGCCGTCTTCCACCAGCATCGAGTAACGCTTGGAGCGGAGGCCGAGGCCGCCGGCGGAGAGGTCGGCGTCGAGGCCGACGGCCTTGGTGAAGGCGGCATCCCAATCGGCGAGGAAATGGATCTTGCCCATGCCGCCGGACGATTGCGCCCAGGCGCCCATGACGTGCCAGTCGTTGACGGAGACGACGGCGATGTCGTCGACGCCCCTGCCAAGGATGGTATCTCGGTTTTCGAGATAACCCGGCAGGTGGTTCAGCGAGCAGGTGGGCGTGAACGCGCCCGGCACGGCAAAGAGCACGACGCGCTTGCCGGCGAAGAGCTGATCGGTGGTGATTTCGACCGGGCCGTCAGCCGTTTTTTCCTTGAAGGTGGCGGCAGGAAGCTTGTCGCCGATCGCGATGGTCATGGTCTTCTCCTTGGTTCCGGCTTTGGGAGTTCTGGCTTTGGGTTCTGCTTGGCAGCGGGCGCCGCACGGGATCTGCGGCGACTATAAGACCCGGTCATTGAAAGGCAAGAGTGGTCTCCATCGCCCTTTCGCCATCGATGACCAGCACGCCCCAGTGCTTGCCGGATAGGTCGTAATCCTTTGGCAACTTGCCGATAGATACATCGACCTTGAAGACGGCGCCGTCGCGCTTGCCGCCGATCTGCTTGGTGAAGGCATGGCCGCTCGGGCCGGTGACGATGATATCGGGCGCGCCCTTGCCCTCGCCCGGCCCCCCGCTCGGCAGAGCCAGCGTCAGCGACAGCGTCTTCCTGTCGGGCGACATCGCATGCGCCGTGACGCCGAAATCCGGCGACGGCGGCTTCGGCAGTTTCGCATCGGCAGCCTGAAGGATTGACTCCTCTTGCGGGTGCGACTGGATGGCGGGGCCAAGCTTCAGCTGAAAATTCGCCTGGAAGGGAATGCAGATATCTTTGCAGATGCCGATGAAGGCGGAAGCGTCGATTGCGACCGGGCCTTTGCCGGCTGCCGTCAGCGACAGCGGCAGCGTCACCGGAGCGTCATAGGCGATATCCTCGACCGTGCCGTTGAAAAAATGCTTCGGAACGGGATAGGCGATGGCATCGAGGCTGACCCCGCTCTCCGCCGCGATGGTGATCTGGGGCGGAATGCCATTGCCGCCGGGCTCTTTCCAATAGGTGATCCAGCCGGGTTTCGGCTCGATCTGAAGGGCGGCGCGGATTTTGCCGCCGGCATCGGGCGCGAGCGCCACCAGGCGCATGCGGCCGCCCTCATTGTCCGCCCAGGCGCTCATTTCCGCACGGGCGGAATAAAACGGCACAAGGGCTGCGACCACCGACACAAGCGCGATTAAAAGCCCGCGCGGGCCTGAGGAAATAATCATCATGGAACAAAGGTTTACCGAAACTGCTGTTTGGCCGCCAGAAGTCGCGGCGATTTAAATCTTCATTTTCAGTTGATTGATGTGTGACATTGGCCCATGTTTCTCTTGTCGAGGCCTTGGTGCGGTCTAGCAGCAGGAGGAACGATGTCCTTATCGACGCTGAAGAACAGACGGGAACGTGGCTTCTTCGATGGCCAGTTCCTCATCGCCATGCCGGGCATGGAAGACCGCAATTTTGCGCGCACCGTCATCTACATCTGCGCGCATTCGGATGCCGGCGCCATGGGCTTCGTCATCAACCGTCCGCAGAGCCTCACCTTCACCGATGTGCTGCTGCATCTCGACATGATCAAGCAGGAAGATTCGATCGTGCTGCCGAAGCGCGCGCGCGACTTCCCGATCCAGACCGGCGGCCCGGTGGAAAGCGGCCGCGGCTTCGTGCTGCATTCGGACGATTATGCCAGCGACTCCTCGATCCCGGTCAGCGACGACATTTGCCTGACGGCGACGCTCGATATCGTCCGCGCCATTTCCAAGGGCAATGGGCCGACGCGGGCGACGATGCTGCTCGGCTATTCCTCCTGGGCGGCCGGCCAGCTCGAAAACGAGGTCGTCAACAATGGCTGGCTCACCTGCCCGGCCAACGAGGAATTGATCTTCGACCGCAGCCTCGAGGACAAATATGAGCGGGCGCTCGCCGGCATGGGCGTAACCGCCGCCATGCTTTCGGCCGAAGCCGGCCATGCCTGAGGGGCTGGCCTGGCGCTAGCTGGCCTGACGGCAGCGGGAACGAATAGCCAAGAGTGACGTTTCATTTCGGCAAGCATGGACAGAAGGCCCATGCTGATCAAGGAGACATCACGAGATGGGTAGCACCAGCGACAAGATTTCCGGCAAGGCAAATGAAATTGCCGGCAAGACCAAGCAGGCCGTCGGCAAGGCGACGGACGATCGCGACATGCAGGCCAAGGGCGCCGTCCAGGAAGCCAAAGGCAAGGGACAGGTCGCATCCGGCAAGGTCAAGGACAAGCTCAAGGGCGCAGTTGACCGGCTCTGAGCGATAGTACCCCGATTTAGGGAATGCACACTAGACGCTCATCCCTTATCACCATGCCTGTCGCGCCCTCGCGCGGCGGGCATTTTTGATCCCGCACCTCATGCTCTGCAGAGATAGACAAGATGAAGCTTTTCGCCTGCGACAACTGCGACCAGGTCGTTCACTTCGACAACCGACACTGCGTGCGCTGCAACCATCGCCTCGGTTTCCTGCCCGGCGATCTCGCCATGCATGCGCTGGAGCCGTGCGACGAGACGCTCTGGCAGCTCGTTTCCAATCCCGATCGCGAGGTCCGCTTCTGCGCCAATGCCGGCCTCGACATCTGCAACTGGCTGGTGGACGGTGACGGAGAGAGCGAATTCTGCGTTGCCTGCCGCCACAACCGGCTGGTTCCGAACACCGATACCCAGGACGGCATCGATCGCTGGCGGCGCATCAGCCAGGCGCAGCGACATCTGTTTTATTCGCTGCTGCGCTGGAAGCTGCCGCATCCGGATCGTGCGCAAGATCCGCAAGGCGGCCTAGTCTTCGATTTCCTCGAGGATTCGATCGAGAGCAACGGCTATGTCGTGCCTGCCATGACCGGCCACGAGGAAGGCCTGATCACCATCCGCGCCGCAGAGGCCGACGATGCGACGCGCGAACAGGCGCGCAGCTCGATGAACGAACCCTATCGCACGCTGCTCGGCCATTTCCGCCACGAGGCCGGCCATTTCATCTGGAACAAGCTGGTGCGCGATCGGGGCGGCCTTGCCGATTTCCGCGCCGTCTTCGGCGACGAACGGCAGGATTATGCAGCAGCCCTGCAGACCCATTATGCCGGCGGCGCGCCCTTGGGATGGCAGGACAATTTCATCAGCGCCTATGCGGCGTCGCATCCCTGGGAGGATTTCGCCGAATGTTTCGCGCATTACCTCCATATCGTCGATACGCTCGAAACCGCGCGCGCCTTCGGCATCGCCATCGATCCGAGCGGCCATGAGGAAATATCAGGCGAGGTGGATTTCATCCCTTACCGGGCAAGAAGCGCCGAACAGCTGGTCAGCGCCTGGGTGCCGCTCAGCATCGCGATCAACGCCATCCAGCGCAGCATGGGCCAGCCCGACTCCTACCCCTTCGTGCTGTCTTCGCCTGTTGTGGCAAAGCTCGAATATCTGCACCGGCTGATCCAGGGCGCAGCGACGGCGCCGCAGCAGCAGCAGGCGGCTTGAATGAGGTTCGGGCCGCGCTGCTCGCCCCTCTTCTCCCCAGCGGGGGTCCAGAGGACGGGTCGAGACCCGCGGCTCGACCCTGGTCGGTGGCCCGAAGGGTCGGATGAGCAAGGGGGCCACACGGCACGCCATCCATTGCCCTTCGCTTCCGCTCGGTGCATTCGCGGCTTCGCCGCTCACCCCCTCAACCGCCTGCCGGCACCGACCGGGGTCGAGCCACAGGTCTCGACCCGTCCTTCGGACCCCCGCTGGGGAGAAGAGACGTGTGGCGGCGCCGTATTCTTCTCTCATCCGTCAGGAGCCGAGGAGCCGAACTGACTTAAAACGAAACCGCCTTGCCCTTCTTGAACGGCTCCATGCCCTTCCGGGCGAGTTCGTCGGCGCGTTCGTTTTCCGGGTGGCCGGCGTGGCCCTTGACCCAGTGCAGCGTCACCTTGTGGCGGTCGCGGGCCGCCTCCAGCGCCTGCCAGAGCTCGGCATTCTTCACCGGCTTCTTGTCTGATGTCTTCCAGCCGTTTTTCTTCCAGCCGAAAATCCACTTGGAGATACCGTCCTTGACGTAGGCGCTGTCGGTATAAAGATCGACCTCGCAAGGGCTCTTCAGGGCCGATAGCGCCGAGATTGCCGCCAGCAGCTCCATGCGATTGTTGGTCGTGTCGGCCTCGCCGCCGAAAAGCTCCTTTTCGACGTCGCCATAACGCAGCACCGCGCCCCAGCCGCCGGGGCCGGGATTGCCGGAACATGCGCCGTCGGTAAAGATATCGACGTGCTTCATAGGCTCAATCCATATTCGGCGGGCGATTTGATCTGGCGGTGGAAGCGCAGCTTGCGGAGATATTCGAGCGGGTCCTTCTTGGTGACCATGGCGCCTTCCGGCGTCGTCAGCCAATCATAAAGCCGGGTCAGCAAGAACCGCAGCGCCGACCCCCGCGACAGTACCGGCAAGGCTGAGATTTCGGCATCGCTCAACGGCCGCACACTCTGGTAACCCGCAAGCATCGCCGTGCCCTTGGTGATGTTGTAGGCGCCATCCTTCTCGAAGCACCAGGCATTCAGGCAGATCGAGACGTCATAGGCGAGCAGGTCGTTGCAGGCGAAATAGAAGTCGATCAGGCCGGAGAGCTGGTCGCCGAGGAAGAAGACGTTGTCGGGGAAGAGGTCGGCATGGATGACGCCGGCCGGCAGATCACTCGGCCAGGCGGCGGAGAGGAAATCGAGTTCGCTGCGGATCTCGGCCTGCAGGCCGGGCTCGACCTCGCCGGCCCGCGCTTCGGATTTTTCCCACAGCCCCCGCCAGCCGTCGATCGACAGCGCATTCGCCCGCTTCAACTGGAAATCATCACCGGCCACATGCATCTCGGCCAGCGCCCTGCCGACTTCGCGGCAGTGCCTGGCCTCCGGCTTTCTCAGCCACATGCCTTCGAGGAAGGAGATCAGCGCCGCCGGACGGCCGGAGAGCGAGCCGAGCAGCGCGCCGTCCCGGCGCGGCAGCGGCAGCGGGCAGGATAGGCCGCGGGCCGCGAGATGCTGCATCAGGCCGAGGAAGAAAGGCAGATCGCTCTTTTCGACGCGCTTTTCATAGAGCGTCAGGATCAGCGGATCCTTGGAGGTGTGAAGCAGGAAGTTGGAGTTTTCGACGCCTTCGGCGATCCCCTTGTAGGAAAGCAGCGTGCCTGCGTCATATTCCGTCAGGAACCACTTCAGATCGTCTTCGGCGATATCGGTATAGACTGCCAAGTGAGGTCTCGCCTTCATGCCTTGTTGATATTGGATTTGCCGGAGTGGGCGCCAGGCCGAAGGCCGGTCTAGCCGTTGACGAAGGCCATGTCTGCTGCCGTCAGCTCGATACTGCGAAGTTCGCGGTTGACGAGGAAGTTTTCGGTTTCCTGCACCGTTTCGGCCAGTTCGACGCGGGCATCGAAGCGGGCGCGGAAAGCCTCGATGATCTCGTTGACGATGACCTCGGGTGCCGAGGCGCCGGCGGAGAGACCGAGCGTCGAAATCGTGCCGATCTCGTCCCAGTCGAGCTCGGCGGCGCGCTGCACGAGGATCGATTTCTTCGCCCCTGCCCTCAGCGCCACTTCGACGAGGCGCTTGGAGTTGGATGAATTCGGCGCGCCGACGATGATGAAGAGATCGCAGCCGGGGGCTGCCTGCTTCACCACTTCCTGGCGGTTGGTCGTCGCATAACAGATCGAGTCCGCTGCCGGCGCCGTCAGGTTGGGGAAGCGCTCGTGCAGTCGGGTGATGACGCCGGCGGTGTCGTCGACGGACAGTGTCGTCTGGGTGACATAGCCGAGATTATCGGGGTCCGTGGGAATATAGGCGTCGGCGTCCTCGATCGTCTCGATCAGCGAAACCGACCCCTCCGGCAGTTGACCCATCGTGCCGATTACTTCGGGGTGGCCGGCATGGCCGATGAGGACGACATGGCGGCCGAGGCGATTGTGGCGCATCGCCTGCTTGTGGACCTTGGAGACCAGCGGGCAGGTGGCGTCGAGATAGAAGAGGTTGCGGCTTGCCGCATCCTCCGGCACGGATTTCGGCACGCCATGGGCGGAGAAGACCACCGGCTGGGCGCGATGTTCGGCCGGGATCTCGTCCAGCTCCTCGACGAAGACGGCGCCCTTGGCCTCCAGCCCTTCGACGACATAACGATTATGGACGATCTCGTGGCGCACATAGACCGGCGCACCATATGATTTCAGCGCCAGCACGACGATCTGGATGGCGCGGTCGACGCCGGCGCAGAAGCCGCGCGGCCCGCAGAGCCTGATCGTCAAAGGAGGTTTCGCCGCAATATTCATGTCTGTTCCGTCAAAATTCCGTACCGCGTCGGGATAAGCGACCTCTAGCCCAATATGACCGGGAATTGAAGCGATACTATTGCCGAGGCTGCGTGCCGGGTTTGCGGAACCAGGAGATCGCCACCACCGCGGTGAGCACCGCGGCCAGCCCGTACCAGGTGAAAGCATATTGCAGATGGTCGTTCGGCAGATCCACCTGGGTAACGCCGCCGATCGGCAGGCCGGCCGGATTCAGGGTGGAATCGGCATCGACGAAAAAGGGAACGACCTTCGCTTTCTCGAGGCCGACGCTCTCGGCCATGACGTCAAGATCCTTCCAGTAGAAGATGTTCTTGGCGACGTCGTTATCGGGCACCACCCAGGAAGGCTTGCCGGGAAGCTTTTCGCGCGCCAGGCCGGTGACAGTCTGCTGATCCGTCAGCTGGCCCTGCATGCGCGTTTCCGGCTCCTTGTTGTCATAGGGAACGAAGCCGCGATTGACGAAGAGAATGCGCCCGTCGGCAAGCTCCAGCGGCGTATAGACATAAAAGCCGGTCTGGCCGCCCCAGGTGGCGAAGAAGTGCCGCTCCTTGTTGTTGATATAGCGGCCGGTGGCGGTGACCTTGCGGTATTCGATGTCGCCGCCTGCAGCCGCCGTCGCCTCGATGTCGGCGAGCGGCACGGGGGCTGCTGCCTGCCGCGCAGCAATATCGGCGATCAGGCCCTCTTTCCAGTGCAGGCGCTCCACCTGCCAGGTGCCCAGCGAAATCAGGATGGCAAGGGCGATCAGCACCAGGATGCCGGTCAAGACAGGCAGCCGGCGGCGCGGCGCGGCATGATCGATATCAGTCACTCAGGCGTCCTTCGCGGGCATTATGGCGGTATTGCATGGCGATCAGGATGCCTTTGAACCAGCGCAGCGTCAGCAGCGACAGGATAATCGTCAGCGGCGCGAAGAGCAGGATATGCACCCAAATCGGCGGCCCGTAATTCACCTGCAGCCACAGCACCATGCCGATGACGATGAAGCCGACGATGAGAATGACGAAGACGGCCGGGCCGTCACCGGAATCGGCAAAGGAATAATCGAGGCCGCAGGCAGCACAGCGCGGCTTCACGCCGAGCAGGCCATCGAAGAGCTTGCCCTGGCCGCAGCGCGGGCAGCAGCCCTTGATGCCGGTCTTCACCGGATCGACGGGGGGAAAATGGGCGCTGTCCTCGTTCATGGCAATTCCTTTTAGGCGCTCCACGCTGCCTTAACTCTCCCATAAAGTATTTGCATCCCGGATGGAAAGGCCTGCGCGGTCTCCGCCGAGTGATTCGCGCCAAACAGAAGAAGAACTGATGACCGATGATAGCCATTCCGTACAGATCATTATCCTGAACGGCGCGCCGCGGAGCGGCAAATCCAGCATTGCGCGCGCAATCCAGGACGAATTCGAGGGACCGTGGATCAACCTCGGCGTCGACGGCTACAATGCTATGACACCGAAGCGTTATCTGCCGGGCATCGGACTGCGGCCAGGCGGCGAGCGGCCGGACTTGGAGGAACTGGTGCCGTTCTTTTATGCGGCGCTCTACGAATCGATCGCCATCCATGCCAGCCTGGGGCTCAATGTCATCGCCGATCTCGGCCACCATGACAGCTATTCGCAGCCGCTCGGCATCCTCGGCGATTGCGCCCGGCGACTGGAAGACTTTCCAGTGCTGTTCGTTGGCGTGCGCTGTCCGATCGAGACGATCATGCAGCGGCGCGAGATTGCCCAGGAAGGGCGCGAGACGCTTTATCTCAGCGCCACGGAGGACGTGCCCGTTCCAGAACCGGTGCAACGCTGGCAGGATGAGGTTCATCGCCCCGGCATCTACGATATGGAGGTCGATACGTCGGTGCTGACGCCGCTCGAATGCGCCGAAGCGATCCGCCACCAGTTGGATCTCGGCATTCCCGCGCCTTCGGCCTTCGAACGGATCGCCGGGGCGCGCTGAGGCGATAAAAGCGGGCACGGAGCCCTTACCTCGGCCGAAGAGATTGCCGATGGCGCCCCTCATCCGGCTGCCGCCACCTTCTCCCCGTAAACGGGGCGAAGGGGATATGCCGCAGCGTCTCGAATCCCTCTTCTCCCCAGCGGGGAGAAGGTGCCCGTAGGGCGGATGAGGGGGCCGGCGAAGCCGGTCTTTCCAACAATATTCATGCGGATTCGAACGCATTCGCGTCGACATAGCGGATAGTTAAGATGAGAGGGCGTGCCGTGTGGCCCCCTCATCCGACCCTTCGGGCCACCTTCTCCCCGCTGGGGAGAAGAGGAGACATGCCGGAGCCTCTCCGTTCCTCGCCCGCCCGGATGGCGCGTCCCTCTGGTCTCCGAAAAGGTGCGGGCTGTCGCGGACCCCACCAACAAAAAAGGCGGGCACCAGGCCCGCCTTTTGCTTGACTATCGTTCCGATCAGCCGGCTGCGACGGGTGCGCCCCAGCCGCCCCAGACGTAGATGCAGAAGAACAGGAACAGCCAGACGACGTCGACGAAGTGCCAGTACCAGGCGGCCGCCTCGAAGCCGAAATGCTGCTTCGGGGTGAAGTCGCCGCGCAGCGCACGGATCAGGCAGACACCCAGGAAGATCGTGCCGACGAGGACGTGGAAACCGTGGAAGCCGGTCGCCATGAAGAAGGTCGCGCCGTAGATCGAATTCTTGAAGGCGAAGGGCGCGTGGGCATATTCATAGGCCTGGACGGAGGAGAACAACACGCCGAGCAGCACCGTCAGCGTCAGGCCCTGAATCAGGCCTTTGCGGTCGTTGTGCAGCAGCGCGTGGTGCGCCCAGGTGACCGTCGTGCCCGACAGGAGCAGGATGACGGTGTTATAGATCGGCAGGTGCCAGGGATCGAGAACCTCGATGCCCTTCGGCGGCCAGACGCCGCCGGTATAGGCCAGGCGCGAGGCCTGGATCGCCTCGTTCGGAAACAGGCTGGCGTCGAAATAGGCCCAGAACCAGGCGACGAAGAACATCACTTCCGAAGCGATGAACATGATCATGCCGTAGCGCAGATGCAGCGAGACGACGCGGGTGTGGGCACCCTCATGGGCTTCCTTCACCGTATCGGCCCACCAGCCATACATCACGTAGAGCACCAGCGCGAAGCCGATATAAAAGAGCCAGGGATTGGCGAGCTCGGCACCGGCGACCTTGAACGAACCGCCGTTCAGGTAGCGCATGTAGCAGACGCCGCCGATCGCCATGAGGAAGGCGCCGAGCGAAGCGATAATCGGCCACGGGCTCGGATCGATGATGTGATAGTCGTGATTCTTCTGGTGAGCATCGGCCATGTAGCTATCCCCGGATGTCTTCCTTCACTCCGCTCCCGGCATAGCCGGAAACGA
The DNA here is from genome assembly GCF_025152745.1 of Rhizobium sp. WSM4643. Lineage (NCBI taxonomy): Bacteria > Pseudomonadati > Pseudomonadota > Alphaproteobacteria > Hyphomicrobiales > Rhizobiaceae > Rhizobium > Rhizobium sp. WSM4643. The sequence continues at coordinate 686,547 of NZ_CP104040.1, read as the reverse complement.
GCCTTGATCAAAGTTTCTTTTCAATCTTCTCCGCTCCACCCTCATTCGAAGCCACCGGCTTCGGACCCTCTTTCGGGTAGAACGTATATGACAGCGTAACCGTGTGGATATCCTTGGATTCCACGGCCTTGACGATTTCCGGATCGATGTAGAACACGACCGGCATGTCGAGCTTCTCGCCCGGCTTCAGGTCCGTTTCCGTAAAGCAGAAACATTGCACCTTGTTGAAATAGACGCCCGCTTCGCCGGGGGTGACGTTGAAAACCGCCTGGCCGCGCTGGGTCTCGTTCGAACGATTCTCGGCGGTGAAATTGACCTGGATCGTTTCGCCGATCTTCGGATTGACCTCGCGCTGGACCGGCTTGAATTCCCATTGCAGACCGGGGGCGACATTGGCGTCGAAGGTGACGCGCATCGTGCGGTCGAGCACGACGCTCGACACTTGGTCGACGCGCTGCGTCGTGCCGTTATAGCCGGTCACCTGGCAGAAGATGCGATAGAGCGGCACGGCGGCATAACTCATCGCGCCCATGCCGAAGACGAAGCTCAGGCACATCATCACGACGGCGCCGTTGTTGCGCCCCTGCTTCTTCGGTATACCGGCGTTGTCGCTCATCCAGCCATTCCCCCGCCGATCTTCACGATAGTGATCGCGTAGAACAGGATGACGAGGCCGGCAAGCACCAGCCCCAGCGCGACGTTGCGGTTGCGGCGCGACTTGCGCTGCTTTTCCGTAAGCTTGACCAATTCCATCAGAACCAACCTCCCGCATGCGAGACCAGCAGCAAGGCCAGCCGGTCGATCATCAAGGCGGAGAACACGGCAAAGAGATAGAAGATCGAAAAGCCGAACAGCTTCTTTGCCGGGATCATCTTCAGATCGCCGTCGGGCATGCGCCAGACGGCGATGGAACAGTATATGAAGATCGCGCCGAGGGCGGCAGCAACGAGGCCGTAGCCGAAGCTGGCGAAACCGAGGAAGGACGGCAATACCGCGCAGACGGCGGTCAGCACCGCATAAGCGACGATCTGATGCTTGGTCACCCGTTCGCCGGCGACGTTCGGCAGCATCGGCACGCCGACGGCCTCGTAATCGCGCATCTTGAAGAGCGCCAGCGCCCAGAAATGCGCCGGCGTCCAAAGGAAGATGATGAGGAAGAGAACGGTGCTCTCGATCGTCACGCTATTGGTCACGCAAGCCCAGCCGATCATCGGCGGGAAGGCGCCGGCAGCACCGCCGATGACGATGTTCTGCGGCGTCGAGCGCTTCAGCCACATGGTGTAGACGACGGCATAGAAGAAGATAGTGAAGGCGAGGATGCCGGCCGAGAGCCAGTTGACCGCAAGGCCGAGGATCACGACTGAGAAGCCTGACAGCACCAGGCCGAAGGCGAGAGCCTCCGACGGCGCGATGCGGCCGGCCGGGATCGGACGGTTGGCCGTGCGGCTCATGATGGCGTCGATATCGGCGTCATACCACATGTTCAGCGCGCCGGAGGCGCCGGCGCCGACGGCGATGCAGAGAATGGCGATCAGGCCGAGGACGGGATGGATGTGGCCCGGCGCCAGCACGAGACCGGCAAAGGCTGTGAAGACCACGAGCGACATCACTCGTGGCTTCAGCAATTCGAAATAATCGCGCGCACTCGCTTCCGACAATTCGCCGTCCTTTGCAAGCACCTCGTGATTGTCGATGACCGTCATCATTCCGTCCTGAATGTCTTACCATCAGGACGCCGTACCGCATGCGGCGTCCCGATGTCCGCGCAAATTACTTGATGCGCGGAAGCTGTTCCCACTGGTGATAGGGCGGCGGCGAAGGCAGCTGCCATTCGAGCGTCGTTGCACCCTCACCCCACGGATTGTCGCCGGCGACGCGCTTCCTGGCGAAGGCTTCGAAGACGCCGAAGAGGAAGATCAGCACACCGAAGGCCGAGATGTAGGAGCCGATCGAGGACACGTAGTTCCAGCCGGCAAAGGCATCCGGATAATCGATATAGCGGCGCGGCATGCCGGCGAGGCCGAGGAAATGCTGCGGGAAGAACACTAGGTTGACGCCGATGAACATGACCCAGAAATGCAGCTTGCCGACGAACTCGTTGTACATGTAGCCGGTCATCTTCGGGAACCAGTAGTACCAGCCGGCGAAGATCGCAAAGACGGCGCCGAGCGACAGAACGTAATGGAAGTGGGCCACGACGTAATAAGTGTCATGCAGCGACCGGTCGAGACCGGCATTGGCAAGCTGGACGCCGGTGACGCCGCCGACCGTGAACAGGAAGATGAAGCCGATCGCCCAGAGCATCGGCGTGCGGAACGAGATCGAGCCGCCCCACATCGTCGCGATCCAGGAGAAGATCTTCACGCCCGTCGGAACGGCGATGACCATCGTCGCGAAGACGAAGTAGCGCTGCGCATCGAGCGACAGGCCGACCGTGTACATGTGGTGAGCCCAGACGACGAAGCCGACGGCGCCGATCGCGACCATGGCATAGGCCATGCCGAGATAGCCGAAGATCGGCTTCTTCGAGAAAGTCGAGATGATGTGGCTGACCATGCCGAAGCCCGGCAGGATGAGGATGTAGACCTCGGGGTGACCGAAAAACCAGAACAGGTGCTGGTAGAGGATCGGGTCGCCGCCGCCTTCCGGAGAGAAGAAGGAGGTGCCGAAGTTGCGGTCGGTGAGCAACATGGTGATGCCGCCTGCCAGAACCGGCAGCGACAGCAGCAGCAGGAAGGCGGTGATCAGCACGGACCAGGCAAACAGCGGCATCTTGTGCAGCGTCATGCCGGGAGCGCGCATGTTGAGGATCGTGGTGATGAAGTTGATCGCACCGAGGATCGACGAGGCGCCGGCAATGTGGAGCGCGAAAATCGCAAGGTCGACCGCCGGTCCCGGCGTGCCGCTCGTCGCCAGCGGCGGATACATCGTCCAGCCGCCGCCCGTGCCGTAGGCGCCTGCCGGGCCTTCGACGAACATCGACAGCAGCAGCAGCGCGAAAGCGGGAACGATCAGCCAGAAGGAGATGTTGTTGAGGCGCGGGAAGGCCATATCCGGCGCGCCGATCATGATCGGCACCATCCAGTTGGCGAAACCGCCGATCATCGCCGGCATGACCATGAAGAAGATCATGATCAGCGCGTGCGCTGTGGTGAACATGTTGAACATCTGCTTGGCGCCGTCGATCGCGGCATCGCCCTCATAGCCGTAGACCATCGAGGCCAGGCCGTGGAAGATCTGGATGCCAGGTTCCTGCAGTTCCATGCGCATGGCAACCGACAGTGCGCCGCCGATGATGCCGGCAATGATCGCGAAGATCAGGTAGAGCGTGCCGATGTCCTTGTGGTTCGTCGAGAACAGCCAGCGATTGGCAAAGCTCGGCTTGTGGCCGTGATCGTGGTCGTCATGCGCGTGGTCATGATGGGCGGCGTGATCGCCATGCGTGCGATCGTGAGCATGAGAATGATCGTCGTGAGCGGAAGGTCCAGCCATTGTCCCGATCCCCTTAATTACTGTGCTTCGGCGACGTCGAGGGTCTTTGCGGGACCATCGGTTGCGGCCATGAGTGTCTTGTAGGCGCCGGGCAGGTCGCTGGCGGCTGCGGTCAGCCACTGCTTGTACTTGTCCTCGGAGACGACGCGGATGGCGATCGGCATGAACGCATGGTCCTTGCCGCAGAGTTCGGAACACTGGCCGTAGAACAGGCCTTCGCGCTCGGCCCTGAACCAGGTCTCGTTCAGGCGGCCCGGCACGGCATCGATCTTGACGCCGAAGGACGGCATGGCGAAGGCGTGGATGACGTCGGTCGGCGCCGAGGTCACGAGAACGCGGACCGTCTTGTTGACCGGCAGGACCAGCTCGTTGTCGACGGCGAGAAGTCTGGGATAGATCGACTTGTCTTCCTTGCCGGCGGCGGCGCGGTCCTGATCCTTCAAGAGGTAGGAATCGAAAGCCAGCGGGCTTTCGCCCGAACCTTCATATTCGTAGTTCCACTGCCACTGGGTGGCGGTCGCCTTGATCGTCACGTCGGGATTTTCCGGCAGCGTCAGCTGCGCGGTCAGCAGGTTGAACGAAGGAATGGCGAGAAGAAGCAGCACCAGAACCGGCCCCACGGTCCAGGCAATCTCGATCAGCGTGTTGTGGCTCGTCCTCGAGGGAACCGGGTTCGCACTGGCGCGGAACTTGAAACAGACGACGATGAGCAGGGCCAGAACGAAAAGCGTGATCGGAACGATAAACCACAGGGTATATTGTTCGAACCAGTGGATTTCCCGCATGATCGGCGTTGCCGCCGGCTGCAGCGTCGCCTGCCACGGCATGGGCTGGTCGGCATATGTGCCGGAAGCAAAAAGCAGACAGACCAGCGTGGTCAGGGCTGCATAAGCCTTCTTCATCACCTTATTATCTCCCTCGAGCGCTTGACCTGCAAAATAGAACGCAGAATCCTTGCCATCTTCAGCGCTTCAAACCACAGTTTGGCATTCGCCGCAACAGGTCAGAGCAATTGTCTATGCGGCATTTTTGCTCAAAGCATAGGCAGGCCGGAACGGCAAAACATACCAAGTTTTTCATCAGCATATGAAAAATCGGCTTTCCGGCCAATCCGCGCGCGACACATTATTTCGCAAAGGTCCAATTTCCGCCGCAGTCCCCCGGTTTTCACGGGGTGGGGCTTTTCATTTTTGGTGGGCAGCTTCAACAATAGCCGCAATGATTCGATATCCAGAGGTTTCCATGGGTTTCCGTTCCCTCGCGCAGTCGCTTCTCCTGACTGCCAGCATCGCGGCCGCAGCGGCGACGCCCGTTTTCGCACAGCAGCAACCCACCCCGTCGGAGGCCAAGCCGCCCGCTTCGGCGCCGGCGCCGACCCCTGCTCCGGCGCCGCAACAGCCGAGCGCCGCCAAACCGAATGTCGAACAGGTGACGCCCGGCCAGACGCAGCCGCCGGCGCCCGGCACGGTGAAATCCAATCACGGCGCATGGTCTGTCGTCTGCGACAAGCCGGCAGGTGCAGCGACCGAACAATGCGCGCTGATGCAGAACGTCATCGCCGAGGATCGACCGGAGGTCGGCCTTTCCGTCGTCGTCTTGAAGACGGCCGACCGCAAGTCGAAGATTCTCCGTGTGCTGGCGCCGCTCGGCGTGCTGCTGCCGAACGGCCTCGGGCTCAATGTCGATGGTAAGGATATCGGCCGCGCCTATTTCGTCCGCTGCTTCGCCGATGGCTGCTATGCCGAGGTCGTGCTCGAGGACGAGCTGCTCAAGACCTTCCGCAGCGGCGCCCAGGCAACCTTCATCGTCTTCCAGACCCCGGAGGAAGGCATCGGCATCCCCGTCGACCTCAAGGGCTTTGCCGAAGGTTTCGACGCCCTGCCGTGAGGGCAATTGGCAGCTTCCGTGGGTCCGCCCCTCATCCGGCTGCCGCCACCTTCTCCCCGTAAACGGGGCGAAGGGATATGCCGCACCCTCTCCGTCCCCCACCAGCCTCTCGCAGGGCACGTCCCCTCGCCCCGTTTTTACGGGTAGAGGGTTAGGGTGAGGGGCGGATATTTTCTCGACATTTCGAACAAATCAGCTCTCAAAGTGATTATGCAAAAAAGCCGCGTCGCCACACAGCGCAAAGCGATGGAAACGCTCCCATCCCATTAAAAAAGAATAATTCGACGGCGGGGCTTCACTCCTTATTATGTGGAGCCCTATCTAGGGAGTAAGTGCACTCCTGAACACATGCCCATTGGAGCCCTATCATGACCACCGATCTCCTGACGCTTTTCGATGCCGATGAAGCCACGATGCGCAAGCGCGTCGCCGAGGCTCTGTCCGGCGCCGATGACGGCGAACTGTTCATCGAGCATGCGCAGGCGGAAGCACTGACTTTCGACAATGGCCGGCTCAAGGGCGGCAGCTTCAACACCGAACAGGGTTTCGGCCTGCGCGCCGTTGCCGGCGAAGCTGTGGGTTATGCCCATGCCGGCGATCTCTCGGTGGCGGCGCTGAAGCGGGCGGCCGATGCCGTCGGCGCGGTGACGCGCGGCTATTCCGGCTCCTATGCGGCAGCGCCCCAGGGCACCAATAAGAAATTCTACAGCGACGAGAACCCGATCGGCCAGCCGAGCTTCGAGGAGAAGGTCAAGGTCCTGCAGGACATCGACGCCTATCTCAGGGGCAAGGACGACAAAGTGCGGCAGGTGACGGCCTCGGTCGCCGCGAGTTGGCAGGTCGTCGACATCCTGCGGGCCGACGGACATCGTGTGCGCGACATCAGGCCGATGACGCGCATCAATATCTCGGTCATGGTCGGCGAAGGCGATCGGCAGGAGAGCGGCTCCTATGGCCACGGCGGGCGCATCGGCTTCGGCGACTTCATCGCCGAGGGCAGCTGGCAATACGGCGCCGACGAGGCGCTGCGCCAGGCGCTCGTCAATCTCGAGGCGATCGATGCACCGGCGGGCACGATGGATGTCGTGCTCGGCTCGGGCTGGCCGGGCGTGATGCTGCACGAGGCTGTTGGTCATGGGCTGGAAGGCGATTTCAACCGCAAGAAGACGTCGGCATTCGCCGGGCTTCTCGGCCAGATGGTCGCCGCTCCCGGTGTCACCGTCGTCGACGACGGAACGATCGACAATCGCCGCGGCTCGATCACCATCGACGACGAGGGTACGCCGTCTGCCTACAACGTGCTGATCGAAAACGGCAAACTCGTCGGTTATATGCAGGATCGGCAGAATGCCCGGCTAATGGGCATGGCGCCCACCGGCAACGGTCGCCGCCAGGGTTATGGCCATGTGCCGATGCCGCGCATGACCAACACCTATATGCTCGGCGGCGACAAGACGCCCGAGGAGATCATCGCCTCGGTGAAGAAGGGCATCTACGCCGTCTCCTTCGGCGGCGGCCAGGTTGATATCACCTCCGGCAAGTTCGTCTTCGGCTGCACCGAGGCCTATCTGATCGAGAACGGCAAGGTCGGCGCGCCGATCAAGGGCGCCATGTTGATCGGCAACGGTCCGGATGCGATGAAGCGGGTGTCGATGATCGGCAACGACATGAAGCTCGATACCGGTATCGGCAATTGCGGCAAGGCCGGCCAATGGGTTCCCGTCGGCGTCGGCCAGCCGCATCTGCGCATGGATCAGGTGACGGTCGGCGGCACTCAGACCTGAGGCGAAAGGATTCTGTGATGGCGGACATCGAAATCAGGACCTTCACAGCCGATGACGCCGATGCCGTGCTTTCGGTGATCCTGCCGATCCAGCGCGAGGAGTTCGGCATCGACATCACCGCGGATGCGCAGCCGGATCTCCGGGTGATCCCGGATTTCTATCAGTCCGGCAAGGGACAGTTCTGGGTCGCAGTCAAGGATGGCGCCATCGTCGGCACCGTCGGGCTCAAGGATATCGGCAATAATCAGGCGGCGCTGCGCAAGATGTTCGTCTCAGCTGCGGTTCGCGGCCGCGAGCACGGCGTCGCGGCGCGGCTCCTCGATCGGCTCTTTGCCCATGCCAGGGAAGCCGGCCTTACCGATATCTTCCTCGGCACGACGGACAAGTTCGTCGCGGCGCATCGCTTCTACGAGAAGAACGGCTTTAGCGAGATTGCCAAGAGCGCCCTGCCCCGCGCCTTCCCGCTGATGGCGGTGGACAGCAAATTCTACCGCCATAAGGTCGGCTGACTTAACCTTTGGGAATATCGTGATGCGGCTGAACACCAACAGCCTCGCCTAAAGCGACTATGCCGTCGTCCGAAAACCGCCGCACGTTTTGGCCGCCCTGCATCAGCTCTTCGACATCTGCGCCGGCTGAAACAGCCACTTCCTTTCGATCGCGGCGGCAAGGTCGATATCGTTGCGTCGGGCGAAGAGCAGGAGGTGGCCGAGAACGTCGGCGGTCTCGTCGGCAAGGTCTTGCTGCATATCTTCCGGTGAACGCCCCTTTGCACGGCCGCGCCCCGTCAGCCGGTTCCAGGCCTGTGTCAGCTCGCCCATTTCCTCCTGTAGTTTCAGAAGGAACCAATCGGCATCACGCTCAATGCCGTTGGCTGCGACATGGGTGGAGGAAGAAATTTCGAACTGATCGGCGAGATGGCGCAGCATGGGCGTTCTCCTTTTGTTTATGGAGGAGACGCTGATTCCCAACAATTGTCCAGACTGGGATTACCCAGAGTGCCGGGCGGCGATCAGCCGCGATCCGGCAGCAGCATGCAGTCATAGGAGCGCTGCTTCAGCGCATCGCAGGCCGAGACGGCAGCATCCTTGCTGGCGAAACCGACGAAGCGGGCGCGATAGATCTTGTTGGCCCCCTGCCCGACCGCCTCGGTATAGGGCGAAGCGGAAAGGAGTGGCGCGCCGCCTTCCGACTTCGCCTGGGCGAGAAGCGCGCGTGCGGCGTCGGCGCTCGGAGCGGCCGAGATCTGGATCTGCCAGTCGCCATTGGTCTTCTCTGCCGATGTCTTCGGTGTCTTGCCGGCGTTCAGGATCTCGTCCATCGCGACCGGACGCTCCAGCGGCACGACGGCGTCATCGGCGTAGGCCAGGCTCTTGGCTGCGAGATCGTCGGCTTGGCGCGGAGCATTGAGCGGCACCGGAACATCCGAAGCGTCAGCGGCGGACGCGACTTCGACAGTATCTTTGGCGCCGACGCTCGCCACCAGCTTTGCGCCGCCGGAAGATGAGGCACGGCCGAGATAGCGGTCGAGCAAACCAGCCATCTTGGCGTCGCGACTGCGGGCGGTGCGACCGCCGAGCACGACGCCGACCACGCGGCGGTTGCCGTCCTTGACCGCACTGACGAGGTTGAAGCCGGAAGCGTTGGTATAACCGGTCTTGATGCCGTCCATGCCCTGATAGCGGTACATGAGATTGTTGTGGCCGCGCACGGTTCGGCCGCGGAAATTGAAGCTTGCCATCGAAAACAGCCGGTATTCGTTCGGATAATTCTTCATCAAGGCGACGGCGAGCGTCGACATGTCACGCGCCGTCGTGACCTGGCGGCCGTCCGGCAGGCCGGAGGCATTGACAAAGACGGTGCGGCTCATGCCAAGCTGGCGGGCCCTGGCCGTCATCATCCGGGCAAAACCGCTTTCCGAGCCGGCGAGCTTCTCGCCCATGGCGGAGGCGGCGTCATTGGCGGATTTGACGATCATGCCATAGACTGCCTCGCGCACGGTGATCGTGCCGCCCGCCTTGACGCCAAGCTTGGTCGGCGGCCGGGCAGCGGCGTATTTCGATATCCTGATCGGGGTGTCCCAGGCGATCTTGCCGCGCTTCAATGCCTCGAAGGTGAGATAGAGCGTCATCATCTTCGTCAGGGAGGCCGGATGGTTCAGCGTATCGGCGTTTTCAGCGGCGAGAACCTTGCCTGTGCGGGCATCGAGGATCAGCGAAGCGCTGCCGGCAAGGGCCGCAAGCGGCGCCGAAACGGCAAGCGTTACGGTCAACACAGCCGCCAAAAGCTTTCTCATGCACTTTCCCCCATATGCTGGCCCTCATCCGCTGGCCCTTCATGCGCTGGCCCCTGATGCGCAGCCCTCGATGCGGGCTTTCGGTCAGACCGGCGTTTGTGCCGTAATGTGACAGAAGCCGCAAGTTTGGCGCGACTTTGAGGCAACGCCTATCATTTTTCTAGTCTTTTCATCACCTTGGTTAACAGGAAATCAAAGAGCTGTTCCAAACTGGGATTCAGCAAGGCTTAAGCCGCACTTGCTAGTTTCCGGCAAAGGCAAGGAACGGGCGCCGCATGACGGGACAATTCAAGCGACTGGCAAAACGCGCTGCGATCGGCGCCGGGCTCGAGCTTTCCTGGCTGCTTGGCTCGGCCGGGCTGATGCGCGAAGCGCGCGGGCGCGGCGTCGTCTTCACGCTGCATCATGTCCGCCCGCACGTGCTAGAGTCCTTCGAACCGAATGCGCATCTCGAAATCACCCCGCGTTTTCTCGACGCGGCGCTGCAGCGGCTGAGGCGGCAGGGCTATCGCTTCGTGCCGCTCGATCAGGTGCCGGCGCTGCTGGCAGAGCCCGAGGGCGCACAGCCGTTTGCGGCCTTCACGCTCGACGACGGATACAGCAACAATCTGGAATATGCGCTGCCGGTGTTCGAGCGGCATCAGGCGCCGTTCACGGTGTTCGTCGCCAAGGGTTTTGCCGAGGGCTCTCACAGTATCTGGTGGGAGACGCTGGCAATCCTCTTGCGCCACGCGCCGGAAATCCGCTTCGATTTCGGCCGCGGCATGGAGCGCCTGGTGCTCGACAGCCTGCAGCAGCAATGGCATGCCTTCGACCGCTTCGCCTGGTATATCCACCGCTCCGACGAGGCGCGCGCCGTCGCCGCGATCGATCTGCTGGCGCGGGAAAACGACATCGAGCCGACGGACATCGTTCGCAAACTGGTAATGGGGCCTGGCGACTTGCATTGGCTCGCCAGCCATCCGCTCGCAGCGCTTGGCGCCCATACGATCAGCCATCGCGCGCTCGCCCGCCTGCCGGAAGCCGAAGCGCGAATCGAGATGCAGGCTTCGGCGGATTACCTCGAGGCGGTGACCGGCATCCGTCCCGAGACGATCGCCTACCCCTACGGCACGCCGGAGGCTGCGACCGCCCGCGAGGCGCGCATCGCACGCAATCTCGGCTTTACCCTCGCGGTCACCACGCAACCCGGGCTGCCGGCAGCCCGGCTCACCGGTTATCTCCCGCGCATTTCGCTCAACGGCTTCTACCAGAAGCGACGCTACGTCTCGGCGCTTGCTTCCGGCATACCGCTGAAGCTGATGGGCCGGTAAAGCCCGTTACGGATACATCCGCACCTTGTCCCATTCGCCTTCCGGTGATGGCCGGCGAAATTCGACGCGGTCATGCAGGCGGAATTTCTGGTCCTTCCAGAATTCGATCGAGGTCGGCCGGATGCGGAAGCCCGACCAGTAGGCGGGGCGCGGAATCTCGCCGATGGCATAACGCGCGGTATATTCGGCCACGGCCTTCTCCAGCGCGAAACGGCTTTCGAGCGGGCGGGACTGTTTGGAGGCCCAGGCGCCGATGCGGCTGCCGCGCGCCCGCGTCTTGAAATAGGCGTCGGCTTCGGCGTCGGTGACGATCTCGACGGGACCGCGCAGCCGCACTTGACGGCGCAGGCTTTTCCAGTGAAAGCACATGGCGGCCTTTTTCTGGCCAAGAATTTCGCGGCCTTTCTGGCTCTCGAAATTGGTGTAGAAGACGAAACCATCTTCGTCGAATCCCTTCAGGAGAACCATGCGGACATTCGGAAGACCATCTTCATCGACCGTCGCCAGCGCCACCGCATTGGGGTCGTTGGGCTCGGAGGCCTCCGCTTCTTTCAGCCATTCGGCAAAGAGCTTGAAGGGCTCGCCACTTTCGGTAAAGTCACCGCTTGTTAACTCGTTTGCCGACATATTGGTTCAAATGCCCCGGATTATTCAAAACTCGCCCAGCTTTTGATAACTGGACAGGATGCAGGGTGGAAGTCATAGCAAAGTCATCTCGCTATACAAAGGGGCTGCGGCGACGCAGCAGCGCATCCTTCGTCATCGGCGTCGCGATGTTGTCGCTTTCCGGCTGCGTCGGCGGCGGCATGGATTTCCTGAGTGACGCCAAGGTCGACCGGTCGGTGGCAACCGGCACCGTGCCGCAGACGCCGCCGAGCACGGACACGCTCTCCGACGAGATGACCGTGCGCAACGCCGTCACGTCGGCCGACGTGGAAAGGCTGGAGGGCCAGCCGCTTCCCTGGGCGAACGCATCGACCGGCAGTGCCGGCGTCATCGAAACGATCGTCGAGAACAATGAGTCCGGCCAGGTCTGCCGGCAGTTCCGCACGACCCGCCATTCCTATGTCGGCATCGCCAAATTCTACGGCAAGACCTGCCTCGTCGGCGGCGGCAACTGGCAGCTTCTGAGCTTCCAGCCGGAAAGTTGATCCGGCGGGAAAGTTGATCCGGCGGGAAAGCTGATCTGCCTCTGCATAATCAAATGTGTGACAGCGTCCTTTTGCGCGCCCGAAAAGACGGGTAGCGCCGTCGCCGACAGGTTAACGCCCGTCCACTTTCTGCCGCGTGCTTAGCAAAGAGCTAACCATTCGCCGCAAAACACCCCACATGTCTCCACAGAAATAACAAGTGATTAGCAACTCCGCCGCAGGATCGGCGTTGAGAGTGGCTGTTCCTGCCTATGTAGCGGGCGGCGCCACATACGTTTTATTGAACGGGGATGCCGGGCAAGGACGAGGCTTGCCGCATCGCAACACCGGCGGTTTTAACATGCGCGATCCTTATAAAATTCTGGGCGTCAAGCGCGACGCGGCAGTAGACGAGATCAAGGCGGCTTGGCGCAACATGGCCAAATCAGCCCATCCCGACCACAATCAGGACGATCCGACAGCAACGGCCCGATTCGCCGAGATCGGCCGCGCCTATGAAACGCTGAAGGACCCGCGCAAACGCAGCCTGTTCGACAATGCCCTGCGGATGGCCGAAGCCAAGAAGCACGAACAGACGATCATGCAGCAGCGCCAGGCCGCCCGCGAGGCGGCCGTGCGCGCCAAGGCGGCGCAGGCCAATGCCGAGCGCGTGATGGAAGAGCTGGCGCGCGCCGCCGCCCAGAAGGCTGCCGCCGACGGCTCCAGGCAACAGGCAGGTTCCGCTGAGGCGGCCGATGAGATGGTGGATCGCATTTTCGGCGCCCAGGCCCGGGCTGCCGCCGGCGGCCAAGCGCAGGGTCGCGCCCAGCAGACGCAATATCAGCAGGCCCAAAATCAGCAGACACAAAACGCCCAGGGCGACGCCGGCAAGCGCATGGATGGCGACGCCGCCGAGGCCGACACCAAGGGCGACGAGGAAGCGGGCGAAGCGGCGGCAAATGCCGCCGCCAACCTGTCGCTGCCACTCAGCATCCTGACAAATCTGGTGCGCCGTTTCACCGGCGCCAAGGACACCGGCCTCGAAAGGGCGCCGGATGAGGTGACAACGGCGACGGTCACTATCGACGACGTGTTGAAGAGCGGCTGGATCACGGCGTCATTGCCGGAGGGCCGCGAAGTCGGCTTCGCATTGCCGGCAGGCACGACCGACGGTCACGAGATCAGGCTCAAGGGACAGGGCTTCAAACTGCCGGGCATGCAGCGCGGCGACGCCGTCGTCAACATTCGCATTGCACCCGATCCGCGCTTCACGGTCGATGGTTTCGATCTGCACGCCGTGCTGCCGCTCAGCATCGAAAATGCCGTGCTCGGCACCGAGGCGCGTATCGAAGGACCGAGCGGCCCGCTGAACGTGACGATCCCGGCATGGTCGGGCTCGGACAAGACGATCCGTGTTCCCGGCCAGGGATTGCCCCGCGAAGAGGGCGGCAGAGGCGATCTCGTCGTCGAATTGCGCATTATCTTGTGGGAAAAACCCGACGACAAAATCACCGATCTCATGCGGAGCATGCGCGAAGGCCTGTTCCTATGAAATTTTTATGACATTCGCACCCTTTATTACGATCCCTAACAGTTGATGATCCCGGCCAAGCTTGAACCGATTAACGGCCTATGCCATAGGCAGGATCGATCAGAATCCTAGGGAGCGAAATATGGCTCAAGCATCCGGCCTCATGGCAGGCAAACGCGGCGTCATCATGGGTGTCGCCAACAATCGTTCGATTGCGTGGGGTATTGCCAAGGCCATTCATGCGCAGGGCGGAGAAGTTGCGCTCACCTACCAGGGCGATGCGCTGAAGAAGCGCGTCGAGCCGCTCGCCGCCGAAATCGGCGCGACGCTCGTCGGCCATTGTGACGTCGCCGACGAAGCAACCATCGACGCCGTTTTCGAAAACGTCGAAAAGCTCTGGGGCAAGATCGATTTCCTCGTGCATGCGATCGGCTTTTCCGACAAGGACGAGCTGACCGGCCGCTACGTCGACACCTCGCCCGACAATTTCACCAAGACGATGCAGATCTCCGTCTATTCCTTCACCTCGGTCGCACGCCGCGCCGAGAAGCTGATGACGGATGGCGGCGCCATGCTGACGCTGACCTATTACGGCGCCGAAAAGGTGATGCCGAACTATAACGTCATGGGTGTCGCCAAGGCCGCGCTCGAAGCCAGCGTCAAGTATCTTGCCGTCGATCTCGGCCCCCAGAACATCCGCGTCAACGCCGTTTCGGCCGGACCGATCAAGACGCTTGCCGCCTCCGGCATCGGCGATTTCCGCTATATTCTGAAGTGGAACGAATATAACGCGCCGTTGCGCCGTACCGTCACCATCGAGGAAGTCGGCGATGTCGGCCTCTATCTCCTGTCGGATCTCTCGCGCTCCGTCACCGGCGAAGTGCATCACGCCGACAGCGGCTATCATGTCATCGGCATGAAGGCGGTCGACGCGCCCGACATTTCCGTCATCAAGGACTGATTTCTCCATATGGATGCGAGACCGTGCTTATCTACGTGATCAGACACGGCCAGACCGCCTGGAATGCCGAGCGCCGCCTGCAGGGTCAGAAGGATATCCCGATGAATGCCACGGGCCTGGAACAGGCCCGGCAGAACGGCATCGCGCTTGCCGGGATTCTCGGCGACACGATCGACCAGTTCGATTTCGTCGCAAGCCCGCTCCAGCGCACGCGCGCGACGATGGAAATCATGCGCACCGCCATGGGCCTGCCGCCGCTGGCCTATCGCACCGATCCAAGGCTGGTGGAAATTTCCTTCGGCGACTGGGAAGGCTCAACGATCAAGGAGTTGAAGGCGACGCAGCGCGAGCGGGTAGCGGAGCGCAACGCCTCGAAATGGGATTTTATCCCGCCCGGCGATGATGCGGAAAGCTATGAAATCCTCTCCTGGCGCACCGGCTCTTGGCTGAACTCGGTCGATCGGCCGACGGTCTGCGTGACGCATGGCGGCGTCATCCGCACGCTGTTCCAGACGATCGCCGACCTGCCGAAAAGCACTGCTGCGGAAGGTGCGATCCCACAGGATCGGATCATCAGGATCGAAACCACGGAGCGGACGATCGTCTGGCTGTAGGCATTGCCATTGCGCCTCGATCAAAAAGCCTTCGGAAGTCCGGCCTGTTTTAGCGTTTCATTGGCCGTATGGCGGGATTTTACACCATGGTCGACCGTGAAGTGGCGGTTAGAAATCGGCTGTACCAGATTTCATGATCACCCTTTCCCGGTCGCACGTATTCGCAGCCGGCTTTCAGCAATAACTCTTTGAGTTCGCGGAGATAGCCGGCCATGCGCTCAGTAGGTCGGATTGGGGATGCGAACGAGCTGTTCGGCCATGATATGGACGGGGATTTCCGGCAGACTCGAGGTGAAGCCGTTAAGCTCGAAAAGGTCGGTTATAGCTGCCACAACTTTAGGCTCGAGGGCTTCGAGGGTGTCGGCCTCGACGGCCAGCCCTTCGATATCGTTGCTACTGGCAACCCAAACACCAGCCTCTTCATCCCAATCCGCGCGCACTATGATCGAGGCGTGCTTCATACGATCAGTCTCCATAGCGGACACGATTGTCCTACGAGGTTGCGCACCACTGTGGGCACTACGCCGACGTGGCATAGTGTACATATGTAGTGGAATGGAAGTGAATTTTATACGCCGATCTAGGCGTTACGCTGCCTATTTGACGATATCGAGATCGTTGATGACGCGCTTGCCGTCGACCTCGGTATAGAAGACGATCACCTTCACGCCGGCTTCGAGGCCGTCGAAATTGAATTCCTCGGGCGCCTGATAGGTTTTGCCGTCATCTAGGGTCAGCACGAGGTTGGCCGTGTCGACCTTCTTGATCGTCGCCTCGACATCGGCGCTCTCGGCAAAACCGCTCATCGGGGACAGGAAGCTTGCTGTTGCCAAAAGCGTGGCGACGACGAAACGCATGGCGACAATCCTTATAAGACGCTGCACGAGAAACTGACTGGCCACAGATAAGCTCCTGAATATGGCGAAAATTGCCCGGAAGAATGGCTTTCCCCGCCCAATTGATGAATAGGATTTTAAATATAATCAAGATGCCGCGTTAACCCGGGTTTTTACGCCTTTCTTCGCCTTCCCGGAATCGACGGCGGGCAATCGTAAATTAACCCGCGCGCCCTAGAGTTGCTCGTCAACATGGGGGTTTCATTTTGTTATCCAGGCTCAGCGACAGCAAGCAGTTGCGGCGCGTGTTGAAGAATAGCCGCGTCTCGTTTGTGGTTTCGTCGCTTGTCGCCCTGGTCGTCATCGTGGTCGGCTTCGGGCTCGACCAGGCCAATACTGCGTCTCATGTGCGCGAACTTCGTATCCGCACCGAAAACGAGACGAACCTGATCCGCGCCCGCGTCATGGCCGAGATCAATATGGACCTCAGCATCGTGCGCGACCTGACGAACCTGATCTCCGTCAGCACGGTAAACGGAGAGGAGATGGAGCGCCAGATCAACTGGCTGCTGATCCAGAACCCCTCTTTCATTCATATCGCCGTCGCGCCTGATTTCATCGTCCGCGACATCCACCCGCCGCAATCCGGCAATGAGCGGATCGGCCGCGACGTGCGCGAGGCTCTGTTCTTCCGCCAGGCGATGACCGGCGCGGCCGGCGACCAGTCGGCGCGCTTCTACGGCCCGATCAGCATTGACAGCCGCGACGCCTTTGCCATCTTCTTCCCGGTTTTTGTCAGGGAGAACGGCGAACGGCGGCTCTGGGGGGCGGTCGAAGTCGCCATCGACCAGACGATGTTCTACCAGGCGACCGGGCTGATGCCGGCACGCGACCGCGAGAACCGGGAACGCTATCCGCATCTCGACCATCTGTCGATCGCCATCCGCGATATCGGCGCGGCGGCCGCGACCAATGCTGCTCTGCCGGCACCGTTCTTCGGTTCGTCCGATATCGATGACAAGCATCCGATGCGCCAGAAGATCGGCTTTGCCGGCGGCAAGTGGGAGCTTTCCGCGGTCCCCAACAGCGGCTGGGACGCGATACCCGAAAACCGCACCGAGCTGCGCCTGATCATCCTTGCCGGCGGCTTCGTCATCATCGTGCCGATCTTCTTCGCGACCCTCCTGCTCGGCGAGCGCAATCGCAACATTACCGCGCTGGAGACGCGCGAGGCAAAACTGCTGGAACTGTCGCAGCGGCTCAATCTGGCGCTGGAATCCTCGAATATCGGCATCTGGGAGCTGCAGGATGATTCGAGCAGCCTGCTCTGGGACACGCGCGCCGCGGCCCTGCACGGCAAGCCGGCCGAGGAAGGAAGCTGGGCGCTCGACGAATGGCTGGCGGCTGTCCTGCCCGAGGACCGCGACATCGCCGAAGTGCATTTCTTCAGCTGCAGCATCGCCGGTGCTGCCTGCACGGCACAATACCGCATCATGCTTGCCGACGGCGGTATCCGCCACCTGCGCTCGGTCGGCGCCTTCTATACGGATGCCGGCGGCATCAGCAAGACGATCGGCATCGTCTGGGACGTGACAGCCGATGCGGAGATCACCGACAGGCTGCGCAAGGCCAAGGATATGAGCGAGGTCAAGAATGCCGAGCTGGAGCTGGCGCTTGAAGAACTCTCGAGCCGCGAGGGGCAGCTGGCCGAGCTTTCCAGCCGGCTCGACCTGGCGCTCGATTCCTATCAGTGCGGCATATGGGAAGCCCGGCCCGGCCGAGGCGGCTCGATCTGGAACGAGCGGATGCACGAGCTCTATGGGCTTGCGCCGCGCAACGGCTTCATGACCGAGGAGATCTGGCTTGGCTGCATCCACCCCGAGGATCGAGCCTTAGCGCTCGAAAGCGCACGCCACTTCAAGAAGAACGGCGATACGCACACGCTCGTCTGCCGCGTGCTGGTCGACGACGGCTCGGTGCGTTATGTGCGCTCGGTCGGCAAGGTCCACCAGACGGGGACGGGCGAGATGAAGGTCATGGGCATCGCCTTCGACGCCACCGAAGACGTGCTGATGACGATCCGGCTGAAGGCCGCCAAGGACGAGGCGGTCGCCAAGAATATCGAGCTCGAGCTTGCCAAGAACAGGATTGAGCACAACTCGCTGCACGATCCGCTGACTGCACTCGCCAACCGCCGCAAGCTCGACATCGCGCTCGAAAATCTGACCCATGACGGACGCCGAGAGCGGCAGAAATTCTCGATCCTGCATATCGATCTCGACCGCTTCAAGGACATCAACGATACGCTCGGCCATGCCGCCGGCGATGCGATGCTGGTGCACGCCTCGAAGGTGCTCGCCAAGAATGTCCGCGGCAGCGACGTCGTCGCGCGCATCGGCGGCGACGAGTTCGTCATCCTCGCCCTCGACGTCGGCGACAAGGAGATGGCGCAACTTTCGACGCGGATCATCGAGGAGATGCGCCAGCCGATCGATTTCCAGGGCTTTTCCTGCCGCTGCGGCGTGTCGATCGGCATTGCGCTCGCCAATGGCATCCATGTCGATGCGCGCAAGATGCTGATCAACGCCGATATCGCGCTCTACCGCGCCAAGAGCATGGGCCGCAACCGCTTCGAGTTCTTCAATCACAATCTCCAGGCCGATATCATCAATACCAAGCGCACCGCCGACGAGATCCTTGCCGGCATCGACAATGGCGAATTCACCGCATGGTATCAGCCGCAATTCTCGGCCCGGACGATGGAACTGACGGGCGTCGAGGCGCTGGTGCGCTGGAACCACCCGTCCAAGGGGTGGCTCGCCCCCGACAAGTTCCTGCGCATTGCCGACGAGATCAATGTCGTGCAGATGCTCGACCGGATCGTTCTGGAAACGGCGCTGCGTGACAAGGTGCGCTGGACAGCCCGTGGCATTGTGGTGCCCAAGGTCTCGGTCAATGTTTCGGCGCGGCGGCTGCATGACGGCAGCCTGTTGGAATCACTCGCCGACCTGCATATCCGTCCGGGCGAGATTTCCTTCGAACTGGTGGAATCGATCTTCCTCGACGAGAGCGAGGACGTCGTCTCGCAGAATCTCGAGCGCATCAAGGCGCTCGGCATCGATATCGAGATCGACGATTTCGGCACCGGCCATACCTCGATCGTCAGCCTGTTGAAGCTGAAGCCGAAGCGTCTGAAGATCGACCGCCAGCTGGTGCAGCCGATCGTCAATGCCTCGCAGGAGCGGGCACTCGTCAGCTCGATCATCGAAATCGCCCGCTCGCTCGGGGTCGAGACGGTGGCCGAAGGGGTGGAGACGGCGGCACATGCCGCACTGCTGCGCGATCTCGGCTGCGATATCCTGCAAGGGTATGCCTTCTCGCGGCCGCTCTCCTTCGACGACTTCACCGAGGAAGCCACCGGAACGGGGTGGCGGCTGGCGTCCTGATCGCTGCCTGCCGATCGCCCCCAGCCCTGACCCCTCCCCGCCTGTGCAGAGAGAATGGCGGCACAATGCACCGCCCGTCCATCACAACGGACGGAAACAGCATTTCCTGAGCTGCCGGTTTGGCGCAAAGAAAGGCTTTTGCCTCGGCGGTTTTTTGGCCTATGAGTGTCGCGCCTTTTCAAGCAATGGCGCAGCCGGCAGCGACCGGCTTTGGCGCGCCACCGTGGGAACACATGTCGCACAATACATTCGGTCACCTTTTCCGCGTAACCACCTGGGGCGAAAGCCATGGTCCGGCGCTCGGCTGTGTCGTCGACGGCTGCCCTCCGGGGCTGCGCTTCAAGCTCGAGGACCTGCAGGTCTGGCTCGACAAGCGCAAGCCCGGGCAATCCCGGTTCGTGACGCAGCGGCGCGAGGACGATCTGGTGAAGGTCCTGTCCGGCGTCATGCTCGATGCCGATGGCGAGACGATGACGACCACCGGCACGCCGATCTCCATGCTGATCGAAAACACCGACCAGCGCTCCAAGGATTACGGCGAGATCGCCCGGCAATACCGCCCCGGCCATGCCGATTATACCTATGACCTCAAATACGGCATTCGCGACTATCGCGGCGGCGGCCGCTCCTCGGCGCGCGAAACCGCTGCCCGGGTTGCCGCCGGCGGCATCGCCCGCCTTGTCGTACCAGGCGTTACCGTGCGCGGGGCGCTGGTGCAGATCGGCAAACACAAGATCGACCGCCGCAACTGGGATTGGGGCCAGATCGATCAGAACCCGTTCTTCTCGCCCGATGCCGCGATCGTGCCGGTCTGGGAGGAGTATCTCGACGGCATCCGCAAGAACGGCTCCTCGATCGGCGCGGTCATCGAAGTGATCGCCGAAGGTGTGCCGGCCGGCCTCGGCGCGCCGATCTATGCCAAGCTCGACCAGGATATCGCCTCGCTGCTGATGTCGATCAACGCCGTCAAGGGCGTCGAGATCGGCAATGGTTTTGCCGCCGCCGAAACGTCGGGCGAAGACAATGCCGACGAGATGCGCATGGGCAATGACGGCACGCCGATCTTCCTTTCCAACAATGCCGGCGGTATTCTCGGCGGCATCTCCACCGGGCAGCCGGTGGTGGCGCGTTTCGCCGTCAAGCCGACGTCCTCGATCCTGACCGAACGCCAGTCGATCGATGCGGACGGCAAGAATGTCGATATCCGCACCAAGGGCCGGCACGACCCCTGCGTCGGCATCCGCGCCGTGCCGATCGGCGAGGCGATGGTCGCCTGCGCCATCGCCGATCATTATCTTCGCGACCGCGGCCAGACCGGCCGCCTGAAATAGGAGCGCTTGCCCCATGTCTTATGACCAGAAGCGCGTCGTCGACGCCATAAGGGCCTTCGAGGCCGGCGAGATCGTCGTCGTCATGGACGACAATGACCGCGAGAACGAAGGCGACCTGATCGTCGCCGCGGTGCATTGCACACCCGAGAAGATGGCCTTCATCGTGCGTCACACCTCCGGCATCGTCTGCGCGCCGATGCCGAAGGAAGAGGCAAAACGCCTCAACCTCAATGCCATGGTGGCGGAAAACGATTCGGCCCATACGACGGCCTTCACCGTCTCGGTCGATTTCAAGCACGGCACGACGACCGGCATCTCGGCCGACGACCGGACGCTGACGGTGCGCAACCTCGCCAATCCGAATGTCGGCGCCTCCGATTTCGTCCGCCCCGGCCACATCTTCCCGCTGGTTTCCCGCGAAGGCGGCGTGCTGATGCGCTCCGGCCACACGGAAGCCGCCGTCGATCTCTGCAAGCTCGCCGGCCTGCCGCTGATCGGCGTCATCTCCGAGCTGGTCAACGACGACGGCACCGTCACACGCGGGCCTGAGGTGGTCGACTTCGCCGAACAGCACGGGCTGAAACTCGTCTCGGTCGCCGATCTCATTGCCTATCGCCAGCGCAAGGAAACGCTGATCGAACTCGGTACCAGCTTCGACATCGAGACGCCGTTCGGCAAGGCCAAGGCCCATACCTATTCCCTGCCCTGGGATCCGATGCAGCATCTCGCCGTCGTCTTCGGCGACATTCGCGACGGGGTCGACATTCCGGTGCGGCTGCATCCGGAGAATGTCGCCGAGGATCTTTTCGGCAAGAACAGTCCGGTCGATTTCTACATGCAGAAGATTGCCGAGCAGGGCCGCGGCGTCATCGTCTACCTGCGCGAAGGCTCCGTCGGCGTCGGCCATCACGACAACGGCCGCAAGGCCCGCAACCAGGGCCGCGAGGCCCATTCCGAAGCCCAGACCCGCGAGAGCGAATGGCTGGAAATCGGCCTCGGCGCACAGATCCTCAGGGATCTCGGCGTCAGCTCAATCAAGCTGCTGACCAGCCGCGAGCGCCACTATGTCGGCCTCGAAGGCTTCGGCATCAAGATCAGCACGACGGAAATCTGCTAGAGGGGAGCCCGCCGTCGGCAAGGCAGAGACAAAGACCCCTCCCCAACCCCTCCCCACAAGGGGGAGGGACTAACCCGCGGCATAGTCCTGCCACCAAAATACGCCGCCACATGCCGGATCGTCTGGAATGAAATGCGACGGGCGCCACACGGCCGCCCCTCCCCCTTGTGGGGAGGGGTTGGGGAGGGGTTTTCGCGCAGGATGCTGCTGCTCCGGCGAAAGCTTTACCCTCTCCAGCCCTCCAGAAACACGACCTTCTCCACGCCGGCAAACCGCGCGACCCGCTCCAACTCCGCTTCCAACCTCTCCAGCCGGCCGGCCGACGGCTTCACGCCCGGCTCCAGCCACAGCCGCTTGATGTCGAGCGTCGATTTCTTCCGATCCGCCTTCATGTCGATGCGGCCGATCAGTCGGTCGCCTTCGAGCAGCGGGAAGACGTAATAGCCATATTCGCGCTTCGGCTCGGGCACGAAGACTTCGATGCGGTAGAAGAAGCCGAACAGGCGTTCGGTGCGGTTGCGGTCGCGGATCATCGGATCGAAGGGGCTGAGAACGCGGATGCGCGGCGGAGCATCGGGATAGCTGTCGAGCGTCGATGGGAAATCGGCAAAGGCCCAGGATGGGCGCGCCTTGCCGTCGAGCGCCGGTTCGATCAGCACTTCGATCAGTTCGTCGCGATGGGCTGAAACCCAGGCTTTGGCCTCATCGGGCGAGACGAGGTTCCAGAAGGCCGATATCTCGCCGTGGGTGGCGAAGCCGAGGCGGGTGAGCGCGCTGCGGCAGGCCCAGTCGATGAATTCCTCGCGGCTCACCTCGGGCTCGCGGAACTCGGCCGGGATGACGCGCTCCGCCAGGTCATAGATCTTCTGGAAGTTCGAGCGGCCGGCGATGGCGAACTTGCCGGTGTGCCAGAAATATTCGAGCGCCGTCTTGTTCGGATGCCAGTTCCACCAGCCGCCGGAAACGTGGCCGTCGGCCTTGACGTCGCGCGCCAGCAGCGCGCCGTCGCGACGCACGCGCTCATAGGTCTCCTCGAAGGCTGCCTCGAAACCCTCACCGCGCCATTTGCGCCAGCGTTCGACGAGGACCTTTTCCTGATGGCGGAACTTGTGTTTCCAATAGACGAAGAAGGCGCTCGGCAAAATCGAGGCATCGTGCGTCCAGTGCTCGAACAACGCGCGTTCCTTTTCGAGCAGCGCCTTCAGATGCTCGCGCCTGTAGGTCTGGTTGCGGGAAAACAGGATCTGATGATGCGCCCGCTCCACCGTCTGGATGCTGTCCACCTGGACGAAACCCAGCTCATGGATGAGCTGCAGCAGGCCGGCCTTGGTCAAGGCGCGGTTCGGCGGGGCGCTGAGGCCCTGTTTGGCGAGGAAGACACGGCGGGCGTCGGAATTGGAAAGCAGATTCGTCATGACCCCATCATAATCCGGAAAATCTTCCTAGCCACCCGATATCCTCCCAATATCGAGAGCGAGATTGCACTTTCATCATCACGGGTTCCCCGTATAGAAGCACTGCTATCAGGTTGGCGCCGATGACTGCCCCTCACCCTAACCCTCTCCCCGCCTGCGGGGCGAGGGCACGTGCCAAACGCAGCGTCGAGATTGAGGAAGCGGGTGCGGCATATCCCCTTCTCCCCGCGAGCGGGGGTCCGAAGGACGGGTCGAGACATGTGGCTCGACCCAGGCAGAGGTGGCGGCAGGCGGATGAGGGTCGGGCGGCAATCTCCTGGGGCAAGGCGTCGAAGACGTACCACGCAGGATGCGAGGGATTGGTTTGGATATTCGTTTCGAAGGTGCCGGTGTCAGTTTCGGGGCGCGGGTGGCGCTGCAGCCGCTGACGCTTGGCATCAGTGGAAAACGCATCGGCGTCATCGGGCTGAACGGTTCGGGCAAGACCACTTTTGCGCGGCTGATCAACGGGTTGACCAAACCATCGGTCGGCCGCGTCACCGTCAACGGCCGCGACACCAGCGATGAAAAGACTGCGGTGGCCAATGTCGGCTTCATCTTCCAGTCGCCGCAGAACCAGATCATCCTGCCGATCGTCAAAGACGACATCGCCTTCGGGCTGAAGCGGCGCGGCTTCAGCAAGGCGGAAATCGACGCGAAGGTCGAGGGCGTGCTGGCCCGGTTCGGCGCCGAGGCGCTGGCCGACAGGCGCGCGCATGAGCTTTCCGGCGGCGAGCTGCAGGTGGCGGCCCTCTGCTCGGTGCTGGCGACTGGGCCTGGCATTCTTATCCTCGACGAACCGACCAACCAGCTCGACCTCAAGAACCGGGCGCTGGTCGAAGGGATTATCGCCGGGCTGCCGGAAAGCGCCATCATCATCACGCATGATCTGGAGCTGATCGCCGGTTTCGAGCGGGTGCTGCTGTTTCATGAAGGGCGGCTTGCCGCCGATGCGCCGGCTACCGAGGCGATCGCCCGCTACAAGGAGATCGCCGCCTGATGCAATCGCTCTATGTCGAAGGCAACAGCGTGATGCACCGGCTTTCGCCGCGGGTGAAGCTGTTGTCGCTGACGATCTTCGGCGTGGTGCTGTTCATCAGCGGAAACCTCGCCCTGCTTTCGATCGCTGTGCTGCTGACGGCGGTTCTCTACAGGATGGTCGGCCTGCCGTTTGCGGATGGGCTCAGACGGCTGCGGCCGGTCTTGCTGACGATCGCGGTCGTCGCACTCTTCAACCTCATCTTCAATCCCTGGCAGGAGGCGCTCGTGCCCCTGTTGCGGCTGACGGCGCTGATGCTGCTTGCCGCCACCGTGACGGCGACGACGTCGATCACCGAGTTCATCGACGAGGTGACGGCGCTTGCCCGCCCGCTCGAACGCACCGGTTGGGTGCAGGCCGACGATATCGGCCTGGCGCTTGGGCTGGTGCTGCGTTTCGTGCCGGAGATCGTCGGCCGTTATCAGGCGATCCGCGAGGCGCACAAGGCACGCGGGCTGAAGGTGCGGCCGACGACGCTGCTTGCGCCGCTGATCATCCTGACGCTCAAGGATGCGGATAATATCGCCGCGGCGATTGACGCGCGCGGCATTCGGCGGCATGTGAGTTAACGATTGATAAACACGGAATTCATGATGAGCACTCGCGACCTCGTTCTTACCGCCCTCTTTGCTGCGATCATCGTGGCGCTTGGCCTGCTGCCGCCGATCTCCCTCGGCTTCATTCCGGTGCCGATCACGGCGCAATCCCTCGGCGTGATGATGGCCGGCGTCGTGCTCGGCGCCCGGCGCGGCGCGATTGCCGTGCTGATCGTGCTGGTGCTGATCGCGATCGGCCTGCCAGTGCTTTCCGGCGGCCGCGGCGGGCTTGCGATCTTCGCGTCGCCGACGGCCGGCTTCCTGATCGGCTGGATCTTTGCCGCCTTCGTCACCGGTTATCTCAGCGAGCGGCTGGTCAACCATCAGCAATCCGGCCTGGTGCAGACGGTCAGCTTCTTCCTCACCGCCATGGTCGGCGGCATCGTCGTGCTCTACGCCTTCGGCATCACCTATCTCGCCACCGTCGCCGGCCTCGGCTTCACGAAAGCCTTCATTGGCTCGATGGCCTTCATTCCCGGCGATGTGATCAAGGCTTTCGTCGCAGCCCTGCTCGGCCGCGCCGTCATGGTCGGCTATCCCTTGCTGCCGTCGCGCGCCTGAGGCATAGGCCAGTCCTGTCCGGTGGATACCCTGACGGCCCCTCGGGGGCCGTTGCGCTTCCGCCAGGTCCGCATGAGCGGGAACTTCCAAGCCTTCTTTTCATTTTTCTGCAATGAACGTCCCTGAAGGAGAACCCATGCGAGGCGACCGGCAGGAGGAGGTGGCTGCCTGGTTCCGGTCGCTGGATCCTGTCCAGCCGAAGGACATGGTCGGCCTTTGGAGCGGCGTCGGTATCCCGTCAGGTCATCCACTGGACGGCGTGCTCGAGAACCTCAGCTGGTTTGGCAAGCGCTTTTATTCCAATATGCGGGCGGACGCCCTGCTCTTCACATGGAAACCGGGCCGACTCGTGCCGCTCGAGCCAAGCTTGTTACCCATTGGTCTGGCGATCAAGATGGCGCCCTTTGGCCGGACATTCGTTGCCCGCGGCTGGTTCTCATACCTGCAGAAGATGCTTCGAGCGAGAGGCACCACAGCTTCGTTGCGGCTTCAGGCCCTCGACGGCGTCGAAACGGCTGCGATGATCTACGACAAACAGCCGATCGTGGACTATTTCCGCAGGATTGACGATGACGAGATTGCCGGAATGATGTGCGTGCGCGGCGACCCTCGGCGGTTCTTCTTCAAGCTCCGGAAATTGACGGACTGAGGTATGCAGCAAATGGCTGGCGGCCACGTCTGGAACATCGCGGCACAAGACCATCGAACCCATTGCCCAATTCTTTCCTCAATCCAAAACAGGCTGAACATGCTATGAAAGCAGGGCAGAGGGCGAGATGACCGTCATCGATCGAAATCATGTTCAAGTCCGGGGCGATGGCCAGCGTGCGATGATCTTTTCGCATGGATTCGGGTGCGACCAAAATATGGGGCGCTTCGTCGCCCCGGTCGGCGAATTCGTGCATCAGCAGGTCCCAAACAGTCAATTGGTCGTGCTGAACGCCAGGGGCCACTGCCCCAATCTCAGCGCTCCCGACGAGGTCATATCCGCAATCCGGCGGTTCGTCCGATGACCGGTGGCGACACGCAAATCGTCATGCCGGCGGAAGACCTTGAGGACCTGTACGAAAACGCGCCATGCGGCTATCTTTCGCTGCAGCCGGACGGGCGCATCGTCAAGGTGAACCGAACGCTATCGACCTGGATCGGCATCCCTGCCGAGCAACTCCTCGGCAAACGACTTCGCGACCTGCTCAATACGTCGGGCCGGATATTTTACGAGACCCATTTTGCGCCTCTGCTGCGCATGCAGGGGGTTTTCAATGAGGTTGCTCTCGATCTTGTGACGGCCGACGGCAGAACCTTGCCCGTGCTCGCCAATGCAATGGAAAGACGCGCAGAAGACGGTGCCCTGCTTTTCACCCGCGTGACGATGTTCCAGGCTGCCCAGCGTCGCCGTTATGAACGGGAGCTGGTCGAGGCGCGCGCAGCCGCGGACGCAGCCGGCGCCATCGTCAAATCCCAGCTCGACCTTGAACAGCAAACCGCCGAATTGCGGGAGCAGTTTATCGCTGTCCTTGGCCATGACCTGCGCAATCCGCTTGCCTCGATTGCCGCTGCGGCTCGCATGCTGCGAAAGGAGGAGCAGACCGATCGCTCGACCAACATTCTCGATTTGATGCAGGGCAGCGTCGTTCGCATGTCCGGCCTGATCGACAACGTTCTCGACTTCGCGCGCGGACGATTGGGTGGCGGCATCACGATCGAGAGGCGAGCGGAGTATCTCGAACCGATCCTGCGACAGGTCATCGGAGAACTCCGCTCCTGTCATCTCGACCGCGCAATTGAGGTGAGTATCGACTTCGCCGGACCGATAAACTGCGACAGCGGCCGGATTGGCCAGCTGGTGTCCAACCTGCTCGGAAATGCCCTTACCCATGGGACGCCGAACGAACCGGTGCGGCTCTCGGCGGCAACTGTCGGCGGAAGACTGGAACTTTGGATCGCCAACAGCGGCCCTCCGATTTCCTGCGATGCGATGACAAGGCTTTTTCAGCCTTATTTCAGAGGCGAAATCGGTACAAATCAAAGAGGATTGGGGCTGGGTCTGCACATCGCTTCGGAAATCGCCCGCGCCCATGGCGGGACGATCACGGTCAGTTCCGATGACAAGGAGACGCGCTTCACCTTTGTGATGCCGTTGGATTGATCCGGACGGTAGATCGGTTCGTCCACTTGCCCCTCGGATAGCTTTCGGTCGCTCTGCCTGCGTTCCCGCCTGTGGCCGTCTCGACACTGTAGAATGCCGTTCGATGTGCGTTTCGATGGCCCTGGATCATCGCCGGATTGGACCGGGCGTTGAGCCGATGGGAAGGGCGATCACGATGGCCGCAAGCAGTGCTGCGACGAGCATGCCGACACAGGCCGGCCAGCCCACCTGATCATAGATCTGACCGAGTACGAGGCTGCCTGCGAGACCCCCGGTGTAATAGGAGGCGAGGTAAATTCCGCTGGCGCCTGCCTTGTCCGTAACCGCGCGTCGGCCAACCAAACCGGTGGCGATCGCTTGGGCGAGGAATGTCCCTATTGCCACCAGCGCCAGTCCGGCCAACACCAGAGGCAAGCTGACACTCAGAAGTGCCGCGACGCCGACAATGGCGAGCCCAAGCGTCGAGATGATCCCGAGTTTTGCTCCGATTCGGACCGCGAGCTTGCCTGCCATCGGCGTGGTTAGCATCGACGGCAGGAATACCAGGTAAACGAGGCCGAGTGTCATCGGCGACAGGCCGAGAGCCACGAGTTGGAAGTTCACATAGGTGAAGGTTCCGATGAAGACGAAAAGGATGAGGAAGCCGATCGCGAAGACACGGCGCAGCTCGCCATCGGCGAAATGATAAGTCCAGCGGCGCATGTTGAATGAGCCGTCTTCGCTGGTTTGCATCATGGCCGAGGTCTTTTTGAGGGTGAGCCGGACAAGCAGCGCGCCGGCGATGTTGAGGGCCGCGAAGGTGAGGAAGTTGATTTCAAGCCCACCGAACCCGACCACTATTGCAGAGAGGATGCGGCCGAAGAAATTGCTCGCGACATTGCCGGTGACATAGGCCGCCAAGGCGCCTGTCGCCTGGGCTGGCGAGAAGTGTTCCGAGAGATAGGCAATGGTCAGCGTGAAGGCTGCCGACATGCAGAGGCCCTGGACGATACGGAGGATGGCAAAAACCGTCAGATCGTGGGTAAAGGCCAGAGCTGTCGTGGGAAGGGAAAGCAGCGCAAGGCTGATCCAGATACCGCTGCGGCGATCGATCCTGCGACCGAAGAAAGCTATGCCAAGCCCGGCGACGGCCATGCCGAAAGTGCTGGCATTGACGGCAAAGCCCATGGCGGCGCGGCTGACCTGGAATTTCTCCACAAGCGCGGGCAGGATCGCCTGAGCCGCGAAGAGATCAACCAATGTCAGGAAAGAAATCAGCGCGATGACGGCAAAGCGCCAGCCATCGGCGGCGGTAGCGCCGAGGGTCGTTCTCGGCGGATTGAGGACATGTTCGATGCCGGTCATGGCGATCACTCCAAGTGTCGGGTGAATGCGTGTGCCGTCTCCGGCTTGGCGGGCCGGAGATGGCTGTCAGCGAGTTCGGAAGCGGCTCACATGGATTCGTTCTTTTGCTCTTCCGAGGTCAGGATGTCGGCGGAGTAGAGAACAGCCGGCTTGCTGCCGTTGTTCTTCCACCAATGCGACAGCATGCCGAATTCGGCAGTCACGTCGCCAGCCTTATGCTCGATCGGCACTTTGCACGTGCTGCGGTATTCGGTGATCGAGCCCGAAACGATCAGGATGTTGGCCGGACGGCTCTCATGCGAATGCCACGGCACGACGCCGCCAGGCTGCACGACCAGCTTGCGCATCCGCAGGGCGCTGTTCTTCCAGGCGTCTCCCTTGGAGGCGAGGTCAATCGATGAGATGAGCTTGTCAGTCACACCCTTCGGCATCATTTCGCCGGGTTGCATGCCGTTTTCGGCGACCTGGCCGGCCGGGCATTCGCCGGCATAGGCTTGGCCTGTGGACATGGTGGTGAAAGACGCGAGAGCGAGGACGGAGGCGAGCGTCAGGCGCTTGGCATTCAGTTCGAATTTCATCAGAGTTCTCCTGGTTGGGCCCGGATGAAGCGTTCGCGCCGGGCATGACAAGGAGCATGGAGAAGGTGATGGCGAATGAGAAATGCCGCCTCATTCTCAATTCCATAGCCTGAGGCTATCGTGAAACGCAGGACGTGCGGACGCTCCGCATCGCCAGGACACGGAGCACAGTTCATTATTCGTTATGCTTTCAATGTGAGCGGCCTGGCAGCGCGGCCCAGCCGTAAGATTTGACAGCGCCGACGAAAGTCGAGACGGCGGGGGAGAAGCGGCGGCCAGCTACGGTTACAAGGCAGACTTCGCGGGTTACCTCCGGTTCGGCGACCGGCCGAACTTGCAGGCCAGGCACGACGGCGCTGTATTCAGGAATGAAACAGATACCGAGACCACCAGCGACAAGATTCTGAATCCAGTCCTCACGTTCGCTCGAATAGGAGACGATAGTGCTCACACCCTGAGCGTCACAGAGATCCGTCAGATAGTCCCAGTACTCGCAATTGACACGGCGAAGATAGATCTCGCCATCGATCGCGGCGATCGGAATGGCATCGTATTGGCTAAGCCGGTGCCCCGCCGGAAAGGCCAGCATGAACCGTTCCCGAAACAGCGGCGTCACATCGAAGCGCTCCGGAAAATTGTCGGCGCTCGACATGATCGCGATATCGAGTTCGCCCTGCTCCAGCAATCCCGCCAACTTGGCCGGAATGCCCTCGACGAGTTGGAGCTGGATACCCTTGTGGCGCATGTTGAAATCGGTGAGCAGGCCGGTAAAGCGCCGCGGTCCGATCGTGCACATGATGCCGACCTTGAGGTGCGCGTCGTTGAGACAGAGAAATTTCGATGCCTCGGTTTTGACGCCCAGGAGTTCGTCCTGCACTTGCTGGAAACGCGGACGCAAGAGATTGCCGAGATCGGTGATGTGGGTGAGGTTTCGTTCGCGACGGAAAAGCAGCCCGCCCACCTCGTCCTCGAGCTGCTGAACCGCTCTGCTCAGCGCGGGCTGAGTGACATTGCAGTTCTGCGCCGCGCGCGTGAAGTTGCGCGTTTCGCAAACGGCCAGAAAATACCGGATGTGATGGATATCCATATCCGCTCCCCAACAATTCCAAAGTAAGCCAATGCATCTACTCTGGTCCCCGGCGCTATATTCGGCCAATGCCACCGAATTATCAATTCCATTAGTGAGCGGCATTTCTCTTATGACTGCAACCGCGCCATTTTGAACGGGAAGCTACACATCGTGGCGTCTAAAAATGGAGAACGCAATGCTCAATCTGCTTGCTACCGAAACTGAACCCCTGGCTGGCCGCAAGATGCTCGAGGGTCGTACGGCGATCGTGACCGGCTCGACCAGCGGTATCGGCCTTGGCATTGCCCATGCGCTGGCAAGGGCGGGTGCCTCGATCATGCTCAATGGATTCGGCGATCCCGCCGGCATTGAAACGTTGCGCGCCGAGATGGCCGAGAGCAACGATGTCGATGTCGCCTATGACAGCGCCGACATGTCGAAGCGCGACGCTATCCTGATGATGGTGGAGCGCGCCAAGGCTCGATTCGGCCAAATCGATATCATCGTCAACAATGCCGGCATCCAGCACGTTTCTCCCATCGGCGAATTTCCGCCTGAGAAGTGGGATGCGATCATGGCGATCAACTTGTCGGCCGCCTTTCATCTTGTCCAGGCCACTTTCGACGGCATGTGCGAGCGCGGTTATGGCCGCATCATCAATGTCGCCTCGGCGCACGGCCTTGTCGCCTCGCCATTCAAGTCGGCCTATGTCGCAGCAAAGCACGGCATGGTGGGGTTCACCAAGTCGATTGCACTTGAGGGTGCCGAATTCGGCGTGACATCGAATGCAGTCTGCCCCGGCTATGTCTGGACGCCGCTTGTCGAGCAGCAGATCGACGCGCAGGCGAAGTCGCATAACATCGCACGCGACGCAGTAATCCGCGACGTGTTTCTCAAGAACCAGCCGACCAAGCGGTTCGCGACGGTCGAGGAAATGGGCGCGCTCAGCGTCTTTCTCTGCTGCGATCTCGCAGGCTCCATCACCGGCACGGCCATTCCGGTCGATGGTGGCTGGACGGCGCATTGAAAATCTCAACACCAACAAATCGGGGAGTGAGGACCATGAACAAGCACACAGGTGTGAAGAAAATTATCGCCGACAGCGCGGTTGTCGCCTCCTCTGAGCGAGAGCCGCGGACGCTCAATCTGGCGCTCCAGGGCGGAGGCGCGCATGGCGCCTTCACCTGGGGCGTGCTCGACCGGCTGCTCGACGAGCCGAACCTGTCGTTGGAAGGTGTCGTCGCAACCAGCGCCGGCGCAATGAATGCCGCCGTATTGGCCTATGGCCTGGCCGAAGGCGGGCGGAGCGGGGCGCAGACCGCGCTCGCCAATTTCTGGCGGCGCGTCAGCCATGCGTCGGCATCCGGACCTCTGCAGCCGACGATCTTCGACAAGATAACCGGATCGCGGGCGCTGGAATTTTCGCCGGCCTTCATGATGTTCGACATGGTGACGCGACTGATGTCGCCCTACCAGTTCAACCCTTTCAATTTCAATCCGCTGCGGCAGATCTTGGAGCAATCGGTCGACATGGATGCGATCCGCACGGCGCGCTGTCCGGTGAAACTCAGCATCTGCGCTACCAATGTCCGAACCGGCAAGGTCAAGGTGTTCGGCAATGACGAACTGTCGATCGACGCCGTCATGGCATCGGCTTGCCTGCCCTTTCTGTTTCAGGCTGTCGAAATCGACGGCGAGTCCTATTGGGATGGCGGCTATATGGGCAATCCGGCAATCTTTCCGCTGATCTATGGCTGCGACACGCCGGATGTGCTGGTCGTCCATATCAATCCGATCGAGCGGGCCGAGGTGCCGCACACCGCCTCCGAGATCCTCAATCGCATCAACGAGATCAGTTTCAATTCATCGCTGCTGCGGGAAATGCGGGCGGTGGCTTTCGTCACCGATTTGATCGATGCATCTCCTGAAAGTACCGGCAATCTCAAGCGCATCTTCGTGCACGGCATCTCCGATGACGAGACGATGAAGAGCCTTTCCGTGTCGAGCAAACTCAATGCCGACTGGGGGGCGTTGGTCGATCTGCGCGACCGCGGCCGGGAATGCGCCGACATGTGGCTGCTGGCCAACTACCAGGACATCGGCAAGCGATCGACGGTCGACATTCGCGAACGATATCTCTGATTTTCCAAGGACTTCCTTCCGCGTCGCCGGCTCCGCTCCGCTCCCTCCGTCGCGGGCCACGCCACTTCTACCCCCGGTCGCCCCGGGGGTATTTTTTGCCTTCTCGCCAGCCGCCGCCGCGCATAGCGCCAGCCTATCAAAACCATGCCGCAACAGCATTTCAAACATCACCGGCAATGCGGGAAAGTAATTCCAGTCAAGCCGAAAACCGGTTTGATCCAACCTCAACCAGGAGACATTTCCATGAACTCGACCCGCATCCTCATCGGCTCCGCCCTTGCTGCCATCACCTCCATGGCTGCCTCCAGCGCCTTTGCTGGCCCGGCTGCACAGCCCGAATTCTCGTTCGAGAAGTGCTACGGCGTGGTCAAGGCCGGCCTCAACGATTGCCAGACGGCCACCCATTCCTGCGCCGGCACCTCGACGGCCGACAACCAGGGTGATGCCTGGGTCTACGTGCCGGCCGGCACCTGCGCCAAGATTTCCGGCGGCGCCATCGAACCCAAGGCCTGAGGCCTCCCAAGCTTCATTCAACCCATATGAAGGAGTGACCAATGTCCAAGATATTTCCTAATCTTCCAGTACCGGATGCCGCGGGCATTGGTCTGCGCTCCCGGCATATTTCCGATATGATCTCCCGCCGGCCTTCGGCGGGATGGCTGGAGGTCCATGCTGAAAACTACATGGGCGATTCCGCCGCCGTCGATGCTTTGGAAAAGTTGCGCGAGACCTATCCGCTGTCGGTGCACGGCGTCGGTCTCTCGCTCGGCAGCGCTTCGGGCCTTGATCGGGACCATCTGGAACGGTTGCGGAGCGTGTGCATCCGGTTCCAGCCAGCATTGGTCTCGGAACATCTGGCCTGGAGCGTTGCCGACGGCGCCTATCTCAACGATCTCCTGCCGCTCCGTTATGACGACGATGCGCTCGATAGCGTTGCAGCCAATGTCGATCAGTTGCAGGACAGGCTGCAGCGCCGCGTCTTCATCGAGAACCTGTCGGCCTATATCGCCTTCGCCAATTCCACGATGACCGAGGCGCAATTCCTCGCCGAGCTCGTCAAGCGTACCGGCTGCGGCCTGCTGCTCGACGTCAACAATGTCTATGTCTCGGCCTGTAATCTCGATTTCGACGCTAAGGCCTTCATCGACGACCTGCCCGCCGATGCCATCGGCGAAATCCATCTCGCCGGCCATGCAGTCAACGAAGTCGAGGGCGACATCGTGCTGATCGACGATCATGGCTCCCGCGTGCCGCCGGCCGTCTGGTCGCTCTATGCGCACGTATTGCGCAAGATCGGCCCACGACCGACGCTGATTGAATGGGACACCGAGGTTCCCGCGCTCGATGTGCTGCTCGGCGAAGCAATGTGGGCCGACATGATGGCCGCCTCGATCGATTTCGAAAAGCGTGGCCCGCCGCAGATCGCCCAGCAGCCGGACCGCCGGTTCCACGGCATCGAGCTGTTCTCCACGAGCAATCTCGCACGCGGCGCCATGCCGGCGATCTCGGCCTTGACGACGATCACACCGTCGGTCTTCGCGAGCAACTCCGTCACACGGAGGGCGCGTTATGCTGCCTGAACTCGAACAACTGCAGCACGCCGTCGCGGATGCTATCCTTAACCGCCGAGGGCCGGATCTCGGCCTCTCATTCGATACGGGCGGCCGCTTCGACCCGATGCGCCGCTTCAACATCTACCGCAACAACACATTCGCATCGCTGAGTGCCACGCTCGTGTCGGTCTTTCCTGTCGCCGTCAGCCTGATTGGAGAGCGGTATTTCCGCCATATTGCCGCGAGCTTCATTCGCGTAAGCCCGCCCTCCGAAGCGCGGCTGGTACGCTATGGCGGCGACTTCGCCGACTTCCTCGGCCGGCTCGAAGACCTCAAGCCTATGCCCTTCATCGCCGATACGGCGCGGCTTGAATGGTTGATCGCCGAGGCGCTCGATGCGCCGGCGCTGCCGCCTGCGAATATGGCGGAACTCTCCCGGGGTGGCGAAGACACCATGCCCGACCTGATCCTCCAGCCGTCGTTGCGACTGCTCTTCTGCCGCTGGCCGGCGCTCGACATCTGGTCGGCGCACCAGGCAAGCGGCGATCTCGAACAGCTTGGCGGCATCAGAAGGCAACCGCAGCGGATCGCGCTGTGGCGGAACCGGGACAGCGTTCGCTTTCTCCGCCTCAGCGGCGCCCATTACGCCTTTCTGCAGGCGCTGAAGAGCGGCCGCGGACTTGAACATGCAGTCCGGAAAGCCGCCGCGCGCGATCCGAATTTCGACCTCGTCTCCTCGCTCGGCGGTCTCTTTGCTGACGGCCTCGTCACCCGCGTCCGCCACCAACCTGCAAACATCAACTGAGAAGGAATGGATCGATGACCATGATGACCCCAACATCCATGCCCGAACGAGGCGGTTTCGCCGGCCTTTATTCGCAGGCACTCCGGCTAGCCTCATCCGTGCCGCTTTCGGCGGTGCAGTTCGTCGCCCGGCTCACTGTTGCGAACGTGTTTTGGCAATCGTCGCAGAGCAAGCTCGCCTCCTGGCCCGTCACGGTCCAGCTCTTCGCCTTGGAATATCGCCTGCCGGTACTCGATCCCGGTGTCGCGGCCCTGCTCGCCACGGCCGCCGAACTGTCGGGTGCAATTCTGATCTTCTTCGGCCTCTTCTCGCGACTCGCGGCGCTTATGCTGCTTGGGGTCGTGGCGACGATCCAGATCTTCGTCTATCCCACCCATTGGGGCGAACATCTGACGTGGGCGGCTCCGCTGCTGCTGATTTTCGCGCGAGGCGCGGGGGTCATCTCGCTCGACCATCTCGCCGGCCGCTTTTTCTCGCGGGAGCGCTGAGCCATGCGGATCGAAGCCGAGGGCGCGATGACGGGCGGTGCGCCGAACATGATCCGCCCAATGCCCGGGAATGGCCGCCCGCGCGTGGTCATTCTCGGTGCCGGCTTCGGCGGGCTCGCCGCCGCGATGGCGCTCAAGAATATCCAGGTCGATATCACCGTCATCGACCGTCGCAATTATCACCTCTTCCAGCCGCTGCTCTACCAGGTGGCGACTGCAGGCCTATCCCCCGCTCAAGTCGCGATGCCGATCCGTCGCATCCTGTCGCGCCAGAAGAATGTGACGGTATTGATGCAAAGGGTAGAGCGGATCGACAAAGCCACGCAGCTTGTTCACACCGCCGAGCGGACCATCCCTTACGACTATCTTGTTGTCGCGACCGGCGCCCGTCATGCCTATTTCGGCCATGAAGAGTGGGCCGAAAGCGCGCCGGGCCTGAAGACGATCGGCGATGCGACGGAGATCCGCGCCCGGATTCTCTCCGCTTTCGAACGCGCCGAAGTCACTGAGGATGATCAGCGGCGCGAGGCATTACTGACCTTCGTCGTGGTCGGCGGCGGCCCGACAGGCGTCGAAATGGCCGGTGCGATTGCCGAACTTGCCCGCAAGGTCGTGGTTCGCGACTTCCGTCGCATCAATGCCGCTTCGGCGCGCGTCGTCCTGGTCGAAGCCGGCAACCGGATCCTGCCCACCATGCCGGCCTGCCTTTCGGCA
The DNA here is from genome assembly GCF_025152745.1 of Rhizobium sp. WSM4643. Classification (NCBI taxonomy): domain Bacteria; kingdom Pseudomonadati; phylum Pseudomonadota; class Alphaproteobacteria; order Hyphomicrobiales; family Rhizobiaceae; genus Rhizobium; species Rhizobium sp. WSM4643. The sequence continues at coordinate 650,317 of NZ_CP104040.1, read as the reverse complement.
AAGGCGCAGCGTCACCTCGAAGGCTTGGGCGTGGAAGTGTTGCCCACCGCTGCCGTCACCCATTGCGATAGCGAAGGCGTCATGCTCGGCGACGGCCGCCAGATTCGCTCGGCATGCGTACTTTGGGCGGCAGGTGTCATGGCATCCAAAGCGGCCAAATGGCTCGGCGCCGGGGCCGACCGCGCCGGCCGCGCGGTGGTCGACCAACGGCTGAATGTCCCCGGCCACGACAACATCTTCGTCATCGGCGATACCGCCGCGGCGAAGCGCGAGGACGGCCGCCCCGTGCCAGGCACAGCGCCGGCCGCCAAGCAGATGGGCGAGCATGCCGCGCATGCCATCCGGGCGCTCATCGCGGGCAATCCGGTCAAGCCGTTCCGCTATCGGCATTTCGGCAATCTCGCCACGATCGGCCGCAAGGCGGCGGTCGCCGATTTCGGACGGATCAGGCTGTCCGGGTTTTCGGCGTGGCTGATCTGGAACCTCGCCCATCTCTGGTTCCTCGTCGGTTTCCGCAATCGCCTCGTGGTTTTCATGGATTGGGGCCTGGCCTATCTTCGCTACGAGCGGAGCGCCCGCCTCATCACCGACCGCCATGAGCGCTGATTTCCTTCCACGCGTGAAGATGGGCCGCGCAGTCACTATCCTGCTGCTGCTCGCCGTCATCTCGACGGCTGTCCTCGTACATCTGATCTGGCAACGCACCGCGAGTGCCAATGTCGATAATGTCGTGGCAGCGCTCGATGCGCAAAGCACCGGCGCCGTCCGCAACGAACTCGCCTCGCAATTCGCACTGGTATCGAGTACCGCGGAAATAATCCGCTCGGTCTTCTTCCAGGGCGCCATCAAGCCCGATGACGAGGTCAAGCGCGAGTTCCTGTTTCTCTCGCTGCTGCGTGAGCAGCCGGCGATCGCCTGGATTGGGTTCGGTTTCACCGATGGGCGTTTCTTCGGTTCACATGCCGCCCTCGACGGCCGGATCGAGATGATCGAAATCGGAAAAGCCGCGCCCGGCGAACCTCGCACGCTGCGCCGTGACCGATACAAGCCGATCCCCGGCGACATATTCTTCGAAGAACGCGTCGAGACCGAGAGCGCCTATGTGACGGAGGGCGCGACCTGGTATCGCAAGGGCAAGGACCGCACCGATCCGGTCTGGACCGTCGTGGACATCTTGCCAAGCGGCTTCGAGCCTTCGATCGTTCTTTCAAAACGGGTCGAAGCCTTCGGGCGGCTCGAAGGTGTCGTCATGGTAGCGGTCAGCCTCAGGCGGCTGTCGCTGACGCTGCAGGATCTCAACATGCCCTCGGAGAGCAAAGTCTATGTGCTCGCGAAGGACGATGTGGTCCTCGCCACATCTGAACCGTCGGACGGGATCATGGCCGCCCATCTCGCCGATTTTCCGACGACCGACGTGCTTTCCGCTGCCGTCGCATCCGCGCGCCGAACCCATCCTCAAAACGTCTTTCGCACGCTGCAACAAAGTGCCGCTCTCGGGCCGGTGTTCATTTCATCCAGCACGTTGCCGTTTGAAGACTGGCGGCTGCTGACGGCGATTCCGCGCTCCACTTTCGCCGGCGATATCGATGAGAACACCAAGCGCGTGCTCTTCATCGTCGTTGGCATCGCGCTACTCGCCGCTGTCACCGCGATTATTTTCGCCCGCCTGCTTTTCGCCCGGCCGCTCGCCCGCCTGGCGCAACAACTGCATGCGGTCGAACGCTTCGAACTCGATGCCGTCAGCCACACACCCACCGTGCTGGTTGAACTCAATGACTTCTCCGTTGCGCTGAAACGGATGTCTTCAGGGTTATCGGCCTTCGCCCGCTTCATGCCGCTCGATGTCGTCAAGCCGCTCGTCAACGGCGGCATCGAGCCCAGACCCGGCGGCAAGCTTACCGACATCACGGTTCTCTTCGCCGACCTGCCGGGCTTTACGGAGATGACCGAGGAACTCGGCGCCGGGGTCGAACCGCATCTCACCCGCTTCCTGACGCTTTCCATCGCCGCGATCCATGCCGAGGGCGGCACGGTCGACAAATTCATCGGCGACGCTGTGATGGCGATCTGGAATGCGCCGAACGACGAGCCCGATCACGCGTCGCGTGCCTGCCGTGCGGCAGCCGCGATCCGTGACGCGATGCACGCCATGCCGCCGCTCGCGCCCCAGCACGACGCAGTGCGGGTCAGGATCGGCATCAACAGCGGGACGGCACTCGTCGGCAATATCGGCTCGGCCGAACGCCTGAGCTACACGGCGATTGGCGATGCCGTAAACCTCGCAAGCCGCCTGGTCGGCGTCGCCAAAGACAAAGGCGTTGAAATCGTGTTGAGTGGCGAGACGTGGGAACGGGCAGACCGGCGGCTCGATGCCCGCTCGCTGGGAGAGACGGTGGTGCGCGGCAAATCGCAACCGGTGCCGATCTTTACCCTGGACCGGAAATCGCCCCCGATTTGAGGGAGGATGGATCATGGAAAGTGCATCTTTCCTTATTGGCTTACTCGCCTGGCTGCAGGTCAAACATTTCGCCGCCGACTATCTCTTGCAGCCGGCCTGGATTCTGCAGGGCAAGGGCGATATCCGCCACCCGGGAGGCTATATTCATGCCGCGATCCACGTAGCGGGCACCCTTCCGGGATTGCTTTTGTTCGGGCTGGATGGCGTGACGATCACGGTCTTGGCGCTAGGCGAATTTCTAATTCACTTTACCGTTGATCACGTAAAGGCCGTTCACGCGCGCCGCCATCCGGCTGCCATGACAAGCCGTCCTTACTGGGCCGCGCACGGAGCCGATCAGTTGTTGCATCATCTGACCTACACTGGAATTTTGGCCGTTGCGATGTGACCGAAGACAGACGTCTCGTCGATCCTACAGTTCATGCGAATGTCCGCTGTCAGCCAATCCGAAGATGACTGCCCTCTTTTGCCGTCTCCAGGCAGCCGCGAGGGCTGTACGCACGAACCCGCCGGCAGATAGCGCGCCGGACTCTTGTTGATTCAAGTCCTGGAGCAAGCATCAGCGATACGCGCGGATCTCCATCAGGAAAAATTCTCCAGTACGGCCAGGAATGTGTGCCGGTCGCCCTGCCCTTCGGTCAGGCGCACGCGACCCTCGATGTCGGCGAGATGGTGGTCCATCAGCTGTTGCGCCTTGGCGAGGTCTTTTGCCTTCAAGGCAGCTACGATCATGCGATGGTGGTCCGCGCCGCAGTCGTCCTTGCGGTCCTCTTCGTACAAGGACATGACGAGCGAAAGCCGAGCAACGATCTTGGCGAGCACTTCCGTCAGCACCGGGTTGCCGGCGATTTCGGCAAGCACGATGTGGAACTTGCCGGACAGAACCGTCTTCGACTTTTCGTCGCCATGGTGATGGATGTGCTCTTCTTCGTCCGTCAGCTTTTGCAATGCATCCAGCTGCTCCGGCGTGACACGGGCGATAACGAGTTCCAGAAGCAGCCTCTCTATCTTCCGCCGCGCCTCGAAAAGGCTCTTTGCCTGCTCGACGCTCGGCTCGGCGACGAAGGTGCCGCGATTTCTCTTGCGTTCCAGCAGGTGGTCGCTCTCAAGCACACCGAGCGCCCCGCGCACGACGGTGCGGCTGACACCGAAATGCTCGGCGATCGCCTCCTCCAGAATTTTGGTACCGGGCTTGAGCGCACCCTCGCCGATGGCGGCGGCAAGTGTGGCGCGGATACGTTCCGAAACATCGTCATGGGTATCGGCGCTCTCTACCGACCCATTGGCCGCGGTCATCGCCTTGGGACTCTGACGGCGCATCTTTCTCATTTCAGTCTCCAAATTGCCTCTGGCGGCCCGGTGTGGATTCGATCGATCACCAGATATCCGTGCCCGATAATTATTTCCATAAGAATATTCCTGCGTAGATCATCTCGGCACATGCATTTCGATCGACGGTGCCGGCGAAAACGCCGACACCGCCTTGGGAAATCAAGCCGCTTTCTGCTTCTTCACCGATGCGGACAGGGCAATGCCCTTTTCGGCGCAAACCGCCTCGACATGAAGCGCCGATTGCTGGATGAAGCCGATCGCCTCGGCAAAGCCGTAGGACTGATTTTCGTAAGTCGGGTAGCCGTATTGGCTGCTTTCATAGGCGACCCAGTCCGGAATTTCACCTGAGGCGACGCGTTTCTCATAGGCATCCACCATCGCCATATAGGCCGAAAGCTCATCCGCCGTCAGGTCGGGGTGGCCGGCGCGCCAGATAGGATCGTCGATCTCGATGCACTGGCGCGGATTGGCTTTGCGGGGCTTGTCGGCGACAGACTGGGCGACTTCCAGCGACAGGTTCAGCGCGGCGTTGGCGTCGGCAAGAATGGGAAGGATCGCGGCGAAATCGACGATGCCGCCGCCAACGGGTCTGGTCTGGAAATCGAGACCGCCCGGAGCGCGCCCGACATAGGCATCCTTGATATGGGTTTGGCGGATATAGGGAGCCAGCCGCTTGGCGGCGAAGACCGGATGCTCGCCCCTCTGCAGTCCGTTTGCCGTGTCGAAGACGACGCCGACGCAATCGGCGCCGACCTTCTCGATCAGTCTCAGGATCTCGAAGGAGGTGATCTCGTCATGGGTTTCGATGTTCATGTGCGCGCCATTGGCACGGGCGACGGGAGCGAGCTTGCGGAGGACCTTTTCGATCCCGAGCAACTGATCTTCCCAGGTCACATCGGTGCGGAAGCGGTCATTGGCCAGCCGGCCGCGATATTCGCTCTTGAAATTGCCCGGAGCAACCCAGAGCTCATGGCAGCCGATCGCGGCGCTTGCCTCGATCATGCGCGTGAAACCGGCAATGATATCGCCGCCGCCGGCTGCCCGCAGGGCCGGTTCCTCGGCGCTGCAATAGGGATTGATCTTGCCGATGCCACTTTCGAGATAGAGGCCAAGGTCGTCAGCCTTCGCCCTGATCTCGCGCAGCAGGCCGCTGTCGAGGTCAGGACTCATGTCCAGCGCCGTACTGAAGAAAAGGCCTGCGAGCCCCAGTTCCTTGACGTGATCAAGGCTTGCCAGAGGCCCCCGCTTCTTCGCCTCGGGCAGCTTTATGCTGTCGATACCCAATTTCATGTCATGCTCCTCTGCTGTTTCCTGATGGGGCGCGCTGCACTGGCGACCCCTTCGTTGTTGATCTCAATTCACGTCGATGGATCCGCGATCACACCCGTCCGGGAGCGCGAGGCTTCGTTGCTGTCCGGCCTTTCGGAACAAGACTCTTTTCGAGATAGTGCTGGCCTATGGATGCGACGCTCGTGATGGCGAGGTACCAGATCGAAGCGACGAACAGCAGTTCGATGACCAGGAAGTTCCGGGCGTAGATCGCCTGGGCTTGCGTCAGCAGATCCTGCATGCCGATGACCGAGACGATGGCACTGGCTTTCAGCATGCCGATGGCCTGGTTCCCCGTCGGCGGCACGATGATACGCGTCGCCTGGGGCATGATGACGGTGAAAAAAGTCTGTGTCTTTTTTAGCCCGAGCGCCGTGGCCGCTTCGCGCTGGCCGCGATCGACCGCGACCAGGCCGCCGCGGATGATCTCCGACATGTTCGCGGCTTCGTGCAGTCCGAGTGCGAGGAAGCCGGCCAGGGCTGGCGTCACCAGATCGTTGATCGAAATGGTGAAGCTTCCCATCCCGATCTGCGGGATGAAGAGGGCGATATTGAACCAGAAGAAGATCTGGACGATGAGCGGCACGCCGCGAAACCACCAGACGAAGCCGGCGGCGATCACCTTGAGAACGAGGTTATGGCTCGTCGCCATCAGCGCCAGCAGGCATCCGAGCACAATGCCGAACACCATGGCGCCAGCCGTCAGTTCAAGCGTCAGCAGCACGCCGCGCAGGATCGAAGGATCCACCAGATAGCGGGGGATTTCGGACCACTGGATGCTCTGGCTCTGCCCGACGACGAGCGCGAAGAAGGCCAGCGCTGACATCGCGATGGCACCGGTTGCGATCTGCCCCCAATGCATCGGTCTTCCGACCGATGGCGCAAGGGAGAGCGATATGGGTGACGCTTGAAAAAGGGCCATCGACGTCAATCCGCAGGCATGCTGGCGGCATCATTGACCTTGACGGTCTTCACGGCCAGCGGTCCGAGGCTCCACTTCTTCATGATGGTCTCGTAGGCGCCGGAGTCCACGATCTGCTGCAAGGCGGCTACGACGCTGTCGCGCAGCTGCGAATTGTCCTTGGCCGTCAGCATGCCGAGATAACCGACGGCAAGGCGGATATCCGGCAGCGCCTGCAGGCCCTTGCCGTTTCCGGTCTGGTGCTCGGTCGTGTAGACGCTGGTGGCGTAACCATTGACCGTGGCATCGGCCCGCCCCGTGCGGACGGCCTGCAGCACATCCGGCATTTTCGGGATCGACATGATATTGACCGGGGTCGCGCATTTGGCCGATGCCGCCTCGACCATCTTCGCCTGGAAGGTGCCGACGGGAACGGCGACCTTCTTGCCGCACAGATCCTCCATGCCCTTGATGGCGAGAGGATTGTCCTTGATCGTCATGATCGTCGTTGCGTCATACATATAGTCGATGACGTCGACCTGCTTTTCCAGCTCCGGATCGTCGTTGATACCCGAGATGGAGATGTCGAAGCGCTTTGCCAATATCGAGGGCACGATCGCCGCACCCGCCCCGACATCGGTCATCTCAACATCGACGCCCAGGATGACGCCGAGTGCTGCAGCGATATCGGCATCGATGCCGATCAGCTTGCCCTCCTCGCCGTGAAAGCTGATCGGCGGCGTCAGGTCGGTCGCGACCTTCAATACGCCCGGCGACTTGATGGAGGGCGGCAGCCCGTCGGCCAGTTTCTGCGTGAGGACGACGCCGGGGAGCTTGGCGACATCGGCATCGGCCGTCATCTTCTCGGCGGCACCTCCGGCGGCGTAAGCAGAGGCCGCGATCAAAGAGACCATCGCTCCGGCAACCCCGGCCTTCAAGATTTTCTGGATGCGCATCATGTGATCCCCTTTCATTTTTGTGTCGGTGAAGTCTCGGGGATCATCCATGCAATCGCCGTGCCACCTGCAGTGGCGCGTCGATAAATATCTGATATCAACATGATTTTTGTTGATGACGATATTTCGGATAGAGTTTCGCAACATAATTCGCATTAAGTTTCGAACGTATGATGCACAATTTTTACGCTCCCCTGCCCTGCCGCATCACTTTTGACCGCCTCATTGGCTCACGAGACCCAAAAACACCTCTTCAGATGCCAAATCCCGCGCTTTTCGGCGCTTGATCGCCCGTTCAGGGGCCGTGGCTGTTTCTATCTGATGCCCATTTAATATACGACACTGGCGAAAATTTATACAAAAGCTAAATGCGAATTCTAAATCTCATATGTATTATTATGAACTTTCGAAACTTTATAAATCTAAAATGTTGCTTAATTTTCATTGACTTAGAATTGACGACAATGACGAACGGCAAAACTGGCATGCCGCTTGCAATTCGTTTCTCATGAACAAGCTCGACGCAAAATTTCTCGCCGGACCGCATCTCCGTCTTGTGCCGGAGACAGCACAGCAATCCGTGACCTCGACCCAGAACCAGGGAGGCCCTATGCCAGGCATACCGAATATGGCTGAACGCAAGCGGCTCAGCGTTCAGGGCCTCACCCACAGTTACGGTGGCCAGAACGCCATCAGCGACGTGGCCTTCGATATCGAGGCCGGCGAGATCGTTGCTCTGCTCGGGCCGAGCGGCTGCGGCAAGTCGACCGTGCTGCGCGCCATCGCCGGGCTGATCCAGCCGAAGACCGGCAGGATTGTGCTCGGAGAGAAAGACTTGGCAGAGGTCTCGGCCCGCTCACGCGGCGTCGGCATGGTCTTCCAGAACTATGCTCTGTTTCCGCATCTGACGGTCGCAGAAAACATCGCCTATCCGCTGGCCTGCCAGAAGCTTCCTCGCGCCGAGCGCAAGGTGCGCGTCGAGGAGATGCTGTCTCTCGTCAGGCTCAAGGATTATGGCAACCGCCTGCCGCGCGAACTCTCCGGCGGCCAGCAGCAGCGCGTCGCCGTTGCGCGTGCCATCGCCGGGCGCCCGTCCCTTCTTCTGCTCGACGAACCCTTCGGCGCGCTCGACCGCGCCTTGCGTTTCGATCTGCAGGTGGAGCTGCTGCACCTGCAGAAGACGCTCGGCATCACGACGCTGATCGTCACGCACGACCAGGAGGAGGCCCAGAGCCTCGCAAACCGCCTGGTGCTGATGAACAAGGGCAATGTCGAACAGATCGACACGCCGATGACCGTCTATGACCGCCCGAAGACGCTCTTCGTCAACACCTTCATCGGCCAGGCCAACCTGCTCAATGGAACGGTGCTGCGGCTCGATGCCGAGAGCTCGCTGATCGGCCTTGCGAATGACCGGACCCTGCTGCTGCCGCGCCGGCTGAATTTCACCCTCGGCTCGAAGGTCATGATCACCTTCCGGCCGGAAGAGGTTCGCCTGTCGACGCAGCCGGGCGAGAGTACCCTGCCCGTTCACATGACGGTTTCCGTGCCGCTCGGCCCCTCCCTCGTCCATGACCTTGTTCTGGAAGACGGCACGGGCCTGCGCGCCTCCGAGGTCAGAGGCCCCACCACATTCATTCCCGAACCGGGAACGCAGCTATTTGCCGAGATCGACACCGCAAGGTGTCACGCCTTTCCGGCCGAACCGGAAATCATGAGTGAAGAAACAATTCAACAGAGGTGAACGAGATGAAGGACTTTCAGATTACCCGCCGTGGGTTCGGTTTCCTGGCAGCCGGTGTTGCCGCATCGGCCATGCTTCCATTTGCCGCCCGCGCCGCCGGCAGCGGAGCCGTTGCCGCCACTTTCCCAGGCAGTTGGGAGGATGCCTACCGCACAGTGCTGACGCCGATGGTCAAGGATGCAGGCTACGACCTGACCATTGCGCCGGCGATGGCGCAGGACCAGCTTGCCAAAATCATGGCAAGCCCCGGCAACCCGCCCTATGACACGCTGCTGATGTCGCCCGGCCAGATGGCCGTCGCCATCGAGAAGGATCTCATCCAGAAGATCGATCCGAGCAAGCTCAAGAACTGGGGCATGCTCGATCCGTCCTTCCAGGGCGAATATGGCCCGACCGTGACCATCGAAGTCAACGGCATCGCCTACAATCCCGATCTCGTTCCGAAGCCGAAGGGTTATCGCGATCTCTTCGAAAACCCGGCCTATAGCGGCAAGGTTTCCTGGACTGGCTTTGCCTCGAACACCGCCGTCATGGCCTATACCGAGATCGCCAAGATCTTCGGTTCCGGCCCGAACGACATGGATGCCGTCTTCAAGCTGTTCAAGGATCATCCGGAGCATCTGAAGGGCGTGGTCGACAGCACCAACCATCAGATGACGCTGTTCCAGCAGGGCGAAATCGCCGTCTTCATGTGCTCGACCGGCAACGTCGCCCACCTGAAAAGCCTCGGCCTCAATGCCGAATTCGTCCACCCCGAAACCGGCTCGCCGGCAGCCCCCGTCAACATCCACCTGACCAAGGGCTCGGCCAATCTCGACGCGGCCTATGCCTATATGGATGCCGCCATTTCCAAGGCCGCCCAGGACCAGCTCAAGGAGCCGCCGACAGAGATGTTCCCGACCAACAAGGACGTGGCGCTGACACCGGGCATCGAAGCCTATGTCACCCGCGACCAGATCAAGACCATGGTCTATCCGGACTGGGTGGCGATCAACAAGAACCGCGACGACTGGATCCGCCAGTTCGACGCTCTCGTTGCCGGTTGAGGTGACGTGATGAAGGCGAGCGGCTTCCCATACGTCCTGCCGATGCTGTTGCTTTCCGTGGCGTTCTTTGCAACGCCGCTCGCCGTCCTCGTCGGTTTCAGCTTCGCCGGCCCCGGCGGGGCGACCCTCGAACATTATGCCCGCTTCTTCGGCGACGCGTTCAATTTCCGCGTCCTTGTCAATACTGCAAGGCTCGGGCTCGAAACCGTCATCGGCACGACCTTGCTCGGCGTGCCGATCGCGCTTCTCTACTGGCACGGCGGCCGAAACCTGCGGCAGATTCTGATCTTCCTGACGCTCATTCCGATGCTGACCAGCAATGTCGTGCGCACCTTCGCCTGGATCGTCATCCTCGGGCGCCAGGGGCCGATCAGCGAAGCGCTGGTCGGGCTCGGCCTGACGGGCATGCCGACCAGCCTGCTGTTTACCGAACTCGGCCTGGTCATGGCCATGTGCCAGATCGACCTGCCGCTGATCATCCTGCCGCTGATCGCCATCCTGTCGCGCACGCCGGTGCAACTGACGGAAGCGGCCCAGGTTTCCGGCGCCGGTCCGTGGCGCATCTTTGTCACCGTGCTTCTGCCGCTGATGCTGCCGGGCCTGCTGGCGGGCTGGATCCTGGTCTTTGCCAGCACCAGCAGTTCCTTCGTTACCCAGGCCGTCATTGGCGGCGCGCGCAACGTCTATGTTCCACAGTTGATCTACCGCGAAGTCGGCACGTTGTTCGACTGGCCGCTGGCCTCGGCCATCGCCGTCGTCCTGCTGCTGTCCACCGGCTGCCTGCTGGTCGCCCTTACCATGATGTCCCGTCACAGGAGGTTGTTCGGTCATGCCTGATCGTCGCGAAAATCCCATTCCCGTCATGCTCTACAAGGCATTCGTCTACGGTTTCGGCGGGCTCTGCGTCATCTATCTCGTGGCACCCATCGTGATTGCGCTGACGATGTCGTTCACCTCGGGGCAGACATTGAAATATCCGCCGCAGGGCTTTTCGCTCCGGTGGTACGCGGCGCTGCTCGATCCCGTTCGCTCGGCAACCGAACATATCGCCGCCTGGAACTCGCTGAAGATTGCCGGCCTTGCCGTCCTCGGATCGCTGATCTTTGCGGTTCCGGCAACCATCGGCATGACGCGCATGAAGCTCAGCGCCGCCGGCACTATCGAGCCGCTGCTGCTCGCCCCGCTCGTCCTGCCGAGCCTGGTCTACGGCCTTGCCGCCTTGATCGTCGCCAACTTCATCGGCTTCAAGCCGTCGCTCTGGCTGACCGTGGCTGGCCATGTCGTCGTCTTCGGGCCGCTGATGTACCGCGCCGCCTCCGTCGTCGCCCAGGGTCTCAACCCCTCGCTTGCCGAGGCATCGACGACGATGGGCGCCAGCTGGTTCATGACGTTGCGGCGCGTGACCCTGCCGCTGCTGATGCCCGGCATTTTGGCCGGCGCATTCCTCGTCTTCATCCAGTCGCTCGACAATGTGTCGGTATCGCTTTTCCTCGCCGACGCCCGAACGACCGTCTTGCCGCTCCGCATGTTCGCTTTGATCGAGGAATCGCTCGATGTGCGCGTCGCGGCAATCTCCGGAATTCTGATCGCCGTGACGCTGGTCGGACTGCTGGTTGCCCGGCGCGTTCTCGCGCCGCCGCGGCAGGCCTGAACGATCCGCCATTTGACCTATGCTTGAATTGGAAGGAACAAACTCATGAACATGCGCGCGACAAACGCAGGCGGCGGGATGGGATCGCTGCTGGTCGATTTCCAGCCGGATTTCGATTTCTCCGCCCCGCTGCCGCTTCCTGTCGAAGAGTTCGAGGATCGCCTTCGCAGAATTCGCCGTCAGGCGGTCGAAGCCGGTCATGACGCGCTGATCGTTCATGCCGGCAGCGTCGGCTGGTTCCACGCTTCGAACGCCTATCTTCGCTATATTTGCGACTGGATGCGCGAAGGCGTGCTGATCATTCCGACCGATGCCGACAAGGCGACGGTGCTTCTCTCCTTCTTCACCCAATCCGTCCTGTTGCCGCCGGGCGGCGAGCCTGTGCTCGTCGACGAAATCTGGCAGATCGGCCCGATCGGCCGCGAATATGCCGACCGTCCCGGCGATTCCGTCATCAAGACCGCCGAGAAATGCGCCGAGGTTCTCGCCAGTCTCGGTCTTGCTAAGGCCCAGATCGGCAGGATCGGCGACCGCACGTCGCTGACCTTCTGGTCTGCCCTGGACGAGTTGATGCCGAAGAGCAAGTTCGTCGCCGATAACGCCATCCTCGACCGCATGCAGAAGGTCCGCTCTCCGCGCGAGATCGAGATGTTCCGCGCCGCCGCCCAACTGATCAGCATCGGCACGCAGGCCGCTTATCATGTGGCGAAGTCAGGCGTCACCGACCATGAAATCCTGGCCGCCTTCACCTATGCGCAGATGGCGCTCGGCGGCGAAACCGGCGACGGCTATCAGATCGGCATCAACGAATTCGGCACCCATTGCGGCAAGCCCTATGGCCACATTGTCCGCCCGGGCGACCTCATCAATCTCTATATCTCCAACGTCACCTATCGCGGCTATACGGCCCAGACCGCCCGCATGATCGCGGTTGGCGACATCACCAGCCGTCAGGAAGTCGTGCTTGCCGCCTGCACCGAGGGCGTCAAGCGGGCCGAAAAGCTCATCAAGCCCGGCGCACTGATGCGCGACGTCAACAATGCCGCCTTCGAACCGATGATCGAGCGTGGCATGCTTTCGTCACCGGAAGCGCGCACCATGCCCTATAACTGGTCGCCGATGGAAGACGGCGGCGCACGCCTGATCCCCCATCAGCATGTGAAGGACATCGACTGGGAGGCGCAGGGCCGCAAGCTGATGCACGTCTACCCGGCAACGCACGGACCGCACAATCCGAACCTCGGCCATTCGGTCGGCATGGCCGGCGGCCAGAACAGCTTCAACATCTCCTCGCATAACTACGACAGGATGGAGGAGGGCATGGTCTTCGTGCTGCACACGCAATGGCTGGAGCCGCTGTCGGCCGGCTGCAATATCGGCGACATGTATGTCGTGACCAAGGACGGTTTCGAGAACCTCAGCCGCCATACCCCGCTTGAAACCCACCGCGTCGCTGCCGAGGCCTGACATGACCAACAACAAACACACGCATTTCGATTTCGCCAAGCTGACCGAGCGCGAGCGTTACAAGATCCTCATCGGCACGGTCATTCCGCGGCCCATCGCGCTGGTCACCACCTTGAGCAAGGAGGGCCAGCCGAATGCCGGCCCGTTCAGCTTCTTCAACGTCCTGACCCACGACCCTGCAATCGTCGCCATCGGCGTCGAGAATTATGCCGACATGCGCTTCAAGGATACCGCCCGCAACATCCGCGAGACCGGCGAGTTCACGGTCCATATCTGCGATGACGCCCTTGTCGAGCAGATGGAGGTCTGCGCCATCAAGTTCGGCCCTGAGGTCGATGAGCTCTCCGAAGCCGGACTGGCAACGGCGCCGGGACAGATGGTCAAAAGCCCGCGCATCGTGGCCGCGCCCGCAGCACTCGAATGCCGCCGCCACACCACACTGCAGGTCGGCCCGGCGCGAGAAATCATCCTCGGCGAAGTCCTCGGCGTCTATGTCAGAAGCGATGCGGTCAATCCGACCAACCTGCATATCGACCAGCAACTGATGGACGCCGTCGGAAGAATGGGTGGCCACACATATGCGAGGACACGCGACCAATTCGACGTCAAGACGCAGACCAACGAAGAGTGGAGTTCGCGAAAGAGCGTTTCGGAGCCGGTCATCGCATAGCCGGGCATTGGCTCCGGCCGATCGCGCGTCGTGGGTGATCCGGTCCAGGGCGACGTGAAGGGCCACAGGGACGGACTGCCCTGCTCGTCTAAGGCAATCAGGATGTCATATGACGCGCATCATTTTACGGTGATTCAAGCAGCATCACGCCCCCCTGAATCTAGATTTGCCTGATTGCACAAATCCCAACCCGATGCAGGTTAGGTTTGTTGTGCAATGGCTTTGGGGACTATCTCAAATTCGGGCGTGGCTGGTGTCACAACATCCATGCACGTCCAGCCAGTTACGAAGCGGAAGTGTAAAGTCGGGCCGTGTATGCCAACAGCCGTCTTCCAGATTTCAGACTGCGACTTATTGAAGGCAGCTTCCTCCACTTGATATGCGAAATGGTCGCGAACCAAGCCTTCGTCAGCACTGTGCTCGTGTTCGGTGCTCAGCGGCATTCCATCAATCAATCGGACGATACAGGGACCATCAAATGAGACCCTCAGCAAATGTTGGAGGTCATCGATAAGAAAGTCTGCTTCGACGCGTTTGCCGGTCTTCCAGCGGAAGGAATGGAGGTCGCTGGTGCTAGCCCGAATGGCGACCCCGATGTTTAGTGGAACATATTTTCTCACCGGCCAATCTTTTTCGTTTAAACTTGAATCGCTGAAGATTTACCTCAGGAAAACGCCGCAAGCTTTCATATGAAAGCTTGGCCATCGGAGCAAATTTACTGACATTTCGGCATGAATAAATCGCCACGATGGCCACCCTTGCCCGACATGGACCGAACGCTAGCCTTTTGTTCTTACGCAATTCACGAGGAACCTACTTTGTACTTTTTCTGGCATCCCCTAATTCAAAAACCGATAAAGCCAGTCGCGCGTCTCCTCCGGCAACGGAGCCGGCGATTCGTCTTCGGGGGCGTGGGCCTGCCAGATGATTTCCACCTCGGCGGCGCGCTCCTCGCCCGTCTCGATCGAAATGAGGAAGCCGATGGAGCGCACGCCGATCTTGTCGACGGTGGCGGTGAAGGTTGCCCGCTCGTCATAGTGCAGCGGGCGGTGGAGAAAGCAGGAAACCTTGCTGGGGCTATAGACGGGTTCGTCGTCGACATCGGGCCGTGAGGACCAGAAGCCTGCGAGCACGGACTCGGCATAGGAAATATAGGAGGCCAGAAACATCCGGCCGGTCATATCGACATCGCGAAACGGCACGCGTATTTCCGCCACATCAGGACGTTTCGACTGACTCATCAACAGATCTGCCTTACAGAGTTCCCATGGCAACACTACTTCATAATAGCTTATACCGGAACCGGCTTAAGGATAAAATTACGCAATAGTTCAAAGTGTTACAGCGTCCTTCACGTACAGGAAAGATGCGGGCCGTTGCAATGGCCCTGATCGACGGGAGCGGCACAAACGAGAAAGTTGTGATAAGCGAACGGTCGGACGGCGCGGCAAGAGCGCTTGTTGAAATCGTCAGGCGATGCCCCATCTGCTGTGGCACATGACATAAGCGACCGATAGAGTGTCTTCATGAGCACCCGTCTTTATGAACACCCGATCTTCCTGGAACATGTGACACCCGCTGGCCATCCGGAACGATCGGACAGGATTCGCGCCATCAATGTCGCGCTGGAACATCCGAATTTCGAGCGGCTGGAGCGCCGGCAGGCGCCGCAGGCGAATGAGGATGCGGTGCTGCTGGCGCATCCGGAGGAGCATCTTACCGCCGTGATGCGGGAGATTCCCGAGGAAGAGGGTGAGATCAACCAGATCGAAGCCGATACCTATGCCAGCAGCAAGAGCCTGCAGGCGGCATTGACCGGCATCGGCGGGGCGATGGCGGCGGTCGACGACGTCTTTACCGGCCGGGCCGACAATGTCTTCGTCGCCGCCCGCCCGCCGGGGCACCATGCCGAGAAGATGACGGCGATGGGCTTCTGCTTCTTCAACAATGCGGCGATCGCCGCCCGGCATGCGCAAAAGACGCATGGCGCCGAGCGCATCGCCATCGTCGACTGGGACGTTCATCACGGCAACGGCACGCAGGATATCTTTTGGGACGATCCTTCGGTGCTGTTCTGCTCGACGCATCAGATGCCGCTCTATCCCGGCACCGGCGCCAAGGACGAGAAGGGCAAGCACAATACCATCGTCAATGCGCCGCTTTCGCCGAATGTCGGCAGCGACCATTTTCGCGAAGCGTTCAAATCGCGCGTGCTGCCCGCCCTTGACGATTTCCGGCCGGATCTCATCATCATCTCCGCCGGCTTCGACGCGCATCACCGCGACCCGCTGGCGCAGATCAACCTGACCGGCGAGGATTTCGACTGGGCGACCGGGCGGGTGCTCGAACTGGCGGACCGGCACGCCAAGAACCGGGTCGTCAGCCTGCTCGAAGGCGGTTATGATCTCGAGGGACTCGCCGAATCGGCGGGCATGCATATTCTGAGAATGATGAAGGGTTGAGAATGACTGACAGCGCCAAGCCTGAGGTATCAGGCCTTTCCTTCGAAAAGGCGGTCGCCGAACTCGAAAGCATCGTCGCCCGGCTGGAACGCGGCGATGTGGCGCTGCATGAATCGATCGAGATCTACGAGCGCGGCGAAGCGCTGAAGAAACATTGCGAGACCCTGCTTTCGGCCGCCGAAAACCGCATCGAGAAGATCCGGCTCGACCGCGCCGGCAAGCCGCAGGGCGTCGAGCCGCTCGACGGCGCCTGAGACAGCAAACTACCTTTTGAAGACGCTTGGCTATCGGCTTCGGACCGATCTATGATCCCCTCCCAAACAATGAGGGGACAGCGGAATGACGGACAGATTGAAGGGCAAGGTCGCCATTATCTCGGGCGGCGCAACCGGCATGGGCGGTGCCGCCTCGAAGCTTTTTGCGGCGGAAGGCGCGCGCGTTGCGATCATCGACCGCAATCGGCAAGCAGCAGCCGAGACAGTCGAGGCGATCCGTGATTCCGGCGGCGAGGCCGATTGCTGGACGGCCGATGTCTCGGACGAAGCCGCCGTCAATGCCGCCGTCGCCGGTGTCGAGGAACGCTACGGCGCAGTCACCGTGCTCTTCAATCACGCCGGCACGATCGTCATCAAACCTTTTCTCGAAACAACCGTCGAGGAATGGGACTGGCTGCACGCCGTCAATGTGCGCTCGATGTTCCTGATGACCAAGGCCGTGCTGCCGAAGATGATTGCGAGCGGTGGCGGGTCGATCGTCTGCACCTCGTCGATCTCGGCGGTCGCCGCCACGCCGATGGAAGTCCTTTACGACACGACCAAGGGTGCCGTGCATATGTTTGCCCGCGCCATCGCGGTGGAATTCCGCGACCGCAACATCCGCTGCAACGCCGTCTGCCCCGGCTTCATCCGCACGCCGCACGGCCTGCGCGAGGTTGCCGACCTGCAGGCGCTCGGCGTCGACGTTTCGGATGCCGCCATTGCCGCCCAGCAGGGGCGGATCGGCGAACCCGAAGACGTGGCGCGGGCCGCGCTTTATCTCGCCAGCGACGAATCGAGCTTCGTCAATGGCGCCCATCTCTTCGTCGACAATGGTTTTACCGCAATCTGAGCGAGTGCACGTCCGATTGGGCACGCGGTGCACTTTCCAGTGCTGGAGCATCCTTAACGCATCCGATTGGACGCGCGGCGCACTTTCCAGCGCTGGAGCGTCCTTTGCGCATCCGATTGGACGCGCGGCGCTCCAGGCGCTATCTGTGGGCGATGACGCGCGGCCCTGTAGCGATCGGAGATCCCTCATGTCCTTTTTTCCCGGTAAAGATCCCCTGCCCGGCGATGCCTTCGCCTGCGACGCGATCGAGAACCTGATCATCCCGCGCACCAGCGATATCGGCGGTTTCCAGGTGCGCCGCGCGCTGCCCAGCCGGCAGCGGCGGCTGGTCGGGCCGTTCATCTTCTTCGATCGCATGGGTCCGGCGATCCTGAAGCCCGACGAGGCGCTCGACGTCAAGCCGCATCCGCATATCGGGCTGTCGACGGTCACCTATCTGTTCGACGGCGAGATCCGCCATCGCGACAGCCTCGGCACCGAAAAGGTCATCCGTCCCGGCGATATCAACTTGATGACGGCAGGCCGCGGCATCGTGCACTCCGAGCGCACGCCCGACAATCTGCGTGGCCATCCGCTGCTGATGTCGGGGCTGCAGACCTGGCTGGCGCTGCCCGACGACAAGGAAGAGATCGATCCCGCCTTCGCCCATACGGAAAAGTCCGCCATGCCGCTGATAGAGACGGCAGGCGTGCGCGGGCGCGTGGTCATCGGCTCGTTCGAGGGCATGACATCGCCGGTCGGCGTTTTCTCCGACACGCTCTATGTCGATCTCGATCTGCAGCCGGGCGCCAAATTTCCCTTCGGCGCGGGCCACGAAGAGCGCGCCGTCTATGTGCTGTCGGGCGAGGTCGTCATATCAGGCGACCGTTTCGCTGCCGATCAGCTGCTGGTCTTCCGGCCGGGCGATCAGATCACGCTGGAAGCCGGCCGCGATGGCTGCCATCTGATGCTCTTCGGCGGGGCGGCGCTCAATTCGAAACGTTATATCTGGTGGAATTTCGTCTCCTCATCGAGGGAGCGGATCGAACAGGCCAAGGAGGAATGGCGCACCGGCCGCTTCGATATCGTTCCCGGTGACGAAGAGGAATTCGTGCCTTTGCCGGAAGGCTAAATGGATCCCAATGATCCGAATCCTCCGGATCGGGATCGAGAAATAGAGCTGGATCTCCGCCGAAAACCGCTCACACTTTTCGGCATCATGCTTTAACAGTGGGAGCATGATGTCATCCGAAAACCGCTCACACTTTTCGGCATCATGCTCTAACAGTGGGAGCGTGATGTTATCCGAAAACCGCTCACACTTTTCGGCATCATGCTCTAAGGTGAAAACCTTCGGTTCCTGAAATGCACTTGTTTTGCCGCAATCTAATCGAATAAAAGCGGAACAAGGAAAAGCAAGAAAGAGCGCCCGCCCGTGACACAACTGCCGAAGACCCCCCTGCTCGACCAGGTCATCTATCCCGCCGACCTGCGCAAGCTCGAGGATCGCGACCTGCCGCAGCTTGCCCGCGAAGTCCGGGACGAAATGATCGATGCGGTGTCGCGCACCGGCGGCCATCTTGGCGCCGGTCTCGGCGTTGTCGAATTGACAATCGCCATCCACAGCGTCTTCGACACACCTGATGATCGTCTGATCTTCGATGTCGGCCATCAATGTTATCCGCACAAGATTCTCACTGGCCGGCGAGACCGCATCCGGACGCTGCGCCAGGAAGACGGGCTGTCCGGCTTCACCCGCCGGGCCGAAAGCGAATACGATCCCTTCGGGGCCGCGCATTCCTCGACCTCGATCTCGGCCGGCCTCGGCATGGCGATTGCCGCCGACCTCGACAAATCAGACCGCCGCGTCATCGCCGTCATCGGCGACGGGGCGATGTCGGCCGGCATGGCCTATGAGGCGCTGAACAATGCCGGGGCGCTGGATGCGCGCCTCATCGTCATCCTCAACGACAACGACATGTCGATCGCGCCGCCGACAGGGGCCATGAGCGCCTATCTCGCCCGCCTTGCCTCGGGGCGCACCTATATGGGCTTCCGCGATCTCGGCAAGAAGCTGACGGCCTATCTCGGCAAGAACATCGACCGGGCGATCACCCGCGCCGTCGAGCATGCGCGCGGCTATGTCACCGGCGGCACGATGTTCGAGGAGATGGGCTTCTATCATATCGGCCCGATCGACGGGCATTCCTTCGACCACCTGCTGCCGGTGTTGCGCAACGTGCGCGACAATGGGCGCGGACCGGTGCTGATCCATGTCGTCACCCAGAAGGGCAAGGGCTATCCGCCGGCGGAAGCCGCGGCCGACAAATATCACGGCGTCAACAAGTTCGACGTCATCACCGGTGCCCAGGCAAGGGTCAAGCCGAATGCGCCGAGCTATACCAGCGTCTTTGCCGAAGCGCTGGTGCAGGAAGCCGCCCTCGACGACAAGATCGTCGGCATCACCGCCGCCATGCCGAATGGTACCGGCCTCGACAAGCTCGCCGAGGCCTTTCCGTCGCGCTGTTTCGACGTCGGTATTGCCGAACAGCATGCCGTGACCTTCGCTGCCGGCCTGGCAGCGGAAGGCTACAAGCCGTTCGCAGCGCTTTATTCGACCTTCCTGCAGCGCGCCTACGACCAGGTCGTGCACGACGTGGCGATCCAGGGACTGCCGGTGCGTTTTCCGATCGACCGTGCCGGCTTTGTCGGCGCCGACGGGCCGACGCATGCCGGCTCCTTCGACACCACCTTCCTCACCACCCTGCCCGGCTTCGTGGTGATGGCGGCCGCCGATGAGGCCGAACTCAAGCACATGGTGCGAACGGCTGTCGCCTATGATGGCGGGCCGATCTCGTTCCGCTATCCGCGCGGCGAAGGCGTCGGCGTCGACATGCCGGCGCGCGGCGAAATCCTGCAGATCGGCAAGGGCCGCATCGTCAAGGAAGGCACCAAGGTGGCGCTGCTCTCCTTCGGCACGCGTCTTGCCGACTGCCTGCTTGCCGCCGAGGATCTCGACGCTGCGGGGCTTTCGACGACGGTCGCCGATGCGCGTTTCGCCAAGCCGCTCGATCACGACCTGATCCGCCAGCTTGCCCGCCACCACGAGATGGTGATCAGCGTCGAGGAAGGCGCAATCGGCGGCTTCGGCAGCCACGTGATGCATTTCCTCGCCAACGAGGGCCTGCTCGACAACGGCCTGAAGCTGCGCTCGCTCGTCATGCCCGACATCTGGATGGAGCAGGCCAAGCCCGAAGCCATGAACGCCCACGCCGGCCTCGACCGCGCCGGCATCGTCTCGACGGTGTTCAGGGCGCTGGGGCGCGGTGTTGCGGTTGGGGTTGCGGGGTAATGCTTTGGTGAGGGCGTGCCGTGTGGCCCCCTCATCCGCCTGCCGGCACCTTCTCCCCGAGGGGAGAAGAGATATGCCGCAACGTCTCGATTCCCTCTTCTCCCCTCGGGGAGAAGGTGCCCGTAGGGCGGATGAGGGGGCTGCCCGGCAGGTCCTCTCAACAATAAAGGCGGCGCATCACTGCACCGCCCTCTTCATTTAACGTCCCTAGAGCGGTTCATCGCTTCTCGGAATCGCTAGATTCTCGAATCAGCAAATATGTGATTCCTGATGGGTACTGGAAAGGAGGCCAGTATCCATGACACGACCATATTCCAATGATCTTCGTGAAAGAGTTGTCGCTGCAGTTGCGGCCGGTCAGAGCTGCCGGGTGGTGGCGGATCGGTTCGATATAGCTGTTTCCTCTGTGGTGAAGTGGTCGCAGCGTTATCGAACGACGGGCAGCGTTACGCCTGGGAAGATGGGCGGCCATCGCCGGCGGGTGCTGGAGCCGCATCGTGCCTTCATCATCGAGCGGATTGAGAAGACCTCGCATCTGACGCTGCATCGTCTGAAGGACGAACTGGCGGCGCACGGCGTGACAGTCTCCCACAACGCCATCTGGCAGTTCATGCGTCGCGAAGGCTTCAGCTTTAAAAAAAACACTATTCGCCCTTGAGCAAGGCCGTGCCGATATCGCCCGGCACCGCAGGCGCTGGAAAGCCTGGCAAAGCCGTTTCGACCCGAGTCGTTTGGTCTTTATCGACGAAACTTGGATCAGAACCAACATGACGCCGTTGCGGGGCTGGGGGCCAAAGGGCAAAAGGCTGCACGGCTTTGCCCCGCATGGCCGCTGGCGAACGCTGACCTTCCTCGGCGCGCTCCGCTGCGATCGGCTAACCGCGCCCTGCGTCTTCGACGGCCCGATCAACGGCGAGTGCTTCCGCGCCTATGTGAGCCAGCAACTGATTCCTACCCTCAAATCCGGCGACATTGTCATCGCCGACAATCTCGGTTCTCACAAATCCAAAGCAATCCGGGATGCCATCAAGGCGGTCGGGGCAAGGCTGTGGTTCCTGCCGAAATACTCGCCCGACCTCAATCCGATCGAACAGACATTCGCCAAAATCAAGCATTGGATGCGCGAAGCTCAAAAGCGAACCAGCGAGGATACATGGCGCCATCTCGGGCACCTCGTCGAAACCATCAAACCAGACGAATGCGAAAACTACTTCCGCAATGCAGGATACGCTTCAGTCAAAACATGAACCGCTCTAAGAGAAGCCCCTCTCAGAACTCCGTCCAGTCTTCCTTCACGGCCGCAGCGCTCGCCTGTCTTCCGCCGAAAGCCTTAGCGACGGTGCGGGTCAAAGCGTGGGCCGGGGAGGCGACCGGGCGGGCGTTGGTGCCGGCAACGCTTGCGCGCGGCGCCGGGGCCAGCTGGCCGAGCTTGAACTGGCGCAGCAATTCTTCGAGAGCGTTTGCCTCCTGGGCGAGCGCATGGCTGGCCGCAGTCTGCTCCTCGACCATGGCGGCGTTCTGCTGTGTGCCCTGGTCCATGTTGTTGACGGCAGTGTTGATCTCCTGCAGGCCGATCGACTGTTCGCGGGTGGCGGTGACGATGGCGCTGACGTGGTGGTTGATCTCCTGCACCTCGGAGACGATGACCTCCAGCGCCTTGCCGGTTTCGCCGACGAGGCCAACGCCGGCAACGACTTGTTCGCCCGATGTGGTGATCAAAGCCTTGATCTCCTTGGCGGCCTTGGCCGAGCGCTGGGCGAGCTCGCGCACTTCCTGGGCGACGACCGCAAAACCCTTGCCGGCATCGCCGGCGCGGGCGGCTTCAACGCCGGCGTTCAGAGCAAGCAGGTTGGTCTGGAAGGCGATGTCGTCGATGACGCCGATGATGTTGGAGATCTCACCCGAGGACTTCTCGATCTGCTGCATGGCGGAGACGGCCTTGCGGACGACTTCGCCTGACTTTTCGGCGCCGAGGCGGGCGCGCTCGACGAGATTGCCGACATCCTCGGCGCGCTTGGCGCTGTCGCGGACGGTCGTCGTCACTTCCTCGAGTGCGGCGGCGGTCTGTTCGACGGCGGCAGCCTGCTGCTCGGTGCGGTGGGCCAGATCGTCGGCAGCCGAGCGGATTTCGCCGGCGCCGGCATTGATCGCCGAGGCGTTGCGGCCGACCGATTGCAGCGCCGCCTGCAACTTTTCGACGGCATGGTTGAAGTCATTGCGCAGGCTGTCATATTGCGAGGCGAACGGCGTCTGGAGACGACCGGCCATATCGCCGTTGGCAAGCTCGGCAAGGCCGCCCGCCAAAGCGTCGATGGCATAGCGAATCTCGCCTTCCTCGCGCGCCTTCTGCTCATCACCTGCCCGGCGCTGGCGCTCGGCGTCGTCGCGCATCCGGTCGGTCTCGCCGGCAAGGCGCAGCTTCTCGATCGCCGCCTGCTTGAAGACCAGGACCGACTGGGCCATCCGGCCGATTTCGTCGCCGCGGTCGGTAGCCGGAACCTCGATGTCGTTCTGACCGCCGGCGAGGCGATCCATGGCGCTCGTCATGCCGACGACTGGGCGGACGATGATGCGCGACATCAGCCAGGCGAGCATGGCAGCGGCAAGCGAGGCGAGGATGCCGCCGGCAAGCAGCGTGATCTTCAGATCGCTGTTGGCATCAGCCCGGATCTCGGCAAGCGCTTCCGACTTTTCACGCGCGGTGGCCTTGATCTTGGCCGAGGCCTGGCGGAAACCGTCGAGCTGGCCCTTGGTGGCGTTGACGCCGATCTTGACGACCTCTTCGATCGGCATATCGCTTTCCTTGCGCGCCTTGGTCTGCGGCTCGGCAAGTTCATGGAAATAGAGATCGGCGGCCTTCTGCATGCCGTCGATCATCTCGACCAGCTGCGGCTCGCCGGCCGCCGTCTGCTTGGTGGCGGCAATCGCCTTCAGCATGCGCTCGCGATTGGCGAAAACATCACCATAGGTGCTGTCGCTGCGGAAGAGGATGAAGCCACGCAGATTGACAGCCTGTTCGAGCATCGCCTGCAGCGCATCGTCGATCTGGTTGACGAGCAGCTCGGACTTTTCCTGCTCGGCAGACGCGGCCGCGGACGCCGTCGCCTTGGAGTAAACGAAAGCGGAAACGGCGACGAAAATGAGAATGAGGGCTGCGAACGTGGCCGCAAGTTTACCGTTCAAGGATATGTTTTTGGCGGACATCGGTGATTTCTCCTGACGACAGTCGACGCGGCGAGAGGCAGGTCGCGCGAGACGCAACCGCCGGGATGTTTGAAACTGAGAACATGATTGGCGTGGAAACGCGTGCGCCTTCATGGCGCCGAGCAGTTCAGATGAACCGCCGCAATCACGCCGAACCTATCTGGGCAGGCTTTAAATTTGTTTAAATTTGTGCACTGCAACCGAGGCCGAGCGCGCGGATTATTGTGCCGTTTCCGGAGGATTGAGGATCAAGATGTCGAAATCTTTTGTGGGATCGAAATCCTCTGATGTCATCCGGAAGGTCGTCGGACCGATCTTCCGAACGTTGCTGCCGCAGAAGCTGATGAGGCTGCCCGGCTTCCCCTTGTCGATCGTCAGTTGGAAGCGCCTGATCGGTCCCGCCCAGTTGGCGCCGGTCGACAGCACATAGGAGATCCAGCTTTCGGTATAGTTGGCGCCCCCGGCCTCGGCTTCCCGAGCACGCTGCTGGGCAACTTTGACGAAATCTCCGTCGAGGCAGTATTTGCGCGAATAGTCATCGAAACGCTCGCCCTTCGGCTCGCCACCTTCGAGAAAGCTGATGGCAACGGTGCCGCCGACGGCCGGTTTGTAGCGATGCTGGACGCTGACCTTCTTCTTCGCCGGGAAAGTGGTACGCCACCAATAGGTCGAGCGCAGCGTCCAGAGCGGCACGAGATCAACCTTTGCGACGCCATCGGCATCGCCCTCGGCCATGGGATAGACGAGGCCGCGGGCGGTCCAGTCCTTGCGGACGGTTTCGGGAAGCTTGGCGAGCGCCTCGGTCGTCTTCTGGCTATAGGGAAGGACGGGAATGCCCAGCTTGGCGAACTCGTCGGTCACATCGATGCCGAGCGAGACGACGCGCTGCTGCAGCTTGGCGGTGATCGGCCTGCCGTCCTGCACGGTGGAGAAATGCAGGAAATTGTCGCTGTCATAATCGGAGATGGCGGAATTGTTGTCGACCTGGCCAGTGATGTCGGGCATCGGAAAGGCGACCAGGCTTTCGACATCCTTGTCGGAACTATTCTCGAAGATATAGTCGACGCGCACTTCCGAAGCGGAGATGAAGAGATCCTCTTCAGCCATGCTGACATCGTCGGATTGGGCAAAGATCAGCCCGCCGGTCTTGACCTCGGCCATCGTGTCGTTCGCGAGCGCGGGCGATGCGATCACTGCCGCGGCAATCAGCGTGAAGAGCTTCAGCATGGAACACCCCCGTGTCTGCGGCGCGGTCGCCGCGGCAGGATTATCGCCGAAAGCTTTTGAGGGTCAATGACGGTCTTGGGAACAAAATGCTTGCAACCGGCGGCTTTGCCGGTCATGCACAGCCGATGTCAGATCAAAACACCCAACGCCTCGACCAGCTTCTCGTCTCCCTCGGCCTCTTTGCCAGCCGTTCACGCGCCCGCGACGCCGTGCAGCGCGGCACCGTCAGGATCGGCGGCCAGGTGGTCACCAAGGCCGGCGCGCTGTTTGGCGCAGACGCGGCAATCGAGATCGACGATCCGGCCCAGGACTATGTCTCGCGCGCCGCACTGAAGCTTGCCGCCGCACTCGACCATTTCCGGCTCGATCCCGCCGGTCATCACTGTCTCGATGTCGGGGCCTCCACCGGCGGCTTCACCGAGGTGCTGCTGCAGCGCGGGGCTGCGCATGTCACCGCGATCGATGTCGGCCATGGGCAGATGCACCCGCGCATATCAGGCGATCCGCGCGTGACCAACAAGGAAGGCCTCAACGCCCGCAACCTGACGGCAGAGGATATCGGCCATCCCGCCACCTTCATCGTTTCAGACGTCGCCTTCATCACGCTGAGGCTGGCGCTTGCGCCGGCTCTCGATATCGCCGAACCTGGCGCTATCGCCGTGCTGCTGGTCAAGCCGCAGTTCGAGGCCGGGCGCGAGGCGATCGGCAAGGGCGGGATGCTGAAGGACCCCTCGTCCGCTCCCGCCGTTGCGGCGGAACTGGAGCGCTGGTTCACAGAGGACATGGGCTGGAAAAGCCTCGGCCTCATCCCTTCCCCGATTTCCGGCGGCGATGGCAATCAGGAATTTCTTCTGGCAGGATTGAAACCGTGAGCACCGAAACCGTCAAGATCGAGAAGCTCGGCGCCCAGGGCGACGGCATCGCCAGCAGCGCCGGTGGCCCTGTCTACGTGCCCTTTTCCCTGCCCGGCGAAACGGTGGCGATTGCCCGCGTCAAGAGCCAGGGCACGATCATGTCGATCACGACGCCCTCGCCCGACCGGCAGGAGCCGCCTTGCCGGCATTTCGGCCCGGATGGCGTCAACGGCACCTGCGGCGGCTGCACACTGCAGCATATGGCAGATGCGCCCTACCGCGCCTTCAAGCGCCAGCTGGTGATCGATGCGCTGAAATCGAAGGGTCTGACGTCAGAGGTCGGCGAGATCGTTCCGGCTCGGCCGGGCGAGCGCCGGCGCCTCGTCTTTGCGGCGCGCAAGACCGAGAAGGACATGCTTGTTGGATTCAACCAGGCCGAAAGCCACCATATCGTCGCGATCGAGGAATGTCCGATCTCGTCGGCAGGGATCATCGCCCGGCTGTCGGCGATCAGGGCGATTGCTGCATCGCTGGCGACCAGCGCCGAACCCTTCCGCGTCGCCGTGCTCGAAACGCTTTCGGGCCTGGACATATCAGTCGACGAGGTGAAGAAACTCTCCGATCCGCAGCGGCGCAAGGCGATCGAGACCGCGCTCAGCCTGCGCGGCATCGCCCGTGTTTCGCTGAACGGCGAAATCCTCGTCGAGCCGTCGAAGCCGATGGTCGAATTCGGTGGCGTCCAGGTTTCACCGCCGCCGGGCGGCTTCACCCAGGCAACCAAGCCGGCGGAAGAGGCGATGGCCGAACTGGTACTTGCTCATGTCGGCAAGTCGAAGCGGATCGCCGATCTCTTTGCCGGCGCCGGCACGTTTTCACTGCGGCTGGCGCGGATCGGCCGCGTGCACGCCGTCGAAGCCGAGGCAAAGGCGCTCGCAGCCCTCGATCATGCGGCCCGCAACACACAGGGGCTGAAACCGGTCACCGTCGAAAAGCGCGATCTCTTCCGCCGCCCCTTGATGACGCAGGAGTTCAAGCCCTATGACGCCGTCGTCTTCGATCCGCCGCGGGCCGGCGCCGAGTTCCAGTGCCAGGAGCTCGCCCGCTCAGGCGTAAAGAAGGTCGTGGCGGTCAGCTGCAATCCGCTGACGCTGGCCCGCGACCTCGCGATCCTCGTCGAGGGCGGCTACCGGATCACTGG
The DNA here is from genome assembly GCF_025152745.1 of Rhizobium sp. WSM4643. Lineage (NCBI taxonomy): Bacteria > Pseudomonadati > Pseudomonadota > Alphaproteobacteria > Hyphomicrobiales > Rhizobiaceae > Rhizobium > Rhizobium sp. WSM4643. The sequence continues at coordinate 623,380 of NZ_CP104040.1, read as the reverse complement.
GGTAACGCCGATCGACCAGTTCCTCTGGACCTCGCATGTCGAGGTGGTGGCGACGCTGGAGAAATAGGCGTGCCTGTCGGCTAAGTTTTTGCTCTCTGTGCCGGCGGTGTGGTGCCCGAACCGTCTTCCTAGCGTTGGAGCTACCTTGTCGGTTTCCGGTTTTCGTGTCCCGATCCGAGCTGCGTCGCATTGCCCGAGTCCCGGCTTGTGTGCCTGAAACGGCATCTGTTGCAATGGGTTGGATCTCCGAGCCCGCCATAGTGGTCACGATGCCGCGGCTCTTCCTATATTGGTAGAACCGGATGAGGCCCCGATGTGCATCCTGCAAGACGAGAATGCTCCACGCACATCGCCACAGATAAGGCCGCAGCGGAAAGGCATCGCGGAATCGATAGGCTTTTATCGGTATCTTTTCGATAGTGACGCGATATCGAAAAGATAGTAACAGATTGGCGAACAGTGATCCACACGCCATGAAATGTGAAACATGATCGACAGAAACAGAAGCGTTGCCCTGGTCACCGGCCATGCGTAAGGCCAAAAGACGCAACCCTTATTATAAGGGGCCAGTGTCCGATCATTTCGACGGCACGCATTTCTTCAATCCCGAAGGTATCGAACCGCTTGGTTTCCGCGATGTGTTGCGGTGGCAATTCGGCGGTGGCCGTGAGCCTTGGCCGAGGTCGGTCCCAAGTCCGTACGCGGCGGCCAAACCGGATTCATACGTCGACGGCGAGGACCTAAGAGTGACCATGGTCGGCCATGCAACTATGCTCGTGCAGGTCGCTGGGCTCAATATCCTCACCGACCCCGTATGGTCAGAGCGCGCCAGTCCCTTCGCTTTTGCCGGGCCCAAGCGCGTCGTCCAACCGGGCATCGCCTTCGATGATTTGCCGCCAATCGATCTCGTGCTGGTGTCGCACAATCATTATGATCATCTCGATATCGCAACCCTCAGGCGCTTGGCTGCGAAGCATCGGCCGCGTGTCGTGACGCCGCTCGGCAATGACACGATCATGCGCCGCGCCGTGCCCGATATACAGACGACATCGATGGACTGGGGCGAGCGCATTTCGCACGCCGGAATAAGCATTGATGCCGAGCCTGCACACCATTGGTCCGCCCGCGGCACCGCCGATCGCCGGATGGCACTCTGGGCGTCGTTCGTTTTATCGACTCCGGCCGGAAAGATTTATCACGTCGGAGATACGGGCTTTCACGACGGCATCAACTACAAAGCGGCACAGCAGAAGCATGGCGGCTTTCGCCTGGCCATTTTACCCTTCGGCGCCTATGAGCCGCGCTGGTTCATGAAAGGGCAGCACCAGAATCCGCAGGAGGCGGTGATCGGGATGAAGTTGGCAAATGCGGCCTATGTGGCCGGACACCACTTCGCCACGTTCCAACTGACGAATGAAGCGGTCGACGCGCCGGCAAGAGCGTTGCAAGACGCCATGAGCGAGCATGATATTCCCCCGGAACGGTTCCGGCCGCTCAGGGCCGGCGAGGTATTCAATGTGCCGGCGGTCTGATCGGTGTCCGGTTGCTCCCGAACTGGTGCCATGGATTGTTCGGAAACGACCGAAATCGGAGGTCAGCGGCGCATGAAGGCTTCGAAGGCCGCCCGAGCTTCGGCGCTTTTCAGCCGCGCGGAGAAATAGCGGGCCTCCTCGTCGATGCGGGCGATGATCTCGCCACGATCGCCGCGAATGAGATCGCGGGCGATGCGCAGCGCCTCCGGCGGCTTGGCCGCGAGCTTTGCGGCGAGGCCAAGCGTCAGTGAATCGACCTCGCCTGGGTCGACGACCTTCCAGACCAGACCCGCTTCCCTCGCCTCCTCGGCCGAAAATGCTTCGCCGGCGGCAAGCATGGCGAAGGCGCGCTGATGCCCCATCAAGCGCGGCGCGACGAGGCTGGAACCGGCCTCCGGCACCAGTGCCAGATCGACGAAGGGGGTGCGGAACTGGCTGCGGCTGGAGGCGATAGTCAGATCGCAATGGAGATGGATCGTCGTGCCGATGCCGATCGCAAGGCCGTCGACGCCGGAGACGACGGGTTTTTCGGCCTTCACCAGCGCATAGAGGAAATCGAGGATCTCCTGCTCCAAGCCGCGGCCGCCCATCGCGGCAGCAAGAAAATCGTTCAGGTCATTGCCGGCCGAGAAGCAGCCCTCTGTGCCGAGGAAAGCGGTGGCGCGGATGTCGGGGTTCGTGTTGGCCGCAGTCAACGCATCGGCCATGGTGCGGTACATGGCACGGGTGATGGCGTTCTTCTTTTCCGGCCGGTTGAAGCGGATGGACTGCACGCCGGGATAAGCGGAAGGCTGCTCGACGATGATGTGGTCGGTCATAAGGTCTCCTCAGGCAAGCAGTATGCGGGCGGCGGCAAGGCTTGCCGCGCCATTGACGACCCGATCGCGAAGGGCTGCGGTCTCGGCAAGCAGGTTTTCGGCGGCGAAGCGGCAGAGCGCGATGCGGTTTTCGCCTGCCCCATCGGCTCCCTCAGCGAGACCACCCTTGGCGAGATAACAGCCGGTGAGCACCAGCCCGAACAGGCGCTGATAGGGGGTGGCTCCGGAGAGCGCCTCGGCGGCCTTTTCATCGGCAAGCGTCTTCAGCAGCCAGGCGGTCGCCTGTTCGAGATCGGCAATCGCAGCGTCGAGCCTCACAGCCGTTTCGCCGAAACCATTAAGATTGCAGCGGCGGACGCCTTCGGCGATCTGTTTAAGCTCGGCCATGAAACCCTTCACCTGATCGCCGCCGGAGAGCGGCAGCTTCCGGGTGACGAGGTCGATCGCCTGGATGCCGTTGGTGCCCTCGTAGATCGGCGCAATGCGGGCATCGCGGAGATAACGCGCCGCACCCGTCTCCTCGATAAAACCCATGCCGCCATGCACCTGAATGCCGAGCGAGGCGACATCGACGCCGGCATCGGTCGAAAAGGACTTGGCAATCGGCGTCAAAAGGGCGGCGCGCTCCTGCCAGTGGTGGCGGGTGTCGCCTGCCCGGTGCGACATGTCGATCGCGTGGGCGCAGGCATAGGAGATGGCGCGCGCCCCTTGCGTCAGAGCCTTCATGGTGAGGAGCATGCGGGCGACATCGGGATGGTCGACGATCGGGCTCATGCCGGCGCCGCTTGAGCCCGGCGCCCTGCCCTGGGTGCGTTCCCTGGCATAGGCGAGCGCCTTCTGGGTGGCGGCCTCGGCGATCGCCACTCCCTGCATGCCGACGGCGAGGCGGGCATTGTTCATCATCGTGAACATGCAGGCGAGCCCCTTGTTCACCTCGCCGACCAGCCAGCCCACAGCGCCCTTTTCTCCGCCGAATTTTCCGTCGCCGTAGATCATCGTGCAGGTCGGCGAACCATGGATGCCGAGCTTGTGCTCCAGCGAGTGGCAGAAGAGATCATTGCGAGCCCCAAGCGAACCATCGTCGTTCACCAGGAACTTCGGCACCAGAAAGAGCGAGATGCCGCGTGTGCCGGCCGGCGCGTCCGGCAGACGGGCCAGCACCAGATGGATGATGTTATCGGCCGCGTCATGTTCGCCCCAGGTGATGAAGATCTTCTGGCCGAACAGGCGGTAGCTGCCGTCGTCGCGGCGCTCGGCGCGAGCCTTCAGGGCGCCGAGATCGGAGCCCGCATGCGGCTCGGTCAGGTTCATGGTACCGGTCCATTCGCCGGAGACCATCTTTTCCAGATATTTGGCTTTCAGCGCGGCACTGCCATGGGTGCTGACGGCCTCGATGGCACCCATCGTCAGCGTCGGGGCGAGGGCGAAGGCCATGGAACCGGAATTCCACATTTCGAGTGTTGCGACATTCAGCATGTGCGGCAAGGCCTGGCCGCCGAAAGCTTCGGGCGCCGTCAGGCCGTTCCAGCCGCCGGCAATCCAATGGCGATAGAGCTCGCGCCAGCCATCCGGCAGCCGGACCTCGCCACCCTCCAGACGAGCGCCCTGACGATCACCGATGTCGGCGAGCGGCGCCACTTCCTCTGTGGCAAAACGTCCCGCCTCGGCAAGGATGGCATCGACCAGATCTTCGCCGAGATCGCCGAGCAGCCCCTTGGAAATTGCCTCGCCCATGCCCGCTACGTGCTTCAACGTGAACGCGATTTCCTCGACGGGCGCTTTGTACATGGTTTTTCCTCCGCAGACCGGCCTCACAGCGGCAAAGCCCCTCCGAGGCAAGGGCTAATTGATTTTTACGTAAACGTCAATTTCGATTTCCTCGGCCGTCATGCGATAAGTCGCATGACGTGACGCTTTGCTCTTGCACCCTTGCACAAATGCACGTCATGGAGACACTCTAAGGAATGACATCGCCTTCGCAAAGGACCGGCGAACAATGGACACGTTGCCCGTCAACATACCCGGTTTCGTCTGGGCCTATCGCTTCTCACCCGAAGAAAAGACCGCGGTACGACTGAACAATAGTGCAACGGTGGCGGAACTGACCGCCGACAACTGTTTCTACTGGCTGCACCTCAACCTTGTCGACGCCCGCGTGCCAGCCTTGCTCGATACGCTGGACGGGCTGACGGAGGACGCGAAATCGGCGCTGACGACGCGCGATACGCATGCGACCATCACTGTCGACGAGCAGATGCTCTATGGCACGCTCGTCGATTGCCAGCGCGATTTCGCCCAGGATACCAACAATCTCGGCTGGCTGCATTTCGCCATGTCCGACCGCTTCATCATCACCACGAGGCTGCAGCCGCTGCGCAGCGTCGAACGGGCACGCGCCCTGATCGAGAAGAATCCAGGCAAATTCTCCCGGCCAGTCGATCTCTTCGAACTGCTGGTGATCGAATTCCAGCGCACGCTGATCGCGGTCGTCATCGAACTCACCGAAGAGCTGAACCAGATCGAGGATATCGTCTACGACAGCGCGCAGCGCGACGAGCGCCGGCGCCTGGCGCCGGTGCGGCGCACCGTGGTCAGGCTGCATCGGCATCTGCGCACCGTGCTGGCGCTGATGCGCCGGGCGGCGGCGGCCGACGACGACGAGATGCCCTTTGGCTTCGACGATGTTGCCCGACGGCTGACGAACCGGCTGGAAACGGTCGACCACGACATCTATGCACTACAGGATCGGGCACGCCTGCTGCACGAAGAAATCGATTCGAAACAATCCTCCGAAACCAACCGTCACCTCTATCTGCTGTCGATCATGACGGCCTTCCTACTGCCGCCGACGCTGGTGACCGGCTTCTTCGGCATGAACACGGCAAACCTGCCCTTCGCCGTCGGCGACTACGGCACCGAATACGCCGTCGCTCTGATCGTCGCCTCCATCGCCTTTGCCTGGTGGTTATTGAGGCGCGTGGATATTCTTTGAGGGTGGACGTGCGGGCGTGACTGCCGGGGCTCGCGGACCTACGCCTCGATCCGATGGGGATCAACCCGCACCGGCCCCTCATCCGCCTGCCGGCACCTTCTCCCCGCAGGCGGGGAGAAGGGACATGCCGCACCGTTTTCCTCAACCTCGACGCTGCACATTTGGCACGTCCCCTCTCCCCGTTTTTACGGGGAGAGGGTTAGGGTGAGGGGCAGAGGTTTCTCGAGAACAGCACGTTTATCAATACGGCGAATAGCACTGTTGGCGCGGGCCATTATAGGGCTGGAAAGTGTTGTCGTAGGCGCGATAGGACCGGTAGCGGTTGGCGCACCAGGCAACGTGGCTCGAACCCATGCGGGGCGCAGGCGCGACGTAACGCGGCTGCGCGACAATGGCGCCGCCGATGACCGCACCGGCGCCGAAGGCGGCGAGCGGATACCAGTAGCCGTTATAACGCCGATAGCCCGGGCGGTAATAGGAATATCCGCGATAGCCGCCGTAATAGCCGGGCCGGTAGTAGGCGCCGGGCCGATAGCCTGGCCGGTAATAGGCGCCCGGACGGTAACCGGGGCGATAATAGCGGCGGTACTGGACATTCTCGACGGTGGAGGATTTCTCCACCTGCGGGGCGGTCGGCATCTGCATTGCCTGCGACGGCACGAAGCCTGTCAGAACGACGGCCGCAGCCAGAACTGCAGTCGCGATCTTGTTACTCAAACCGAACATTCTTCTCTCCCATTCAACAGCGATAACCGCCTGCTCAGCAACGCTTTCGTGCCGGAATGGTTCCGAAAGCGGCCGGGGCCGGCTGCTTTCGTATGTCTAAAGAAATCGATCTGAACCGGGCATTAACCGCGAGGCCTTCCTCGATGATCTCGCCCGGAACGCACTTCAGTCCTCTGTTCATGCATGTCGTGATCCCGGAACCGCTAACAGTTCCGGGCCGATGGATCAGGCCACGGCGGAAATTTTCGCCTGGTCGCCCTGCAGACGGTTCACCATGAAGTTCGAATACCATTCGAGGAACTGCATGACGCCGCCCTCATGCAGGGTGGAATAGGGGCCGGGCTCATAGGCGGGCGAGTGAATGCCGAAGGCGTTTTCCTCGACGATGCGGCGATCCTGATCGTTGGTCTCGGTCCAGACGTGGGTCAGTTCCTCGAGATCGTAATCCACGCCTTCGACGGCGTCCTTGTGGACGAGCCACTTAGTCGTCACCGCGGTCTCGTTGGCGCTGAGCGGCAGCACGCGGAAGGAGATGGCGTGGTCGCCGAGCAGGTGGTTCCACGTCGTCGGGTAGTGGAAGAGCAGCATGGTGCCGATATGGCCGATCGAGATATCGTCGGAGAGCGGACGCTTGACGGCGCGCTTGCCCGACATTGTGTAGCTTTCGGCATCCTCGATCAGCGGCATGCGGGCGGTGCGGAACTGACCGTCCGGCGAAATCTGGAACTTGCTCGGCAGGCCGGCGGCCTCGCAGCGGGCCCAATGGCCGGCGATCTCGGGATCGTCGGCGCCGCCATCCGTGCCGGTCACGCTCGGCGCTTCGGGATAGGTGCGGCAGAGTTCTGGGTGATTGGCGGCGCAATGATAGCACTCGCGGTTGTTTTCCCAGACAAGCTTCCAGTTGCCCTTTTCGATGATCGTGCTTTGGAAGGCAACCTTGCTCTCGCTGATCCGGTGCGGTGCGACGTAGGGTTCGATCTTGTCGCGCACCGTCTGGAAATCCGGAGCGGTGTTGGCAAGGCAGATGAAGACAAAGCCTGCGACGGTTTCGCAGTGGACAGGCTTCAGGTTGAAACCTGATTTGTCGAAATCATCGCCCATGTGGCGGGCGAAGGCGAGCTTGCCTTCGAGATCATAGGTCCACTGATGGTAGGGGCAGACGAGACGCACGGAGGAGCCGTGCTCCTTGGTGCAGACGCGCGAGCCGCGATGACGACAGCTGTTGTGGAAGGCGCGGATGATATTGTCGCGGCCGCGGACGATGACGACGGGATAGCTGCCGATCTGGACGGTGAAATAGGCGCCCGGCTTCGGCAGTTCGCAATCATGGCCGATGAACAGCCAGTCGCGATAATAGATCATCTCCATGTCGAGCTGGAAATATTCCTCGTCGATATAGAACGGCTGTTCGAGGCTGAAGCCCTCACGGCGGCTCTTGAGCTGACGCAAAACGTTGCTGCGAATATCCATCTTCATGTCCTCGTGCACCCGGCTGCCGCCTTCCGGCAAGAAGGCCGGCGGAAGCGCGCCCGCTTCCTTCTCCTTCGGGAGAATTGTTCATGGCGTCATTTAATCACCGAGCATGGCTGCCGCTTGGTTGTAATGCGACATCGGCTTCGAAATTGACGACAGGATGCGGCAAGGCTTGAAGCGGCCCATCCCGGTCGATCACCTCGCCCGACTCTCCCGGCAATTATCCTCAATTGCGACATGGCGTAAAGACCCGTTGCGCAAAGAGGTCGACTGCCTGATATCGATGTCAGTCGTGTTTGCGACATCTACCGGCATTTGCCTTCAGCCCGCCTGCCGCCATGGCGATTTTTAACATCGCCTTAAGCATACCGTCCTATCCTGCTGTTGATTCAGACCGACCGAAGAATGCGAACCATGGCCAAACTCCGGTATTTCGACGCGAAAGAAGCAGGTAAACTGCAAGAGCCGCAGCTGATTGCCGCGCATTCCGAATTTTTGCGCACCGGCCGCATTCCCCGCGAGCGGCGGCACTGGCTGGCCGAGGAAAAGCGCTATTTCACCCATGACGAGGTCGCCGCAAAGACCGGCCGCAAGCTGCAGGTTGCCGGCGAAAAGACGCATCAGCACATCAACGGCTTTCACCACTCGATCCAATTTCCGAAGATGATCTTCCACCGGACGCTGGAGGACAGCCCGCATCTCGGCTATTGCCACGTCACCGCCGCGCGGACGAAATTCGCGCATTACGAAGAGGTAAGCTGGGCCTTCTACATCGCCAATTTCTATTCCGACATCGGCGACAACGATAATTTCTTCGAGCGCATCGATGTCGGTTATTCCCGCATGTATTTCGCCGTCGCCATCAAACCTGGCGAGAACTCCGCGGAAAAGATGACCATCGACCGGTCGGTGCGCGGCAACGGCCTGCTCTTCCGCACCCATGATCCGCAGGCTGCGATCCGCAACATCCTCTTGCTCGGCGCCCGCAACGAACAGCTGCGCGAAATCATCCGGCAGCTCTAAAGCGATTGATCGCGAGCGGCGGAAAGCCTAATGACTGCCAGGACTAACACGGGCAGGATATGGCACGCATAATCGACATCACGGCAGACAGGCAGGCAGCGCTTGAGGCCGCCTCAGCTGCTCTTGCCGACGGCTTTGCCATCGCCATCCCGACCGAGACCGTCTACGGCCTTGCGGCCGACGCCACCAATCCCGCAGCCATCACCCGCATCTACGAGACAAAGGGACGGCCGCGCTTCAACCCGCTGATCTGCCACATGGCCGATCTCGCCATGGCCGAAGAGCACGCCGAGTTCGACCCGGTCTCACGGGCGCTGGCCAGAGCCTTCTGGCCCGGCCCGCTGACCCTGGTGCTGCCGCTGAAGCCAGAAAGCCCGATCCATTCGCTGGCGACCGCCGGGCTTGACACCGTCGGCATCCGCGTGCCGAAGGGCTTTGCGGGCGCGTTGATCGGCGCCTTCGGACGGCCGCTCGCAGCCCCGAGCGCCAATACCTCGGGCCGGATCAGTGCGACGAGTGCTGCCCATGTCGAAGCCGATCTCGGGGCGCGGATCCCGTTGATCCTCGATGCGGGCCCAAGTGCTGTCGGCGTCGAATCGACAATCGTCAAAGCAGAGGGCGGCCGGCTGCGGCTGCTTCGCCCGGGGGGACTTGCGGCGCGCGAGATCGAGCGTGTCGCGGGCCAGCCGCTGCTGCGGCCGAAAACGGCATCGGCGGCGATCGAGGCGCCGGGCATGCTCGCCTCACACTACGCGCCGGGCGCTTCCGTGCGCCTCAATGCGACGGCGGTGGAACCCGGCGAGGCACTGATTGCCTTCGGGAGCGCTGCGGTTTCCGGCGCGAACGGTGCCCGGATCGTCCTTGATCTCAGCCCGCGCGGCGACCTGGCGGAGGCGGCGGCCAATCTATTCGACTATATGAAGCGGGCCGATGCCAGCGGCGCCCAGAGCATCGCCTTTTCGCCGATTCCCGAGGATGGGCTCGGCGAAGCGATCAACGACCGGCTGCAGCGGGCAGCCGCGCCCCGCGACTGAAGGACAGTGCATCACGATGGAGAACCGAGGCCGATGAGCAATTCCAGCATTTCCACCGAACTCCTCGATCGCTTCGCGGCCATCGTCGGTGAAAAATACGCGTTGCGTAGCGAGGCAGATCTTGCACCGCATCTGATCGAAAACCGCGGGCTCTATCACGGCTCCTCCCCTCTCCTCTTGAAACCCGGTTCGGTCGAAGAAGTCTCTGATATCATGAAGCTTGCGACGGAGACCGGAACGGCGATCGTGCCGCAAACCGGCAATACCGGCCTCGTCGGCGGCCAGACGCCGCGTCAGGGCAAGTGCGATATCATCCTGTCGCTCGAGCGCATGAACAGGATTCGTGATGTCGATCCGGTGGCGAACGTGCTGGTGGCCGATGGCGGCGCCATCCTTGCCGAGGTGCAGAAGGCGGCCGAGGCGCATGGGCGGCTGTTTCCGCTGTCGCTCGGTTCGGAGGGCTCCTGCCGCATCGGCGGCAACCTTTCCACCAATGCCGGCGGCACGGCCGTGCTTGCCTATGGCAATATGCGCCAGCTCTGCCTCGGCCTCGAAGTGGTGTTGCCGACCGGCGAGATCTGGGACGGCCTGCGCCGGCTGAAGAAGGACAACACCGGCTACGATCTGCGCGATCTCTTCATCGGCGCCGAGGGCACGCTCGGCATCATCACCGGTGCGGTGCTGAAGCTCTTTCCCCAGCCGCTCGGCCATCAGGTGGCCTTCGCCGGCCTGAATTCGGTGGCGGACGCGCTTGCCCTGTTCAATCTCGCCTCCAGTCTCTGCGGCGCCTCGCTCACCGGTTTCGAGCTGATGCCGCGTTTCGGCGTCGAGATCACCACCCGCCATATCGACGGCGTGCGCGATCCGCTGGAGACCGCCTATCCCTGGTATGTGCTGATCGACATTTCGACGTCGGACTCGGCCGAGACGGCGGAGCGGATGATGAATGGCGTGCTGGAGCAGGGCTTCGAGGCCGGGCTGGTGCTCGATGCGGCAATCGCCTCGTCGGTAGCGCAGCAGAAGGCGCTCTGGCGCATGCGCGAGAGCATGTCGGATGCGCAAAAGCCGGAAGGCGGCTCGATCAAGCACGATGTTTCCGTGCCCGTATCGAAGATCCCGCATTTCATGGCCGAGGCCGAAGAAGCTGTGATGGCGGCGATGCCGGGCGCCCGCATCTGCGCCTTCGGCCATATGGGCGACGGCAACATCCATTACAATATTTCCCAGCCGCTCGGCGCCGACAAGGACGCCTTCATCGCCCGCTGGCACGAGATGAACCATATCGTCCATGGACGGGTGCTTGCGCATGGCGGCTCGATCTCGGCCGAGCACGGCATCGGCCAGCTGAAGCGCGACGAGCTGGCGGCGATCCGGCCTGTGATCGAAATCGAGCTGATGCGCCGCATCAAGCGCGCCTTCGATCCCGCCGATATCATGAATCCGGGAAAGGTCGTCAGCCTCGATTCGTGAGGCCGACGGTCAGGCATTTCCCGAAGGGTTCGAATTCCTGATGGGATGACTCGATCAACTCTTTCAGAGGTTAAGAACGTCGGAAGACTGAGTCTTACCCAGCAACTGAGAGCCTGACCGAAAAAGAGTTGAGTGAAATCAGCCAGTTGTGATTCTGTTTGTTTGCTTAGGACGAACGGAGACCACAATGGGCTGGACTGATTTCACCCGTCGGCAATATGCCCGACGCGCAATGCGGTATGCAAGCGATCTGACGGACCGGGAATGGGGATTGATCTCGCCTTGCCTGCCCGAACCGAGGCGGCTGGGCAGGCCGCGCAGCACCGATCTTCGCGAGGTCGTGAATGCGTTGCTTTACATCGCCACGACGGGGTGCCAATGGCGGATGATGCCCAAGGATTTTCCGTCTTTTACAACTGTGCAGTCCTATTTCTATGAATGGCGAGCGACAGGGTTATGGGGTCGGATCAACCATCATCTTGTGATGGAGGCGCGTGAATTGGAAGGCCGGGAAGCCTCGCCGTCTGCGGGCGTGATCGACAGTCAAAGCGTGAAGACCACGGAAAGCGGTGGAATTTCGGGCTATGACGCAGGCAAGAAGATCAAGGGACGCAAGCGTCATATCGTCGTCGACACGCTTGGACTGATGGTCGGCCTCATGGTTCACAGCGCCGATATTCAGGATCGCGATGGTGCACCTGCCGTCCTCAAAACCATTCTCAAGCGCTGGCCGTGGCTGAGACATATCTTCGCCGACGGTGGTTATGCCGGACCGAAGCTGAAGGGCGCACTGCAAAAGATCGCAAAGTTCACTCTCCAGATCGTCAAGCGAACCGACAAGGCAAAAGGCTTCGAGGTTCTGCCGCGTCGCTGGGTCGTGGAGCGCACCTTCGCGTGGCTTGGCAGATGCCGACGTTTGGCCAAGGATTGGGAAAAGTCCCTCGCTTCAGCCGAAGCATGGATCCCTATCGCCCACATCCGCGTCCTGACACGACGCTTGGCACGGTACGGATATCGTTGAAACCTTTTCGAGTCAGGTTCTGAGAGATTACATCGACATCGCGAGATCTCGAGGGTTGCGCTTCGATCTGTTCCGACCGACCAACGACACAAAGATCAGGGCCTCTCCAAAGGGCAATTGACGAGGGCTTGATAAACCGTAGGGACATAGGGCAGTGACCATTGTGGGAGTGCAGTAGATTTAGGAGGATAGAATGAGCGATATTTGGGCCGTTCGCGACGCTCGCCTACTTCAAGAGGAACAACCTATTGTGAATGACCTTCGCGAGGCAGGCGCGAACATCACCTCGGTTTGGGACCTAGTTAACAGCAGAAGTGGATATCCGAATTTGGTGCCGATCTTGATGAAGCATTTGCAATTGCCTTACTCTGATCGAACACGAAGCGGGATTGCCAGAGCTCTAGCGGTTCCCGCGGCCGGCGAATATTGGGACTTCCTTGTCCAGCAATACATCAACGCGAAACAAGGCAAAGGCCCTGTTTTCCCCGGTGAGGAAACGGAATTCGTGCTGGGTTTCAAGGAAGGCTTGGCTTGCGCGCTTTCCGGATCAGTAACTGAAGAGAGGCTCCCTGACCTTATTCGATTGGCAAAAGATCCCTCCAATGGAGAAAGCCGCCTCTTGCTGATTGGACCCTTAAGGCGCTCGAAAGCCACTATCAGCAGAGAGGCGGTTGAGGAACTACGACACGATCCGCAACTCGCTAAAGAAATCAACTCTTGGCGCAAGAAGTAGCGGACGTCGGATCAGGTCAGGAACCACTCGCGTGTGACACACGTCAGCTTACTCTGAGGCGGAAGCAAGGATCGAATCAACAGCGTTTGTAACTCACCCGCGAGGAGCCGCAGATATCAAGCCAAGGGTTGCCAAGAGGCAAGTATCGAGCCCGGCAACAGTGGGGCCAATGGCAGCTCACCCATGTTCTGCGCTTTGTTCTGATGCCCCCTGCACCCACCAAGGTGGCCTCAGTCTCAGTTGCCAAAGCTTCGTGCCGGTGGGCATCCCTGTTACCTTGAACTGTACAGAAGGTCTACCAATATGCGGCGCAGTCGGCTCACGGTGGCGCCGTTCTGGGTGACGGTCGACAGCCGGTTGGTGCCATCCCAGCTCAGCGCGCGGGTGCCGTCCGAGACCATGTTGCCGTTGGTATCGTAGCCGATGGTCTTCGCACCGATCTGCGTTGCCGCATGAGGACGGATTGCGGATGCCGTCGTCGGATAGACATAGGCGCCGACCCGTGTGCGCGACAGAAGATTGTGATTGGTGTCGTAGCTGTAGGTCTCGTCAAGCGTGTTGTCGCCGGCATTGTCGGCGCCGGTCAGACGAGAGAGATCGTCGTAGCCGTAGGTCCAGTTGTCGTTGGCTGCCAGACCGGTGATCGTTTTGATCCGGCCGAGCAAGTCGCGCCTGTGTTGATTATCCATCAGCACCGTCGTGCCCTTCGCCGTCGTCACCCGGTCCAGCCAGCGCACGCGTTGGCGAATAGCTGAAGCTGGTCGTCACCCCATTGATGTAGGTGATTGTCTTCGTCTGGCCGTCGGCCTCGTAGCTCGTCGAGTCGATCAGCCCGGGGATCCTGGAAAGCAGATCGGCGTCGTTATAAAGCCAGGGCAAGGTCCTTTTGCCGACGACGAGGGTGGTCGGCGTATAGCTCATCGCCGTGGTCTTGCCTGTCGGTCCGTATTCGACGGCGGTCGAGCTCGTCACCCCATCGATCGTCGTGCTGGTTTAGATCTTGTCGCCGGCGCCGTTATAGAGACGGGGATGGTTGAGAGCGGGAGTTCAATGCCATCTTCTGCCACTCGGCCCAAGAGATCGCCGATGCCGGCCCCTCATCCGGCTGCCGCCACCTTCTCCCCGGCGAAGGGACAAGCCGCGACCTTTCCGTTCCTCGCTCACCTCTCGCAGCGCACGTCCCCTCTCCCCGTCAGAAGGGGGAGAGGGTTAGGGTGAGGGGCAGTCATTGACGCCAACCAGACAGCTGTAGCTCAAGCCCTGGGACGACGAAACGTGGAGGAACCCGCTGCGTACTGCTGGGAATTGCCTTAGGACTGCTGCGTGCCGCCGCCGGTCAGGATCATCAGCGCCGGCGACTGCTGGGTGGCGTTCTGGACGTCGTACATCGCGGTAAACCGGCGCAGCAGCTTGTCGACCTTCTTCGGATCCTGGAGATCCTCGAGCTTGACGAAGCGGTTGATGAGATCGCGCTGCTTGGCGACATCCATGCCCGAGATCTGCGACGGCAGGCTGTAGGCTGTTGTGATGACCTGATAGAGCGCCTTGTCGCCGAGGATCGAATAGATCGAGGTGATGCTCGGGGCCTTGCGGCTGAAATAGAGCGCCAGGCGCACGCCGTCGTTGGTTTCGCCTTCCTGGGTTTCCATCGTCTGCTTGACATAGAGCTCCTGGGTGTGCTCCTCGGCCGCCTTGTTCTGGATGGTGCCGATCTTGGCGCGGGTCAGATTGCCGTCCTTGTCGAAGTTGAAGGCGGCGACGATATCCTTGAAACGTGCATCGGCGGTGGCGTTGAGATAGCTCTTCTTGTCGTCTGGATCGGATGTGAAGATCTTCTTGAGCGTCGCCTTGTCGTAATCCTTCGGATCAAGGTTGTTCGCCTTCAGCACCAGGTCGGTCAGGCGGCTGTCGTCGAGGAAATCGTCGAGCGACTTCACCTTCGCCATGCCCTTGGCGAAATAGTTGACTTCAGCCGTCGCGTCCTTCGCCGCCTTGTCCTTCACCGGACCGTCCTTCATCAGCATGGTGATATGCGATCGATAGTCGGTGGCGTATTTGGCCATGGTCGCGTCGGGCAGCGCCTGGAAGGGTGATGCCGCCTTGCCGTCGGGGCCGAAATTGAAGGCCCGGGCAAGATTGGTGATACGTTCATCCTTGAGCGAGGCGACATAACCATTCGGATCATAGGCATCGCTCGTCAGGATCTTGCGCATCATCGAGCGCGAGACCTCCTGGTCGGTCAGACCGAAGGCCTGCAGCGCCACATGGAAGAGATCCGGCAGCTTGTCGTTGCTCTTGCTGAAATCGGCCGACGAATTGCTGCGCAGGAAATCATTGACACTGTTGACGTCGGAGAAATTCAGCAGACTGCTGCTGTCGGCCATAAGCTTCTGGTAGTTGGATGCAACCTCGTCGATCGCCTCGTCGCGTTCGTCGTCGTAGCGCGCCGCATAATTGTCGTTGGTGGTCTGTGCCTGATCGGCCGTCTGGGCCGAACTGAGGACAGGAAGCGATCCGTCGGCGGCAAAATTGAAGTCGGCATTGAGATCGGAATGGCCGGCTGCGGCAGCGGCCGTCGCATCGGTCAGGATGCTCTTCAGATCGGCGTCCGAAATACTGAACGGCAGATTGTAGGTGCTCTTCAGGAAATTGGTCATGGCGCTGTCGGCAAGCAGATCATCGACATTGCCGATCGTCGACATCCTGGCGGAATAATCATCGGTGCGCGCCGCGGCGGCAAATTTCGTGCTGCTGATCTGGGTCGCCGTCTGCGCCGCCATGCCGTCCTCAAGCGTGCCGTCCGCCTTGAAATTGAAGGCCGCGGCGACGTCGGCATAGGTTCCGGTGCCGCTTTGATCGGTCAGGATAGCGCGAAGAGCGACGTCGCTGACCGTCGACGGGATGCCGTAGGCGTTGCGGACGAAATTGTTCAGCTTCTGGTCCGCCAGCAACTGATCGACGTTTGAGATGCCGGCGATGGTCGACTGGTAGTAGACTGCCGCATTGTCGGCCTTGCTGGTGGTGCTGGCACTTTGCGTCGCGCTCTGCGAGGCGTAAAGGGTCGCGATCGAACCGTCCGATTTGAAATTGAAGAGGTCGTGAACGTCGCTGTAGCCCTGGGCGCTGGCAGCCGTGCGGTCGACGAGGAAAGTCCTCAATGTCGCATCGGAGACGCTGTCTGCGATCTGCATGCTGTTTCTGATATAGCTGACCGCAACCGCATCGGACATAATGTCGTCGACATTGGTGACGTTGCCGATCATGCCGTTGAAATGTGCTGCATTCGCCGTCGACTTGTCGGTCGTCGATTTCCGCTGCGCCGCGGTCTGGATCACGGAACCGTTGATCGAACCGTCTGCCTGGAAGTTGAAGTCGGCATTGAGATCGGCATGGCCCTGGGCGGCGGCATAGGCCGAATCGGTCAGGATGTTCTTCAGGTCGGCATTGCTGAAACTCGTGCCGAGACCGTAGGCATCCTTGATGTAGCGCGCCAGCACGCTGTCGGCGAGCAGGTCGTCGACATTCGTGATGCCGCTCGACTGCGAGGTGACGGTATAATAGTTGTTCGTGTTCGATGCGGCTGCCTTCAGACTGTTTGCCTGATCGAGCGTCTGGACGCGCGCCGTGCTGGAGGCCGACCCGTCAGCCTTGAAGTTGAAAGCGTTGTAAACATTGGTAAAGCCCATCAGCTGGGCATAGCCGGGATCGGTCAGCACTGTGCGCAGCGCTGCGGCGGTGAAGTCGGCGCCCATGCTGTAGGCCGTCGTGATATAAGAGGTCAGGCGCTTGTCGGCGACCAGATCGTCGACATTGGTGATCGTGCCGATCTTCGCCGTGTAATAGGCCTTGTTGTAATCGGCCGCCGTCTGGCCGACGTAATAGACGTCCGAGCCGACCGAATTGTCGATGATGACGGACTGGGAATTCAGGGTGTAGGATTCGATGACCGAGGCCTTCTGCGCGGCGGTCTGCGCCGTGCCGGTGACGGTGCCGTCGGCATTGAAGCTGAACTGGGCGGCAAGCGCCTTGTACTTGTCGCCGCCTTGCGTGTTGACGACGCTCGTGGGGTCGCTGAGATCGCTCGTCAGCACCTGCCGCAGAAAATCCTTCGACGCATAGGTCGGATCGATCTTGAAGGTCTTCAGCACATAGGTGCGCAGCCGGGTGTTGTCGACCAGGTCGTCGACGGTCTGCACGCTATCGATATTGTTGCTGTAATAGGTGCTCTCGGCGCTGGCGGCCTTGTCGGCATCGACGAAGGACTGTTTGTAGAGGCCGATCAGGTCATCTTCCTGCGCGTCGGTCTGCACATCCTTGGCCGGCGCGTTGAAATTGAAGGCGGCGGCAAACTCGCGATAACGCGTATCGGAAAGCTTGTTGGCGTAGCTGTCGGGGTCTGTGAGGTCGCTTTCGAGCACCTTCTTCATGAAGGCCTTGGCATAGGTCATGTCCTCGAGACCATAGGCCTTCATTGCATAGCTGTAGAGCTTGTAGTCGCCGAGGAAATCGTCGACGTTTTCGACCTTGTTGATATGGTCGGCGTAGTACTGAGCATCCTTCTTGACCGTCGCCTGCGACGCAACCTTGTTGAGGCTGGACGTCATATCCCGCGACAGGATCGTGTAAGCGAGGGAAGCCGAGATCATGAAAAGCGCCCTTTTCACCCAAATTTCTAAAAGAAAGACGAACTGCTGGTGAGCACATTTTGCCATGGAAAGCTTACCTGAGGCTTACCTCTGGATGCATCATTTCAGGACACCACACCGTTCACCTTCCGGAAACCCTGCCGGATTCGGTTTTGATAACCATCAGAGGAGGCAAAGTTTTCTTAACCGCAATTTTTAAGCTGTACGGAACGGCGGCTGCCTATTGTCGGCCATAGAGGACGAAAAGTCCCAAGGAGAAGACCGGAAATCGGCTCTCAGGTAAGACAAGGGTAGAATGAAATGAACAATCCCGTTATGAAGCCCGCCTGGGCTGGCACGACGTTGCGCCTCGATCCGTCCCGCTTTCCCCAGCAGGTCAGCTACGCCATCCACGATTGTTCGGATGACGTCAATATCACGATAGACGAACGCGGTGCGGTCCTGCGCAAGGTCCTCCCCTCCAGCGGCCTGCCGCTCTCGATTGCGCTGCCGAAGCGCGTTTTCAAAGGTGTCGCCGCCCGCGCCATCGACCATGGCGACGGCGATGTCACCGTAACCCTCGAACTCCATCACACCGATCCGGAGCTCTGCATTCCGCTGCTCGTCGCCCATGATCTCAGCGACATCGCTGCCGACTGGCGCAGTTGGTCCGAAGCCTTCCGCATTCCGATGCTGATGGTCGAGGCCGATGGTGTCGCCCGGCCGCTCGAAGATCACATCGGGGCCTTACGCACCAGCGATCTCAAGCCGCGCCGCCGTCATTCCTACTTTGCCAATCGCCGTCCGCGCTTCCTCGTGCGCCGCACCACCGGCCGGCTGGGCGTTGCCATGAAGATCGAAGGCAAGGAAATCATCGCCCGGACCTAAGCGAAACCGCGAAAGTCCCGATTTGGCAATACCATTTTGAACCCGGCGCCGGCGCCGGGTTTATCGTTTTCATCCATCGTCCCAATCAGGGAATGGCGAAGAGTAGCGATATGAAGAGGCCGAAGAAGATAATCAGGCCGACGCGGTTGTTCGATTTGAAGAGCGCCAGGCACTGGTCGGCATCGTTGATATCGAGCCGGACGATCTGCCAGGCGAACATGCCGGCCGCACCGAGCAAGGCCAGGAACGCAATGAGATTGGCGCCGGCGAGAACGAAGGCGATAAACATCAGCACCAGCGTCAGTCCATAAAGGCCGATCAGCCATTGCCGCGTCCTGTCGCCGAACAGGCGCGCAGTGGAGCGGACGCCGATCAGCTCGTCATCCTCCTTGTCCTGATGCGCATAGATCGTGTCATAACCGATCGTCCAGGCGACGGAGGCGGCGTAGAGCAGGATGGCTGCAAAGGAGAGGCCGCCAAAAATGCCGGCCCAGCCCATCAGCGCGCCCCAGGAGAAGGCAAGTCCGAGGTAGAATTGCGGCCAGTCGGTGAAGCGTTTGGCATAGGGATAAAACGCCACGATCCCGAGCGAGAGTACGCCGAGGAAGACGTTGAGCCAGTTGAACTGCAGCAACACGAAGAGGCCGACCAACGCCTGCAGGCCGATGAAGATCTTCGCCCGTCGGCGGCTGACGCGGCCGGAGGGGAGCGGACGCGACCGCGTGCGCGCCACTTCCATGTCGATCTCGTGGTCGACGAGATCGTTATAGGTGCAGCCGGCGCCGCGCATGGCGACCGCGCCGATGAAATAGAGGAACAGGTGAGACACCAGCACACTGCCGGAATAGATCCCCTCACCGATCGCCGCATTGGCGGCAAGCGTCGCCGACCAGAAGCACGGCCACATCAGCAACTGCCAGCCGATCGGGCGATCCCAGCGCGCGAGCTGCGCATAGGGCCAAAGCCATGGCGGCAGGATCCGGTAGACCCAGTTATCGGAAGGTGCGTCGGAGACGCGATCGTTGAAATCGCCGGTATCGTGCATGCCGCTCATCTAGCGGCGGACCGCCGATCCGGTCAAGAAGCGACCATTGCAATGCCACTTGCATCGTTCCTCAGACCGGGATCGATCCAGGCGTGAAGTTATGTGCCAACTCAAAGCGTTACAGCGCCGCATATCCGGAAAGGACCGCGGCGCCGTCAATCACTGCAGTGAGAAATTGAACTTGTAGGTCGCCGAGACCCCGACCAGGACCTGGTTCTTCGAGCCACGCTCGCGCACGAGACTGCTGTCGGCGGCAGGACCTGCCAGCCGCTTATATTCGAGGAAGGAACTGGCCGAGAGGTTTTCAGTCGCCTTCCAGGTGAGTGCCGTGCCGGCGCCATAAGACTGGATGCCAGATGAGGGCTTGTAAGGATCAAGGCCGCTTGCCGCCGCCTGCTTGGCGTTGACGCCGTAATAGGCGTCGTAATAGCCGCTGGTGGCGAAGGTCGCGCGCGGGCCGCCTGATAGTTGCAGGTCGGGCGCGATATCGGTGAAGGCATCGACCGCGAGATCGGCAACAATGCCGTCATGCGAGCGGATGCCCTGGCGGACTTCGGCGCGGGCGCGAAGGAAATCGGTCGGGTAAATTTCTAGGAAAGCGCCGGCTTCCGCGCCCCATTTGACCTTCTTCAAGCCCTTCAGCTCGCTGCCGTCGCTGTCATCGCGCGACGGCACGAATCTGCCGACGATGCCGGCACGGAAGGCACCCTTGTCGACGAGGGCGAAGGACGGATTATCGTTGCGCGAGGAAAAACGCTGGCCGGCGCCTTGGCGGCCAACCGAGATCAGTGGGCTGAACTTGAATTCGTTGTGCGACGAGCCCTCGAATTTCGGGGCGGAGAAGCCGGCGACGCCGACGCTCAAATACCAGTCGCCGGACCAGAAGTGCTGGCCGCTTTCCTGGGCGGCCGCCGAACCTAGAGATGAAATGGCAATAGCCAGAGAGATCGATACGACTGATCGATGAGACACGTCCGCACTCCAGAAAAAGCAAAAACAAAGCCGCGGAGAGCGGCGCTCGCTACATCTATCCTGATGTCGTTACCCCAATGTTAACCACGGTGAAACAAAGGGCGCTCATGAAAGTCGGTGCCGTGCGGCCCCCTCATCCGCCCTACGGGCACCTTCTCCCCGAGGGGAGAAGAGGGAGAATGCCGCTTCGTCAGCAACCCCATTGGATGGCGTACCGTTGAGCAGGCGGGTTCGTTTGGCAGTGTCGGCGCGCCTTCCTCCCCTCTTCTCCCCTCGGGGAGAAGGTGGCCCGAAGGGTCGGATGAGCATCTGTGTTTGGTGTCAAGGTGGATTTGGTGTCCAGATGCGGTTTTTGGTGATGAGGGTGTTTGCCAGGACGATGAGCTTTCTCATGACGGCGACGAGGACGACCTTATTGGGTTTTCCGACTTTCTTCAGCCTTGCGGCGAAGCGTGCGAGGTCCGGGTTGTGACGGGAGGCGGACAGGGCGGCCATGTAGATGGCGTTCCTGGGTGCTGGGCGTCCGCCCCTGATGGAGCGATGTCCGGCCCGCTCGCCACTTTCGCAGGCAATCGGCGCAAGGCCGGTCAGCATGGCGGCCTGCTTGCCGGAGCAGGCGCCAAGTTCGCAAAGGCCAGCGATCAGGCTTGCGGCGGTGACGGCTCCGATGCCGGGAATGGAGATGAGAATGTCGAGGCGGCGGCGCATCTCGGGATCGGCGCAGATGCTGCGCTCGATCTCGGCGTCCAGTCTTGCGATATGAGTGTCGAGCGCGGCAAGCCGGCGCGTCAGTTCCTTGCGCAGGAAGGCGGTCACGGCCGTCTTCATCCGGTTGGACAGGGCGGTGCGTTCGCCATTGGCGGCAGATCGGGCATTGACCAGTTCCTGCAGGGCTTCCAGCGCTTGGTCCGGCGGTGGGGTCTGTGCGGGCTTGAGGGCTTCTCCCATGATGGCCAGAAACCGCGCATCGAGCCGATCGGTCTTGGCGAGAAAGCCGCAGGCTTTGGCAAACAGCCGGGCGCGCAGCGGGTCGACGACCGACACGTAAAAGCCATCGGCATGCAGCGAGCGCTGGACGGCGCGATGCCACTTGCCGGTCGCTTCCATGACGATACGCAGCGCCGAGCGCGGCATCTGGTCAAGCGCATCGAGCTCCCGCTTGAGGCGGCGCAGGCCGGCCGTGTCGTTGGTCACCCGAAAACTGCGGCCGAGAGGATGCAGATGAATGTCCAGCCACTCTTTACAGACATCGATGCCGACATAAACTGTCGCCATCGCGGTGCGTTCGGACGATACCTTGCCTTGCATACGGGACCTGCTCCCCACTATCTGTTCAGGACAAACGCGAAGGACGGGCGGACCAGGCTCATCCCCGGTTCACGCCAAGGGGGTTACGGTCCCGCCCGTCCGACCCCTGGGGGATGGCCATCCCCCAGGGGTCGCACCCATCATCAACGGATGCAGTTTGAACATGCAAGGGGGCCACACCCTGGTGGCATCTGCTATCGAATTCCGCAAAACCACTCCCCCGCTTCCCTATCTCTGGTTCCAGCGGCGGATGACCGGTTCGATCAGATCGTGCTCGTAGCCGAGCACGCTGATACTCGTCGTATCGAGCGAGAAATACGCGCCGCCTTCCGGCGGCAGACCCAGCCAGCGGGCAGCGAGGACGCGCAGGAAATGCGAGCTGGAGAAGATCAGGATGGTGCCGGCCGTTTCGCGAAGCGCATGGATGACGGCGTCGGCGCGGGCGCCGACATCGGCGGCGAATTCGCCATTCGGGCAACCGTCGCGAAAGAGCTGCCAGCCGGGGCGCTCCGCCAGAATCGCCTTTGTGGTGATGCCTTCATAAGCGCCGTAGTCCCATTCGGCGAGATCGTCCTTGATCACCGCGTCCGATCCGAAGCCGGCGAGCGCGCAGGTCTTGCGGGCCCGCTCGGACGGGCTCGACCAGACGGCGGAGAAGGTAAGGCCCGCCAGCCGGCCGGCGAGTTTGCGGGCGGCAGCCTCGCCGTTCGCCGTCAAGGGAATATCGCTGCGTCCGGTATGGCGCCCGGACAGGCTCCATTCGGTTTCACCGTGGCGGACTAGATAGGTCTCGGGAAACGCACTGCTCATTGGCACGTCCTTTCATGAGAATCGGTCCCTCGGCTAAACCGCCAGCGGAAGCAGCACTTCCGCGGGATTAGAACGTCACCTTTTCCAGCGGGGCGCGCCTCGCCTCGAATTCCTTCAGCTTGGCTTCGTTGCGGGCGATGTAATTGCGATTGTCGGGAACGGCGAACTGGTTCTTGGCGATCTGAATCTGCAGGATGAAGAGCTCGTCCCAGCGGAAGCCCATTTCGGAACCGGCCAGATAGAATTCCCACATGCGGAAGAACTGCTCGTCGTAAAGCGCCACCGCTTCGGCCTTGCGTGCCACGAAACGCTCGCGCCAATGGCGTAGCGTATAGGCATAATGCATCGGCAGGATTTCGATATCCTTGACCAGCAGCCCTGCTTTTTCGAGCGGCGGCACGACCTCGCCGACGGACGGGATATAGCCGCCGGGAAAGATATATTTCTCGATGAAGGCATTGGTGGCAAAGCTCGGCTTCGGGCGGCCGATCGAATGCAGCACCATCACACCGTTGTCGTCGAGGAGGTCAGACACCTTACGGAAGAAATTGCCGTAATTGCCGATGCCGACATGTTCGAACATGCCGACCGAGACGATGCGGTCGAACTTCCGGCCGGTCATGGTGCGGTAGTCCTGCAGTTCGAACCGCACCCGGTCGGCAAGGCCCCGCTTTTCGGCGCGCGTGCGCGAGACCTTGAGCTGCTCCTCGCTCAGTGTGATGCCGGTGAACTCGGCACCTTCGGTCGCCTCCGTCAGGTACATGCCCATGCCACCCCAGCCGGAGCCGATCTCCAGGATGCGCTGGTTCGGCTCGAGCAGAAGCTTGGCGGCGATATGGCGCTTCTTGGCGAGCTGCGCCTCATCGAGACTGATGCCGGCGGGTTCGAAATAGGCGCAGGAATATTGCCAGTCCTCGTCGAGGAAAAGATCGAAGAGCTTGGCCGACAGGTCGTAATGATGGGCGACATTGTGCTTGTTGCGATTGACCGGCACGCGGCTCTTCAGCTGCTGCCAGGCAATGCGGCCAAGCAGCAGTGCCGCCATCTTGAAATCGAAGATTTCATTGGTGGTGTTCTGTTTCACCAGCGACAGGAAATCGTAGATGTTGCCCTGTTCGAGAATGAACCGGCCTTGCATGTACATTTCACCGAGCTTCATGGTCGGGTCGCGCCGGATGGCGTCCTCGGCCTCCTGATCGGCAAGGCGGGCGACAATGGGTTCACCCATGCCGTCGCCGATCGTGTGGGTTTCGCCATTGGCAAGGGTAAGTTTCAACGAACCCTTGCGGACGATTTGCTGGACGATCGATAAGAATGCCGACGCCATGCACGCCTCGCAAATGTGACAGGATGGTCACATCAACTTAGTCGCTCTCTTTCGCCTTACAAGCGCCGGATTTAGCACTCCGTTCAGAACGCTGCCAAACTGTTGCATTTTTGCCGAAATGCCGGCTAAACCCCTATTTTCGCTTCATGGCTTCGGCAAGTGCCGCGCCGAATGCGCCCTGGCTTTCCGGTTTCTGAGCCGCAGGCCGGCGTTCATTCTGCGGCCGCGCCCCTTGGTTTGGACGAGAATCACCGCGCGGCGGCGGCGCCGACGAACCATCGTCGCGTCGCATGGAAAGACCGATGCGCTTGCGCTTGGCGTCGACTTCGACAACCCGCACCTTGACGACATCGCCCGCCTTGACGACCTCGTGGGGATCCTTGACGAAGCGATCGGCAAGCTGGGACACATGCACCAGACCATCCTGGTGCACGCCGATATCGACGAAGGCGCCGAAGGCGGCGACATTGGTCACTGTACCTTCCAGCACCATGCCGGGCGTCAGGTCGGAAATTTCGTTGACGCCCTCGGCGAAGGTCGCGGTCTTGAAGCTCGGACGCGGGTCACGGCCGGGCTTTTCCAGCTCCGCGATGATGTCCATGACCGTCGGCAGGCCAAATTTCTCGTCGATAAACTGGCGTGGATCGACCGATTTCAAGACGGCACTATCACCCATCAGCGCGCGCAGATCCCGGCCGCAGGCGGCGACGATCTTTTTGGCGACGCCGTAAGCCTCCGGATGCACCGAAGAGGAATCGAGCGGCTCCTTGCCGTTGGGAATGCGCAGGAAGCCGGCGCATTGCTCGAAGGTGCGGCCGCCGAGGCGGGCGACCTTCAGGAGATCCTTTCTCGTCTCGAAACGGCCTTCGCTGTCGCGGTGGCGAACGATGGCGTCGGCGATCGACGGGCCGAGGCCGGAGACGCGCGAGAGCAGCGGCGCAGACGCGGTGTTGAGATCGACACCGACGGCATTCACCGCATCTTCCACCACCGCATCGAGCGAACGCGACAGCTTCTGCTGGTCGACGTCATGCTGATACTGGCCGACGCCGATCGACTTCGGCTCGATCTTGACGAGTTCGGCCAACGGATCCTGCAGGCGCCGCGCGATGGAGACGGCGCCGCGCAGCGACACGTCGAGATCAGGGAATTCAGCCGCAGCGGTCGCCGAGGCGGAATAAACTGAGGCGCCGGCTTCCGAGACGATGACCTTGGTCGGCTTCGGCGAGGGCAAATCGGCCAGCATGTCGGCCACCAGTTTTTCGGTTTCGCGGCTGCCGGTGCCGTTGCCGATCGAGATCAGTTCGACCTTGTGCTTGCGGACCAGCGAGGCCAGCTCGACCTGGGCGCCGCGCACATCGTTCCTCGGCTGGAAGGGATAGACGGTCGATGTCGCCACCACCTTGCCGGTGCCGTCGACGACGGCGACCTTGACGCCGGTGCGGATGCCCGGATCGAGACCCATCGTCGCGCGCGAGCCGGCGGGTGCAGCCAAAAGCAGGTCCTTGAGATTGCGGGCGAAGACATGGATCGCCTCCTCTTCGGCCCTTTCGCGCAGTTCCCGCATCAGGTCGAGCGAGAGCGACATCGAAAGCTTGACGCGCCAGGTCCAGCTTGCGACCTCCATCAGCCAGCGGTCGCCGGGACGGCTGGTACCGATCTCGTAGGCCGCCACGATCATGCGCTCGACCGGCTTGTTCGGGGAGGCCGTCTCGGCGTCGGCCTCGATCGTCAACGTCAGCACCTCCTCGTTCCAGCCGCGCAGCATGGCGAGCGCGCGGTGGCCGGGGGCGGTCGCCCAGCGTTCGGAATGGTCGAAATAATCGGAAAACTTCTCGCCCGCCGCCTGCTTGCCGTCGACGACCTTGGCCTTCAGCAGCGCAGCCTGGCGCATATGGGCGCGCAGCTTGCCGAGCAGGTCGGCGTTTTCGGCAATGCCTTCGGCGACGATGTCGCGCGCGCCTTCGAGCGCCGTCTTCACATCGGGCACATCAGCGGTGACGAAGCCTTCGGCCAACACCGCCGGTTCCCTGGCGCGGTCGGCAAGGATCGTCTCGGCGAGCGGGCCGAGGCCGCGTTCACGGGCGATTTCGGCCCGCGTGCGGCGCTTCGGCTTGTAGGGCAGATAGAGATCTTCAAGCTCGGCCTTGGTTTCGGCGCCTGCGACCTTGGCCATCAGCTCGTCGGTCATCTTGCCCTGGCCGGTGATCGATTCGACGATCGCGTCGCGCCGGGCTTCGAGTTCGCGCAGATAGACCAGCCGCTCGGCGAGATTGCGCAGCTGCGTATCATCCAGCCCGCCCGTCACTTCCTTGCGGTAGCGAGCGATGAAGGGCACGGTTGCGCCCTCGTCAAGCAGCTCGATGGCGGCTTTGGCCTGTTCGGGCCGGGCGTTGATTTCGGCGGAGATGCGGGCTGCGAGAAAACGGAGGTCTGCTGCCATGGGGTTCCTGGGGATTTCCTGTTTCGACAGAGGTGGCGGGACCATAGCGGCGAAAAGCGGCAAGGCAATGCCCGACTGTGGTTTTCACAGCGGAAGTTAATGGATTGGGGATTATCGGCGTGTTGCCGTGTGGCCCCCTCATCTGCCTGCCGGCATCTTCTCCCCGAGGGGAGAAGGGATATGCCGCACTGCTTTCCTCCATCACAAACGGCAGTGGCAAGAATGGATCGCTGCCGCAACTCCCCTTCTACCCATCGGGGAGAAGGTGCCCGGCAGGGCGGATGAGGGGGCCACGCGGCAACACGCCCGCCGGTCGCCCCACCCCATCGCTCTCGTCCGTTTTTGCGGTTGTGCAGATGCGGCATTCTTTGATAGCAGAAGCAACGTTTTTGGATCGCCCTGCCCGCGGGCGCAAGGAAAAAGATTGACATGCCAAACCTTCTTCTCGAACTCCGCTCCGAAGAGATTCCGGCCCGCATGCAGCGCAAGGCTGCCGGCGACCTGAAGAAGCTCGTCACCGATGCGCTTGTCGAAGCGGGCCTGTCCTACGAGGGCGCGCGCGAATATTGGACGCCGCGGCGGCTTGCGCTCGACATCCATGGCCTGACGGCCCGCTCCGCCGATGTGCGCGAGGAACGCAAGGGACCGCGGACCGACGCCAACGAAAAGGCGATCGAAGGCTTTTTGCGCGGCGCCGGCCTTTCCTCGGTCTCCGAGGCGCAGGTGGTGAGCGATCCGAAGAAGGGCGATTTCTACGTCGCGGTCATCTCCAAGCCCGGCCGTGCGACCGAAGAGATCGTCACCGATGTGATGCCCGGCATCATCCGCGATTTTCCCTGGCCGAAGTCGATGCGCTGGGGCAAGGCCTCGTCGAAGCCCGGTGCGCTGCGCTGGGTGCGGCCGCTGCAGTCGATCGTCTGCACCTTCGGCCCGGAGCATGAAGAGACCACCATCATCCCCTTCGAGATCGACGGCATCACTGCCTCCAACATCACCTACGGCCACCGTTTTCACGCGCCCGAGGCGATCACGGTGCGACGCTTCGACGATTATGCGGCGAACCTGGAAAAGGCGAAGGTTATCCTCGATGCCGAGCGGCGCAAGGACATCATCCTGCACGACGCCCGCGATATCGCCTTTGCCAACGGGCTTGAGCTGGTGGAAGACGAAGGCCTGCTGGAGGAAGTCTCCGGCCTCGTCGAATGGCCGCAGGTGCTGATGGGCAGTTTCGAGGAGGATTACCTCTCGATCCCCTCCGAAATTATCCGGCTGACGATCAAGACCAACCAAAAGTGTTTCGTGACGCGCGCGAGCGGCAGCGAGACGCTGTCGAACAAGTTCATCCTCGTCTCCAACATCCAGGCGAGCGACAGCGGCAAGGAAATCGTCCACGGCAACGGCAAGGTGGTGCGGGCAAGGCTTTCCGATGCGCTGCATTTCTGGAAGCGCGACCAGGGCAATCTGCCGGATCTTGAGATGCTCTCCGCTTCAGCGGCAAAGTTCGGCCTCGACATCAACAAGCCGCTCGACCAGCGCATGGCCAAGCTCGATGCGCTCGATGTGACCTTCCATGCCAAGCTCGGCACGCAGGGCGCACGCGTCGCCCGCATCCGAGCCCTGGCCAAGCAATTGGCTGATATCACCGGCGCCGATGCGGCTCTCACCGATCGCGCCGCCGTGCTTGCAAAGGCCGATCTGCGCACCGAAGCGGTTGGCGAATTCCCGGAACTGCAGGGCTTGATGGGCCGCAAATATGCGGTGCTGCAGGGTGAGGATGCCTCCGTTGCCGCAGCGATCGAGGATCACTACAAGCCGCAGGGTCCGTCGGACCGCGTGCCGGAGGACAGAGTGGCGATCACGATCGCCCTTGCCGACAAGCTCGATACGCTGATCGGCTTCTGGGCGATCGATGAAAAGCCGACGGGGTCGAAGGATCCATTCGCACTGAGGCGTGCCGCACTCGGCGTCGTCAGAATCCTGCTGGAGCGAAGGATCCGCCTGCCGCTGCTGGCAACAACAAGGGATGACGACCTGCTCTCCTTCTTCCATGACCGCCTCAAGGTCTATCTGCGCGACCAGGGCGCTCGCCACGATCTGATCGACGCCGTGCTGACTTCAGATGCCGACGACCTGCTGATGGTGGCGCGCCGCGTCGAAGCGCTGACGGCCTTCATCACCTCGGAAGACGGCAAGAACCTGCTCGCCGGCACCAAGCGGGCGACGCAGTTGCTTGCCGCCGAGGAAAAGAAGGGCACGGTGATCGCCGATGGCGTGTCGCAGGCGCTTCTGTCGCTCGATGCCGAAAAGGAGCTCTTCGTCGCCATCTCCAGCGCCTCGAAGGATGCGTCGGAGGCCGTCGCCCGCGAGGATTTCCGCTCGGCGATGGAAGCGCTCTCCAAGCTGCGCGGCCCGGTCGACCGCTTCTTCGAAGACGTGCTCGTCAACGACGAGGACGCCGCCATCCGCGCCAACCGTCTCGCCCTGCTGCGGCTGATCCGCGAGGCGACGGGAACGGTTGCGGATTTCTCGAAGATTTCGGGGTGATGTTCGGCTTCGGCCGGATGCCGTTGCCTGTCTGCACGAACGGGGTGCTTGCGGCATGAATTCTCGGGTCAAGCCTGAGGATGACGGAGGGTGGTCGGGCGGAAGGATACATTCACAGCGCGGGCACTACCAGGGCTCGGGCGATCGCGGCCACATCATCCAAAACAATCATTACAGGAATTGACGGAGGAGGTCCGGCACCTCCATCGCTGCGGCGAGTTTGGC
Source organism: Rhizobium sp. WSM4643 (assembly GCF_025152745.1). Lineage (NCBI taxonomy): Bacteria > Pseudomonadati > Pseudomonadota > Alphaproteobacteria > Hyphomicrobiales > Rhizobiaceae > Rhizobium > Rhizobium sp. WSM4643. The sequence continues at coordinate 594,371 of NZ_CP104040.1, read as the reverse complement.
GGAAACGTCACCGCACATTCCGTCATCCTCGGCCTTGAGCCGAGGATCCATGCCACGACCGCTCACGGGTGCCGTCTGGATGCTCGGGTCAAGCCCGAGCATGACGGAGGGTGGGGTGAGCTCTGTGGCAATTAGAGCAACGTACGGCGGAATACGGACGTAGCTGCGTCTCCGCCGATTGCGCTCCTCAAACCCTGTCATGCTCAGACTTGACGCGAACATCCATGCCCAAGCATTCTGCATGCATGGCCGGATATGTTTACATCGTGACCAACCAGAAGAATGGGACGCTCTATATTGGCGTGACATCCGATCTGGAGCGCCGCATCTACGAGCATCGCGAAGGGCTAACGCCGGGCTTTGCCTGGAAATACGGATGCACACGTCTCGTCTGGTACGAGGAACACTGGGACATCGGCAGTGCGATCCAACGCGAGAAATCCTTGAAGCGATGGTATCGGCAATGGAAAATCGATCTAGTCGAGGCCATGAATCCCGAGTGGAACGATCTCTATCTTATACTGTGGTGAAGCCGAGATAGCCCGGACCATACCGCGCAGTGAGCCTCAGACGGCACGGCCGCCGGAGAACCGACGGCCGCGAAGAATTTCGTGATGAAAACGCTTTTGTCCCCGCGCCGTTTAAGCGGCGCGGCGACCTTGATGCATTGCCGGGGCAGCGCTTTCGCCACTGACGCGGAAGCCACGGATGAGGTCGATCAGCTCGTCGGTATCGGTGGCCAGCGTCTCTGCCGATGCCGTGGTCTCCTCGGCCATGGCGGCATTCTGTTGGGTGGCGGCGTCGAGCTGGTTCATCGACGAGGAGATCGAGCGCAGCGTCGTGTCCTGTTCGGAGGCGCTGTGGGCGATCTTGGCGACGATCTCGTTGGCGGCCTTGATCTGATCGGAGATGCGCTTCAGCGCTTCGCCTGCCTCGCCGACCAGACGGACGCCATGGTCGACCTGACTGGAAGAGCGGGCGATCTGGTCCTTGATCTCCTTGGCGGCCGCGGCGGAACGCTGGGCAAGTTCGCGCACTTCCTGGGCGACGACCGCAAAACCCTTGCCGGATTCGCCGGCACGCGCTGCCTCGACGCCGGCATTCAGCGCCAGAAGGTTGGTCTGGAAGGCGATCTCGTCGATGACGCCGATGATCTTGGTGATCTCCGAGGAAGACTTCTCGATGCCGCTCATCGCCTCGATCGCCTGGGTGACGATCGCATCGCTGTGGGTGGCCTCGGTGCTGACCGAGTGGACGCGCTTGCTGGCTTCGTGGGCGCCATCGGCCGTCTGGCGGACGGCGACGGTGAGCTCATCGAGGGCGGCCGAAGTCTCTTCCAGGCTGGCCGCCTGACGCTCGGTGCGCTGCGACAGCTCGTTCGAAGCGCGGCGGATCTCTTCCTTGCTGGTGCCGATGTCGGTTCCCTTGGCGCTGACCTTGGCCATGGCGGCTTCGAGATGCGACAGCGCATCGTTGAAGTTATCGCGGAGGGCGGCATACTTCTGGCCGAGATCGGCGCAGCGGACGGTGAGATCGCCACGGGCAATCATCGCCAGTGCCTGGCCAATCGTTGCCACCACGCGCGCCTGGAGCGTCGTCTCATCCTGCTGCTGGCGCAGATTGTTTTCGCGCTCGCTTTCCAGCGCCAGCTGCTGAGCCGCCTCGCGATCGGACATCTGATGGCGTTCCCTGATCTTTTCCTGCAGCGACAACGTCGCCTTCGCCATCATGCCGACTTCGTTGTTCATCCCGGTATGTGGGATGGCGATCGAAACATCCTCTTCGGCGACGGCCTTCAGGGCGGCATGGACGTTGTTGAGAGGTCCCGATATACCGCGGATGACAAAGTATGCGGCTGTCATGGCAAGGAAGAACAGAACGATGCTGCCGGAGAGCGCGGTCAGGATCGTGCTGTTTATCTGAGCATCGAGATCGTCCATATAGACGCCGGTGACGACGACGACCTTCCAGGGATCGAAGGCCTGTGCATAGGCCGTCTTACGAAAATCGCCAGCGGGGTGGCCCGGTTTGGCTGTGGAATAATATTCGACGAGACCGCCGCCCTGCTGCCCGAGCTTGACCATCTCTTCGCGATAGAGCTTGCCTTTGCTGTCCGGCTGGCCCTTGTTGACCTGACCGACTTTCGCGGCATCATAATGGAACATCATCTGGATGTCGTAGCTATAGCCGAAGAAATAACCATCGGGGTCGTATTTCATCGCATTGACCGTGGCGTAAGCCTGCTTCTGGGCGTCTTCCAGCGTCATTTCGCCGGCAGTCACTTTGGCCTGGTAGATTTTGAGAACAGAGACTGCAGACTGCACCTCCGCCCGCAGCATGTCGTAGCGTTCGTTGTAGATCGCATTGACGGAGGAGCGGATCTGCAGGGAGGTGGCGATCGCAAAGGCGATCATTAGGCCGACGACCAGCAATATGAGCTGCTTCGATATCTTCAAATTTTTCATGACGCCTCGCAACGGGAATGGATGTCTGCATTCCGGTGCGGTCTTCTACCGCCTGTGCGAGCGCGCCGAAAAAGAGGACGCGTCTACCGCTGCTAAAATAAACATGCTGCGACCGGGTAAAGTATCAATTGATGCTCACCCTATAAAAAAGCTTTAATTTTATTGTTCGCGATGTGAACTTCCCTGAAAATCAGGGGGTAAAGTTACAAGGCCGACCGCCGGATTTTCATCCGCCGGCCAAATATCATTTCTCTTTTGAATTCTCAGCGTGCCCGGTGCATCAAAACATGAATGCACCCCCGCTGCTCATCGAGGGTGCATTCGGCCCACCTGTGGTGGACCCCCAAACGATCGAAACCTTGATCAGGCGGGGGCAGGGAATTTGTTGTTTAGGCAATTCCGGACGCAAAACCGCTCAACACTTTTGCCGGAAGTTGCTCCTAGAAACGCAGCTTGAATTCGGAAGTGTTAAGCGCTGCCGGTTGTTCCACCATACCTGCCGCAACGGGCCTGGCGTCGCCGCCAATGACGGCCGCGGTGGTTGCATTCATGTCGATGCCGTCGACCGGCGGCGCCGGCGGCGCGGCCGCAATCATGGATTCAGGCGTCGCCTTGCTGACGAAAACGACGGGCGAGCCACCCATCCAGCCTTCGGTGCGGAAGATCTTCTTTTCACCGCCGACATCGCGGATTTCACTCGCCTCGAGGACGCCGGGCTTCAGCTCCGGCACCGTATAGTCCCTCTTGGTCAGCTCGGTCTGGAGCGGCGGGCAATGGGCGCAGGTTTCGGTGACGATGCTGCCTTCAGCACGCGGCGCAGTCTTGCCGACCACCTCGATCGAGGACGCCATCGCAGAACCTGCCATCAGCAGGATTGCCGCACCGAGGAAAATCTGACGCATCAACGCTACTCCGTCTCATCTTGGGAGCAAATTAGCGCAGCTTTGTTTCTATCCCGTCAGGGGAAAGGGTAAAAATTTAAAGAACGGGCCGGTTTATACTCATTCCGCGCCGGTTTCGCGCTCGATCGCCCGCCAGCCGATGTCGCGCCGGCAAAAGCCGTTTTCCCATCTTACCCTGTCGAGCAGCGCATAGGCGCGGTCCTTGGCCTCGGCGACCGTGCCACCTGACGCGGTGACGTTCAGCACGCGGCCGCCGGTCGCAACCAGCACACCGTCTTTCAGACCCGTGCCGGCATGAAACACCTTCTCGCCCTCGCCCGTATCAGGCAGGGAGAGGATCGGCGTATTCTTCTCGTAGGCGCCGGGGTAACCCTTGGACGCCATGACCACCGTCAGCGCCGGATCGTCGTTCCATTCGGCGTTGACCTGATCGAGCGTGCCGCTGGCGGTGGCGAGCAGCAGCGGCAGAAGGTCGCTTTTCAACCGCATCATCATCACCTGGCATTCGGGGTCGCCGAAGCGGACATTGTATTCGATGAGTTCAGGCCCCTTCTTAGTGATCATCAGCCCGGCGAAAAAGACACCGGAGAAGGGATGGCCGCTCTCGGCCATGCCGCGCATCGTCGGCTCGATGATCTCCTTCATCGTCCGCTCGACCATTTCGGCGGTCATCACAGGCGCCGGCGAATAGGCGCCCATGCCGCCGGTATTGACGCCGGTATCGCCCTCGCCCACCCGCTTGTGATCCTGGGCGGTTGCGAGCGGCAGCACATGTTTGCCATCGCAGAGGCAGAAGAAGCTCGCCTCCTCGCCATCAAGATAGGCTTCGACGACGACTTCGGCGCCGGCAACGCCAAAGGCGCCTTCGAAGCAGTCGTCGACAGCAGCCAAAGCTTCCTCGAGCGTCATCGCAACCGTGACGCCCTTGCCGGCGGCAAGGCCATCGGCCTTGACGACGATCGGCACACCCTCGGCGCGGATATAGGCTTTGGCCTTCGGTCCATTGTTGAAGCGCTGGTAGGCGCCTGTCGGGATGCCGTAGCGGGCGCAGATATCCTTGGTGAAGCCTTTGGAACCCTCGAGCTGGGCTGCGGCAGCGGAGGGACCGAAGACCGCCAGGCCATCGGCGCGCAGCCGGTCGGCGAGGCCGGCAACCAGCGGCGCCTCCGGACCGACGACGACCAAATCGATCGCCTTGTCCTTGCAGAAGGCCGCGACCGCTTGGTGATCCTCGATGTCAAGGGGCACCAGCACGGCGTGTTCGGCAATGCCGGGATTGCCGGGTGCAGCATAGAATTCCGTCATCAACGGCGATTGCGCCAGCTTCCAGGCGAGCGCATGCTCGCGTCCGCCCGATCCGATCAACAGAACCTTCATGCGCGACCCTTTCCTGTTTCGTCTGGCGGTTAAGGGCGAAGGACCGAAAGGTCAAGCGGGAAAGCTCACCAACCCCCGCCTCCGCCGCCTCCGCCGCCCCCGCCGGACGAGCCGCCGCCGGAAAAACCGGAGGATGAACTAGACGGCGGCGGCGAAGGAATCGTCGAAGCGATGGTCGAGGCCATCGACGAGGAAAAGCCGCCGATACGATCGGAGAAACCGCCGCTGTTGAAATTGCCGGAATACCAGGCGGGTGCATAGGCGGCAGCCGCGCCGGCGGCAGCTGCCGCAAGCCAGGCCTCGAAAGTGCGCGACCAGGGCTTTTCGACGCCGAGCGCCACCGCATAGGGCAGTAGCGTCTCGAAATGCTGCGGCGACATAGAGGGCGCGCCAGCCGTGTTCATCCGGTCCTTCTCGGCAAGCGTCATATACTGGCGCAGGCCATCTATGCCGTCCATCATCTTGGCGCCGAGCGGGGTCGGGGCGCCCATGATGAAGAAATACAGGATGTTCAAAAGCACGATGCCGCCGACGGCAAAGAGCATCGGCGTTTCATGGAGCTCCATCAGCGACGAGGTGAGCACCATCACCATGATCGCCAGGATGCTGACGCCGACGAAAACGCCGATCGCCGTGGAGATGATGGCGATGATCTTGCCGAACAGCGACTTGCCGCGATGCACCGATCTGACGAGGCTGGCGGCAAACACCGCGACGAAGACCGAGATGGCGATTGGAATCAGCATCAGCGCGATCGTCTCGGGCTCCAGCGAACCGAAGACGAACAGTATCACCAGGGCGGCGGCACTGAGCACGATGCCGCCTGCGGTATAACCGAGGTTGGAATTGTAATATTTGCCGCGGTGTTCCTTCTCGATCGCCGAGCGAAAGGCCTGGCCGACGGACTTCACCCGCTCGCCATTGGCCTTGTCGATCGTCAGCGTCGAGCTGGCGCCGCCGGCAACCTTCAGCAATTCGATCTCGCCGGCCTGGAATTTCTCCTTGCCGAGCGGCTTGCCAGTGCCGTGGATGACGATCGAATTCTTCAGGTCCTCGAGCTTGACGTAACCGCGGACGGCGAGATTGAGCGCAGTGGCGGACAGCGCCGTCCAGCCTCCGCCGGAGAAGCCCTTATTGTCGATGTAGTTGACCAGTGCCGGCGAGATGCCGTCTGGCGCATCCCAGCGCGGCACGACGACGCCGCGGGCGGGATCGCGGCCGACCTTCAGCCAGGAGCGCGTATAGTAGGCGAAGACGAGGATGAGACCGCCGAAGCCGATGAAATAATTGCGGTTGTCCTTCAACCACCAGCTGCTTTCCATATCGGCGCTCGGCGCATCGATGGCGCCCTTCGCCATCTTGATCGAGAATGTCAGGCCTTCGTGTGCGTCGAGCGGCTCGGTCGTCGAAAAGACCAGGCCGGCGCCGGTTTCGCTGACGCGGGCATTCTTGCCGGTCGCGCCTTCCGGGCCGGTGAAGAAGATCGTATCAGTGGCGCCGACACCGGGCGGCAGGTGCACCGTCGCCGTTGCCGAGCGGATCGGGAAGATCCAGCCATTGCCGGTGACGTTCCAGTAGAGTTCGTCATGATCGTCGAAATAGCGGATCTGGCGGTTGGTCTTGTAGGTGAAGACATATTTATGACGGCCCGGCGTCACCGTCACATCGGCAGAACCGGCATAGATGCGGATGCCGCCTGATATCGACTCGGTGTGCCAGGGCTCGTTATCGCCATCACGCTGGACCGAGACCATATCGAAATCAACGCTGCGGCGGCGGCCCGCGGCATCGGTGAAATAGAGCGGGAAGTCACGGAAGATGCCGTGGTTGATCTGGTTGTTCTCTGCATTAACGGTGATCGTTTCCGTCACCGTCATCGCTCCGCTCTTTTCGAGCGCGATATCGGAGGCGAAACTGTCGATCACCTCGGCGGCAAACACCGCCGGAGCGGCGAGCATCAACAGCAGCGCAAAGCAAAATCCGAAAACCCGACGCCCCATCCCTGTCCCCTCGCCGGCAGCCTCGGCTGCGCGTTCCGTCAATCGTTGTCCTGGTATTTCACGCCGAGTGCCGCGAGCGTCCGCCAATAGGCGGGGAAGGTTTTGCCGACGCAATCGGGATCGAGAATGGTAATGCCGTCGATCTTGAGCCCTGCCAGCGCGAAGCTCATGGCAATGCGGTGATCGGCGAAACTGTTGATCTCCGCCGATAGACGCTTTCCCGCAAGTGCGGGATCGGACTGCACGATCAGATCGTCGCCCTCTTCGCGGGCAAGGCCTGAAACAATGCGGTTGAGGCCGGTCGAGAGCGCCCGGATGCGATCGCATTCCTTGACGCGCAGATTGGCGATGCCGACGAAGCGAACCGGCGTCTCGTTGAAGGCGGCAAGCACGGCAAGGGTCGGAACGGCATCCTGCATCTGCGAGCCGTCGATCTCTGCCGGCAGATGCGGGAATTTGGCGATGATGTCATAGGCGCGCGCATCGGGCTGCGAGAACGTATCGGAGGGAACACCGAGATCGATCGCGCCGCCGGTGAGAACCTCGGCCGCCCAGAGATAGGTCGCAGCCGAGGCATCCGGCTCGACGATGAAATCGGCGGCACGGTAGCCGGTCGGCTCGACCCGCCATGTGACGGGGCTGGTCTTCTCGACCTTGGCGCCGAAGGCCTTCATCGCCGCCGTGGTCAGGTCGATATAGCCGAGTGCGCCGATATCCTCGCCGACGAGTTCGATATCGACCGGCCGGTCGCCGCCGGCCGCCATCATCAGCAGCGCCGAGACATACTGGCTGGACAGGCCGCCATCGATGCGGATGCGGTCGGCCTGGAAGCGGCCGGTGCCCTTGACGATGACCGGCGGGCAGCCGGTCTCGGCGATCACGTCGATGCCGAGCGTGCGCATCGCCTCGACCAGCGGGCCGATCGGCCGCTTGCGCATATGCTCGTCGCCATCGACGATGACGGTGCCGTCGACCAAAGCCGCAGCCGCCGTCAGGAAGCGTGTCGCCGTGCCGGCATTGCCGAGGAAGAGCGGCGCCTTCGGCGGCAGCAGCCTGCCGCTGCCGGTGACGACAAAGGTGGTATCGTCAGGCTCGTCGATCGAAACACCCATGGCCCGCAGCGCTTCGGCCATATAGCGCGTATCGTCGCTCTTCAGCGCCCCGGTCAGCCGGCTGGTGCCCTTCGCCAGGCCCGCAAGCAGTAGGGCGCGATTGGTGATCGACTTTGAGCCCGGCGGCATGGCGCGGCCCGAAAGCGGCCGGCCCGGCGGAATGATCGTGAGTTTGGCTGTGCGTGTCATGCTATTTTCTTCCGTCCGTGGGGCGTCCCTAAAGCGCGTGCCGCGCTTTAGGTCTTTGGTTTTGCGCATGTCGTTATCGCAAAACCGCTGCACACTTTTGCGCGACATGCTCAGAGCATGATGCCGAAAAGTGTGCAGCGGTTTTCGGGCGACATCATGCTCTAACTCTTTAATTGAGAACAGGATTCAGATTTTAGGCCGACCTGGCCTAAAATCATCCTGTTCTCGCCGGCCGCGAACTGCCCTTGCTCTTAATCGCTTTCTGGCAAAGGCAAAATGCCGGATCGTCAGAATTTCACGGTGGGGACGGCGCGGTCGGCCTCGTTGGTGATTTCGAAATATTCCCGCTTGGCAAAACCAAACTGGCCGGCGACGAGATTGGACGGGAAGCTTTCGACCTTGACGTTGAGATCGCGGGCAGCACCGTTGTAGTAACGCCGCGCCATTTGCAGCTCGCCCTCCATGGTTTCCAGCGAAGCCTGGAGCTCGGCAAAGTTCTGGTTGGCCTTGAGATCCGGGTAGGCTTCGGCGAGCGCCATAACACGACCGAGCGCCTGGCCGAGCAGGCCTTCCGCCTGCGCCCTGCCGGCGACATCGCCTGATGGCACGGCTTGCGCCTTGTTGCGGAGCTCAACCACCTCTTCGAGCGTCGACTTTTCATGGGCGGCATAGCCCTTGACCGTCTCGATCAGGTTCGGGATCAGGTCGGCGCGGCGCTTGAGCTGGACATCGATGCCCGACCAGGCTTCTTCCGCCATCTGCCGCGCGCGAACCAGGCCGTTGTAGATGAAGACGAGATAGAGCGCGACCAGAACGATGACGCCAAGTGCAATATACATCGCGAATCCCCCGCAGCGAAGTAATGTCCGGGCGGACACTAAGCGGTTTTGCCGGCTGCCGTCAAACGCCGATATCTCCGAGGATTCGGGCCGTCGTCTGCTCCGGCAAAAGGCCTGTCGTGTCGATTTCGGCGGTGCGTTCAGCCAGCCCGCGCAGCAGCCTCTGGTTTGCCCGCAGCCGTTGCAGTACCGCAATATCCGTCAGCTTGAGCGCCTCGGACCGGCCGGGAGAAACAAGGCGCCTGGCGTTCTCTTCCGGGGCGCAATCGAGCAGGATTGCCACCAGATCGGCGCCTCTTGCGGCAGCCAGATCGCGATACCAGGAAAACGTCGCAGTGTCTTGTGCATCGTCCGACAAGGCATCGGTGAAGACGAAGCTTTCAGCCGGGTCGGCGCGCACGGCATGATCGAAAACCGCCTGGCGGATCTGCCCCCGCAGCGATGCGTGCAGCGGATCGCTGCGCGAGAACAGGGCCTCAGCCGGATTGAGCAGCATGTGATTATCAACGAGCCGCGCGCCGAGCCTCTTCGCCAGCAGGCGGCCGACGGTCAGCTTTCCAGTGCCCGGCCAGCCGTTGATATGGATGATGCGGCTGGCTGGCTGTTGCGTCACGCCGCCTCTTTGGCCAGATTGACGCCGCCGGCATCGGTCAGCAGGAAGGCTTCGCCACAGGCCTTGGCGAGCGTGCGTACGCGCAGGATGTAGCTCTGCCGCTCGGTAACCGAGATGACGCCGCGGGCATCGAGCAGGTTGAAGACGTGGCTAGCCTTGATGCACTGGTCATAGGCCGGGAAGACGCATTTGTGCAGGCGCTGGTTGGCGTTGTCGCCGGGTGCGCCGGCATCGAGCAGCGCCCGGCATTCCTTCTCGGCATCGACGAAGTGGCGATGCAGCATCTCGGTGTTGGCGAATTCGAAATTATGGCGCGAATATTCCTGCTCGGCCTGCAGGAAAACATCGCCATAGCTGATCTTCTCGTCGCCGTCGCGGCCGTTGAAGTTCAGGTCATAGACATTGTCGACGCCCTGGACATACATCGCGAGGCGTTCGAGACCATAGGTCAGTTCGCCCGCGACGGGTGAGCATTCGATGCCGCAGACCTGCTGGAAATAGGTGAACTGCGAGACTTCCATGCCATCGCACCAGCATTCCCAGCCGAGGCCCCAGGCGCCGAGCGTCGGGCTTTCCCAATCGTCCTCGACGAAACGGATATCATGCAGCAGCGGATCGAGACCGATCGCCGCCAGCGAGCCGAGATAAAGCTCCTGCAGATTTGGCGGGTTCGGCTTCAGGATGACCTGGTACTGGTAATAATGCTGCAGCCGGTTCGGATTCTCGCCATAGCGACCGTCGGAGGGGCGGCGGGATGGCTGAACGTAAGCGGCCTTCCAGGGCTTGGGGCCGAGGGCGCGCAGCGTGGTGGCCGGATGGAAGGTGCCGGCGCCGACTTCCATGTCGTAAGGCTGCAGCACCGCGCAACCCTTGTCCGCCCAGTAGTTATGCAGGGTCAGGATCAGCGCCTGAAAGGAGCGCTTCGGGTTCATATGGTCTGGGATAGCTGACATCGAACGGCACCGATTGCGTGGGATTTATCGGCGCGACAGGTGCCATGGAGGGCGGCAGGGGTCAAGACTTTTGCGGCGGCGGAGAGATCTAAAACCCCTCCCCACCAGAGGGAGGGGCTTAACTTGCTGCGCCCGCTTTCCAGATCTTCGACGTTCAAGGAGGAGCGAGGCGGGTACTCCGGGTTAGTCCCTCCCCCTTGTGGGGAGGGGTTGGGGAGGGGTCTAGGATGCTGGATGGGGCAGAGCAGTGGCGAGACCCTTTAATTTGTGCTCTTAATTTTATTCTCCCTCGCGCTTCAGCCGGTATTCTCCGGTCTCCGGGTCCTTGACCAGCGTGCCGATCGCGCCGGTCTGGCGCTCCTTTTCGGCGCGGCGCGACTTTTCGGCGAGCTTGCGGGCGTCAGAGACGAAGCGGCGGTAGAGCCACCAGGCTGAGAAGATCAGGATCAGAATGGTAATTAACTGCGGCATGCCCCTCTCTTGCTCCCTTCAAAGCCCGAAACGGCTCCACAATGCTCTCTCTTCCGCCGCTTCGACAAGCCCTGTTGCGAGACCGGATGCAGCGCCCTCGAGCGACACCGGCGACACGCCGGGAATTCGGCGGCCGAACAGGCCGCGGCCGGCGGTGACGAGCTCCAGCTTGGTCTTCTGGCCGTAGCGCCTCTTCAACTCCTGGCGCATGTCGCCGAGGCCATCGATGAGGCCGAGCTCCAAGCCGCGCGTGCCGCTCCAGAACAGGCCGGAAAACACCGTCGCATCGTCTGTCAGCTTGCCGGCGCGACGCTCGCGCACCATGGAGATGAAGACTTGATGAATTTCGAGCTGCAGGCTCTTCAGGTACTCGATATCCTTCTCCTTTTCCGGCTGGAACGGATCGAGGATCACCTTGTTTTCGCCGGCGGTATAGACGCGGCGCTCGACGCCGATCTTCTTCAAGAGTTCGGGAAAACCAAAACCGCCGGAGACGACGCCGATCGAGCCGACGATGGAGGTGGCATCGGCAATGATCTCATCGCCGGCCAGCGCGATCATGTAGCCGCCGGAGGCGGCGACATCCTCGACGAAGACCAGAACCTTCTTCTGCTTCTCGCGGGCGAGCTCGCGAATGCGGGTGAAGATCAAGCGCGACTGGACGGGCGAGCCGCCCGGTGAATTGATGGAGATGGCAATCGCCGGCGCGTCCTTCATAGCGAAGGCCTTTTCCAGAACCGGAGAGACATTGGCGAGATTGAGGGTCGGCCGGAACTGGCCGCCGCCGCTGATGATCGCCCCCTGCAGCCGGACGACCGGGATGGTGATGCCGTCCTTGCGGAACCGTTTCGGCAGCAGTTTTCTCAAGAATCCGGCCATTTCCCATCCTTCGCTTCGGGTCGCACGATCGCAGTTCGCGATCGGCATCCATGTATGCGTTGGAACGGCAAACGCAATCCCCGCGTTCCTGAAAACATCAGGTTTGATTTTGTTGTTGCGAATGACTTGCATTATCATTCTAATTCGTCATAGTGCGCTGACGATAAAACAGGTGGAAATCGCATGGACGTCCTTAATCCGAATGCAAAGAGCGGTTGGCGGCACGAACGCGGCGAGGCGTCGCTGTCCGATGTCTACCGCACCGTCGGAACCGGGCGTCACAGCTCGATGTGGCGAAGGGCGGCGGCCTTCGCCGGGCCGGGCTACATGGTCGCCGTCGGCTACATGGACCCCGGTAATTGGGCGACATCCCTCGCCGGCGGCTCGAAATTCGGCTATGCGCTGCTCACCGTCGCGCTGCTTTCCAACCTGATGGCCATCGTGCTGCAATCGCTCTGCGCGCGTCTGGCGATCGCGTCGGGCCGTGACCTCGCCCAGGCGTGCCGCGACGCCTTTCCGAAATATGTCTCGCTGCCGCTCTGGGCTTTTGCGGAAATCGCCATCATCGCCACCGACATCGCCGAGGTGATCGGCACGGCGATCGGCCTCAACCTCTTGATGGGCATCCCGATCGAACTCGGCGTGCTGATCACCGCGCTCGACGTCTTCGTGATCCTCTTCCTGCAGAAGCTCGGCTTCCGCTGGGTGGAAGCCTTCATCATCGCGCTGCTCGGCGTCATCGCGGTCTGCTTCGGCGTGCAGATCCTGCTTGCCGACCCGCAATGGGGTGCCGTCCTCACCGGCTTCTTCCCGACCACGGAGATCGTCACCAATCCCGAGATGCTCTACCTGGCGCTCGGCATTCTCGGCGCGACCGTCATGCCGCACAATCTCTACCTCCACTCCGGCATCGTACAGACGCGGGCCTACGGCCATACGGTTCCCGAAAAGAGGGAGGCGCTGACCTTTGCGACGATCGACTCGACGGTGGCGCTGTGTTTCGCGCTGCTGATCAACGCCTCGATCCTGATCCTGGCGGCCGCCGCCTTCAATGCGCACGGCAAGACCGACGTCGTCGAACTCGGCGATGCCTATTCGCTGCTGTCGCCGCTGCTTGGCCTCGCCATCGCGCCGACGCTGTTCGGCATCGCGCTTCTCTGCTGCGGTCTCAATTCGACGGTAACGGCAACGCTTGCCGGCCAGATCGTCATGGAAGGCTTTCTCAAGATCCGGCTGAAGCCATGGATACGCCGGCTGATCACCCGCGCCATCGCCATCGTGCCGGCGGCGATCGTCACCATCTGGTATGGCGACCAGGGCACGGCGGAGCTTTTGATCCTCACCCAGGTGGTACTCAGCCTGCAGCTTTCCTTCGCCGTCTTCCCGCTTGTCATGTTTACCGCCAACAAGGCCAAGATGGGCGAACTCGTGGCGCCCCGCTGGCTGAGCGGCATCGCCTATCTGATCGCGATCGTCATTGCAGGGCTGAACGTCAAGCTGCTCTTCGACTTCGTCACCGGCTGAAGCAATTCCAGGAAAAGTGTGGCGCCAGTCTAGAGCCTGGCGTAGGCCGCCCGGCCATTGTTGAAATCATCGACGAGAGGGGAGAACTTGTGGCTCCCCTCTTCGTGCATGATGAGGGCCGCACGCAGCGACAGCCGCGCCCGCGATCCCTTGATACCAGTCACCAGGATACGCACGGCGTTTTCACCCGGACGCGGGTGGATAGCGGTGATCTCGATGCCGCCGAAGCGCCGGCCGCAGGCGGCAACGATCTCGGCGATCGACTGAGGCCTGGCGATCAGCGACAATTGCCCGCCTGGGATCATGATGGCGCCGGCCGTGCGGATCCAGCTTTCGAACAGGCCGTCGGTCATCGCATGGGCTTCGGCCTTCAGCGCATCCGGCGTGCGCCGATCACCGGCGTCGTTGAAGGGCGGGTTCATGATGACGTGGTGGAAGCTCTCATCGGTGAGCCCCGCATCGTTGCGCGCCCTGGCGGTCAGCGTCACATCGGCCTCGACGACGCTGACGCGGCCCGCGACATGGGCATTGTCGGGCAAGAGGATGCTGCGGCGGGCATAATCGGCCATCTCGGCCGAGCGCTCGAAGAGCACCACTTGCGAATTGGCAAGCCGTGAGGCGACGGCAAGACCGGCGGCACCGGCGCCGGCGCCGAGATCGGCAACCCTGACCGGGCGATCGTCGGCAACCAGAGCCGCAAGCAGCATCGCATCCATGCCGGAGCGATGGCCCCTGCCCTTCGGCTGCATCACGTGGAAGGCGCCGCGATGAAAGGCATCGATGGTGTCAGTGGTTTCCCCGGTCATCGGAGCTCACTTCCGCTCGCGCAACTCGCCGCCGAGACCGGCATCGATGAGGATGCGGCGCGCCTGATCGGCCATCTCCTCATCCACCAGCAGGCGGCGCGACAGCATGCCGAGCGAGCCCTCCAGCACGCTCATGCCCTGATCGGCGATGAAGCAGTGAATTCCGGCATCCTTCATCAAACTCTCGGCATAGGAGAGAAGAACGGGGTCGTTGGCGCGGATAAGTTCATGCATTTGCCGTCGTTTTCCTTCCAATTTCGCTCAGCGCGACAATTCACCCCTTGCCGCGTCCATCGCCCCTTTCTATTGTCAGATGCAAAGAATGAACAGGAGTCCGGGTCGTTGGGCGTGGTCATACCGCTTGAAGAAAGCAAAAACAAACTGGCATCCATCAAGCCATTGGTCGATCTCACCAGGGCGGACATGGAGCGAGTGAACCAGCTCATTCTGTCCAAGGCCGGCTCCGACGTGCAGATGATCCCCGAAGTGGCGAACCATCTGATCTCATCGGGCGGCAAGCGGCTGCGGCCGATGCTGACGCTGGCTTCCGCCTCGCTGTTCGACTACAGGGGCGAAAACCACGTCAAGCTCGCAACCTCAGTCGAGTTCATGCACACGGCGACGCTGCTGCATGACGACGTCGTCGACGAGAGCGATCTTCGCCGCGGCAAATCGACGGCGAGGATGATCTGGGGCAACCAGGCAAGCGTGCTGGTCGGCGACTTCCTGCTCGGCCAGGCCTTCCGGATGATGGTCGATGTCGGCTCGCTCGATGCGCTGGACGTCTTGTCTTCCGCGGCTTGCGTGATCGCGGAAGGCGAAGTGTTGCAGCTTTCCGTCGCCAAGAACATGGAGACGACCGAGGACGATTATCTCTCCGTCATTCGCGCCAAGACGGCGGCCCTCTTTGCCGCTGCCGCCGAAGTCGGGCCGATTGTCGCCGAGATCGGCCGGTCCGGCCGCAATGCGTTGAAATCCTACGGCATGAATCTTGGGCTCGCCTTCCAGCTCGTCGACGACGCGCTTGATTACGGCGGCAAGGCGGCCGATCTCGGCAAGAATGTCGGCGACGATTTCCGCGAAGGCAAGATCACCCTGCCCGTCATTCTGGCCTATCGCCGTGGCACCGAGGACGAGCGCGCCTTCTGGCGCGATGCGATCGAAGCCGGCAACAGCACCGACGCCAATCTGGAAAAAGCGCTGGGGCTGATCACCAAATATGGCACGCTCAGCGACACGATCGGCCGCGCGATCCATTACGGAACGATCGCACGGGACGCGCTTGCGCCCCTTCCCGATACGGTCTGGAAATCCGCCCTGATGGAAGTGATCGACTTCTGCATCGAGCGCGTCAATTGATCAAACGTCCTTGATCGCAGGCTGATTTTCTTGCAGCGCCGCTTCAAAAAAGCCATCCTGTTGTGAATCAGTGATCGCAACTGGTTTTGCGACCGGCAGCATTTGTCGGGACGCTGTCGAAGAAAGGTTTCCTAATGCGGCAGAGACTTGCCATCCGTCTTCTTACGAGCGCAGCGCTTGCAGCTGTCCTTTCGCTGGGCAGTGTCGGCGGCGTGAACGCCGAGGATGCGGCCAAGGCAGACGATGCCGGTACGGCCGCTCACTTTGATGCGGACAGCGTGACCACTTTCTCCGGCGCCTTCCTCGCGGCGCGCACCGCCGATGTCGATCATGACTACGAAACGGCGATCGAGCTCTACAAGAAGGCGCTGCAGATCGAGCCAGGCAATCCCGAGATCCGCCAGCGGCTGATGATCTCGCTGCTGCTCAGTGGCGACATCAAGGAGGGCGTCAAATATGCCAACGACCTGAAAGGCGATCCTTCCGTCGAGCGCATCACCACGATCGTGCGCGGCATGGATGCCGTGCGCCGCGACGACTACAAGACCGCCGAGTCCATCCTGAAATATAAGGGGCCGAACGATCTCGACCGGATGATGAACGACCTGCTGCTCGCCTGGGCCCGCGTCGGCGCCGACCGCGGCAAGGAAGCACTCACCATGGTCGAGAAGATGAAGGGGCCGGACTGGTTCCGCATCTTCCAGAATTACAATGCCGGGGCGATCGCCATCGTCACCGGCGACGTGAAAGCCGCCCGTCAGCATCTGAACGATGCCGTGCTCGACAAGGAAGGCGGCGCAACGGCGCCGGATACCTTCATGCGCGCGGTGATGGCGCTTGCCCGCCTCGAAGCAACACAAGGCAACAAGCAGAAGGCGCTCGACGCCGTTTCCGTCGGCGACAACCTGTTGCCGAACTATGCGCCGCTGAACGCGCTGCGCGACAGCATTGAAAAGAACGAGAAGCAGGAACAGCAGGTCAAGACGGCCGAAGAAGGGGCTGCCGGCGTGCTCTTCTCCGTCGGCGGGGCGCTGAACCGCGACGGCGCCGAGGACATCGTCTCGCTGTACCTGCAGACGGCCAATGCGCTCGATCCGAACAGCGCCGATACGCTGGTGCTGCTCGGCGGCATCGCCGAGAAGCAGAACCAGATGGACCGCGCCATCGCGCTCTACAAGAAGGTGCCGGAGAATTCGCCGATGCGGCGCATCTCCGAGTTGCAGCTCGGTCTTGCCCTTGCCCAGGGCGGCAAGGTGGACGAGGCGCGCAAGCACCTGCAGGCGCTGATCGCCTCCGACCCGAAGGACATCCGCAGTTACCTCGCCTATGGCAGCGTGCTCTCCGACGCCAAGGACTACGAGGCAATGGCCGCCAATTACGACAAGGCCGTCGAAGCGATCGGCCCCATTCCCGGCCGCGCCAACTGGAGCGTCTTCTTCCAGCGCGGCATTGCCTATGAGCGGCTGAAGAAGTGGGACCAGGCGGAGCCGAACTTCCGCAAGGCGCTGGAGCTCAATCCCGACCAGCCGCAGGTGCTGAACTATCTCGGCTATTCCTGGATCGACATGAACCGCAACCTCGACGAAGGTCTCGGCATGATCAAGAAGGCCGTCGACCTTCGCCCCGACGATGGCTACATCATCGATTCGCTCGGCTGGGCCTATTTCCGCCTCAGCCGCTTCGATGATGCCGTCGACGAGCTGGAGCGCGCCGCCCAGATCAAGGCCGGCGACGCGACGATCAACGACCATCTCGGCGACGCCTACTGGCGCGTCGGCCGCAAGCTCGAGGCCGTCTACCAGTGGAACCGGGCGCTCAGCTCCGAGCCCGAAGCTACCGAGATCCCGAAGATCAAGGACAAGGTCGCCAACGGCCTGCCTCCCGCCAGCGACGATGCCAAGGCGGCCGACAAGAAGCAGCCGGATCCGGCGCCCGTCATCCCGCCGCCGGTCGACAAGAAATCCTGACGGGCCATGCCTGACGAGGGCCTGACCGGCGCTTCTAGCGTTTCCGAGGAGGCGCGCGCAAAAATCAATCTGGCCCTGCATGTGACGGGCCAGCGGCCGGATGGCTATCATCTGCTCGATATGCTGGTGACCTTCGCAGATCATGGCGACCGGCTGGGCTTCACGCGGTCGCCGGCCGACGAATTTTTTCTGTCTGGCCGTTTCGGCGAGGTACTTGCCGGCGATGGCGGCACCAACCTGGTGCTGCAGGCGCGCGACCTCCTGCGCGAGGCGATCGGTCCCCTCGCCTTCCCCGTCCGCATCCATTTGGAAAAGAACCTGCCTGTTGCCTCCGGCATCGGCGGCGGCTCGGCCGATGCGGCCGCGACGCTGCGCGGGCTGATGCGGCTCTGGGGCGCGACATTGCCCGAGGAGGCGCTCGCAGCTCTCGCCCTGAAGCTCGGCGCCGACGTGCCGATGTGCCTTGCGAGCCGGCCGCTGATTGCGCGCGGCATCGGCGAAGAGCTCGAACCTGTGCCGGAGCTGCCGGCCTTTGCCATGGTGCTCGCCAATCCGCTGAAGGGCGTCTCGACGCCCGAGGTCTTCCGCCGGCTGGCGGAGAAAAACAATCCGGCTCTGCGCCTGGCACCGAGCCGGCTTCAGACTGCCGACTGGCTCGCCGTAATTGCTGCTGCCCGCAACGACCTGGAGCCGCCGGCGCGCGAACTCGTGCCCGAGATTTCGGAGATCTCGGCGATGCTGCAAGCGAAGGGCGCGCTTTTGACCCGCATGTCCGGTTCCGGCGCCACCTGTTTCGGCATATTTGCGAGCATAACTGCTGCCAAAGATGCGGCGGCAGCTCTTCACGACGTGCGCCCTGACTGGTATTTCCAGGCGACGGAAACCGTTTCGGGAGGCCCATGATGGCAGATCTGGACGAAAAACGGCCCTTCATCGCGGTCGGCATTGCGGTTCTGACTGTCTCGGATACCCGCACGCCGGAGACAGACAAGTCAGGCGACACGCTGGCGGCGCGGATCACGGAGGCGGGCCACAGGCTGGTCGACCGGGGAATTGTGCCCGATGATCGCGAAAAGATTGCCGCGCGAGTGAAGGCCTGGACTGAGAACGAAGATATAGACGTCGTCATCACCACTGGCGGCACCGGCTTTACCGGCCGCGATGTGACGCCCGAGGCGCTGGAACCTTTGTTCGAAAAGCGGATGGACGGCTTTTCCGCCATATTCCACCGGATCTCCTACGAGAAGATCGGCACGGCGACGATCCAGTCGCGCGCCACGGCAGGTGTTGCCAACGCCACCTTCATCTTCGTGCTGCCGGGTTCGCCCGGCGCCTGCCGGGATGCCTGGGACGGCATTCTGAAAGGACAGCTCGACTATCGCAGCGTGCCGTGCAATTTCGTCGAGATCATGCCGCGTCTGGACGAGCACCTGAAACGCGGCGCGACCAAATAGACTGCCTGCAACAGCGGCATCGCCTAAAGCGCGTCGCAATCTTTCAGATTCGCTCCCTGCGCTTCAGGTCGTTGTTTTTACGCATGTCGTTATCGCAAAACCGCAGCACACTTTTGCGCGACATGCGTTATGTCGCAATGCCCGGCAGGACGGGCATCGTGTCCCAGCTATCACCCGACAGCAGGACGCAGCTTATGCCGTGAACATCCGTGACGATGAGTGTCCAGGTGCCGCTTTCGGCGGCATAGACCTCGAGAATGGCGTTCTGGTTGATCAGTCCGACTGCCGTGAGCTTTTCGGCGAAGTTCTTGTCCAAGAAATTGACGATTTCGGGTCGGCCTGCGCAACTGCGCATCATCTGCGATGCTGCCGAATGCGGATGCGCGATCACCATTGTCGGCGATATGACGGCTATGAGGCCGTAGACCATACTGCGTACGCCGTAGACCCTACCGCGTGTCATGACGCACCTCCTTTCGCCGGGAACCCGGCAGAAAAGGAGATTTTGCTGACCTGTTCTGCCGTTCACCGGCATTCCATGGCCATTCCGTTGCGAAGCGAGGCGCTTCGACGGCGCCATGTTTGAATTATAGCGCGAAATCCTATTGGGCGCCATCTTTTGCGCGAACGATGGAGAGGCCGCAACACCTAGCGCGCAGCGCGGGCGACCCAGGAGGGAATGAGTTCACTCGCCAGCCGGCGCGGCTTCTGGCCCTTGACGAATTCGGTGAGCCGCATGCCGCTTTTGGCGATGGCGAGCGCCTGCTTCTTCGGCAGGAGAAAGCCGAGTTCCAGCGGCGGCACGGTCCGGCCGACACGCTGGAAGAACGGGCGCCGGTAACCGCGGGATGCGGTGAAGCGCGCCGGCAGCTTGTTCAGCGCCACATATTCGGCGATCTCATCGATCCAGCCGGCCTGGGGTCTTGCACCCGGCTCGACGAAAAGCAGCCATTCGCCGCGGGCGGCGCGGACGATGTCCTTGATATCCCATTGCGAATGGAAGCGGCAGCCGGCGGCGTCGGCCACCCGCGAGGTGCCGTCGCGCGAGCCGTGATCGAGCACGACCACATCGCTCACCAGCCCCTCCACCGCGCCCGCCACCAATACCGATAAAGTCTGTGCCAGCTCAGATTCCTGATCCTGACATTCGAGAACAACTGTCAACATTGACTATTTATAATGCGCCGCACAAATTTTTGCCAGCGCCGTTTTCCTCATTTTGTTCTTGCACTGTTCTCGTTTTGCGGATAGGAATTTAATCAGCAAAACGAGCGGGAGCGATGGCTTTCCGCCGCGGGAGAATCCGATGAGAGAGCAGTCCCTGGCAGGGCAGACCGCATTCGCGCCTGCCAATACGGCAGATATTGCCGATGCGATGATCGTTTCCTCCGGTCTGAGGGTCGAGGTCGATCGGCGGCGTGGGCGCGGCGCGGGACTGAACCCGACAGGTCGGTTCGAAGCGCAGCAGCGCGAGACCGTCGACGACGGCTGGCAGACGTGGGAAGAATTGCCGCCGTTCAAGACGGAAGTGCAGGTCGAGAAACCGCGCACGGCGATCACCCGTAACGAATCGCCGGACATTTCCTTCGACCGCTCGATCAATCCTTATCGCGGCTGCGAGCACGGCTGCATCTATTGTTTCGCCCGGCCGACACACGCCTATATGGGGCTTTCTGCGGGGCTCGATTTCGAGACGAAGCTGTTTGCCAAGCCCGATGCGGCAAAACTCTTGGAGCGGGAACTCGCCAAGCCCGGCTACAAGGTGCGGGTGATCGCGATCGGCACCAATACCGATCCCTATCAGCCGATCGAGAAGGAATGGCGCATCATGCGCGGCATTCTTGAGGTGTTGAACAAGGCGAACCATCCAGTTTCGATCGTCACCAAGTCGGCGATGATCCTGCGTGATCTCGACATTCTGCAGGAGATGGCAAGCAAGAATCTGGTGCGTGTCGGCATCTCGGTGACCACGCTGGATCGCAAGCTTGCCCGGACGATGGAGCCGCGTGCCGCCACGCCGCCGCGGCGCCTGGAGACGATCCACACGCTGGCCGAAGCAGGCATCCAGACGGCTGTGATGGCCGCCCCGCTCATCCCGGCGCTGAACGACCACGAGCTGGAGCGCATCCTCGAATCGGCCAAGGCTGCCGGTGCTGCCGAGGCGAGTTATGTCATCCTCAGACTGCCGCTCGAGGTCAGTCCGCTGTTTCGCGATTGGCTGTTGCAGCATTATCCCGATCGCTACCGGCATGTGATGTCGCTGGTGCGCTCGATGCGCGGCGGCAAGGATTATGACGCCGAATTCGGCAAGCGCATGAAAGGCGCCGGTCCCTATGCTTGGCAGATCGCCCGGCGCTTTGAAATGGCAGCCCGGCGTTTCGAGCTGACGCGCCGCAGCGTGCCGCTACGCGACGATCTGTTCGTGCCGCCAGACGGCAGCGGCGTGCAACTATCGCTGCTCTAACCTTTTGTTTCCACGCAATTCCGGCAAAACCGCTTCGCGCTTTGTCTGGAATTTCCTCTAACCTTTTACGCCATTCCGGACGGAAAACCGCTGCACACTTTTCCTGGAATTTCCTCTAACCTTTACGCAATTCCGGACGGAAAACCGCTGCACACTTTTCCTGGAATTGCTTCTAGCTTGCGCATCGGCAGCTCGACAAAACCGCCCTGTTTTCGAGCCCCGAGCGCAATTCCCGCGGATGGCCCTGACCGCCACCATCCGCCGGAGCGTCCCCGGCCGCCGCCCTGATCCGGGGACTTGCGGGCAATCGGGTTGGCGTGCGAGGTTCAGCCGCATGAAACCTCGCACGCCACCCGATTCTCCCCTGCTTTTCGACACGGTTCCGCTCGTGCCGGATTTCCGACTGGAACTCAAAGCCCGCAAGGCCGGCCATTGGCCGGTCGCCGGTGCCGACGAGGCAGGCCGCGGGCCGCTGGCGGGACCCGTCGTGGCTGCTGCCGTCATCCTTGATCCCCGGCGCATCCCTGAGGGTCTGAACGATTCCAAGCAGCTTTCGGCGCAACGGCGCGAGGAACTGTTCGTGCAGATTCTGGCAACTGCGACCGTTTCCATCGCCTCCTCCAGTTCGACGCGTATCGACGAGACGGATATCCGCAAGGCAAGCCTCGACGCCATGCGCCGCGCCATCTGCAGCCTCGCCATTCCGGCAAGCTACGTGCTGACCGACGGCCTCGACGTGCCGCCCGGCCTCGATTGCCCCGGACAGGCCGTGGTCAAGGGTGATGCCCGCTCGGTCTCGATCGCCGCCGCTTCGATTGTCGCCAAGGTGACGCGTGACCGGATGATGGCGCGAGCGCATAAGGTATTTCCGGATTACGGCTTTGCCGCGCATGTGGGCTATGGCACGGCGCAGCACCGCGCCGGCATCGAGAGACACGGCCCCTGCTCGCTGCACCGGATGAGCTTCAGGCCGTTGCGCAAGGTCGAAGATGGTCCTGAGACGGATGAACTGCTTTCCGAATAGATCGCCCACAGAAGACCTGGCAAATGAAAAGCCCGCGGTATGCTCTGTGAAAGGGGCGCGAGGAACGGAGAGGTCGCGACATGTCCTCTCCTCCCCAGCGGGGAGAAGGTGCCGGCAGGCGGATGAGGGGGCCGCACGGCAATCACGCTCCCACTTACCTATCCGCCGCGACGGCAACGCCATGTGTCCCAGCGCCCTGAACACGTCGAGACGATGCCAGCCGGGCGGGAAGCGCGCATCGGCATTGTAGGAAAAATCGGATTCGCGGCCCCCTCATCCGCCCTACGGGCACCTTCTCCCCGCTGGGGAGAAGAGGGAATCGAGACGTTGCGGCATGTCCCTTCGCCCTGTTTACAACGGTTCGAAGACGGCTCGAGAAACGTGATTCGACCCAGGCGAAGGTGGCGATGCCGGTTCAACGGTACCGCATTGTCCTCGGCCCCAAGCCGAGTAAAGACCAAGCCTTGCCAGCAAAAGAAGAGGCCGGGACATGCCCGGCCTTCCTCTCAATCTTTTTCAAAGTTGCTTAGTTCAGCCGCGTCTTGACCTGGCCGACGGCATTGCCGAAGAGCTCGGACTGAACCTTGACGTCGGCCCGCTTGGCAAGCACGGTTTCGGCGGCCGCGATTGCGAGATCGACGGCGGCGGAACGCACCGCCTTCATCGCCTCGACCTCGGCCTGCTTGATCTTCTGCTCGGACAGCGCCGTGCGATTGGCGACGAATTCTTCCGTCTTCTTCTTCGCTTCGGCAGTCAGCATCTCGGCTTCGCGTTCGGCGGCGGCAACGATGTGGGCCGCTTCGGCTTCAGCTTCCTTGCGCTTGCGCTGGTATTCGGCGAGCAGGTGCTGGGCCTCTTCGCGCAGACGCTTGGCTTCGGCCAATTCGTTGCGAATCTGGTCGGCGCGGTCGTCGAGCGACCGTGCCATCATGCCCGGAACCTTCAGGTAAACGACCAGCGCCAGGAAGAGGACGAGGCCGACAAAGGCGAAGAAAGTCGCATCAAAGGCAAATTCCATCGATCAAGCCTCCTTCTTGGCAGCCGCGACGGCGGCGGCGACATCGGCCTTGGCGACGGTGCCGCCGATCAGCTGATCGACGACGGCAGCCGCGGTTTCCTCGGCAATGGTGCCGACGTCAGCGAAGGCCTTGGCCTTGATCTCGCCGATGCGGAGCTCGGCAGCCTTGATCTTTTCCGACAGGCTTGCCTCGACAGCGCGGCGTTCCCCTTCGGCCTTGGCCTTGGCGGCGTCGCGTGCGGCGGAGCCGATCGCGTTGGATTTGGCGCGGGCAGCGGCCAGTTCACCCTCATAGGTCTGGACGGCGGCGTCGGCTTCGGCCTTCAGGCGGCCTGCCTCTTCCAGATCCTGAGAAATGCGCGTGTGACGCTGATCGAGGATCGCCCCGATGCGCGGCGCGATGACCTTTTGCATGAGCAAATAGAAGACGCCGAATGTGATCACCAGCCAGAGCAGCTGGGACGCGTAGGTCGTCGAATCGAAAGGCGGGAACGGGCCGCGGACGTGTCCGCCTTCGGCAACACCAGTCTCGGTATGGACCTCGCCTGCGGCCGGAGCGGCATGCGCATCCGTACCCGTCGCTGCCGCCGGTGCTTCCTCAGCGTAAGCCGGGGTCACAAAAAACATGCTCACCTCCAGGTGGACTGCAAATGCAAAGGATCACGGCTTGCGATCGCAGGCCGTGATCCATCTATTCGCCGATATCAGACGGCGAAGAGGAGGAGGAGAGCGACGAGCAGCGAGAAGATGCCCAGAGCTTCCGTAACGGCGAAGCCGAATACCAGACGGCCGAACTGGCTGTCAGCGGCAGACGGATTGCGCAGAGCGCCGGAGAGGTAGCTGCCGAAAATATTGCCGAGGCCGAGAGCCGTACCGGCCATACCAAAGCAAGCCAGGCCTGCACCGATGTACTTTGCTGCTTCCGCTTCCATGTTGAACTCCTTTGAAATGGTTGTTGCGGCAAATGACTGACGCCCTTTGACGTCGATGTCGTTATCCTTAGTGCCCGCCCGGATGGATTGCATCGTTGAGGTACATGCAAGTCAGCACCGCAAAGACATAAGCCTGAAGGAAGGCGACGAGGAACTCGAGACCGGTCAGGGCGACGGTCATGATGAGGGGAAGAACGGCGCCGCCGACACCGAGAGCACCCAAGGTTCCGAGCGAGGCGACGAAGCCTGCGAACACTTTGAGCGTGATGTGACCGGCGAGCATGTTGGCGAAAAGACGAACCGAGAGCGAAATCGGACGGGAGAGGAAAGAGATGATTTCGATCGTGACGACCAGCGGCAACAGAATGCCCGGTACGCCCGAGGGCACGAAGACATTCAGAAACTTGAAGCCGTGCTTATAGAAACCGTAGACGAGAACCGTACCGATAACCAAAATCGCGAGAGCGAAGGTGACGATGATCTGGCTGGTGACAGTGAAGAAATACGGGAACATGCCGAGCAGGTTCGCCGTCAGGACGAACATGAAGAGCGAGAAGACCAGCGGGAAGAACTTCATTCCCTGCTTGCCAGCGCCTTCCTTCAGCATGTTCGCGATGAATTCATAGGACATTTCCGCGACCGACTGCGAACGGCCCGGCACGGTGGCGCGGTTCGACGTCGCGAAATAGAGGAAGCCTGCGGCAGCGGCAGCCGAAACGGCCATGAAGAGCGATGCATTGGTGAACGAAAAATCAATTCCGCCGATTTCGATCGGCACAATCTTCTGGATCAGGAACTGATGAGTCGGATCGTTAGACACCGCTTGTTCTCTCTCTTTGGCCCGCAGGACGCGGGGTCATTGCACTGGACCAGGAACCGGTCCTTATTTCTTGTCGTCATCCAGAGGATGGGCCACCACCCCCGCAGAACGCAGCACGTTCAGAACGCCGGCACAGAATCCGAGAAGCAGAAGAACAATCATCCCCCAAGGCGCCGTGCCAACAAAACGGTCGAGAACATAGCCAAGAAAAGCACCGACGAGGATTGCAGCAATGAACTCGCTGGAAAGCTTCATCGCCTGGGCATAACCTTTGCGGCTTACCTCGGCTTGGGCCTCGCTTGCATGTTCCACTCCCGCCTCGACACGCTTGGTCGCGAGTTCCGCTCCCAGTTGCGCACGGCGCTTTTCAAGACTTTCCTCGCGGTCATCCGCCATGGATCTCTCCTCGCTTTGCCCGTCGCCCGCACTACCGCTACCCCGGTCATTCGGACCCCGGACGCGAAGGTTGAGACCCTTCCGGCCCGTTCTGAAGTCGCGCGCAACATAGTTTTAGGGATTAGCATAGTCAAGGCGTAGACAGCTTCTGTCCAGCGAGAAAATAATTCCATTAAATCAAAGAGATAAATCGGCTCTGGGTCGATCACAGAAATTCGACGGAAAGAATCCGCTTTTCCGGGCCGGAAATCGGCTTACCCAAGCGATTTATCTCAGCTCCAGCCGCCGCCATAGGTGCGATAGAAGACATGAAGTCCGATGCGGCCGACCTTTTCCATGGTCTTTGCCCATTTCGGCCTGACATAGACGGCGTGATAGTGAGTCGCCGAGCCCACCTGCGGCAGCCAGATCTTGCCTGATGTCACCGCCATCGCCACATCGCGGGCGACTCGCCAGTGATATTCGGAGTTCACCCTGTCCTTGATGCTGTCGCAGGCGAAGGAAAACTGGCAGCGGTTGCGCCAATCCTCGTTCTGATAGACGACGCCGCAAATGGTCTTCGGATAGGAGGGGTTGCGGACGCGGTTGAGGATGACCTGGGCGACGGCCGCCTGGCCCTTCACCGATTCTCCACGCGCCTCGAAATAGATACCGGAGGCAAGGCACTGCTGTTCGCGAGCGGAAAAGACGCTCGGCGACAATATGCTGGCGGCCCAGGCATGGTCGTGCGGGCCGATCTCCGGAACGAAGCGGCCGCTGTCCTGATCGGTCATGATCGAATCGAAGGGCGATTGGCGGGAATAGTCGGGTGCCGTCGGCCCATAGGCGGTGGCCAGCACATCGGCCTTGTCGCTGGTGACGAGGCTTGCGAGCATGGCCGGCACGCCGTTATCGATCGCCACCGGCTGCTTCTTATAGAAAGATGTGGCGATCTCGATTTCCTTGCCCTGGATCTTCGGCTTGACGAAGGCCGAGCGGTCCTTGAGATCGAAGCTCGGGGCGAAGAGCATCCTGGTACGTTCGAGGATCGAGCCGGCGGAAAAATCCTTCGGCGGCTGCATCTGCTCGACGGCGACGACCCGGCCCTTCTTAGCGCCGCGGTTGACGCGATCCTCGTCCGGCGTATCCTCGCGACCCCTATCCTTGGCAGTGCCCTTGTCCTTGGCGGTGAAAGCGACCTTGCGGCCATCGGGCAGCACCATGCCAGCACCGGCGGAGATCGAACCCGTCACCATCGGCTCGGCGAAGGCGAGTTCGGCCTGGTGGATGGAGCCGGCCGGCGAATTGGTCAGCACCATGCGCCAGTTCTCACCCTCATGATCGAGGCCGGCAAGCATAGCGGCGAGATCGGCATGGGATGCGACACTCGGGAAAATCAGCCAGCCGGCGAGACCGAAGATTGCAGGCGACACCCAATTCTCGGGAAAAAGACGTAGCTTGCTACGGGAAGGGCTCTTTCGACGCAACGCAGACTCCGGCATGGAACGCGGGAACATTCCATTGAAAATCTCGCATTAACCTTGATGTCCGGTTAACGGGCTGTGCCGAAATATGACCGTGGGAACTTTTGGATGTTCTAATGTGGCTGATAGTTTCGTGGAATGAGGTGTGTCGCAGCCTTGTGAAAGTCCCCTCCCCACCTTGCGAAAGTCCCCTCCCCACCTTGCGAAAGTCCCCTCCCCAACCCCTCCCCACAAGGGGGAGGGACTAATTTGCGGCGCTCGCACGCAACAAACATCAGCCGTTCTGCGGATGAAACGATAAAGTGGGAAGCACCGGAGCGGCAAGTTAAGCCCCTCCCCCTTGTGGGGAGGGGTTTGGGGCGGGGTCTTTTTCGCGAAGGCCGAAGATCCGAAACATCGCACAGCTAGGATCGAAGCAAGCGCCCCTCTTTCAACCCATCAAATAATAACATGCGAGCCGAGTTCCACCACGCGGTTCGCCGGCAGGCGGAAGTAGTCCGAAGGGTTGGCGGCGGCGTTGGCGAGCGCGATGTAGAGCCGGTCCTGCCAGTAGGGCATGCCCGACTTGGCGTCCGGCACCAGCTTGCGTCGGCCGAGATAGAAGGAGGTCGACATGATGTCGAATTTCAGTCCCGTCTTGCGCAGCGTCGCCAGGGCCTGCGAGACATTCTGAGATTCCATGAAGCCGAAGAGCAGTTCGACGCGGGAGAAGCGCTCGGAAATCTGCTCGACCCGGTAGCGGTCCTGGCTCGGGACGCGCGGTTTGTTGACCGTGCGGATCGTCAGGATGACGTTGCGGTCGTGAAGCACATGGTTGTGCTTGAGATTGTGCAGCAAGGCGGCCGGGGCCGATTCCGGATCGCTGGTCAGGAAGATCGCCGTGCCCGGGACCTGGGCCGGCGAATGTTCGCTCTTGCGCTCGATCGAGCTGACGAAGGAGGCGAGCGGAATATCGGTGTGGCGGGTCTTTTCCATCAGGATCGCCGTGCCGCGACGCCAGGTCCACATGACGACGGTAAAGGCCGTGGCGATCATGATCGGGATATAGCCGCCGTCGTGGATCTTCAAAAGGTTGGCGCCGAGGAAGATCATTTCGAGCACCACCAGCGGCGCGAGCGCGATCACCGCAACCGGAAGCGACCAGTTCCAGCGGGCGCGGACGAATTCGAAGGCCATGATCGAGGTGACGACCATGGCGCCGGTGACGGAGATACCGTAGGCGGTCGCCAGCGCGTCCGATGTTTTGAAACTCAGCACCAGGAAGATGACGCCGATGAACAGCACGGCGTTGACCGAAGGCACGAAGATCTGCCCGGTATTGGTTTCCGAGGTGAAGAGGATTTCCATGCGCGGCAGGAAGCCGAGGTTGATGCCTTGGCGCACCATCGAGAAGGCGCCGGTGATGACAGCCTGGCTGGCGATGATGGTCGCGGCGGTCGCCAGGATGACGACCGGCAGCAGCGCCCATTTCGGATACATCAGATAGAAGGGATCGGACATCGTCGCCGGATTGCCGAGAACCAGCGCCCCCTGCCCGAGATAGTTCAGCGTCAGCGACGGGAATACCAGCAGGAACCAGGCCCACTGGATCGGACGACGGCCGAAATGGCCGAGATCGGCGTAGAGCGCCTCGGCGCCCGTCACCGTCAGGAAGACGGCGCCAAGTACGACGACGCCGTAGAAGCCCTCATGCAGCAGGAAGCTGACGGCATAATAGGGATTGAAGGCGGCAAGGATTCCGTAATCGTCCGAGATATGAGAAATGCCGGCGGCGGCCATGACGAGGAACCAGACGGCGGTGATCGGGCCGAAGAACCTTGCAACGGCACCGGTGCCGCGCGATTGCACGATGAAAAGCAGCGCCAGGATCACCACCGAGATCGGCACGATATATTCCGCGAGGCTGGGCGTGACGAGCTTCAGGCCCTCGACGGCTGACAGCACCGATAGAGCCGGCGTGATCATCGCGTCGCCGAGGAAGAGGGCCGCACCCATCAGCCCGAGCAGCATCAGGACGGCGGTATGGCCGTTGGCGGTCTTCATCAGCAGGGCAAGCAGCGACAGCGTGCCGCCCTCGCCGTCGTTGTCCGCGCGCAGCAGGAAGAGCACATATTTGATGGTGACGATGATCGTCAGCGCCCAGATCATCAGCGAGATCAGGCTGATGACTTCAAAACGGGTGACGCCGTCATGGGCCACCGGCTTCAGCGCCTCGCGAAAGGCATAGAGCGGGCTGGTGCCGATATCGCCGTAGACGACACCGACGGAACCCAACGCGAGATAGAACAGCTTTCGCGGCGTCATATGGCTTTCGTTCGGATGGCTCTCTTCGGACATGAAGTTGCATCAGGCTCCTCAGAGCCAGCCTTTCCAGCGGAAAAAGAAAAAGGGGATGACGGCTGAAATCACCATCAGGGCCAGCGAATAGGGATAACCCGCGGCCCAGGTCAACTCCGGCATGACCTGAAAGTTCATACCATAGATGGAGGCGACCAATGTCGGCGGCAAGAACACCACCGAGGCAATCGAGAAAATCTTGATGATCGAGTTCTGCTCGATGTTGATCAGCCCGAGCGAAGCATCGAGCAGGAAGGTGATATTGCCTGCGACGAAGGAAGCATGCTCCGACAGCGACTGGACATCGCGCGAGACGGTGCGGCAGAGCTCCTTCGCCTCGCGGTCCTGCTGGATCGCCGGGATCGTGTGAAAGAACGTCAGCAGGCGAGTAAGCGACCCGAGACTGTCGCGCACCTTGCTGATCATCCGGTGATGGCCGGCAATATCGCGCAACTTCTCCTCGAGGTAGTTCGAGGGCTTGCGCACCTTCCTTGCCCGATCGCCGAAGACATGCGTCGAGAGGATGTCGATACGGGAGATGGAGATTTCGAGGATTTCGGCGGTGCGGTCGACGATCGTCTCCAAGAGCTTGGCAAGAAGGGCAGCGCCGCTGCGCCAGTTTTCCGGCAGCCGGTGGAGGGCAGCGATGAACAGCGCAAAGGATTTGGGATGGGCGTAGCGAATGGTGACCAGGCGATTTCCAGCCAGGATGAAGGCGACATCGGTCAGCGTCGGCACGTCGGTGTCAGCCTTCCAGAGCAGCGAAGCGGTCATGAAGACGGCGTCGTTTTCGACATAAAGACGGGCGGAAGGCTCGATATCCTTGAGATCGTCGCGAGTCGGGACCTCGATGCCGAGAACCTTCTCGACATAGAGTTCCTCGTCGCGGGTCGGCTCGATCATGTCGATCCATACGACATCCTCGGGAAAGGAGGCGGCATGCGACAGATCGCGGATCTCGACCGACTTGCAATTGGAACAGTAAGCGGTAATCACCGGTAGTCTCTCCGGCTGCATCCAACCTCAAAGGCCGGCATGCGCATTGTGCTCAACTGCATCGCAGTTCCCAATCCTTCGATCGACAAGACAACTCCGAACTTGCAGGCGGGCCGGACCCTTCGAAACGGGGACGGCCTCATTGAGCATCTGCAGCAAAACGCCATCATGGCGCCGCGGCATATGAAGCAAAGCCGTGAAATAATCAAGACATCTTCCGTGAAGCGCGGCTTTTCACCACGTTTCCCCCACAATTTGGGGTATCCGCTGCGGTGATTCGGCTCGCTAAAGCACCTCGCCTCGAACCCGATTCATGCTACGCGCGCCAGTTCTTTGTCTTATGCATGCCGTTATCCCGGAACCGCTGCACACTTCCGGGCGGCATGCATTTTGTCTTATGCATGCCGTCATCCCGGAAACCGCTGCACACTTCCGGGCGGCATGCATTTTGTCTTATGCATGCCGTCATCCCGGAAACCGCTGCACACTTCCGGGCGGCATGCATTTTGTCTTATGCATGCCGTCATCCCGGAAACCGCTGCACACTTCCGGGCGGCATGCATTATTCGAAGACGATCGCCGGCGCCGGGCGCTGGGACTGGCCGGCGAGATGCTCCCAGACTTTGGCGGCGATGCCGCGATAGATGCCGGCAACGATGCCGTTCGGCTCGGAGGCGACGAGCGGCGTGCCGGCGTCGGAGGTTTCGCGGATGTTCATCGTCAGCGGCACTTCGCCGAGGAAGGGCACGCCGATGCGCTCGGCCTCCCTGCGGGCGCCGCCATGGCCGAAGATGTCGTAGCGGGTGCCGGTATCAGGGGCGATGAAGTAGCTCATATTCTCGACGATGCCGAGCACGGGCACCTCGACCTTGCGGAACATGTTGAGGCCCTTGCGGGCATCGATCAGAGCGAGATCCTGCGGTGTGGAGACGATGACGGCACCGGCAAGCGGCACCTGCTGGGCCATGGTCAGCTGCGCGTCGCCGGTGCCGGGCGGCATGTCGACGACGAGGACGTCGAGCTCGCCCCAGGCGACTTCGCGCAGCATCTGCAACAACGCCGACTGGACCATCGGCCCGCGCCAGATCATCGCCGTCTCCTCGTCGACAAGGAAGCCCATCGACATGACCTTGAGGCCATAATTCTCCATCGGATTGATGATGCGGCCGTCGATCTGCGTCGGGCGGCCCGATATCTTCAGCAGGCGCGGCATCGAGGGACCGTAGATGTCTGCATCGAGAATGCCGACGCGAAGACCGTTGGCGAGCAGGCCGAGTGCGAGATTGACGGCGGTGGTCGACTTACCGACCCCACCCTTGCCCGAGGCGACCGCGATGATGGCGCCGATGCCGGGCACACCGATCTTGCCGGCGCGCGGCGGCTGTTGAGGAGCGTGAGCGTGGCCTGCATGATCATGTTGGTGATCGTGGCCGGCATGGCCGTGCGGCGGGTTCGGCGCAGGGCGGGCAGCCGGAGCGGCGGCGGCCGCTTTCTTGTCCGCCGTCAGTGTGACGAGGGCGCCCTTGACGCCCGGCATTTCCTTGATGACGCGCTCGGCGGCGAGCCGCATCGGCTCCAGCTCCTTGGCGCGATCGGCCGGGACGGTGATGGAGAAATAAACCTTGCCATCGGAGATGAAGACGTCGGAGACCATACCGAGCTCGACGATATCGTGCTCGAGATCCGGTCCACGCACGGTCTTCAGCGTTTCGAGAACCTGTTCCTTGGTGACGTCGGCCATTTCACCCTCAATGCTTCTTGCAGACTACAGCGCCGCGCGTCTCTCAAGACGCGCAAAGGACGCTGTAGCACTTGAATTGCTGCAGATTTAGCCCAATCGATTCCGTTTGGGCTAAATCATGCAGTAGAAATAGTGGAGACCGAAGCCTTCGCCAAACAAAATCATCGGGAGGAAAATCCGGCGGGCCAAAAAGAGCGCCGGGGAGAATTGGCAGTCCGTTGCGGCCATCAAGTCCGCCGGGCTTTCGCCCTGATGGCCGCAACGGTCTCCCCGAGAACCGGCGCAATCCGGGGCGAACTAGCGCAAGCCGAAAAAAAGACCAGCGAAAAGTGAACAAGGAAGATGAAATCGCCAACAGCTGCGAAAGAAGCGGTGCCAAAACGCAACAACCGCCGCCGACACCGAAGGGCCGGGAGAAAAGCGGCATCGGCGTCGGGCAGCGGTGTGTCGGCCGCGCCATTTCCTGGCGCTGGTCTCAAAGTCCCCTCTGGACCTCTCGCCGAAGAGATGCAGAAAGCGTGCCAGATGAAAAATCAGGAAAAGAGCGCAAAAGCGCTTGCGGCCGCCCCCTCAGCGGGAAAGGTATGCCTACGCGCTGGGCGGCTTGGAAAGCAGTCGGTTGTTTTTTGCAACTTATTTGATCAGGCCGATGCGCAGCGCCTTGGCGACGGCCTGGGTGCGGTTGACCGTGTCGAGCTTCTTGGTGGCGCGGTTGAGGTAGTGATTGACCGTGTGCTCGGAGAGGGTGAGGATTTCGGCGATTTCAGCACTGGTCTTGCCGGCCGCCGTCCAGTTGAGGCAATCGATCTCGCGGTCGGTCAGCGTGTCCGTCATGCGCGTATCGAGGTTGCGGATCTCCGCAAGCCTGTCGAAGACGTGGATGGCGATGTAGCACAGCTCGCGCATCTCCGCCGGATTGAAGGGCTCGCGGTCGCCGGCGAAAGAGACGGCGCCGCGCAGGCCGGAAGGATCATGCGTCGGGAAATAGGCGCAGCGCATCATCTTGAAACGTTCGAACAGCGAGGCAACGAGAATGGACTTGCCGTCGTCCCGCGACCAGTTCTGGCGCGACATGTCGTAGAAGAAGGGTCGCGCGGATGTTCTGAGGCGCCTCAGAACCGGACTGTTCACCATCAGGCCTTCCTGGTCGTAGAGAGCCAGAAGCTCGGCCGGCCAGCTGGTGATGACGGTGCTGCCCTGAAGATCGAAGGAGGTGACCGGCGGCAGGTTGAGGACCATGAAGGCACGGCTGCGATAGGCTTCCGTCACCCGTTTCATGAAGCGGAAAATATCGAACTGGGTCTTCAGGCCCGCTATTTCCTGAACATAATCGTCTTCTTCCGTGGATGTTTGCGACAAGGGTGCCATCACATTTCTTCATCTTCGGCACAGCGGCCGTCAAACCGTTTGCGAAACCTGCCCGCTATGAATGTTTCGATTGCATCGGGAAACGACGATCGCTGGTGGAATCGGCTTCAGCGTTGAGCGTTCGGCCGGTGACTGGTTGTAGATTTCGCGGACCGTTCTAGTTGTGGTGATTCGTCGGCAGATCTCAATATCGCGCTCATCATAAGCATGCTCTGCTCGCGTCCGGCAGCGGGCCGATTGTGATTTGTGCCCTCAGCGGCGCGGACCGAGACGGACGCGCATGCCTTCCATGATCCTCCCGGCCGCCAGTCGAACCGGAACGGCCCACTGGTGCAGAAGTTCCATCGACAACCGATAGGCCGGGCCGGTAATCGAAATGCCACCCATAAAGGTCCGATCCTCCGACCAGACGGGTGCGGCAACGCAGCGGATGCCGGCCTCATGCTCCTCACGGTCGAAGGCATAGCCCTGATCGGCAATCTCGCGGATTTCGGCAAGCAGCGTTTCGGCTGAGACATGGGTCGAGGCGGTAAAGCTGGTGAAGCTCAAGCCGGCGACGAGATTGGCAAGGCCTTCGGCCGGCAGCAGCGACAAGGCGGCCTTGCCGACGCCGGTGCAATAACAGGGCGAGGCATTGCCGATCTGCGAATACATGCGCACAGGCTGACGGCCTTCGACCTTATCGAGATAGATGATCGACTGTCCGCGGAGAACGCCGAGATGCACCGTCTCGCCGGTCGCCCGCTGCAGATCGGCGAGGTGCGGCTCGGCGATCGAGCGGAATTCGTTGCGCGCCCAGCTGCGCGCGGCGAAATCGAGCAGGCGCAGGCCTGGCGCATAGCGGCCGTCACCATCGAGCTCGATCAGCCCTTCCTCCACTAGATGGCTCAGCTGGCGATGCAGCGTGCCGCGCGGCTGGCCGGCGAGAGCCAGGATATCGGTGAAACGCAGCGGCGCATCTGCATGGGTGACAAGATCGAGCAGAACCATCAGTTTGCCGAGCGTGCCGGTCTCGCGTGCGCGTCCAGCGCCGTCGCCGTTTGAATTCATTGCTTCATCCACCCTTGACAGAAAGGCCAGCATAATTCGATAATTCCATATAGTCAAATTAAGTTCCAAATAATGGAAAAACGATAAGGTCGGGAGGCGACGGTGACCATGATGCCAGCAGCACAATTTCCCGAGTTCAAAGACCGATCCGTGCTGGTCACTGGCGGCGGATCGGGCATCGGCGCTGCGATCGTCGAAGGTTTCGCGCGCCAAGGCGCCAAGGTCTCATTCATCGATATTGCCGAGGCCGCCGGCCGCGAGCTCGCCGAAAGGCTGTCGCGGGAGACCACGCATCCGGTCTCCTTTTACCATGCCGACCTGCGCGACATCGAGGCGATCCGGCGCACGGTCGATACCGTTATTGCCAGCTCAGGGCCGATCCGCGTGCTGGTCAACAATGCCGCCTGGGACGACCGCCATGAATTTGACGCGGTGACCGAGGCCTATTGGGACAATAACCAGGCGGTCAACCTCAAGCATGTGTTCTTCACCTCGCAGGCAGTCGTGCCGTCGATGCGGACGGCAGGCGGCGGGGCGATCATCAATATGTCGTCAATCGCCTTCAAGCTGAACATGGGCGGATTTCCCGCCTATGCAGCAGCCAAGGCGGCGGTCGTCGGACTGACGAAGAGCCTGGCGGGCAGGCTTGGGCCGGAGAATATCCGGGTCAACTGCATCCTGCCCGGCATGGTCGTCACCGAGCGGCAGATGCAGCACTGGCTCACCGAAGAGAGCATTGCGCGTTCAGTCGAGGACCAGTGCCTGAAAGTCGCGCTCAAACCCGATGCGATCGTCGGTCCCTGCCTGTTTCTTGCATCCGACTGTGCGGCGGCGATGACCGCCCAGTCCCTGATTGTCGATGGAGGCGTTCTGTAATGGCAAATCCCGCTTATGTCGCGGTGGACTGGGGCACCAGCAGCTTTCGGCTCTGGCTGATCGACAGAGACGGCACCGTCCTTGCCGAACGTCGCAGCGGCGAAGGCATGACGAGCGCGGCAAAGACCGGCTTTTCCGCGGTGCTTGCCGGCCATCTCACCGCCATCGAGGCACCGGAAAACCTGCCGGTGATCGTCTGCGGCATGGCCGGCGCCAGGCAGGGCTGGGTTGAGGCCGGTTATATCGACGTGCCGGCGCCGCTCGTCTCGATCCTGACCGGGGCGGTCTCCGTGCCAGGCGAAAGCCGCGACATCCGCATCCTGCCGGGCCTTGCCCAGCGCGACAAGGCGAGGCCCGACGTCATGCGCGGTGAGGAAACCCAGCTTCTCGGCGCGCTCGGCCGCGCAAGCTTGGGGGCGCAGGCGGTCTGCATGCCCGGCACGCATTCGAAATGGGTGCATTTGACGGACGCCAAGGTCACCGGCTTCTCGACCTTCATGACCGGCGAGCTTTTCGACGTCGTCAGCAAACACACGATCCTTTCGCACGCCGTTGCCGGCGCGGGAGAGCAGCCGGCGGATGCGGCAGCCTTCGAGGCGGCGGTCTCGGCCGCTTTTACGCGCCCGGCCCTTGCCTCCAACCTGCTGTTCACCGCCCGCTCGGGCCAGCTCCTTCACGGCATATCAGCGGCTGCCGCGCAAGCGCGGCTTTCCGGCACGCTGATCGGCCTCGAGATCGCCGGGGCGCTGCAGGATGCGGCAAACGGCACCGACATCACCCTCGTCGCCTCCGGGCGGCTGCAGGCACTTTACGAACAGGCCTTCAGAACCCTCTCCCTTGCCTTCACCGCCATCGACGCCGACGCCGCCGTGCGCCGCGGGCTTTCGGCTGCCGCCGAAGCCATCTGGCCGAATTGAGAAAGCTGACACGATGAACCGCATCCCCTTCCCCGACATGAAGCGCCCGCTAATTGCCATCCTTCGCGGCATCCGGCCTGACGAGACCGAAAGCGTCGTCGGTGCTCTGATCGAAAATGGCCTGACGGCGATCGAGATTCCGCTCAACTCGCCGGAACCGTTCAAGTCCATCGAGATCGCCGCAAAGATAGCGCCGGCCGAGGTGTTGATCGGCGCCGGCACAGTGTTGACCGTCGAGGCGGTCGACAGCCTGCATGCGGCCGGCGGCAAGCTGCTCGTCACCCCGAATGTCGAGCCTGAGGTGATCATCCGGGCGCGCGAATACGGCATGGTGACGATGCCGGGTGTCTTTACGCCGACCGAGGCGCTGGCGGCAGCGCGCGCTGGGGCCACTGGTCTCAAATTCTTTCCGGCCAGCGTGCTCGGCCCTTCCGGTATCACGGCGATCCGGGCAATCCTGCCGCCTGAGCTGATGATTGCCGCCGTCGGTGGTGTGTCGGACAAGAATTTCGGCGATTATACCAAGGCCGGCATCTTCTCCTTCGGCCTCGGCACCAGCATCTACAAGCCAGGAATGACCGCATCAGAGGTTGCCGAGCGCGCCAAGGCGACCATTTACGCCTATGATGCAGCCATTGGGAGCGTGAACGTATGACCGATATTTATGAGTTCGAGGGCAAAACACTTTGCAATACCAATTCCGTTCTCGGTGAAGGCCCGACCTATGATCCGGACAGCAATACAGTCTGGTGGTTCAACATCCTCGGCAAGGAACTGCACGAGCTCAATCTTTCGACGGGCGCGAAAAAGGTGCATCCGCTGCCTGTCATGGCGAGCGTGCTTGCCCGCATAGACGACGGGCGGCAGCTGATCGCGACGGAAGAAGGGCTTTTCGTGCGCGACGTGGCAAGCGGCAACCTCACCTTCTACGCCGCGCTCGAAAACGACAAGCCGGAAAACCGTTCGAACGACGGCCGCACGCATCCTTCCGGTGCGCTCTGGATCGGCACGATGAGCAAGCGGGCGGAAAGCCAGGCCGGCGCCATCTATCATGTCGCTAGCGGCAAGGTGACGAAGATTTTCAACGGCATCAGCATCCCGAATTCGATCTGCTTCTCGCCTGACGGCACGATCGGCTATTATACGGATTCTCGCATCAACCGGCTGATGCGCGTCATGGTCGATCCGCTGACCGGGCTGCCCTCGGGCGAGCCGATCGTGCTGGTCGACAGCATGAACGAGCCCGGCGACATCGACGGCTCGGTGGTGGATGCCGACGGTTATATCTGGAATGCGCGCTGGGGTGCGGGTGTCGTCGACCGCTACAATCCCGATGGCCTGCGCATCTCGCGCTACAAGGTCCCCGCCGTCCAGCCTTCCTGCCCTGCCTTTATCGGCGTCAATGCCGACCGGCTTGCGGTAACGACCGCCTGGGAAGGGCTCGACGAGGATGCCCGTTCGGCCCAGCCAAGCGCTGGCGCGCTTCTGGAGCTCGGCATCGAGGTCAAGGGCGTGTTCGATCCCGTCTATGTGCTCTGAACACGGGGGGCTGAGGCCATCTGAGGCGCTCCCCGACCGGGGCGCCTTTTCTGGGTTTGGTGGCAGCTCCTCGATAAATGTTCCGTGAGAATCGAGAAATTTTCCGTGTTTTCAACCGGAACCAATCGGCCCACCACTCATTTTCCTTTCGAACCGGCGCGGCAATCAAACAGGCGTTGCCGGGTCAGCGATTACTCCAGGGAAATGAAAGTAGGTTCGAAATGACACGCAAACTCTTGACGACCGTTGCCGCTGGCGCACTGTTTGCCACGGCTTTCGCACCGGCGGCATTTTCGCAGGCGGCGCCGCAGCCAGCGGATCCCGCCGCTCCGACCCAGGCAGCTCCGGCCAACCCGGCAGCACCTAAGCCGATGACGCCCGATGTCACCAAGCCCGCAGGCGATGCCGCACAGGCTCCGGCCGCAGCACCGACCGCAGACACAGCTCAGGCCGGCTATCTGACGGAGCAGGCTCCGGATCAGATCAGTGCCAATACCTATATCGGCCAGTCGGTCTATAACGCCAAGAATGAAAGCATCGGCAGCATCGACGACCTGATCATGAAGAAGGACGGCGGCATTGTTGCTGCGATCGTCGGCGTCGGCGGCTTCCTCGGTATCGGCAAAAAGGACGTCGCGGTGCCGATGGAAAAAATCACCGTCGCGCAGAACACCCAGGACGGCAGCGTCAAGCTGACGACCAGCGAAACGTCCGAATCGCTGAAGGCCGCACCTGAGTTCAAGACGCTGGCAATGCTGGCGGCCGAAAAGGCTCCGGCTCCGGCTGCGACCGGTACCGACACCACGGCGACCGGCTCGACCACGCCTAAATAATCCGTGCCCGGTATTATAATGTAGGCGATGGCGCTCTAAGGGGCGCCATCGTTTTATGCGCTGACGCGCTCCATCATGGTCGGATCGTAGTAGTTCTCATGCAGGAAGCGTAGCGTGGCGATACCATCGGCCGGACGGCCGAAGTGATAGCCCTGGCCCATGCCGCAGCCGAGCATACGCAACTTCACTGCCTCCGCATAATCCTCGATGCCTTCCGCTACGACTTCCAGTTCCAGGCCCTCGCACATAGTGAGGATCGCCTTGATGATGTGTTCGGAGGCGCGATCGGAATTGATGCGCGAGACGAAGGCACGGTCGATCTTGATCTTGTCGAAGATGAAGTCGCGCAGGCGCCCGAGGCTCGACTGGCCGGTGCCGAAATCGTCGAGCGAGATGCGCACACCCGCGGCGCGCAGATCGGCGATGATCCGATGAGCGGTATCGGCCGAACTCATCACGGCGGTCTCAGTGATCTCCAGTTCCAGCCGATGCGGATCGAAGCCGACGCGCCCGAGGATCGACAGGACGCTGCTGCTCGTTCCCGGATCCATCAGCTGGGCCGAGGATAGATTGAACGACAGAAAGAGTTCGCGCGGCCAGGACAGTGCTGCTTCGGCGGCTTTACGCAGCAACGCCTCCGACAGCGCATCGATGAAGCCGCGCTCTTCGGCGAGCGGCACGAAGACGCCGGGCGACACGAAGCCGAGATCGGGGTCGTTCCAGCGGGCGAGCGCCTCGAAGCCGACGACCTGATTGTTGGACAACGAGACGATCGGCTGGAAATGCACGTCGATCGCATCCGAAATGATGGCGTTTCTGAGCGCCTGCTCCAGTTGCGTCGCGCGTTTCATTTCCTGCGCGATCTCGCGCGAATAAACGGTGATCTGGCCGCGACCGCGGCGCTTGGAGCGGTAGAGGGCGGTTTCGGCGCTCTTCAGCAGTTCCTCGCAATCCTCTCCGGCGAACGGATAGATAGAGAAGCCGAGGGAAGCGGAGAGACGGACGTTGCGGTCACCGAGGTCATAGGGGGCCGATAGCACCTCGCGGATCATCTGGCCGAACTTCTCGGCACTCGCCCGCTCGAAGATCAATGGCAGCACGAAGGCGAATTCGTCACCATCGTGGCGGGTGACCAGCGCGCCATCCGGAATACAGGCCCTGAGACGATGAGCGACCTGGCAGAGGATTTCGTCGCCGGCTGTCGAGCCGAACAGGTCGTTGATCGGCTTGAAGCTGTCGAGGTTGACGATGCCGATGGTGAAGGGGGCCGGATCGCTGGCGCGCTCGGAAGAGATCTGCAAGACCTTGTCCCGCATGCGATTGCGGTTTCCCAATCCGGTCAGCGGATCGGTGTAGGCCATCGCCTGGAGCTCATTCTGACCCACGGTCAAGAAAGCTATTTCCGCCGATTTTATCATGCAAACCCGAGCTTTCCCCCGCAGCTATGCAAAAGAATGACCGGCATGTCTTAACAATTCGATAGGAAATCAGCGACCTGTGCCGCCTGGAACGCCCAAAATCTAGGGAGTTGACGGGTATTTCTGTTAGAGCGGTTCAGCTTCTCATGGAAGCGCCGAACCGCTCTAACATTTGTTTTACGCAATTCCGGACGGAAAACCGCTTCACACTTTTCCTGAAATTGCTCTAAAGCGCGTCGCGATCTTTCAGATTCGCTCCTCGCGCTTTAGGTCTTTGTTTTTACGCATGTCGTTAGCGCAAAACCGCTGCACACTTTTGCGCGACATGCTTTAGTTTCGCGCCCGCAAAGCCTCGCCCATCAGGTACTTCTGAAATACCATTTCGAGCATGTCCGGGCTGACGGGTTTCATGATGACGTCGTCCATGCCTGATTTGACGCATTCGGCGCGGTCGCGCTCGAAGGCCTGGGTGAGCACGCCGATGATCGGGGTGCGGGTTCCGCCGCCGGTTTCCTCCATCTGCCGGATGAGGCGGGCGGCCTCGAAACCGTTGAAACCCGGCAGGGAAATATCCATCAGTACGATCTGCGGCCGGTGCTCGGCCCAGAGGCGCACGGCCTCGTCGCCGGTCGCCGCAAGCATATGGCGGTAGCCGAGGCCTTCAAGGATCTGCGAGAAGACGATCTGGTTGATATCGTTGTCTTCGGCGACAAGAATCTGCAGGCCGACCACATCGTCGGACGTGCTGATTTCCCAATCCGCATCCGAACCGGCGGCGCTGCGGCTGTTGCGGTTGAAATGGCGGGCGATCTGGAATGTGAGCTCGTTGGCGATCTGGAAGCCGTCCATGACGAGCGCCGGGATGCCGTATTGCTCGGCAAGCTCGAGGCAGCGCATGCCCATCTGGTTGTCGATGATCAAAAGATCGAGCGAGATGCCGGAGGAGGTGGCGATTTCCAGGAACCGCTCCTCTTCGTCCTCGCCGCGGACCGAGCAGGATTCGAAGCCGTATTTCGTCAGTGTCCGCAGCGCGGCGGTTTCGGCTGCGAGGTCGGCAGTGACGACGAGGACCTTGCGGCCGGAGAAATTCTCCGGAACAATCGCTTCCATCGCCGCTGGTTCGCGCCGCTCGACGCTCGTTGGTACCGGCACATAGGCCCGGCGATAGCTTTGATTGCTGGAGGCGGTGATCGCGGACGCTTGGCCGAACTCGTCGAGATCGGCGCCGTCGCGCGGCAGGTCCTGCGTGGTCGACACCAGGAAATAGCGGCCGGGTTTGCCGATGCGGTGTTTGCGGCTGACGATGTCGCGCTCGATACCGTCGCGGGAGATCTGACGCTGGCGGGAGACGGACATCTCGCCGGTCTCCAGCACGTGGCGATCGCTCTCCTCGAAGCGCTTGGCGATCTCCTCTGAAAACAGATCACCGCTCTTACGGCCGAGCACCTCGTCGGCGCTCGTCTGATATTTCTCGCAGAAGGCGAGATTTACCGCGACATAGGTGAGGTTGCGATCCTTGACGAAAAGCGGAAACGGCAGATTGTCGAGAATGTCCTCGGTGAGCTGCACGCGCTCCAGATCGGAGCGCCATTGCTCTTCGCGCTTCTTGTTCTCGGAAATGTCGGAGATGATGGTGACGCCGTAGCCGCCCGGCAGCCTGCGCTTGACGAAGCGGACCCAGCTGTCGGTGCCATGGCGCTCGACGGCGTCGAAACGCTCGCGCCAATGCGAGGCGATTTTCTCCGACAGCCAGTCTTCGCGGCTGAGCGAGCCACCTCGCCTGACATCATACTGCTGGCGAATGCCGGTGTCGTACATTGCGCCGAGGAAATCGCGAAGCCGCGTGCCCGGCTTCAGCATTTCGGCGGGCAGCGGAAAGAATTCGAGGGTCTGGCGGCTTGCGAAGATGAGATGATCGTTCTTGTCGTAGATGATGAAAGCTGCGGAAAGGCTGTCGCACACGACATCGAAAAGCGCCGTCTGCAGATCGGCCTCGGCGGGAGCCCCATCGATTCCTGATGATGTGTCCGCCTTTTCGAAGCCGGCACTCATTCTATTCCGTCCCACATCTGTTCGATTTCGCAGCTTCCGGAGGCATATGAATAGAAATGCCATTTTTATGTTAAAACCGGCTTAACATTACCTACCCCCACATTTGGGGAAGCCCCCGGGTCACGGTTCGGGAAAGCGCTTGCAAAGCCCTTCCCTCCGGCCCGCGAATCTCCGAAAATAGCCCATGGCCATCAGACAGCTCTCCGAAACGCTCATCAACCAGATCGCCGCCGGCGAAGTCATCGAACGGCCGGCGAGCGCTGCCAAGGAACTGATCGAAAACGCGCTCGACGCGGGGGCGACACGCATCGAGATCGCCACATCAGGCGGCGGCAAGGCGCTGCTGCGCGTCAGCGACAATGGCTCGGGCATGGACGCGGCCGATCTGGAACTGGCGGTCAGGCGCCACTGCACTTCGAAGATCTCCGAGACGCTAGAGGATATCCGCACGCTCGGCTTCCGCGGCGAGGCGCTGCCCTCGATCGGCTCGGTTGCAAGGCTCAGCATCGCAAGCCGCAGGCGCGACAGCGCTGGCGGCCACGAGATCGCCGTTGCCGGCGGCAAGATCGCGCATATCAGGCCGGCTGCCGCCAATCCCGGGACGATCGTCGAAGTGCGCGACCTGTTTTTTGCCACACCCGCCCGCCTCAAATTCCTGAAGACGGAGAAAGCCGAGGCTGGCGCCATCACCGAGATCGTCAAGCGTATGGCGATCGCCTTTCCGGCCGTGCGCTTCGTGCTGTCGGGCTCGGACCGCACGACGCTGGAATTCCCGGCGACCGGCGATGATCATCTGGCGCGCATGGCGCAGGTACTCGGCAAGGAATTCCGCGACAACGCCATTGCGCTCGACGCCGTGCGCGAAGAGATCTCGCTCACCGGGTTTGCCGGCGTGCCGACCTTCAATCGCGGCAACTCCGCCCATCAATACGCCTTCGTCAACGGCCGGCCGGTGCAGGACAAGCTGATCCTCTCGGCGATCCGCGGCGCCTATGCCGAGACGATCCCATCCGGACGCCATCCGGTGGCGGTGCTATCGATCACGCTTGATCCCGCTCTGGTCGACGTCAACGTGCATCCGGCAAAATCCGACGTGCGGTTTCGCGACCCTGGCCTGGTGCGCGGCCTGATCGTCGGCGCCATCCGCGAGGCGTTGGCGCGCGACGGCAGCCGGGCAGCGACGACCGGGGCGAGCGACCTGCTGCGTTCCTTCCGCCCCGGCTTCCAGCCGAATAGCCACCGGCCGCAAACGCCATGGTCGGCCGAAACGTCGCCCTCCCGGCCCTATCAGCCGACAACGGGTTTCGGCGAGCGGCCCCAGGCGTCCTTCGACGGACTTTCGATGCCGACGGCGCGAGCCGAGCCGCAGTTTTCGCCGCAGCCGGCAGTGCCCGAACCAAATGCACGGTATCCGCTCGGCGCGGCACGGGCGCAGATCCACGCAAACTACATTGTCGCCCAGACCGAGGACGGGCTCGTCATCGTCGATCAACATGCCGC
Organism: Rhizobium sp. WSM4643; assembly: GCF_025152745.1. Classification (NCBI taxonomy): domain Bacteria; kingdom Pseudomonadati; phylum Pseudomonadota; class Alphaproteobacteria; order Hyphomicrobiales; family Rhizobiaceae; genus Rhizobium; species Rhizobium sp. WSM4643. Next base: position 550,717 of record NZ_CP104040.1, on the reverse strand, counting down.
GCATGAGCGGCTGGTCTTCGAAGCGATGCGCAAGGCGCTGCATTCGAAGCGGCTGGCCTCGCAGGTGCTGCTCATCCCCGAGATCATCGACATTCCGGAAGAGGATTGCGACCGGCTGATGCTGCATGCGGCCGAGCTTTCCGAACTCGGCCTGGCGATCGAGCGTTTCGGCCCCGGCGCGATCGCCGTGCGCGAGACGCCTGCCATGCTCGGCGAGGTCGATGCGCATGGCCTGATTCGCCAGCTCGCCGACGAGATTGCCGAATGGGACACGGCGTCCGGCCTATCGGCCAAGCTCGAATATGTGGCAGCGACCATGGCCTGCCACGGGTCGGTGCGCTCCGGACGGCGATTGCGGCCGGAGGAAATGAACGCGCTGCTGCGGGAGATGGAAGTGACGCCCGGCTCCGGCCAGTGCAATCACGGCCGGCCGACCTATATCGAATTGAAGCTCAGCGATATCGAACGACTTTTCGGCAGAAGCTAAAAAAGCTGGAAAAGCAGCCCTTGCGGGAGTATGGCAGACGGATGACAGACTGCAGGGAACGGAGCGCATGAATTTGTTCGAAGGACACGGAAACCGCGAGGCGAAGATCCGGTATCTCGATGGCGATTTCCAGATTCTCTCGCCCGGCTCCTATGTCGTCTGCGCGATGACGGGAAAACAGATCCCGCTCGACGAATTACGCTATTGGAGCGTCGCCCGGCAGGAGCCCTATGCCGACGTGATCTCGGCAATCGATGCCGACAAACGCGCCGGTGTGCTGCCGAACCAGCGGCGCTAGAGCCTTTCCGGGTTAGATTGAAGCATTCTGCCGGAGCAGGTTTTCGTCAGGGCAGAGGCGATTGGCGAAGGGCATACCCCTTGGTACGTCCGAGCCGATCGCCTTTGATCCTGGCGGAAAGATGCCCGGCCCACCGGCCGCACCGCTTCGCCATGGCGAAGCGATACGTGCGCCCGGCGATTCTGAGTCTTGCAGATTTGCCAGGCAAATCTGCGGGAAGGTTGGCTGAAACGGGCCGGCTGATCGACCGGCCGGCTTGGCCGTAGAGCTTGGCTACGACGCGCGCCGGCCGGTCGACCATCCGACTCCGTTTGAGCCAACAGAATACTGCAATCTAGCCCGGAAAGGCTCTAGCTGCTGCCATCTGCGTCGGAGGTTCTGGCTGTGATGGTTCTCCGGTCTGCAGCCCGGAGTTGCTCCAGGGAGAATATCCGCTCCGGTTACCCGGCGACTTGAAATATCATAGGCTCATCCACGACAACGCCCGTATCGGCTGGCCAACGTGGCTCCGGGCCGCAGGGCTCGACGATATCATTCCCGACAGCGGGGAGCTTTGACTCCCCGCCTACGCGATCGACATGGGGCAACGGTTCACTTGAACTTCGCCATATTCTCAGGCGTCACGAGCGCAGCGCCGGAATCGATCAAAGACTCAACCTTCTCTCCGCGAATCGATTTTACCAGCGCATCCACACCGAGTTCGGCCATCTTGGTGGGGAACTGCGCCACCGACGCATCCTCGACTCCACTCTTCAGCGCTTCCTCTTCGCCGCAGCAGAAATCGAAACCGACCAGCACAATCTTGTCATTGGCAGTGCCAGCGTTCTTGATTGCGCGCGCCGCGCCAGCAGCGGGCGGGCCGCAAGCGGCATAAATGGCCTTGAGATCCGGGTTTTTCGTCAGCAGATCCTCGGCGACACTGATCCCAAGCTCCTCGGTGCAGTTTGTTGCGCCTTTCCCGACGATCTTGACATCAAGGCCGTTCAGCCCTTCAAGCATACCGTTTACGCGGTCATCAAGCGCCGGCACACCGGGCACGCCCTCGAGAATCCCGAGCGTATCGCCGGCTTTAAGAACAGTCTTGAGATATTCGCCGGCGATTTTGCCCGCAGCGAAATTATTGGTCGTGGCAAGCGCCGTCCTGCCTTTCCAATCCGGAATGTTGTTATCCATCAGCACGACCTTGACGCCGGCCGCCACCGCCTTGTCCAGCGCAGTCGACACGGTAGGATCGACTGGCGTGAGGGCAATGCCCTGCACGCCTCGTGTCACCATGGATTCGATCTGTGCAATCTGGCCCTCGATGTCGGTTGCTGATGTGCCCTGCCCGTAGATGATCTCGACGCCGGGATTTCTCTTCGCATAATCTTTGGCGGCGTTCTCCATTGTTGCGAAGAATGGTACAGGGAATTTGGTTATAAAGCCGAGCTTGACCGGCTCCTGCGCCAAGGCCGGCACTGCAGCGACGGCCAGAAGCGCAAGAGCTCCCAGCAGGGATTGCGGTTTCATGATAGACCTCCCATGTTTCGACCGCCCTCCTCTAGAGCGATCTCGTTGCCCACTGCCCCAATGAAGCAGCGATCTCCCTTAAGCCTCGGCGCCGACAATCATCGCGACAAGGTCCTGCTTGTTCGCTTCGGTCGGCTTCAGTTCACCCACCTTGCGACCCTGCCGCAGCACAACCGCCCGATCGGCGATTTCGACGACATGCTCCATATTGTGCGTGATGATGATCACGGCATTGCCGTCGGCCTTGAGCTGATGGATAAGGTCAAGAACCTGGCGAGACTCGCGAAGCCCGAGGGCGGCCGTTGGTTCGTCAAGGACCACCAGCTTGCGCGCAAAAACAATGGCGCGCGCGACCGCGATCGCCTGCCGCTGCCCCCCAGACATCAGCGCAACCGGCGCGTCGAATCTCGGCAGTTTAACCTTCAGGCGATCGATGACACTTGCTGCCTCCCGCTTCATCGCGCCGGTGTTGAGGAAGCGGAGCGGACGCGGCAGCCAGGAGGGGAAAGAGATTTCTCGTCCGCAATAGAAATTCTGCACCGGGGTCAGGTTGTCGAAAAGCGCCAGATCCTGATAGACGGTTTCAATACCGGCGCGGCGGGCGGCCGCCGTTGAATGGAGCGATACGGGCGCACCATCCACGAGAATCTCTCCCTCGTCGAGACTATGAAGCCCACTGATGCACTTGACGAGCGTTGACTTGCCTGCGCCATTGTCACCCAAGAGAGCGGTTACCTCACCTGCATAGGCATCAAAGCTTACATTTTTCAGGGCATGGATGGCGCCGAAGCGCTTCTGGGCGTTTCGAACCGAAAGTGCCGGTGTGGTCGATGCAGGGTTCATTGCACTCTCGCCGATTGAAGCACACGCGCGCGCGCCTCGAGATGGTTACGAAGCACGTCGGCCTCTACGGCGATGACGATGACGAGCCCAATCGCGATCATTTGAAAGAACACGTCGACCCCGAGAAGGTTAAGGGCGTTGCGGATAACGCCGATCAGCACGGCGCCGATCAGGGCGTGGCCGAGATGGCCTCGTCCGCCAAGGAAGCTGGCGCCGCCGATAATCACTGCAGCAATCGTGTCGAGTTCCAAAAGGTTGCCGTAAATTGGCGAGGCGGCGGCGGTCCGTCCTGCGAGCAGCACCGCGCCGACACCTGCACAAAAGCCGCAAATAACGTAGGTTGCGAGCAGAACACCCTTTGCCGGTATACCCATGCTTCTGGCGGCATTCGGCGCGCCGCCGACCGCATAGACCCATCGGCCAAAGACCATCGACTTCGTCAGGATCAGAAAAAGAAGCCCGAACATCGCAACGGCAAAGAAGGAATTGGGCACACCAAACGTCGTGCCGCCGCCGATTGCTGTCACCGCATCGGGCATCCCGCGCATGGTGGTGTGGCCGGGCGCCAATGCAAGTGCGAGGCCGCGGCAGATACTCAAAGTCGCAAGTGTAATGATAAAGGGGTGTGGCAGCCGGCCATAGACAAAGACCAGGCCGTTGACCGCACCGATAGCAGCACCGGCAATCAGCATGGCCAAAATGACGACGATCGAGGAATCGACCTGCTGGTACACCAATCCGCCGATGACCGTCGCGAGCGCAAGATTCGAGCCTACGGACAGGTCGATGCCGCGCGTCAGGATAACGAGCTGCTGCCCCATTGCCACAACAGCAATCACTGCTGTCTGGGCCAGGATGTTCCCGAGATTAACGGGCTTTAGAAACGCCGGCGTGATCAAACTGACGACGGCGATGAGCATAATCAGGATCAATAGAGGGCCCAGGCTCAATAGCCTCAGCCCCAAAGTGATGCCGGATTGTCTCGGATGGAAGGCTGCATCCTGCGAACCACCAGGCCGCGACGAATTCTGAGGCAGAATCCCGGAGTCTTCCAAATTCCCCTAGCCTCCCCCGTTTTTTATACATAAGAAACATATGATACACGTGCGTCAACTTGTTTTTTATGGATAAGTAACCATGCCAGGAGTTGTGCCATGCGAACGGATACGACCTTCAAGCGGGCATTCAATGATATGATCGATATCATTCGGACGCTCGATCTTGGGGAGGAATTGCCGTCCGAAAATGCACTGCGCGCCCAGCTTGGCGTGAGCAGAACAACGGTGCGGAAGGTGCTGGCCGGGATGTCCGCACGTGGGATCATCATATCTGAAGCGCACAGGCGGATTATAGGTGAACAACCGCAGCAGATAGCGCGCTATCCGAAGGAAGAGACCTTAGCCATTTCCGAACAGGTCGAGACGAGCTTCATGGAATGGATGCTGCGCGGCGATGCCTGTCCGGGTACAGAAATCAATGAGACGGAATTGGCTCGGAAATTCGGCGTCGCGACAACGATTGTCCGTGAGTTTCTCAATCGATTTCAGAAATATGGGCTGATCGAGAAGCGTCAGAATGCGGGCTGGGTTTTTAAAGGGTTCACAGCCAGTTTCGCACTCGAATTGTTCGAGATCAGAGAGATGTTCGAAATGCGCTCCGCACGGCTTTTCGCTGCCCTGCCCGACGGGTCGCCCCTCTGGAAACAGATCCAATCCATGCGGGCGGCACATTTAGAACTACTCGCGGATATCGACGCACGGTTTCAGGATTTCTCGGAGCTGGACAGCCGCTTCCACCGGCTGATTACGGCAGTCGTGCCAAACCGCTTTATCGAAAGTTTCCAAGACGTGATAGCCATGGTGTTTCACTATCACTATCAGTGGAACAAGCGTGATGAACGAGCGCGGAATGAGGTGGCCATTGGCGAACATCTCGCGCTGATCGAAGCCCTCGAAAGCCGCAATATCCCGTTGATCGATCGCGCATGCCGGTTGCATCTGACTTCCGCCCGCGAAACTTTGCTTCACTCGATCGCGTGATCGCATTGCATATATGGATGTGCGCAGGACGAGACGTTTTGCAGCAGCTCGTTAGAGCGGCTCAGTCTTTCCCGGAATCGATTTAATCCCGGCCTTCATCTCTCGCAGCCGTCGCTCGCGGCAGGCGGCGATCGCCCGGTCGATGATGAGGCTGGGGGCGAGGTGATCCTCGAAAACCATATCGACCTCGATCACCAGGCTCCTGTCGGCGAGCTGCGCCGCCTTGCCGTGATGGCCGGAGAGGCGGACGAAATCCTTGGAGGTGGTGACGATCAGAAGGCCTTGCCGTTCGGCGGTCGTCAGGATGTCGTCGATCTCCTCCTCGGTCAGGTGCTCGTGATCTCCGAAGGACTTGGCGACGACGATCTCGGCGCCGCGGGATTCGACCGTGCGGAAGAATTTGGCGGGATCGGCGATGCCGGCGAAGGCAAGCACCTTCGTGCCGGCCAGCGTATTGTCGCCGCGCACTTTCAGCGATGCGGTGAAATAGGGCTTTGCCGCGCGCGCCGCTATGCGGACAATCCTGTCGGCGGCATTGCCGCCGCCGACCTTCAGCAGCGCCGTCGCAGACCGCAGCTGCTGGCGGATCGGCGCGCGGACCGGACCGCCCGGCACGATATGGCCGTTGCCGAGGCCGCGGGTCGCGTCGATGACCAGCAGGGCATAGTCGATCGCCAGCCGGGCGCTCTGGAACCCGTCATCCATGATGATGAGATCGGCGCCCTCCGCCACCAGGCGCTGAGCCCCTTCGACGCGCCGGCGCGAAATCACCGTCAGCGCCTCCTGGGCAAGCAGCAACGGCTCATCGCCGACGGCGACCGCGCGGTGATGACCGGGATCGACCACGGTCGTCACATCGAGCGAGCCGCCGTAACCCCTGCTGAGAAAGCCGGGCTTCAGGCCCTTCGCCTTGGCTGCGCGGGCGATCGTCAGCGCCGTCGGCGTCTTGCCGGCGCCGCCGACGGTGAAATTGCCGATGCAGATGACCGGAACGGGCACGGAGGCGCGGCGCGCATGGGCCATGCGGTGGCCGGCGATACGGCCATAGAGAAAAGAAAGCGGCAGCAGCAGCCAGGCCCGCCAATCGGCTTTCCTCCACCAGAACGGCGGCGCTTCGGATATCATCTTGCCGTCCCGCTCCCTGTCCGCCTCTGTTACGGCCAGTCCCCTGCTTCTCGACGGCGGGATTGAGAAGCCAAAACCTGAAAAAATGCAAGCCCTTACCCGTCAGGCCGGCTGCAGGTCCGGCAGCAGGGTCTCGATGGCGGTGATATCGTCGAGTACATGATCGGCCGCGGCGGCCAGCGTCTCCCGCGAACCGGTGCCGGTCAGCACCGCGATCCTCAGGCCGGTGCCGGCATTCAGACCCATGTGCAGATCGTGATTGTTGTCGCCGACAATGGCGACCTCTTCAGGCGAAAGACCGGTCGCAGCGCAGAAGCCGAGCACCATGCCCGGCTCCGGCTTGACGCCGAAGCCGCTGTCGTAGCCGGCGATATAATCGACATAACGGGCGAAACCGAAGCGTTCGGCCGTCTGGCGGATCGACCGTTCATTGTCGCTGGAGGCGACACCGAGCTTGAAGCCGCGCCGATGCAGCCGGGCGAAAAAACCGGCGAGGTCGGTCACCGGCACAGAAAATTCGGCGGCGCTGGAAAAGAGCTCGTCGAGGCGGACCGTCAACTCGTCGACATCGACCATCGAGCCCGCCGCAACGAGGCCCGAAGCGATCTGGCGGGTATTGCCGGCGGCAAGCAGGCTGTCGGGAATGATATGGCCGGTCACCGGATCCATGCCGCAGGCGGAAAGCAGCCGGTTGGCGAGAAGCTCATCCCCCTGAGCTGCCATGCGAGCAAGCTCGCGGTTGACCGGCAACCAGCTCTCGTCATAGTCGAGCAGCGTACCGTCCTTGTCGAAGAGAATGCCTTTGATAGGGGACGCTGCCGACATCATATCTCCTCAGACCTGGGCCACGGCCTTGGGCAGCAGCCGCGCCTTCACCGTCAGCGGATTGATATAGGGTTCCAGCCCCTTGACTGTCGCAGTCAGCGCGCCGCGCATCTCGTGCACGGCGGTGATGCCGGCTTCGATCATATTGCGGCGGGCTTCGTCATTGGTCAGCAGGTAATGCACGCCCTTGGCCAGCATTTCGGTATCGCGCACCATGCGGGCGCTGCCGCTGCGGGCAAGCTTCTGATAGGCATCGCGGAAATTCTGCACATGGCCGCCGGAGAGAATGGCGCAGCCGAGCATGGCGGGCTCCAGCGGGTTCTGGCCACCTTCGGCAAAGAGCGAGCGGCCGACGAAGGCGATTTCCGTCAGTCTCAAATAGAGGCCCATTTCGCCGATCGTATCGCCGAGAAAGATATCGACATCGGCGGACAAGACATCGTCGCGGGTGCGGCGGGCGACCTTCAGCCCCTGCTTGACCAGGGCCGCCTCGATCTCGTCGCTACGCTCGGGATGGCGCGGCACGATGATCGTCAACTGACGGTCGCGCTCCCTCAACGCCCGGTGAACGATGGCGGCAGCGTTCTCCTCGCCGTCGAAGGTCGAGATCGCCGCCCAGGTCTTGCGGTCGCCGATCTGCTTCTTATAGCGGGCGAAGACAGCGCTGTCATAAGGCGGCGCGTCGGTATCGACCTTCAGATTGCCCGAGGTGATGACGGGGACGGCGCCGAGATCGCGGAAACGTTCGGCATCGACATCCGACTGGGCGATGACGAGGGCAAGATTCTCGAACAAGGCTTCGGCGATCGCCGGGCGGCGGCGCCAGCGGGCGAAGGAGCGGTCCGACATGCGGGCATTGATCAGTATCTGCGGAATGCGGCGGCGGCCAAGCTCCAGCACCGTTGCCGGCCAGATCTCGGATTCGGCGATGATGGCGCAATCGGGCTGCCAATAGTCGAGGAATCGGCTGACGGAGGGCTTCAGGTCGAGCGGCACATATTGATGGATCGCTTCCTGGCCGAGGCGCTCGGCGGCGAGCTTGGCGGATGTGATGGTGCCGGTTGTCAGGACGACATGGATTTCGCGGCGACGGATTTCGCGGATCAGCGGGATGACGGCATTGGTTTCACCGACGCTTGCCGCGTGAAACCAGATGAGCGGGCCCTGTGGCCGGTTGGCGCTCGGATAGCCGAAGCGCTCCAGGCGGCGCGCCCGGTCTTCCTTGCCCTTGGCCGTGCGGTAGGTGATATAGAGACCGACGACAGGAGAGGCCACGGTTCCCGCCAGACGGTATGCGCTCAAACCGAAGCGCGCCATCCGAGAACTCATTGCGCCAGCCTCCGATCCAAACCGATCGACATCAAACCCATTCCCTCATTATCGTTGCGGCCGCAATGACCGATCAATTTGTTCAGAATGCGTCAGACAATCCGGATCGACGGGCGTCGATGCACGAAAACCCCGCTCGCCGAGCGGTCGGCCGCCAGCATTTGTCGAGGTCAGTTGCCCTTGGCCTTTTCCTGCGGATCAAGGAGACGATGCATGTGGACGATGAAGTAGCGCATATGCGCATTGTCGACCGTCTGCTGCGCCTTCGCCTTCCAGGCTGTCAGCGCCGTGGCATAATCCGGGAAAATGCCGACGATATCGAGACCCTGCAGATCACGGAACTGGACGTCATCGAGGCTTTCCAGTTCGCCGCCAAAAACGAGATGCAAAAGCTGCTTCTTGTCACCGGATTCAGTCATTTTTTCTTCTCTTTCTGCCTATTCTCCTCCGCCACCCCATCTGCGGGATTTTGACGAAAACGTCAACTGTCTCGTCGTCCCGCAAAGGCCGCGAGGAATTCGCCAAGGCGGGGCGTTGGGGCTGCGCAGAGGACTTTATGGGTGACATCGGCGCGGTTGTAGACGATCGGCCTGCCGTCGAGGTCGACGAGACCGCCGCCAGCGCAAACGAGGATCAGATCGGCGGCAGCAAGGTCCCAATCATGTGAATTGCCCTTGACGAAGGTGCCTTCCAGACGACCGTCCGCCACCATGGCGATGCGATAGGCGAGCGAAGGAATGTATTTCTCGCGCGTGACCCGGTCGCGAAACTCCGACGGGAAGGCCTTCAGCAGGTCTTCGCCGATCGCAAGGCGGCTCATCTCTTCCGGTCCGGCGGCCGAGACGGTGAAGGGGACGCCGTTCTTCAGCGCCACGCCGCCCTCGACCGCCTCATAAAACTCCTCGAGCGCCGGGGCATAGAGCACACCGGCGACCGGCCGGCCGCGATGAACCACCGCGACGCTGACGCACCAGACCTTCTGGCCGCCAAGGAAGGCGCGCGTGCCGTCGATCGGATCGATGATGAACAGCGTCTCGCGTGAGAGACGGTCGGCATCGTCCTCGGTTTCTTCCGACAGCCAGCCATAATCCGGCCGGGCTTTGCGCAGGATGGTCTCGAGAGTCTTGTTTGCGGCGAAATCGGCGGCGCTGACGGGAGAGCGATCCTTATTCTTCCACCAGACTTCAGGCGACTGGTTGAAGAAGCTGAAAGCGACGGCGCCCGCCTCTTTCGCAGCATCGGCGATCAGCGCGAGATCGCTTTGCCAGCGGGCCTTTTCCACGTCGCTCATCAGATCAATCCATTTCTCAATTCAATAGTGAGAGCATGATGTCGCCCGAAAACCGCTCACACTTTTCGGCATCATGCTCTAGCGCCCTGCGAGCGTCATGCCTTCGATGGCGAAGGTGGGGGCCGCGACGCCGAATTTGCGGTCGATGTCGTTTGCCGGCGTCAGGCGCATGAACATCTCCTTGAGGTTCGAGGCGATCGTCACCTCGGAGACCGGGAAGGTGAGTTCGCCGTTCTCGATCCAGAAGCCGGTGGCACCGCGGCTGTATTCGCCGGTGATCATGTTGACGCCGTGGCCGATCAATTCGGTGACGTAGAAACCGTCACCGATGCTGCGGATCAGTTCCTCCGGCGAGATGTCGCCCGGCTCCAGGGCAAGGTTGGTGGATGAGGGCGAGACGGCAGTGCCGCCGCGCACGCCGCGGCCGTTGGTCTCCAGACCCAACTCGCGCGCGGTCGAGGTCGAGAGGAACCAGTGCTTCAAGACGCCGTCCTCGATCATCACCAGCCGCTCGCCGGACACGCCCTCGCCATCGAAGGGCCGCGAGGAGGGTCCCCGCACGATCAGCGGATCGTCGGTGATCGACAGGCCGGATTTCAGCACCTGTTGACCCATCTTGTCGCGCAGGAAGCTGGACTTGCGGGCGACGGCAGCACCATTGATCGCTCCGGCGATATGGCCGATGAAGCCGCGGGCGACACGTGGGTCGAAGATCACAGTGACGTCCTTGCCGGTCGGCACCTGGCGCGGATTGATGCGCTTGATCACCCGTTCGCCGGCGCGACGGCCGATTTCAGCGGGGTCGTCGAGCTCGGCATAATAGAGGCGGCTGTCGAAATCATAGTCGCGTTCCATGCCGGTGCCTTCGCCAGCGATGACGCTGACGGAATGGCCGAAACGCGAGGCCATGTAACTGCCCTCGAAACCGTGCGAGGTGACAAGAACGAGGCCACCCATGCCGGCCGACGCACCGGCGCCGGAGGAATTGGTGACGCCCTTGACCGCAAGGGCGGCTGCTTCTGCGGCAAGGCTCGCCTCGCGCAACATCTCGGAGGAGACCTCGGTGGTGTCGAGCAATTGCAGGTCGGGATAGGATTTCGCAAGGCTCGCCTCATCCGCCAGGCAGGCGAAGGGGTCTTCCGGGGAGACTTTGGCCATGGCGACGGCGCGTTCGGCCAGCGCCTGGAGATCGAAGCCCGGATTGGCCGAAACACTGGCGACACGCTTGCCGATGAAGACGCGCAGGGAAAAATCGTCGCTTTCGGAGGATTCCGTGCCCTCGACCTTGCCGAGGCGGACGCTGACCGACTGTGAGCGCGACCGGACGACGACAGCGTCGGCGGCATCGGCCCCTGCCTTCCTTGCCAGATCGATCAATTGACTTGCGCGGGAAAGAAGTGTCGAGGAATCAATTTCAGAGGACATGATTTGGCCTTTCCTTCGGCTTCCATTTATTGTGCACTCTCCAAAGCATCAAGGCCGCCGTCGCCGATTCTTTGTCGGGGCTGCTTGCTTGCTCCCCGCCGTTGAAAGAAATTGCCAGCATGTCAGCGCCCAATGCCCTTTTTTCCGAAACGATCCTGCTGCTCGGCGGCGCGGTGGTCGCCGCGCCGATCTTCAAGAAGCTCGGGCTCGGCACGGTGCTCGGCTACCTCGCCGCCGGCATCGTCATCGGCCCGGTCTTCCACGGCATTACCGATGGCGAACAGATCCTCGCCGTCGCCGAACTTGGCGTCGTCTTCCTGCTCTTCATCATCGGGCTGGAGTTGAAACCCACCCGCCTCTGGCAGATGCGGCGCGACATCTTCGGTCTCGGCACGGCGCAGGTGGTGGTGACGGGGCTGGCGCTGACCGCACTTGCCTGGTTTTCCCAGGTTCTCGACTGGCGCGGCAGCATCATTGCCGGCTTCGGCCTGGCGCTGTCTTCGACGGCCTTTGCCATGCAGATCCTCGAGGGCGACGGCGACGTCAATACGAGATACGGGCAGCGCTCCTTTTCGATGCTGCTGTTCCAGGACCTGGCGATCGTGCCGCTGCTGGCGCTGATCACCATCCTCGACGGCGGCGACAAGGGCAACAACGCGCCGCTCTTCGATTTCGCCGTCGCCGTCGGCGCGGTTGCGGCGATGATCGTCATGGGGCGCTACCTGCTGACGCCGCTTTTCCAGATCATCGCCCGGACCGGCGCGCGCGAGGCGATGATCGCCGCGGCCCTCTTCGTCGTCATGGGATCGGCGAGCCTGATGCAGCTTGCCGGGCTTTCGATGGCGATGGGCGCCTTCCTATCCGGCGTGATGCTTGCCGAATCCTCCTACCGGCACGAGTTGGAGGCAGATATCGAGCCGTTCCGCGGCGTGTTGCTCGCCATCTTCTTCATCGCCGTCGGCCTGTCGCTGGAACTCGACGTCCTCGCTGACAACGCGCTCTTCGTCATCGTCGCCGTGCCGATCATCATGGCCATCAAGGCGATCGTCATCTATGGGCTCTGCCGGATCTCGGGCTCCCCGCACAACGATGCGATCCGCATCGCCTTCCTGCTGCCGCAGGGCGGCGAATTCGGCTTCGTGCTGTTCACCGCAGCAGGTACGACCGGGCTGATGTCGACGAGCACGGCCTCGCTGCTGATCGCAATCGTCACGCTCTCCATGGCGCTGACGCCGATCGGGGCGGCGCTTTCGAAGCGGCTGCTCAACGGCGACGAACAGGAGGAACTGGACGAGGATTTCGAGGGTGCAGGCGCCGACGTGCTGATGGTCGGCTTCTCGCGTTTCGGCCAGATCGCCGCGCAGATCCTGCTTGCCGGCGGACGCAGCGTCACCGTCATCGATTTTTCGGCCGACCGCATCCGCCAGGCCTCCTCTTTCGGCTTCCGCATCTATTTCGGTGACGGCGCCCGCAAGGACGTCCTGCGCTCGGCCGGCATCGACCGGGCAAAGATCGTGCTTGTCTGCACGCAGAAGAAGGAACTCACCGACAAGATAGTAGAGCTGGTGCAGGCCGACTATCCGCACACGCGGCTCTACGTGCGCTCCTACGACCGCATCCACTCAATCGAACTGCGCAACAAGGGCGTCGACTACGAACTGCGTGAAACGCTGGAATCGGGCCTGCTCTTCGGACGGCGAACACTGGAGGCGCTCGGCGTTTCCGAGGTCGACGCCTACGAAATCGGCGAGGATATCCGCAAGCGCGACGAGGCGCGCCTGGTGCTGCAGGTGTCCGAAGGGTTGCAGGCCGGGCGCGACATGCTGTTTTCCCACCCCGTCCGCCCCGAACCGCTGGTCAAGCCGAAGCGCGCTGCCGATCCCTTCGAGGACGACCCGCTAGCTGGAACCGTGGATGCAGCGGCGGACGCTTAGACGAAGGAATGGAGCATTATTTCTTCAGCCGAGCCTCAATTTCCCGGTCAAGGGCGAATTTCAGGTCGTCCTTGACGCCGACGGACATGGCGAGGACTTCGCGGGCCTTGAGGAAATCCATGACGCCGGTGCGGCCGACCGTCGGGCGCAGGAAGATATGCGGCGGGCGAAGCTTCAGCTTCAGCGAGATCGCCGTCTGCATCATCAGCTGGCCGGAACCGAAGATGCTCTCCATGCGGTTCGGAATATGGGTGCCGTCACCTTCCGGCGCGCCGACGACATCGATGCCGACGACGATGTCGGCAAGATCCATCAGGCACTCATAGGGCACCGGATTGCTGATGCCGCCATCGATCATCACGCGGTCGCGCAGGCGCACCGGCATGAAGACGGCGGGGATGGCGGAAGAGGCCGCGAGTGCGGGAAACAGCTCGCCCTGTTCGATGATGACTTCGCACTGCCCGTAATAATCCGTGGTGATGACCTTCATCGGGACCAGCAGATCCTCGAAGCGGGCCGGCAGCTCGGACGGCAGGAAGGCTTTCAGGATCCGCTCCAGGTTGAACTGGCCGATGCGGATACCCTTGGCCACCGCATCGCGCACCGTCGCCGGCCTCAGGCCCCAGATGCGAGCGACGACCGCCGTCTTGTTGCCGACGGTCGTCAGCGCATGTTCGCGGATTTCGGCGCCGGACATGCCAGCGGCCATGCCGGCCGCCATGATCGCGCCGATCGACGAGCCTGATACCGCCACCGGTCGGATGCCGAGTTCATCGAGCGTCTCGATGACATGGATATGGGAAAGCCCACGCGCACCGCCGCCGCCAAAAGCGACTGCGACCGTCGGCACATCGCTGATCGCAGGCAATTTCGGGCTGATGATCTCTGCCTGCTGCACGCCCGCCCCCGCTTATTGCGGCTGATATCGGAAGAAATGCACCCTCGTATCGCCAAAGATGCGGCTTTCGAGGAAAACATAGGAAGGATGCACGGAAACGACAACATCGGCGCGTTCTTCGAGCACCGCAATGGCGCCTGGCCGCAGCCAGCCGCCTTCGGCCGCCGCCGCCATCGCCTTTTCGCCGAGACCCTTGCCATAGGGCGGGTCGGCAAAGAGCACGTCGAAGGGTTCGAGATTGCCAACGCTGCCGAGATCGGTCGCATCCCGGCGCAGGATGCGGCTGCGGCCGTGCAGGCCGAGCGCATCGATGTTCTCCCAGAGCAGCGCCCTGCCCTCGACGCTGTTTTCGACGAAGAGCGCATGGCGACAGCCGCGTGAAACCGCTTCGAGGCCGACGGCGCCGGTTCCGGCAAAAAGGTCGAGGATCCGGGTGCCATCGACGCATTCCGGATAGGCATGGCTCAATATATTGAACAGGCTCTCGCGCGTCCGGTCGGCAGTCGGCCGAATCTCGTTGGATTTTGGCACGGCGAGAGCCCGTCCGCGAAACTCACCGCCGACGATCCGCACCGCGCGTCATTCCTTTTCCTTTAGCACCACCTCTGGACGGCCCGCCCGCAGGCCTGTCGCCGCCCGGCCTGTCACCGCCCGGCTTGGCGCCTTTCGGCTTGCCGGAAAAATTCTTAGGCCCGCCGGGCTTGCCCGCGAAGCTCTTGCCGCGGGGCTTGTCACCCGCAGGCTTGTCGCCGAACGATCTTTCGCCGCGCGGACGCTCGGAGCGGCCCTCACTGGCAAAACTTCTGGCTGCCCGCGGACGTTCGTCGCCTTCCTCGCGCGGCCTGCGATCACCACGTGGCTTGTCGCCGAAGGGCCGGTCTCCACGCGACGGACGATCGCCGAACGGCCGGTCGCCGCGCGGACGCTCCGAACGGCCCTCACCGGCGGAGCTTCTCGCCGCCCGAGGCCGCTCGTCACCATCCGCACGCGGCTTGCGATCACCGCGCGGCTTGTCGCCGAAGGGACGATCTCCACGCGGGGGACGATCACCGAACGGCCGGTCGCCGCGCGGGCGCTCCGAACGGCCCTCACCGGCGGAGCTTCTGGCGGCACGAGGCCGCTCGTCACCATCCGCACGCGGCTTGCGATCACCCCGAGGCTTGTCGCCGAAGGGCCGATCCCCACGCGAGGGACGATCACCGAACGGCCGTTCGCCGCGCGCCGGGCGGTCGCCAGAACCGCGGTCTTCGCGGGCGGGGCGATCGCCAAAGCCGCGCTTGCGGCCGAAGCCCTCGCCCTCATCCTTGCGGCGGGGCTCTTCGCTCGAGCGGATCCATTCGCCATCCTCTTCGCGCACACGGTTCACCTGGGTGCGCGGGCGATCTTCGATGCGATCGAAACCAGTGCCTTTTGCCGGCGACTGCTCGCCGCGCTTGCGTGCGGTCTGCGCATTCTTGGCAGCTTTCGCCGCGGCCTTTTCGCCGAGCGGCCGGGCGCCCGGCGCCATCCAGACATTGGCGCTGCGGCGCTGGCCGAGCGGCTGGGGACGCTTCGGCTTCTCGTCGTCCCTGCGGCCGCCGTCACGGCGATCGTCGTCTCTGCGCACCCCACCGTGGCGGTCGTCGCGCTTCGTATCGAGGCGGCTCAGCGCCCGTTCGCGCTTGTCCTCGTCGCGGCGCGGCCGTTCGCGCTTTTCCGGTGCTGCCGGCTCTGCCTCTTCCTCGGCGGCGACCGCCGTCGCATTGTAGATGGGCGCGTCGAAATTCGCCTTGGCTTCCTCGATGAGGCGCGGGCCGAGCTGGTCGCGCAGCGTGCGGCCGCGCACCTCGATGACATGACCTTCCGGCAGGTCGCCGAGCTGGAACGGGCCATAGGAAATGCGGATCAGGCGATTGACGTCGAGGCCGAGCGCGCCAAGCACGTTCTTGATTTCGCGGTTCTTGCCTTCGCGAAGACCCATGGTAATCCAGACGTTCGAGCCTTGCGTGCGGTCGAGCGTCGCCTCGATCGAGCCGTAGAGCACACCGTCGACGGCGATGCCGTCCTTCAGCTTGTCGAGCGCGTCCTGATCGATCTCGCCATGGGCGCGGACCCGGTAACGTCTCAGCCAGCCGGTCGCCGGCAGCTCGAGCGCCCGGGCGAGACCGCCGTCATTGGTCAAAAGCAGCAGGCCTTCGGTATTGATGTCGAGCCGGCCGATCGACATGACGCGCGGCAGTTCTTCCGGCAGGTTGTCGAAGACAGTCGGCCGGCCTTCCGGATCGGCATTGGTGGTCACCAGCCCGGTGGGCTTATGATAAAGCCACAGCCTGGTCCGCTCAATGCCGCGGATCGGCACGCCGTCGACTTCGATGCGGTCGGCGAGCGTGACGTTGACGACGGGAGTTTCGAGAACCCTGCCGTTCAGCGTCACACGGCCTTCCATGATCATGCGTTCGATGTCGCGGCGGGAGGCGACGCCGGCGCGCGCCATCACCTTGGAAATGCGTTCGGCCTTGGCCTCGCCGTCGGTCTCGGCCGCGATTGGACGTGCGGCTGCAGCCTTTGCCGGCTTCGCATCGCCCGGCTTCGGCCCGGTGCCCCGTGAAAAGGGCTTTGCGCCCGGGCGTTTTGGCTTGTCTTTGGGTGTCATTTGTTGTTTGCCTGCCTTTTCGGCCTGTCTATCAGGTCACGCATCTGCGGTTAAGTGGAAATTCTTGCGATCGTGAAGACAAATCGTTTCATGGAGATGGCCCTCGAAGAGGCGCGTGCCGCCGGAGAACGCGGCGAGGTGCCGATCGGCGCCGTCGTCGTTGTCGACGATATTGCCGTTTCACGCTCCGGAAACCGCACGCGCGAGCTGAAAGACGTGACCGCGCATGCCGAAATCGCCGCGATCCGGCTCGCCTGCGAAGCGCTCGGGCAGGAACGTCTTGTCGGCGCCGATCTCTACGTGACGCTGGAGCCTTGCACCATGTGCGCAGCAGCCATCTCGTTTGCGCGTATCCGCAGGCTCTATTACGGCGCCGAGGACCCGAAGGGCGGCGCCGTCGACAATGGCGTGCGATTCTATGCGCAACCGACCTGTCACCACGCTCCGGAGGTCTATTCCGGTTTCAACGAGGTCCAATCGGCCGATATGCTGCGAAGGTTCTTTTCGCAAAAGAGAGAGGCGCCGTAATCCGGGCACCTGGGCGCGGCGGCGTCATTTTCGGCCTCGTGCCACGACCGTCTGGGTCGCGCCAATCCCCTCACCCTAACCCTCTCCCCGTAATAACGGGGCGAGGGGACGTGCCAAACGCGGCGTTGAGATTGAGGAAACCGGTGCGGCATGTCCCTTCGCCCCGCAAGCGGGGAGAAGGTGGCGGCAGCCGGATGAGGGCTGCTCTATTTAAACCAACCGAACAGCCGTGCCTACGCGCCGAGAGCCCTTATTGCAGGAGATTCCACCACTGCTTGCCGGTGTTGGCGACAGCTGCATCCTTCTTGCGCTTTTTCTGCTTCTTGAGTTCGGGCTCGCCGACATCATCGAGCTTTGCCGGATCGTCGACAGTGCGGTAGCCGGGCGGCGGATCCGATATATAGCGGCGCTGATCGATATAGGAGCCCTTCTGCAAGGCGCGGGCTTCGCGATAGGCCTTGGTCTGTTCTTCCGTCGTGCGCCGGCCGCCTTCGATCGCAGAGCTTGCGAGCGGCGAGCGGTAATTCGGATTGTCCGAATTCGCGTCGGCTTCCGAAACGAGACGGGCGCGGGTCTCCTCCGGCGATTCCAGCCATTGCGGATTGTCCTTGTTGGCGACCGTCTGCTGCGGCGCAACGAGGGTCTCCTTCTGCGCCTGCGCCGGCAGCACCAGCGTCGGACGCGGCGTGTACTTGACGCCCTTGTTCTTCGGGTCCGGACCGGTCAACGAGACGGACTGGCCGAGATCGTCGGTCAACTGTTCCATGGCGGTCTTGTCGGTGCCGTAGGTGGGGCTGCTGGCGCAACCGGACACCAGGGAACATCCCGCCACGACAACAGACAGGCAGGCGCCCATACGGAACCAATGCGTTGCTAACATGAAAACCCTTCCAGCCCAGCCGGTGCAATCGTCGCCCAACCGGACAACCGTCCCCCTGACGCAAAAATCCGGCCATTTTCAGGCAGCTTTTACCGGATGAACCGCGAAAGCGCAATTCACCCGGCAATATTCTTCACGTGAGCGCGGCGAGTTCGCGAAGCGCGGCAGCGTCGCGGGCCGAAACATCGGGATATTCCGGATCGGAACCGACATCCTTGGTGATGCGCCAGGAGCGGGCGCATTTTTCACCCTCTGCAAGCTTCGGCACGACGCTGACCAGAGGCACCTCGGCCAGGCGGAAGGCATCCACTGGCCCTTCGCCGGCCTTGATCTCGATTGCCGAGGTGATACAGACTTCGGTGAAGTCCTGGCCTTCCAGCGCCTTCAGCAATTCCGGATCGGCGATATGGACGAGCGGAGCCGCTTCCAGCGAGGAGCCGATGCGCTTGTCCTTGCGCTCGATTTCCAAGGCGCCGGTCACGACCGAACGCACGGCGCGGATCTTCTTCCACTTCTCGGCCAGGGCATCGTTGCGCCATTCCTTCGCAACCGGGGCAAACTGCTCCAAATGCACGGAAACGGCGGACGGGTTGCGCGACAGCCAGGCCTCCTCGGTGGTGAAGGGCAGCATCGGGGCAAGCCATGTCACCATGCAATCGAAGATCTGGCGAATGACGTGCAAGCTGGCGCGCCGGCGCAGGCTCGACGGCGCGTCGCAATAGAGCGCATCCTTGCGGACATCGAAATAGAAGGCCGACAGCTCGACATTGGCGAAATCGATCAGCGCGCGGGCGATCTTCTTGAAGTCGAAGGCATCGTAGTTCTCGCGCACCAGCTCGTCGAGTTCGGCCAGCCGGTGCAGCATCAGCTGCTCCAGCTCCGGCAGGTCGGCAAGCGCGATCTCCTCGCCCTTGTCGTGGGCGAGCGTGCCGAGCATCCAGCGGATGGTGTTGCGCAGTTTGCGATAGGCGTCGACATTGGTCTGGATGATCGTCTTGCCGACGCGCAGGTCGTCGGCATAATCCGAGGTCATCACCCAGAGGCGGAGGATATCGGCGCCGGCATCCTTCATCACTTCCTGAGGTGCTGTGACGTTGCCCTTCGACTTCGACATCTTCTCGCCCTTCTCGTCCATGGTGAAACCATGGGTGAGGACGGCGTTGTAAGGCGCACGGCCGCGGGTGGCCGCCGATTCCAGCAGCGACGAATGGAACCAACCGCGATGCTGGTCGGAACCTTCGAGATAAAGATCGGCCGGCCACTTCAGATCCGGGCGGTCTTCGAGCGTGAAGGTGTGCGTCGAGCCAGAGTCGAACCAGACGTCGAGGATATCCATGACCTGGGTCCAGCGGGAATGGTCGTGATCATTGCCGAGGAAACGCTCCTTGGCGCCTTCGGCAAACCAGGCGTCGGCACCCTCATGTTCGAAGGCTTCGAGGATGCGGGCGTTGACGGCTTCATCGACCAGAACCTCGCCCTCATCGTCGGCAAAGACGGCGATCGGCACGCCCCAGGCGCGCTGGCGCGAGAGCACCCAGTCCGGGCGGCCCTCGATCATGGCGCGCAGGCGGTTCTGGCCGGCGGCCGGCACGAAGCGCGTATCGTCGATCGCACCGAGCGCGCGCGAACGCAGCGTCGTGCCGTCGGCAAGGGTCTTGTCCATATAGACGAACCATTGCGGCGTGTTGCGGAAGATGACCGGCTTCTTCGAGCGCCAGGAATGCGGATACTGATGCTTCAGACGACCGCGGGCAAAGAGCGCGCCGCGGGCGATCAGTTCCCTGATGACACGGTCGTTGGCATCGCCCTTCTTGCCGTTGTCGTCGATGACGCGGGCGCCCTCGAATCCGGGAGCGTCCGATGTGTAGAAGCCGCCGTCGTCGACCGGGAACGGGATCTTGGTCTCGATGCCGCGCGCCTCAAGCGTGCGGACAGCCGACATCCAGGCATCGAAGTCTTCGCGGCCATGGCTGGGTGCGGTGTGGACGAAGCCGGTGCCGGCGTCATCGGTGACGTGGTCGCCGTCGAGCAGCGGCACGGGGAATTCATAGCCGCCGTCGAGACCCTTGAAGGGATGCGCGCAGGTCATCGCTGCGAAATCGGCCGCAGAGACATCGCTCAAGCGCTTGTACTGCAGCTTGGCCTTGGCGAAGGATTCTTCGGCCAATTTATCGGCAAAGATCAGCTTCTCGCCCGGACGCGGGCCAAAATCGTTCTCGGCGACCGTCACTTGATAGAGGCCGTAGGAGATGCGCGGCGAAAAGGAGACCGCGCGGTTGCCGGGGATCGTCCAGGGCGTGGTCGTCCAGATGACCACGAACGCATCCTTGAGCGCGGCCGGACCTTCGACCACCGGGAATTTCACCCAGATCGTGTCGCTCTCATAATCCTGGTATTCGACCTCGGCCTCGGCCAGCGCCGTGCGTTCGACGACCGACCACATGATCGGCTTGGAGCCGCGATAAAGCTGGCCGCTCGCGGCGATCTTCAAGAGTTCGCCGGCGATGCGCGATTCCGCGTGGAAGTTCATCGTCGTATAGGGATTGTCGAAGTCGCCCTCGATGCCAAGGCGCTTGAACTCTTCCGCCTGGACCTTGATCCAACCGGCGGCAAATTCACGGCATTCCCGGCGGAATTCGTTGACCGGGACCTCGTCCTTGTTCTTGCCCTTCTCGCGGTACTTCTCCTCGATCTTCCATTCGATCGGCAGGCCGTGGCAATCCCAGCCGGGCACGTAATTGGCGTCGTAGCCGCGCATCTGGAACGAACGGTTGATGACGTCCTTGAGGATCTTGTTCAGCGCGTGGCCGATATGGATGTTGCCGTTGGCATAGGGCGGGCCGTCGTGAAGGACGAATTTCTCGCGGCCGGCGGCGGAAGCACGCAGTTTCTTGTAGAGACCCATCTCCTGCCAGCGCTTGACGAGTTCCGGCTCCTTCTGCGGCAGGCCGGCGCGCATGGGGAAATCGGTCTCGGGCAAATAGAGGGTCTTCGAATAGTCGATCTTTTCGGCTGTGTCGGTCATGTCTGACAATCGTTTTCTGGCGGCCCAGGAAGGGGCGCAACGGGCGTGAAATAGCTGGTGACGGAAGCGCTCGTATCCAAGCGCCAAAAACCCGGACCTTCCGGCCGCTTAGCGCGCGCGGAAGGCCGGGCCGATAATTCGCATCATCATTGCCAGCCGATATTTCGTCATCGCGCCGGTTCATAGGCGTTTTTGCCGGGAAAAGGAAGAGAAGAATTCGCGGCCCGCAATCGGCATAAGTGGCTGGGATCGCCGGTAGCCGCATCGTTCCGGAAAGCCTAAGGCTGGAAACTCTGTGCGGCTTGCGTTATATATCTGACTATCTGACCAGACAAGATCGAGAGCCAGAGGCATGAAACAAATCACGAAGCAAAGCTGGAAGCTCGAAGACGCGAAAGCGCGGTTCAGCGAGGTGGTCCGCCGCGCACACAGCGAAGGACCACAGCGCGTAACCGTTCGCGGCCGGGACAGCGTTGTCGTCATCAGCGCCGAAGAGCTCGACCAACTGACCAAAGCCGAACCGAAAAAGCCTTTCGTCGCCTTCATGGAAAGCCTCGATCTCAAAGAGCTCGACCTTGAGCGAGAGGCAGATTACGGACGGGATGCCGAGCTGTGATCGGCTGGCTGCTTGATACCAACGTCATTGCCGCGCTGATCAATCCGAACGGTGCACCCTCCGTCAAATCCTGGGCTGCGGCTCAAGACGAGAAGAAGATGTTCATCAGCATCCTCACACTGGCGGAATATGACAAGGGCATCGAAAACCTGCCTGAGGACGATCAAAACCGCTATCGTTATGCGGCCTCCCGCGATGCGCTGGAGGAAAGGTTTTCGCAACGCGTTCTTTCGCTGAGCGACGCAGCCGTCAGGCACCGGGGCGTCATTTCAGGGCGCGTGAAACTGAGGACTGGACATGCGCCGTCGGTTGTCGACACGATGCTCGCCGCTACGGCAATCGAGCACAATCTCTACCTGGTAACGCGAAACGTCAGGGATACGCGCTTCTCCGGCGCAGCAATCTTCGATCCATGGACGAACGATCCCGGTCAATTTCCCCTGAGCCGAAGATAGCTCAAGGCCACTCAGGAAAAGCACAATTTCCGGTCAAGCGCGCCGAGCGGCTTAACACCCGCAAGCAGTGCCCTCGCCTCTTCCTCGTCGCGCTTGATCTGGGCGACCAGCGGATCGAGGCCGTCGAATTTCAGCTCAGGTCTGATATAGCCGAAGAAGGAGACGGAGCAGAGCTGGCCGTAGAGATCGCCGTTGAAATCGAAAAGATAGGTTTCGAGCAGCGGCGCGCCGTTTTCCGTCACCGTCGGACGGCGGCCGTAGCTTGCGACGGCGTCGTGGAGCGTGCCGTCCTGACGGCGAAAGCGGACGGCGTAGATGCCGGCGGCAAGATCGACCTCCGGCGGCAGGCGCATGTTGGCCGTCGGGAAACCGAGTTGGCGGCCGAGCTTTTCGCCGTCGATCACCTCGGCTTCCACCGTATAGCGGTAACCGAGCATGCCGGCGGCTTCGCTGACATTGCCCTCATTGAGGAGCGCGCGGATATGGCTCGAAGAGACGACATCGGCGTTTTCGTCGCGGAAGGCATCGATCAGGGTGACGCCGAAGCCGTAGGTATTGCCGGCATTCATCAGGAAGGCGGGACCGCCCTCGCGGCCGCGGCCAAAATGGAAATCGAAGCCGGTGACGACTTCGGAAGCGCCGAGCCAATCCTTCAGGATCGAATGGATGAAATCATCGGCCGAGCGCTGCGAGAATTCGTAATCGAAGGGATACTCGATGACGGCGCTGAAACCCAGCGTTTCCAGGATGCGGGCCTTCAGGGGCGCCGGCGTCAGCCGAAAGACCGGCGTCTGCGGCCGGAAGACCGTGCGCGGATGCGGCTCGAAGGTCAGCACCAAAGCGGGGATGCCGCGCGCCTTGGAGATTTCGAGCGCTCGGTTCAGCACCGACTGATGGCCGCGGTGCACGCCGTCGAAATTGCCGATGGCAATGACGCCGCCCTTCAGATGGGCGGGTAGGGGTTCGCGGGTTTCATTGCGGTGGAAGACGGTCATCGGCTGGCTTCTCTTCATGCAAGGCGTGTCTTCATGCAAGGCGGGGCATCCACCACTTCGGCGCGGCGTTTTCCCGTTCGAGATAGGCGTTGAGGATCGCCTCGTCGGTTTCGCCGTTGAGGGTGTATTCCTTGGCGTGGATACCGCCGCTGATGTAGAGAAGGTCGAGGCCGTAATTCAAGGCGCCGCGCACATCGGTCGGCATGCCGTCGCCGATCGCCAGCACGCGCTCGACGGGGAAATCGCCGCGAAGCTCGCGGGCCACCGCAAGCGTTGCCTCGTAGATCGGCCGGTGCGGTTTGCCGGCGATGCGGGTACTGCCGCCGAGCTGCTGGTAGTAGGCGGCCATAGCGCCGGCGCAGGGGATGATGCGATGGCCGCGCTCGACAATGAGGTCGGGATTGGCGCAGATCATCGGCACGTCGCGGGCTTTGAAATCAAGAAGAATATCGGTGTAATCTTCCGGCTTCTCCGTCTCGTCGTCGAAAAAGCCGGTGCAGACCAGCGATTGCGCTTCGCCCGCCGGCCGGCGTTCGACGCCAATGCCTTCGAGTAGCGCTTTGTCGCGCTCGGGGCCGAGCAGAAAGACGGTCTTCGGCCCTTCGGCGATCAGCCCGCGCGTGACGTCGCCAGAGGTGACGATCCTGTCATAGGCGCTGTCGGGAACGCCGATATGGCGCAGCTGCTCGACCACCTGCCAGGAAAGGCGCGGCGAATTGGTGATGAGGACGACGGCGACGCCGTTCTCGCGCGCCGCTTCAAGGGCTGCGGCCGCCTTCGGGAACGGATCGACGCCGTTGTGAACGACGCCCCAGACATCGCAGAGCACCACATCATAGTGACCTGATATCTCCGAGAAGTTTTCTATCCGCCTGGCCATTCCGATTTCCCGATTTGCTTCAGTCACCGGTGACATTGCAAAGGCGCAAGGCGATGGCAAGGAAATTTCTTCGCTGCCCGGCTCCTGCGAAGAACTCGGGAAGGCGATCCGAGTGTGCGGATCGGCAAGGGTTTGACGATTATCCCGAAGCGGCAGCTCGCCGACGGCGGACGACTTCGGCAAAGTTCGACCGCGCCGGCGTTTCGGCCGCAATCTCAGACTATTCTCAAGCCTCTTCACAATTCCGGCACAAAAATTCGTGACTGCTCTCATTGACTCCTTTCGGAGCCATCCCTAAATGCTCGTCGCTAGCACTCACCGCAAGGGAGTGCTAACATCTATCCATGTGGGCCACTCCGGTCCGCGAATGTCATTCGATCGAGGGATTAGACAATGGCAAGCACCAACTTCCGCCCCCTTCACGACCGCGTCGTTGTTCGCCGCGTTGAGTCCGAAGCCAAGACCAAGGGCGGCATCATCATTCCCGATACCGCCAAGGAAAAGCCGCAGGAAGGCGAAATCGTCGCCGTCGGCTCCGGCGCACGCGATGAGTCCGGCAAGGTCGTCGCACTCGACGTCAAGGCTGGCGACCGCATCCTGTTCGGCAAGTGGTCCGGCACCGAAGTCAAGATCGACGGCGAAGACCTTCTGATCATGAAGGAAGCCGACATCATGGGCATCATCGGCTGATCGGCCGACCTGCTTTCCCGAAATGGCTGACGGGCGTTTTGCCCGAACAACTCGAATTCAGGAGTTACTAATATGGCATCTAAAGAAATCAAGTTTG
The DNA here is from genome assembly GCF_025152745.1 of Rhizobium sp. WSM4643. Taxonomy (NCBI): domain Bacteria; kingdom Pseudomonadati; phylum Pseudomonadota; class Alphaproteobacteria; order Hyphomicrobiales; family Rhizobiaceae; genus Rhizobium; species Rhizobium sp. WSM4643. The sequence goes on along the minus strand of NZ_CP104040.1, from coordinate 525,916 downwards.
GCCGCACCGCGCGCGAAAAAATGCTGCGCGGCGTCGACATTCTCGCCGATGCAGTGAAGGTCACGCTCGGCCCCAAGGGTCGTAACGTCATCATCGACAAGTCCTTCGGCGCGCCGCGCATCACCAAGGACGGCGTTTCCGTCGCCAAGGAAATCGAACTCGAAGACAAGTTCGAAAACATGGGCGCCCAGATGGTCCGCGAAGTTGCTTCGAAGACCAACGACATCGCCGGCGACGGCACCACGACGGCTACCGTTCTTGCCCAGGCGATCGTTCGCGAAGGCAACAAGGCCGTTGCAGCCGGTATGAACCCGATGGATCTGAAGCGCGGCATCGATCTTGCTGTTGCCGACGTCGTGAAGGATCTCCAGGCCAAGGCCAAGAAGATCTCCACCTCGGAAGAAGTTGCACAGGTCGGCACGATTTCGGCAAATGGCGACAAGCAGGTCGGTCTCGACATTGCTGAAGCCATGCAGAAGGTCGGCAACGAAGGTGTCATCACCGTCGAAGAAGCCAAGACCGCCGAAACCGAACTCGAAGTCGTCGAAGGCATGCAGTTCGACCGCGGCTACCTCAGCCCCTACTTCGTCACCAATCCGGAAAAGATGATCGCCGACCTCGAAGACGTCTTCATTCTCCTCCACGAGAAGAAGCTGTCGAACCTGCAGTCGATGCTGCCGGTTCTCGAAGCCGTCGTCCAGACCGGCAAGCCGCTCCTCATCGTCGCTGAAGACGTCGAAGGCGAAGCCCTCGCAACGCTCGTCGTCAACAAGCTGCGCGGCGGCCTCAAGATCGCTGCCGTCAAGGCGCCTGGCTTCGGCGACCGCCGCAAGGCCATGCTCGAAGACATCGCCATCCTGACGGGCGGTACGGTCATTTCCGAAGATCTCGGCATCAAGCTCGAATCCGTCACGCTCGACATGCTCGGCCGTGCCAAGAAGGTTTCGATCTCCAAGGAAAACACCACGATCGTCGACGGTTCGGGCGCCAAGTCCGACATCGAAGGCCGTGTTGCCCAGATCAAGGCGCAGATCGAAGAAACCACCTCCGACTACGATCGCGAGAAGCTGCAGGAACGTCTTGCCAAGCTCGCTGGCGGCGTTGCCGTCATCCGCGTCGGCGGCTCGACCGAAGTCGAAGTGAAGGAGAAGAAGGACCGCATCGACGACGCGCTCAACGCGACCCGCGCTGCTGTTCAGGAAGGTATCGTCCCCGGCGGCGGTATCGCTCTGCTCCGCTCCTCCACGAAGATCACCGTCAAGGGTGTAAACGACGACCAGGAAGCCGGCATCAATATCGTTCGCCGCGCCCTGCAGTCGCTCGTTCGTCAGATCGCTGAAAACGCAGGCGACGAAGCCTCGATCGTTGTCGGCAAGGTCCTCGACAAGAACGAAGACAACTTTGGCTACAACGCCCAGACATCCGAATATGGCGACATGATCGCCATGGGTATCGTCGACCCGCTCAAGGTCGTTCGCACGGCGCTGCAGAACGCTGCTTCTGTTGCATCGCTGCTGATCACCACCGAAGCCATGATCGCCGAACTGCCGAAGAAAGAATCGGCTGGCGGCGGCATGCCGGGCGGCATGGGCGGCATGGGCGGAATGGACATGATGTGATAGGCCAACGGCCTTTCACAGCATCGTTCATGAATCCGCCCATCATTTAAAGATGGTTGAGCGCGTCAAGCGCGCTGAACTGGCGGAATGGACATGATGTGATAGGCGAAAGCCATCACTGACTACCATTCCGGCATCCGGAATAGGAAGGGCGGCTCTCGGGTCGCCCTTTTCTTTTGCCCAAAGCGATTCGACGTGCGGCACACTGACTGGCATGGCCGACGAAACGTTTATCCGGCCCTCTGTTGCAACCCCAGGGGGCGAAACTTGCGCTAGGCTTGCGTTGCCCGCGCCTTTCTCAGTCTAGCGACATGCGAGAGATCACTGCGTTGCGGTACGATTTCCGACCTGACGCAGAGTGAAAACGTTTGCAACACTCTCAAAGATGATCTTCCTGTGCCAATTCTCGCGAAACAGGCCGAAGATGCAGGCATCCTAAGAAATGAGGCGATCCGAAGACCCCTTAAAAAGCCGTTGCCGTTTGTCCAAAAGCCCCTATAAATCCGCGCTGCACTTCAAACGCGCTCGGCGATAGACGAGGCCGGAGCGCGGAAAGCGATACGTTAACGTTCGGCTTCGAGGGCTCCGGTTACGGAGGCCAGATGGCCGTGGCAATAACCGCCGAAGGTAAGCGCGGGCATCATGCCCGCTGCTGCGTGATCCTGCTTCTTTGTGTTTGCCGAGCGTGCGGCCGAGGAGCCGCATCCGAACGGGAGAACGCCTTGTTTAACATCGCCAGAGCCAATGCAGCCGAACCGCTAACGCCCGGCTCGTTTGATGACGCCAATCAAAATCACGAGATGCTGGCACAGTTTTCCGTTTCCGAAGCCTGGACGGGCGATTTTTCGAGCGGCATGCTTCGTCTCGGCGAATGGAGCGCAATGCTGCACGGCCTTGCCGCACAGGAATGCGGACTCCTAAGCCTGATCCGCTGCTACGATGCCAAGGACCGCAGCCACATATTGGAGCTGTTCGAGCAGGCGGCAACCCGCTGCTCCTCCTTCTGTTTTTCGACGACAATCAACATGCCGAACGGCTTTCGCCAGCCGCTCTTCTGCATGGGCGAGTCCCACGGGCTAGAGCAGAAATACAGCGGCAGCATGGTCGGCGTCTTCCTCTTTCCGCGCTTCAAGCTGGCAGGCGCAAAGCAGATCTCAAGCCGGCGATAAGGGTGGAATGGCTGCCCCTCACCCTAACCCTCTCCCCGCTCGCGCTAGGGCATATACATAAGTCGGTGCGACGGATTGACTCGGTTTGCGGGGGTCGGATTCCTTTACTGCGGGCCGTATGATTGTTTTGGCGATGTTTTGATTTGGGAGCGTCGCCGATGGATGTAGGGCATGATTTTTCGTTGGGCCGGTTTGGAGATCGTCGTCTCGATAAAGGGGGGCGGTGCTGCTCCGTCGCATTGTGCTGCGCGAGACGGTTTGCCTTCGCCAGTTGGCCGGGGGCAACCATTCGCAGGAGATCCGGTTCGGGCGTTTTCTCAACAACAGTGCGGTGAGCGTGGAAGAGATCATTGCCGGCTGGAGCCAGGAGACCCGGTCTGCGGTTGAGGGTCGCCACGTGCTGGCGCTGCAGGACACCAGCGAGATCAAGTTTGCGACGACGCCGGACAGCCGGCGGGAATTGGGCAAGATCAAAAAAGGCAATTGCTTTGGCCTTTTGCTGCATCCGATGCTGGCGCTCGATGCCGACACCGGCAGCTGCCTTGGCCTGGTGGGCGGCCGGGTCTGGACGCGGGGTAGCGAAGAGCTTACGCCGCATGCCGAGCGGCCGTTGAACGAAAAGGAATCGCGGCGCTGGGTGGAGACGGCAGAGGCGGCCAAACTGGTGCTTTCGCGTGCGGCCCGGGTCACGGCGATCGCCGACCGGGAGGGTGACTTCTTCATCATGTGGGCGCGCCTGCCCGATCGGCGCTTCGATCTTTTGTCGCGCGTCATGCATGACCATGCGCTCATCGACGGTTCCAAACTGCGCCGCGCGGTCGAAACGGTGGCGTTTTGCGATACTCAGACGATTGATCTGCGCGAGCGCGCCGACCGTCCGGCGCGGCAGGCGACGGTGTGCCTGCGCTTCGGCGAAGCGACGATCCGGCGGCCGCAAAACCTGCGAGAGGCCTAGCCTGCCCGATGGCGTCAGGCTGAGCTGGGTCGAGATCGTTGAACCGGCCGCCCCCGACGGTGTCGAGCCCTTGCACTGGCTGCTCCTGACCACCCATTGGCTCAGCAGCCCGGCCGATGCCTGGCAGATCGTCGCCTGGTACAAGCAGCGCTGGATGATCGAGCAGTTCTTTCGGGTGATGAAGAACCAAGGCTTCAAGATCGAGGACAGCCAGTTGCATCTGGCGGCACGGCTGGAAAAGCTCGTCGCCATCGCCGCCAAGGCCGCAGCAATCGTCCTCCAGCTCGTCCAAGCCCGCAGCGGCGGCGATCACCAGCCGGCAAGCCTGACCTTCACGGCAGCCGAGATCGATACCCTCGCCGCCCTCGAAAGCCGTTTCAAGGGCACAACCAAGCTGCAGTCCAATCCCCACTCTAAGGCCTCGCTGGCTTGGGCCGCCTGGATCATCGCCAAGCTCGGCGGCTGGAACGGCTACGCCTCGGCCAAGCCGCCGGGCCCAATCACCTTCTTCAACGGCCTCAAATACTTTCGAGCCGTCGCCGATGGATGGGCTTTGCGAGATATGTATATGCCCTAGCCCGCTCGCGGGGCGAGGGGACGTGCCCTGCGATAGGTAGACGGGACACGGACAGCTTGCGGCATGGTCCCTTCGCCCCGTTTACCGGGGTCCGAAGGACGGGTCGAGACCCGTGGCTCGACCCCGGTGGCAGCAGCCGGATGAGGGGCCGGGATCGGCGATCTCTTGGGTCGTTCGTTACTCCGGCTTGGCCGGTATATTGAGGCCCCTGGCACTTGCCGGACGAGCGATGCAGCGCTCCAGCCAATCCGAGACGGCGGGGAATTTCGCATATTCGAGCACCTCGCGGCCGCCATAGAAGATGTCGGCGCCACGAACCCAGGTGAAGGTGGTGATGTCGGCGATCGTATAGAGGTCGCCCATGATCCACTGGCGACCTTTCAGGCGGTCTTCGAGCACGCCGAGCAGGCGTTTGGATTCATCGCGATAACGCTCCACCGGGTAGGAATTGTTGGCGACCTTGTCGGCGGCGAATTTATAAAAATGTCCAAACTGGCCGAACATCGGGCCGATGCCCGCCATCTGGAAAAACACCCACTGGATGGTTTCATATCGGCCGACGGCATCGGTAGGGATGAGCTTGCCGGTTTTTTCCGCGAGATAAAGCAGAATGGCGCCGGATTCGAAAAGGCCGATCGGCTTCCCGTCCGGCCCGTTCGGATCGATGATTGCCGGGATGCGACCATTCGGGTTGAGAGATTCGAATTCCGGCGACTTCTGCTCGTTGGCGGCGAAGGAAATATAATGCGGCTCATAGGCTAGCCCGAGCTCTTCCAGGGCGACGGATACCTTCACCCCATTCGGGGTCTGCAGGGAATAGAGCTGGATGATGTCGGGATTTTTCGCCGGCCAGCGCGTCGTGATCGGAAATGCGGACAGATCTGCCATCGGATTCTCCATGTTATCAGTCGACCATAAAAGACCCGGCTCGGCAAAGGCAAGCGGGGGGCAGCCAATGCATGTCGCCAAAAGTGCGCAGCGGTTTTGGGACAACGACTGCATGACAACAAAGATCTAAACGCGTCGCATGAATTCAGTCGAACACGACGCACTTTCGAGATCGTTCCATATTAGTGAACGAACTGTCCCCTTTCGTTTATCTTTCCACAACGCAAGAAAAGAGCGACATAGACGCATCCGAGGTCGAAGCGGTGCCGGGCACCGAGATCTCCAAAGTCCTTCAAACGGAGCCAACGTCCATGTCGAACAACGTCATCATCCTGATTGCCCGTATCCTGCTTTCCTTCATGTTCATCGTTTCCGGCTTCATGAAGCTAACCGATCCTGCCGGTACTGCGGGCATGATCGCCGGTGCCGGCCTGCCGGCAGCATCCCTGCTGGCCTATGTCGCAGGCCTTTTCGAACTGCTGGCCGGCCTTGCGGTTCTCACAGGCTTCCAGGTCCGCATTGCCGGTTGGCTGCTCGCCGCCTTCTGTGTCTTCACGGGCATTGCCTTCCACCTGCCCTACGCAAGCGGCACGGAACTCGTGAACATTCTCAACCAGATCATGGTCATGAAGAATATCACGCTGGCCGGCGCGTACATACTGCTCGCCACCGTCGGTGCCGGCGCCTACTCGCTCGATGCCCGCCGCGGCGCCTACGTGGCCGCCTGATACCAGCAGACATCCTCCCGCAAATACGAAACCCGCCGTCATCCGACGGCGGGTTTTCTTGTGCCTGAATGGCCGGGATCAGAGGGCCGCGCGCACTGCCTCAATGATTGCTTGCACGGCGGGTTCACCGGCGTGGTTTTCCTTGCGGGCACGCACGAGGCAGGCCTGCGAATGCAGGATGACACCGTCCTGGAGCACCTTCAGGTGATTGGCGCGCAGCGTCGAGCCGGTGGAGGTGATATCGACGATGATATCGGCCGAGCCTGCGGCGGGAGCGCCCTCGGTAGCGCCCAGGCTTTCGACGATGCGATAAAGCTGGATGCCGTGCTGGCTCGAAAAGAACTGCTGGGTCAGCCGCCAGTATTTGGTGGCGATGGCTAGGCGTCGGCCGTGGCGGGCGCGGAAATCGGCGGCGACATCGACGAGATCGGCCATGGTGTCGACATCGAACCAGATCTCCGGCACGGCGACGACGACATCGGCATGGCCGAAGCCGAGACGGGCACAGAATTCGACGCGTTTGTCGACCTCGGCAAAACCCTCCCGCATCAGATCCTCGCCGGTGACGCCGAAATCGACGGTGCCATTGCCGATTTCACGGGAGATTTCGGAAGCCGAGAGGAAGGCGATCTCCACATCATCCCAGCCTTCGACGCGGCCGCGATAGGAGCGATCGTTGCCGACCGCAGAAATCGTCATGCCGGCACGTTCGAAGATCGCCGAAGCGTCTTCCTTCATCCGGCCCTTGGAGGGAAGCGCGATGGTGATGGTCATGCGGCTGCCCTTTCGGTTTCGATGCGGTCGAGCCAGAAGGAGAAGCCGACGGCCGGGATGCGGTCCGTCGCACCGAGGAAGGTCAGGAGCCGGTCGAAACGGCCGCCGCCGGCGAGCACCGCGGTCGAGCCTTCCACCGTCACCTCGAAGACGAGGCCGGTGTAATAGTCGAGCGGCCGTCCGAAGGCGGCGCGGTAGTCGAGGCAGGAAAGATCGACGCCGGCGTTGTAAAGTGCTGCAACGCGGCCATTAAAGCGGGAAAGCGCATTGCCGAGTTTCAGGCCGGCAGCATCGGCGAAACCGGAAAGGGCTGCGGAAGCATTGACCAGCGGCACGTCGAGCGACAGAAATTCTTCCAGCACGTGGAAGGCTGCATCGTCGAGGCGCGTTTCGGACAGGATGAGCTTTTCCTTGAGCCGTCGGGCGATCTCCAGAGCCGAGCGGCCGGCATTCGTCGAATAGCCGGTCTTCTGCATCTCCCGCTCGAGATGGGCGACCAGCGCCTGCTCGTCGCCCGATGCGACAAGCCTGGCGATATCGTCGTCCAGCCCGGTGACGAATTGCGGGCTGACGAGGCTGGCAAGCAGTGCTTCCAGTTGCGTCATACTGCCGAAGGCGTGGATCAGGCGCTTCTGCCAGCCGAGCGGCAGGCCGAGCGCCTGGACGACGGCCTCGAAGACTGCCTGGTCGCCCAATGTCACGGCTAAGCGCCGGCCCGGCAGCAAGCGGGCGAGAATGCCGGTGGCATCGCCGATGGCGCGGGCGTCGGCGTTTGACAGGTCGATATCGCCAAGATCCTCGATGCCGGCCTGATAGAATTCATTGGCGCCGTCGCGACGCTGGCGGAAAACCTCGCCGAGATAGGCATAACGCTTCGGCGTGCCGGTCGCCGTCTCGATGTGACGCAGACAGACGGGAATAGTGAATTCGGGACGCAGGCAGAGGCTGGCGCCGGTTTCGCTCTCCGTCATGAAGATGCGGCGACGCAGATCTTCGCCGGCAATATCAAGGAAAGGCTCGGCCGGCTGAATGACAGGCGTATCGATGCGCTCGGCGTTGCGCGCATCGAATTCGGCGATGAGGTCGTTGGCGAATTCGGGGAGATTGATCAGGGGCATTGGCTGAACTTCCCTCTTCTCCCCAGCGGGGAGAAGATGCCCGACAGGGCAGATGAGGGGGATGAGGAGTGTAAACGACGAATGTCCTGAGCGGCAAGCGAAGGACAGCTTCTGCCGCGGTGCCCCCTCATCCGACCCTTCGGGCCACCTTCTCCCCGAGGGGAGAAGGGGAGATTTCTCTCAAACATCGTCATCTGTGTCACCGGCTTGAGCGGGATCATATGGAGTTTCGAAGCCGGAGCCCGCCCTCTTCCGATCCTCGGCCTGCGCAGCAAGGATCTCCCTGACCTTGGCGACGAGGTCGGCTTCCGGCGCCGTCTCCTGTGCCACCCGCGCTTCGCGCCAGCTGGCATTGTCCTCGATCTCGCCGGAGAGCCGCTTGCCTTCGATCAGATCCTTGATCTGCACGACGCCTGTCTCGCGCTCGTCGCCGCCCTGGATGATGGCGACGGGGCAGCCGCGGCGATCGGCATATTTCAGCTGGTTGCCGAACTTCTTCCAGTTGCCCTGGAACATCTCGGCGCGAATGCCGGCGGCGCGCAGTTCCTGCGTCATCTTCTGGTAGCGGCCCATCGCCTCGACATCGCCGTCCATGACGGTCACCAGCACCGGCTCGATGACCTCGCTGGCGCCGAGCTTGCCGAGGTTCTTCAGCGCCGTCATCAGCCTGGAGACGCCGATCGAAAAGCCCGTCGCCGGAACCGGCTGGCCCATGAAGCGGGAGACGAGGCCGTCATAACGACCGCCGCCGCCGACCGAACCGAAGACGACTTTCTCGCCCTTTTCATTGGTGACGTCGAAGGTCAGTTCGGCCTCATAGACCGGGCCGGTATAATATTCGAGGCCGCGCACGACGGAGGGGTCGATCTTGATGCGGTCAGGGCCATAGCCGGCGCTGGTCACCAGCGCACCGATGAAATTCAGCTCCTCGACGCCTTCGCCACCCCTGGCGGTTCCGGCAACCAGTTCGGTGAGACGGAGAGCGCTTTCGGCATAGTCCGTGATGCCGACAAAGAACAGTACCTTGTCGATCTGCTCCTTATCGAGACCAGCGCCCTTGGTGAAGTCGCCGGATTCATCTTTGCGGCCGGGACCAAGCAGCAATGCCACGCCTTCCGGGCCGAACTTGTCGAGCTTGTCGATAGCCCGCAGCACGTTCAGCCGCTGGCCGGCCTTGTCGTCGCCGCCGAGACCGATCGCCTCGAGCACACCATCCAGAACCTTGCGGTTATTGACGCGGATGACATAATCGCCGCGCTTGATGCCGAGGGCTTCCAGCGTATCGGCCATCATCATGCACATTTCGGCATCGGCCTGAACACCAGGCGCGCCGACGGTATCGGCATCGAACTGCATGAACTGGCGGAAACGGCCCGGGCCCGGCTTCTCGTTGCGGAAGACGTAGCCGGCGCGATAAGTGCGATAGGGCAGCTGGATCTCGTTGAAATTCTCGGCGACATGACGGGCGAGCGGCGCCGTCAGGTCGTAACGCAGCGACATCCATTGCTCGTCATCGTCCTGCAGCGAGAACACGCCCTCGTTCGGCCGGTCGCTGTCGGGCAGGAACTTGCCGAGCGCATCGGTATATTCGAATAGCGGCGTTTCGAGCGGATCGAAACCATAATGCTCATAGACTTCCCGGATCTTTGCCGTCATCTCGTTGACGGCGCGGATATCGCCGGCCGTCCGGTCGACGAAGCCGCGCGGCAGGCGGGCCTTGAGCTTTTGCGGTTTCTTCTGCTTGTCGTTCATTTCCGGGGATTCCACTGACTGTGACAGTGGCGGTTTCCTAGCGGATTGGGCGGGGAGCGGCAAGGGCGAAGGGTCTTGATGTGGCTGCGAGAATCGATTGAACGAAGGAGTTCCCTCAGAAATGCGGATATGCTCATGATCACCGAGGCGCTTCTCTATGCCGCGACCTTGCCGCTGACCGGCAAGCCGCATCGAAAGTTCATCCGCCATTCGGTCAATCTCTGGTCGCGGGCCGGGCGCTGCACGGCGGATTGGGCCGAACATGAGGAGATGAGCCGGAAGGCGATCCTTGCGGCAACGTCCAACCTCAGGCGGAAGCGGACCGCCGTCGTCCTCGGCTCCGGCTTGTTGCGCGACGTGCCGATCGAAGCGTTGGCGCGAGATTTCGACACCGTCGTCCTGGTCGACCTCGTTCATCTCGCCTCGGTGCGCCTGTGGCTGTCGGCCAAATTCTATCGCAATGTCCGGCTGATCGAGCGCGATCTCTCCGGATATGATGAGCTTGTTGCCGGCTGCGAACCCGAACCGCTCGGCTTCCTGCGCCGCGTGCCCTATCTCGATTTTGTGGTTTCCGCCAACCTCTTGTCACAGATCGGTCGCGGCGTGAAACGACGCCATGAGGCCGAGGCCGGGCGAATGCCTGAAGACACGGTGGAAAGGCTGATCGCGGCACATCTGACCGGGCTTGCGGGACTTCCCTGCCGCAGCTGCCTGGTGACCGACATCGCCTATGCCGTCATCGACCGCAACGGCAAGACGCATGAAGAGGCCGACCTGCTGCATGGCGTCTTGCCGCCGCCGGCAAAAGCCGCATGGACATGGCCGGTCGCGCCACTGGGTGAAGAGAGCAAGGATTATAGGATCGAGCACAAGGTCATGGCCGCTTGGTGACCGGGATGTGACCGCCGGTCGCCTTGGCTTGTATCAGGCATTCGCCTATAAAACGGCATGCGCATGCTTGCCCTCATCACGATGTTTCTTAGCTGGCTGATCTTTAGCGCCATGTCCGCATGGGCGGGCTGTCCAACCTGTGCGTCGATGAATGCAGCCGCCATCGAAACCGGCATGCATCATGAGATGGCAGGCATGGAAAGGCCTTGGATGGCTGATAAGGCCGATCCCTTGAAGGACCCCTGCGCCAGCGGCAATTCCGCGCATATGCCGCTTTGCGCCGCCTGCCTGTTGCTGCCAGCGGCGGTGACGGTCATGGATGGCGGAAAGCCCATTTTCGGCTACCCCGCCCCGGCGCCTGCCCGCGCCCTGGACGACGACAAGCCGGTGCCGCAGCCGCCCCCTCCCCGACTGTCCTGAGACAACGCTTTCCATGCAGAATGGGCGGCCCGGCCGCCTGGAAGACCTATTGTCAGACAGAGGAAGGAACTCTCATGTCTTTGAAAATCATCGCCCTCACCGCAATGCTCACCATCGTCGCCGCTCCCGTCCTTGCCGAAGACAAGCCGATGGACATGAGCAAGCCGATGGGCAACCACGATGCGGCAAGCCACGCCTTCAGCGAGGCGAATGCCAAGATGCACAAGGATATGATGATCGAGTATAGCGGCGATGCCGATGCGGATTTCGTCCGCGGCATGATCCCGCACCATCAGGGCGCGATCGATATGGCCAAGATCGAGCTGCAATACGGAAAAGATCCCGATATCCGCAAGCTCGCCGAAGCCGTCGTCAAGGCGCAGGAAGCCGAGATCGCCGAGATGAATGCCTGGCTCAAGGCCCAGGGCAAGTAGTCGATCGTTGACGGAAAAGGGGAACGCCGGAAATGTCAGGCGTTCCCAGACTCTTTCGTCATGCTCGACCAGCCCCTTCCGCCTGCCGGCACCTTCTCCCTGCACGCGGCGCGAAGGGGATATGCCGCGACCTCTCCGTCCCCCGCCACCTCTCGCAGGGCACGTCCCCTCGCCCCGTTTTTACGGGGAGGGGGTTAGAGTGAGGGGCAGCCATTCGCGCAAACCGGACAGCAGGGGCACAACGCCGGTAACGTCAGTCCTTCGGCTCGAAATCGGCCGGGCGACGGCCGGCACCCTGTCGCGCCAGCATCCAGCCCGGATATTCCGGAGCAAGCGCGCTCACCTCGTCGAGCCTCTTCATATCGTCTTCATCGAGCTTCAGCTTGACGGCGGCAAGGTTCTGGTCGAGCTGATCGACCCGCTTGGCGCCGATGATGACTGTGGTGACGAAGGGCTTGGCGAGGATATAGGCGAGCGCCACGGTGGCGACGCTGACGCCGTGTTTTTCGGCGACTTCGCGCATGACGGCGACACAGGCCCAGGCCTTGTCCTTGTCGACGGGCGGGAAATCGAAACTGGCGCGGCGGCCTTCACCATTGCCGGGCGCGCCGGGACCATACTTGCCGGAGAGCAGACCGCCGGCGAGCGGCGACCAGACCATCAGGCCGAGCTTTTCCTCCTGCATCATCGGCACGATGTCGCGCTCGAGATCGCGGCCGGCGATGGAGTAATAGGCCTGTACTGTCTCGAAGCGGGCAAAGCCGCGGCGTTCCGACAGGCCGAGCGCCTTGGAAATGCGCCAGGCCTGCCAGTTGGAGACGCCGATATAACGCACGAGACCACGGGAAACGAGGTCGTCCAGAGCGCGCAGCGTCTCCTCGATCGGCGTCACTGTATCAGTGGCGTGGATCTGATAGAGGTCGATATGATCGGTCTGCAGCCGCTTGAGGCTCGCCTCGACCGAATCCATGATGTGGCCACGCGAGGCGCCGCGGTCGTTCGGCTTGTCACCCATGACGCCGTAGACCTTGGTAGCGATGACGACGTCCTTGCGCGGCACATCGAGGTTCTTCAGCGCCTGGCCGAGCAGCCTTTCGGACTCGCCGGATGAATAGACGTCGGCCGTGTCGATGAAATTGACGCCTGATGCAAGCGAGCGCCCGACGATCCGGTCGGCGGCGTTCTGGTCGACGTCGGCGATGGCGCCCCAGGTGCTGCCCTGTTTGGCTTCGCCGAAGGTCATCGTGCCCAGGCAGATTTCCGAGACGAAAAGTCCCGTATTTCCGAGTTGATTGTAACGCATCGTGGAAAATTCCTTTGTGTCTGCCGCAAGAGGGGCTTGCGAACTCAAGAACTTCATTTTTTGATTATTGGCCTGCATATGACAGGCACAGCCGTGGCTGGCTGCAAGGTGAGGCGATTTTCATGTAGTGCGGCGGCGGCGCTTTTCAACGCCGCGCATGTCGCAATTCAAAGTGTTACAGCGTCCTTTGCGCGTCTGAAAAGACGCGCGGCGCTGTAACGGCGAACGTCCTTGTCTCGACCAGGCGGCCGATAGATTGCCGGCGATATTTCCAGAACAGGATGATTTAGGTCGGGTCGGCCTAAAATCTGAATCCTGTTCTAAGTTAAAAAGTGAGAGCATGATGTCGCCCGAAAACCGCTCACACTTTTCGGCATCGTGCCCTAAAGCGCGGCGCGGTCTTTCAGATTCGCTCTCGCGCTTTAGGTCCTTGTTTTTACGCATGTCGTTATCGCAAAACCGCGGCACAGTTTTGCGCGATATGCTCTAGAGGTACGCATATGACGACGCGACCACTGACCACGATTGGTTTCGATGCCGACGATACACTCTGGCAGAACGAACAATATTACCGGCTGACGGAAGCGCATTTCACCAGGCTTCTTGCCGATTTCGCCGAAGGACCGAAGATTTCCGAACGGCTGCTAGAGGCCGAGAAACGCAACCTTCGCCACTACGGCTTCGGCATCAAGGGCTTCACGCTGTCGATGATCGAGACCGCGATCGAAATCACCGAGGGCAAGGTCCCGGCGAGCGTGATCGCCAAGATCCTCGATACCGGCCGGGATCTTCTTAACCATCCGGTCGAGACCCTGCCGCATGTGCGCGATACGCTGGAGGCGCTTGCCGGCAAGTACCTGCTTGTCATGATCACCAAGGGCGATCTCTTCGATCAGGAGCGCAAGCTCGCTCAATCCGGGCTCGGCGACTTCTTCGATGCCGTTGAGATCGTCTCCGACAAGACGGCCGTCACCTATCGTCGCATCTTCGCCAAGGTCGGCGACGGGCCGGAACGGGCGATGATGGTCGGCAATTCGCTGAAATCCGACATCGTGCCGGCACTTGCCGCCGGCAGCTACGGCGTCTTCGTGCCACACGAACTGACCTGGGTGCTGGAACATGTCGACGAGCCGACGGAAGCGCCACGTTTCCGCAAGATCGGCCATCTCGGCGAATTGCGCGACCTGATCGACCGCCTTTCATAAGCTGCGCTTGCAGCTCTTATCTCATTGCTTGGCGGGCGCCTTTGGAAATAGCGACGGGCGCTCCGGCTCGGCCGGCGGTTTCGGCTGCTGCGAGGCAGCCGCCAGCGGCTCGATCAGGATGCTGAAGGGAGCGCCGAGGCCGCGTCGAGGCGAGACCTTGGAATAATAGGGACGCAGCAGCCAGGTGGCGTTTTCCTTGACTGTCGTCTCGAAGCTCATGCCGTCCTCGTCGGTGCCGAAGAAGGCCTCGTCATCCGGTTTCGACAGGTCGAAGATCGCCAGGAAGGCAAATTTGCTCTTGCTGGAAAAACTGATCTTCATGTGCTGGCCGGCGCGCACCGGCAGCGTATAGACATGGCCATTGCCGAACTTCGTCCAGCCCTTCAACTGCATGGTGACGGCCGGAAACTGCAGCTTCTCCAGCTTCTCTCCGGGATCGAGCTGCGGCGTCTGCGCCATGGCGGAGACCGTCAGGAGGAAAAGGGCGGCGGCGGCGATCAATGTTCTCACGGAGTAATCTTTCATGGGCGAACCAGGGCGGTGCGCATCGCCTCGACCTCGGGCCGGCAGAAGCAGCCTTCCAGATGATCGTTGACGAGACCCATCGCCTGCATGAAAGCATAAACTGTGGTCGGGCCGACAAAGGTCCAGCCGCGTTTCTTCAGATCCTTAGAAATGACCACGGATGTCGGCGTCGTCGGATTGGCGACGATGTGATCACGATCGACGACTGCCGGCCGCTCGTTATGGTCGGGTTCGTAGCGCCAGAAATAATGGGCGAGCGAGCCGAATTCGTCCCTGAGTTCTATTGCACGCTTGGCATTGTTGATGGTCGAGACGATCTTGCCGCGATGACGGATGATGCCGGCATCGGCAAGGCAGCGCGCGACATCGCCTTCGCCGAAGAGGGCGACCTTCTCGAAATCGAAACCTGAAAAGGCGGCGCGGAAATTCTCGCGCTTGCGCAGGATGGTCAGCCAGGAAAGGCCGGACTGGAAACCTTCGAGGCAGATCTTCTCGAAGAGGCGGACGTCGTCGGTGACGGGGCGGCCCCATTCCTCGTCATGATACCTGAGATAGTCGGGCAGATTGGCGTGCCAGTGGCAGCGGCTCCTGCCGTCCTCGCCGATGATGATGCCTGTCGCGCTCATGATCCTTCATTCTGCGGGGGTCCGCTTCGTTCTCCGGTCTTGATTCCGGCCTTACCATTTGCAAACCGTCTTTCCAAACCGAACGGTAACCCTGACGAAAAGTTTATCCGATCGGTCGGCTTTTCATGAATCGATCTTTACCATTCGCTGGCGGATTGGATGGCAGCGTCTTTCCCGGGCGGAACATCTCCGCCCGGGCGGACATGTCCCGCCAGCGCATTTTCGGTCATTTGTAGAGAGTTCGTCCGATGATGAAACAGCTTGTTCTTGCCGCAGCCCTCTTCGGCCTTTTCTCCACGGCCGCCCTTGCAGACGACCGCTACGCCACCCGCCCGCCCGTCGTGCTCAGCCCCGATCTGACCGCGCCCTGGATCAACCAGCTGGGCGGCGGCACGGTTCGTCCCGTCGTCTACCAGCGGCCGGTCATCCAGCCGCAGCAGCGCGGCCTTTTCCAGCGCCGCGTGCTGCGCCAGGCGCCGCAGCTGTCACCGCAGACCGTTTCGGCGATCAATCCCGGCATCCCGTCGATCCGCCATCCGATCGAACCGCAATACCTGCCACAGATGGTTGACTACGACACCGCGGAAAAGCCCGGCACGATCGTCATCGATACCAACAACCGCTTCCTCTATCTGGTGATGCAAGGCGGCAAGGCGCGCCGCTACGGCGTCGGCGTCGGTAAGCCGGGCTTCGAATGGGCAGGCGCTCACAAGATCACCCGCAAGACCGAATGGCCGGACTGGACGCCGCCTTCCGAGATGATCAGCCGCGAGGCCGCCAAGGGCCATTACCTGCCGGCGCGCATGGACGGTGGCGCAGAAAACCCGCTCGGCGCCCGCGCCATGTATCTTGGCTCGACGCTTTACCGCATCCACGGCACCAACGCGCCCTGGTCGATCGGCAGCGCCGTCTCCTCCGGATGCATTCGCCTGCGCAACGAAGACGTCGTCGACCTGTATGACCGCGTCAGTGTGGGAACCCGCGTCATCGTCATGTAAAGGCGGGCCAATACTTGCAGCGCCACGTGTCTTTTCAGATGTAACCTTTAAATTGCTGCATGATTTTTCCTAAAGTCGATTTCGATTTGCGGATAAATCATGCAGTCGGAGCCGCAAGAACAGCCGGCTCCCCTTCTCCAAAATTGCTGTATCCGGCCACGCCGATCTTGAATCAGGCAGAAGTTCATGTAGCTTCGAGCGGATTTGCTTGAGGGGAATCGATCATGATCAAACTAATGCCGGGTCTGGCTGCTGCCGGACTTGTCCTGTCCTTGATGTCTACATCCGCCTTTGCAGCGCCTGCCGGCTCCGCGCCCGACAATGCACGGGCCCCGGCACAGATCGTGCGCGTGGCGCAGATGCCGAAATACGTGAAGCCGCAGTTCAAGCGCAAGAAAGTGCGGCTGGTGACGACGGAAGCCGCCGGCACCGTCATCATCGATACCAACAACAAATATCTCTATCTCGTCGAAGGCAACAACCGCGCCACCCGCTACGGCATCGGCGTCGGCCGCGACGGCTTCGGCTGGTCGGGGGTCGTCAAGATCGGCCGCAAGGCCGAATGGCCGGGCTGGACGCCGCCGGCAGAGATGCGTCGCCGCGAAGCCGCCAAGGGACATATGATTCCTGCTTTCCAGGAAGGCGGCGAGGACAATCCGCTCGGCGCCCGCGCCATGTATCTTTACCAGGGCGGCCGTGACACGATCTTCCGTATTCACGGCACCAATCAGCCCTGGACGATCGGCCTCAACATGTCTTCGGGCTGCATCCGGATGATGAACGAGGATGTGACGCATCTCTACGATCGCGCGCCTGTCGGCACCAAGGTGATCGTCATCGGCCCCGGCAACCGGCAGGGCAAGGTCGCGTTTGAAGACCGGGGCATCGACGTGCTGCGCACGATGTTTGGCGGCTGAGCAACACTCTCAAAAAAAACGAAAGGCGCATTCTGACGCGCCTTTTGTTTTGCTTAGACTTTGCGGCCGAAAGCTGGCAAACCTGCCTAAGAGTCGACACATTTGCAATATCGGGGCTATTCAATGACATATGCGCTGCGTTCCTCCGCTTCACTGCTTGCGGGCATCGCGTTTTTGACAATCTGTTCGGCAGTTACCGCCTCGGCGGAAGATCTGCAATTCTCCGTCTACGGCGGCTACCAGACCGCACCGCATAGCGGCGTCGATCTCTCCGACGGCACGCATTTCACCGCCGGCTGGGAAGGCAAGTCCTTCGGCGCCCCGCCCTATTACGGCGGCCGCGTCACCTGGTGGCTCGAGAACTTCAACAAACCGAATTGGGGTATCTCGCTCGATTATACCCATGACAAGGTCTATGCCGACGACGATACGCTGGCCAAGACCGGCTGGTCGCATTTCGAATTCACCGACGGCCTGAACCTGATCACGCTGAATGGTCTCTACCGTTTCCAGGATCCGACCCGCCGCTGGACGCCCTATCTCGGCGCCGGTATCGGCGTGAACATTCCGCATGTCGAAGTGATTCGCCCTGAGGGCAAGACCTGGGCCTATGAATTCGGCGGCGTGACGCTGCAGGCCCAGGCCGGCGTCGACTTCAAGGTGACCGAGCGCTGGTCGACCTTCGTCGAATACAAGGGCACCTATTCGCGCATCGACGTTCCGATCGACAGCGGCGTCGACCTGAAGACCAACATCTTCACGAATGCCGTCAACGTCGGCGTTTCATTCCACTGGTAAGAATAAGTTTCGGCTGCGGTGTTAGAGCGGTTCAGCGCATAGAAGCGCAGAACCGCTCTAACCTTTTATTGTTACGCAACTCCGGACGGAAAACCGCTTCGCACTTTTCCTGAAATTGCTCTATTTGGTGCCGCAGCTGACCTTGCCCTCGACGGCATAGGGCTTTGCGCCGCCTGCTATCGTCAGGGAATAGGTGCCGCTGAAATTTGCCGCCGGCTTGCCGCGCTCGCCAGCGACGACCACCAGATCCAGTGTTGCTCCGCCGGTATCATCTTCGCCGCCGTCAAAGACCTCCATAAGCAGTTCACCGTCGCGCGACCAGTGATTGGTCAGGTGCTGCGATTCGAAAACACGCTTTCCGAATACGGTTGATTCCTTGACGATGAGCGCGCCGCGGAAATGATTGAGCTTGTGGCCGGCGGTACTTTCGAAACCGCTTTCCAGCGTGAAGCGCGCTTCCTTGTCATCGGCGGAACAGAAGTAACGACTGTCGGCATGGGCAGTGCCTGCCGCACCGAGCAGTCCCGCAAGTACAATCATTCCCCGCCACATCGTCTAAACTCCCGAGACCGGCCCGACGGGCCTTCGCAAGCTTCAACCTAACGGCAAACCTGTTAATTTTTCCGGCACAGCGCCGCCATAGGCCCAATCGAGAAGTTCGACCGTATGGAGGATTGGCATGCCGGTGCCGGTGGCGATCTGGGTGATGCAGCCGATATTGCCGGTGGCGATAATATCGGCCTTGGTCGCCTCGATGTTCTTGACCTTGCGCGCCTTCAGCGCCGCTGAGATTTCCGGCTGCATGATGTTGTAGGTGCCAGCAGAGCCGCAGCACAGATGGCCTTCGGCCGGATCGCGCACGGCAAAGCCCGCCGCTTTCAGCAATTGCTTCGGCGCGAGCGTGATCCGCTGGCCGTGCTGCATGGAACAGGCGGAATGATAGGCGACCGTGATGCCCTTCGGCATGTGTGCCGGCAGGTCGAGGGTTGCGAGATATTCGGTGACGTCCTTGGCCAGTGCCGAAACCCTGGCCGCCTTTTCGGCATAGGCGGGATCGAGGCGCAGCATGTGACCGTAATCCTTGATCGTCGTGCCGCAGCCCGAGGCGGTGATGATGATCGCATCAAGGCCCTGCCCGTCGATCTCGCGCGTCCAGATATCGACATTGGCACGGGCGCTTTCGAGCGCCTGTTCGGCGCGCCCCATGTGATGGACCAGCGAGCCGCAGCAGACCTCGCCTTCCGGCAGCACGACCTCGACGCCGAGGCGCGTCAACAGCCGGATCGCCGCCGCGTTGATGCCGGGATCGAGCACCGGCTGGGCGCAGCCGGAAAGGATCGCCACCCGGCCGCGCCGTTCCGTCTCGGGCGGGTAGCTGCCGGGTTTTGCGAAAGGCGAAGCAGCGGGGATGCGGCGCGGCGCAAGCGCCAGCATGGCGGCGAAGGGTTTCAGCGCGCCACCCCGCATCAGGCCGGCGAAGGGCCGACCGAGGCGGGCGAGATTGAGCGCCAGGCGGAAGCGGCCGGGATAGGGCAGCACGGCGGCAAGGATGGCGCGCGTCAGCCGGTTCATGAACGGCCGTTTGTAGGTCTTTTCGATATGGGCGCGGGCGTGATCGACCAGATGCATGTAATCGACGCCGGAGGGACAGGTGGTGACGCAGGCAAGGCAGGAGAGGCAGCGGTCGATATGAGTGACGACCTCGGCGTCGGCGGGCCGGCCGTTTTCCAGCATGTCCTTGATCAGGTAGATGCGGCCGCGCGGGCTGTCGAGCTCGTTGCCGAGCGTCACATAGGTAGGACAGGTGGCGGTGCAGAAACCGCAATGGACACATTTGCGCAGGATCTGCTCGGATTCGGCGACATCAGGATCGAGCAACTGGGTCGGGGTGAAGTTGGTTTGCATCACGTAGTCTCCAGCCGGGTTTCATAAGGTTGGAGCGACGCGGTAGCCACTTGCTCCCTCTTCTCCCCCGCGGGGAGAAGTGCCGAGCAAAGTGAGGCGATGAGGGGGCGAGCGACGAAAGGAGCGAGCATCTGAGCGACAAGCGAAGATGACATTTGCCGCGCCGCCCCCCTCATCCGACCCTTCGGGCCACCTTCTCCCCGCTGGGGAGAAGAGGGAGCAAGTCCAGCCGCAGTGCCATCTCTCGACGCCGATATTCCCAGATAGCTCGAAATCAACATCTCAGCCACCCATCTTCCCCGGACTAAAAATCCCCATCGGATCGAACTTTTCCTTCACCCGCCGGGACAACATCGCCACCGCCTCGGGCTCGGGATGGAAGGCCAATGTAACCGCCCTCGCCTCACCCGATGCACGGATCAGCGTCGCGTGGCCGCCGCCGAGCGCCTTGATGTAGCGTCGGACCTGCTCGGCTTCGGGGCCGGCCTCCATGCGCATCCAGACGAGGCCGCCCTGCCAGTCATAGAAGGCGTCGATGCCGGCCTCGAGGCGGAGGGCTGCGACCAGTTGATGGCCGGTGCCGGGGGCGACCGAGACACGCCAGACCGACCGCGCCGTGCCGTCGGCATAGGGCAGTACGTCACGTATTTCCTGCCACAGCCTGTGGCTTTCCGTCTGCTCCAGCCGCGTGACGATGGCGAAGGCCGACATTGCCGCGGCAAGCTTTTCAATGCGCACGTCGACCGAGCCCGGCAAGCCTTCGATGCGCAGAACCGTCGCCTCGCCCTCGGGCAATTTGCCGGCGAGGAATTTCCAGGTCACCGTCAGCGGCAGATGCGCCGCGCACGAGACTTCGACCGGGAGGGCCATCGCCGCCGCCATGGCGTTCGCCGCTTCGGCGTCATTAAGGCCTGATAGTACCACCGTCCGCTCCGTCTTCGGGCGCGGCGGCACGCGGAAGGTGACTTCGGTGAGGAAACCCAGCGTGCCGTGCGAGCCGGCGATCAGCTTGACGAGATCGAGGCCGGTGACGTTCTTCATCACCCGGCCGCCGGCCTTGATGATCTCACCCTTGCCGTTGACGAAGCGCACACCGAGCAGGCTGTCGCGGGCAGCACCCGCGATCAGCCGGCGCGGACCGGAGACATTGGCAGCGAAGACGCCGCCGATGGTCGGCTCGCCCGATGTGCCCATGAGAGGGCGATGATCCATCGGCTCGAAGGCGAGCATCTGGCCGCTCTCCGAAAGTGCCGCCTCGACCTCGGCAAGCGGTGTGCCGGATCGGACGGTCATGACCATTTCGCCGGGATTATAAGCGACGATGCCGGAAAGCCCGGTCGAGCGCAGCCGGTCTTCGGCGATAACCGCATTGCCGAAGCCCGAGCGGCTATCGCCGCCGCAGATTGCGAGCGGCCGGCTGGTCTCTGCATGGGCGCGGACGATCGCTGCCGCCTCCTCCTCGCTCGTCGGCATCAGGTCGATCATGCCGCGGGGCGCCCTTCGAGCGGGAAGACCTTCGACGGATTGAGGAGCCAGCCGGGATCGAAGGCGGCACGCGCCGCCATCTGTTGGGCAAGGTCGGTCTCCGAATATTGATGACGCATCAGGTCGCGCTTCTCGATGCCGACGCCATGTTCGCCGGTGAGGCAGCCGCCGGCGTCGACGCAGAGCCTCAGAATATCGTTGCCGGCCGCCTCGGCACGGGCGGCATCTTCGGGATCGTTGGCGTTGAAGAGGATCAGCGGATGCATATTGCCGTCGCCGGCATGGAAGACATTGGCGACGCGCAGGCCATAATGATCGACGATCTCGGCAGTCCTCTTCAGCACGTGGGAGAGCTGGCTGAGCGGCACGGTGCCGTCCATGCAGATATAGTCGGCGATGCGGCCGGTGGCGCCGAACGCGGATTTGCGGCCCTTCCAGATCAAAGCCGCCTCGGTCGCCGACTGGCATTCGCGTACGGTCTTGACAGCATGCCGGCGGGCGATCTCGACGATGTCCTTCAGCGTCGCGTCCATCTCCGCTTCCGACCCCTCGACCTCGACGATCAAAAGCGCGCCGACATCGAGGGGGTATCCGGCATGGGCGAAGGCCTCGCAGATCTCGATCGCCGGCTTGTCCATGAATTCGATCGCGACCGGGATGATGCCGGCGGCGATGACATCGGCAACGCAGGCGCCGGCCTCTTCCGAACTCTCGAAGCCGAAGAGCACGGGGCGCGCGCCTTCCGGCTTGGCGATCAGCCGCACCGTCGCCTCGGTGACGATGCCGAGCTGGCCCTCGTGGCCGCAGACGAGGCCAAGCAGATCATAACCTGCCGAATCCAGCGCCTTGCCGCCGAGTTCGATCACCGTGCCGTCGACCAGCACCATCCTGACGCCGAGCAGATTGTTGGTGGTGACGCCGTATTTCAGGCAGTGGGCGCCGCCGGAATTCATGCCGATATTGCCGCCGATGGTGCAGGCGAGCTGCGAACTCGGATCAGGCGCATAGAAAAAGCCGTCCGCGGAGACGGATTCGGAAATATTGAGATTGGTGACGCCCGCCTGAACCACGGCGACGCGGTTCGGCAGATCGATTTCGAGGATGCTGTTCATCTTCGACAGGCCGAGCACGACGGCATCTTCCTGCGGAATAGCGCCGCCGGAGAGCGAGGTGCCGGCGCCGCGCGGCACGACGGGAATGCCGTAGCGGTTGCAATAGCGCATGATGGCCGAAACCTCGGCCGTGGTGCGCGGCAGGGCGACGGCAAGCGGCAGGCGGCGGTAGGACACGAAAGCGTCGGTCTCGAACGGCACCAGCTCGCGCGCCTCATGCACCAGGCATTCCGGCGTCAGAAGATCGGTCAGATCGGCAACGATCTGGGCGCGCCGTGCCAAGACATCGGCACGGGGCTCGAGAAACGAAATGGCGTCGGACATGGCGTTCTCCCTGGCCCTGACGAGGGGAATGACAGCGGGAAGATGACAGCGGAAACCGGCCGCGAACCTCCCTGCCGCCGATAGATCGGCTTAGCACTTTCCCGAAAGTGGCGCAAATGCTAAGCACTTATGCCAAAAGGGGAAAAAGTCACAAACCTTATGACCAATCTGGGTGATCTCGAAATCTTTGCCAAGGTCGTTTCGACAGGCAGCATGTCGCTCGCCGGCCGCGCACTCGGCTTTTCCCCGGCCGTCGTCTCCAAACGGATCAAGCGGCTGGAGGATCGGCTCGGCACGCGGCTTCTACAGCGCACGACGCGACAAATCTCGCTGACGGAAGCCGGACAGGGCTTCTACGACCGCGTACTCGGCATTCTCGCCGGGCTGGAGGAGGCGGAATTCTATATTTCCGGCCGTTCGGCGCAGATGCACGGCACGCTGAAGATCTCGGCCCCGACCTCCTTCGGGCGCATGCATATCGCGCCGCATCTGAAGGCTTTCATGGAGACGCATCCGGAGCTGGCGATCAACCTGGTGCTGACCGACGAATTCAGCGACATCGTCGGCGGCGGTTTCGATCTGGCGATCCGCATCGCCGAACTCACCGATTCGAGCCTCGTTGCCCGCCGGCTGGCGCCGGTGCGCCGGCTGCTCTGCGCTTCGCCGGATTACCTTGCGGCGCATGGCGAGCCGAAGCATATCGACGAGCTGAAACGCCACCGCTGCCTGCCGGCCCACAATAACGACACCTGGCGGCTGAACGGGCCGGACGGGGCGCTGAGTCTCAGGCCGGAAGGCATGCTGATCACCAATTCCAGCGAGGTGATCCGCGAGGCTGTGATCGCCGGCCTCGGGATCGCGCTGCGCTCCACCTGGGACATCGGTGAAGAGCTCAAAGCCGGCCGGCTGGTGCAGGTACTGCCGGGCTATGAAAGCTCGCACAATGTCGCGCTGTCGGCCGTCTATCCCAGCCGGCAATTCCTGCTCGCCAAGGTGCGGTTGTTCATCGACTATCTGGCAGGGCTTTATGGCCCCGTCCCCTATTGGGAGCGCTGATCGCTGCGCCGGTTCAGCGCGCCAGCCTCTCGATGACGAGGTCCAGCAGGGCGCGCAGCCGTGCTAAGCGCTTCATGTCGCGGTGATAACCGACCCAGGTGTCGCGGCCGGGCGGCGGTTCACCGAGATCGACCAGTTCGATGGCAGCATGCGAATCGCCGAGCGGCCGTGGCAGGACGGCGAGCCCGGCGCCATTGGCACAGAGCGCCGCCTGCACATCGCGGCTGTTGCTGCGCATGACGATCTCGGCCCGCGGCAACAGGCGACGCAGCCAGCCGACATCAGGCATGTCGCCGAAAGCCTCGTCCATGGTGACGAGGCGGGCGCCCGCTCCGTCGCCGGCTTCGGGGTGCAGCGCGCCGCGGCTGATATAAAGGCCGTATTCGATATGGATGAGCTTGCGCGATATGACCTCCGCTTCCGCGAAGGGCTGGATGCGGAAGACGAGGTCAGCTTCGCGTCGTGACAGGCTGAGAAGCCGGCTGTCGGTCAACAATTCGACCACCACCTTCGGATGGACTTGCGAGAATTCCGCCAGCACCGGCGAAAGCACATGCGCGCCGAACCAGTCGGATGAGGATAGCCTCAGAAAACCATCGAGTTGACGACTGCCGCCGGCAAGGCTCCGCTCCATGGCGAGCGCCTCCTCTTCGATGCGTTCGGCGCCGGCGAACACGGCCGCGCCTTCATCCGTCAGGACGAAGCCATCGGTCGTGCGCTGAAAGAGCGTCTGGCCGAGAGAGGTTTCAAGGGCACGCAGCCGCCTGCCCATCGTCGGCTGCGTCAGTCCGAGGCTGCGGGCCGCTGCCCCCAGCGTGCCGAACCGCGCGATCGCCAGAAACAGTTTGAGGTCGCTCCATTCCATCGCTAGAGCCTTTCCGGGTTAGATTGAAGCATTCTGCCGGAGCAGGTTTTCGTCAGGGCAGAGGCGATTGGCGAAGGGCATACCCCTTGGTACGTCCGAGCCGATCGCCTTTGATCCTGGCGCAAAGATGCCCGGCCCACCGGCCGCACCGCTTCGCCATGGCGAAGCGATACGTGCGCCCGGCGATTCTGAGTCTTGCAGATTTGCCAGGCAAATCTGCGGGAAGGTTGGCTGAAACGGGCCGGCTGATCGACCGGCCAGCTTGGCCGTAGGGCTGGGCTACGACACGCGCCGGCCGGTCGACCATCCGACTCCGTTTGAGCCAACAGAATGCTGCAATCTAACCCGGAAGGGCTCTAGCATCCGCCAAACAAAAATGCATGGACTTCAGTCTTTATCTTTCATTTTCATTCGTGTTTCAATGAACCATCTTCTTCCAGAACAACTTGCTGCGGCGCGCTACGGACGCCACGATGCAAACGAAGGAGAGTTCGATGTCTGTACAATCAACAATGAAAGCGCTGCTGGCTGAAGCGCCGAATTCGCCATTGCGCGTCGCCGATATTGCAAAACCGGTTCCCGGCGCAGGCCAGGTTCTGGTGCGCATCAAGGCAAGCGGCGTCAATCCGCTCGACCTCAAGATCCGGGCCGGCAATGCGGCCCATGCCCGCCATCCGCTTCCCGCCATTGTCGGCATCGATATGGCCGGCATCGTCGAAGAGATCGGGGCTGGCGTCAGCGGTTTCCGCCAGGGCGACGCGATCTACGGCATGACCGGCGGGGTCGGCGGCATTCAGGGATCGCTTGCCGAATTTGCTGCAGTCGACGCCGCGCTGCTGGCGCCAAAGCCGCAGAATCTGTCGATGCGCGAGGCAGCCGCCCTGCCGCTGATCTCGATCACCGCCTGGGAAGGGCTGGTCGACCGCGCCGCAGTCAAGGCCGGCCAGAAGGTTCTCGTGATTGGCGGCGGCGGTGTCGGCCATATCGTCGCGCAGATCGCCAAGGCTGTGGAAGCCGAGGTTTATGTCGTCGACAGCGCTTCGAAAGCGGACTATCTCGCCGGCCTTGGTGCAACGCCGATCGATCGCGATGCGGAAACGGTGGAAACCTACGTCGCAGGACACACCGGCGGCAGGGGTTTCGATCTGGTCTACGATACGGTCGGCGGCCAGGGGCTCGATACGGCATTCCGAGCCGTCAGCCGGTTCGGTCATGTCGTGAGTTGCCTCGGCTGGGGAAGCCACGCGCTGGCGCCGCTCTCCTTCAAGGCCGCCAGCTATTCCGGCGTCTTCACGCTGCTGCCGCTTCTGACCGGCGAGGGACGCGCCCATCACGGTGAAATCATGCGTGAGATGACGAAGCTCGCCGAAGCCGGCAAGGTGATGCCGAAGCTCGACCCGCGCCGCTTCAGCCTTGCCGATACAGATGAGGCGCATCGGCTGATCGAAGACCGGAAGGCGGACGGAAAGCTCGTCGTCGAGATCGACTGATCTCGGTCGGTCGAAGGAATCAACGCGCCAGATCGAGATAGGCGTTCGCAACCATCGCATCGATATCGGCGGCCACGGACACGAGGCAGGATTGGGGACCCGCCTCACCCCTGGCGATGCGTTCCAGGCAGCGGGCCTGCAGGGTGAAGCCGAGATCCATCGACTCGACGGTATTGCCGAGCGGCCGCGGGCCGGCGAGATTGGCCATGTGGCCGCCACCGAGCACGTGGAAGGAACGACCGTCGCTCAGATGGAAGGTCTCGATATGATCGGCGTCGTAGCGATCGATGCCGATGACATCGGGGTGGCGGCGGAAGGCCTCGACATCGATCTCATGCGGGAAATGGCCGCCATTCATCAGGATCGCGCCGTCCTTGACGAGCGGCAGGTCGGCTGCCGTCACGATGCCGGCAAAACCGGTGACGGTGACGATGATATCGGCCGAGCGGATCGCCGCGTCGCGCAGCGGTGTGGTGAAACCGTCGAGATGAGCTTCGAGCGTCGTCACCGGATCGATATCGATGACGCTGACGGTAGAAAAGGCATTGCGGAAACAGGCGGCCGTGCCCTTGCCGCAGGCGCCGTAGCCGAACACCGTCACGCGCTTCCCGTTGGTGGAGCGGTTGGTGAAGCGCAGATAGCTTTCAAACAGGCTCTGGCCGACGGCATGCCTGTTTTCGGCGAACTGCTTGATCGGGCTGTCGTTGATGACGAGGATCGGCATGTTCAACCGCTCGCGCAGCGGCAGCAGGCGGGTGCGGGCCGAGGTGGTTTCCTCGGTACCGCCGCGGAGATTGGCATAGGGTTTTTCCGCCGCGATGGCGAAGAGATCGCCGCCATTGTCGAGCAGCAGATCCGGCTTTTCAGCAATGACTGCTTCGAGGCTCTGCTGATGAGCGGCAGGATCGGTCGTCTGCGTGGCAAAAACAGTGATGCCTTGGGAACGCAGGAACTCGACTGTCGAAGGCTGGGTGCTGTTGAGATTGCCGGTGCAGACGAGACGTGCGCCGCCGGCGCGAAGCGTCATCAGCAGCGCCACCGTCTTCGGCTCGAGGTGAATGCCGGTGCCGATCGACAGGCCCTCGAAAGGACGCGTCCGCTCGAATTCGGCCGCCGTCGCCTTGAGCAGCCGGCAGCCGTTGCCGATCCAGTCGATGCGGGTTGCGGTCTTTTCCATTGTCTCTTCCTATTTGCGTATCGTGCTGTTTTTAGCGGAGCAACAGGGCTGCGAATATGGAAGTAATTCTGACGAAGGAGCAGAAAATCTGCCGTTTCAGGCCGGTGTCGGTGCCCCTCATCCGCCTGCCGGCACCGACCGGGGTCGAGCCACAGGTCTCGACCCGTCCTTCGGACCCCAGTTTACGGGGCGAATGGACATTCCGCGCCCTCTCCGTTCCCCGTCCACCTTTGCGAAAGACCCCTCCCCAACCCCTCCCCACAAGGGGGAGGGACTAAGCCGGAGCGCCCGCCTCTTTCCACTCGAAACGTCGCAGATCTGGAAAAAACGAGTGCGGCAGGTTAAGCCCCTCCCCCTTGTGGGGAGGGGTTGGGGAGGGGTCTTGATTGGGTCCGAACCGCCACGCCCCTTCAACCCGACATCCCGCAACGGAGCAGCCAACCGGACAAAGCCGCAAAGGCCGGCCGCTTCGCATCCGGCGTACGGCAGCAGAGGCTGTAACCCGGCAGCCGGGAGATGAAGCCATAGGGCGCGACCAGATACCCGCGCTGAAGATCGTCCTCGATCGAAGCGCGTGGCGCAAGCGCGATGCCAAGCCCGGAGCGGGCGGCACCCAGCGCCAGCAGCAGATCCTCGAATTCCTGGACGCGGGAAAAGACGACCGGCGGCGTGCCGCTTTCGGCAAACCATTCGTCCCAGAGCTTCGGAACGCTGCGGCTGGCGAGCATCGTCAGCGCGCTCATCGCCGCTGGGTCCTTGGACAGTGTCGCGGCAAGCGAAGGCGTCGCGACCGGGCCGAACTCGTCCTCCATGAACCGCAGGGCCGAAATGCCTGCCGCCGGCCGGTATTCGCCGCCCATGATCACAGCGTCCAATTCGGGGTGCACCCGCAGCGGCTCGACCATCGTCATCGGCACGATGTCGACGGTATCGCCGAGGCTCGCCTGCATGTCTGCCATACGCGGCATCAGCCACCAGACCGCGAAGGCTGAGGGCACGCCGAGCCGAATACGGCTCGGCGCGGCGCCTTCAAGTTCCGAAGCGGCGCGCTGCAGAATGTCGAAAGCCGCACTCGAAGCTTCGGCAAAAGCCCTGGCCTGCAAGGTCGGGACCAGCCTGCCGCCGTCACGCGTGAAGAGCTTGCGGCCGAAATGATTCTCCAGCGTGTCGATCTGCTGGCGCACGGCGCCACGCACCACATTCAGCTCTTCGGCAGCCTTCAGAATGCTGCCGTGACGACAGACGGCTTCGAAGGCGCGGATGGCGTTGAGCGGTGGCAGACGCATGAGGACGACATTCAAAAAATCACGGTTGACCACTAGATCTCGCCATTGAACGAAAGGCAAGATCACGCCATATTGTACAGCTGTGCAATGTGACGCATTCGAGACAGGGCGTGACGGATTTTCCGGACCTGTCCGGCCTCGATTTCCCTATGAACGGCGTTAATCGCGGTGCAAATCGTTCTGCGGCCTTTTGGATTGCGTAAGCTTTCCGTGATATATGTATATGAGTGATTCCTAACGACGACTGCGAAGGTGACCCGACCATTGACTCTTCTGGCCCGACTGGCTTCCGATGTGCAACTGATGTTCCGGCGACCGCCGCGACAGCAATACGGCGCCCTCTGCTATCGGGCAAAGAAGAAGAGCGGCGAGGTCGAGGTGCTATTGATGACCAGCCGCGACACCGGCCGCTGGGTCATTCCCAAGGGCTGGCCGATGACGGGCAAATGCGCCCATGAGGTCGCGATGCAGGAAGCCTTCGAAGAAGCGGGCGTCCGCGGCGTTGTCGAAACCGAGACGCTCGGCGCCTATAGCTATCCGAAGGTGCTGCGCGACGGAGTGCAGGTGATCTGCAAGGTGCAGGTCTATGCCCTCGAAGTCACCGAGATGGCGAAGAATTTCAAGGAAAAAGGCGAGCGCCGCATTGAATGGGTTTCGCTTGATGAGGCGGCGACGCGCGTGCGTGAACCGGAGCTCCGCCACCTTTTCCTCGCCTTCAAGCAAAGGATGACCGACAGGCTTTCGGCCAAGGCGGCGAAGCAAATTCCAGCGGAATGAATCCTGCCATCTTGCGCTGCTAAGAAAGCAGCGTAGAAGCAGCTTTATTCTCAGGAAAAAGAATGCCGCCACGTCCCGTAGTTCTCACGAAACGCACGCTCGACAAGGACCTTGACAAGATCACCCATGTCGAGGACGCGGCAAAGCATGTTTTGCG
This sequence comes from Rhizobium sp. WSM4643, assembly GCF_025152745.1. NCBI lineage: Bacteria > Pseudomonadati > Pseudomonadota > Alphaproteobacteria > Hyphomicrobiales > Rhizobiaceae > Rhizobium > Rhizobium sp. WSM4643. The sequence goes on along the minus strand of NZ_CP104040.1, from coordinate 496,585 downwards.
GCGCCTGGTGACGCCCGGTCTCGGATTGATCTTCGTCGGTCTGGCCATGCTCTTTGCCGGTGTCTATGTGTTCGACCAGCCGGGAGCGGTTCTCGTGGTGGCGGCGGCAGCCCTTGCCGGCTACATGGCGATGAATATCGGCGCCAATGATGTGACCAACAATGTTGGTGCCGCCGTCGGCGCGCGCGCCATGACGATGGTCCAGGCGCTGGTCATCGCCGCGATTTTCGAGGTGCTTGGCGCCACGGTCGCCGGCGGCGACGTCGTCAAGACGATTTCCGCAAACCTTGTCGATACGGTGCATGTGCCGCAGGCGATGACGGGCTGGATCATGATGGCGGCGCTGACGGCCGCTGCCCTCTGGGTCAATCTTGCAACCTGGATGAAGGCGCCGGTTTCCACCACCCATGCGATCGTCGGGGCGGTGATCGGCGCCGGCATCTCAGCCGTCGGGCCGGAGCCGGTGAACTGGCGTGTGATACTAGAGATCACAACGAGCTGGATTACCTCGCCGCTGATCGGCGGGCTGATCGCCGCCGGGCTGCTTTATTTCGTCAAGACCTTCATTATCTATCGCGACGACAAGCTCGCAGCCGCGCGGCGCTGGGTGCCGGTCCTGGTCGCGGTGATGGCCGGCGGTTTCATGGCTTATATGGTGCTGCAACTGTCACCCCCGGGCAGGTTTCAGCCGCTGACCGTCCTCCTCGTCGGGATCGGCATCGGGCTGGTGAGCTGGCTTGCCGCCCGGCCGCTCGTGCTCGCCCAAGCGCAGGATCTCGAAAACCGCAACAGCTCATTGCGGACGCTGTCCCGGCTGCCCCTGATCGGCTCCGCGGCGCTGCTATCCTTCGCGCATGGCGCAAACGACGTTTCGAACGCGATCGGGCCGCTTTCGGCGATCGTCCAATCGGTCGGTATCGGCGGCAACGGCGGCGTCGGCCATCCGCCGCTCTGGGTGATGCTGATCGGCGCCCTCGGCATCTCCGTCGGGCTGCTGCTCTTCGGACCGCGCCTCATTCGCCTCGTCGGCGAGGAGATCACCAAGCTTAATCCGATGCGAGCCTATTGCGTCGCGCTGTCGACCGCCTTTACCGTCATCGTCGCCTCCTGGCTCGGCCTGCCGGTCAGCACCACGCATATCGCCGTCGGCGCCGTCTTCGGCGTCGGATTCTTCCGCGAATGGTACACGCGCCATTCGAAGACCCGCATCGCCTATATCAGACGCAAGGCCGAGAGCTTCGATATCGACGAGCCGGAAGAGCCGAACATCTATGAGACGCGCCGGCGCTATCTCGTGCGCCGCTCGCATTTCATGACGATCGTCGCCGCCTGGATCGTTACCGTGCCGGTTTCAGGTGCGCTTGCGGCAATGATTTATTGGGTTATGTTCGCGATCTTCGTCTGAAACCCCGAGTTTTTTAAATGCGCGCCAATTTCCGCATGCAACGGCTTTTCGTCGATGCGCCGCTTACGAGCGGCGCCGTCGTAGAAGCGAATGCCGATCAGTTCAACTATCTCTCCAACGTCCTGAGGATGGAGGAAGGTGCAGAGATCCTGCTCTTCAACGGCCGCGACGGCGAGTGGAAGGCTGCCCTTTCCTTCCCGACGCGCAAACGTATCCTTTTGACGGCAACCGAAGAGACGCGGCCGCAGCCGCAGCCTTGCGACCTGCATTATCTTTTTGCGCCGCTCAAAGTCGGCCGCATGGACTACCTCGTGCAGAAGGCGGTCGAAATGGGCGCCGGCCTGCTGCAGCCGGTCATGACCCAACACGTGCAGGGCAAGATCACCAATCTCGACAAGCTGCGCGCCAATGTCGTCGAAGCGGCGGAGCAATGCGGCATCCTCGGCATTCCCGATGTGGCCGAGCCGGTGAGGCTTCTCGACCTGCTCGACCGCTGGCCGAGCGAGCGCCGCATCATCTATTGCGACGAGGGCGATGCCGGGCAGAACCCGCTGCCGGTGCTATCGGCGGTCCGGGAAAGACATCTCGCCCTGCTGGTCGGGCCGGAAGGCGGCTTTTCGGAGGAAGAACGGGCACGGCTTCGAAGCCTCGATTTCGTCACCGCCATTCCGCTCGGACCGCGCATCCTGCGGGCCGATACGGCAGCTGTCGCGGCCCTGGCGGTGGTACAGGCGGCAATCGGCGACTGGAACTGACTTGGAAAACGGGTTGACATGGAAACCGGCGCTATTTTTTTGATGCGTCGTTGAAAGAATTTCACTTGCAACATAGGTGGCTTGGGTCCAAATCAGCCTTCCAATTGCCCGGCCCCCTGGGCGCCTTTTTGAATACAGGTATCCCGCATGGCCCGCGACACTACCGACCAGACACCGCTCTCTTCGGTCCAGGATCTGACCGATTATATCGCCGCGGGCAACAAGCCGCGGGAGCGCTTCCGGATCGGCACCGAACACGAGAAATTCGCTTTCTTCCGCGCCGACAACAGCCCGGTTCCCTATTTCGGCGATGCCAGCATTTCGGCCCTGTTGACCGGCTTGCAGAGAAAAAGTGGCTGGGAGCCGATCATCGACGGCGGCAACATCATCGGGCTTGCCGAGCAGAACGGCATGGGCGCGATCTCGATCGAGCCCGGCGGCCAGTTCGAACTCTCCGGCGCACCGCTGGAGACGATCCATGAGACCTGTCGGGAATCGAACCAGCATCTGGCGACGCTGCGCGAAATCGCCGAACCGATGGGCATCCGCTTCCTTGGCATCGGCGGCAGTCCCAAATGGACCTATGCGGAAACCCCGCAAATGCCGAAGTCACGCTACGAGATCATGACCCGCTATATGCCGAAGGTCGGCACCCAGGGTCTCGACATGATGTACCGCACCTGCACGATCCAGGTGAACCTCGATTTCTCGTCGGAAGCCGACATGCGCAAGAAGATGCGCGTCTCGATGAAGTTGCAATCGCTGGCGACCGCGCTCTTTGCATCCTCGCCCTTCACCGAGGGCAAGCCGAACGGGCTGCTCTCCTGGCGCGGCGATATTTGGCGCGATGTCGACAACCGGCGCTCGGGCCTGCTCGATTTCACCTTCCGCGACGATTTTGGTTTCCGTGATTATGCCGAGTGGGCGCTCGACGTGCCAATGTATTTCATCGTCCGCGACGGCCGCTATCACGACTGCACCCATGTCACCTTCCGCCAGTTCATGAACGGCGCATTGAAGGGCGAGGTCGCCGATCCGGCGCCGACCATGGGCGACTGGACCAACCATCTTTCGACACTCTTCCCCGACGTGCGGCTGAAGCGTTTCCTCGAAATGCGCGGTGCCGACGGCGGCCCGTGGCGGCGCATCTGTGCCTTGCCGGCCTTCTGGGTCGGCCTGCTCTACGACGATGCGGCACTCGATGCCGCCGACGAACTGACGAAGGATTGGAGTTTTGCCGAGGTCCAGGCACTGCGCAATGCCGTTCCCGCCGAGGGGTTGACGGCTCAGTTTCGCGGACACCCGCTCTTCGACATGGCCCGCGAGGTGATCGGTATTTCGAGGGCCGGCCTCAAGGCGCGCGGCAGGCTCAACGGGGAAGGCCAGAACGAGAGCATCTTCCTGGCGCCGCTCGAAGAAGTGCTTGCCAAGAAGGCGACGCTCGCCGAGGATCTGCTGGCACTCTATCACGGCCGCTGGCACGGCTCCGTGGAACCGGTCTTCGAGGACTATCAGTACTGAGCCTGACACAAAGCGGTTCCGCTTCCCCGGAATCGCTCTGACAGCCCCTATTGTCGACGGTCTCCGAGCACGGACGTAGAGGCCGGCGGCATGGTGCTCCACGCGACCTGCCGCTGGAACCTTAGCCAAACGCTCTAGCGAAATTCCTCCCTAAGTTCTTATGGCAAAAAGCCGTTTGCGCATTGCCATTTCCGGTTATAGTGGCGTTACAATGCGTCACGACCTGGGGAAAGGGACTTCCATGCTGCCACTCTTCGACATGATGATGCAGGCGCAGAACGGCGCGGCGATGGAGGCGATCGCCCGGCAGTTCAACCTCGCACAGGAACAGGCGACGAAGGCGATGGCGGCACTGATGCCGGCCTTTTCCGCCGGGCTGAAGCGCAGCACCAGCAATCCCTATGATTTCGTTGGGCTGATGCAGGCGGTCTCCTCCGGCAACTATGCGCGATATTTCGAGGATATGAACCGGGCCTTCACGCCGGAGGGCATTTCCGACGGCAACAACATCCTTGCCCAGCTTTTCGGCTCGAAGGAGGTTTCGCGCGCGGTCGCCGCCCAGGCCGCACAAATGACCGGCATCGGCCAGGATATCTACAAGCAGATGCTGCCGGTGCTGGCCGATACGCTGATGGGCGGGCTCTTCAAGCAGACGACCGGCCAGATGGCGTCGCCGGTCAATCCCTTCTTCAACACGGCGATGGGCGAAACCATCCAGAAATGGCTTGAGAGTACCGGCTTCGCCCCGAAGCCGGCCCCAGAGCCCAGCGTCTTCGACAATCCCTTTACGCAGGCGATGCAGCAGATGTTTTCGATGCCGAAGCCTGCGCCAACGCAGACGCCGAACCCCTTCCTCGACAATCCTTTCGCCAAAGCCTTCCAGGAGATGATGGGCGGGCTCGGCCAGCAGCCGGCAGCCCAGACTAAGACGCCGGAGGCGCCGAAGGAAGAGGCGAAGGTCAATGCCGACAGCTATACCGAGATGCTGAACGCCATGTTCGACAGCGGACTGGAAGTGCAGAAGAACTACCAGCGGAACCTGGAAGCGATCTTCGAAACCTATCGGCCGAAGCCCCCGCCCAAGACGAGCGAATAACCCCGGATGCGGGACTTTAGCACGTAAAAAAACCCGGAGATGGCTTGGGAAAGCCGATCACCGGGTCAAGCGGCAGGGCTATTGGCTATCACCCTGCGGGGAAACTTAACGCTCCTGCTCTTCGTAGGGGCGCAAGAACGACGACAGGCGCCAGCGATTGCGCGCCGAGCGCGTCAGATGTTCCGACGGGTCCTCGAAGAAGGTCGAGGCCAGGAACGCAGAGGTCAGGTCGGCCCTGCTAAGGCCGATATCCCTCAGCTGCGCGTCGTTCAGATCATGCAGCGCGTTGATCTCCATGCGATTGCGGAACACGCGAAAGAGGGAGGCCAACGGTGCGAGGCCTGCTGCCAGACGCTGGGAAAACGTCGGGGTCCGCTTGCCGCAGTCGAGCTCTATTGTTCGGTCTATCATGCGCATTGAACTCTCCTTTCTTTCGAATTCTTTTAGGCGCGCAACAACCCACCCTGCCCGCGAGGTCGTGCGGGAAGGAGCAGGCTGAATTGGCTCGGACAGGCAGGGCGCCTGTCCTTCACTTTGCTTGATTTGCATCCCGAAGATGCCAAAGACCTATTGATCAGTCCAACGAATGTTTCTAATGATTATCATCAGCTATCTTTATGGGTGAAAACATGTCCGCGCCTCTTGATCTCGACCAATTGCAGACTTTCATCGCCATCGTCGATTCCGGCAGCTTCACCAAAGCCGCCGACAGGGTCTACAAGACCCAATCGGCCGTCTCCATGCAGATGCGCCGTCTCGAGGAACGCATCGGCAAGCAGCTGTTCATCAAAGACGGACGCGGCAACCGGCTGACGGTCGAGGGCGAAAAGCTGCTCAACTATGCCCGGCGCATCATTCGCCTCAATAACGAAGCGATCGCCGCTTTCGACGACAACAGGCTGGAGGGCATGCTGCGCATCGGCACGCCGGACGATTATGCCGACCGCTACATGCCCGAAATCATCGGCCGCTTCGCCAAGACGCATCCGAATGTCGAGCTCTATATCGTCTGCGAGCCCTCGGTGGATCTTGCCGAGCGCATGCATAAGGGCGAGCTCGATATCGCGCTCGTCACCCACAATCCGCGCGAGCGCATGTCCGATGTGGTGAGAACCGAGCCGCTCTGCTGGGTGGGCTCGGCCAACCATCCGATCCGCGACGACGCACCGGTGCCACTTGCCGTCGGCCGGCGCGACTGCCAATGGCGCCAGCTCGCCTGCTCGGCGCTCGATGCGGTGGGGCGCGAGCACCAGATCCTGTTCACCAGCTGGTCCTGTACCGTCGTTGCCGCTGCCGTGCTTGCCGGCATGGCCGTTTCGGTGATGCCGGAATCGGCGCTGCGGACGGGCATGAAGGTGCTGAGCCAGGCGGACGGCTTTCCGGCGCTGCCGCCGGTGCAGATCGGCATCATGAAGCGGCCGGGCGTTTCGCTCTCGCTGATGAACGCGATCACGGCGCACATCACCGCCTGTCTCGACAACATCACGCCGGCTGTCGTCGACGACAGCCTCGAGGCGGACGTCAAATCCGCCCAGGCGCGCCTTTATCCGCGGCTGAAGGCGGCCAATATGGTCCCAAGCTGGTAAGAGCTCTCAGGCGGCGCGCGGCAGGGTCGTGGCAAAAAGGGAGGCGCGGATGACGCGCTTCCACTCATCGAGCATGCGCCGCGCCAAGGCCTCCTCGCTCACGGCGGCTAGCCGGATGACAGCGCCGATCAGGTGGCTGAACAGGTAAGTGCGCGCATACATGTCTTCGTCGCAAAAGTCGGGAGCCAGCTGGCGCACGGCGTCATGAAAGACACCGGCGACGCGACCGCTATGTTCTATATTCAGCTGCAACAGATCCTGATCGGTCTCCGTTCCCATCCAGACGCCGAGATAGACGGGATCGTTGTGGTAGGAATCGTAATACCAGTCGATGATGGCGCAGACGCGGTCCAGCGCCTGGTCGAGTGACTGGACGTCGGCAAACATCGCCGCCATCTTCGCCTGGATCGCCGAGGCGTGCTGGTCGAACAGGGCTTTGACGATTGCCGCCTTCTCCGGGAAATACTGGTAAACCGAACCGATCGGCACCTTGGCGGCAATGGCGAGTTCCGTCATCCGCATGGCGCTGACGCCCTTTTCGGCGATGATCTTGGCGGCGGCAGCGAGAATGAGGTCCAGCCTCTGGATGCTGCGCTCCTGCTTCGGCTTCCTGCGCAAGCCGATGCGTTCCATGCTTTCCGCGCCCATGTCGTTCCCACTCTTTTTGTTCACGGCGAAAGGCATGTGCCAAACCACCGCGTCGAGCCGATATGACATGCAGGCCTTCATCCGCGGTAAATGGAAACACTCGCATTTTAACGGCTGGGAAAAGCGTGTGAAAACGGTGCGCTATCGTACAATTCAAAGTGCTACGGCGTCCTGTGCACGACTGAAACAGACGCTCGGCGCCGCACGCATATCGAGTCAGAATTTCACCGGCAGCGCCGCTTGCGCCCCATGCTGCTGTGTGTTGTCTGCGATCTTGGGAATGGCCCAACGTGCGGCGGCCATCTTGCCGCCGATGCCGGCATGTTCGGTCGTCGCGCTGCAGCACTTTGAATTGCTGCAGATCTTATCCTTAGATCGATCCCGATTTAAGGAATTATGTAGCAGGTGGCGGGCAAATGATGGGGCGGTAGCGCCTGCCGCCTCAGCTCATTACCATCCATGCGCCGAGCCAGACCCACATGGCGGCAAGCACCAGGTAACCGGCGGCGAAGATCGGGCTGCGATAACGCAGGTCGTTGCTGGTGACATGGATGGCGGCGTGGGCGTAGCGCAGGGCGACGAAGGCCCAGGCGAGGCCGGCGGAAACGAGATTGTCGGCCTCGGTGATATAGAGAAGAATGCAGCAGGCGTAGAAGAGAACCGGCAGTTCGAACTGGTTGGCGAGACAGTTCTTGACGGCAAGGCTTTCGGCCGGCTCGCGGCGGTTTTCGCGATAATCCGATTTCGCGATGGTGCCGGCGCGGACCATTTTTGCGCGCCGAAGCCCAAGAAGCGCATACAGACCATAGACCAGGGCCACATGGGCAAGGAGTGGCCAGAAGATTTGATAGCCGGTCATATGGCCGCTTCCTTTCTGCTTCCGCATTTGTTGCGCGTATGACAGCGCCGCGCGTCTTTCAGGCACGCAAAGGACGCTGTAATACTTTTGAGTTGCTGCATAATTTTCTCCTTAAATCGATTCCGAATTAAGGACTTATGCAGTAGCCGAAAGGAGAACCGGACACCAGCGCCGCTCAGGCTGAAAGCGGCCTCAATCCTGGCGCGGCGAGAGCCAGCGACCGATGGCAAGCCGGACGATGAGGATGAAGCAGATGGCGAGGCTTGCGAATTTCAGCCGTGTCATCCACGGCAGTAGCTGCGTTGCAACAGTAGAGGGCGCACCGTTGCCGAAGGCGATGAGGCTCGAGATATTCTCGCCGTAGTCGGCAATGCCGTAGATGAACGGCAGCAGGTAAACCGCTTTGCCAATGACCGGATGCAGCGATTGGCCGAACCACGAACCAACAGGACCGAGCTTGAGGAAGGCGAAGAACAGCAGCGCCGTCAGCAGTGCCGGAAAGATCAGCTCCGGCCCGAAATACATGGCGCGTAGCAGCCTGGTCGCTGTCTCGTTCTCATCGAGCAGCTTCTGCATGTGGAAGACGGCCGACTCGTCGTAACCGGCGAAATAGGTATCGAGCACCGCCTGGCCGGTTTCATGCTTGAAGGGAACGACGAAGCCGAAGGTCGTCCAGGCGAGCACGGCAAGGCAAAGGGCTGCGAGCAGCGCGACGATCCAGAGAGGAATCCCGCTGCCCGCTTTCATGATCAGAGGCCGGCGCCCGGATAGTTCGGGCTCTCGCGGGTGATCGTCACGTCATGGGCGTGGCTTTCGCGAAGACCGGCACCTGAGATGCGCACGAACGTGGCGCGGTCCTGGAATTCCTTGAGGTCCTTGCCGCCAACATAGCCCATGGCCGCCTTGAGGCCGCCGGCAAGCTGGTGGATGACGCCCGAGACCGGCCCCTTGTACGGCACCTGACCTTCGATGCCCTCAGGCACGAGCTTCAGCGTGTCGCGCACCTCAGCCTGGAAATAGCGATCAGCGGAGCCACGGGCCATGGCGCCGACGGAACCCATGCCGCGATAGGCCTTGAAGGAGCGTCCCTGGTAAAGATAGACCTCGCCCGGGCTTTCATCGGTGCCGGCAAGCAGCGATCCGATCATGACGGCGGAAGCGCCGGCGGCGATCGCCTTGGCAAGATCGCCGGAGAACTTGATGCCGCCATCGGCGATGACGGGCACGTCTTGATCATTCGCCGCCTGCACCGCCGACATGATGGCGGCAAGCTGCGGCACGCCGACACCGGCGACAATGCGCGTCGTGCAGATCGAGCCCGGACCGATGCCGACCTTGACGGCATCCGCACCGGCATCGATCAGCGCCCTGGTGCCGTCATAAGTGGCGACGTTGCCCGCCATGATGCGCACCGAGTTGGAGAGCTTCTTGACGCGGGAGACGGCATCGAGGACGCGCTGCGAATGGCCATGGGCGGTATCGACGACCAGAAGGTCGACGCCGGCTTCGATCAGGCGCTCGGCGCGCTCGAAGCCGTCATCGCCGACGCTGATGGCGGCGGCGGCGCGAAGCCTGCCCTGCGCATCCTTGGAAGCGTTCGGGTTCAGCTGCGACTTCTCGATGTCCTTGACGGTGATGAGGCCGACGCAGCGGCCCTCGGTATCGACGACCAGCAGCTTCTCGATGCGATGCGAATGCAGCAGGCGCTTGGCCTCCTGCTGATCGACGTTTTCCTTGACGGTGACCAGATTGTCCTTGGTCATCAATTCGTGGATCTTCTGTTCCGGATCGGAAGCGAAGCGGACGTCGCGGTTGGTCAGGATGCCGACGAGGCGGCCGGACTTCTCGACGACAGGGATGCCGGAGATGCTGTAGGATTTCATGAGCGCGAGCGCATCGGCAAGCGTCGCATCGGGGCCGATCGTTACCGGGTTGACGACCATTCCGCTTTCAAACTTCTTCACCTGCCGGACCTGCTCGGCCTGCTCGATCGGCGTCAGGTTGCGATGAATGACGCCGAGCCCGCCGGCCTGGGCCATGGCGATCGCCAAGCGGCTCTCGGTGACGGTATCCATGGCGGATGAGATGATCGGGATGTTGAGTTCGAAATCCCGAGCGATACGGGTGGAGATATTCGTCTGGCCGGGCATGACCTCGGAATGTCCCGGCTGCAGCAGCACGTCGTCGAAGGTAAGCGCGTCTGCGCCGGTTGCCGTTTCAATGATGCGCGCCATGGCCAAATTCCTTCATTTAATAAAAATGCGACCCTGTCCGGAAACGAATCGTCCGCCCCGTCGGTCTGCATTGGGTTGCTTGGAAGTTGGCGAGGGCTGGTAACACGTCTATGACAGGAAGGAAATAGCAAAAAGCCCGGCATGTCTGCCGGGTTCGTCATGGGTGCCATGCGCGAGGAGCATTCCGGGAAAAGCCCTAAGCATTTTTCGGTCCGGAATGGTTTAAATACAATATGTTATAGCGGTCAGCACTTCCGTGAAAGCCTGAACCGCTTCGGATCAGATGTCGAACTGATAAGTCTTCGGGACGAAGCGATAACCGCCATCCTGCCTCTCGACGAAGCCGGCTGCCGGGAACGGCATGTGGTAGCCAAGGAAGGCGATCTTTTCGGTCGCGATCATCTCGATAGCGGGCATTCTTGAAGGCAGCGGCGCCGCCAGCAAGCCAAAGCCTGCGGCGAAGACGGTGCGCCGCTTCATTCGCGTCGAAATTGCCATATATCCATTCTCCCATGACGCGCGGTGTTCGCAGCACGGCCCGATGACATTTCCGGCCGGATTTCTTGCCCCGCAAGTGTAAACATATGTCAATCTTGACAGGCGACGTTGATGCGCAAGCCGTCTCACGCAGACGTGAAGCAAAGGTGCCGTCGACCTGGATTTGGGGATTGGCAGAACCCGCAGTTGGGACTAAACAGCACGGGCCTTTCCAGCTCCAATCCGCTGCCCCATCAAGGCTCCCGCCTATGAATCGCATCGTCCCGCTGATCCTTGCCGTCGCCCTTTTCATGGAACAGATGGATTCGACCGTCATTGCGACGGCGCTGCCGGCGATTGCCGCGGATTTGCATGTCGGGCCGATCACGCTGAAGCTGGCGCTGACCTCCTACATGGTGGCGCTGGCGGTGTTCATCCCGGTCAGCGGCTGGATAGCCGACAGGTTCGGCGCCAAGAAGATCTTCCGCCTTGCCATCTCCGTCTTCGTCATCGGCTCGATTTTTTGTGCCGTCTCGTCCAACCTCGTGGAATTCGTCTTTGCCCGCTTCCTGCAGGGCATGGGCGGCGCGATGATGACGCCGGTCGGCCGGCTCGTGCTGGTGCGCACGACTAAGCGCAGCGATCTGGTCTCAGCCATGGCGCTGCTGACCATCCCCGCGCTTGTCGGCCCGCTCACCGGCCCGCCGCTCGGCGGCTTCATCACCACCTATTTCAGCTGGCACTGGATCTTCCTGATCAACGTACCGGTCGGCATCATCGGCATCTGGCTTGCGACGATCTTTCTGCCGGAGGTGGAAGCAACTGCGCCGCCGCGGCTCGATTTCGCCGGCTTCGTGCTGACCTCGCTATCGGCTGCGGGCGTCGTCTTCGGTCTGTCAGTGGTCAGTCTGCCGGCCCTGCCCCCGATCATTGGCGTCACCGCCACCGTAATCGGCCTCATCTGCGGCTTCCTCTACGTGCGCCATGCCAAGCGGCATCCGGCGCCGATCCTCAACCTCAACCTGTTCAAGAACCCGACGTTCCGCGCCTCCACCTTGGGCGGCACGCTGTTTCGCATTTGCGTCGGGGCCATGCCCTTCCTGACGCCGCTGATGCTGCAGCTCGGCTTCGGGCTGACGCCGTTCCAATCCGGCCTCATCACCTTTGCCGGAGCGATCGGGGCGATCACCACCAAGTTCATGGCAAAGCGCGTCTTCGCCGCTGCCGGCTTCCGCACGACGCTTCTCGGCGCCGCCATGGCAACGACCTTGGTGACTGTCGTCACCGGCCTGTTCACGCCGTCGACGCCGCACCTCGTCATCATCGTCGTGCTGCTGCTCGGCGGCTTCTCCCGCTCCTTCATGTTTACCGGGGTGAATGCGCTTGCCTTCGCCGATATCGATGATGCCGAAGCCAGCCAAGCGACATCGATGAGCTCGGTGATGCAGCAGGTCAGCCTGGCGCTCGGCGTTGCGGTCGCCGCCGCCATCCTGGAGAGCTCGATCTATATCAGCGGCGAGGCGCTTGATGTGGCCGATTTCCACCTTGCCTTCTACATCATCGCCGGACTGACCGTCATTGCGACCATTCCCTTCGTCAGAATGGACCGCAATGCCGGCGCACTTGTTTCCGGCCACCGCTCCAAGGCGATGACGGCAGCAACTGTCGAAGCCGAACAGCAGGCGGTTAAATAGGCAGCCGCTACTCCGGGTTTTCGCAGACAGCAGAGAGCTTGTTGCCGTCGAGATCACGGATATAGGCGGCATAGAAATGGGCATGATAGGAGCGCAGGCCGGGCTCGCCCTCATCCACGGCGCCTGCCGCAATCGCCGCGGTATGGAAGGCATCGACATCCGCCCGCGTTTCGGCCGCCAGCGCGACCATGGCGCCATTGCCCGAGGTCGCCCGGCGGTGATTGAACGGCGTCACCACCCAAAAGCGGCAGCGCGTATCGCCCTCGGCGGAATAGCCGATTTCCTCTTCGGAAGAGCGCTGGCGGCGATAGCCGAGGGGAGACAGCACGGCATCATAAAAATGCCCTGCGCGATAAAGGTCGTTGGTTCCGAGCGTGACGTAAAGAAGCATGGGATCAGCGGTTCAAATCCTCACAGCGCCGCGCGTCCTTTCGGACACGCAAAGGACGCGGCAATGCTTTCCATTGCTGCCTACCTTATCCTTAAATCGATCCCGATTTAAGAAATTATGCAGCCGATCGCCATCATCCGTCAGGACCGGCTTAAAGATCAAGCTTCTTCTGCTTGGCCTTCGGCCTTGCGCCCCTTGAACCCTTTGGCCAGCAGGAACATCTCGACCGATTCGGCGCGCGACGAGTTCGGCTTGACATGAACGACCTGGCGGAAATTCTGCTTCAGCATGGCGAGCAGTTCACGCTCGGTTCCGCCCTGGAAGGTCTTGGTAAGGAAGTGCCCGCCTTCCCCCAGCACTTCGACGGCGAAATGCGCTGCCACTTCGCAGAGATGCATGGTGCGCAGATGGTCGGTGCGGTGGTGGCCGGTGGTGGGTGCTGCCATGTCTGATATGACAAGGTCGGGCGTGCCGCCGACCGCCTCCAGCAGCTTTTCCGGCGCGGTCGGATCGAGGAAATCGAGCTGCAGGATCTTGACGCCCGGAAGCTGGGTCATTTCAAGGAAATCGATTGCGGCCACACGGATGTCCTCATCCGTCGAGCCGGTGACCTTGGCAGCGATCTGCGACCAGCTGCCGGGGGCAGCGCCGAGGTCGATGATGCGCTTGGCGCCGCGCAGGATGTGATGTTTCTCGTCGATCTCCAGCAGCTTGAAGGCGGCACGGGCGCGATAGCCTTCAAGCTGGGCGCGCTGCACATAGGGATCGTTGATGTGGCGCTGCAGCCATTGGCGGGAGGAGGCCTTCATCTTCTTGTTCTTGACGCGCTGGCCGAGCTTGCGGCCGGTGCGGTTTCCCGCGATCGGTGCCTTGGTCATGGCTATTCCTTATCTTGCGATCTCACGCGCTGGCCGCGGCGGTTGCGATTGCGCCGCCACACGCCGTCATCGGCCATCATGTCGGTGAGCAGGCCTTCCCTCAAGCCGCGATCGGCAACCCGCATGCGCGGGCTCGGCCACCGGCGGCGGATCGCCTCGAGAATGGCGCAGCCAGCCAGCACCAGATCGGCCCGGTCCGGCCCGATGCAGGGATTGGCGGCGCGGCTTGCGAAATCCCAGGAGAGCAGCTTTGCCTGCATGGCGGAGACCTCGTCATCGGACAGCCAGATGCCATCGACCTTGCGCCGGTCATAACGCGGCAGGTCGAGATGCACGCCGGCAAGCGTCGTCACCGTGCCCGATGTGCCGATCAGGTGGAAGTCGCCGGTCTGGGCGACCTCGATCTCCGGGCAATCGAAGCGTCCAAGCATGCCTTCGACTTCGCGCACCATGCCTTCGAAAGCCTCCGGCGTGACGTCGTGCCCACCATGGCGCTCCGACAGCGTCACGACGCCGACCGGCAGCGAGGTCCAGTGGGTGATGTGATTGGCAAGACGGCTGAAGCGATTGTCGCCGATGCGGATGACGGCAATCTCCGACGAGCCACCGCCGATATCGAAGAGCACGACGGAGCGCGTCTCGCGACCGACCAGCGACGAGCAGCCGGAGACGGCAAGCCGCGCCTCGGTCTCCCGATCGATGATTTCGAGCTCGAGGCCGGTTTCGGCAACGACCCGGTTGAGGAAGTCCTCGCCATTGACGGCCTGGCGGCAGGCTTCGGTGGCGATCAGCCGCATGCGGCGGATCTCTCGGTTCCTGAGCTTGGAGGCGCAGATCCTCAATGCCTCGATCGCCCGCTCCATCGCCTCGTCGGACAGACGGCCGCTGGCCGCAAGGCCTTCGCCGAGGCGTACGATGCGGGAAAAAGCGTCGACGACACGGAACTGACCAGGACGGGTCGGCTGGGCAATGAGGAGACGGCAATTATTGGTGCCGAGATCGAGAGCAGCGTAGAGCTCCTCCGGCCACACATACTCGCCGCCCTGGCGATCACCCTGATAACCGGGATTGATATGGCTGTCCTGGCGGCCCTTGCGGCTGGCGGCCGCGCCGTTCTGGGTTTCGCGCGGGACGGCGACGCGCGCCGTCTCTTCCGCGCGGCTTTCCTGCTGCGGGGCACCTGCTGGTTTTGCCGATGTCAGCGGCCGGCCCTGCAGACCGCGCTTGCCGCGATGCTTGCGGCGGTTGCGACGGCTCGGCGCCGAATCGCCATCGGACCGGGCGGCATGATCTGCCGCTCCGGCCTGTTCCAACACATGAGGTTGAGGTGAACCGTCCTGCGCAGCACCATGGCCGCCACGACGGCGACGCTTGCGCTTGCGAGCCGGATTGCCGGCTGCATCTTCCATCGGGCGCGCAGGCTGTCCGGCACCGCCGGAGGGCTCATGCGAAGCGGGATGAGCCGCGTTGCGGGATTGCCCGCCACGTTTGCCCTTGCGGCGCCTGGACTTCTTGCCGTCCTTGCGCCCTGCCGCCGACGCCCCGTCAAATTGCGGCTTTACGCCGCCTTCGGGGTCTTCCACGTTATTTTTCCATCACGCCGCGCAAGTCTTGAGATATGCAGCAGGCGCTCATTCGATTTTTGCGTTGTGGCAAGAATATCAGCGCCCGCCGAAATCGCCAAATTCTTTTTTGGACAGGGGATTTGCAGCGGTTTCACCTTTCCCCGGCAGCACCGATTTTTTTCAAAACAGCTATTTGCAATTCCCCGGCTTTTGGTTATAAGCGCCGCACACCAGCCGACCGCCCGCCGGTTCGCTTATGCTGGGGAATAGTTCAATGGTAGAACGACGGACTCTGACTCCGTTAATCTTGGTTCGAATCCAGGTTCCCCAGCCAATATTTCACTAAGCGATTGATTTTACGGCAAACGGGCTTGCTTTTGCCTACCCTCCCGTCCCCTCCAATGCCTGCTTCCTTTTCGCTGCCCCTGATCACTTGGATCGACGGGCGCGGGCTGTCAGCGAATCCGACATCGCAGCTCGGGCGAGCATCTACGCATTACACGCGCCATTTCGATTTTTGCTGATTTCGGGCGCGCGGTGGTGGGCAGCGATGGTAGGCGCTATTGGCGTCGGCCTGACGTCTCTCGCTTCTGGAACGGCCGATAGACAAAAGTGGTCAGCGATTGGAAAACACATGCAAACCAATGAGGTTCCGGAATGCTGATTTACAACAGCACCGAAAATAAAGATTGAAATCGGCCGCGCCCGCAAATCTTTTATCAGGCTATACTGTTCTCCCTCCAAGATCTCTGTGTTAGGCAGCCCAAAAGCGCCAATGTTGGGCGCGACAACGTTACGCACAGATATCGAAGGCAGGGCTAGCTTTGAAGGTTTACAGACCAGAGATCGATGGCTTAAGAGCCATATCGGTGATCGCGGTTATTCTGTATCACGCCGAGTTCACGGTTGCCGGCCACACGTTGCTGCAGGGCGGATACATCGGCGTCGATGTGTTTTTTGTGATCAGTGGCTTTCTGATCTCCCAAATTCTGCTGAAAGAAATCGAAGCAACGGGGCGTATTGATTTCCTTAAATTCTATGCTCGGCGCGCGCGGAGAATTCTACCTGCGTTGTTTGCGGTCGTTTTCGCGACAATTCCCTTCGCATACTACCTTTTATTACCATCGGAACTTCTTGATTTCGCGAATTCCATAGGTTCGTCGCTCCTATTTGGATCGAATATCTATTTCTATTTTACTGCGGCCCAGTACGGGGAGCCCAACACCCTTCTCAAGCCTTTTCTTCACACCTGGTCGTTGAGCGTCGAAGAGCAATTTTATATCGGGTTTCCGCTCTTATTGTTGATCGTGCGCCGATACCTGAAGTCAAGGTTTTTGCCATGCGTGTTGCTGGTGGCATCCCTTAGCTTTGTATTGTGTGTCGTAACGGTACGGTATGATCAGCAACAAGCCTTCTACTCGCCACTCACCCGGGCGTGGGAACTGCTGGCCGGAACACTTCTCGCCTATCACGAGGTGAGGCGTGGACGAACTCGCCCTCGGCCGTTGCTCGCGGCGGCCGGGCTTGTCCTCGTTCTTGGTTCGCTCATCTTGTTTAGAAAGGACACGGCTCATCCTGGCCTGGTAACTGTGATCCCTGTCATTGGGACCTGTCTGGTGCTCGCATTCACCAGTCAGCAGGACGCGGTCGGGCGCCTGTTGGCTTCTCGACCTGCGGCGCTCACCGGATTGGTATCCTACTCTTTATATTTGTGGCATTACCCGGTCTTCGCCTTCGCGCGGCTGACAAGCTTGAATTTCAACAATAGCGATAAGGTTCTTGCCATCGCAGCGACGGTCTTGGTCGCGGTCGTCAGCTTTGTCGTTATCGAAAAGCCCCTTCGCCGCACCAGGAGAAGCCGCGCTCTCTGGATCTACCTAAGCTCATCAGTTGTAGCCATCACGGCTGCTGTTGTGTCAGCAGTCTCTATGGCCGGTTTTCCTCACAGGTTGGATCAAGTCTATCCATCTTTCGCGCAGATGAACGAAGCACGACTCGAAAGCACTTTTCTAGGCTTGAACAACAACATTCAAGCCGGGAAGCCCGTTATCTTCATAATTGGGGACTCTTACGCCAGAAACTGGTCAGTCGCGCTGAAAAATTACATCGATGCCGACCGATATCAAGTCGTGGCAATAAGCTACTTAAACTGCATGGTGGAGATCAAGAACGATATTGTTAAGGCCCCCTCTCGCGCCAGCATTTACGACAAATACTGCATTCCCTTTGAAAAATATATCAACGACAAGTCATTGCTCAGCCGAACGAAAGCGATTTTCCTCACGAGTCATCGGCCTTTCGAGTACACTGTCAACCCGTTTAGGTTTGAGCTTCTTTCCTGGATGAAAAGCCACTCGGATGACGCGCGAATTTACGTCTTCGGAGATTATTTCCAGCTAGACGACTTGCACTCGTGCCTGGGGCTAATGCTTCAGACAAAATCTGATGCCTCTACGTGCCTGCGATTGGCGACCTATCCGCCAGCTAACCAGACCATAGCGCAACTGCCATTTTTCCCTTCTGATCTTGCATTCAACTACGTCGATATCATCAAGCTTCACTGCGACTACGACAAGGAGAAATGCCTCACCAGCGGCGGGGGTGTTCCGTTTATGACAGACTGGACCCATCTGACGGCAGAATTTCTGACGACCTTGATTGGTGACATTTTGGAAAAGAGAAGCGCCGACCTACGGGGGGGCGGTCTCCTCAATTTCCTGGTACTGCCGCACGTCAGGCAATCCGAACGAACTGCAAGTTCTCAGCCGAACGCTGGTCGAACGTCTTCCACCTCTCCATCAGATTAAGCGGCCAGACGCCGGGAAAGACGGTGAACTGCGCCATCGTCTCGATGAGCTGGTTGTCATCGCGCATGAACTGGAAGCAGACGATGAGCGCCTTCCACTTCCCGTCCTCATACCAGACGTCGCTGAACTCGATCGAGCCGGCGTGCATTTGGGTCACCTTCGATCCGATAGCGGTCGCATAGTTGCCCTGTAGCAGGTACCTGAGCGTCAGCGGGGTAGAAGCCCGGGATCGCGTTAATGACGTTCATCTGCCAGCCCTGACGGCACACCCGTGTAATAGAGGACGATGGGAGCGCCAACCTCTTGCTGCTATTCAAACAGGATGAGGCTTGCCGGAGTTGGCGGCAAGGGTTTGACGATGACGCCGGCAAGACCGGCCAGTCCTGCCATCTCAGTCAGCTCACTTTGCGTATAAGCCTGGCCCGACGGCGTGCTGGCGAGCATCTCCCAAGAGAACGCCGCAGGAAAGGGCGGCGACACGCCATCTTCGTTCGGTACGAAATCCACCGCGACGATCCGACCACCCTCTGCAAGGCTCGCGACGATCTTTCGTAACAGTTGGGCACATGTTTGCAAATCGAAGTGGTGCAGAAAATTCGGAAGCAGAACGAGATCATAACCGGCGCCCCAGTCGACGTCGAAGGCACTGCCGGCGATCGTCCGATAGCGGTCCGCCACGCCTGATTTTTCCGCATTCTGCCTCGACAGCTCCAGGACAGCGCCCCAGTCGACGGCGATGATGTCCGCCGATGGAAAGGCTTTGGCGATTTCGATCCCGAAGACGCCTGGACCTGCAGCGATGTCCAACACCTTTTTGGGAGCGCTCGGCCAGCCGGAGATTTCGTCAGCGAGTATTTTGGCGCTGAGACCCGTGAAGGAGCCCATGCCACGCGCAAACTTCAGCCAGACAGGGTTGTCCGCCGAAATGTTTGCAAGTCCGGCCGAACCGCCGTTTCGCACGACGGCGGCCGGATCGCGCAGAAAATTATCGAGTATTTCGGGTGCAGCGACGAACTCGACGGCAGAGCCCATATAGGCTGGCGAATTGCGATCGAGGAACATTCTGGTCGAGGGCGTCATTCGGTACTGTCCGCTCTCCTTTGTCAGGAAACCGTGGACCACGAGGTAGTCGCACAGAATGCGCACCCCTCGCTCCGAGGCGCTTATTGCCGACGCCAGCAATGCGGCCGTTTTGCCCTCGCCGATATGAGTAAAAAGATCAAGTTCGATGGCCGCCCTGATCGCTGCCGTCTTCCGGCATGCAAACAGTGCATCGACCACGAGTTCGGGCGACACGACGCCAGCATGGGCGTCCTCGACGATTGTTTCCATGGGATCCCCCCAGAGGCCCGCGACCGGTCTTGTCTGGCAGCGCCAGTCGCAGAATATGCGCATATTCGCATATTCCACAATACTTACCGCGCTAGCCCTATCGGGCTCTCCCGCCTCAATGGCGGAACTGTCCTGCCGACCGCCGCGACTCGAGTTGCTCTTCCTCGTCGGCAAACTGCAGATCGAACCGCCCTCTCGGCTTTATCCTGACGGCTGGTGGAGCTTCAGGCTACAAGGCCGTTCCGGACCTGCTGACCATTCCGGCGGGCAAGCCCGGATGGCTTCTGTTCAGCCGGCTCAAGCAATTTCGGCGCATCGCCACCCGTTACGACAAAACGGAAAGTCCTTCGCTGCATTCCTCGCTCCGGCTGCCGTGCGGGTCTGCGGGATAGCCTAGAACAGGGAATGCCGGTCATCACCGACCTGGTATCAGACCGCTGGATCAGATCTGCTTTCGAACTCAAGGAACCAAGCGTAAGTAGCGCGGATGCCATCCTCAAGCGAAATGCGCGGTTTCCAGCCCATGTCCTGCAGCTTTTGATTGCTCATCAACTTTCGCGGCGTGCCATCAGGCTTGGAAAGATCATGAATGATCTCACCTTCGTAACCGACAACGCGGCATACCAAACGCGTCAATTCGATAATTTCGAGATCTGTGCCCGAGCCGACATTGACGTGCTGCGAGCCCGAATAGGTTTTGAGGAGAAACACCAACGCGTCGGCGCAGTCGTCGACGTGAAGGAATTCTCGGCGCGGGGTTCCTGTGCCCCAGACCACCATATGCGGGTCATTGCGAAGTTTCGCGGCATGCGCCTTGCGGATAAGCGCAGGCAGCACGTGACTGGAATTCAGGTCGAAATTATCGCCTGGGCCATATAGGTTGGTGGGCATGGCGGAAATGTAATCGTGGCCGTATTGCTTCCGGTATGCTTCCGCGAGCTTGATACCGGTGATCTTGGCAATCGCGTACCATTCGTTGGTCGGCTCAAGCGGACCGGTCAACAGAGCCTCTTCGGGAATGGGCTGCGGAGCGAGCTTGGGATAAATGCAGCTTGAACCCAGGAACAGCAGCCGGTCCACTCCCGCCCGGTGGGCGGCTTCGAAGATGTTCGCTTCGATAATCAGATTGTCATAGATAAATTCTGCGGGATAGCTGTCATTCGCGAGGATACCGCCAACCTTGGCCGCAGCGAGAATGATCGCGTCAGGCCGGGTTGCTTCAGCAAATTTCTCGACCTCCTCCTGCCGCGTCAAATCGACCTCCCGGCGCGTGGCCGTGATGACATTGCAATCTTCGGATTGAAGCCGACGCACAAGAGCACTGCCGACCATACCGCGATGGCCGGCAACCCAGATTTTCTTGTTGGACAGGTCGTACACTCAGATCTCTTTCCGGCTGTTTTGAGCCTTCCAGTGCTTGACATCCTCCCGTACCATTTCAGCGGCGAGCTCGCGAACCGGCGTCTTGTGCTGCCAGCCGAGTTTCTGACGTGCCTTGGTCGGGTCGCCAAGCAGAAGATCGACTTCTGTCGGGCGGAAATATCGAGGATCGATTTCTACAAGGCACGCACCGGACGCGGCGTCATAGCCCTTTTCATCGACGCCGGACCCCTTCCATTCCAAAGCAATGCCTACGTCGGCAAAAGCCCACTCCACAAACTGGCGGACACTCGTCGTCTCACCGGTCGCCAAGACGTAGTCATCCGGCTTGTCCTGCTGCAGCATGCGCCACATGCCCTCGACATATTCACGCGCGTGGCCCCAGTCACGCTTGGCGTCGAGATTGCCGAGGAAAAGCTTATCCTGCCGCCCCAGGTGGATGGCAGCCACCGCCATCGTGATCTTGCGCGTGACGAAGGTTTCGCCGCGAAGCGGGCTTTCGTGATTGAAAAGAATGCCGTTCGACGCATGCATGCCGTAGGCCTCGCGATAATTCACGACGATCCAGTAGGCATAGAGCTTGGCTGCGGCATAAGGAGAACGCGGGTAAAAGGGCGTCTTCTCGTTCTGCGGCACTTCCTGCACAAGACCGTAGAGTTCCGAAGTCGATGCCTGGTAGAACCGGGTCTTTTTCTCGAGGCCCAGGATACGGATCGCTTCGAGCAACCTCAACGTCCCGACGCCATCGGCATCCGCCGTATATTCAGGCGTTTCGAAGCTGACACCTACATGGCTTTGTGCGGCAAGATTGTAGATTTCATCGGGCTGCGTCTGCTGGACGATCCGCAGCAGGTTGGTCGAGTCGATCATGTCGCCATAGTGGAGGATGAAACGAGGATGTGTCTCATGCGGATCCTGATAGATATGTTCGATGCGGCCGGTATTAAAAGACGATGACCGCCGCTTGATACCGTGCACCGTATAGCCCTTGCTCAGAAGCAATTCGGCCAAATAGGCACCATCCTGACCGGTCACCCCAGTAATAAGCGCGGTTTTTGTCATTTTTTCACATCGTCTTTCGATACAATCTTCGGGTCGTGTTTATGGAAACGGCCGAACGAGTGCAACCCCCATGTAACTGCGGCCAGGCCGGCGAAATGAGTATCGTCAATCTCCGCGGTTGACGTGAGGTTGGCACACATCGGGCAAGAGGTCACCTTGCCCTTCAGTTTGCTTTCCCGCTCCAGATTTTGATGGCCATTCAAGCACCATAGAAGAAATTGTCGATCACCGTCTCAAGATTGCAACGACACCCTCCACACAGGTCCAACTTTGCTTGTGACCGGGCCGTTGTGGGTGTTGTCGTGATCGCAGGATATGCTAAGGCGAATACCAGGAATTAATTAGGTGCAACTGAATGGATGACGCGGATGCCCCCTCGCGCCAATTGGTGAGAGCGCCGTTTTGCGGATCTCCCTGACGATCAATTCGTGACAGCATCCGCTGGCTGTGACCCTCTTACAATGGGGACGAGAAATTGAGGAGCGAGATCCGCAGTGTCAGATTATCTGTGAAAAAACGACGCGGTTCTCCGGCCTGATCGAAATGTGAAGTAGCCGTCTGCCGGCGCAGACGCCGAGGTTAGTCAAAGCATGAAAATTGGCATCTTGTTAGAAAACCCGATTCAGGTCGGTGGCGGATTCAATCAAGCAATCAATGCGATCGTACAACTCCAGCGTATCATCGGAAAACAGCATGAGGTCGTGGCTTTCACGACGATCAAAGCCAATCTGCAGCATCTCAAGCGGCTTGAAGTTCCCGCAGAATACCTGCCTGCCGCCGGAAGGCTATCTCGAATTGCACTCGCCGTTTTGCGCCGCTTGAGCCGCAAGGAAATTGGCAAAGCGTGGATGGCAAGCAAAATCGAAAATGCGCTGCTGAAAGTAGGCATGGATCTAGCGTATTTCGTTACCCATTCCTCAACTCCGAACTATTTCCGCAAGCTCAACTACATCACGACCGTCCTTGATCTCTGTCATCGGGACGATCTCGAATTTCCAGAAGTGAGCTCCGATGGCAGATTCGAAGAACGAGAGCGGCACTTTTCCACATGCCTGCCACGTGCCGTCGCCGTCATGGTGGCATCACATCAGCTACTGAAGAGAATCGTCGTTCGCTACGGAATTGACGAAGAGCGCATGATTGCGATGCCGTTCGAGCCCTCTCCGTTCTTAAGTGAAGCGCATTCGATCGATCGGACTGCCGTGCTCGGCAATTACGGGCTGAGGGATGGCTATTATTTCTATCCGGCGCAATTCTGGCCTCATAAGAACCATATACGCATTCTTGAAGCGGTCTCGTTGTTAAAGAAAAAGGCGGCCGTTAATTCCGACATACGCGTGGTCTTTTCGGGTGCGGACAGCGGTAATTTGGCCCGGATCAAGCAGCAAGCGCAGCGGTTAGGCGTCTCTGACAATGTGACGTTTCTCGGCTTTGTGCCGGTTGATCACATGCGCGCGCTTTACGAAGGCGCTCTGGCCGTCGTGATGTCGACTTATTTTGGCCCGACCAATCTACCGCCGTTGGAAGCCTGGGCAGTCGGCCGCCCGTTGATCTATTCGGCGCATCTCAATGAACAGGTCGGCGATGCGGCGTTGTTTGCCGACGCTAATGACGCAGAGCAGTGGGCCGAAGCAATGTTGCGCATTCGGGATCCTGCGGTGGCAGTTGATCTGATCGAAAAAGGGCGTAAGCAGCTAAAGGCGATCGACACGGAGCGGCTCGAAGCCGAGACCCTATTCGTACATAGACTCGAGCAATTTGCGCAACGCAGGAAATGCTGGGAATAATCATGGAATGCGCACCAGTCATACTTTTTGTCTTCAATCGTCCCATGCATATGGCGCGGACCGTCGCTGCATTGCAGGCAAACGAATTGGCGGAACAGACGCCGCTGTTCATTTTTTGCGACGGTCAGCGCAATGAAAAAGAAGCGGAGCGTGTGCGCCAAGTCCGTGAACAGGCAAAGACGGTAACGGGTTTCAAGTCGGTCACCCTCGTCGAACGTGAAAGAAACTATGGCCTTGCAGGTTCTATCATCGATGGCGTGGGCCGTCTGTGCGAACAATATGGCCGCGTCATCGTCGTCGAGGATGACCTGATAACCTCGCCTGACTTCTTGCGCTATATGAACCAGGGGCTGGATCTTTATGCGGATGAGGAGCGCGTCGCCAGCATTCACGGTTACGCCTATCCAGTCCCCAATGACGATGCTCCAGAGAGCTATTTCCTACGTGGGGCGGACTGTTGGGGATGGGCCACGTGGGCCCGGGCATGGAAACATTTCGAACCCAATGGGGCTAAGCTTCTGATGGGCCTGAAAGAGAAAGGCCTTGCCAAAGCTTTCGACTACGGTGGGAACGCCTTTTTCATCGCGATGCTGCGCAATCAAGTCAAAGGCAAGAATCAATCTTGGGCGATCAGGTGGCATGCCAGCGCTTATCTGGACAATATGCTGACCCTCTATCCTCGCCAGAGCCTTGTGGAGAACTCAGGGTTTGACGACAGCGGAGTCCACTGCAGCGATGTCGATTATTACGCGGGCAACCTCGGGCATGCGCCGGGGAAATTGCAAAAGATCGATGTTGAAGTTAACGAACAAATGCGACTGCGCGTGTTGGGCTTTTTCGCAAAGATGCGCCGCCGGCGGATGAATGATTTTTACAAGCTTGTATTCTCGGCCGGGGTCAAGCGCATACGCAAAGTAGTCGGTTTGGCGGCATCCTGACGCATCGGTCGATTTGGGAAAGAGAAACATGATAGAAAAGATCACGAACGGTGGCGAACTGCAGGCCATGATATTGCGGTCGAACTACACGTTCGATGGCATCCAATTCTTCACGCCGGACGAATTTTCGCAGCAACTCGCCTATATGAAGCGACCGACGGGCTATGTCATCCAACCCCATGTTCACAACGCCGTCGCGCGCGAGGTTCTCTACACGAAGGAAGTCCTGCTTATAAAGTCGGGCGTAGTCCGCGTGGACTTCTATTCCGACGCGCAGGAATATTACGAAAGCGCCATACTGCGCGCAGGCGACGTCATACTGCTCGCCTTCGGCGGACATGGTTTTGAAATTATCGAAGAAGCTGAAATCATCGAAGTCAAGCAGGGGCCTTATGCCGGGGAATCCGACAAGACGCGATTTGTACCGTCAGTGCGCGAACTGAAGATAAAGGATGCCGAATGATTCCGGTTAATGAGCCGCTGCTGAACGGTAACGAGAGTAAGTATCTGCTGGAATGCATCGAGACCGGTTGGATTTCCTCCGAGGGCCCCTTCATCACACGCTTTGAGCGTGAGTTTGCCGCGACTGTCGGCCGCAAGCACGCAATCGCCGTTGCGAATGGTTCGATGGCTCTCGACGCTGGCATGATGGCGCTTGGCCTGGAGGAAGGCACTGAGGTCATCATGCCGTCCTTCACGATCATTTCCTGTGCCGCAGCCATCGTGAGAGCCGGTTGTGTGCCGGTTGCGGTGGACTCGGATCCCCTCACCTGGAATATCGATCCGACGAAGATCGAAGCAGCTATTACGCCGAAGACGCGCGCCATCATGGTGGTACATATCTACGGCCTGCCCTGCGATATGACCGCGATCAACGAGATCGCCCGCCGCCACGACCTCAAGATCATCGAAGACGCTGCAGAAATGCATGGACAGACATATAACGGCCAGCCTTGCGGCAGTTTCGGCGATGTCAGCATTTTCAGCTTCTATCCCAATAAGCACATTACCACGGGCGAAGGTGGCATGATCGTCACCGATTCCGACGCCCTTGCCGACAGATCTCGGAGCCTGCGAAATCTCTGCTTCCTGCCTGCCCGCCGCTTCGTTCACGAGGAACTGGGCTGGAATATGCGTATGACGAATATGCAGGCGGCTCTGGGTTGCGCGCAGCTTGAGCGCCTTGCGGAATTCGTCGAGCGCAAACGTGCGATGGGCAAACTGTATACCGATCTGCTTCAGGACCTGCCCGGCATTCAACTGCCGTTGCCCGAAACAAGCTATGCCCGGAATATCTATTGGGTCTATGGCATCGTTCTGAAGGACGAGATCGATTTCGACGCAGCCGAAGCGATGAAGCGATTGGCGGCTAAAGGCGTAGGCAGCCGTCCGTTTTTCTGGCCGATGCACGAGCAGCCCGTTCTGCAGAAGATGGGCTTCTTCAAGGATGCAGGTCTTCCCATCGCCGCAAAGCTTGCGCGCCGCGGCTTCTATATTCCAAGCGGCATGGCGTTGAGGGAAGATCAAATTCGCGAAGTCGCGGGTATCGTAGCGGAGGTCATCCGTTGACGACCAGTTTCGGATTGTACTCCCAGTATTACGACCTTCTCTATAAGGACAAGGATTACGAGGGCGAAACAGCTTATGTGAAAGCTCTGCTGGGGCGTTATGCCACCGGCCCGATCTCGCAGATTCTGGAGCTAGGCTCCGGCACCGGCATTCACGCCGAGAAGATCGCAGAAGCCGGATATGGGGTGCTGGGGGTAGAGCTGTCGGAAACCATGCTTGCGGCGGCCATGCCGAAGGCGGCACAGTCGGGCGGCAAACTTAATTTCACGCTGGGCGATGCACGCACATTCCGGACGGATCGGCGATTCCAGGCGGTCATCTCCCTTTTTCATGTTCTGAGCTATCAGACGTCCGATGCCGATCTCGAAGCGATGATGGAGACTGTCTCCCACCATCTCGAAGATGGCGGAATTTTCATATTCGACTTCTGGTACGGACCAGCAGTCCTTTGGCAGCGGCCGAGTACGCGCGTCAAACGCTTGGAAAACGACGAGATTTCCGTCGTTCGCGTCGCAGAGTCGGTGGTGCATGACGCCGAGAATATCGTGGATGTCAATTACACGATCTTCGCGACGGAGAAGCTGAGCGCCAAGACCGAAATGGTTTGCGAAACCCACCGCATGCGCTACCTCTTCCTGAACGAGATAGATCGCCTCCTGACGAATGCTGGGATGAGCCGTGTGATTGCCGAAGAGTGGATGTCCAGTTCGACACCGGGGACCGAAACCTGGGGCGTCTGTGTCGTAGCGCGCAAGAACGCGGGCTGACTGTTGGCGATACATTTGGACAGCCGAATTACCTTGCGTCGGAAGAGGATTGGCTTCTATCTCGGAGTAAGCCGCCATGCCGGTGGTATGTTCCAGTACGCGCAAAGCCTCGTGCAGGCCCTGTCTTCAATCGACGGCACGGAAGTGGAGGTCATCGTTGCCTATGGGGACGAAGCCTGGCGCTCTGAACTTGATGCCAGCCCGCTGAAGGCCGTCCCGCTGCAGCACTGGAAGCGGGGCGAGACACTTGCCAAGCTGTTCATGGTTCTGCCTGGGTCCGTAGCGCGCGTCGTCGCGAGATGGGTGAACCCAATCGTGCGGGAATTGGCATCTCTCCAATGTGATCTGTGGATTTTTCCGGCTCAAGACGCCCTGACCTGGCAGATCAAGCAGCCCTCGATCGCAACCGTTCACGATTTGATGCATAGATATGAACGCAGCTTTCCAGAAGCCGGAAGCTGGTTGCGCTTTCAACTGAGAGAAAGCCGGTTCCGTCACCTTGCGAACCAGAGCGCTGCCGTGCTCGTCGATTCCGAAACCGGGCGGCGGCATGTCATGGAAAGCTACGGCACGCCAGAAGATCACATATATCCGCTGCCTTATATCGCTCCGATCTATCTTACAGATTCGGTCGAGAGGTCCGCCTTCGCCGAACGCTACCGACTTCCGGAAAAATTCTATTTTTATCCGGCGCAATTCTGGCCTCACAAGAATCACTTGCGGCTCATACAAGCGCTGGCAGCCGCGCGCAGGACGCATCCGGACATGGAACTGGTCTTGGCGGGCAACACAAAGCGCGAATATGCGGCCGCCAAAACGATGGCAAGCGAGCTCGGGCTATCCCAAGCGGTTCACTTCGTCGGCTATGTGCCGGATTCGGATCTGGCTGGGTTTTATCGTCGTGCCTTAGGGTTGGTCATGCCGACTTTTTTTGGCCCGACAAACATTCCGCCCCTTGAAGCGATGGTGTGCGGTTGTCCCGTCTTGATATCAGACAAGTATGGTATGCGGGAACAGTGCGGTGACGCAGCGCTTTATTTCTCGCCGCAATCCGTCGAGGAAATACAAGGGGCAATGAGCCGCCTGTGGGAAGATGAAGACCTACGTTCCTCTTTGATCAAAAAGGGGCTTGAAAGAGCCTCCTTGTGGAAGCAAGAAGATTTCGACCACCGTCTGAGAGAAATTTTGGGGCGTGTCCTCGATCGAGTCGCGTGATACATGGCGTCGGTCCATGCGGTCCCCTCAGGCCCTAGAAAATATGGCACGAGCAACGGCTAACGGAGAGTTTGAGCGCATTAATATGACAGGTCACGTGACAAAACAGGAAAGGGAAAGCGGCACCGAACCCTGGGATATAGTCATCAAGCCGTCCGGCACCATCAGCGTCGGGCTGACGACTGCGTGGAAATATCGTGAACTTATCTGGATGTTCTTCAAAAGAGATTTCACGACATTCTACAAGCAAACCGTGCTTGGACCGGTTTGGTATCTCATACAACCGATACTGACGACGATCACCTATTACGTCGTCTTCGGAAAGATTGCCAATCTCTCCACCGATGGAATTTCCCCGCTTGTCTTTTATATGTCCGGCACCATTATCTGGAATTATTTCTCAGCTTGCCTCACCAATAACTCAGAAACATTTTCGAAAAACTCGAACTTGTTTGGAAAAGTGTATTTCCCCCGGCTAGTCGTACCACTCGCAGTCGCGATGAGCGGCCTGGTCGCATTTGCCATCCAATTCACGCTTCTGCTTACGATCTCGTTTGTTCTCTGGCTTAGCCAGGATGCTATAGTGATCAGCCTGCGTTTCGTTTTCGCGACACCATTGATTTTGCTATACGTTGCAACGCTTGGTGTGGGAATGGGACTCTTGGTTTCCGCGCTAACAGTTCGATATCGTGACCTGGTTTATGCCGTCGGTTTCGTTACGCAGCTTTGGATGTATGCGACACCCGTCGTCTATGCTTTCAGCCAGGTTCCCGAACGATATCAATGGTTTTACTACCTCAACCCGATGACGACTCCGGTTCAGGTATTCCGTTGGGCACTTTTCGACGCGTCGCCGCTTCCTCTGAGCATTTGCCTGGCGAATGTCGCGGCCACTCTGACTATTATAATTGGCGGCTTGATACTTTTTGCGCGGGCTGAGGCAACCGCTATGGATACCGTTTGATGAATGATATCGTTATACACGCCGAGAATGTCAGCAAACACTATCGCTTGGGTATCATCAATCACGGCACCTTGTACCGTGACCTCCAAAGCTGGTGGGCGCGGTTCCGCAATCTGCCGGACCCCAACGCCTCCGTCTCGGATTACGCTTCCGACAGACAGAACAAGGCTCGGCTTAAGAACGATATTTTTCACGCCCTGGATGATGTCTCCTTCGAGATTTCCCGCGGCGATATCGTTGGCGTCATCGGTCGCAATGGGGCAGGCAAGTCGACCCTTCTGAAGCTGATGTCTCGCATAACGCGTCCAACCTCGGGCTATATTGGCATTCGAGGCAGGATTGCGAGCCTCTTGGAAGTCGGAACCGGCTTCCACCCCGAACTCACGGGCCGCGAAAACGTTTACTTAAACGGTGCCATTCTTGGAATGACACACTCCGAAGTTCGCACGAAGTTCGATGAAATTGTCGAGTTCGCAGAAATCGGCGAATTCATCGACACCCCAGTCAAACGTTACTCTTCAGGCATGTATGTTCGACTTGCCTTTTCCGTTGCGGCACATCTGGAACCCGAAATACTTCTTGTCGATGAGGTTCTGGCAGTTGGCGACGTCAACTTCCAGAACAAATGTATGGGCCGAATGCGGGAGGTGACCAAGGCGGGCCGAACAATCATGTTCGTCAGCCATAATATGACGGCTGTAAGCAGTCTTTGCCCTCGATCCATTCTGTTGTCCGACGGTCGCGTTGCTGCGGTGGGCAGTACGTCCGATGTCATTCGCGCCTATCTCGACCGGCCTGAACTGAGCGGGAAGATAGATTTTGAAATCGACCCACAGGATGTCGACGGCAAGGCGGTGATCTCTCGCCTTTCCATCCGAAACGAAGACGGCGAGCTAGCACAAACCGTTGAACTCACGAAGAATTTTATCGTCGAGATGGAGTATGAACTGCGCGAGCCACTGACAGGGCTTTCCGTCGGGCTGCAGATCATGATGGAGGATGGTTATTCCCCGATCATCAGCCTGTCCGATCCGGAACTCGACGTAAGCCGCCTCGACACCCGGCCTCCAGGTTATTATCGGGCGCGAGTAATCATTCCGGCTGGCTTGTTGAACACCGGAACCTTTTATCTCCGCGCCGGCATTTCCAGCCGTTTTTCGATCTATTCGGTGGTTGAGGGTATTCGGTTCGAAGTCGAAGACAATGTCGGGATCATCCAGATGCTGGGCCAGCAACGAAAACCATCAATTTCGGCAATCCAGCTCCCCTGGGATGTAAAGATGCTCTACCGCCGCGATTCTGAGGGCTTATTGAAATGAAGAAAGTACTTGTGACCGGCGCGGACGGCTTCATCGGCTCCCATCTCGTTGAAACCCTGACAAGGGCAGGCGTCGAAGTCCGCGCCCTTTGCCAGTACAACTCGTTTTCCAGCTGGGGCTGGCTGGACCAGTCTGAATATCGCGGCGAGTTCGAGGTCATTCTTGGCGACGTTCGCGACCCGGCGCAAATGCGTGCCATCGCAAAAGGCGTTGACACGATATTTCATCTGGCCGCTCTCATCGCTATTCCCTATTCCTATCAGGCGCCGTCCAGCTATGTGGACACCAACATTAATGGCACGTTGAATGTACTTCAGGGCGCTCTCGATGCCAGCGTTGGCCGCGTCATTCAGACCTCGACCAGCGAGGTCTACGGAACCGCTCGCTTTGTCCCAATCAGCGAAAGTCATCCGCTGCAGGCACAGTCGCCCTATTCGGCGTCAAAAATCGGTGCTGACGCGATGGCATACAGTTATCATTCGAGTTTTGACCTACCGGTGACGATCGCACGGCCCTTCAACACTTTCGGCCCGCGACAATCTGCAAGGGCGGTTATTCCGACTGTGATTTCACAGCTTCTGAGTGGACGAACGACGCTGAAGCTTGGTGCGCTCTCGCCCACCAGGGATTTCAATTTCGTCCAGGATACATGCGACGGCTTTCTGGCGCTCGCGGCCTGCGACGAAGCCATCGGACAGACGGTCAATATCGGCTCGGGCAGCGAGATATCGATCGGCGATACCGTTCGCCTGATCGCCGACATCATCGGCGTCAGCGTGGAGATCGAATGCGACGAACAGCGTTTGCGTCCGGCAAATAGCGAAGTGGAGCGTCTGTGCTGCGACAACAGCCTGATCAAGTCTCTGACAGGATTTTCGCCGCGTTACAGCTTGGAAGATGGTCTGAAAGCGACGATCGACTGGCTGCGTCAGCCGCAGAATCTGGCGAGATACAAGGCGGATATCTTCAATGTCTAGGCGCGCAGTCATTCTGGCGGGCGGGATGGGAACGCGGTTGCGGCCCTATACCGTCGTGCTTCCGAAGCCTCTGATGCCGATCGGCGACTATCCTATTCTTGAGGTGATCATTCGTCAGCTGATATCAGGCGGATTTCAGCATATAACACTTGCCGTCAACCACCAGGCCGAGCTGATCAAGGCTTTCTTCCAGGATGGCGACAAGTGGGGTATCCGCATCGACTATTCGCTCGAGGACGAGCCTCTCGGCACCATGGGGCCGCTGCGGCTGATAAAGGATCTGCCGGAGAATTTCCTGGTGATGAACGGCGACATTCTGACGGATCTCAACTATGCCGATTTTCATGATGCGCACGTCCGCGACGGGAATATATTCACGATCTCATCCAAGACGCGCCAGCATCGCATAGACTATGGCGTTCTGGACACCGGCGAGGCCGGGCTGCTGACCGGTTTTCGAGAGAAACCGACGGCCGAATACAAAGTCAGCATGGGCGTCTACATGGTGTCTTCGAGGGCCGTCGAGCACATACCACAAGGTGGCGCCTATGGCTTTGATCAGTTGATGCTTGAACTTCTTGCGGCCGGCAAGCCGGCCACGGTTCGAGATTTTGGCGGCTATTGGCTCGATATCGGACGGCCTGACGATTATGCCTTGGCGATCGAGCAGTTCGAATCCATGCGCTCCAGGTTCCTGAATGGTTGATGCCATCGTCACCGGTGCTGGCGGTTTTCTCGGGAGTCGTCTGGTCAGACGGCTTGAGCAGGCTGGTTTTGACGTGCTTGCGCTTGACCGAACGCATGGTGATATAAGCGAAGAAAAGGTTTGGCAGGAGCTTCCCCCGGCGCGCACGCTGTTTCACCTTGCCGGCAGGACATTTGTTCCAGATAGCTGGAGCCAAGGACCGAGTTTCACGGCCGCCAACGTCCTCGGAACGCACCATGCTTTGAACTGGTGCAAGCGGCACAAGGCCAAACTCGTGTTCGCAAGCGCCTATGTTTACGGAGTGCCTGACCGGCTGCCGATCCGTGAAAGCGATCTGGTCAGGCCGAACAACCCTTATGCTCTTTCCAAACATCTTGCCGAACAGCTTTGTGAGTTCGCCGCCACGCACGAGCAGATACCGGTGGTGGTATTGCGTCTTTTCAATATATACGGCGCAGGGCAGCGCCCCGAATTTCTGATACCGACGCTTCTGAACCAGATACGAACCAAGCAGGAAATACAGGTCCTGGATCTCAGTCCCCGGCGTGACTATATCTTTGTTGAAGATGTCCTGAGCGCCTTTACCAAGGCCATGGACGTCGCGGAAGGCTACCATTGTATCAATATCGGCTCCGGAATGTCGTATTCGGTGCAGGAAATAATCGACATCTTGCAAGAAGCTGCCGGCACTGCTCTACCTGTGGTGTCATCTTGCACAGTTCGGCGGAATGAAATACCTGACGTGCGGGCCGATATCACGCGGGCTCGCACGGTTCTCGGATGGCGGCCGGAATGGGATCTGCCGGCCGGGATGCGCGCGATGATGAAGGAGTCGTAAATTGAACGAACGTTACGTTCCGATCAACAAGGGCAACTACTCGATGGACACGGACGAGCGCGAAGCCGCGTTCGACAAATTCCGGGGCGAAGGGTGGGAAGCAGAATACGCGGATTACCGTCGCAAATGGTCGGAATATGCCCTGAACCAGCAGGTTTCGGACTATCCGCTGCTGGTCGATCTCGAGCTGGCGTCGATCTGCAATCTGCGCTGCCCGATGTGCTATACGATCAGCGACGAGTTCAAGAAAAGTGTGAACACGACGAGGATGGACTGGGATCTCTACTGCCGTATCATCGATGAGATCGGCGGCAAGGTTCCTGCGATCCGTCTGTCGCTGCGGGGCGAGGCCACATTGCACAAGCGCTTCGCCGACTGTGTGCGCTATGCCAAGGACCGTGGGATCAAGGAAGTCTCGACCCTGACGCACGGCTTCAAGCTCAACAGAGACTATTTCGCTCAGCTCGTCGATGCCGGCATCGACTGGATCACCGTTTCGATCGACGGCACCGGTGAGACCTACGAAAAGATCCGCAAGCCGATCAAGTTCGAGGCGCTACTCGACAAGATCAAGGACATCAAGAAGTACAAAGACGAGCGCGGGCTCCACCGTCCGGTCATTAAGGTGCAGGGCATCTGGCCAGCAATCAGGGAAAATCCGGATCTCTATTATGAAACCTTTGCGCCTCACGTGGATCTTGTCGCCTTCAATCCGCTGATCGACTACCTCGGAAACGATTCTGACGTTCAATATCTGGATAATTTCACCTGCCCACAGCAATACCAGCGCCTCGTTATCGGGGCCGACGGGCTTGTGATGAAGTGCTCGAACGACGAGGAGAATCGCGAAGTCATTGGTGACGCGACGACGGAGACGGTCCACCAGATTTGGCACGGCGAAAAAATGAATGCAGTCCGCGCCTTGCACAAAGAACCGCAGGGCTTCTTGAAAAGCGAAGTATGCCGGCGATGCTACCTGCCTCGCCTGACGGATGACGAGCCGACCGAAATCTGCGGCCGGAAAGTGGTTGTCCGAAATTACGTGGATCGGGCTCAGGAAATCGGAAAATAGAGAAGCAGCCGGGAGTTGTATACCGGTCGTGTGCGGGATGACATCGCACAGAGCTGAACTGAGCTGTGTTACCGCTATTGGAACGCCGGCTGTATAGTGAATTGCGGGAGTAGCAGATGTTCCGGAACTACCGACCTGACCGGTGTTATATTATCGCCGAAATCGGCGGGAATTTTACGACTTTTGACCAGGCAAGACGGCTGATCGACGAGGCAAAGTCGTCCGGCGTAGACGCTGT
Source organism: Rhizobium sp. WSM4643 (assembly GCF_025152745.1). Taxonomy (NCBI): domain Bacteria; kingdom Pseudomonadati; phylum Pseudomonadota; class Alphaproteobacteria; order Hyphomicrobiales; family Rhizobiaceae; genus Rhizobium; species Rhizobium sp. WSM4643. The sequence goes on along the minus strand of NZ_CP104040.1, from coordinate 462,505 downwards.
CAAGCTCCAGACTTATCGGGCAGAGACCCTGTCGAGCCGCAACGCCATGTTCGATATGGAAAACACCGGCGTTACCTCGCAATTCGAGCTTTTCCGCAAATATGAAATCGGTCACGAGCTTCACGAAGCGGTTTTCCGCTATGCCGAGGAGCACGGGCTGGACTGGTTTTCGTCGCCCTCACACGAAACGGATGTCGATCTGCTGGAGAAGTGCGGGGTTGGTGCCCACAAGGTGGGTTCGGACGATGCAGTCAACATTCCCTTTCTTCGCTATCTGGCAAAAACGGGCAAGCCGATAATCCTGTCGACGGGGATGTCGACGCTCGAAGAGGTTCGGGAATCCGTTGCCGCAATCAAGGAGGCGGGTAATCAGAAGCTCATCCTGTTGCACGCCATCACAAGCTATCCGACGCATCCGGAAAATGTGAACCTGCGTGCAATGCAAACGATGATGGAGGCGTTTCCGGATCTCGACGTTGGCTATTCCGACCATACATTGAACCCTGTCGCGAGCCTTTGTGCGGTCGCGATGGGCGCCCGGGTCATCGAGCGGCATTTCACCTACGACAAGGCCGCCGATGGTCCCGACCACATGCTCTCGGCCGATCCGGCAGAAATGAAATGGCTTGTGGATGCGATACGTGCGTTCGAGGTCATGAAAGGCAGTGGTCGCAAGGAACCGGCTGCAAGCGAGGCGACAACCAGATTGAATAACCGCAAGAGCGTCGTTCTCAATCGACCGCTCAAAGCCGGTGAATTCATCTCCCCCGGCGACATTTCGGTTAAGCGGCCGGGGACGGGAATCGAGCCTAAGCATCTCGACACTCTCGCCGGGCGACGATTGATAAGGGATCTCGATGGCGATGCCGTCCTCCAGTGGAGCGATCTGGCGTGAGGCTTGGAATCATCATCCAAGCGCGAATGGGATCCACCCGATTGCCGGGAAAGGTGCTTCGCGACATTTCCGGCAAGCCGCTTCTCGCACATGTCCTTGGCAGGCTTCAGATGCTGAAGCGGCCGGCCAAGATCGTCGTCGCGACATCATCGGCCGGCGAGAACGACATTATCGAAACTTGGTGCCTCAAGCACGGCGTCAGCTGCTTTCGCGGCGACGAGGCCGATGTTCTCGATCGCTATTTCGAATGTGCGAGATCGCTTGGGATGTCGGATATCGTGCGATTGACGGCGGACAATCCCTTCACTGATATCGAGGAGTTGGAGAGGCTGATCGACCTGCACCAAAAGCAGGGATTCGACTACACGCACGCGTTCGGTCAGTTGCCCATCGGTGTCGGCGCCGAGATATTTACGTTCGAAGCGCTCTCACGCAGTCATCGAGAGGGGATGCTGCCGCACCATCGCGAGCACGTGAATGAATACTTCACGGATCGGCCGGAGTTGTTCAAGATTGGCCAGCTCGATGTGCCTCCAGCCAAAATATCCCCAAATCTGCGCCTGACGGTAGATACTGAGGAAGACTGGAGACGTGCTTGTGCTCTGGCAGCGCGGGGGGGTGGGAACTGGGTTGGGACAGAAGAAGCGATCAGACTATGTTCGTCTTCTGCATAGAAAGTTCACATGCACGCGGCATGGGGCATCTGTTTCGGTCGTTGACGCTCGCCACCGAACTGCGTTCACGCGGTCATCCGGTCCTATTTTTAGCGAACGATCATCCGAATTCGTTGAGGGTCATCCGAGAGCGCGGCTTTGATGTGGCGCTTTATGATCTCGCCTCCGTGACCGGATGGGAGAATGGCTTTATTGAACCCGATGCATCATCTTCAGTCTGGATTAATGACCGCCTGAACACGCAGCGATCCCACAGCGAGGCGATTAAGCGTTTGGGCGCAAAGCTCGTTACCTTTGATGATCGTGGTGATGGCGCGGAGCTTGCCGACATGAATATCTGCGCTCTCCTGTTCGAAGAGACCGAGGGTCTCAAGGGCAAGGATGTTCGGCTGGGGGTGGAGTATATGATACTCAATCCTGAAATCGCTAGCTATCGCAGACGTCGGCAAAGCCTTGCATCGATCCTTGTCACGCTCGGCGGCGCCGATACCTACGGAGTGACCGTCCGCGTTGCCAAATGGCTGAGCAGCAAGTCTTTTCCCGTCACCATCGTCACTGGCCCGAGCTTCCAACACATGAGGGAGCTTGAAGAGGTCGTCGCGACCGCTGCACCGGGTCAGTTCAAACTGCTCAACCAGGTGCCATCGCTTGCGGCAGAGATGCATGGGCACGATCTGGCGATTACCGGCGGCGGTGTTACCCCATTCGAAGCCTGTGCGGCGGGCCTGCCGTGTGTGGTGATCGCCAACGAACCTTTTGAAATCCCGGTCGGGCGGGCGCTCGAAGATCTGGGAGTGGCGTTCTTTGCCGGGCATCACTCGGCGTTCGATCTCGGCATCCTGGAAACGCCGATCCCCATCCGGAGCATGAGCGAGACTGCTATGACCAAGGTCGACCTTGGCGGGGTCGGCCGCGTTGCCGACTTGCTGGAAAGATTGGCTGCATGACCATTACAGCGGTTATCCATCAACCAGACTTCGCTTCATATCTCGGCTTTTTCCAGCGTTTTCTGAACGCCGACCTCTATATCGTTCTGGATCACGTTCAGTTTGTCCATGGCACGAGCAAAAGCTGGACGCATCGGGATAAGATAAAGACGGCGCAGGGCGATCGGTGGCTCACCGTTGGCATCAGAAAGCCAAGTCTCGGCACTGCGATCAATGCCGTGGAACTGGCGCCCGGCACCGGCTGGATAGACCAAAACCTTTCCCTGCTTCGCGAAAATTATCGCAAGTCTGCCGGTTGGAGCGAGGTCTTTCCCCGTATCGAGGCCCTCTACGGCAAGCGGTTCGAGCTGTTGGCCGATTTTAACATGCATTTCCTCGAAGGCATTCTGGAGATGCTTGAGATAACCATGCCGACGGTGCGGGCGAGCACGTTAAGCCCTGAGGGGCATAAGAATGAGTTGCTTGTCGAACTGCTGCGGAAAGTCGGAGCAACGCGTTACCTCTCAGGTCTGGGCGCGCGCGACTACATGCGGTCTGAGGTGTTCGAGGCAGCCGGGATCGAGATCGAATGGCAGCATTTCGTCCATCCCGTCTATCCGCAGCCCTTCGGCGAGTTCATGCCCTATCTCAGCATTCTCGACACACTGCTGAATTGTGGTATTGCAGGCACGCGTGACCTGCTCTGGAGTTGCAAATGAATATTCTCGCGATCGGTGCCCATTTTGACGACGTGGAACTGGGCTGTGGCGGTGCACTGGCACGTCATGCTGTAAACGGCGACACGGTGTATGTCTATGTCGCGACCGTATCCGGCTTTTCAAACCAGTATGATCAGTCCGTGCGCAGCAGCCAGGTCGCCAGAGCGGAAGCGGATGCCGCGATGGAAATTCTCGGCGTCCACAAAATGTTCTGCGGCGAGTTCAAAACGCTCCAGATCGAATTCGTCGACCCGCTGAATATCGAGATCCTCAAGCTCGTCCAGGATCTGAAGATCGATATGGTTTACACCCACTGGGTCGGAGACATCCACCATGACCATCTGGCCTTGTCGCGGGCGTCACTGCACAGCTGCCGCCATGTGCCCCGCCTCCTGATGTACCGCAGCAACTGGTATCATTCGACCGTCGATTTCAGGGGGAATTTCTACGTCGACATCACCTCCCATTGGGACCAGAAGGAGAAGGCGATCCTTGCCCATGAATCCGAGATGGAGCGCACGGGGCGGAAATGGGTGAGCTTCTTCCGCAACGAAGCCGAGAATGCCGGCCAGCGCATCGGTGTAAAATACGCGGAGGTTTTTGAGGTGGTAAAGTGGCTGCAGCTTTGAGGAAGATTTTGACCTTTGGCTCCATGCTGCTCCCCTATGGTGTGCATGAGCTGAAGCGCAGGCTAAAAAATCGTCACAATCTCTCTGCTGATGTCGCGAGTTCGCTGGCAGAAAATAGACAGCTTGCTGGTCTGCACGCGGGGCAGCGCTGTTTTATTTTAGGCAATGGCCCGAGCGTCAAGGGCCTGGATCTGTCGCAACTTCAGGGCGAAACCGTTATAACCGTTTCCAATGGTTACCTGCACTCCGATTTCGACAAGTTCCAGTCTCGTTATCATTGTGTTCCGCAAATTACCTACGTATCGATGACATCGGAGGATGTGATCGACTGGTTTAAAGAGATGCATTCGCACTTGGGCGCCGCGGAACTGTTTCTCAGTTCCACTGAAGCGGAGCTGGTTCGAAAACACAATCTGTTTTCAGGGCGAACGGTTCGGTATCTCGTGCTCGGTGAAAGCTTCGACGAAAGAACATCAGAGGAAATCGTCGATATCTCTCAACCGGTCCCTCGTGTCGAGTCGGTGCCGGTGATGGCCTTGATGATAGCGATGTATCTTGGTTTCAAAGAGATCATCCTGCTCGGCGTCGACCACGATCGTTTCCTGTCGTCAACCTATAGATACGCGTTCGACCTCAAGGTGCAAAAGGGAAAAGACTTCACCGTAAATGCGGACGGCACCTTGACGAGGACCCTTCACGATGAGTTCCAACAGCTGGCGCGACTGTGGCGGCAGTATCGAGCCATCTCAAATATTGCCAAATCGAATGGTATCCGCATCGTCAATTCCACACCCGGCGGAGCACTGGACGAATTTGAGAGGCGGCCTTTCCAGGCTTGGTTCGAAGAATGAAGCGCCTTCATCCTGCGTCAATACTGGTTGATAGAACAAACGCGCGGTTCGCTGTCACCGATGTGTCTTTTGTGCAACGGCCAGATTTCTGTTGGTTCGTAACGAAAGACGACAATATTTGATGCGTGTAAACGTCCTAATTCCGGTCTTCAACCGACTTGAGCACACTCGCAAAGTCATCGCGGCCTTGAGGGCCCAAACGGTTGTCGACAATATTCGAATTGTTATCATCGATGACGGCTCCACCGATGAAACGGCTGAGTTCCTCGCGACGCAGCCTGACGTGACGAGCATAAGAGGCGACGGCAATCTGTGGTGGGGCGGAGCCATAGAAGTCGGCCTGAAGCGGGTTCTGCCCGACTGCGGCCCCGAAGACTACATCCTGTTCGTCAACAATGACACGTGGTTTGGCCCGACCTATGTCGAGACATTGATACGGTGTTCACGCGAAAATCGGGATGCTATTGTCGGCAGCGTCGTTCACGAGGAGGAGAGCGACCCGCCTTTGACGGGCGTTGGACCGCGCTTGAACATAAATCGCATTGCAGTATGGGACATTCTCGCCGAGTTGAGCGAAGGGGAGCGCCGGAATCCTAAGCCGCTCTATCAGGCGGATGCGCTCAGCGGTCGCGGAACGTTGTTTCCCGCGGAACTGTTCAAACGGCATGGAACCATGCGTCCGCGTTTCCTGCCGCATTATATGGCCGATTACGAAATATCCATGCGCTTCGCGCGAACGGGCGTACAACTGCTTGTTTCCAGCGAAGCCATAGTTTATTCACCGCCCGTCTACGGCGCTCACGTGTCGAATACGTCTTCGTGGAAGAAACATTTTGGCCGGCGCTCGCCCCACAATGTATTTCAGCGGGTCGCGTTCTATTCTTTGATCGGCACACCCTTGCAACGGATGACAGCGCCATTGCGCATGGGGGCCTTCATGATTATCCGGACGGCCCATGCTCTGCGAGCGAAGAAATGAAAAAGGACAATAACGACGCGATGAAGAGCGATCATCAGATGCAGTGTATTGCCTGCGGTTCGAATATGGAAACATTTATCGAGCGCATATCCGACGATCGATACGGCTGCCCCGGTGTCTATTCGATCGAGAGATGCGTGTCTTGCGGTCATATGACGACGACACCGCCGCTGACGGAAGAGGACCTACCTGGGCTTTACAGTACGTATTATCCACGCCGGGAAGTTGATTTCTCCGCCATAGAGCGAGAAGCTGCGCTGGTAAACAAGCCTTTCGCCGCTTTCAATCGTTGGATGGCCGGCACCGATCATCAAGGCCACTATCTGGCGCAGCCTGGTGAGAAAGTACTGGATGTCGGTTGCGGCTCATGCATTTCGCTGCTCGAAATGAAGAACAAAGGTATCGAAAGCTGGGGGATTGAGGCCGATCCGAATGTACGGACGATTGCCGATCACTTCGGCTTGCAAGTCCATATCGGCAAAATTTACGATCTGCCTTTTCCCGACATGAAGTTCGACCTTATTGTATTGAATCAGGTGCTCGAACATGTCCCGGATCCCTCGGCCATGCTGCAGGCGGTAAGAGAACGTCTCACCCCCCAAGGTCGCGTGATCATGGCGTTCCCCAATACGGGCTCGTTTCATCACAAGATCTGGAAAGACCGCTGGATCAATTGGCACATTCCCTATCACCAAAATCATTTCAACCGCACCTCTTTTACAAAACTCGCCGGCAAGTTTGGTTACAAGGTCGAGAACGTCAGAACGGTTACGCCTAATCTCTGGTCGGTCCTGCAATTACGCACCGCACGCGAGCGGAAGCAGGAGGGCAAGTCATCATCCACCTGGACGCACAATGCTGATGCAATCCAAGTCAGGCCACCGTTCTTCATTCGGCTGAAGAACGTAGCCCTATCGCGTGGCGCACGTGGGGTCGGGATGGTGATGGGATTGGGCAATCGAATTCTGGATGCCGCGGGCAAGGGCGACAGCCTTCTCTTCGTGCTAAGGCCGATCTAGAAATTCCGGCCCGCTCTCCCGCAAGGTCAGGCGATCGCACGTAGGAGAATTCAACGGAACGCTCCAACTGCATAGGAGCGGATATGCGGGCGCGGGTGCAGTTCAAGATCACGCCGCAAGGCCTGGATACAATGAGGTATGGCGTGTCAAGAACCGGAAGAGGTTGCTTCGAAATGTCGAGGGGCTCAGGAAGGAGCCGGTGCTCGAGCCCTGGCTAGCAAGATGCCCTTGCGCAGCTTTTTCTTCGAAGACAAGGGACCTCCAGCATTGATCAAGGATAATCTGCAGTACTGGATTGCGGCGCCGCCTTTCCGTCTGCTACGGGTTGGCCAGATTTCGCCCCTTAGAATGGAAGCAAGACACTCGTCAAAATGGCCGCAAACACTGCCGATCGACATACTCCCCGGATAAGCCTCATCACTGTTTGCTGGAACGCCGAGCGGACCATTGCCGAGACGCTGCGGTCCATCGACACGCAAACCTACCGTGATTTCGAGCACATCATCATTGACGGTGGCTCAAGTGATTCGACGCTCGCCATCATCGCTTTGGCGCCGGCGGACAACCGCCGCGTACTTTCGGGACGGGACGGAGGTATCTATGAGGCCATGAACAAGGGGATTGGTCTTGCGAGCGGCGACATCATCGGCTTCTTGAATGCGGACGACACTTTCGAGAGCAGTGACTCCCTCGAAACCGTGGCGGCCGCGCTGGACGATGAAGCCTATGATGGCTGCTATGGCGATCTCATCTATGTTTCCAACCAGCATCCCGATCGCAAGGTCCGTTATTGGAAATCCTGTGCGTTTGAACCCGGTACTTTTGGACGCGGCTGGTGTCCGCCACATCCTACATTCTATGTTCGGCGTCGCATCTATGAACGGTTTGGGACGTTCGATCTGCGTTATCGGCTGGCAGCCGACGTCGAACTTATGATGCGATTTCTGGAAGTCGCGCGCATCAGGAGCCTTTATATCCCCCGCGTGTTGGTGAGGATGCGCTTGGGGGGCGCTACAAACAAAAACATTCAGAACATATCGCGTCAGAACAAGGAAGTGCTGCGTGCCCTTGCCGACCACGGCTTAAGGGCCTCGACCCTCATGTTCTGGGCATCGAAGCTTGTGAACCGCCTCGGTCAGTTCGTGAAACGAAATCGATAGCAGGATTTATCAAGCCCCGATTTCGGGCCGGGCCAATAGCAGGTCAGACCGCCACTTTCCCCCGCGCCCCTTCCGCAATTGCCGTCATCCGATCCGCCGCAGCATGGCCAATCAGCATGAAGGCGTGCGTGCCGTTCGACCAGTAGACGACGTTCATGCCCTTGCGGCTTTCGAGATCCGGCGATTTGGGACCGGCATCGGAACGGACGATGCAGAGCGCCATCGGGCCGGTCTCGGGGTCGAGATAGGCGACCTGGGCAAGCGGCTTGCCGTCATATTGCAGCAGCAAAGCGCGCTTGAAATCGATCCCCGGGAGCGAGACGGCTTCGGGGGAGAGCGAGAGGCCGAGCTTTTCGTCAAGTGGGCCGAGCTGCGCGGCCTGGTCCTCCCTGCCAGGAACGGGGCCGGCCAGGGTCTCCGCGGTATAGAGCGAGATATAATCGGCGACCACGGCGCGCCATTCGCTGTTTTCGTCCTTTGCCGCGAAGCCTTTGCCGATGCCGATGACGGCGCGGTCGATCGCGATGCCGGCGATTAGCGAGGCGGCGAGCGCGCCGAGGAAGCGGCGACGGCTAGCGAATGCGGGCGTGGAGGCGGGCCTTGCGCTCGGCTGCGCCGGGATGACGGCAAGCATCGTCTCCAGCTTCTCGCGCGGGGCTTCCGACAGCAGCGGGGCGAAGGCCTGCTTGAACGGCAGGCTGGCGCGCGCCAGGAATTCCAGCCGTTCGGCGACGCTCTCGTCTTCCTCCATCACGGTTTGAATGCGCGCGGCCTCTTCGGCCGTCAGTTCGCCGTCGATGAAGGCGGTCAGCTCTTCGTCGGAGGGAATGGTGTGTTTCGTGTTCATTGCCGTCCCCCTTCCGGTCCGGCGCCGGAGAGCTTGGCGCGGGCAGCAGCCAGCCGGCTCATCACGGTTCCGATCGGGATATCCAGTATGCCTGCAACCTCGCGATAGGAAAGTCCTTCCACATAGGCGAGGAAAACCACCGTCCTCTGCGCCTCGGGCAGCGCATTCACCTGTTTCAGTACCTGATGGGCCATCACATGCGTTTCGGTGTCGTGTGCGCCGTCGAAGGTCAGCGTCTCCCCGGCATCGACGAAACCCTGGCCCTGCCGCACCCGGCGGGAGCGGATCTCGTTCAGCCAGATCGAATGCAGGATCGAAAACAGCCAGCGGTCGAGCCGGGTGCCGGAGATGAACTGATCGGCGCGCTCCAGCGCACGAAGGCAGGTCGCCTGGACCAGGTCGTCGGCGACATCGCGCTGATGCGAGAGAACGAGACCATAACGCCAGAGCCTTGCCAGATTTTCCGTCAGGCCGCTTCTGATATCCGCTTCGCTCGCGATGGCCGCCTCCGCCAATCCTGCATCCCTCGGAACCGCCGGATGAACCGGCGATTCCATTCTCGCGCGACTATAGGCAGGAAATATGCTGCGCGCGACCGACATTCTCACATCCCTTTCGTGGTTCCGTTTTCCCGCCCTTGACCGGCCGATCAGATCTTCGAAGGGTCTAGGATCGCGGCGTTTAAGTCCTGATATTCCTCGCAACCGGTGCCGCAGATCGCCTTGATCGTGTTCAACTGGTCCTTGGCGAGATCGAGCTGGCCCTTGATGACATAGGCTTCGCCGAGATATTCGCGGACCTTGGCATATTGCGGGTCCATCTTCACCGATTGCAGGTAGTAGGAGATGCCCTCGTCGGTGCGGCCGAGCTTGCGGGTGGCATAGCCGCGATAATTGAGCACTTCCGCGGTGTTCTGGTCCTTGACGGTGTCGAGTACGGCAAGCGCCTCTTCATAGCGACCGGCCTTGGCCAGCGAATAGGCATAATCGGCGCGGTTCTCGTCCGAGACGTTGGCGCTCTGCTGCTTGACGCATTTCTTGGTCTTCTGGTCGTAGATCTCGCCCTTCTTGCAGGTTGGCGTTGTGCTACTGTTATCGCCGATCGCAAAGACCGGGCCGGAGAAAACAGAAGCGACAAGGCAGCCGCCGAGAACGATGGAAGCGATGCGGGCTTGCGTGATCGTCATGGGGAAACTCCTCTAGAAGTGACGTTGCGAGGAGAGAACACCGCTGCTTCGGGCTTTATTCGGCTGCCCCTCGCATTTCTTTCATCACGATTTCGTGAAGCACGCTGATCCGAATAATTTCGGCATAGGCGTGTTTTCAGTCGTTGCGCCGGGAACGACAAGGAGAACACCATGACTGATACCGTGAAACTCGTCAGCCTCGCCGTTGCGACACCCGAACATGTCATTTTCCAAAGACAGGCGGTGGAAGCCTCTGCCCGCCTGTTTGCCGACCGCTTCGAGGATTTCCGGCATCTTGCCCGCGTCTTCGACAGCGCCGGTATCGAAAAGCGTCATGCGGCGCGGCCGCTTGCCTGGTTCGACGAGCCGCATGGCTGGCAGGACCGGATGCAGGCCTTTGCCGAGGTGGCGGGCAGGCTTTTTGTTGAGGCTGCCAGCTCGGCCCTTCGCCAGGCAGGGCTTGAGGCCGGCGATGTCGACTGTGTCGTAACCGTCTCCTCCACCGGTTTTACGACACCGAGCCTCGATGCGCAGCTAGCTGGCCGGATGGGTTTCAGGCCCGATATCGAACGCGTGCCGGTCTTCGGGCTCGGCTGCGCCGCCGGCGTGTCGGGCTTTGCGATCGCCTCACGGCTGGCGCGGGGCCGGCCGGGCGCTGTTGTGCTTTTCGTCTCGATCGAGCTTTGCACGCTCGCCTTCCGGCTGGACGAGTTGACGCGGCCGAACATTATCGCCACAGCGCTTTTTGGCGACGGCGCGGCCGCCTGCGTGCTGCGATCAGGCGAAGACGGGCTGGCGGAGGTGGAATCGACCGGCGAACATCTCTTTCCCGACACGCTCGATATCATGGGCTGGAAGATAGACGACGGCGGCTTCGGCATCGTACTGGCGCAATCGCTGCCGCCCTTTGCCGAAAAGGAGCTTGGCCCGGCGGTGGGTGCTATTCTGGCGCGCAACAGGTTGAAGCTGGAGGATATCGACCGCTTCATCTGCCATCCCGGCGGCACGAAGGTGCTGGCAGCGATGGAGAGCGCGCTTTCGCTATCGCCGGGCACGCTCGATCACGAGCGCGCCGTGCTTGCCGAATATGGCAACATGTCCTCGCCGACCATCCTGTTCGTGCTGGAGCGGGCAATCCGCGCCGGGTTGCCGGCGCGCTCGGCGATGATCGCCATGGGGCCGGGCTTTTCGGCCAGCTGCGTGACGCTGCGGAGGGAAGCATGATGTGGCCGTCGATCGCGCTTCTGGCATTCGTGACGCTGCAGCGGCTGGCGGAACTCGCGCTCGCCCGGCGCAACACGGCCGCGCTTCTTGCCGGTGGCGCCAGAGAGGTGGCACCCGAGCATTATCCCGTCATGGTGGCGCTGCATGCAGGCTGGATCATCGGCCTTTGGCTCACTGCACCGGGCAGGCCGATCGCGCTCTTCTGGTTTCTCGTGTTCATGGGGCTGCAGGCGCTGCGGCTCTGGGTGCTGGCGACGCTGAAAGGCCGCTGGACGACGCGTATCATCATCCTGCCCGGTGCGCCGCTCGTCAGTTCCGGGCCCTATCGCTTCCTCCGCCATCCGAACTATGCGATCGTCGTCGGCGAAATCGCCGTCCTTCCCCTCGCCTTCGGCCTGCCGCTTTACGCGATCGTCTTTTCCCTTTTCAACGCGCTTATCCTCCATGTCCGCGTGAAAACTGAAAATGCCGCACTGAAAAGCGCAATGATTTTGAAATGAATGCGATTTTCCGTTTGCGTCGCGGTATCGGCGCGGGCATTTTCACCGCGTAAGACTAAGCGGAATGCAAGCGGAAATGACGAAAAACGCAATCGTGCTCGGCGCCGGCATCGTCGGGGTTTCCACGGCCATCCATCTTCAGCGGCGCGGCCGGCAGGTGACGCTGATCGACCGCAAGGATCCGGGCAACGAAACCTCCTTCGGCAATGCCGGCCTGATCCAGCGCGAAGGTGTGGCACCTTACGGCTTTCCCCAGCAGCTCGGGCTTTTGCTGCGTTATGCGCTGAATAATCGCATCGACGCGCATTATCACCTGCGCACGCTGCCGAGTCAGATCGCGTTTCTCGCCCGCTACTGGTGGAATTCCAATGCGCGGCGCCACGCCATCATCACCCGGGCCTATGCGCCGCTGATCGAAAATTCGATTGTGGAGCACAAGGACCTGATCGAAGCGTCGGAGGCCGAAGGGCTGATCCGCAAGGACGGATGGATAAAGATTTTCCGCACTGAAGCCAAGCGCGACGCGGCTTTCGCAGAGGCAGCACTTTGGCGGAATGAATTCGACGTGGCGTACGACAGCCTGACCTCGGCCGACATCGCCCGCATGGAACCTCATATGACCGGCGATTTCGCCGGCGGTATTCGCTGGCGCGATCCCTGGTCGGTGCTCGATCCGCATGCGCTGACATCGGCCTATCGCCGCTATTTCGAGAGCCTCGGTGGCCGGTTCGTCACGGGCGACGCCGCCTCGCTCGGTCCGTTCGGCTCCGGCTGGAAGATCATGACCGCGGAAGGTGCGCTCGAAGCCAATGATGCTGTGATGGCACTCGGCCCCTGGGCGGCCGTTGCGACGCGCCGGCTCGGCTATTCCTTCCCGCTCGGCGTCAAGCGTGGCTATCACATGCACTATGCCGCCGAGGGCAATGCCGTGCTCAACAACTGGACGCTCGATGCCGAACGCGGCTACCTCCTTGCGCCGATGAACCGCGGCATCCGCCTGACGACCGGGGCGGAGTTTGCTACGCTCGACGCGCCGAAGACGCCGGTCCAGCTCGACCGCGCCGAAGCCGTGGCGCGCACGATCTTCCCGCTCGGAGGCAGGCTCGATCCCAAACCCTGGATGGGCGCGCGCCCCTGCACGCCGGATATGATGCCGATCATCGGCAAGGCGCCGCGTCATCAGGGCCTGTGGTTTGCCTTCGGCCATGCCCATCACGGGCTGACGCTCGGACCGGTGACCGGCCGCGTGCTTGCCGAACTCATCACCGGCGAGAAGCCTTTCATCGATATCGCGGCCTATTCGCCGCAGCGTTTCAACCCGTAACGCCGAGTGTTGCGAGACCTTCGAGGGCCGTTGCTGCAATGCCGTCCACGGTGTCGTCGATATCGACAGTGACGACGCCCGGCTCGCCTGTGGGCACCTCAAGCGTCGCCAGTTGGCTGTCGAGCAGCGAGACCGGCATGAAGTGCCCCTTGCGCTCGCCCATCCTTTTCATCAGCAGCGCCCTGGAACCTTCGAGATAGACGAAGAGCAGATTGCCGCCGGCAGCAGCCCTGAGCCTGTCGCGATAGAGACGCTTCAGCGCCGAGCAGGAGACGATGATGCCCTCGCTCTTTTCCAGCGAGGCCTTCATCTCTTCGCCGATGCTGTCGAGCCAGGGCATCCGGTCGTCATCGGTCAGCGGAATGCCCTTCGACATCTTCTCGACATTGGCGGCCGGATGAAGCGCATCGCCCTCCATAAACTGCAGGTGCAGCGCTTCGGCGAGTTTTTCGCCGACGGAGGACTTGCCGCAGCCGCTGACGCCCATGACGACGATCGCATGGGGTCTGTTCATCTGCTCATCCGGCATGTTTGCTCCTCAGCTTATCTCCCCGCTCAGTCGAGCGGGAAATGACAGGCATATTGTTGTGCGCCTTCTCCACTTAATTCGGGAGAAACCTGGCGGCAATAGTCCTGCGCCTTCCAGCAGCGCGGATTGAAGTGGCAGCCCGTCGGCGGCTTCAGCGGCGAAGGCAGTTCACCCTGCAGGCGAATGCGGGTCTTCGCACGGTCGGGATCGGCAATCGGCGTCGCCGACAGCAAGGCTGCCGTGTAGGGATGGCGCGGCCGGGCGAAGACCTCGGCGGCAGGACCGGTTTCGATCGGGCGGCCGAGATACATCACCATTATCTCGTCGGCGATGTGATGGACAACCGAGAGGCCGTGCGAGATGAAGAGATAGGCAAGACCCATCTCCTTCTGCAGGTCCATGAGCAAGTTCAGCACCTGCGCCTGGATCGACAGGTCGAGCGCCGAAACCGGCTCGTCGAGCACCAGCACCTTCGGCCGCAGCATCAGGGCGCGGGCAATGGCGATGCGCTGGCGCTGGCCGCCGGAGAACATATGGGGGTAACGGCCATAGTGCTCCGGACGCAGGCCGACGCGGGCCATCATCTCCTCCACCTTGCGGCGGCGGGCGGCGGCGTCGAGACTGGTGTTGATCTTCAGCGGCTCTTCGAGGATCGAGCCAACCTTCTGGCGCGGGTTGAGCGAGCCGTAGGGGTTCTGGAAGACGATCTGCACCTGGCTGCGCAAGCTGCGGTCGCCGACATGAGCGGGCTTGCCATCGATCAGCAATTGCCCCGAAGTCGGATTCTCGATCATCGTGACCAGGCGAGCGAGCGTCGACTTGCCGCAGCCGGATTCGCCGACGACGGCGAGGGTCTTGCCGGAATGCAAGCTGAAGCTGACGCCGTTCAGCGCCTTGACGGTGGCATCGGCTTTGAAGAGGCCGCGGTTGACGGTGTAGAAGCGGGCGAGATCCCTGCCCTCGAGAACAGCGCTCGTCATACGAGGTCTCCTGCGGTTTCAACGGCCATGATGCCGGGATGCCCGAGCGGCTTGCCGTCCTTCAAGGGATAGTTGCAGAGCGCCAGTCCAAGCTCCGGTCCCTGGCGGACCACGCCACGGTCGCATTCGACCGTGGCGAAGCCGCAGCGCGGCGCAAAGAGACAGCCTGTCGGGCGACCATGCTGCCCGGGAACGACACCGGCGATCGAGGGAAGACGCTGGCCGACCTTGGCGCGCTCGGGCAGCGCTGCGAGCAGGGCTGCGGTATAGGGATGATGCGGGTCGCGGAACAGCGCCCTCACCGGCTGTTCCTCGACCTTCTGGCCGGCATATTGCACCTGCACCCGTTCGGCAGTTTCGGCAACGACCCCCATGTCGTGGGTGATCAGCACCAGCGCCATGCCCTGCTCCTTCTGCAGGCGAACAAGCAGATCCAGAATCTGCGCCTGGATCGTCACGTCGAGCGCGGTCGTCGGCTCGTCGGCGATGAGGAGCTTCGGATTGCAGGCGAGTGCCATGGCGATCATGACGCGCTGGCTCATGCCGCCGGACATCTGATGCGGGAAGTTCGACAGGCGCTCTTCCGGCGCCGGAATGCCGACGAGGTTCAAGAGCTCGATCGAGCGTTGGCGGCGCTCCTTGCGGTTGAGGCCCATATGCACGCGCAGGGTCTCGCCGAGCTGGAAACCGACCGTGAAGCAAGGATTGAGGCTCGACATCGGCTCCTGGAAGATCATCGCCATATCCTTGCCGATAATCCTGCGGCGCTGGCGGGCGGAGATGCCGCGCAGGTCCTTGCCGTCGAACTGCATCCGGTCGGCGGTGATCTTCGCCGTCCAGGGCAGAAGCCCCATGAGGGCAAGCATGGCAACGGATTTACCCGAGCCGGATTCGCCGACGACCGACAGGATCTCGCCCTTGTCGCAGGCAAGCGATACGCCGTCGACGGCGCGGAAGAGACCGGAAGAGGTCTGGAATTCGACAGTCAGATTTTCAATCTCGAGGAGTGGCATCACGACCTCTTCAGTTTGGGATCGAGTGCGTCGCGCAGACCGTCGCCCATCAAATTGATGGCGAGAACGGTGATGAGGATGGCAAGACCAGGGAATGTCACCACCCACCAGGCGCGCGATATGAACTCACGGGATTCGGCCAGCATCGTCCCCCATTCGGGTGTCGGCGGCTGAGCGCCCATGCCGAGAAAGCCGAGGGCGGCAGCATCGAGAATCGCCGCCGAGAAGGCGAGCGTCGCCTGAACGATCAGCGGCCCAAGACAGTTCGGCAGGATCGTCTTGAACATCAACCGGAAGGTGCCGGCACCGGCAACACGCGAGGCGATCACATATTCCTTCTCGCGTTCTGAAATGACCGAGGCGCGCGTCAGCCGGACGAAATGCGGCTGGTTGACCAGCGAAATCGCGATCATCGCATTGGTAAGCCCTGGCCCGAGCACGGCCACCAGCACCAGAGCGAGCAGCAGTGACGGGAAGGCCAGGATGATATCCATCAGGCGCATGATCGCCGTATCGACCTTGCCGCGGAAAAATCCGGCGACGAGGCCGATCAGCACGCCTGAAATGACCGAAAGCGTGACGACGACGACGCCGATGAACAGCGAAAAGCGCGCGCCGTAGATCAGGCGCGAGAGGATATCGCGGCCGACGGCATCCGTTCCAAGCGGGAAGGAGGCGCTGCCGCCCTCCATCCAGAATGGCACGGCGAGCAGTACCGCACGGTTCTGCTCGTTCGGCTCATGCGGCGCAAAGAGCGGTGCGAAGACTGCGACGATCAGGATGATGATGAAAACCACCAGGCCGATGACGGCGCCCTTGTTGCGGGAGAAATAATGCCAGAAATCCGCAAGAGCGGATGGCTGGCCGGTTTTGACGGTGACCGTGCTCATGGACCGCTCCTAATGACGAATGCGCGGATTGATGAAGCCGTAGAGAACATCAACAATCAGATTGACCAGCATGATGACGCCGGCGATCAGCAGAAGACCGCCCTGGACCACGGCATAATCGCGCTTGAAGACCGAATCGACCATCCATTTGCCGATGCCCGGCCAGGAGAAGATCGTCTCGGTGAGGATGGCGCCGGCAAGAAGAACGCCGATCTGCAGACCGATCGTGGTGATGACAGGGATCATCGCATTGCGCAGCGCATGCACGCCGACAACGCGCAGCGGCTTCAGGCCCTTCGAGCGCGCGGTGCGGACATAGTCCTCGCCCAGAACCTCGAGCATTGCCGAACGCGTCTGGCGCGCGATGACGGCAAGCGGAATGGTCGCCAGCACGATGGTCGGCAGGATGAGATAGCTGGCGGCGGAGGCGAAAGCCCCCTTTTGGCCTGACAGCAGGCTGTCGATCAGCATGAAACCGGTGACCGGCTTGAAGAAATACATCAGCGAGATTCGACCGGAAACCGGCGTCCAGCCGAGATAGCCGGAGAAGAAGATAATGAGCAGCAGACCCCACCAGAAGATCGGCATGGAATAACCGATGAGGGCAACACCCATTACGCTCTGATCGAACCACGTGCCACGCTTGACCGCCGCAAAGACGCCGGCGGGCACGCCAAGACAGACCGCAATGATGATGGCACAGAGCGAAAGCTCCAGCGTTGCCGGAAACAGGGTCAGGAATTCGCCGAGAACCGGCCGCTTAGTGACGATCGAGGTGCCGAGATCGCCGTGCAGCACTTTTACGAGGTAGTCGAAATACTGCACATACATGGGCCGGTCGAAGCCGAGATCGTGCATGATCTGGGCGTGACGCTCCGGCGCCATGACACGTTCACCCGACAGGAGCATGACGGGATCGCCGGGAAGCATGCGGATGAACGAGAAGGCAATGAGGGAAACGCCGAGAAATGTCGGGATCAGCACCGCGAAGCGGCTGATGAAAAAACGCAACATGGCAGGTATCCAATAGTTTCCGGCGGTCAGGAGACCCTGACCGCCGGCTGCGCCCAGCTCTGCCGGGCATTCTTACATTATTCTTGTTATTCGGATACGTCGACGCCGTCGAAGCGGTGAATGCCGAGCGGGTCCATCTGGAAGCCGGAGACCTTCTTGCTCATCGGAACGAAGACGAGCGAGTGGTCGAGGGTCGCCCAGGGAGCTTCCTTCTTGAAGATCAGCTGCGCCTGCTCATAGGCCTTCGTACGCTCGCCGACATCGGCCGTCAGCTTGGCCTTGGTCATCAAGTCGTCATATTCCTTGTTGCACCACTGAGCACGGTTGTTGCCGCCGACGGCATCGCAGCCGAGCAGCGTATCCATGAAGTTATCGGGATCACCGTTATCGCCCGTCCAGCCGAGGATGACGGCGCCGTCGCGCTTCACGTCGGAGGAGAGCTTCAGGTATTCGGCCCATTCATGGGTGACGATCTCGACCTTGACACCGATCTTGGCGAAATCTGCCTGCATCAATTCGGCGGCGCGGCGCGCGTTCAGCATATAGGGGCGCGAAACCGGCATCGCCCAGATCTTCATGCTGAGATCCTTGACGCCGGCATCGGCGAGAGCCTTCTTGGCAGCATCCGGATCGTACTTGTCGTCCTGAACAGCGTCGTTATAGGACCACATCGTCGGCGGGATCGGGTTCTTGGCAACGGCGGCAGCACCCTGGAAGACGGCGTCGATGATCGCCTGCTTGTTGATCGCCATATTGAGCGCACGGCGAACTTCCGGCTTGTCGAACGGAGCCATCTGCGTGTTGTAGGCGAGGAAGCCGACATTGAGACCGGCCTGCTCCAGCACGGTCAGATTGTTGTCCTTCTTCAGCTCGGAGACGTCGGCTGCATTCGGATAGGGGATCAGATGGCATTCGCCGGCCTTCAGCTTCTGAGCACGGACAGCCGCATCAGAGGTGATGGCGAAAACCAAATCGTCGATCTTTTCCTTGCCCTTGAAATAGGTTTCGTTCGCTTTGTAGCGGATGACGGCATCCGGCTGGTAGGCGACGAAGGTGAACGGGCCGGTGCCGAGCGGCTGCTGGTTCATCTGCGCCATCTTGCCGTCGGCGGCGAGCTTGTCGGCATATTCCTTGGAGACGATCGAGGCGAAGTCCATGGCGAGGTCGGCGAGGAACGGCGCTTCGGGATGGTTGAGCGTGAACTTGACCGTGAGGTCGTCGACCTTTGCGATCGACTTGATCAGTTCAGGGAAGCCCATGCCGGCGGCGTATTCGTAGGAACCGCCCTCGACATACTTGTTCCACGGATTGTCGGACTTCAGCTGGCGCTCGAAGGAGAACACGACGTCGTCGGCGTTGAAATCACGCGTCGGCGTGAAGAAGTCGGTGGTCTGGTACTTGACGCCGGGATGAAGCTTGAAGGTGTATTCCGTGCCGTCGGCCGAAACGCTCCAGCTCTCGGCCAGACCGGGCTCGATCTCGGTCCCGCCATGCTTGAATTCGACGAGGCGGCTATAGACCGTGCGCGACGACGCGTCGAAGGTCGTGCCTGCCGTATAGAGGCTCGGGTCGAAGCCTTCCGGCGAGCCCTCGGAGCAATAAACAAGGGTCTTGGACCAGGCCGACGTCGCCATGACGGAAATCAGGGCCGTCGCTGCCAGGAGGACAGAGATCTTTTTCATAATATTGTTTCCCGGTTGTTCTTCTTGATGTTTGGAGATCGTAGAATGCATCTCGATCGACGGTTGATGGAACGATATTTATCTACTGAAAGCAACGGGCTATGCAGAAAAATTTTCCAGCTGGACAATTTTAGAAATTTTCAGTCAAAAATCAGCCGCATTTGGAAATATTCGGACAAAAATGAACGAAATTTTGTCGCATTTGGTATAAAAGCGCGCCCATCGCGACATGCAACCGGCATTTTCCCGGCATTCGGCGGCCGACGAGAGGTCCGAAAAAACAAAAACCGCGGCTGCCAGGGCAACCGCGGTTCAGAAGCAAATTCTGCTCTTTAAATCAGGCGGCGGGAGCAACGATCGCGGGTTTGCGATATGCCGGCTCGCCGGTAATGCCGAGAAGGAAATTGATCTGCGGACGCGCCTTGACGAGGTCGTCGATGGAATATTCCGACAGCACGGCGAAGAAGGCGTTGAGCGCCTTGCGCAGCGCCGAATTCAAACCGCAACTGTCGACCAGCGGGCATTCGACCTCACCGTCATCCTCGAAGCATTCGGCCATGGCGAAGCTGTCTTCCGTCACCCGAACGACGTCGAAAAGACTAATGTCGGCGGCCGGCTTGCCCAAGCGCACGCCGCCATTGCGACCGCGCACCGTTTCGACCAGACCCGCCTTGTTCAGCGGCTGGAGGATCTTGAAAAGAAAGAGCTCGGAAACGCCATAGGCCCTGGCGATTTCCGGAATCCGGCTCAAGTGCCCGTCATTGGCAGCACAATACATCAACATGCGAACCGCATAGTTCGTCTGCTTCGTCAACCGCATGCCATTCTCCTGACTCGTCTGTTCAGACCTATATAGGCGGTTTGCTAGTTTTGAACAATTCCAAAATATGAAATTCGCATTCAGCTTATGAGGCCATTTGCCGCGACGTCAATCTCCTCCAATATCTCGACGTCATCGAGGATCGCCCGCCTGCGCTCGGGCGTGCCTTGCGCATCCGTTTGACCTCGCACTGGGGAATGGAGATGGCGAACAGACTACGCCCTTGTCTCAGAATATCCTCGATGCCGGACCGATATCGCCGACAATCAGCATGACGAAGAAAAATTCGGGGGCCGAAAGGCCCCCGAATTGCAGATTGCAGATTGGAATGTGGTGACGATCACTTCATCGTCGGCATGACGAATTCCGCGCCGCTCTTGATGCCGGAAGGCCAGCGGGCCGTGACGGTCTTGGTCTTCGTCCAGAACTTGATCGAATCCGTGCCGTGCTGGTTGAGGTCGCCGAAGCTCGAGGCCTTCCAGCCGCCGAAGGAGTGATAGGCGAGCGGAACCGGGATCGGAACATTGATGCCGATCATGCCGATATTGATACGCGAGGCAAAATCGCGGGCGGCATCGCCGTCGCGGGTGTAGATCGCAACGCCGTTGCCGTATTCGTGCTTCATCGGCAACGACAGCGCTTCCTCATAGTTGTTGGCGCGGACGACGGAGAGCACAGGCCCGAAGATCTCGGTCTTGTAGATATCCATCTCCGGCGTGACGTGATCGAACAGGCAGCCGCCGACGAAATAACCGTCTTCATAACCCTGGAGCTTGAAATCGCGGCCGTCGACGACGAGCTTGGCGCCTTCTTCGATGCCGCGATCGATCAACCCGCGAACACGGGTATAGGCTTCCTTGGTAACGAGCGGGCCCATGTCGGCCTTGTCGTCGGTATAGGGGCCGATGCGCAGGGATTCGATCTTCGGGGTCAGCTTCTCGACGAGGCGGTTGGCGGTCTCCTCGCCGACCGGAACGGCAACCGAGATCGCCATGCAGCGCTCGCCGGCCGAGCCGTAGCCTGCGCCCATCAAGGCGTTGACGGCCTGATCCAGGTCTGCATCGGGCATGATGATCATGTGGTTCTTGGCGCCGCCGAAGCACTGGGCGCGCTTGCCGTTCATCGCCGCGGTGCCATAGACGTAGCGGGCGATCGGCGTCGAGCCGACGAAGGAGACGGCGCCGATATCGGGATCGGTGAGGATCGCGTCGACCGCACCCTTGTCGCCATTGACGACGTTGAGGATGCCGGCGGGCAGGCCGGCCTCGATCATCAGTTCGGCGAGGCGGATCGGCAGGGAGGGATCACGCTCGGAGGGTTTTAGGATAAAGGCGTTGCCACAGGCGATCGCCGGCGCAAACATCCACATCGGGATCATGCCCGGGAAATTGAAGGGGGTAATGCCGGCGCCGATGCCGACCGGCTGGCGGATCGAATACATGTCGATCGCAGGCCCAGCGCCCTCGGTGAACTCGCCCTTGGCGAGATGGGGAATGCCGCAGACGAATTCGCAGACTTCGAGGCCGCGAATGACGTCGCCCTTGGCATCCTCGATCGTCTTGCCGTGCTCCTTGGAGAGGATTTCGGCAAGCTCGTCCATGTGCTTGTTCAAGAGTTCGACGAACTTGAAGAAGACGCGGGCACGGCGCTGCGGATTGGTGGCAGCCCATTTCGGCTGTGCAGCCTGGGCGTTTTCGACGGCAGCGCGCAGTTCCTCGACGCTTGCGAGTGCGACCGTCGCCTGTACTTCGCCTGTTGCCGGATTGTAGACGTTGCTTACGCGGCCGCTGGTGCCGGCAACCTGCTTGCCGCCGATGAAATGACCGATCTCACGCATGGGTGTTCCTCCTGTTTTTCGATGGCCGACAATCGCACTTCAATTTGCACAAATCAATGCGCTGATATAAGCAACCGTTGTGCGTAAATTATAGCCCGATCATTGCATCGGGCGCTGCGGCTGCTTCCAAACTTGGCACCCCACGCCAACAAGTCAAACCCCAAGGGGAGATCAAACCGATGAGCCGGAAACCCGTCGTCAGAATGGCAGAGCTGGAGATCGATCCGGACACGCTTGAAACCTATCGCGCATTGCTCACGGAAGAAATCGAAGCATCCCTAGCGCTGGAGGACGGCGTCCTTTCCCTGAACGCTGTTTCCATCAGGGACAACCCGAACCAGATCCGTATTCTTGAAATCTACGCCGACCAGGAAGCATACGAGGCCCATCTGCGAACACCGCATTTCCTTAAGTACAAGAACCAGACGGCGCACATGGTGACATCGTTGACGCTTATCGAGGTCGATCCGATCGCGATGCGTGCCAAGCCATGAACTGGGACGATGTTCGTATTTTCCTCGCCGTCGCCCGCACCGGACAGATCCTTGCCGCCTCGAAGCGGCTGGGGCTCAATCACGCCACGCTCTCACGTCGACTGACTTCGCTGGAAGAGGCGCTGAAGACGCGGCTTTTCATCCGTCGCACGAATGGCTGCGAGCTGACGGCCGAAGGCGAAGTGTTCCTGGCATCCGCAGAACGGATGGAAACGGAAATGCTCGCAGCACAGGCCAGCCTCGGCCACACCGATACGGCAATTGCCGGGACGGTGCGCGTCGGCGCGCCCGACGGCTTTGGTGTTTCCTTTCTTGCGCCGCGCATGGGCAGGTTGATCGAGCGCCATCCGGAGCTGAAGATCCAGCTCGTACCTGTGCCGCGCTCTTTCTCGCTGTCGCAGCGCGAGGCGGATATCGCCATCACGCTGGAGCGGCCGGACCAGGGCCGGCTCGTTTCCTCGAAGCTGACGGATTACACGCTCGGCCTTTATGCCTCGCGCGACTACCTCACCTCCCAGGGCGCGCCAGGGGATATCGACGCACTGAAGGCGCATCCGCGCATCGGTTACGTCGAAGACCTGATCTTCACCGCCTCGCTGAATTTCTCCGGCGAGGTGATGCGGAGCTGGGATGCAAGCTTCGAAATCTCGACGGCGATCGGCCAGACGGAGGCGGTACGATCAGGCGCCGGAATCGGCATCCTGCACGACTATATCGCTCGGCAGTATCCAGAACTCCAGCGCATCCTGCCTGATATTTCGATCCGCCGCGCCTACTGGACGACCTATCACGAAACGGCGCGCGACCTCATGCGCGTCAGGAGCGTCGCCGATTTCCTCCAGGAACTCGTCAGCGCCGAACGGCACATCTTTCTTTAAGGTTCGAAAGTCTGCTTTGCCGGCTCGTCGTTCTCGTCGGGATTGGGAACCGGCGCCTCGTCGGGCATCCGGTCCGGCTCCGGCTCCTTGATCGGAGGCACCGGCTTCCAGCCGGGCGCCGGCATCGGCGGCTGATCGGGAATGGGTTCGTTGGGCACGGACATGACCGCCTCCCTTTCATGATTTCAGTTTACGCGACGTTCGGGCTATTTGCCTGGCTTCAGCGATTCGGCAGCACGCATCGGCATGCTATCGATGATAGCGAAGAGCTCGCCATCGGTAATTGGCTCGCTGGCCTTGAGCTTGACGGTGCCGTCCTTTCCGACAAGGAAGGCGGCGAATTCGCCCACATCAGGTGCCTCGAGATCGCGGCGGATGGCTTCGCCGTCGAGACCGTCAGCCGCACCAAAGAGCGATCGAACGCCGGCGCCGGAAACTTGAGCACCACCAGATCACGCTCATCGAGGGCCGAGCGATCGGCCAGCAACTGATTTTCCTGCCGGGCGGCGCGAGAATTATCCCTGTCGGCGAAAACCACGAAGACGCGGTTCTTCCACTGGAACTGGGCGAGGCTTTCGGCCGCCGCATAAGCGCTGTTTGTCTCGTCGATCTTCGTCGCACCGTAGAGAAGGGTTTTCGACATGCAAATTCTCCCGTTAACATGGAGAACGGTCCGGGAAGGCACGGGTTCCATCGAAACGACAGGATCCTCGTTTCGTTCCTGCACTCGAGAGGCTGCACGTGCGCTTCCGGATCTCACTTTGCAAACCTTATGCAGGCCAGCCGCGGCGTTTGATAATCAACCCTTCTTGCATTTATGTTGAAGCTCGTGCAACTCGCGGCGGAACTCACCAACTCAGCAGAGCATTTTGATTTGCCTGTTGGCTCTCGTCCGACACTGAGGGGTCCAAACGCTGCCGTCTCGGCGGACTTGATTCACACCGCTACGGGTTTAGCCCCCTTCCCGCCAAACAGGGTGCCGCGAGGTCCGAGAAAAGATCACGCAAACAAGAAGTCCCACGATTGCAGGCTTGAAACAGCAACATTCGTTAACGTTATGGTGTTGTCGGAATCGGCTGTGATAATTGTATCATTCCCGAACTGCTCGATTGCCGCAAAAAGCGATTCCCAGTCGGCGAAAATGCTGTCATCGATCGAGATCACGTCATGTGCGGAGCCGGTTGCCACGAAGTTTGTGATCGTATCATGGCCCCAGTTCGGCGAATAAACGAAGATGTCGGCTGCCGCTCCACCAGTGAGGATATCGTTGCCGGCGCCACCCGTCAGCGTATTAGAACCACTGCCGCCGACGATAATGTTGTTCAGCACGTTCCCTGTTCCGGCAAACGCCCCAGTTCCGATAAAGGTGAGGTTCTCGACATTGCCGGCAAGCGTATAGCTCGCCAGGTTCGTGCGAACCGTGTCGCTTCCCTCATTGGCCGCTTCGGTGACGATGTCGCCGGCATTGTCGACGATATAGGTGTCGTTGCCCGCACCGCCGATCAAGGTGTCCGCACCTGCCGCGCCATTCAGCATGTCGTTGCCGGCGCCGCCGGTGATCGTGTTGGCGAGCGCATTGCCGGCGCCGGTGAAGTTGGCGGATCCCGTATAGGTCAGGTTCTCGACATTGTTGCCGAGCGTATAGCCGACAAGCGCCGTCCGGACCGTGTCCGTCCCCTCGTTCGCGTTCTCAATCACGATGTCCGTCGCAATGTCGACGACGTAGACGTCGTCGCCAATCCCACCCAACATCGTGTCGGCACCAGACCCGCCGATCAAAGTGTCGTTGCCGCCAGCCCCCATGAGCTTGTCGGCAGCAACACCACCGATGATAATGTTGTCGAGCAGATTGCCTGTTCCGACAAAGGCTGCCGTTCCGATATAGGTGAGATTCTCGACATTGGCACCCAATGTATAGGCACTCAGGTTCGTTCGAACCGTGTCGATCCCCTCATTGATCGCCTCGGTGACCAGGTCGCCGGCATTGTCGACGATATAGATGTCGCCACCCGCCCCGCCGATCAAACGGTCTGCCCCGGCCCCGCCATTCAGCGTATCGTTGCCGACACCGCCGGAAAGCGTATCGATTGCAGCGCCACCCGTGATCGCGTTGTCGAGATCATTGCCTGTTCCGGCGAAGGCTAGCGTGCCGATATAGGTGAGGTTCTCGACATCGCTGCCAAGCGTATAGCTCGCCAGGGTCGTGCGAACCGTATCGGTTCCGGCATCGGCGGCTTCGGTGACGATGTCGCCGGCATTGTCGACGATATAGATGTCGCCGCCCTCACCGCCGATCAAGCTGTCCGCACCGCCCCCGCCATTCAGCGTGTCGTTGTTAAGCGCCGCCGGTGATCGTGTTATCAAGCGCATTGCCGGTGCCGGTGAAGCTGGCGGACCCCGTGTAGGTCAGGTTCTCGACATTGACCAAGGCGGCGATCGAGTAGGCTGCAAGCGCCGTGCGGATTTCGTCGGTGCCGGCACTGACCGCCTCCTTGATCACGTCGCCCGCACTGTCGACCACATAGATGTCGTTGCCGGCACCGCCGTCAAGCGTGTCATTACCGGCGCCGCCGTCCAGCGTGTCGTCGTTGCGGCGCCGCCGGTGATCGTATTGACGAGCGCATTGCCGGTACCGGTGAAGCTGGCGGATCCCGTATAGAGCAGGTTCTCGACATTGTTGCCGAGCGTATAGAGTGAAAGCGCCGTCTTGATCAGATCGGTTCCTGCATTCAGCCCTTCGGTGACCACGTCGCCAACGTCATCGACAATATAGGTGTCGTTGCCGGCACCACCGATCAGTATGTCTGCTCCGGCCTTCCCATCCAGGATGTCGGCACCTGCCGCGCCCTTGATCGTGTTGGCGAGGCCATTGCCGGTGCCGGTAAAGGCTGCCGTGCCGGTATAGGTGAGGTTCTCAACATCGCTGACAAGCGTATAGCTCGCCAGGGTCGTGCGAACCGTGTCGGTTCCGGCATCGGCGGCTTCGGTGACGAGGTCGCCGGCATTGTCAACGGTATAGGTGTCGTCGCCCTCACCGCCGATCAAGCTGTCGGCCCCGGCCCCGCCATCAAGCGTGTCGTTGCCGGCGCCGCCGGAAAGCGTGTCGGTGGCAGCGCCACCCGTGATCGTGTTGTCGAGATTGTTGCCGGTACCAGCGAAAGTTCCTATCCCGGCAAAGCTCAGGTTCTCGACATTGCCGGCAAGCGTATAGCTCGCCAGGTTCGTGCGAACCGTGTCGATCCCCTCATTGGCCGCTTCGGTGACGATGTCGCCGGCATTGTCGACGATATAGGTGTCGTTGCCCGCACCGCCGATCAAGGTGTCCGCACCTGCCGCGCCATTCAGCATGTCGTTGCCGGCGCCGCCGGTGATCGTGTTGGCGAGCGCATTGCCGGCGCCGGTGAAGTTGGCGGATCCCGTATAGGTCAGGTTCTCGACATTGTTGCCGAGCGTATAGCCGACAAGCGCCGTCCGGACCGTGTCCGTCCCCTCGTTCGCGTTCTCAATCACGATGTCCGTCGCAATGTCGACGACGTAGACGTCGTCGCCAATCCCACCCAACATCGTGTCGGCACCAGACCCGCCGATCAAAGTGTCGTTGCCGCCAGCCCCCATGAGCTTGTCGGCAGCAACACCACCGATGATAATGTTGTCGAGCAGATTGCCTGTTCCGACAAAGGCTGCCGTTCCGATATAGGTGAGATTCTCGACATTGGCACCCAATGTATAGGCACTCAGGTTCGTTCGAACCGTGTCGATCCCCTCATTGATCGCCTCGGTGACCAGGTCGCCGGCATTGTCGACGATATAGATGTCGCCACCCGCCCCGCCGATCAAACGGTCTGCCCCGGCCCCGCCATTCAGCGTATCGTTGCCGACACCGCCGGAAAGCGTATCGATTGCAGCGCCACCCGTGATCGCGTTGTCGAGATCATTGCCTGTTCCGGCGAAGGCTAGCGTGCCGATATAGGTGAGGTTCTCGACATCGCTGCCAAGCGTATAGCTCGCCAGGGTCGTGCGAACCGTATCGGTTCCGGCATCGGCGGCTTCGGTGACGATGTCGCCGGCATTGTCGACGATATAGATGTCGCCGCCCTCACCGCCGATCAAGCTGTCCGCACCGCCCCCGCCATTCAGCGTGTCGTTGCCGGCGCCGCCGGTGATCGTGTTATCAAGCGCATTGCCGGTGCCGGTGAAGCTGGCGGACCCCGTGTAGGTCAGGTTCTCGACATTGACCAAGGCGGCGATCGAGTAGGCTGCAAGCGCCGTGCGGATTTCGTCGGTGCCGGCACTGACCGCCTCCTTGATCACGTCGCCCGCACTGTCGACCACATAGATGTCGTTGCCGGCACCGCCGTCAAGCGTGTCATTACCGGCGCCGCCGTCCAGCGTGTCGTTGCCGGCGCCGCCGGTGATCGTATTGACGAGCGCATTGCCGGTACCGGTGAAGCTGGCGGATCCCGTATAGAGCAGGTTCTCGACATTGTTGCCGAGCGTATAGAGTGAAAGCGCCGTCTTGATCAGATCGGTTCCTGCATTCAGCCCTTCGGTGACCACGTCGCCAACGTCATCGACAATATAGGTGTCGTTGCCGGCACCACCGATCAGTATGTCTGCTCCGGCCTTCCCATCCAGGATGTCGGCACCTGCCGCGCCCTTGATCGTGTTGGCGAGGCCATTGCCGGTGCCGGTAAAGGCTGCCGTGCCGGCATAGGTGAGGTTCTCAACATCGCTGACAAGCGTATAGCTCGCCAGGGTCGTGCGAACCGTGTCGGTTCCGGCATCGGCGGCTTCGGTGACGAGGTCGCCGGCATTGTCAACGGTATAGGTGTCGTCGCCCTCACCGCCGATCAAGCTGTCGGCCCCGGCCCCGCCATCAAGCGTGTCGTTGCCGGCGCCGCCGGAAAGCGTGTCGGTGGCAGCGCCACCCGTGATCGTGTTGTCGAGATTGTTGCCGGTACCAGCGAAAGTTCCTATCCCGGCAAAGCTCAGGTTCTCGACATTGCCGGCAAGCGTATAGCTCGCCAGGTTCGTGCGAACCGTGTCGATCCCCTCATTGGCCGCTTCGGTGACGATGTCGCCGGCATTGTCGACGATATAGGTGTCGTTGCCCGCACCGCCGATCAAGGTGTCCGCACCTGCCGCGCCGTTCAGCGTGTCGTTGCCGGCGCCGCCGGTGATCGTGTTATCAAGCGCATTGCCGGCGCCGGTGAAGTTGGCGGATCCCGTATAGGTCAGGTTCTCGACATTGTTGCCGAGCGTATAGCCGACAAGCGCCGTCCGGACCGTGTCCGTCCCCTCGTTCGCGTTCTCAATCACGATGTCCGTCGCAATGTCGACGACGTAGACGTCGTCGCCAATCCCACCCAACATCGTGTCGGCACCAGACCCGCCGATCAAAGTGTCGTTGCCGCCAGCCCCCATGAGCTTGTCGGCAGCAACACCACCGATGATAATGTTGTCGAGCAGATTGCCTGTTCCGACAAAGGCTGCCGTTCCGATATAGGTGAGATTCTCGACATTGGCACCCAATGTATAGGCACTCAGGTTCGTTCGAACCGTGTCGATCCCCTCATTGATCGCCTCGGTGACCAGGTCGCCGGCATTGTCGACGATATAGATGTCGCCACCCGCCCCGCCGATCAAACGGTCTGCCCCGGCCCCGCCATTCAGCGTATCGTTGCCGACACCGCCGGAAAGCGTATCGATTGCAGCGCCACCCGTGATCGCGTTGTCGAGATCATTGCCTGTTCCGGCGAAGGCTAGCGTGCCGATATAGGTGAGGTTCTCGACATCGCTGCCAAGCGTATAGCTCGCCAGGGTCGTGCGAACCGTATCGGTTCCGGCATCGGCGGCTTCGGTGACGATGTCGCCGGCATTGTCGACGATATAGATGTCGCCGCCCTCACCGCCGATCAAGCTGTCCGCACCGCCCCCGCCATTCAGCGTGTCGTTGCCGGCGCCGCCGGTGATCGTGTTATCAAGCGCATTGCCGGTGCCGGTGAAGCTGGCGGACCCCGTGTAGGTCAGGTTCTCGACATTGACCAAGGCGGCGATCGAGTAGGCTGCAAGCGCCGTGCGGATTTCGTCGGTGCCGGCACTGACCGCCTCCTTGATCACGTCGCCCGCACTGTCGACCACATAGATGTCGTTGCCGGCACCGCCGTCAAGCGTGTCATTACCGGCGCCGCCGTCCAGCGTGTCGTTGTTAAGCGCCGCCGGTGATCGTATTGACGAGCGCATTGCCGGTACCGGTGAAGCTGGCGGATCCCGTATAGAGCAGGTTCTCGACATTGTTGCCGAGCGTATAGAGTGAAAGCGCCGTCTTGATCAGATCGGTTCCTGCATTCAGCCCTTCGGTGACCACGTCGCCAACGTCATCGACAATATAGGTGTCGTTGCCGGCACCACCGATCAGTATGTCTGCTCCGGCCTTCCCATCCAGGATGTCGGCACCTGCCGCGCCCTTGATCGTGTTGGCGAGGCCATTGCCGGTGCCGGTAAAGGCTGCCGTGCCGGTATAGGTGAGGTTCTCAACATCGCTGACAAGCGTATAGCTCGCCAGGGTCGTGCGAACCGTGTCGGTTCCGGCATCGGCGGCTTCGGTGACGAGGTCGCCGGCATTGTCAACGGTATAGGTGTCGTCGCCCTCACCGCCGATCAAGCTGTCGGCCCCGGCCCCGCCATCAAGCGTGTCGTTGCCGGCGCCGCCGGAAAGCGTGTTATCAAGCGCATTGCCGGTGCCGGTGAAGTTGGCGGACCCCGTGTAGGTCAGGTTCTCGACATTGACCAAGGCGGCGATCGAGTAGGCTGCAAGCGCCGTGCGGATTTCGTCGGTGCCGGCACTGACCGCCTCCTTGATCACGTCGCCCGCACTGTCGACCACATAGATGTCGTTGCCGGCACCGCCGTCAAGCGTGTCATTACCGGCGCCGCCGTCCAGCGTGTCGTTGCCGGCGCCGCCGGTGATCGTATTGACGAGCGCATTGCCGGTACCGGTGAAGCTGGCGGATCCCGTATAGAGCAGGTTCTCGACATTGTTGCCGAGCGTATAGAGTGAAAGCGCCGTCTTGATCAGATCGGCTCCTTCATTCGGCCTTTCAGTGACGAGGTCGGCAAGGTTATCGACAACATAAGTGTCATCGCCCGCTCCGCCGATCAGTATGTCTGCTCCAGCCTTTCCGTCCAGCGTGTCGGCACCTGCCGCACCCCGGATCGTGTTGGCAAGGTCATTGCCTGTCCCGGCAAAGGCTGCCGTGCCGCTATAGGTGAGATTGTCGACATTGGCGGCAAGAGTATAGCTTGCCAGCGCCGTTTGCACCGTATCGATGCCCTCATCAGCGTTTTCGGTGACGACGTCGGACGTGTTATCAACGATGTAAGTGTCGTTGCCCGTCCCGCCGATCAGCGTGTCGGCGCCAGCCCCGCCATTCAGGGTATCATCACCGGCACCGCCCGACAAAATATCGATGGCCGCGCCGCCGGTGATCGTGTTGTTGAGGGTATTGCCAGTGCCGGCAAATGCAGTCCCGCTAACGGTAGTGAGGTTCTCGACGTTGGCGCTCAGTGTGTAGCTCGCCGCATACGTCTGAACCGTGTCGATGCCCTCGTCGGCGTTTTCAATGATAGTGTCGCCGGCATCGTACACGACATAAATATCGTTGCCGGTCCCACCGGCAAGCGAGTCATTTCCCCACTTACCATTCAGAGTATCGTTGCCTGCCCCACCGGAGAACGTATCGTCGCCTAACCCACCAGTGATTATGTTGTCGAGGCTATTACCGGTACCGGTAAAATTGCCGTTACCTACGAAGGATAGATTCTCGACATTGGCGATGTCCGCAAGCGAATAAGCAGCAAGATCGGTCCGGATCTTGTCAGTGCCGCCGTCGGCCGCCTCGACCACGACGTCGCCGAGACTATCGACCTCATAGGTATCGTCGCCCGCACCACCGATCAGCGTGTCGGCGCCGGCCTCCCCATCAAGCCAATCAGATCCCGTCCCGCCGGTGATCACATTGGCCGCCGCATTGCCTTCACCGATGAACGTGGTGGTGCCGGTGTAGGTCAGGTTTTCGACGTTAGCGCTGAGTGTATAAGAAAGCGTCGTCCGGACCGTATCCGTCCCCTCATTGGCATTCTCAATCACGGTGTCGCTGGCATTGTCGACGATGTAGATGTCGTCGCCCACCCCGCCCGACAGCTTGTCGATTCCGGTCCCGCCGTCGAGCGTATCATTACCGGAATCGCCGGTCAGGGAATCATTTCCGGCGTTGCCCCAGAGCGTATTGTCCGCTTCGTTCCCCGTAACCGTATCGTTGCCGGAGCCGGCCTTAACGTTCTCGATCAACGATGCAACATTGTCCTGATAAAGCAGGGCGTTGAAAATGTTGCCGCGGGCATAACCATTATTCGGACCTCCTCCCAGGTCGGCCAACTGGCCCTGGGAAAAGACCGAGTAACCCCCTGCTCGCAGGTCGATCTTGAGGGCGGTGGTATAAGCGCTCAAATCATAGGTATCGATACCGCCGCCGTCCCAGATTGTCGCGAAGATGCGGTTGGCGGCGGGTGTGATGGCCGCAACGCCGTTGACATAGGTGATGCCCTGGTTCGGATTCCACTTGTAGACGGTATTGTCACTGTTCGTCGTATAGTCCGCACCATACATTTCCTGCAGGGCGGCGATGTCGAGCATCATGAAGGTTTGCGGCGCGCCGTCATGCTCATACGTGTACCCATTCCCATTGTCTCCGACATATGTGCGGTAGGTCATGATCGTATATTCGAGCGAGTCGTAGGCGCTCGGAACGACTGTCGGATTGAGATTATACCCTTCCTGAGCATGTTTCAGTCCGAGAGCGTGACCCAGTTCGTGTGCCAAGGAATGGCCCGCGTAGTTGCCGAACCTCGGCAAGCGATAATCATCTTCGGTGCCAGCATATTCCGTGCCGAACCAGACATCGCCACCGCTGCCGCCGATATTTGGGGTATAGGCCCATGCCGTCGGAGGTAGCCACGATTGAGCGAACCGCACCGTTGCGGTGCCAGCGCTTCCGGCCTCAAAGTTGGCGTTCGTAAACCCCTCGACGGAGAAGCCGTCATTTGCCGCACTCCCGTAGGACTGCTCCATAAAGTACAAAGCATAAGACTGCTGCTGCGTCGAAATTGAAGAGAAAGAATAGTCTTTCTCGCCGCTATAGGCATAAGATGACGAGGTGGTAGGAAACGCATAGGTTATCGTTCCGTCCCAGGCAGTGCCACTGAAGAGCCCGTCAACTTTCTCATCCCCAGTCGAGCTGACGTCCTTTGTCGAAGTAATAAGATTCGTCATAAAATATCCGTTTGCCTATTCCGTTCGGCCGTGCCTAATGCCAGTTTCCCTCTGCCCCAAACCAGAGGAAATTTCAACCAAAAGCTTTATTTCGCTTCAGGAAAGTTTTTGATCTTAGTAACCAACGCTTATGAAGCCCTTCGTCCGCAAACTCGATCAAAGGCTAGAAGCTATTCCAGGGATCCTGTGCTCAGCCTGTCCGAACCTCCGCAATTGCTGGCATGACGGCACTTAAATTGGCGTTACAGCCATCTGCTGAAATTTAATAAGTTTCCACGCTCGGTGAGATCGGGAAAGCAAGGTCCGGATGTTTTGGCGCCCGCCGAGCGATGTCTGCGCCTGGGCGGATCGTTCCGTATCGAGTGGCGAGTTGTCGCATTGCGGACCTTGCTGCTGCTGCTGCGTGCCGCACACGCAGCTCACACAGCAGTATGGCGCATACGGACAAATGTTCGACTTTCTGTGGCAAAAAAATGTAGGTGCTCTTCAGGGCGCCGCGCCATGGGATTGGTCATGGGCACGCTTCGTATGCCATTCCACACGTGAAAGATCGCGCTTTTGGCAAACCACTCCAACATCGGTGCAGGATCGTTACAGATACCGTTAAACGTCTATACCGACATATTCGGCCGAAATGACATTAGCTAAAACGACTCGTCTGATAGGGAGTTGACGTGGGGAGATGGTACGGTTGGGGGGTCTCGAACCTCCGACCTCAGGTGCCACAAACCTGACGCCTAGCGTTAATGCAAGACTCCGATGACGATCAATGTCTTTAATTTTGCGCGTAAAATATTGACATTTAACGGTATTTGGTGATTGTCGATCGAATTAAAGACCTCATTGTCATCTCTTCGTGCCTAATTAAAGACTCCACTTATGGGGTGGCAAATGTTCCAGACGTGTTCCAGAAAACAAATTAAAGACTCCGATGACCACTAAATCCGATAAAGCCGATCTCCGTCCAACCCAGCTGACCGACTTCCTCAAGGCCGCGCGCCCAGGCCATAAGGGCAGCCATTACATTACTGACCTGAAATGCACTGGTTTGTCGCTACGCTTGAAGGGTGAGAAGGTCTCGTTCTTCCTACGATATAAAGGCGTCAACAAAACCCTCGGCTGGGGACACGAGGGGGAGGCCTGGTACATCCCCTCAATCAAAGCTGCACGCGAGCTCGCCGACAAGGTGAAGCGGCAGATTGATTTTGGCGGCGAGACATACGCCGAGGAGTTCCTGAGGCAGTATCACCATGCAGTCGAGAACAAGCTTGATCTTTCGCATGACGATATCGTCCGTGAGATGCGCCCAAGGGCGGGAACTTGGACTCTGCAGCGCTGCATGGAAAGAACTATCGAGGACAAGACGGCGCACACAGCAACGAAACCGTGGCGGGAAACGACCGTCACAACCTTGAAATCGACCTTCGCCAAACCCGAATTCGCTGACCTTCTGGAGATGCCGGCCGTCAATATCAAACGGGCAGACATTGAACGAATTCGTGACGACATGCTCAAGAAGCACAAGTCCCCTTCCCCCGCAGCGAAGGTGGTTTCGAACGTCAGTACTGTTCTCGGCCATTGCCAGTCCGTTCATGGCGGACAATCGGGACTGGACCGCGTTGAACCATGGTGGAAACTTCTGACGGTGGGGCAGTCGGTCAAACCGCGCACCCGTAACCCGGGTTTGGAGGGCGTGGCGAAGACCCTCGTTCTTGCGGACGTCTACGCCATGAAACGCCTGCCGGGGCGCATGCAGGCGAAACACGATCACAAGTATGGAATTCGTGACGGCGTTGCCGCGGCGTTTCACTGGGTCTGCTTGACCGCCCAGCGCCAGGGCGCGGCGCTGGCGATCCAGAAGACTGACTACATCCCCGACCCCGATAATGAGGGCTGGTATCTCGCCGCGTGGGGCGAAGGCATCATGAAGGCCGGCATTGCCCATATCTTGCCGATCCCGCCACGGCTGGCGCAGCACATGGCGACAAAACTCGATCAGGTGAAAAGGCCCGACAGCAGGTGGCTGCTCCCGTCGGAACGTGGCGAAGAGGATATCCACATCCACCGATCCTCCACCCTCGCCGTTGTCCAGCGCCTCGGCGCGCGCGACACCCTGACGAAGAAGCGCGCGACAGCGGTCGATCTCTTGGCAGCCAACGGCATCAAATGGTGGACCCCGCACGACCTCCGCCGGACAATTACCCGCGCTCTCGACGACGCCGGCATTCCGGGCGGAGCTTCAGTGGTCCTTGCTCACGAAGTGAGACGCACGGACAATCTGGACGTTGAGAACGACGACTCACGCGAGCAGCGCGTCGCCCGCATTACGCGGCTCGCCTATGGTGGCGCGCAGCACCTCCATTTAAAGCGCAGGGCCATGACGATATGGACAGATACAGTCTTGGACGAATACGACAGACTCAAGTCGGAATGGCTGCCCACCGAGCGATGACTGGCATCGCCCGAGCGCCCGCGCGACGGCGGTGAAACCAAGTCGCCCCGCGGGGGCGTGAGGCCCTCCCCTGGGGGAGGGCCGCAGCACCGTCCTGTGGACGGGGTGGGGGAATCGGATTGGCAGATGTCACGGCACAGCGCAGCAGGAACATGGCGCGTATCCGTTCCAAGGACACTAAGCCTGAGCTGGTCGTGCGGCGTCTTGTCCATGCCTTGGGTTACCGCTACCGTCTCCATCGGAAGGACCTGCCGGGTAAACCCGACCTCACTTTCGGCCCCCGACGGAAAATCATCGAAGTCCGTGGATGCTATTGGCACGCCCATCTTCGATATGACCCTACTTGCTGGGAAGCCCGTTCGGAGGCCAAGTCGAACACGGGGTATTGGGGGCCGAAGATGGATCGCAATGCGGAGCGTGACCGGAAAAATCTTGCTTTACTCGAAGCGGACGGCTGGCAAGTCCTCGTCATTTGGGAATGCCAACTCCGGGACATGAACGCGGTCCGTGCGCGCATCGGCGACTTCCTTGGCGGAAAGTAATCCTGTGGGTTCTCGCTCCGTTCACCCGGTTAAGCTTGGGGAAACCTTGTAGGTGTAGCTTGACGGATGAACCGTTGCGCTGAATCGAGCAGCGTGCTAAGGCGGGCTTGTTCTTGTTTTGTTCTCGCATGGAGGCCCCTATGTCTTTAACTTCCCTTGAGATGTGTGCCGGGGCCGGCGGTCAAGCACGTGGTCTTGAGCTCGCTGGCTTCGACCATGCCGGCGTTGTCGAGATCGACCGTGACTGCTGCGAGACGCTTCGCCTGAATCGCAAGCAGTGGACGGTTCACGAGGAAGACCTGTCTCTGTTCGACGGCACTGGGTACAAGGGCATCGACCTCCTCGCGGGCGGTTTGCCATGCCCGCCGTTCTCCGTCGCCGGCAAGCAGCTCGGCGATAAGGATGAGCGTAATCTGTTTCCTGCCGCGATCCGTCTCGTGGACGAGACCCGTCCCAAGGCTGTTATGATCGAGAACGTCCGCGGTTTCCTGAGTGCCATCTTCGAGGACTATCGAGGCTTCATTAAGGGCGAACTCAAGAAGCTCGGCTACGACGCCCATTGGCGTCTGTTCAACGCTTCGGACTACGGCGTGCCGCAACTGCGGCCGCGCGTCCTGATCGTGGCGCTCCGCGACGACATCAAGGACCACTTCGAGTGGCCCTCCCCGTCGCCTTTCGACGCGCCGACGGTCGGCGAGACGCTGGCCGATCTTATGTCCGCGAACGGTTGGAAGGGAGCGAAGGCCTGGGCCAAGCGCGCCAACGACGTCGCGCCGACGCTTGTTGGCGGCTCGAAGAAACATGGTGGCCCCGACCTTGGCCCGACGCGCGCCCGTATGGCATGGGCGACGCTCGGCGTGAACGGTAAGTCCATCGCCGAAGAGGCCCCCGACCGCGACTTCGTTGGCATGCCCCGTTTGACTGTTCGCATGGCCGCACGCATTCAGGGCTTCGACGACCAGTGGCAGTTTCACGGTCGGAAAACTGCGGCTTACCGCCAGGTCGGAAACGCGTTCCCGCCTCCTGTAGCCAAAGCCGTGGCCTCAAAAATTCGGGAAGCCATGGAGACACGGGCTAGTCGTCCCGTTTCTGCACTCGCAGGTTGAGAGCTTAACGATCCGCTAACCATGTCCGGCGATCATCGTCGGCATGTCACAGGCTCCCCTCGATTCGTCACATCTGGACTATCCGCTCGTTTCGAGGGTGGTTGCGGCACTCCTTCGCCATGCCGGCGGATACGGCAAATTCGCTGTGGATGTCCCCGTCCTTATCCGTCAGGCGTTTGACGAAGTCATCGATGCTCCCCGCACAAGCCGCTTCACGCTCGGTGAAACTGAAAAAACCGAAAAGACCTACGTCGGGACGAAGGTCGAAATCCTGATAAGGAACTATCTCGGCGTTCCCAAGGGTACCGTCCTCGACATGCTGGTCGACGGCACCGAGATCGATATCAAGAACACAACCGGACGTGACTGGATGCTCCCGAGGGAAGTGCTGAACAGGCCGGCTCTTCTCGTCAGGTCGTCGGAAAAGACGGCGCTCTGCGACGTCGGCGTCGTGGTCTGCAGGCCAGAATATCTTCGTCTCAGCACCAATCAGGACGGTAAGGGCCAACTCCTGGCCGCCCAGCACGTGAATATCTGGTGGATACTGCGCCAGCATCCCTATCCGCCCAACTTCTGGGAAGTTCTATCGGTTGCCGACCGCAACGAGATCATGTCAGCCCGGGGTGGCACCAGCCGCATCGCGGCCCTGTTCGAGAAGGTTCAGGAGCGACCGATATCTCGGCAGCAGGTTAGCGCCCTCGCCCAACAACATGATTATATGAAGCGCATTCGCCGAAATGGTGGCGCGAGAGACATCCTCGCGCCGAGAGGCATCGCCTTGCTATGGGGACAGCGCGACCGCGCCTTAATAGACCAACTCGGGCTCGGCCCCGTCACCGCCGACGAATTCATTTCATTCCAACCTAAAACAACGGCGGACATTACCCTTCTCCGAAACGCCGGCCATATCGACTGACACGCCGTATTCTTGGAGAATCCTGAACGGCGCTTGACCGATACGCGGTATCGATCGACCATGAAAAAACCGCCATCGACGGGCTCGCAACCCTCCAGCGGTTTTTCTTGGGAATGTTCAATAATGATGAACGATCTTGAAATTGTTGTAAAGCCGCCGTTGACGGCTGAGTGAGCGCGGGGCTGGGACATACCCCAGCCAAGCCGAAGTCACCCCCAACCCTCCGCCTCAAATTTGTTGACAAGCTCTTCGCCGACAAGGGCTTTGCGCTCGATCCCTACGAAGACGCAGAGGTGCATGTTCGCGCTGCCGTCAAAACGACGGCTCCCAAGGCGGCAGGCGAAGCCGCCGCCCTCGGGAGTGGAGGAGCTACGGTTCCACCCCGTGGAAACGGAGCTTCTACGCTCCCCTGCCAGGACATCCAGATACAGACTCCCTCTGGGTCATCGACGGTCAAGCGTTGGAGTCTTCTATCCCGAATTCAAAGGCTCTGCCGTCCCGCCGAGGAAGGCGCTCGCGGTCCTGCCGTCGTTGGATGCGGCATGCCCGGACATAATGCGACCAACGTCAACATTCATCTCCGCACGTCTCAGGAAACAGGCGAGATACGCGCAGGCGTGTCGGGCATCTACCGTTGCGGCTCGCCCTGGCTCTGCCCCGTCTGCGCCGTGAAGAAGGCGCATGACCGCGCGGAGCGCGTCCAGGCTGCCGCGAATGCCACGTTCCAGCGCGGAGGACGCGCCGCGCTCGTCGTCCTCACGGCTTCGCATTCCCTTCGAACGTCGCTCGCGGAGATCAAGGCCTTGGTGCAGGGCGCATCCAGTGCCGCCCGGAAGGGCCGCGCATGGACGGATGCCGTCGCGGAATACGGTATTCTCGGTGTCGTCGTGGGTCAGGAAACAACGTACAGCATCGAAAACGGCTGGCACTATCACCAGCATCTGTCGGTTCTGGTGGACGGTCCTGATGATGACGCATACGAGCGTGCGGAAGCCGCTGGGGCGTGGTTAGCGAACACGTACACAGCGAAGGTCCGCGCAGTGGGCGGCAAAGTATCCGACCGCCATGGCTGGCACGTCCGGATTGCCATCGACGCCAAGGACGCGAGCAACTACACCGCCAAAGGGTCCATGGCCTGGGAAATCTCCGGCGGGTATAAGGACAGAACAAAGGCTGAAGCTTCGTTGACGCCGTGGGACATCGCCGCTGCTGCGGCGGACGGTGATGCGGCGATGTTCGGGCGCTGGCGGGAATACATGGAAATCATGCCCGGCACGCGCTCGTGCGTCGTATCCCCAGCGCTCGCCCGCAAGCTCGGGATCGATGTCACGAAGGACGACGAGGCCGGCGAGCAGGATTTGCACGAGGCCGACGAGGTAGTCGGTCGCGTCGAAGCACCAACGTGGCGGGTATGGATGAGGCACGGGCTTGCAGCCACATTCCTGAGCCGCGTCGAGTATGGGGGCCAAGAAGGATTCGACGCAGCCGTGGATTCTACGGAGCGAGACGCCGAGCCGCTGGAGGCCGAATACCAGCGGCTCCGAGCGGAGCGCGCCGCCGTCTGGAAGGCCGAACAGGAGCGGAAGGCGACCGCGATGCAGCGGCAGCGTGAAGCGACGCGGGCTGACAGGGACACGGCGTTCGCGCGCGCGTATGCGATCGACCGCCTCCGGCGTTCCGCCGATAGCCACGGCTCGCGGGATCGCATCGGTCGGGTGATCGAAGAGGCCGCTGCCGTGTTCCCCGCGGCGCGCCGGCTTGAGCCTGCGGAGCTGGTCAAGGCTGCCGCCTGAGGCCAGCGGCCTGAGCCTCCCGAGAAGGAGGCGAAGTCACCGAGAGGCAACACGCGAAAGTACGTGTTGCCTCGTCGTCCACCTGGACGACGACAAGGCCCCAGCCAGGCCCCAGAGGGTCTGTCTGAAAGACCCCTCGGAGAGCCGACGTCTCGACCGCAGGGAGAGACATTAGTCGGTCACTAATATCTTGCTTCGCTTTCCGCCGGCGCACACGATTCTCTTGTTAACAGGGGTGCAGCGCATGAGTGATCGGGAATTTACGGATGGTGAATTGGAGCTTGTCATAGAGGCTCTGACGGGGGCCATTTTGACGCTTGCGGGGAGGTCCCGTCAGCGCGGGGCCTCTTTCGCATCGACCGAGTTTGATTTCAGCGGTTATTCTGCTTCTGAAACTCAGTTTGGTTTCAGGGACGATGACCCCCGCATTGATGAGCAACTGACGTATGCGCAGAACGTTCTCGACCGTCTCCAGGCCGAACGTGATCGCCGCCGCGCAATCACGGTGCAGCGTATATGCGAATGGGCGGAATTCGGCCTTCCGCGGTCGTCGCAGTGAGGTGCTGCCGTGGCGATCCAGTTTGTTCATATGGAGAATTTCAGCAGAAAAGCGGATAAAAAAGGTCGGTCCACCTCTTTCGTTTTCGGAGAGGCGGCACGCCGCCCTGATGTGTCGCTGCATGTCCACGACCCACTGCCCCCTATAGTTATCTACGGCGTGCCATTGGAAGAGGTCGAGCGCTTGCATGATGCGCAGGCGGCGACGGCGCGGACTACACCACAGGGTGGGAAAGAGCGGTCTATTCAGAGGCATCAGCACACGCTTGTCACCGTCGTTATGAGCCACCCTTACACCGTCGAGGAGGTGAAGGCCGATCCCGCGAAGCGCAGCGAGGCCGAGAGATGGGAAGTCCTGAACGTTCAATGGCTGAAAGAACAGTTCGGAGATTCGCTCGCCTCGGTGGTCAGGCACGACGACGAGGCCCACTATCATCTCCATGCTTATGCCTTGCCGCCCGATCGAGCAATGAAAGCCTCGCTCCTGCATCCGGGGCAAGTCGCTAAGTCGGCGGTGCTCTCCGCCGGCCCTCGATCGGGAGAGGATCAGAAGTCGGTCATAAAACGATCTGACCATGCGTACAAAGCCGCGATGCGGAAGTGGCAGGATGGCTATCACCAGGCCGTCGCGGTGCCCTGCGGCCTGTCCAGATTGGGGCCGGCGAAAAGGCGTCTGACGCGGGCAGAATGGCAGGCCGAGAAAGTCCAGGCGACGGCGCTGCAGGCGACCGTCGAACGGGCGCGGGCCGTCCAGGCGCAGGGACAAGAATTCGTCGCCCAGTCGAAAGCATCGGCCGAAGCCGAGATCGCGAGAGCCGCTAAAGCGAAGGCATCCGCCGATCGCGCGGCTGAGCTTGCCCGACGTGAACGGGAAAGGGCGGAGAAAGCGTCTGCCGAAGCCCTCAAGGCACGTTTGGCGGCGGAAGAGGCTCAGAGGTCGGCCGATCGCTTGAAAGGGATAGGCGGACGTCTACGAGCCCTTTTCGACGGACTTCGGATTTCCAAGGTCCGTGAAGCGGTGGCGGTCGAGTTCTCGGCGCGGCTCGAACAGGCTCAGCGGTTGCTGGATGCCGTCCGCGGCGACGTCAAGGCCGAACGGGAACGCCGTCGCGAAGCGGAGAGGTTAGCGGAGGCGTCGGCTTCCTCGGTGCGCGCGCTCGCCGCGCAACGCAACCTTGCTTGGCAAGAGGTTCAGTCGTTGCGCGCTCGGTACGAGCCGGAACCAACGAAAATCAACATAAGGGGTTACAAACCGAAATGATTGCGACAACAAGACTGATCGACGACACTAAGCCCGCCGACGCGGTTGCAACGCCTCTCCATGGCCTTGATATCGATTTCTCCGAACTACCGCCGTGGCCGGCGGATGACTTAGAGGTCCCGGTAGTGTTGCGCGCGTTGGCCGAGGCGTTGACGGGCGCAGACCTCAAGACTGCTGAGCCGATGCCGGAACCGCTTCGGAGGCGGGCAGAGGAGATACGGGCGGGCATGTGGCCCGAACTGTCGATCGAGCTCGCCGCTGCCATAGCGATCGTAAGGGACTGTCAGCTTCACCAGCGCGCGCCGTCGAACAGTCGGCGGGAATGGCTCACGGAGCACTCCCCCGGATTGCTCTCCTACCTCGACACCATGGCGGATGGCGGTCCCGCCGCATGGCGTACCGTTCGGGATCGCTGGATGATCCAGGCACAGGCGATGGACCTGGCGGGCGTCCAGGCGTCGGCGCGGGTGCCGCGCTATGAGCACATACTTAGAGCTCTGAAGGATATGGCTGCTATCGGCTTGATCGCCGTGCGAAAGGCCGAGGAAGAGCAACGGGCCGAATGGGAGCTTGCTCGTAAACAGGCAGCGGCCGCGGCCGGCCTACGTCCCGACCAAGACGAAGACCAGGGCGGCACTGCTGAAGGCGGCTCCGGAGGAGGCCAGAAGGCGAAATCCGGTGCGCCGGTCGAAACTGAGGACACCGCCGAAGAGGTCATTTTGACCGCTGCGGAGATCGCGGCCATGGGCTGGGGGAAGCCCACAAGGAACACCAAGGAAGAGAAGAACGATTTCACGCCTCCGGGAGGGCCGAAGCTATGATAGACCTGTTTGCGGAACCTCCGAAAATAAACGGCGAGATTGTCAACATCGCTTGGAAGTGGGTCGATGCAATCTTGCCGTCTGACACTTCCACCGCCTGGGGACAGACTTTTGCAGTTTTCACTGCGATCTTAGCCACGTTCGGAAGCTTCTATCTCGCCTATACGACCGTGACGGGGATTGTCGCCAGTGCGTACACTGGCAAAGT
This sequence comes from Rhizobium sp. WSM4643, assembly GCF_025152745.1. Lineage (NCBI taxonomy): Bacteria > Pseudomonadati > Pseudomonadota > Alphaproteobacteria > Hyphomicrobiales > Rhizobiaceae > Rhizobium > Rhizobium sp. WSM4643. The sequence continues at coordinate 420,447 of NZ_CP104040.1, read as the reverse complement.
GCTAGGCGAGCGGTTTCACCAGATTTGGACGCCTCTCCGTATCATTCTCGGTTTCGGCCTCATCGTGCCTGTCGGTGGTCAATTTTCCAGCATTCATTACGGCATCAAATACTTCATCGCCCTACCCGCCGTGAACGCTGCCGATCATATGTGGCTTGCCGACGTCGATGCGGTCGCGGGAAAGTCCGTGCCGATCCTGCCCGCCTCTACAGGCGGTTCCGGCGTCGTGATGTCAATCCTCGAGCACGAGATATGCGCGGCCATCTACAACAAGAGTGGCGACCTTTGGGGCTGGAAAACCCGGCAAGCAGCACCTGCAGGCGAAGTGTCCGGCGATCGCGTCTGGTGGAGTTATGGGCCGACATGTGGCTCCATCTCGTACACCATGCTTGATGACCGCCCGAACTTCTCCGAGGCCCGCCGTAAAGCCGTGGAAACCCTTGTCATTGGCATGAGGACGGCCGCGGCGAAATATGCCGATGCCGTCACCGAGAACACGGGCGTCAATTCGTCTGACGCCTATGTGAGAGCGATCGCCAACGGCTCCCTGCCCGTCTCGATCGTGGCCGACCTCCGCGCAGCGGGTGAAGCCTTCGACAAGAGGATTGCCGAGGCCGCGAAAGCGGAAGCGGCGACCCTGGAAACGGAGAGCCGCGCCAAGCTCGTAGCGAACGCCAGACAGCAAGGCTGGATGTCTATGGGGATGTACTGGCGGGGCCTGTCGGACATTTCCATGCTCGGAACGCGCATGGCAAACGAGAAGCCCGAACGGCAGACGCCGCGCCTCGATTCCGACTTCGGTCAGCAGATCGCCAAGGGCTTCGAGGCGCTGCGCTACCAGGTGAGCGGTGAAGTTGCGCGGGTGCAGATTTCGGCAAACGACTTCACCTCTGCCGGTGACGATAGGGCCGACTTTTTGACAAAGGTTCTCGGTCCGTCAGCGAGAGATATTGGCGTGTGGTTCGCTACGGTCGATCCCCAAGATGACCCTATGGCGCGACGGATTGCCGGGGGCCAAGTGTGGAAGACGACAGCCGAAAGCGCTGTCGTCCTCGGGGGTGTCGTAATGGTTGGTTCGTCCAACTGGTTTGCCGAAAAACTCGGCGCTAGCGAGGCCGCAAAGTGGTTGCTCAGTTGGGCTTCAGTGGCGATCGGAGCGATGTGGCTAATCGGCTCGATGTGGACCGACATCATTCCAAGCTTGCCCACCATCTACACGTACATGGCCGGATGTTTGTTCGTCGTCGCGATCGCCGAAGCGATGATCGCGGGGCCGATCTGGGCTCTGACCTTCATGAAGGCCGACAACGAAGATTTCATCGGCTCTGCTCAACGGATGGGCTTGAGGTTGCTCATCAACATTGCGTTGCGTCCGGCGCTGGCCGTCCTATCGCTCGGCGCTGGCTTCCTGTTCTTCCCGCTCGCCGTGAATACGCTTGACGCTATTTGGCCGATGGCGTTCTACGCGCAAACGGGCGGCTATGTGGCGGGTCTGTCTACGATCATCGTCAGCTATGCCTTGAAGACGTATGTTGAATGGATGGTGCACACCCGAGGTTTCGGGATGATTGCAGGGCTTCCGGATCGCGTGATGGCCTGGCTCGAAATCCAAGGCGCTGGAAGCATGGGAGAGGCCGACCACACGGCGGCGGCGGTGATGGGTGCGACTGCCCTAGGCAATCGGTCCACCCCCGGCGCTTTGCCGACGCAGGCCTTGTCCAAGGCAAAGCCGACAGGCAGCATAGATGAAGGCTCGTGGAGGCGCAGCGAATGAACGTCGAGCAAGTGGAAATGTGACCCGTCTTGGGATTGTGTTACCTGGTCGCATTTGTAATCCCCTTTTGGATCACCTGTGTTTTCCTCGGCTTCATATGGTCCCTGCCCGACCGTATCGCGTCAAATATCGAGACACTTAGGGAGGACGGGAAATGAAAACCATCATCGCCGCCGCCGCGCTGGCGGCATTGATCCCCGGGAGCGCATCGGCCGAAACCTTCAGGTTTCCAGCCGCGCAGGCTGCTCATGGAATCCGTGTCCACTTCTCCGGCGGCGGCGGTGAGCCACCGCCATGGTATATATCTTGCAGGGGAAAAGGGCGTTGGGAACTTGAATACCCGGCCGGCCATGGCTTTTGGTCCGAACACTTTATTGATGATCCTGCTTTTTATCGCGGGATAACACTGCGCGGCAATCTCAGTCGCGGCTCTTACGACGTCGCCGTGAAGTTTTACGGGTGCTGGGAGGATTACAACAGCCATGAGTGGGGCATTGAGGATGCCCCACGTGTCTATTGGCACAAAGTCATCGTCAATTGAGATTGAGACCGATCACGAAAACACATCCCGAAAACCCTTTGCCGAACTCCTCCCGACAAGCGGTTTCGTGCTTTTACGCTCAGCCCCTCATGCCGCCCCCGATGCCGCCAATAGCCACTTGATTCCCAGGTAAGTGTTGGCCGCTCCAAGAAGGGCGGCGACGACGCCGAAGGCCTTAATCGGCTTCGACCAATCAGTACCCCACTGTTTCCACTTCGGCCCAAACTTGATCAGAAGGCAAGCAGCGCCGAGAAGAAGGAAGACGAGCCCGAAGGCAAGCGTCCAGCCAGGGTGAGCAGCATCGGTAATTACATCAGGCATTAAGAGTTCTCTCAATAAGGTCTATTCAATCTTTCAGTCGAATTCTACGCTCGCCTGCCCGCGTCTGGGCGCTGGTGCGCGTAGCATTGCCCATGATTGTCTTAGCATCGGGAGTGTGAGGAAATGGTCAATAAGCCCTACAGATTGTTCGAATGACGTCGGCGAGTTTGGCCTGCGCCGCCGTAGGGGTTAGATTTCATGGCTCGCTTGGCGACGGGAAGGGATTATCACCGCGCATGCTCACGATCTTTTCGAGTACCTGTTTCTTGTCGTAGTCCTTATATAACGCGACCGCCGCTGCCATGAGGATACCCTGCATTGTCAGCACTTCACCGGATCGATTATTTCGCCGCGCTATCCACAATTGGTGACTCAACGCGTCGAATACCGCCGCCTGTACGGCACGAGCATCCGGGCGACCGACCGCCTTGGCCTTCTCGCGGTGTTTGGCGGCGTAGCCGGCCTGACGGACCTTCTTGTCTTCCGAAACCTGCGACTGGATATGCTCTGTAACCTCGTGTGCTGGTTCACTGGGAACGTCCTCCGAAGTAAGAATTGGAGAACCAAACCGCTCCAGTGCATCCATCGTGATGCGGCAAAGCTCACGGCGGAATAATGGTCCGCTGATGACCGAGAGACGTCTGTCAACAATATCCTGCAGGTAGTAAAACCCGGCATCCAGAAGCAGGTCGCGGATGCGCCTAAGGTCTGGATCACCGTAATCAACCTTTTCGCCGGCGATATAGTCGAACTTGAAGGCGGGGGACTGATCGAACTCCGATGGGATATCGATCTTCGCATAGTGATAGCCCAGATAATCTCTCAGGGCCTTGATGATCCTGTTCTTGTGGGCGACGGGTAGGTTGTGTGGATATTCCGTCATCTCTCGTCTCCCAGTTTGTAAACCGTATCTGATAATCTCACGCCGTGAGATTGGCGGCAATGGAAATCTCACGGCGTGAGCTATTTGTTGTTGATCAAGGCCCTGAATCGACCAAGCCACCCTTGGCGGGTTTGCTTCTCACGTCCATTGCATGGTGACGGGCAATCACTGGTTCGGCTCCACGCGCCGGGAGCTATGATGATGGAGAGAGCAAGCTGCGCCGAGATTATAGTCCGTACATGATCCCATTCGCCAAGATCGCGGCGAGGCCGCAACCGCCGAGAACGGCGAATGGCAGGCCAACGACGCCCCGCCACGAGCGCCAACGGGACCTACCCTTGATCCCGAAGCCGGCCGCCAGAACGAGGGTCGCATACGGAACCAGCGAATAGGCGGCCGCCATTCCGGGGGCCTTGTTCGCCACCACGTTCACGAGAATGAAGAATAGGAACGGTGCGGGGACTAACATCAACCACATGACAGCCCCAGTCCAGTTCACCTTGGATTTTGAAATCGCTTCACTCATTTACACGTTGTCCTTCCGAACCTCACGCCGTGAGGTATCATTTTACAATTGTGAACAGCCCTCGTCGGGCTGCAACGACGGCTTCGGCCTTCGCGGCCTCGGGGCTATCAGCCTCGCCTTCCGCAATCTTTTCACCGCCGTCGAGGACGTCCCAAACCGCGCGCCTTCTTTTGGTCGGCGTCATCGTGAGGTCGAGAAATCGTTCGTTTGTCCACATTGATGCTGCTTCGCCAAAAACATCCGGTTCGGCCGTCCAGGGACTGAAACTTATATTCACTAAACTCTCCTTTTGGTTGTTGTCTGCGTACCCTTTATAATATGAGAGTATGCAACTTGCAAACATTTAAGGTCTTGAATTTAAAGAAAAATAATTGAAGAACTCATGGCAATTAAGCGCGCGTCGAGTTCTTAAATTATCCGCTACTGAGGTCTTTATTTACTTTATGGTTGTAGTCGCTCTTAGCCTTCGAGGCGTTGGGCGGCTCAAGGCGACGGAATGCCTGGATACCGTCTCTCTGAAGCTCATGGCGCATGGCGTCGGCTGAACCGGGTAAACGTGATCGGCGGATCAGATGGCGAGCCACAGTGCCTTTCTCCTGGCGATAGATCGACGCCAAGTAGCAAAGTAAACGGCCGGCTGGGTCCCGGTGATTAACCTCTTCAACCAGCAAGTCAAAAGTCAGACCCGGAAAGGTTGTTACGATGATCTGCATTCGAAACCCCATTGTCGCTGTTTTGACGTGTTTATTTTATCACGGCGTGAGGCGGAGCCCAGGGATTTATCGGGGTGCACGCGGTAAAGTTGCGACGTCCCGGAGGCGCGGTTAATTGAATCCCTAAAGTTCTAATGGTCATCCGCGGTGCGCTCGGGTGCGCAGGGGTTGACGTCGAGCGGCGGGGCATAGGCTTTCTCCCCGCCTTGCCAGAAATGGCATGGCGGTGACCGAAGGTCAGGAAAGCCCCGCCGCTCGACGTCACCGAGCGACAAAGGTTCCATGTCTATGCGGGAGGGGCGGTCCGCGCAGCGGATCGGGGCGAGACACGTGGCTCGCCCCGAAGCCCTGGAGCATCGACTTGGAAGGGCGCGAGGCTACCTCTGCGCGTGTGGCCGGCTGTTTAGGAGAGCCATGTCTCGGGGTATTAGACATCATCGTGATGCTTTATTCATGCTGTACGGCCTTCCCTGCGCCTCGGTTCCACGCCTTCGGACCTCCAAACAGCCATTCCATGTAACCTGCGCGGTTTTCGCGCCTTTGCCAACATTGAGCATATCGGAGCGGCGAGCATAGCGCCCCCGAAGGGGACGCCGCGGGAATTCGCGCATGTGATTTCGGGAGTGATGTCAGCCGCAGGAGCATCAGCATAGCGATCCCGAGGGGAGATGCGGGGCCGACTGACACCGAAATTGCATTCATTGCCGGAGCCGGCGTCCCCGTGCCGCCGGCCTTTATAATTAGAATGGCCGGCGTTAGAGCTGTCGTAGAACTCGCTGAAACTCTTTTAGGCCGTGATATATATCCCCCAATCGGGCCTTGGTCGCCGAAGGAGCGTCGAGCGCAACTATCGGTGCAGGACCCTGGAGGTAGGTGTGCGCAAGTCCGTCACGGACTGTTTTCAACGTCCTCAGCTGAGCTTCGAGCCTTGCCTTAGCCGCGGTATTTATGGACGCTTCAACAGTCTCGCAAGCGACGACGCCAACGAGGTTGATCAACATTTTTCGGAAATGCTTTTCGTAGTCGAAGCCATACGTCCGTTTTACGGTGTCTTCAATCAACCTGGTATTGGCAGGTAACCTGATCTTCCTTGCGCAATGCCTGAGGATGATGCCGTCCATGGAGAGCTCGATCCAACCGCACAATTCAAGTATCGCTAGCTTGGAGAAATAGGTGGCCTTCTTTTGATCAGGCTCTCGTCGGTAAGCCTGATCCAGATGTGTGAGGTTTTCCTCGATGTGTTTTTTGACGACCATGTCATTCCGCAAAAACGTTGGCCGCTGCCGTGAGGCGTGCGTCGACCTTATCTTTCTTAGAAAGCCCCTCTGCGAGCTCGGAATCCGAGATGCTCTTGTCAGCGCGGAACTTCGCGAGCAGCGCTCGGGCATGGACGGGAGAAGATGCCTCCAGATGGGCGAGGTTTGAGGCAACGCCAATCATCACCGCTTCCAGGACGGTTCCTGGCATGCGCGGAGCCGGCCGATCAGTAATGACTTTTTCAGCAAGAACTTTGGCAACCCGGGTAAATAGGTCGGCATGCTCTTTAATGATCTTCTCGTCTGCCTCGCGACGATCCGACATGTAGTCATTCAAAAACTTGGCGACCGAACCCTTGTACTTGTCTTTGTTATGATAGAATGCAAAAAACCTGAGTATTGCCTCTTGCTTTGCGAAACGATACTTTTCCCCTGGCTGCATATTATTGATGGCTCGCCAGTTGGGATCGTCATCCCATGCCTTCAGAGCTTTATTGAACGTGCCTGAATATATGCAATTTCTAATCTCTTGGTTGTTTAGCTTCAGTCCGCCAGAATTCAGGCGATGGAAGATCGTGAAGAGATATTCGTTGTGACTGCGTTTCGAAAAATCGCATCTCAACACATTAATTGGAATCGTTTGATTTTGAACCTTCGAGAAAATTTTTCGGAGATCGCTCCCAGGTTTTGCAGTCTTGAAGGTCGCCGCCGACTTGTTACGCAGAACCTCGTCGATGTCTGGAAGCTTTGAAAGTTTCCAGTCCTCACCATTCAGAAAGCGAACAATTGTCGAAATTCTCTGCAGCCCATCAATTACTAGCCACGAATTCCGCTTGGCATCATAGGCGAAACACATGCTCGGTATGGGAAGCTGCTTGATGAGTGAATCGATAAACCTTGTTTGATCTGTCGAATTCCAGACCACGTCCCTCTGGAAATCGGGCTGGATGATTAGGTCACCCTCTAGATGCATTCTAAGAAGGTCAGCGCCCGACCGTAGCTCATTGTAGGCGACGATATCGCTGGGTGGAGACTCGTTCGTATCGTCAGTCTCACGCTCGACATCTTCCTGGCGTTCGATTTCGTCGATCGGATCGGCCGGCACAGCTTCTGCTTCTTCTTGATCAGTATTTTCAGCCACGTTGTCCCTCGCCGTCCAGAATAACCACACGCTCTTGTCGGGCCAACCGATCAGAGTCAACTGTCGTTTGTAAACAGAAAACACCCCTCCGTCATTGAGGCTTACTGAATTGAGTTTCCGCAGAGGTGATTAGTTCACAGGAAAGTGGAAGAACGAAGAACGTTTCGACATTGCGCCATCGCCAAAGCCGCTTTATGGCCGCACCGTCCAACGAAAGTCCAGAATTCGTCTCGTGCGTGCGCTCTTCGGCAACGTGATGTTCCAGACGTGTTCCGCAACGGCTTTGCGGGGAACATGCGCCATCCCGAAGAAAAGTCGCGCGACCCATAAGCCTCTGAAATATAGAAGTAAAAAATGGTACGGTTGGGGGGTCTCGAACCTCCGACCTCAGGTGCCACAAACCTGCGCTCTAACCAACTGAGCTACAACCGCATAAATCGCGCTCGGCGCGATGGGGGTCACATACGAGGACTTGGCGACGAATTCAAGCCCCATTCCTCGTCAATATACAAAAAGGCCGGACGCGAGGTCCAGCCTTTTTGTTTCTGGTCGATAGAGACCGATCAGGCAACCTTGAAGGAGGCCATGGCCTTTTCGGCGGCGTCCTTGGTAGGCTTTGCGAGCTTTTCGGCCACCTGCTTGGTGGTTTCCTGCATCGACTTCGCTTGTTCGACAGCCAGCTCGGCCTGCTTGCGCAGGAACGAGGTCTGCAGTTCGAAAAATTCGGCAGGAGACTTGACGCCGAGCAGTGCTTCCAGGTGCGAGATCGAGCTCTCGGCGTTGACACGCAGAGCGTCTATCGCCTTCAGGCCGATCTCGACTGTGCCTGCCTGTGCCGTCTGGACGGTGGCTTCGAGCGTCTTGCCGGCTTCCTCACCTGCGGTCTTCAGCTTGGCATAGGCGTCCTTCGACTGCTGGGCGCCCTTTTCGGCGAATTCACGGAAGGATTCCGTGAACTTGGACGGGTCGAAAGAAGCGATTGAAAAAACGTCATCGGTCTTTATGGTAGCCATGGGTCGCATCCTTTGGGCTGAGGCAGTCGCTGCCTGCGGTAGTTGGGATGATGCTTATATAAGACATTTCATTGTGCATTGCAACAATTATTGTGCAATGCACAAGACGTTAACCTTTCCGGCCGAAAACCCCCTCCTCTGCTGGACCGGCATGCGCCCCGCAGTTATTAATAAGCCGTTAATTTAAGAAGGCCGACAGCGACAAGGTTCGAACATGCCCGCAGTCCAATATCCGTTCATCGACATCGCCGTGCATGCACGGGTGCGGGAACGCTTTTCACGCGGCGAGGCCATGGTGCTGTTTTCGGCCGATCTTGCCCGTCTGCTCTGGGCGAATGGTGCAGGTGCGGAGCTTTTCGGCCATTCGGCGGTCTATGATCTGCTCGATCAGGGCGTCGACCGCGCCGACATCACCTTTCGCCAGCTGGAAACGGCGGCGCGCCAGCTCACCGATATCGGCGACAGCCGCAACCTGATGATCCGCGTTGCCAAGGGCTTTCAGCGTGCGCAGGTCCAGGCGGCTGCCGAACTGATCCGCCTTTCCCAGGGCGAAAAGGCCATCCTGTTTTCGGTGCCAGTCTCGGCAAAGCCCCTCGCGTCAGGCGCATCGGCGGCCCAGATGCTGCAGGGACTTGATGATCCCGATACGCATATGGCGGTGATCGGCGCCAATGGCGAGGTCATCGCGGCTTCGCCGGGCTTTGCCTCGCTCGGGATCTCCGAGCAGACGGCAAAGACCTTGATCAACCTTGCCGGCGCACATCCCGACCGGTTGGTGAAGCGTCCCGTCGCCACCGCCAGAGGCAATCTTCCGGCCGCGGTCGGCAAGCTCAGCGACGATCCGGCCCTCAATCTGCTCTTTGCTGTGGAGGCCGCGATCGGTCATCTTGACACGGTCGATACGCCCGCGCTCGACCCCGTCGATGCGCCCGCACAGGAAGAAAGCCCGTCACCTGCCGAAGCGTTTCAGGACGAGCCTCTCGCCACCGCAGGCTTCACCGAGATTATCGACGCGGTCGCGGGGATCGAAGAGGTCGAGGAGACGCTGGAGGAGATCGCCGGCGAAAGCGAACAGCCGACGGAGACTGCGGCGGCATCCGCTGACGAGGCGGTTGAAGCGACGCATTCTGCCGGGCATGCGGAGTCCGAGAGCGACGGCGGCGTGATCGACGGTGGCGCGGATGAGGCCGATGAGCCTGCCGCGGTCATCGAGGACGACTTGGCCTCCGTTGCCGAGACGGTGGAAACAGCGGCGACGGCGGAAGCGCCTGTCGAAACCAGCGAAACGCCTATCGATGGCACGCCGGATGCGGTCCACGAAGAAACCGTCATCGCAGCGCCTGTCCCCGACGCGCGCACTGCCGTTGAGCTTGCGGCTGAGCCCGGCTTCGTCTTCAGGCCGAACAGCCGCGCCACGCGCTTCGTCTGGAAGATCGATGCGGAAGGCCGGTTCAATGAAGTCAGCCACGAATTTGCCCAGGCCGTCGGCCCACATGCGTCCGACATTATCGGCTCTTCCTTCGGCGACGTCGCCGCCCTCTTCAATCTCGATCCTGACGGCAAGATTTCCGAAGCGCTCGCCCGCCGCGACACATGGTCGGGCAAGACGATCCTCTGGCCGGTCGAAGGCACCAGCCTCGTCGTTCCGGTCGATCTGGCGGCGCTGCCGACCTATACCCGCAACCGCGACTTCGATGGTTTCCGCGGCTTCGGCGTCGTTCGGCTTTCCGATACCCAGGAAGATCCGCTGGCACTCGGCCTGACACTCGGCCCGGACGGCATCGGCCATGAAGCAGCGAGCCTCGGCCCGCCCGCCGAGACCATTGCCGAGGTGGCACACGAAGCGGAGACAGCGTTTGAAGAGCCCCTGATCGAACCTGCGTTGACGCAAGAGGTCGAGGATCAGGCGCTTGCGGCAAGCGAGCTGCAGACGGAGCCAACGCCGGAAGAGATTTCTACCGAGCAGGCGACTATCGAGACACCTGCCCCGGAAAGTGTTGCAGAAAAAACGGAAGGCAGCGCCGATGCCGGCGGCGTTTCCGCCGCCGAGCCGGTAGCAGAACTTTCGCAAGAGCCGCCGGCGCTTCGGATTTCGGAAACGCCCAATCGCCGTTTCTCCGACAAGATCGTTCAGCTCCACAACAGCGGCGCCGGACTGACGGCTGCCGAACAGGCCAATTTCCGCGAGATCGCCAAACGTCTGGAAGCCTTCGGTACCCGCAAGGAAGAGCCTGCCGCCGCAGCATCGATGGAACCCAGCGCCGCGGCGCCGGCGGAACCCGCCACCACGGAAACGGCGGGCTTCGACGAGGCCTCCGGATCCGAAGAGTTCGAGGCCGAAACGCCCACCGCCGACAAGACGGAAATACCGTCGATCGAGGAAATCGCGCCACAGGAGGCGATCTTCGAGAATGCCATCGAGGCGCAGCGCGAAGACGACGGCGCCACCGAAGAACCGGCTGTCATCGCCGAGGACGAGGCGACGGAAGGGCTGGAGGAGACGGTCAGCCAGATCGAGGTTCTCACAAGCTTCATCCCACCCCGCGTCAAGATGACGGACGGGCTGTCGATCGGAACGGTCGACCAGCTGCCTGTTGCCGTGCTGATCCATATCGGCGATGCACTGCTCCACGCCAATCCGGAATTCATGCGGCTGACCGGCTACAATTCGCTCGAGGCATTGCGCGAGGTGGGCGGCATCGAAGCCCTGCTGCAACGCCGCGAACTCGAGGAAAATGCCGCAGGCTCCGGCACCATGATGCTCGTTAAGGCCGATGATACGTTGGCGCCGGTGACCGCCCGGCTGCAATCGGTGCGCTGGGAAGATGCCAACGCCCTCATGCTGGCGCTGATGCCGGTGGAAGGCAAGGAAGACACGCGCGGCGAAGCAAGCCGTTCCGAGGGCCGTTCCGAAGGTCGCCCCGAGCGGATGGTTGAGAAGGTCGCTAAACTCCAGGTCGAAGTGGAAGAATTGCGCTCGATCCTGGAAACGGCGACCGACGGCGTCGTCGTCATCGGCACGGAGGGCGACATCCGCTCGATGAACCGCTCGGCCAGCGCGCTTTTCAATTACGACGAGCAGGAGACGCGCGGCAAACCCTTCGTCATGCTGTTTGCCCATGAGAGCCAGAAGGCGGTCATGGACTATCTGAACGGCCTCTCCGGCCATGGCGTGGCAAGTGTGTTAAACGACGGACGCGAAGTGATCGGCCGCGAGGCCGCCGGCGGTTTCGTGCCGCTGTTCATGACGATGGGCGAGCTCACCTCCTCCAATGGCTATTGCGCCGTCATCCGCGACATCACCCAGTGGAAGCGCACCGAGGACGAACTGCGCAACGCCAAGGGTGCGGCCGAAACCGCCAACGCTCACAAGACCGATTTCCTCGCCCGTGTCAGCCATGAGATCCGCACACCGCTCAACGCCATCATCGGCTTTTCCGACATGATGGCGGGCGAGCGCTTCGGCCCGATCGGCCATCCGCGTTATATCGAATATGCCAACGACATCGGCCGCTCTGGCAGACACGTGCTCGACATCGTCAACGACCTGCTCGACATTTCGAAGATCGAAGCGGGCGAGATGGATCTCGATTTTGATGCCGTCGGTCTCAACGAAGCGGTCTCCGAGGCCGTGGCACTGATACAGCCGCAGGCGAATGGCCAGCGCGTCATCATCCGCACGGCGCTGTCGCAGGCGGTCCCCGAGGTGGTGGCCGATCTACGCTCGATCAAGCAGATCGCTCTGAACATCCTGTCGAACGCCATCCGCTTCACCCCATCAGGCGGGCAGATCGTCGTTTCCACTTCCTATGAGGCCAATGGCAGCGTCGTCCTCAGGGTCCGCGATACCGGCATCGGCATGACGCGCAGCGAACTCGACCAGGCGATGAAGCCGTTCCGGCAGGTCTCCTCGACCCAATCCCGTCATCGCGGCGACGGCACCGGGCTCGGCCTGCCGCTGACCAAGGCGATGGTGGATGCCAACCGGGCAACGTTCTCGATCAATTCGACGCCGAACGAGGGCACGCTCGTCGAGATCACTTTCCCGTCGCAGCGGGTGCTGGCCGGCTGATCGGAGCGCAAAGAAAAGGCAGCCAGAGGCTGCCTAGAATTTAGTGCTGTTCAACAAGAGCTCAGTCGATCAACGTCATGTTTCGAAGGCCCGAAAGCCCCAGGCCGCCTCGTTCATGTGCGGCCCCCAAGTTAGCTTCACATTTGACAAACCTTTCTTAACGAAAGGTTTTCATGACAGGAGATTGATAGAGGGTGAAAGCTTGTAGTTTCCGATCGCAGTCAATCCTTCAGTTCGCTTAGCCCAGCGAAGAGCCGCAGCGCCTCGGGATTGGCAAGCGCTTCCTGGTTCTTCACCGGCCGGCCGTGAACGACCTCCCGCACTGCAAGCTCGACGATCTTGCCGGATTTGGTGCGGGGAATGTCGGCAACTGCGATGATCTTCGCCGGCACGTGCCGCGGCGAGGCGCCGGTACGGACACGCGTCTTGATCGCCTTGACAAGATCCTCCGTCAGCGTCACACCCGGGGCAAGGCGAACGAAGAGGATGACACGCACGTCGTCGTCCCACTCCTGGCCGATGCACAGCGCCTCGGCCACCTCCTCCATCTGCTCTACCTGATTGTAGATCTCGGCCGTGCCGATGCGCACGCCGCCGGGGTTGAGCGTCGCATCCGAACGGCCATGGATGATCAGGCCGCCATGCTTCGTCCATTCGGCGAAATCGCCGTGGCACCAGACATTGTCGAACCGGTCGAAATAGGCGGCGCGATATTTGGCGCCATCCGGATCGTTCCAGAACATCACCGGCATCGACGGGAAGGCCTTGGTGCAGACGAGTTCGCCCTTCTCCCCGCGCACCGGCTTGCCATCATCGTTCCAGACGTCGACGGCAAGGCCGAGGCCGGCCCCCTGGATCTCGCCGCGCCAGACCGGCTGCAGCGGATTGCCGAGCACGAAGCAGGAGACGATATCGGTGCCGCCCGATATCGAGGCGAGCTGCACGTCCTCCTTGATGCCGTCGTAGACGAAGGTGAACCCTTCCGGCGATAGCGGCGAACCGGTGGAGGTCATCAGCCGGAGGCTGGAGAGATCGTGGCTCGCGCGCGGCGTCAGCCCGCTCTTGCGCACCGCGTCGATATATTTCGCCGAGGTGCCGAAGATGGTGAATTTTTCAGCCTCGGCGTAGTCGAACAGCACATTGCCATCGGGGGCGAAGGGCGAGCCGTCGAACAGGCAGAGCGTCGCACCGCTCGCAAGGCCGCTGACCAGCCAATTCCACATCATCCAGCCGCAGGTGGTGAAGTAAAACAGCTTCTCGCCAGCCTCCAGGCCGCAATGCAGCCGCTGCTCCTTGAGGTGCTGCAGCAGCGTGCCGCCGGCCGAATGCACGATGCATTTCGGCACGCCAGTGGTGCCCGATGAAAACAGGATGTAAAGCGGGTGCGAAAAACCGAGCCGTGTGAACTCGACCTCCCTTGCCTCGTAAGGCGCGACAAAGGCGTCGAGCGTTAAAGCCCCCGGTGTCTTGAGCGCCACCGCCTCGGCATCGCCGGCGTAATGGACGATGATCGTCGGGACATCCAAGCTTTTTGCGACCGTCGCGACCTTGGTGCCGACATCCTGCAGCTTGCCGGAATACCAATAGGCGTCGCAGGCGATGAAGAGCCTTGGCTCAATCTGGCCGAAGCGGTCGAGCACACCCTGCTCGCCGAAATCAGGCGAACACGACGACCAGATGGCGCCGATCGAGGCGGCGGCGAGCATGGCGGCGACGGTCTCCGGCATGTTCGGCATCATCGCGGCGACGCGGTCGCCCTTGCCGATGCCGAGCGCTGCGAAAGCCTGCTGCAGCTTCGAGACCAGCGCGCGGAGCCGATCCCACGACCAGCGGTCCTCGGCCTTGTCCTCGCCGCGGAAGATGATCGCATCACCCTCACCGCGGCCAGACAGCAGGTTTTCGGCAAAGTTCAGCGTCGCATCAGGAAAGAAGCGCGCGTCCAACATGCGGTCACCATTGGCAAGCACCTTTGCGCCACGCTCTCCCTGCACGCCGCAAAAATCCCAGACGGTCGACCAGAAGTTCTCCCGCTCGGCCACCGACCATGCATGCAGATCCTCAAAGCCCGAAAGAGAAAGCCCGAAATCGGCATTGCAGCGCTCCATGAAGGCATGGATCGGGCTTTTTGCAATGGCATCCTGCGAGGGCACCCAAAGTGGTTTGTTATCCTGCATTCAATCCTCCTCCCCAATGCCGTCCTTATATCATGCTGCATTGCATTATAAAGCGTGGAACCGACGCGATCCGACGCCTGGAGCATGATGCCGAAAAGTGTGAGCGGTTTTCGGACGACATCATGCTCCAACTATTTATTTGAAAGTGCTACAGCGTCCTTTGCGCGTCTGAAAAGACGCGCGGCGCTGTAGGGATTTGCATATGCCCGATATTTCCTATATCCGGCGAAATCAGCGCATAACGGGATGACCGGCTGAATTTGCCGGCGGAGATCATGAGCACGTCAAGACATCGCAGGTGGCGCAGGAAGATCGGACCCGTTTCGCGCTGGCTTCCGGCCTTCGCCCGCCTGTCGACGGTATTCCTGCTGATCGCGCTGGCGCTTTTCGTGGCGCTCAGGGTTGCCGCGCCCTATCTCATTTCGACCGGATTCGTGCGCTCCGGCATAGAGGACGCGCTGTCGAAATGGACGGGCTACCATGCCGAGATCAAGGGTAGCCCAGTTCTCGAATTCTGGCCGACACCGCGCATCACGCTGAACCAGATCACCATCCGCCAGCCGCGCGAAAATGGCGATAAGCTGCTCGGCAGCATTGAAAGCCTGTCGGCCGATTTCAGCCTCATCGATGCTTTGCGAGGCCGGACGAGCTTCCACGAGTTCCATTTGGTACGCCCCAACCTGGCGCTGACGCGCGACGAGAAAGGCCTGATCGACTGGAGTTATGCCGGACTGCTTGCACGCGCGATCAGTGGCGTACGCTACGAAAACGGCGCCGAGGTGCTTAATCCTGATCTCGATGCCGAGATCGGCGCAGTGACCGTCGAGGACGGCACGCTTGTGGTCACCGACATCAAGACCGCCAAGGCCTATCATTTCGGCAGCGTCACCGCAGATATTGCCTGGCCGAGACTTTCCGGCGCGATCTCGGCGGTCGTCATCGCCCGCATCAACGGCGAGGATCTGAAGGTCGATTTCGCCTCGCGCCAGCCGCTGCTCGCCTTTGCCGGCAGGAATGCCGAGGCACGGACATCGCTTACATCGAACCTTTTGACCGCGCACTTTCAGGGCATTGCCAGCATCGCCAGCCTTTCGGCCCTTTCCGGCAATATCACCGCCAGCATTCCCGATGTGCCGGCGCTGCTGACATGGTCGGGCAAGTCGATCCCCGGTATCGCAACGCTGAAGAGCGCTTCGGTGGAATCCGACATCATGTCGTCGGGCAATGGGCTGCGCTTTAACAATCTCAGTCTCTCGCTGAACGAAGCGAGTGCCACCGGGGTGATGGACCTTTTTACTCAACCCGGCAAACGACCGAAAATCGGCGGCACGCTCGCCTTCGACCAGATGAACCTCAAGCCCTTCCTCGATGCCTTCGCGCTGAGGCTCGCCGCCGGCGAGGCAGAGGAAATCTCCGCCGGCATAGGTGGGCCGCTGCAGGCGCTCGATGTCGACGTCAGGCTTTCGGCGCGGCGCGCCCAGATGGGGCTCTTCGAGCTTTCCGACGTTGGCGCCAGCATGATCGTTGCCGGCGGCGAGGCCAAATTCGATATTGGCGACAGCCAGTTCGAGGGCGGCGAGATGACCGCGCATCTGGAAGCGACCCAGCGCGACTTCGACGGCGGCGGCAAGCTGCAGCTGTCGATTCGCAATGCCGACTTCGCAGCCCTTGCCGAGCGCCTCGCGTTGAAGGGTCCGCTGCCGCTTGCAACAGGATCGCTCGATCTCGACCTGCAGTCGCCAAAGGCGATCTGGACGACCGGCCTTGCCGACGTCACCGGCAAGCTGCACTTCTGGACGGGCGAAGGCACAATTCCCGGCATCGATGCCGCAGCACTCCGGACGCAGGCGGCCGAAAAGCCGTTCTTTCCGCTGAGCGCGGCAGCAGGCGGCGCCTTCGCCTTCAACCAGCTGAACCTTCAGGCCGATTTCGCCAACGGCACTGCCGAGATGCACGACGCCCATATCTCCGGCGCCACGCAGACGCTGACGCTTTCCGGCGTCATCACCTATCATTCGAACGGGCTGGCGCTTTCCGGATCGCTGGAGGCAACCGATCCGGCGAAGGCCGCGGAGCTGCCGCTTCTGCCGTTCTTCATCGGCGGTTCATGGCCAAACCCGGTGATCTCGCCGGTGCCGCTGTTCGGCAATACACCTCACGCGCAATAGAGCATTTCCGTTTTTCTTCGAATCACGGAAGTGCTCTATCCCTTTGTTTTCACGCAAAAACCGCCGCGCACTTTTGATCAGGCGCCGGCAGCAGCGGCGCGTTCGTCCCTCTGGCGCTGCGTTTCGCGGCGCTTGGTGATGATCGAGGCGCAGATGACGCCGACTGCGACGATGCCGATCAGGATCGTGCACACCGCGTTGATCTCAGGCGTCACGCCGAGGCGGACCTGACTATAAATCCTCATCGGCAGCGTGGTGGCGCCGGGCCCCGACGTGAAGCTCGCAATCACCAGATCGTCGAGCGACAGGGTGAAGGCAAGGATCCAGCCTGAGGCGACGGCGGGCGCGATGATCGGCAGGGTGATCTCGAAAAAGGTGCGCACCGGCGGGGCGCCGAGATCCTGGGCCGCCTCCTCGATCGAATGATCGAAGCTCAACAGGCGTGACTGCACGACGACGGCGACAAAACACATGGTCAGCGTCGTATGCGCAAGCGTGATCGTCCAGAAGCCGCGGTCGAGGCCGATCGCCACGAAGAGCAACAGCAACGACAGGCCGGTGATGACCTCGGGCATGACGAGGGGCGCATAGACCATGCCCGAAAACAGCATGCGGCCGCGAAAGCGGGTGTAGCGCACCAATGTCAGCGCCGCCATCGTGCCGAGGATGGTTGCCAACGTTGCCGACAACAGGCCGACGCGCAGCGTTACCCAGGCAGCGTCGAGCAAGGCCTGATTGCTCATCAACGAGACATACCATTTCGTCGAGAAGCCACCCCAAACGGTCACGAGCTTGGATTCGTTGAAGGAGAAAATCACCAGAAGCACGATCGGCAGATAGAGGAAGGCGAAGCCGAGGGTGACGGAGAGGATGTTGAAGCGGGTCCATTTCAGCATGGCTTATTTCCCCCGCTCTTCGGCTTTGGCCTGGACATTCTGGAAAAAGACGATCGGGATGACCAGGATCAGCAACAGGATGGTCGCCACTGCCGAGGAGACCGGCCAGTCGCGGTTGGAATTGAACTCGTTCCACAGCGTCTTGCCGATCATCAGCGTCTGCGACCCGCCGAGCAGGTCGGGGATGACGAATTCGCCGACGGCCGGGATGAAGACCAGCATGCAGCCGGCCACCACGCCGGGAATCGACAGCGGGAAGGTGACGCGCCAGAAGGCGGTGATCGGCGGGCAGCCGAGGTCCTGCGCGGCCTCGATCAGCGTGCCGTCCATCTTCTCGAGCGCCGAATAAAGCGGCAGCACCATGAAGGGCAGATAGGAATAGACGATGCCGATATAGACGGCGGTATTGGTGTTGAGGATGATCAGGGGCGTGTCGATGAGATGCAGCGACAGCAGCAGCTGGTTGAACAGGCCCTCCGGCTTCAGGATGGCGATCCAGGCGTAGACGCGGATCAGAAAGCTCGTCCAGAAGGGCAGGATCACCAGCATCACCAGCGTCGGGCGCAGGCCACGCGGCGCCTGCGCCATGCCGTAGGCGATCGGATAGGCGATTAGCAGCGTCAGGAAGGTGGAGATCGCAGCGATCACCACGCTCGACACATAGGCGTTGAAATAGAGCGGGTCGTCGGTGAGGTAGGTGTAATTGTCGAAGGAGAGTTCACTGAGCTTGCTTAATAGGCCAGCCCAGCCGTCGGCGAAGGAGAAGACGGGCTCATAGGGCGGCATGGCGATCGCCGTCGTCGACATCGAAATGCGGAAGACGATGAAGAAGGGCGCCAGAAAGAAGAGCAGCAGCCAAGCATAAGGGATGATGATGACGAGGCGATTGTAGAGGCCGGACGTAAACTTGCCCATGATGTCAATCCTTCAGCAGAACGCCGGCATTTTCGTCGAAGGAGACCCAGACGTGCTGATCGTAGGTGAAGGGGTCGTCGACCAAGCGCTGCGCGTTGAGGGAGGAGGCCTTGACGACCTTGCCGCTCTGCAATTTCACATGGAAGACGGTCATGTCGCCGAGATAGGCGATATCCCAGAGTTCGCCCCTGGCAGCGTTGACCGAAGCGTTGGCGGGGGGCGTGCGCCCGACCCGCATCTTTTCCGGCCGGATGGCAAAGCCGACGGCACCGCCTGCGGAGGGTGTCTCGGAAGCGGCGACGCGGACGCTGAAGCCGCTATCGACTGATATCTCGACGGTGCCGTTGCCCGATGAGGCAACCTTGCCATCGAAGATGTTCACATCGCCGATGAAATCCGCGACGAAACGGCAATTCGGCGCCTCGTAGATCTCCGCCGGCGTCGCCACCTGCACGACCTTGCCGTGGCTCATGACGGCAATACGGTCGGCCATGGTCATCGCCTCTTCCTGATCGTGGGTCACGACGACGAAGGTGAGGCCGAGATTCTGCTGCAGGTCCATCAGCTCGAACTGGGTTTCCTCGCGCAGCTTCTTGTCGAGTGCGCCGAGCGGTTCGTCGAGCAACAGCACCTTCGGGCGCTTGGCAAGAGATCGGGCCAGCGCCACGCGCTGGCGCTGGCCGCCGGAAAGCTGGTTCGGCTTGCGGGATGCAAATTGCTCCAGCTTGACGAGCTTCAGCATCTGCAAGACGCGGTCAGTCATCTCGTCCTTCGCCATGCCGTCCTGTCTCAGGCCGAAGGCAATGTTCTTCTCGACCGTCATGTGCGGGAAAAGCGCATAGGACTGGAACATCATGTTGACGGGGCGCCGATAAGGCGGCGTGCCGGCCATGTCGGTGCCGTCGAGCACGACTTCGCCCGAAGTCGGCTGCTCGAAGCCGGCGAGCATGCGCAGAAGCGTCGACTTGCCGCAGCCGGAAGCGCCGAGCAGCGCGAAGAACTCACGGTGATAAATATCGAGCGACAGGTTATCGACGGCAGTGAAATTGCCGAAATTCTTGGTGACGTTCTTGATTGATATGAAGGGCTTGGCGGTCGGATCGGTCCAAGGTGCGAAAGAGCGGCGAATATTGCCTAGAGACTTCATATTGTTCCCCGAAAATGCATTCTTTGCTTTTGTTATTGGCTTTTATTCCCGGTTTCACCCGGCCGGGATCGTCAAAAAAGGCCCGGACGTTTCCGTCCGGGCCACTATCAGATCATTGGCCGGTGACCACGGTGGTCCATAGCCGCGTCACGATCCGCTGGGTCTTCGGATCGAGCGGCGGAACGGTGAAGAGTTTCGCCATCACCTCGGGCGTCGGGTAGATCGCCGTATCGTCGAGGACCTCCTTGTCGAGGAACTGCTGCGACGCCTTGTTGCCGTTGGCGTAGAAGACGAAGTTCGAGGCCTTGGCGATCACTTCCGGCTTCATCATGTAGTTGATGAATTCATGGGCTTCGGCGACATGCGGCGCATCCTTCGGAATGCCAAAGACGTCGAAGAAGATCTGGGCGCCCTGCGACGGCACCGAATAGTCGACCTTTACCCCGGCATTGGCTTCCGCGGCACGGTCGCGGGCCTGGAACATGTCACCGGAATAACCGAGCGCGATGCAGATATCGCCGTTCGCCAGCGCGCTGATATATTCGGAAGAGTGGAACTTGCGGACGAAGGGACGAACAGCCGTGAGGACTTCCTGCGCCTTCTTGAGATCGGCGGGATCGGTGCTGTTCGGATTGAGCCCGAGATAGGCGAGCACCGAGGGCACGACATCAGTCGGGGAATCCAGCATGTAGATGCCGCAATCCTTGAGCTTTGCTGCTTTCGCCGGATCGAACAACGCGTCCCAATTGGGCTTTTCGTCGGTGCCGAGGGCGGCCTTGACCTTGTCGACATTGTAGCCGATGCCGGTCGTGCCCCACATGTAATCGACGCTGTATTCGTTGCCGGGGTCGAAGGACGCCACGCCCTTCATGATGACGTCCCACATATTGACCAGGTTCGGCAACTTCGACTTGTCGAGCTTTTGGTAGACGCCGGCGGCGATCTGGCGCTGCATGAAGGATACCGTGGGGACGACAACGTCATAGCCCGAACCGCCGGCCAGGAGCTTGGTTTCCAGCGTCTCGTTGGAATCGAAGGTGTCGTAGACGACCTTGATCCCGGTTTCCTTGGTGAAATCCTCGAGGATGGAACTGTCGATATAATCCGACCAGTTGTAGACGTTGACCACACGCTCCTGCGCAAAGGCCGGCACGCCAGCAAGGAGCGCGGTAACGGCGGCGGCCGTCACGCTTAGGATGGTTGACCTCATGACTTCTCCTGTTTGTTCAAAGATTCCGCACCCTCGGACATCTTTTCCCTCTGGTTTTCCACGCAGACTAAGAAGGAATTTCTAAGCCCACAAGCGCAAAATCCTGCGCCCTCAATGATTTCACAATCACTGGAAGTCGAAGGCGCTGAGCCCGGCCACCATCTCGTCGAGCCCGAGCGGTCTCGTCACCGGCGGCTCGGCCCGGGAAAGGCAGCCGCGCCGCTCGCAAAGGCGACAGGCCGGACCGATCGCGACCGGATCGAGCGCCGTCGCCTGCCCGTAGACCACCCCCTCGCCAAGGGCACCGTCGCAGCCGATCAGGATCGCGGTGCGCCTGATCCTTTCGCCGAATTCGACGCTCGGCCCTTCCAGGGTTCGGGAAACCGTCAGGAAGGATGCGCCGTCAGGCATGACGACCGTTTCGGCGAGGATCTGGCCCGGCTGCAGGAAGGCGGCATGGAGATTGAGCTTCGGACAGCCGCCGCCGAAACGGGCGTGCGGAAAGCCCTGGGCGCCTGCCCTGCGCAACCGGTGGCCCGCAGCATCGATCTCGATCAGGAAGAAGGGGATGGCGGCTGCCCCCGGGCGTTGCAGCATGGCAAGACGCGCAGCCGCCTGGCCGAAGGAGACGCCGAAGCGCGCACGCAGAATATCGATATCGTAGCGCGTTGCTTTGGCCGCCGAGAGAAAGGCTTCATAGGGCATTGCGAGCGCTAAGGCCGCGATGCGGGCAAGCTCGAAGCGGGCGATGCGGCGCGCCTCGGCGGAGGAGAGCGAGAGATCGTCGAGCTCGGCATCGATTGCCGGCAACAGGGCCAGAGTCGCGGCCTCGACCGCAATCTCGTGCGCACGGTCGGCCTGCGACAGGCGCTCCGAGATGAAAAGCCGCATCGAATGGCGATCGAAACGGCGGCGCAGATCCGGCATCACATGAACGGGCAAGACGCGCACCGCGATGCCGCGCTCCGAGCGCAGCCAATCCTTCAGTCCGGCAGCAAGATCGAGGCCGCCAGGGAGCGTTGCGGCAAAAGCTTCCGCCGCCGTCTCAATCTGTCCGAAATAGCCGGACCTGCGCTCCAGCGTCTCGCGCACCTCGTCCAGCGGCAAGCGGCCGGCGGCGATCGGCGCATGCCCTTCGGCGGCCATCAGCGCCGTCAGATCGGACAGCCTTGCCGCCTGCTCGCGATAGGCGCGGTAGAGTTTGATCATGCCGCTCGCGGCATTGGGTGCTGCCTCGGCCACCTCCACCAATTCCTGATCACCCGGCAACTCGCCCGACAACAGCGGATCGGCAAAGATCTCCTTGAGCTGGTCAAGACTGCCGCCGGTCTGCCCCCGCAACTCCTCCAGATCGACCCTGTAGACGCTTGCAAGCTTGAGAAGGAGCTGCACCGTCAACGGCCGCTGGTTGCGCTCGATCAGGTTCAGGTAGGACGGCGATATTTCAAGCGCCTCGGCCATGGCGGTCTGCGTCAGCGCCAGCGCATTGCGGATGCGCCTGACTTTCGGGCCTGCGAATATCTTTCGTTCCGCCATGTCACACCCTTTGACAGGCAGGGAGCGCCGTATTTACAAAACTTTACAAATTCACAGCGCCGCTCTGTCAATCTTCGTCATCTTAACCTCTTTCCGAGCAGGAAATCAAAGGTTTTCCTGGTCATATCGGTGCAAATTGTCAATCTTGTCATGCAGCACCTTTATCAGGCTTTTTAGTGAGGAGAGCAGCATGACGGATTTCTACAAGCTTGTTCCAAATGCATCAGCAGGCCGCTTCGATGGCATCGAGAGACCGTATTCGGCCGCGGACGTGCAGCGGCTCAGAGGCTCGGTGGCGCTCAGCCATACGCTGGCCGAAATGGGGGCGGACCGGTTGTGGCGGCTCATTCACCAGGAGGATTTCGTCAATGCGCTCGGCGCGCTTTCCGGCAACCAGGCCATGCAGATGGTGCGCGCCGGACTGAAGGCGATCTATCTTTCCGGCTGGCAGGTGGCGGCCGACGCCAATACGGCGTCGGCGATGTATCCCGACCAGTCGCTCTATCCGGCCAATGCCGGTCCGGAACTGGCCAAACGCATCAACCGCACGCTGCAGCGCGCAGATCAGATCGAGACCGCGGAAGCCCAGGGACTTTCCGTCGAGACCTGGTTCGCACCGATCGTTGCCGATGCGGAAGCAGGCTTCGGCGGACCGCTCAACGCCTTCGAGATCATGAAGGCCTACATTGAGGCGGGCGCTGCGGGCGTCCACTTCGAGGACCAACTCGCTTCGGAGAAGAAATGCGGCCATCTTGGCGGCAAAGTGCTGATCCCGACGGCCGCCCATATCCGCAATCTCGATGCCGCGCGGCTTGCCGCCGACGTCATGGGCGTTGCGACGCTCGTCATCGCCCGCACCGACGCGGAAGCGGCAAAGCTTTTGACGTCGGACATCGACGAGCGCGACCAGCCCTTCGTCGACTATGATGCCGGCCGTACGGTCGAAGGTTTCTATCAGGTGCGAAGCGGCATCGAGCCCTGCATCGCGCGCGCCGTCGCCTATGCGCCTCATTGCGATCTCATCTGGTGCGAGACCTCGAAGCCGGACCTCGATCAGGCGCGGCGCTTTGCAGAAGGCGTACACAAGGTCCATCCCGGCAAGCTGCTCGCCTACAATTGCTCGCCTTCCTTCAACTGGAAGAAGAACCTCGACGAAGCGACCATTGCGCGGTTCCAGCGCGAACTCGGCGCAATGGGCTACAAGTTCCAGTTCATCACGCTCGCCGGCTTCCATCAGCTGAACTACGGCATGTACGAACTGGCGCGTGGTTACCGGCAGCGGCAGATGTCGGCCTATTCCGAGCTGCAGCAGGCGGAATTCGCCGCCGAGGTCAATGGCTATACCGCGACCAAACATCAGCGCGAGGTCGGCACAGGCTATTTCGACGCCGTGTCGCTCGCCATCACCGGCGGCCGGTCTTCGACCACGGCGATGCACGGTTCGACCGAACATGCGCAGTTCAAACCGGCTGCGGAATAACTCGAAGAGGAGGAGAAGATCATGGCATCCATTACACGCGTCAGGGAACGGGCCGAGGAACAGGCAAGCAGCATGAGCGAGGATCAGCAGACGACGATCCGCATGCTCGCCAACGACCTACATCGGCTGAACCAATCGGTCATGAAAGCCGTCGAGGCCGGTGTCTCGGTCGAACTGGTGCGCTCGGCCCGTCATCATGGCGGCGACGGCCACTGGGGCGACCTGCTGATTCCCGTCGTCGTCACCAACCGGCATTGACGAAAAGGCGACCGTTGGCGGGCCGGTGAAGTCGGCCCGCTTCTTCAATCGCCGCGACCTATCGGGCGCGGCGATTTGCGTCTCGATTTGATGCATGTTGTGGCGCCAAAGCCGCTGCACAGTTCTGGGCGACACGCTTCAGCCGCGACTCGGTCGTTTTCCGGCGAAGAGATCGGCATAGCTTTTGATGAGCTTGGTCATGCGGTCGGCGACTGTGCGGATCTCCGGGCGGTGGCGATCCTCGGCATTCATGACGATCCATTGCCGGTGGCGCAATTCCGGCAACTCGCCGCCCTGCCGCTGCAATTCGGGTTGGAGATCGCCGACGAAACAGGGAAGCACGGTCTTGCCGGCGCCGGCGCGCACCAGATCCGGCAGCGAACGCGGCCGATTGACGGTGGCAACGATCCCCGTTGCGGCATGGGCGTGCGGCCAGCGCAGATAGGCAGATATCGCCTCTTCCTCGGCAACTGCAATCCAGCGCTCGTCGGTCTCGGCGGCGTTGCGCCTGATATAGACGGCATAGGCCACCTCCCCGAGCTGACGCGCGGCGAGATTGACCTCCTCAGGCTCGAAGGCGCGAATACCGATATCGCTTTCGCGGTAGGCAAGGCTTGCCCGCGCCTCGCCGATGGTCAGCGAAATGGCGAAGGCATCGCCCGGCATGCGGATTGCGGCGAAATTCTCGGTCAGCAGCCAGGCGAGCCAGGTGCCGGCGGCGACCCTGACGGTGGTGCCGCCCTCGCCGGATTGCCGCCACGCCGCCACCTTGCGGGCGGCGGCCTCCATCTCCTGCAGGTGATCGAGCAGCGCCTGGCCATCCTGGGTCAGACGGTATCCGGTCTGGCTTCGCGAAAACAAGGCACGGCCGATCTCCTGCTCGAGATCGAGCATGCGCCGGCCGACGGTCGCCGGGCTGAGCCCGCTTGCGGTGCTTGCCCCCGTCAAACCGCCGAGCCGGGCGACCTGCAGGAAAAGCTGATAGGAATCCCAACTCGCGTTTTTCATGGATGAAAAACATAGCGGGATTTTTCCCGTTTATAAAGAGAAATTCGATGCCTAAATCAGGTGATGTCTGACATAGGAAAGGACATTGTCATGATCGACATGCTCACCATCGCAGTCACCATCGGCTATCGGCACTATCCCCAACGAAGCGGTGGCAAGGCGGAAGAGGACCGATTTTATGCCGAGTTCGGAAACAATAGCCTTATTGGCTTTGCCGCCTGCCTGACGTCGCTCGACCTCAACCTCGGAAGGCGCCGCAGGGCCACTGCGCAATCCCGCAGCCGCTGCGGCTGCGCAGTTCAGGCGACTCTTCTTGCTCCGAGATGAGCCGGTGCCGATTCTGCGACGATGCGGAACCGCTCGATCAGCGCCATCAGCGTATCGGCCTCGCCGGCAAGCAGACGGCTTGCCTGCGTCGTCTCGGCAACCATCGATGCGTTCTTCTGGGTCATCTGGTCCATGGCGTTCACGGAACCGTTGACCTCCTGGAGCGCGGCCGACTGATCACGGCTGGCGGTGGCGATGGTCTCGACATGGCCACTGATCGCGATGATCTCCTGGCTGATCGAGGCAAGGACGCTGCCGGTCTTCTGGACCAGTTCGGAACCTGCCGTCACCTCCCGGCTCGATGTCTCGATCAGCGACTTGATCTCGCGCGCCGCATCGGCCGAACGCTGGGCGAGTTCGCGGACTTCCTGGGCGACGACGGCAAAGCCCTTGCCCGCCTCGCCGGCACGCGCCGCCTCGATGCCGGCATTCAGCGCCAGAAGATTGGTCTGGAAGGCGATGTCGTCGATCACCTCGATGATCTGCTCGATGCGCTGCGAGGCCTGCTCGATGCGTTCCATGGCGGCGATGGCATCGCCAACGACGGCGCCGGAACTGTCGGCCGTTTTCTTGGTCGCAGCCACGACATTGTTGGCTTCACGAGCACGCTCGGCGGAGGAACGAACCGTCACGGTGATCTCCTCCACCGCGGCCGCGGTCTCCTCGAGGTTCGCCGCCTGCGCCTCGGTGCGTTTCGAAAGCTCGCCGGCAGAGGCGGAGACGGCGCCGCTGTTGCGCTGGATGGTCGAGGCACTGTCGCGGATACCGGACAGCGTATCCTGGAGGCGCAAGAGAGAAGCGTTGAAATCGACGCGCAGCTGCTCAAGCCGGCCGACGAAGGGCGTGCCGATCGTTTGCGAGACGTCGCCCTGCGACAGGCGCCCGAGGCCGGCGGCAAGCTGGTTGACGGCAAAGTCGATCTGGCCGTCGAGCGAACGCTTGTCGGCATCGTTCCTGGCGCGTTCGGCATCGCTCAAGGCGCGCTGTTCGCCAGCCTGGGTTTCCAGATCGCGCCTGGCGCGGGCACTGTCGCGGAAAAGCGCCAAGGCCCGGCCGATATCGCCGAACTCGTTCTTCTTTTCGATACAGGGAATCGCTCCTTCGAGATCGCCGGAGGAAATCGAGTGAACGCTCGCAGTCAGCGCCTGCAAAGGCTTCACCGACAGGCGGATCGCATAGAAGGCGAGAACGCCGACGATGAGCATGACGATGAAGCCAACGCCGAGAACCAGCATCTGCAGCTCATTCATGCGCTGGTAATAGAGCTCCATCGGAATGCCGATGAAGAGAATGCCGACATTGGCGTTCGACGCATTCTTGATGGGGAAATAACCAGTCATGAACTTGCGGCCGAAAAGCTCCGCCGGACCGTAGTAAGCCTGGCCCCTGGCGAGAACCGGCTGGGCCGGATGATCGGCGACCAGCTTGGTGCCGACGGCGCGGTCGCCGTTTTCCTTCTTGACGTTTGTGGAGATGCGAACGTAGTCGCTGCCCTGCTTCTGGAAGATGGTCGCAACGCCGGCGATCGATTGCGCAGTGCGATCGACCAGAGAATGGTCGGCAAGGGCCGGAATGGCGTCTTCCGTGACAGCCGAAAGCTGATTGTCCTTCAATTCGATCTTTGCAGCCTGATCGGCAGCACCGTAGAGGACGGCCATGGCGCGAGTGGCATCCCGGGCGTCGGAGACGGCCCCGTCCATGACCTGACGGCTCAGATTGTAGTAGGTCACGCCGACGATGGCGGCCGTGCTGATCGCCAGCAGAAACAGCGTGATCGCACGATCTGGCGTACGATCGACGTAGAGAAAAGGCGTAGCATCGAAACCCCCGGGGAGATAGACCAAGGTTAAATTAGATTAAAAGCATTAAAGAAGATTCTCCGTAAATCTTGGCTGTCGGAGATATTCATCGCCTCGTTTGCGAGCGTTTTCCGATGATCCCAGCGTAATAGGCTGCGTCATTCGACCTATTCTCCATCGTTCAAACCCTCTTAATCGAGGCGCTATTTTGCAGAATAAATGGAAACGGCCCCGGAAACTCCGGGGCCGTTCGCATGAAGACGGATTGATCGACGATCAGGCGGCGCGGTAGACCGGCGCGGCGGCCGCCTCGCCGTCGATCTTGAACTGCTGGATGAGCCGGCGCAGCGAACCGGCCTCGTCGGCCAGTTCGCGGCTGGCGGCGGTGGTCTCCTCCACCATGGCGGCGTTCTGCTGAGTCATCTGGTCCATCTGGTTGACCGTCGCGTTGACGCTCTGCAGCGCGTTGGACTGGTCGTGGCTGGCGCGAGCGATCATCTCGACATGCTGGCTGATCGTGACGATCTGGGCGCTGATCTTGGCGAGCACCGTGCCGGTCTCCTGCACGAATTGCGAACCTGAATTGACCTCGTTGGTCGACTTGTTGATCAGCCCCTTGATCTCCTGAGCTGCTGCTGCGGAGCGTTGGGCCAGTTCACGGACTTCCATCGCGACCACCGCGAAGCCCTTGCCGGCTTCACCGGCGCGCGCCGCCTCGATCCCGGCGTTGAGCGCCAGCAAGTTGGTCTGGAAGGCGATCTCGTCGATGACGCCGATGATCTGCTCGATCTGGCGCGAGGCATCCTCGATGCGACCCATTGCGTCGATCGCATTGCTGACGACGACGGCGGAATCATCGGCGCTGCGCTTGGCCTGGCGGACGATCTGGTCGGCATCCTTGGCGCGTTCGGCCGACGAACGGACCGTCACGGTGATTTCATCGACGGCAGCCGCGGTCTCTTCGAGCGATGCAGCCTGCTGTTCGGTGCGCTTGGAGAGGTCCTCGGCCGACTGGGCCATCTGGTTGCCGTTGCCCTGGATCAGTTCGACATTGTCGCGGATCTGGCTCATCGTCGCCTGCAGGCGCATCATCGAACCGTTGAAATCCTGGCGCAGCTGTTCGAGACGGCCGATGAAGGGCGTTTCGATCGTCGTCGAGATATCGCCCTGCGACATGCGTTCGAGGCCGGCGGCGAGCGCGTTGACCGCGTATTCGATCTGACGATCCATCTCACGCTTTTCGGCGTCGTTGCGCTGACGCTCGTGTTCGGCGGCGGCGCGCTCCTCGTCGCTCTGCTCCTCGATGCGGATTTTCGAGATGGCGTTTTCCTTGAAGATCCCGAGCGCGCGGGCCATGTCGCCGATTTCATCGTGGCGCTGCTCGCCGGAGATGCTGGTGTCCAGCGCCCCTTCCGCGATGCGGCGCATGGCGGCGGTGATATGGCTGATCGGGCGCTGCAGCGTCAACACCAGGGCAATGCCGCCCAAGATCGACAGCAGGATGCCGAGACCGGTGGTCATGACGGAGATGCTGTTTGCCTGGGTGCGCTCGGTGCCGGCTGTCTGCTTCTGCAGTTCGGCGAAATCGGTCAGCTTTTTCCAGATCTGGTCGAGCTCCTGGCGGGCCGCGGCATAGGCCGTGACGCGCTCACCGATCGTGTCGACGATCTTCGAACCGCCGCCGGAGATGACGTCGAGCGCCGGCTGGATTGCACCTGATATGCCTTCGGCAAAGCCCATGCCCTTGGCGCTGGTGACCAGCACCTGCATGTCCTTGCTGAGCGTGCCGGCCTGCTGCTGGAGGCGCACGAGATTTTCCTTGCTGGAGTCGGCGAGAAAATCGGAAAGAACGATCTGCAGCGAATAGACGGAATTTTCGAGACGCCGCGTATCCTGCAGGACCGAGTTGGCCTGGGCGATCCGGCCGTCGAGCGCGGCGAATTCCTGGGTCGCGTCACGCATTTTCTGCGTGGCGGTCAGCTGCGTATAGGTCGAGGTCTGGCGGAAGCGCGAAACGAGACGGCCGAGCTCCGTGGCGGTTTCGTCGGTCGGATTGGGTGTCTGCACGATCGCCTTGATGCCGTCGATGGTCGCAGCCAGCGCGTCGATGACATTCTTCTGATTGCTCGGAACGGAGATGGCGATCAGACGCTGCGATTTGATGATCTCCGGCATCTGTTCGTTGATGAAGGCGATCTTATCCTGCGGTGTCTGCGGCTTGCTGAAGCCGCTGGCGACGGTGCCGAGAAAATCGCCGCCCTTCAGCAAACGGTCGGCCGTGCGAAGGGTGCTGGTGGCGGCACTCTCGTCGCTCTGTACGGTGCTCTGCAATTCTTCGGCCTGGTAGGACACGGTGAAGCGGGTGCTGATGACGCTCTTCTGGGCCGCGTCGATCTGCTCATGCAATGCCTGCTCCTGCTCGTGCAGCGCCCAGAGCTTGTCGACGACGCCCGAAATCTCCTTGGTGCGGCGCGAGGCCTCCGCAAGGCTGTCGCGGCCGGCGGCCTCGTCACCAACCTGGTTCAGCGTCTGGTCGAGCACGCCTTGCTGGATCTTCAGATCCGCGATCAGCTTGTCGCGCGCCTCAGGACTGGTGACGCGCAGGAAATCGTCCATCGAACCATAGAGATCCTTGAACCCGCTCAGCGACTGCAGCACGCTGTTGGATATTTCCATGCGGCCCTGCAGAAGTCCCGAAGCGTAGAGGCCAGTCAGGCCGACCGCCGAAATGGTGACGACGAACGGCAGAACGAAGATCAAAACCTTCGTCTTGATCCTGAAGCGGGAAAGAATCTTGTCAATCAACATGGCGTTCCGGGCCTTTCATACACCACTCCTCCCGCAGGCAGCCACATGGCGCCAGCCGGGTGCACATCGAGCTATTCTTATTTACATCGGGGAACCCGGAGGCCAGGCGGCAGTCATTGCCAGTTCATGTCCAAACAACTTGGAGATGCCCAAATATTCGCGAGCAATTGTGTCAGATTAGATATTAATTTTCGGATAAGCTGTTATGGCGGGTTAAGCCAAGGCAGTGAAATAGTTGCAATTTATGAACCGCGACGCCGCAGTGCGACAGTTGGCATGTCGCAACGTTGGTTCCAGGTCTGCGGACAGGATCAGATGAAGTGCGAGAGCAGCAGCGCGAGGGCGGCGGCGGTGGCGCCGGCGGCGAGCATCAGATAACGCAGGGCGACCATCCGGGCGTTCGGCTTTGCCTCTGCGATTGCGATGGCGCGGGCGCGTCGTGTGTTTCTGTTCATGGTCGAAACCTCACTTCTCTCTGACACAACAACAATCCAACAAAACGGCTTGCCGGTAAAGCTTAATTTAGGAACAGCTTCGCAAACCGCCAATTGAGACAGGATGGCGCACCTCTATTAAGAAGTCTTGAATCGGTATCTCCGGATACTTCCAAGGCATATCAAAAAATTTGCAGCGGCTTTAGGCCCACTACATGCATCGAAACAAGGAGCTTTAGACGCATTCGCCCGCGGCAAAACCGGAAGCCCAGGCCCACTGGAAATTATAGCCGCCGAGCCAGCCGGTGACGTCGACGCACTCGCCGATGAAGTAAAGGCCGGGCACGGCTTTTGCCTCCATGCTGCGTGAATCGAGCGTTGCCGTGTCGATACCGCCGAGCGTCACTTCGGCGGTGCGATAACCTTCCGAGCCGGACGGTTTGACGGCCCAGTTCTGGGCACCGGCGGCAAGGCGCAGCAGCGCCTTGTCAGGCAGGTCGGCCATGTTGCCGGAGAACTTTTCGCGTTCAACGAGAAATTGTGCCAGCCGCTTCGGCAGGAGGTCGCCAAGGGCTGTTTGCGGCGACTGGCGGCCATTGAGCTGCTTTGCCGCCTTCAGATGCGCCGCAATGTCGATATCCGGTTCGATCGCAACCACAATCTCGTCGCCTTCGCGCCAGTGCGAGGAGATCTGCAGGATAGCGGGTCCGCTCAGCCCCCGATGGGTGAACAGCAGCGCTTCGCGGAAGGCGGTCCTGCCGTGACGGATTTCGGCTGGGGCGGCAATGCCGGCCAGCGGCGCGATGCTCTCCAGCAGGCCGGGATCGAGCGTCAGCGGCACGAGGCCGGGGCGGGTTTCGAGCACGGTCAGGCCGAACTGCTCGGCGAGGCGATAGGCAAAGCCGGTGGCGCCCATCTTCGGGATCGACTTGCCGCCGGTGGCGACGATCAGCGACGTTGCTTCACAATGGCCTTCGCTCGTCGATACCCGGAAGCCGGCTTCGGTCTTTTCAACGCCTGATATCTCGGTGCCAAGATGCAGTACTGCGCCGGCCATGCGCATCTCAGCCAGCAGCATGCGGATGATGTCTTTGGCACTATCGTCGCAGAAAAGCTGGCCCAACGTCTTCTCGTGCCAGGCAATGCCATGGCGGTCGACCATGGCGATGAAATCGGCGGGCGTGAAACGGGCGAGCGCCGACTTGCAGAAATGCGGGTTGGCGGAGAGGAAATTCTTTGGTCCGGCATGGATATTGGTGAAATTGCAGCGGCCGCCGCCGGATATGCGGATCTTCTCACCAGGCGCCCTGGCATGGTCGAGGACCACGACCGAGCGGCCGCGTTTTCCCGCGCGGATGGCCGCCATCATGCCCGCCGCCCCGGCGCCGATGACGATGACGTCGCTTTTGCGCTGCAAACCCGTTTCCCCGATCAAAATCACGTCTTCTTTTTCCATCGGAGGTCGAAAGTCAACGTTCTCAACCCCTCGCCAATTGGCAAAGTCTGGTTATGATGGCGCCACGATCAACGCAAACCGGTGTGTCATGTCCCCAAAAAAGACGACGCTGAAGCCTGCCAGAAACGTACCCGCCTCGAAGAAAACTCCCCCGGAGCCCGGATCCCTGCGCGGCGTTGCGAACTGGAAGGAAGCAGCGCGGTGGCTGAGGGACAGGGGCATCGAAGACATCGAATGCATTACGCCGGACCTCGCCGGCGTTGCACGCGGCAAAATGATGCCGAGCTCGAAATTCACGTCCAACACCTCGCTAGCACTGCCTTCAGCGATCTACCGGCACACAATTTCGGGCGAATATCCAGACGAGACGGAGAGCTTCCGATATGAGCCGCGCGACAGCGACCTGAAGCTGATGCCCGACCTTTCGACGCTTTCGGTCGTGCCCTGGGAAACCGACCCGACGGCGCAAGTGATCTGCGACATCGTCGATTCGGACGGCGGCGAAGTGCCCTATACGCCGCGCAACGTGCTGAAGCGGATCATGAGCCTCTATCACGAGCGCGGCTGGAAGCCGATCGTGGCGCCCGAGATCGAATTCTACCTGGTCGCCAAGAACGACGATCCCGACTATCCGCTACACCCGCCCAAAGGCCGGTCCGGCCGCTCGATCCTCGGCGGCCAGGGCTATTCGATCGCTGGCATCAATGAGTTCGACGAGTTGATCGACGACGTCTATCACTTTTCGGAGAAGCAGGGGCTGGAGATCGATACGCTGATCCATGAAGAGGGACCGGCGCAGATGGAGATCAACCTGCGCCACGGCAATCCGATCGAGCTTGCCGACCAGGTATTCCTGTTCAAGCGGACGATCCGCGAGGCGGCGCTGAAGCACGACATCTACGCGACCTTCATGGCCAAGCCGATGCAGGGTCAGCCGGGTTCGGCGATGCATATCCACCAGTCAGTGGTCGATATCGAGACGGGCAAGAACATTTTCTCCAATCCCGACGGATCGGCCTCGAAGGAATTCTTCCATTTCATCGGCGGCATGCAGAAATTCGTGCCGAGCGCGATGGCGATGCTTGCACCCTACGTGAACTCCTACCGGCGCCTGCAGCCCGATATGTCCTGCCCGGTCAACAATGCCTGGGGTTACGACAACCGGACGACGGCCTTCCGTGTCCCGGTCTCCGATCCGCAGGCGCGGCGTGTGGAAAACCGGCTGCCGAGCTCGGACGCCAACCCCTATCTCGCACTCGCTGCCTCGCTCGCCTCCGGCCTGCTCGGAATCACGAACGAGATCGAGCCGACGGCGCCGACGGAGGATTCGGCCAATGAGGGCTCGATCGACCTGCCGCGCGGCCTGCTGGAAGCCGTGGCGCTGCTCGAGGACGAACCCGCCTTCGAGGAGATGTTCGGCAAGCAGTTCATCGGCCTTTATGCCGGCGTCAAGCGCGGCGAGTTCGATACCTTCATGCAGGTGATCAGCCCTTGGGAGCGGGAATTCCTTCTGCTCAACGTGTGAGGGACCATCATGACATCGCAGGAGACATGGCAGAGCCCGATCGCGCCCGGGCTGTCCTGGTATCAGGCAACAGTCGGCGAGCGGCCCACCTATGCCGCTATCGACGGCTCGAGAACATGCGACGTCGCCATCGTCGGCGGCGGCTATACGGGCCTGCAGGCCGCCTATAATCTTGCCAAAGCAGGTGTTTCAGTGGCGCTGATTGAGGCCTGCCGCTTCGGCGACGGGGCGTCCGGGCGCAATGGCGGTCAACTCGGCACCGGCCAGCGATGGTGGCCGGAAGAACTCGAGGAGAAGATCGGCTACGAACGCTCGAAGGCGCTGTTCGACCTTGCCGAGGCGGCCAAACGCCATCTCATCGATTTCGCCCGCGAGCATCAGATCGAGATCGACTATGTGCCCGGCCAGCTCAATGTCGCACACAAGGCGAGCTACAAGCGCGACTACTATGAAAATGCCGAAATCGCCGCCTTACGCTACGGCTATCCGCATCTCAGCTTCATGGACGAGGAGGAAACGCAGGAGAGGCTCGGCTCGAAGCGTTTCCATTGCGGCGTGCGCGATGTCGGCACCGGCCACATTCATCCACTGAAGCTGCTGGTGGGGCTGGCGCGGGTTGCTGCCAATGCCGGCGCTGAAATCTTCGAGATGACCAAGGCGACGGCGATCCGCCAGGGCGGCGGCAAGGTGACGATCGAAACCGAAAGGGGAACGATCACCGCTGAGCGCGCGCTGATCGCCTGCAACGGCTATATCGGCAATCTGGAGCCGGTAACGGCAAGCCATGTCATGCCGATCCGCTCCTTCATCGGCGCCACGGCGCCGCTTGACGGGCATCCCGATGTGCTGCCCGGGGGCGAGGCCGTGGCCGATTCGCGTTTCGTCGTGCGCTACTTCCGCAAATTCGGCGACGGCCGTCTGCTGTTCGGCGGACGCGAAGCCTATACGTCGGACAATCCGCGGGACATTTCGCAGCACATCCGCCGGCAGATCGCCGAGGTCTATCCTGATCTCAAGGACATCGAGATCACCCATGCCTGGGGCGGCAGCGTCGGCATCACCCTGCCGCGCCAGCCTTTCGTGCGTGAGGTCATGCCCGGCGTCATCTCGATCGGCGGTTATTCCGGCCATGGCGTCATGCTGTCAAACTACTGTGGCAAGCTCTATGCGGAAACGGTGCTTGGAAAATCCGGCGATCTCGACCTCTTCACGTCGCTCGATATTCCCGCCTTTCCCGGCGGATCCCGCATGCGCGCACCGCTGCTTTTCCTCGCCTTGTCGTGGTTTGCGCTTCGCGACAAGTTTTAGTCCGATTGCGGATTTCCTCTTCCGGAAATTCGCTCTAAAACCGGTGCCTGACAGATTCATTGCACTGCACACTGGCTTTTTTAAATCGATTAGATTAAAAGAGCCGCCAACCAGCCTGATTGAGAGACAAGCTCATGAGCAGCCAAATCATTCCCGTTGAGCCCTTTGATTATGTCGTCTTCGGCGGCAGCGGCGACCTTGCCGAACGCAAGCTTCTGCCCGCTCTTTATCATCGCCAGATCGAAGGCCAGTTTACGGAACCGACCCGCGTGATCGGCGCCTCTCGCAGCCCGCTGACCCATGAGGAATATCGCAAATTCGCCAGGGACGCGCTGAAGGAGCACCTGAAGAAGGGGGAATATGACGAGGCTGAGGTGGAGAAGTTCTGTGCCCGCCTCTACTACGTCTCGGTCGATGCCCGCACGGATGCCGGCTGGGATCAGCTGAAGAAACTGCTGGACGAGGGCAAGGAGCGTGTGCGCTCATTCTATCTGGCGGTCGCGCCCGGCATTTTCGGCGACATTTCGCAGAAGATCCACGACCATAAGCTGATCACCAAATCGACCCGCATCGTCGTCGAGAAGCCGATCGGCCGCGACCTCGCCTCGGCGCTGCAGCTCAACGACACGATCGGCCGCGCCTTCAAAGAAGAGCAGATCTTCCGCATCGATCATTATCTCGGCAAGGAGACGGTGCAGAACCTGATGGCGCTGCGCTTCGCCAACGCGCTCTACGAGCCGCTCTGGAACGCCAACTACATCGACCACGTGCAGATCACCGTAGCTGAATCGGTCGGCCTTGAGGGCCGCGCCGGCTATTACGACACGGCGGGCGCACTGCGCGATATGGTGCAGAACCACATCCTGCAGCTGCTTTGCCTGACGGCGATGGAAGTGCCCTCGTCGATGGAGTCGGAAGCCGTGCGCGACGAGAAGCTCAAGGTGTTGCGCGCGCTGAAGCCGCTCAATGCCTCCAACGTCGAGCAGGCGACGGTGCGCGGCCAGTATCGCGCCGGCGCATCTGGCACCGGCCCGGTCAAGGGCTACCTCGAAGAACTGGAAGGCGGCGTCTCGAACACCGAGACCTTCGTTGCCATCAAGGCCGAGATCAACAACTGGCGCTGGGCGGGCGTTCCCTTCTACATCCGCACAGGCAAGCGCCTGACCGGGCGCATGTCCGAGATTGTCATCACCTTCAAGCCGATCCCGCACGCGATCTTCGACCAGGCGGCCGGGCGCATCGTCGCCAACCAGCTGATTATCCGCCTGCAGCCGGACGAGGGCGTCAAGCAGTCACTGATGATCAAGGATCCAGGTCCGGGCGGCATGCGCCTGCGCAATGTCTCGCTCGACATGAGCTTTGCCCAGGCCTTCAACGTCCGCAATCCCGACGCCTACGAGCGCCTGCTGATGGACGTGATCCGCTCCAATCAGACATTGTTCATGCGCCGCGACGAAGTCGAAGCCGCATGGAAATGGGTGGATCCGATCCTCAAGGGTTGGGAAACGACCGGCCAGCAGGTGCAGGGCTATACGGCCGGCACCTGGGGCCCGAGCCAGGCCATCGCGCTGATCGAGCGCGACGGCCGCACCTGGCATGACGAGATCTAGGACGAAATCGATGGCATCGACCCTGCATTCCTTCGCCAGCGCCGCAGACCTCGCCGGCAGTCTCGCCGACAAGGTCGCCGATACGCTTGCAGCTGCGATATCAGCCCGCGGAACGGCATCGATCGCCGTTTCCGGCGGCTCCACACCGAAGGCCTTCTTCCAGGCGCTTTCGACACGCGACATCGCCTGGGAAAAAGTGACGATCACGCTTGTCGACGAACGCTTCGTGCCGGCCGACAATCCGCGCTCGAACCATCTGCTGGTCGACGCCAATCTTCTTCAAAACAAGGCAAAGGCGGCGCGCTTCGTGCCGCTGTACCAGCCGGCACCATCCGTCGAGGAAGCTGCAAGACTTGCGACGGCAAAAAGCGCCGAGATCGGCATCCCCTTCGACATCGTCATCCTCGGCATGGGTGGCGATGGACACACCGCCTCCTTCTTTCCTGGCGGCAGCAATCTTGCCAAGGCGCTCGATGCATCGACGCCGCGCGGCATCATCACCATGGAAGCGGAAGGAGCCGGCGAGCCGCGCCTGACCTTCACCTTCTCCAGTCTTGAGGATGCCGCACTCCTGGTTCTCCATATCGAGGGCGAAGGCAAAAAAGACGTTCTCGCCAAGGCGGAAGGCAGCGGTGACGAGGCAGAAATGCCGATCCGCGCCATTCTGCGCCGGGCCACTTCCCCGGTCGAGATCTATTGGGCTCCCTGATCCGCCGTCATCCGGATTGAGATTCAGGCCAGAGCCGCCGAAACAGATAGAGACAACGAACAAGGCAGGGATTTTCCATGTCCGCTCACGCACGCATTTCTGTAATCACCGATCGTATCGTCGAACGCTCGAAGCCGAGCCGCGAGCGCTACCTCGAACGCCTGCGCGCCGCCGCCTCGCAGGGCGTGCAGCGCTCCGTGCTTGGCTGCGCCAATCTTGCCCATGGCTTCGCGGTCTGTTCCCCTGCCGACAAGGATGCGCTCGCCGGCGACCGTATCCCCAATCTCGGCATCATCACCGCCTATAACGACATGCTCTCGGCCCACCAGCCGTTCGAGACCTATCCGGCGATCATCCGAGAGGCAGCCGCCCAGGCTGGCGGCGTGGCGCAGGTGGCCGGCGGCGTGCCGGCGATGTGCGACGGCGTCACCCAAGGACAGCCGGGCATGGAGCTTTCGCTGTTCTCGCGCGACCTGATCGCCATGTCGGCGGGCGTCGGCCTGTCGCACAACATGTTCGATGCCGCCCTCTTCCTCGGCGTCTGTGACAAGATCGTGCCCGGCCTGGTGATCGCGGCCCTGTCCTTCGGGCATCTGCCGTCGATCTTCGTTCCGGCCGGTCCGATGACGACAGGGCTGCCGAACGACGAGAAGTCGCGCGTGCGCCAGCTCTTCGCCGAGGGCAAGGTCGGACGCGCCGAACTGCTGGAGGCGGAATCGAAATCCTATCACGGCCCCGGCACCTGCACCTTCTACGGCACCGCCAATTCCAACCAGATGCTGATGGAGATCATGGGCTTCCACATGCCCGGCTCGTCCTTCATCAATCCTGGCACGCCATTGCGTGAAGCGCTGACGCGCGAAGCCGCCAAGCGGGCGCTGGCGATCACCTCGCTCGGCAACGAATTCACGCCGGCGGGCGAGATGATCGACGAGCGCTCGGTCGTCAACGGCGTCGTCGGCCTGCATGCGACCGGCGGCTCGACCAACCACACGCTGCACCTTGTCGCGATGGCACGGGCGGCCGGCATCCAGCTCACCTGGCAGGACATTGCCGAGCTTTCGGAAATCGTCCCGCTGCTTGCCCGCGTCTATCCGAACGGGCTTGCCGACGTGAACCATTTCCAGGCGGCCGGCGGCATGGGTTTCCTCATCAAGGAACTCTTGAAGCACGGACTGGTGCATGACGACGTGCGCACCGTCTTTGGCCAGGGCCTCCAAGCCTATACGGTCGACGCCCGTCTCGGCGAAAACGGCGCCGTCCTGCGCGAGCCGTCGCCGGAAAAAAGCGTCGATCCCAAAGTGCTCTCCAGCATCGAGACACCGTTCCAGGCCAATGGCGGGCTGAAGATGCTGCGCGGCAATCTCGGCAAAGCGGTTATCAAGATATCCGCCGTCAAGCCGGAGCGCCACATCATCGAGGCGCCGGCGATCATCTTCCACAGCCAGCAGGAGCTGCAGGACGCCTTCAAGGAAGGCAAGCTCAACCGCGACTTCATCGCTGTCGTGCGCTTTCAGGGCCCGAAGGCGAACGGCATGCCGGAACTGCACAAGCTGACGCCGCCGCTCGGCGTGTTGCAGGATCGCGGCTTCCGCGTGGCGCTCCTCACCGACGGGCGCATGTCGGGCGCATCCGGCAAGGTGCCGGCAGCGATCCACGTCACGCCGGAAGCGGTTGACGGCGGTCCGATCGCCCGCATCCGCGAGGGCGACATCATTCGCCTGGACGCGGTCAAGGGCACGCTCGAGCTGCTCGTCGATGCAGCTGACATGGCCGAGCGCGAGCCGGTGACTGTCGATCTCTCCGACAATGAATTCGGCATGGGCCGCGAACTCTTCGCCCCGTTCCGCCGCGCCGTTGGACCTTCGGACCAGGGTGCGAGCGTGCTCTTCCACCACTGAGCGGGTGGCTTCTGGCAAAAAAACCCGCGGGGAGCTTGAAGCCCCCGCGGGTTCTTGTTTTCAATCCAGTGATGGTGCCGCGTCCTGGCGGACGGGCGGCTTCAGGCTCGAATATCGAGAACGTAGTCGCGATGCGCCGGATGGGTGCTGTAGACGAAGATTTTGTTCAGCTCCTTCTGCGTCAGCAGGCGCAGGAAGCGGACGTCGATCGTATTGTTGGCGTTGACCTTCATCAGCAGGCAGCCGACCTTGGTGATGCGGGCATCCGGAATATCCAGATAGAACTGCTTCGGCAGGCTGAACTGGGTCAGGATCGCGAGCGTCGCGCTGCTCATCGAGATACGGACAATGTCGCAGCGGCGCGAAGCCGCGTGCATGACGCCCTTTTCCGTATATTCGATGCGCGCGGCGTTCATGGTGTCCTCCATCTTGAACCGCGCCTCGCGGTCATACATGAAGGATTCTTCCTTGCTCAGGAAATGAGATTTTGGCTGTGACGGATTGGAAGCGGCCACGTGCTTATCCCCCTCATAAATTGACGAGGAAAAGGTAGCAGCCGATCTTTAACAGAAAGTGAGAATTCGGCCCTTCCCGCACAATTCTTGCGACCATCACCCCAAAAATGGCCGCCTCACTTCCGGTAGGTATGGCCGGTTGCGTCAAACAGATGCAACTTCTGCCTGTCGGCGGCAAACCGCATCCTCTGTCCCTTCTTCACATCATAGATGCCGGGCAGCTTGACGACGATCGGCTCGCCCGGGACCAGGCCCTCGATATAAAGCAACGTCACTTCGCCGAGCGCTTCGACGATCGACACTTCACCTTCGAAAAGGTAGTCGGCGCCATCGGCAATCCGGAGATCCTCCGGACGGACGCCGAAGCTTGCCTGCTTGCCGGTTTCCGACGCGTCGGTCGCCACATCGAGGGTCACCGACATGCCGCCGGTCAGCGTCACCATCGTCTGGCTTCCGGTTCCGGCGACCGTCGCCGGAATGATGTTCATGGCCGGCGAACCGATAAATTTCGCGACGAAGAGGTTTGCCGGGCGCTCGTAGAGGTCCAGCGGCGCGCCGACCTGCTCGATATTGCCGGCGGAAAGAACGACGATACGGTCGGCAAGCGTCATCGCCTCGACCTGATCGTGGGTGACGTAGATCATCGTCGTATCGGCCATCTGTTCGTTCAGGCGGGCAATCTCGATGCGGGTCGCGACGCGCAGCGCGGCATCGAGGTTGGACAGCGGCTCGTCGAACAGAAAGACCTTTGGATCGCGGCAGATGGCGCGGCCGATCGCCACGCGCTGGCGCTGGCCGCCGGACAGCGCCTTTGGCAGGCGATCGAGATAGTTGGTCAACTGCAGGCTCTCGGCCGCCGCCCGGACGCGGCGGTCGATCTCCTGGCGGCTTTCGCCGGCGATCTTCATGCCGAAAGCCATGTTATCGAACACCGTCATATGCGGGTAGAGCGCATAGGATTGGAAGACCATGGCGATGCCGCGCTTGGAGGGCGGCACGTCATTGACGAGATGGCCGTCGATATACATCTCGCCGCCGGTGATCGCCTCGAGACCGGCGATCATGCGCAGAAGCGTTGACTTGCCACAGCCGGATGGACCGACGAAGACGATGAATTCGCCCTGCTTGATATCGAGGTCGATACCATGGAGAACGTCCACGGAACCGTAGGATTTGCGGATATCCTTCAGCGTCAGTCCAGTCATTTCTCTCTCCCCTTAGGCGAGACGGGCGAAATACGCCCCCCAGGCCGGAATGTCGATCTTGTCGCCATAGTTGTTGCTGGTAAAGCCGTGCCCCGTCAATGCCTGCCATTCTCCCGCCGGCAAGGCGACGCCGGCCTCGGCCGGGCTCATGTTGAAAATGCAGAGCAGCTTCTCGTTGCCGTATTCACGGGTAAAGACCAGGCTATCTCCCTGCGGTTCTTCGAATTCGATCTCGCCCTTGGCAAAAGCGGGGTGCAGCTTGCGGAAGGCGATGAAGCGGCGATAGTGCTCCAACACCGAGGCCTCGTCGCCCTGCTGGACGCTGGCGGCGCGCAGGATATGCTCGACCGGCACCGGCAGCCACGGTTTGACCGTGGAAAAGCCGCCCTGGGCGACCTGGCTGTCCCAGACCATCGGCGTGCGGCAGCCGTCGCGGCCCTTGAATTCCGGCCAGAACTGAATGCCATAGGGATCCTGCAGATCCTGATAGGCGAGATCGGCCTCGGTCAGCGCCAGCTCCTCACCCTGATAGAGGCAGACCGAGCCGCGCAGCGTCATCAACAACGAGGCATAGAGCTTGGCGAAGGCATCGTGATCGGCGACCAGCCCGCCCCAGCGGCTGACATGGCGCATGACGTCGTGATTGGAGAAGGCCCAGCAGGCCCAGCCATCGGGTGCGGCGGCTTCGAAATCCTGCATCACCTCTTCGACGCGCTCCGCCGTCAGCGGATCGGGCGCCAGGAACTCGAAGGCGTAGCACATGTGCATCTTGTCATTGCCGGAGGTGTATTCGCCGACGATTTCAAGGCCGCGCTGGCTGTCGCCGACTTCGCCGACGGCGGCGATTGCCGGGAATTCTTCGAGAACGGCGCGGAAGCGCTTCAGGAAGGCAAGGTTCTCCGGCCGGTTCTTGTCGTAGATATGCTCCTGGAAATTATAGGGATTGACCGCCGGCGCCGTCGAGGCGTTGCGGCGCTCAGGCGCAAGCGCCGGATTGTCGCGCAATTGCGTATCGTGGAAATAGAAGTTGATGGTGTCGAGGCGAAAGCCGTCGACGCCGCGGTTGAGCCAGAAGCGGACGACATCAAGCAGACGGTCCTGCACCTCAGGATTATGCAGGTTCATGTCCGGCTGCGAGGTCAGGAAGTTGTGCAAGTAATATTGCATGCGCGTCGGATCCCACGCCCATGCCGAGCCGCCGAAGATCGACAGCCAGTTGTTCGGCGGCGTGCCATCCGGCTTGGCGTCGGCCCAGACATACCAGTCAGCCTTGGCGTTGGACTTGCTCGAGCGGCTTTGTACGAACCAGGGATGCTGATCCGAGCTGTGGGAGATGACGAGGTCGATCATCACTCGGATGCCGAGACGATGGGCCTCTGATATCATCGTGTCGAAATCCACCAGCGTGCCGAAGATCGAATCGACATTCTCGTAGTCGGAAACGTCATAACCGAAATCGCGCATCGGCGAGGTGAAGAAGGGCGAGATCCAGATGGCATCGACGCCAAGGCTTGCCACATGCGGCAGGCGGGCGGTGATGCCCTTCAGGTCGCCGATGCCGTCACCGTTCGAATCCTGGTAGGAGCGCGGGTAGATCTGATAGATCACCGCGCCACGCCACCAGTCCTTGTCGGGGGTCGAAATCGATAGGGGAGCCACGTTCATGGAATATCCTGTTTGAAGTCACGTTCGGAAATGGTCAGCCCCCTTTAACCGAGCCCGCCAGCAGGCCACGCACCAGATAACGCTGCAGCCCAAAGAAGACGAGCAGCGGCACTATGATGGTGACGAAGGCCGACGCCGTCAAAATCTCCCAATTGCCGCCGCGTGAGCCAAGCAACGCGTTGAGGCTGCCGGTCAGCACGAGGTGGTCCTTGTCGGTGCCGAGAAAGACCATGGCGACGAGCAGGTCGTTCCACACCCACAGGAACTGGAAGATGGCGAAGGAGGCGAGTGCCGGAAAGGACAGAGGCAATACGATGCGGACGAAGATCTCGAAGTCGCTGGCGCCGTCGACGCGGGCGGATTCGATGATCTCCTTCGGCAGGCCGGCGATATAGGCCCGCAGGAGGTAGATGGCGAGCGGCATGCCGAAGGCGGTATGGGCCATCCAGATGCCGGGATAGGTCTTGGACGGCTGGCCGAGCAGGTTGCCGATCTCGTTGTAGAGGCGCAGCAGCGGGATCAGCGACATCTGCAGCGGCACGACGATGAGGCCGACGACGAGGGCAATCAGCAGCCCGCGGCCGGGAAACTCCATCCAGCTGAGCGCATAGGCTGCGAAAGCGGCGATCAGGATCGGAATGATCGTCGCTGGGATCGTCACAGTCAGGGAGTTGATGAAGGACTGACCGATGCCCTCGCCGGTCAGAACCGTTTTATAGTTCTGCATCGTGAATTCCGGCGGTGCGGAGACGGACGCATAGATGCGCCGCGGGCGTTCGTCGGGCGAGAAGGCGACGTTCTTCGCATAGCGGTAGCTGCCGTCGCTGTTGATCTGCAGAGTTTCGCCGTCGCCGAGATCGGCGGTCTCGCCGGCCTTGAAGGCGGCGGGCTGCTGCACCCGGTTTCCGAAGGCCCTCACCGAGCGGCCGGTCTGGCCTTCGAGCACATTGCCTGAAATGACGAAGGCTGCACCTTCCTGCTGCTGCTGATCGGCTGTGCCGAGGCGGACAGCGAGCGTCTGGGTCGAGCCGACGAAGGCCGTCCACCAGCCGGAGACGACGATCTGGTCCTTGTCGCGCAACGCGCTGACGAAGATTCCGAGCGTCGGGATCAGCCAGACGATGACGATCAGCAGAACGGCGGCATGAACGAAGAGACGGGCGGGGCCGATCTTGAAATAGCTTCCAACAGCGGTCATCTCAGTGGCCCTTCAGTTCGCGATTGGCGCGTCGCACATTCCAGACCATGATCGGCGTGACGGCGAGCATGATGATGATGGCAATGACGGCGCTTCGGCCGGAATCGCCGCCGCCGCGAAACAGCCAGTTGAACATCAAATTCGCCAGCACCATCGTCTGCCACTGGCCGTTGGTCATGGTCAGCACGATATCGAAGACCTTGAGGACGAGGATGGTGATCGTCGTCCAGACGACCGCAATGGAGCCCCAGATCTGCGGCACCATGATGCGCCAGAAGATCTGCCAGCCATTGGCGCCGTCGATGACGGCGGCCTCTATCGTCTCCTCGGGAATGCCGCGAAGGGCAGCCGAGAGGATGACCATGGCGAAACCGGTCTGGATCCAGATCAGGATGATCATCAGGAAGAAGTTGTTCCAGAAGGGAACCGAGATCCAGACCTCAGGTGTGCCGCCGAACGTCTGGACGATGGCGTTCAGCAGGCCGATCTGGACGTCGTTGCCGCCGCGATATTCGTAGATGAATTTCCAGATGACCGAGGCGCCGACGAAGGAGATCGCCATCGGCATGAAGACGATGCTCTTGGCGATATTGCCCCACCAGATGCGGTCGGTCATTACGGCGATGACGAGGCCGAAAAAGGTGCAGGCGGCCGGCACCACGGCAAGCCAGAGGATGTTGTTGAAGATCGACTGGCGGAATTCGCGGTCGCCGAGCGCCCATTTGTAATTGCCAAGGCCGACGAACTGCAGACCGGCACGGTCGTAGAAGGAGAGGATGAAGGTCGCAACGACGGGATAGACGAGATAGACGATCAGCAGGAAGAGCGCCGGGCCGATGAACAGCCAGGGCCGGACGAGTGCACGGCGGTTGAGATTGCGCGATGCGGCGCGGATGTCGCCACCCTTCACCGGCAGAGCGAGATCCAGAATTTTGTTCGAAAAATAGAAATAGGCCGAGCACGCGACAACGGCGACGACCACGACGCCCAAAGCGGTCACTATCTGCAACAGCATTTCGTCCCTCCCCTGCTTCCCCTGATGCTATTCCGACCGGTTGTTATTCTGACGGGTCAGCGCCGGTCATCGTCAATCTCTTTGATTGCCTGATCACAATATATCCTGCGATGGCCGGGCTCTTTGCGAGCCCGGCCAGTCATGCAAGCCATGCCGCCGGCAAGCCGGCGGCATAATTTTAAAAGATTACTTGATGC
Organism: Rhizobium sp. WSM4643; assembly: GCF_025152745.1. Lineage (NCBI taxonomy): Bacteria > Pseudomonadati > Pseudomonadota > Alphaproteobacteria > Hyphomicrobiales > Rhizobiaceae > Rhizobium > Rhizobium sp. WSM4643. Next base: position 375,743 of record NZ_CP104040.1, on the reverse strand, counting down.
CGTCCCAGGCGCTCTGGATTTCGCCTGCAGACTCTTCGGCCGACTTGCCGCCGACGAAATCGACCATGCCGGTCCAGAAGGCGCCGGCGCCGATCTTGCCCGGCATCAGGTCGGAACCATCGAAGCGGAAGGTGGTGGCCGACGTCAGGATCTCGCCTTCCTTCTTCATCTGCGGGTTGGCATAGGCCTCGGTGCTGACGCCCTTATACGGCGTCAGGAAGCTCGACTGCGCCATCCAGACCTCATGGGCGATCGGGGTCTTCAGGAAGTCGATGAAGGCGCGGGCCGTCTTCGAGTCCTTGGCGATCGAAACGAGCGTGCCGGCGCCGAGAACCGGCTTGCCGAGTTCGGGATGCGAAGCAAAGGTCGGCATGTAGAAGAAGTCGGCATCCTGGCCGAGCTTCGTGCCCTCGGGGAAGAAGGACGGGATGAACGAGGCCTGATGGTGCATGTAGCACTTCGGCGGAACCGCGAAGAGGCCCTTCGGGCTGTCGCGGAAATCGGTCGAGGCCACGGCAGCGACGCCGCCATCGACGTATTTCGCGTTTTTGGCGAACTTGCCGAACTCGTCGATCGCGGCAACGACGGCGGGATCGGTGAACTTCAGCTCGTTGGTCGTCCACTTGTCGTAGGCTTCCGGTGGCTGCATGCGCAGCATGATGTCCTCGACCCAGTCGGTCGCCGGCCAGCCGGTGGCGCCGCCGGAACCGAGACCGATGCACCAGGGAACGCCGCCATCCTTGACGATCTGATCGGTCAGGGCATGCAGTTCTTCCATGGTCGTGGGGATCTTGTAGCCGGCTTCCTCGAAGTTCTCCGGAACATACCAGACCAACGACTTTACGTCGGCCTTATAAGGGAAGGCGTAGAAGGCTTCCTTGCCGTCCTTGCCCTTGTAGGTGCCGTAACCGACCCAGCTGTCGCCGGCGCCGTAGTTGTCCTTGATCCACTTGGAGTTGTCATCGCCGAGCGGCGTCAGGAAGCCCTTGCTGGCGAGATCGGCCAGCAGGCCCGGCTGCGGCAGAACGGCAATGTTCGGCGGCGAGCCTGCCTGCGTATCAATGACGATCTGCTGTTCGTAGTTTTCGGAAGAGGAGTATTTGGCATCGATGCCGGTGGCTTCGGTAAAATAGGCAAGAACGCTCAGGAAGAACGCCTCGTCCTCGCCGCGCCACGGCCCGAAGATCGTCAGCGGCTGGCCCTTCAGATCGGCATGAGCAGCCTTGAACTCGTCATAGCTCTTCCAGTTGAACTTGGAATCCTGTCCCGGGGCAAATTTCAAATCGGCCGCGGACGCAGCACCGGCAAAAAGCGCTGCCACGGCAACGCCCATCAAAAATGACTTTTTCATGTGATCAACCTCCCATCACAATCCGCGCCGAATTCCCTCCAAAAAGAAATTTCAAAGCGCTTTGACACCCAACTCATTCCACTGTCGGTGGAATGGAGTCAAGTCAATTCGCGAGAACCCGCCGTATACATGCTGGATATCGCGGCGCAGCAATGCCTATCGGGAAATATGGAGCGATTTTTCTTGAGTCAAGCGCGCCAGATGATACATAATTGAAAGCGCTTTGGATGCCACTGGGAGGCGGCAGGCCTTTTCAGGACGGCTGACAGGCGGGCCGGGAGGAAGCATAGCAGGTGAATCTCAAACAGCTATCGGAATTGCTGGGACTGTCGCAGACGACGGTGAGCCGGGCGCTGAATGGCTATCCCGAGGTCAACGAGGCGACCCGGGAGCGTGTGCTCCAGGCTGTCAAGGAGACGGGCTACCGGCCGAACAAGGCAGCGCAGCGACTTGCGACCGGCAAGGCAGGCTCAATCGGCCTCGTCATGCCGACGGCGCCCGGCCACCAGTCCGACGTGCATTTCGGTGAATTCCTGGCCGGGCTCGGCGAAGAGGCCGTCCGCCACGATTTCCACTTCGTCATCATGCCGGCCGACCCGGATGACGAGGTAGCGGCCCTTCGCCGCCTTGCGATCAGCGGCAATGTCGATGCCCTGTTCGTCGCCTATATGCGCGGCCACGACCCGCGGCTCGCCATGTTGAAATCACTGTCGATGCCCTATGTCGTGCACGGCCGCTCCTTCGGTTCGGAGCCGGACTATCCCTATCTCGATATCGACAATGAAGGCGCCTTCTACGATGCGACGCGGCTCTTGCTGCAGCTCGGCCATACGCGCTTTGCGCTAATGAACGGACCGATGCATCTCGATTTCGCCATCCGCAGGAAGAACGGCGTCATATCAGCCCTTGCCGAGCGCGGGCTCGCGCTCGCGGAGGGTTGCATGAGCCACGCGCTGATGACGGACGAGCAAGGCCTGCTGGCGATGGAACATTTTCTGCAATTGCCGGAGCGGCCAACGGCGATCCTCTGTTCCAGTACGGTGCTGGCGCTCGGCGCGATCCGCGCGGTCAACCAGGCAGGATTGCGGCTCGGTGAGGATATCTCGCTGATCGCCCATGACGACGTGCTGCCGCTGCTGAAACCGGAAAGCTTTTCCGTGCCGCTGACGACGACGCGCTCTTCATTGCGGGCGGCGGGCGTTCGCATTGCGCAGCGGCTGATCGGCACCGTGAAGCAGGCCGGCCCCTTCCCCGACCAGGAGCTCTGGAAGACCGAGCTGATCGTCAGGGCTTCGACCGGTCCCGTTCCCCAGGCCTAGAACAGGATGATTTTAGGCCGGATCGGACTAAAATCTGAATCCTGCTCTACATCATATAGTTAGAGCATGATGTCGTCCGAAAACCGCTCACACTTTTCGACATCATGCTCTCATCAAAACTGTGGCGGCGTCTGCCCTGCAGTGCGGTGGGCGGCGATAACCGTGTTGGCCATCAGCATGGCGATGGTCATTGGTCCGACGCCGCCGGGAACCGGGGTGATGGTGCTGGCGACCGCCGAGACCTCCTCGAAGGCAACATCGCCGACGAGCCGGGTCTTGCCCTCGCCTCTTTCGGGGGCTGCCACCCGATTGATGCCGACGTCGATGACCGTCGCACCGGGCTTGACCCAATCGGCCATGACCATCTCCGGCCGGCCGACGGCGGCCACCAGGATATCGGCGTTGCGGCAGACCTCGGCGAGATTCCTGGTCCTGGAATGCGCGATCGTCACCGTCGCATTGGCGTTGAGCAGCAATTGCGCCATCGGCTTGCCGAACAGGTTGGAGCGGCCGATGACGACGGCGTTGAGGCCGGAGAGATCCTCGCCATGGGTACGGCGGACGAACACCATGGCGCCGGCCGGGGTGCAGGAGACCAGTCCGGTCTTCAGGTCGCCGGTGGCGAGCTTGCCGGCATTGACGACGCTCAGGCCGTCGACATCCTTTTCCGGCAGGATCGACTGGATGATCGCCTCGCTGTCGAGCGGCTTCGGCAGGGGCAACTGCACCAGAATGCCGTGGATCGACGGATCGGCGTTGAGTGTGGCGACCAGAGCTGCCAACTCTTCCTGCTTCGTTTCGGCCGGCAGCGTGTGCTGAACGGACTTGAAGCCGCACTCCTTGGCCATGCGGCCCTTGGAGCCGACATAGGCGTGGCTTGCCGGATCGTCGCCGACGATGACGACAGCAAGGCCGGTGGTGACGCCGGTACTTTTTTCCAGCGCTGCCGTCGCACTCTTGACCGTCTGAATGACCGATGCAGCTACGTTCTTGCCGTCGATTACTGTCGTCACGCGTCTCTCCGCCCTGTTTCGCGTCAATCTATGGATAGTTGACGAGCTTCAAATGCTCGCTAACGCCCTATCCTGTCGGAAAGCAGCAATGCAATATCAAAAATGCAAGGAAATGTTCCTTCAACGCAGCGGCTGTCGCGCTTCGAACGCATGAACACGAAGCCGGTCGCGCAGGCTGGAGATCTCGGAGCGCAGCACCTCCATTTCGTCGACTGGCGCGGGGTCTTGCGCGGGCATCGACGGCAGTGGAACCTGTGGCCGGGGCGCCGGCGTTTTCTTCCTTGCGGGATCGGCGACGGGCCGACGCAGCCGCAGCAGGAAAGCCGCAGCAATGCCTATCGCAAGGCCCGCCGCGGCACCAGCCAGCCAACGGCCGGTCAGGCCATCGGTGCCCAAGACCGCGGTTGCCAATGCCGGCTTCAGGAGAACGATACGACCGTCGGTGGCGGTTTCCACCGCTGCTGACGTCGCCTCTTCGAGGCGCGAGCGCACGGCATTGGCCTTTTCGCTAAGCTCGGTCAGGCGTGACAAATCGACGCCGGTGTCCCGGCTCTGGGCGATCAGCGTATTGCGGCGGTCGTTCAGGCCCTTGCGCGCATCAACGGCGGCCTTGGCAGCGAGGTTGGCAGTCTGGGCAAGACGGGTCAGCTCCTTGCCGATATTGTCCTTCAGGCCGTCGGTTTCGGCCTGCTGCTGCAAGAGGCGCGGATGGCGCGGGCCGAGCTCGGCCGAAAGCTGCGCAAGCGCTGTCCTGGCGACGGCATATTTGTCGCGCCAGCTCTGCAGCGCCGGCGAGAGCATATCGGAGGGGAGCGAACCGTCGAGCACTTCGGTAAGTTTTGCCGCCTTGAGCCGGTCGGTCTGCGCCTTGGCGGCAAGAATATTCTGGTCGGCCGCTTTCAGATCGGCATCGAGCTGGTCGATCTGGCGGCGAAGATCGATCGCCACCTTGACGTTGCCCTCGCCACTCTTTGCCGTGAAGGCGGCAAGCTCCGCCTTCGCCTCCTCATAGGTTTTGCGCAAGGCGGCATCGGTTTCGACGTCGCCCGGTCCGTCTGCCGTAGAAACCGCTTCGGCAAGCCTTGTGGCGATGCGCATGGATTTGCCGCTGGCGCCGGTCGTCACCCTCACGAGGATCGTGCCGGCAGCGGCATCGGGCAGTATCTCGACCGCATGCTTCAGCGTCGCCTCGGCGCGCGAAGCCGGATCGGCGGCGGCACCGGTCGCCGAGAGGAGATCGAGCGCGACGCCGAGCGCATTGGCGCTGGTGCCGGCAAATTCGGGATCACGATCGAGTTTCAGAGCGGCGACCGTCGAGGCAACCATGCGCGCCGACAGCAGCCCTTTGGCCGCAGCCTGGGTAAAGGCAGCGCGGCTTGCAGCATCGCTCTTCACCGCAAGTGTCGCCTCGGCACGGTAGAGGGCGGGCGAAGCCGGCATCAGCGCCGGCACGCCCGCGCCGACGATCGTCGCGGCGGCCACCATCATCGCAAGACCAATGCCGCCGACGCGGCGGCGCGGCGCGGTCGGTCGGGGCTCGGCGGGTTCTTCACGAATCGCGGCCTGCGGTTCGGGTGAGATCACAGGCTCGTCGGCCACAACACTCAGCTCTTCATCGCCCGCCGGCTCCTGAAGAAGCGGACGGCCGACGTCGTTGGCGGCCCGGAGGCGGTTGCCGAGGATGGTTTCGATGCGGTCGACCAGCGGTGCGGTGCGCGCCGCCCTGGCGCGCTGCTCCTCGAGCACCCGGCCGATGGCGCGCAGCAATTCGGCCTCGGGCGGCGCGATATCAGGCCGGCTCGACGGGGGCGCCGCATAAGAATCGTCATCGTGGCGCGGCCCCGCGGCTGCGCGATCCTGGAAGTTGTTTCTGGCCCTGATATCGTACATTTGCGCCACATCTCATGCACATGATGGCCGGGTTCGCTCATCCGCACGGATGCAGATGATTAAGCCACTCTAAATATTCATGGCAAAGAAATGGTTAACCGCAGCGGGCAAGAATTGCTGAGTCGCGGGTCTTGTTAGACGCGCGACGCTATGAGGTCAGCTCGCCTTCTTATGGTCCGACCGCGGCTGCAGCGCGCTGCCGTGCTCTTCCGGATGGCTAAGGATCCTTTCGCGTCGGCGGAAGCGGTAGCGCAGGACGTGGAAAAGGAAGACCGGGATGCCGACAACGTAACGGCGCCAGAGGCGCGTCGGCTCCTGCAGCAGGCGATAGGCCCATTCCAGGCGCATCATCCGCACCGTCCTCGGCGCACGCGGGACGGCGCCGGAGACGAAGTCGAAGAGAGCGCCCACCGTCAACACCAGGCGCGCATGATCGGCGCGAATATGATCGTGAACCCATTTCTCCTGCAGCGGCGTCCCCATGCCGACGATCAGGATATCGACCTTCTGGCGCTCGAGCTCCTCGATGACATCAGTAGGATCGACTTTGTCGAAGTAACCGTCGGAAACGACGACGAATTCGTGCCAGGGCGTGTGCCTGCGGAAGTTTTCCGCCGCCGCCTCGACGACCGAACGCTCGCCGCCGATGAGGCCGATGCGACGCGGCGCCTCCATGAAGGTCAGGAAGGCCGGCACGAAATCGGTGCCGTTCAGATTGGCGGGAAACGGCGAACCATGGGCGATCTGCGATGCGATATTGAGGCCGATGCCGTCCGGCAGCACCAGATTGTGCGACATGATCCGGTAATATTCGTCGTCGCGCAGTGCCGTCAGCATGTTGTGGGCGTTGACGAAACAAACCACGGTCTGGCCGACGGGAATGGAGGCCAGCTCGTTGATGAAAACGAGGGCGTCGTCCCAGCCGAGATCGCAGACCGGCAGATCAAAGATCGTCCGCCGCGATGCGAGCACCGCGAAGTTTGCAATCAGATTCATTCCTACCTCCTGCCGAGGGTGCTGCATGCGCCCGACATCCCGGAAAACAAGCCCATATTTCCGCACCGGAGGTCTCGAAAGGACCGGTCGCGTCCCGCCGGGACGGCGTCGCTCCGATCTCGGATAAGCGGCGCATGCCAAGCTGTGACACCTGATATAACAGGACAGCTTCAAACAACCCTTAGGAAAATTCCTTGAATTTCCATGCTCGTATAAGTGGATTATTAACCACATGCGCCAACGACAAACGGCGCCCTCGGGCGCCGTTTGTCGTCGATGAGCTAATGATGTTTAGTGGGCCGCCGGCGTCGGTGCTTCGGCGGCCGGTGCGGTCTCGACGATCTTGACGGGTGCGCCCACCTTCTTCGGCTGACCGGCGGAGCTTTCCTTGACCTCTTCCTTGGAGAGATAGTCGAGCTGTTCCAGCATCACGTCGGCGACGTATTCGCCGCCGAGGCGCTCGTTCATGCCCTTCTTGATTTCCTCGCGGAAGGCCTTCGGATCGAAGGACTTGATGTGGGCGATATCGACCATCTTGTTGCCGACGAGCAGGCTGAAAAGCTCGTCCGTCGTCATCTCGCTCAGCGGCAGCGTCACGCCTTTCAGCATGTCCTTGTTCATCATGAACGAAACGCGGCCGAGGAAGTAACCGGTGATCGCACCGTTGCCGATGATCGGCACCGTGATCGTTTCGCCCTTCACCAGTTCAAGAGCGCTCTGCTTGGAATCCGTTGCTGCGGGCGCCGGCGCCGTCGCCAGGTACACCGAGAAATAGACCGATGCCAAGGTGATGGCGCAAACCCAGACACCGGTGAGGACGAGCTTGATCATCAGTTTCCACGCGCGGCGAATTGTTCCTGGGAATAGGTGCCGTCGGCATCGGCGTCCTGAACCGCGTTCTTCAGGAGGTCGGCGACGGCGCGAACCGCTTCGAGATGCGCCTCGACGCGACGGGCATTCAGAACCAGTTTCTTCTTCAATCCGTGCAACTGATCGAGATGGGCAGCGGCAAGCTCGGCCGGATCGGTGTCGCGGAAAAGCATCGACAGCTCGTAGAGGCAGCGGCTCTTATGCGCGTTGGAGACCTTGAGATCGAACTGCGGATCGTTGCCGATCCGGGTGTTCTCATTGTCGATGATCATTTCGAGGCGTCCGAGAACGGATTTGATCCTGTATTCGTTCGAAACTATTTCCATTGTAACCCCGGTTATGCGTCGTTTGGAGCATGATGCCGAAAAGTGTGCGCGGTTTTCGGACCACGTCATGCTCTAACTATTTAATTGAGAACAGGATTCAGATTTTAGGCCAACGGGCCTCAAATCATCTTGTTCTGTCGGTCTTGGCTTCGGCAGTCGGCGTGCCGAAGGTCTTGCGCTGGAAGTCGTCGATCATGCTGAGCGCAGTGTTGCGGTCATCATCGTTGGTGGAGGCATTGACGACCTTGCCTTCCTGCCGGCGCAATTGCTCGCTGTACATCTGCTTGGCGATACCGATGCCGTCTCCCTTGGCCATGGTGTTGCCGAGCTGTTCGGCCATCATGCCCTTCCAGATATCGCCGGTCGCGCCCTTGCCGTATACGTCTTCGCTTTCGCTCGGCAGCATGGACTTGACGAAATTCTGCAGGACCATGGCCTCGAACTTCCGGTAGCTTTCCGGAACGTCCTCGGCCTTGGTGCGGTTCTGGATGTTTGCGAGGCCGCTCTTCTGGCCGATATGATCGAGAACGTCGACCGTATTGGAGAAGCCCTTGCCATTCTCGGCGAGGCTTGTTGCGGCAAAGGCCGCACGATTTGCCTTCAACTTTTCCTGGGCTGCCTGAACCTCCATGGGGTCGGCAGCTTTGACAACGTCCAGGACCAGATCACTGGGGGGCGAAATAGCCACGTTACAATCCTCTGAATTTAAGATCGTAACGACTATGGTTTTTGAAGCTTGCTGGAGGCTGGCGTTGCGAATTGCTGATCGATGACATCGTAGACGGCGTTGTCATCTGCCTCGCGGCGCTCGGCTTCGAGAGCTTCCTTCATGCCGTCTTCGAGGCGGTCGCCCTTGGCGCGCTCGCGTGTCAGCCGCATCTCGTGGACCTGCTGCATGCCGGTCAGCTGCTGGTCCTTGATGGTGAGCCTGCCGAACCGGTCGGCGTAATTCTGCGAGAAGGCGTGGTGGACGGGGTCCATCGAGCCGAGCGCCAGGATGACATCGTCCATCGCCACATTGACCTCGACACGCTGACGGCTGGTTTCGGCCAGGTCGTTCTCGGCCATTCTTTCGATATGCCGCTGCACTGAGAGCAGCCGCTTGAGCTTTTGGGAGCGCTTCTTTTCGATCATCGCCTCATCGCCCGATATAGATCGAGCCGAAGGACTGGCCGAACTGGTTGATCAACGCCGCGATCGAGAAATAGATCAGGAAGAGCCCGCCCATCAGCAGATAGGGCGTGGAAATGAAGTAGACCGGGATCTGCGGCGCCAGCTTGTTGATGAAACCGATCGAGACGTTGAAGATCATGCCGTAGATCAAAAACGGGCTCGACAGCCGCAGCATGATGTAGGTGGTCTGCTCCAGCGTGTCGGTAAAGGAGATCAGCGTCGCGCGCATCTGCATCAGGCCGCCGAAGGGCATGGTCGTGTAGGAATCGATCAGCGCGCGGAAGACGATGTGATGAAAATCCATGATGAAGAGAATCATGATGCCGGCAAAGGTAATGAAGCCGGAAAGACTGGTCTCCGGCGTGTCTTCGAGGATGTCGGCGGAACCCGGCTGGGTGTAGCCGACCATCATCGCGATGATCGTCGCGGCGAACTGCATGCCGATCGTGTAGATCCTCGCCAGCATGCCGTACATCACGCCGATCAGCGATTCGCTGAAGATCAGGCCGATATAGGTTCCGGCACCGGTGTGAACGGCCGGATAGACGGTGTCCCAGAGCAACGGCATGACGGCGATCGAGAGCGCGCCGGCGATGAAGACGCGCAGCTGATCGGGCACGCGCGCCGAGGAAAAACCCGGAAGAGCCAGCACACAGCCACCGATCCGGCAGAAAACCAGAAACAGCGCGAGAACGGTCCCTTGCGGGTCTGTTATCATGAAATAGAGCCCAAAATCTTTATCTCGATGCCCTTGGCCAGTTCGACATGCGACAGGACCGGGAGCGTGGCGAACAGCCGTTCGATGATCATGCGCACATAGGAGCGTGTTTCCGGCGATGTGACAAGGGCGAATGGCAGGCCGCGATCCATGAACTCACGGATAACTTTGGTGGCCTGCTCGCTGAACTCTTCCAGGCTGCGCGGATCGATGTCGAATTCGATCACCTCGCCCTTGGCGTCGCGCTTCAGCGCCTGGTGGAAAGCCAGATCCCACTTGCTGCCCAGCCGCAGCACACGCAGCACGCCGTTGTCGGCGAGGTCGCCGCAGAGCTGCTGCGCCATGCGGATGCGGACGTGCTCGACAATCTGCTCCGTTTTCCTGACATGCGGGGCAAGCTCGGCCACCGCTTCGAGAATGAGGTGCAGGTTGCGGATCGAGACGCGTTCGGCAAGCAGCAGCTTGAGCACCGCCTGCAGGCCCGAATAGGACATGTGCGACGAGCAGATCTCGTCGGCAAGCTTCTTGTATTCGGGATCGAGCCGATCGATCAGCACCTTCACGTCCTTGTAGGACAGAAGCTGCGGCAGGTTGTTGCGGATGACCTCGCTCATGTGGGTCAGCACGACGGAGACGTTGTCGATCGGCTGGAAGCCCTCGCGTTTCAGATCGTCGGCGAAGTTTTCGAGGATCGAGACGGCAGGCATACCGAAAGCGGGTTCACGGATTTCGTCGCCGGGAATGCTCGGCCGGCGGCCGGCGCCGGTCACGACGAGAACTTCGCCGACGCGCAGCAGATTGGAGGCGACCGTCGTGCCGTGGATGCGGATCTGATAGGACTTCTCGGCAATGGCGATATCGTCGGTCACCTTGATTTCGGGCACGACGAAACCGTATTGCGTAGCGAACTTCTTGCGCATCTTCCCGACACGGAAGGCGAGCTCCTGGTGGGCGCCAAGCAGGCGCGTCGAGACCATCTTGCCGAGCGCGAGCTCAATCTCCGAGGTGCGCAGCACCGACTTGACCGAATCCTTTTCCAGCTCCTTGCTCTGGACGACCTTCTTTTCTTCCTGCTCGCGGCGAAGCTTGTTTTCAGCTTCGACCTGACGCGGGATGAACCAGGCGCCGAAAGCGAGAAGACCGCCGAGGATTACGAAGGGGACAAACGGCAGGCCCGGCATCAGGGCCAGCACGAACATCAGCACGGCCGAGACGGAAAGCGCGCGGGGATACCCGCTCAACTGGTTGACGACCGCCTGGTCGGTCGAGCCAACGGTGCCGCCGCGAGAGACGAGAAGGCCGGCGGCGAGCGAAACGATGAGGGCCGGCATCTGCGAGACGAGGCCGTCGCCGACGGAGAGCTTGACGAAGACGTCGGCCGCTTCGCCGATCGGCATGCCGTGGCGGAAGTAGCCGATGATGATGCCGCCGAAGACGTTGATGCAGGTGATGATGAGGCCGGCGACGGCATCGCCGCGCACGAACTTCGACGCACCATCCATCGCACCGAAGAAGGAGCTTTCCTCCTCGAGTTCCTTGCGCCGGCGCTGGGCTTCCTTTTCGTCGATGATACCGGCCGAGAGATCGGCGTCGATCGACATCTGCTTGCCGGGGATGGCATCGAGGGTGAAACGCGCGCCGACTTCGGCGATACGCGTGGCGCCCTTGGTGATGACGATGAAGTTGATGGTGATGAGGATCAGGAAGACGATCAGACCGATGACGAAGTCGCCGGACATCACCAGGCTTGCGAAACCGGCGATGACGCCGCCCGCTGCTTCATGGCCTTCATTGCCGTGGGACAGGATGACGCGTGTCGTCGCGATGTTCAGCGCCAGCCGGGTCATCGTCGCGATCAGCAGAATGGTCGGGAAAGACGAGAAGTCGAGTGGTTTCTGGATCCACAGCGAGACCATCAGGATCAGCACCGAAAAGGCGATCGAGAAGGCCAGTCCCATATCGATCAGGAACGGCGGGATCGGCAGGAAGAGAATGCAGATGATGCCAATGATGCCAAGGGCAAATCCGACATCGCGCAGGCTCGGGGCGACTTTTGGAAGGGGCAGTGCAGGTGGTTGCGCCATGACGATTCCGTCTCTTCATGAGAGGAGGCGGACATGCGGCCCGCCCAATTCGGATCGAGAGTTAAATGGCGAAGCTTGCGCGAAGGTGGCCCGACCGCTGCGCACTTTTGCTGGAATTGCTCTAGAGCATGATGCCGAAAAGTGTAAGCGGTTTTCGGACGACGTTATGCTCTAACTATATAATGTAGAACAGGATTCAGATTTTGGGCCGACCCGGCCTAGAATCATCCTGTTCTAGAAGCCGGACTGGATGCGCGAAAAGACCAGATTGGTGAAAATGGAGATCTGCGAGCCGGCGAAAGGTGCGGTGACGCCGACCGTGATCAGCACCGCGACGATCTTCGGCACGAAGGTCAGCGTTGCTTCCTGCACCTGGGTCAGCGCCTGGATCAACGCAATGATGAGACCAACTGCCATCGCGACGATGACGGCGGGACCCGCGGCAATCAGGACGGTCCAGATCGCCGCCTGGAACAGATCCAATGCATCAGCTTCATTCATTTGAAGGCAACCTCATATCGCCTTGAAGTGGCCCCGCCGTGGCCGGACCGCCATTGATTGGTATCAACCGAGCCATACTGCGCATCGGCGCCGTTAGTATCAGGTATCGCTGGTCGGCGCCTTGTCGGCAACAGTGATTCCCGCCTGCACGAGTATATTACCGCCAGCCGTGGTTGTCGCAATGATTCCGTCGGAATAAACCTTGACGGATTCGATGGTGCCTTTGACGGTGCCGTCGGCGCTTTCCATGTATTTGCCGACGTAGCTGCTGGCCTGGGTGAGGCTCGAGCTGGCGAGCAGCGTGTCCAGTTTGGTATTGGTCTGGATCGTCTGTTCGACCTGCGAGAAGCTCGCCAGCTGCGACATCTGCTCGCTGGCGTCGACCGGATCGGTCGGATCCTGGTTCTTCATCTGCGCGATAAGCAGCTGAAGGAAATTGTCGTAGTTCAGCGTCGCCTTCTGCTGGGCCGTGTTCGTCGTGTTCGTCGAACTCGTTTTGGCCACGCTTGATGTTGCATCTACCGCCATGGTGCAATCTCCCTGCGAATCTGCTCGACCATCGTCGGCGGCATTTCGTGGTTGTTGAGGATATTGTCTTCGATCGCGTAGAGGCCGCGGATCGCCTTCAACGCATCGAAGGCGCGGCCCGTCGAGACGAGTGCATCGATGCGCTTCAGTTCGGCGAGGATCTCCTCGTTCTTGAAGCAGGAGAGCAGCATGGTGATCGACTTGCGGAACAACGCCGTCGAGTGATCCTTGCCCTCAGGGTTGATGAGGATCATCTGCGCAATGAAATAGAGCTGACGCAGCGGCGTTGTGGCGCCCTCCGGCTGGAGGACGTGATTTTCCAGAAGGAACGTCACATCATTCAGGAATTCCAGCGCGACCTTGCGGTCGACGCGCAGGACAGCGCCGTTGATGAAGATTCTTTCTCCGGCTTTCAGAGAAATGCGAAGTGTACTTTTCATTTAAGTCCATCCCTGATGATGGTGGTAACGTCGATGATGCCCTGGTAGTTATTGGACTGACGTTTTCTGATCCTGTCGCATTCCTTCAATATCCAGATTGCGATCGAGATGAGGTTGGCCCTGAGCCCGATCTCCAGCTGGTTGTCGGGATGTTTGAGATCCTCGATGAAACTGATCCACACCCGGCGGGTATAAAACAGGGCTTCAATGGCTTCCCGGCCGTATTTTTCCTTTTCGCGCGCCAACGACAGCAGGTCTATGGACCGGTCGAGAACCTGCCATTCCCGCTCTTTAGCGTCGGCCACCGAGTCCTGCATGACTTCGGCATATGAGAACTGATACATTCATGCATCCTTCTTTATTGCGCGCCTTTGCTCATCAAAGGTAGTTTACTAGACTCAACTGCTGGATCTTCGAGACAATCGTGTAAGCGGTTTCAAGCTGCGTTTCCAAAGTCTTGACGAGGGTCGAGGCTTCGTAAGGATCGACGCCCTGGAGATCGACGAGCTTGTTCTTGATGATATTCGACTGGGCATCGAGCGCGTCGTTGGACTTCTTGACGCGCTCCTGCGAAAGGCCGAGCTGGCTTGCCTGCGTCACGAGGCCGCTGGTTGCCTTCGTCGTATAGCTGATCGCCTGCTTGGACACCGTGCTCATCGCATCGCTGCTGAGATCCTGGCCCAACAGCGCCGAGGTCATCACCGAGGCGAGCGCGAAGTAACGCATGCCCTCGGAATTGGCATTGGTCGAGGATTCGATCACTTCGGAGTTGCTGATGCGGCTCGTCATGTTCTGGTTCGATGCCTGCGACCAGCCGGTCGTCGCGTTGGTCCAGTTGGCCTGGCTAAACATCGGCTCCACCGTTGTGGTGATGAAGGTGCTCATTTCGGCGCCGGTCAGATCTTTGACCGCCTTCGGGAGTCCTGCCGCATAAGCGTTCAGGGCCGTAACGATGGCGGCACTCGTCGCGGTCGTCTTGTCGGTCAGTGGCTGAACATCGGTGTTGATGCCGGAGAACAGATATTCGCCGTTCACCATGGTATTGGCCGTGTCCATCATGGTGGACAGGGCGCTGGTCGCCGACTGGATGGCGACGGTGATGCTGCCGGGGTCGTGGCTGCCCTGGAGCGCCGTCAGCTTCGAAACCAGGCCGTCGCCGACGTCCTTCATCTTGGAAAGGCCGAGCTGCGAGGATTCCATGCGCGCAGTGACGAGCGAATTGCTTGCTTTGATCGAGTCTATCCTGTCGACCTCGCGGCTGAAGTCGACGCTCCTGGCAGCGTTGCCGCCGAGCGAGATACCGATATCCGCATAGACTCCCGTCGTCGCTTCCATCGTTGCCTTGGTCATCTGGTTCTGCCCCTGACGGATCGTCAAGCGCATCGCGTTCTGAATGGCCGAACTTGAAATAAAAGAGCTCTTCATGGCTTAACTCGCAATATCCAGCAATGACTTCAACATTTCGTCAACGGCGTTGAGGATCTTGGTCGCCGCCTTGTAGGACTGCTCGATATCGAGGAGCAGCGTCAGCTCCTCGTCGAGGTTGACGCCCGTCTCATTCGAATAGGCTTCGTCGGAGCGTGACAGCGCCGCTGAGGTGTTTTCCGCCGCCGTCGTGGCGTTGCTGCGGTACTGCTCGAGCCAGCCCAGCGAATTCGTGGCGAATTCCATGATGCTGACGTTCGAATCGATGCCCGTCGTGGCGTCGAAGCCGACCGCCGGTCCCGCTGCCGGATCGAAATCGATGTCGGAGCCCAAGGCGGTATAGAGACGATCGAGGTCCGTCGTGTAGCCGCTGAGATGGGTAGGATTGTTGACGACGCCGTTGGCGTTGACACCGCCATCGCGCAAGCGCATCGGATCGCCGCCTTGCGAGGTGATGACGGTGCTGCTGACGCTGATCGTCGACGCCATGCCGGCAACCGCGGTGGCGCCGGTATCGACTGTGCCGCCGCTCCAGGTGAAGAGACCAGGCACATAGGTCGGGCCGGCCGCCGTGTTCTGCTCCTTGAAGAGCGAGACCAGGCCGCGGGCGATTTCGTCGAGCTGCTTCTGGAAGTTCGGGGCGATCTCGTCGCGGACCTGGAGGAGAGACTGAAGGCTTCCCTGCCCTGTCGTCGTCGATCCGCTGCCGCGCGGAAGGGCCACACCGTCGACATATACCGAATTACCGACAGTGGTTGCGGTATAGATATCCTGAGACTTGAACGTCACGGTGCGCGGAACCGTCTCGAAGAGGATCGTCCCGTCAGACGTGCTCAGCACCATGTCGTTATTGTCGCGTGTCGTCGTGTTGACGCCGACAATCTGCGAAATCTGCTTGAGAGCCTTCTCACGTTCGTCGAGAGCTCCGGATGCATCCGCACCCGAGGCCGTGGCGGTCTTCACCGCATTGTTGGCCTTCTCGAAGTCGCTGAGGAGCGTGTTCAGCTTATCGACCGCGGTGGCGATCTGCTTGTCGGCGGTGGCGCGAACGTCCTGAACGGATTGCGAGGCATTGTTCAGCGAGTTGGCGACGTCCTGGGCGGCGGTGATGGCGCCCTGAGCGGCGACGGTACTGCCTGGCGTCGTGCGGAAGGCCTGAAGCTTCTGCTGAAAAACACCGAGATAGGTGGATGGCGACGTTTCGTAGTCGTTGCCACCCACGATCGACTTCAGGTCCTCGAGACCGCCGAGCAACGCCTGCTGGGCGCTGTCCTGAGAGGATGTCTTCAGGTATTGACGCAGCAACGCATCTTCCTGCGCCCGGTCGATCTTGACGACCTGGGCACCGTTCAATGACGTGGTGAGCATCGCCTGCCGGCGCACATAATCTTTGTTGCCGGCATTGGAGATATTGTTCGATACCACGCTGCTCTGAGTGCCGGTATTGTTGAATATGTTCTGCGCGGTATTAAGTGCGGATGTGAGCGACATGGCTTACCCGGTACCTTGCTTATCTCTTGAGGTTGACGAGGACGTCCATAATGTCGGACCCCGTCTGGAAGACCTTGGAATTGGCGGTATAGCTGCGCTGCGATTCGATCATCTCGGTCAGTTCGCCGGCAAGGTCGACGTTCGAGCCTTCGAGGGCGCCTGACTTGATAGTGCCGAGACCGTTGGTCTGCGGGAAGCCGGTAACGGTAACGCCTGACTGACCGTTGGCGCTGTAGACGTTGCCGCTCTGGAGCGTCAGCTTGTCGGGGCTGGCGACGTTTGCCAGCGGAATACGGTAGAGCGGCTTGTTGGTGCCATCTTCGTACTTGGCGTAGACGATACCGTCGCCATCAATCGTGACGTCCTTGACCGGGCTTGCCGCCTGGCCGTTCGGCGTACCCGTGCCGGCAAAGGCTGCGCCGAGCTGCGTGAAGCCGGAGAGATCCATTTTGATGGTCTGACCCGTCACAGTATCGGCGATGTTAACAGAGCCCGTCGAGTTGGTTATTTTGCCGTTGGCGTCGAAATCGAGCGTGGTTGTGCCAACGGCGCCGCCAGCGCTGTAGGGAAAGGAGGTCGTGCCGCCCGTTGCCGCATTGGCGTTGCGGAAGATCGCAACCTGCCAGCTGCTATTAACGGCAGGAGGTGCCGGCGGCGGCGTCGCCGCGACCGAGGTCTTGGTGAAGTAGAAGTCGTACATCACCTTGTTGCCGAGCGTATCGTAGGCGACCATCGAGAACTTCTTGGTGTCGGCCGTCGTGGTGGCGGCGTTGGCGCTCGGCAGCGTCGCAGGAGCGACCGGGGCGATGTTGGCGCCGGAATCGAGATTGCCCTTGAAGACCCCGGATGTCGAGGCGATGGCGGTCAGCCCTTCCTGGTTGACGTTGACAGGAACGAGGCCATCGAAGCCGTTGACGACGACGGCCGGAGAGCCGGCGTCGTAGGAATAGCCCATCAGCATGAAGCCGGCGGCGTTGACGAGATTGCCTTCGTCGTCCTTGGTGAAGTCGCCGGCGCGGGTCAGAACCGGCGTGCCGTCCGCACCCTGAACGATGAAGAAGCCGTCGCCCGAGATCGCAAGGTCGGTGCCCGAGGTGGTGTAGGAAATATCGCCCTGGTCGGAGACAGACTGGCGGACCGAGGACTGAACGCCGCCGGAATTGTAATTGCCGCCCGAGGAAGGCAGAACCAGCGACGAGAAGCTCGTCGACACGGACTTGTAACCGGTGGTGTTAACGTTGGCGATGTTGTCGGCGACCGTGCTCAAGCGGTTGGCCTGAGCGTTCATCCCCGATACTGCCGTCTTCATGCTGCCGAAAATGCTCATCTGAAAACCTCGTTTTACCTGTTATGCACGAGAGTATTTGTCGGGCCTTGCGTGAAGCTGTCTGTCATGTGAGCTGCGAGGCCGGATAATGCGGTTCAGCCGGGCGCCGCCGCCCGGCCGAGAAAATCAGGCCCAATCGATGCAGTAGCCAAGGAAGCGCTTGGAATCGACCGGATCGACGCCGAGCTTCTTGCGCAGCTTCTTGCGCAGTTTCGAGATGTGGCTTTCGACGACGTTCTCCTCGACCTCTTCATCGAAGATGCCGTAGATAGCGTTGAAGATCTGGGTCTTGGTGACCCGGCGACCGCGATTGGCGATCAAATATTCGAGGATGCGGCGCTCGCGGCGGGGAAGTGCGAAGACTTCGCCGTTGATCTCGGGGTCACGACCATCCGAGTAGACGCGGATCCCGCCGATCTCGGTGTAATTGGCGATCGCCTTCAGCCTGCGCCGGATCGCAGCCGCCCTTGCGAGGATCTCGCGGGGATGCACCGGTTTGCGCACCACGTCGTCGACGCCGCAGTCGAACAGCGCAAGGGTGTTTTCGAGCGAGTGCTGGTCGCTGACCGCAATCACCGGCGCCATCGACCGATCCCGGATCGCCCGGGGCAGTTCGAAGTTGCGCTGGCCCTGCCCGATCAGGAAGGCCTCGACTGCAGCTATGTCGGAATCGGCGGCGGTCTGTACCCACTCGCCGAATTCCGCCGGATCAAAGCCGGTGGAGGGAATACCCTCACGCCCGAACAGAGATGTGTATCCGTCTTTCACAAGCTCACGCTCATCAACCACTACGATCATTCGTCCGCCTCCGAATCAGTGTGGCACTTCGATGATCTATGGGTACGAATCGCACGAATCGGCGACAACTCGTTAAAGTTAATGGCAGAAATTAATAATTGATTAAGATCTGCGTAGCGATTTGATCTATATCTAGTGGGTACGCCTGACTATGCACACCAAAATTTCGTGGAAAAGTTAACGGTCGGTTAAATATGACTTGCGCAGGAGATTCACGCCGGATTCCTGCCACATTGTGACACAATTTCGTCACAATATGCCTCTTCCATCTTTGGTTGAGTCAATTTTGACAAAAGTTACTCGCATTGGGAGTCCACTTACCGTAGCCCGTGGCGACCAGATTGGCGATGACGCGGCAGACATATTGCTTCTGTGCCGGATTGTTGTTGGGTCCGGCATGGTATCTGGCTACCGCCATCGTCCATGTCTCATGACGGTCATGCAGGTTGCGGAGGAATTTTGCAGCATACTCCACATTGCGATGCGGGTCGAACATCTCCTCGGCGGAACTGAAATTCTCGCCGTGATAATAATGGTTGATCTGCATGCAGCCGATGTCGATGAGCTTCGCGCCACTGCCACGGGCGACATCGAACTGCCGCATCGCGTCCTGCTCCGAGGGCGGAAAGATCGCTTTGCCTTCGATGTTCATGGCATAAGGATAGAGCGAGCCCTTGCGGCCGGTCTCCGTCAGACCGACCGAATAGAGGATGCCTTCCGGGATGCCGTATTTAGCCGCTGCCGACTGGATCTCACGCTCGCAGGCGCCGGTGGAGGCTGATGCCTCAGAGATAAACGCCGCCAGTGCCGCTGCTGCCGCCAGTACGAGCGTCGTCAATACCCGTCTCGCCTGCACCATTGAAGCCTCCGTCCGTCCGCTGTGCCGTCTGATTGTGGCGCTCGCGCGCCTCGCCGCCCTGCCCCTGCTGGGGAGGCGATTGCTGCTGGGAGGCCTGGCTGCCCGCCTGGTTGCCGGCGTCGGGACGCTCGACCGGCGCCATGCTGATGGTGACGTTTTCGACCGCGTAGCCCTGGCTGCGCAGAGCTTCGAGAATCTTGCCGTGATCTTCCTTCATTTGACGGTAAGCCGCCCCGGTTTCGACCTTGAGATCGACGTTCAGAGCATCGCCGGACAGGCGCATGGTCGCCGTCACCAGGCCGAGGTCGAGTGGGTTCATCTGGATCTTCAGCGTATTGACCACCTTGCCGGTGCTCGTCCATTCCGCTGCGTTGGAGAGCGCCGAGCTCGGCTCCATGGCGCGCGCCCATTCGGAATCGCCCGAGAGAGCAGCGGTCACGGCGGCGGAATTCGAATTCTGCATCAGGCCGATATAGCGGCGCGATTCGAGCACCGAAACGTTTTCGACATCGGCTTTCTTCGACCCATCCTTCGGTCCGGCCTGATCGGCGCCGATCTGGACATCCATCGAGACGCCGCGGCCATCGGCGCGACTGATCCTGAATGTCTTGCCATCGGCAGCTTCGGCAGCCTCCGATCCGCGAACCTTGATGTCATCCGCCGTGCCGCTCCCGATGTTGCTGCTGACCGCCGCCAGGGCGTCGGACGCGTGGCCGCCCGCCTTGGCATCGAGTTTCTTGTCGGCCGTTCCAGCCTCGTCGACCTTGGCGGAGACGTGATGCGCGGCTGCCGCCGTCGGCAAGGTCACCGCACCATCGGCACGTTCCTGCTTCAGCAGGCCGAGAACATCGGAAATACCGCCGTCATCATCGTCGCTGACGTTGTCCGTATCGGTTTCCAGCGCGTCGGCCTTGGTGTGTTTGCCGCCCTTGGCTGCCGGAGCAACCTCGTCTGCGGGACTGTCCTTCGGATCGCGCTTGCCGAAGGCGAGATCGGCCGGCATTTTGATCTCGGCCTTCGCGGGTTTTGGCGCGACCTTTTCAACATTGGCAATCGTTTCTGGCTGCACCTCCGCCTGTGCCTTCAGAGCGGCGTCGCCAAGATCGATCAACGGCTTTGCGCCGTTGCGGCCGCGGATCGTCCGCGCCGCTTTCTCAGTGCTGCCATCGGCAACCACGCCCTGATCCGGCTGCGCATCGTCGGCATCGTCATTGGCAGCACTGCCGCTTGCCTTGGCCAGCGCGTCGGAGAAGCCGTTCTTTTGGCCGGCGGCATCGTCTTTTCCGGCCGGTCGCGCAGATTTCGCAATCGCGGCGGACTCCGCACTGGGGGCTCCGCCCGAGACGCTCATATCCATCATTGTTCGTTGCCTTCCTGCGCCAGAAGACCGTCGATCTCGTCGAGCTTGGATCGATTGGTCGTCACAAATGCGTTGAATGAGGGGTCGGTATCCCGGCTTTGGCCAGTCGATGCCACACCTCCTGGAACAGGCTCGGGAAGCGCGCTTGGCGCTCCCGGTTGCGTAGCTATAGCCACAGCCTTTTCAGAAGTGATTTCTTGATGGTCAGTGTTAGGATCTGAGGCTTGCGTCAGGCTTGCCGGGTCGGGAGCACGCAGGATCTGCTCGGCAACCGAGCGCGCCGCCTCCTGCAGCGCCTGATCCCGCGGCGAAAGCGCGTTGCCGTCGATGCCGCTGACATTCTTCGCTGCCCGGTCGATATCCTCTGTCGGAAGGCCGGCCATACCGCCATAGAAATCCGCGAGCGGACCGAAGGCATTGTCGGTGCCGGCGCCCAGCGACTGCACACGTCCGACCGCCATGCGCGCCAGCTCCGGCTTGCCTGATATCGCGGCTGCGCGGGCAATGCGCAAATAGACCTCGCGCTGGCGCGGAGCGTCCATGAAGGACAGAATGTCGATGACGTCCTGTGGTTTCACATCGTGATCGTGACCGACGACGAGCGTGACGAAAAGATCGGCGAACTGGCTGGCATAGGGCGAATGCAGGAAGCGTCTGACATAACGCTGCGAATAGGCCATTCCCTTATCAAGCATTCCCTTGTCGACGCAGATGGCCACGGAGCGGCGCAACGCCGCCTCCTCGACGATCGTACCGGGTGCTGCAAGACGCGCCTGGTCGTAGAGATCTAGCGCGTCAGCCGGTTTCGTCGCGATCAACACGTTGCCGCCGATCAGCGCAAGATAGGGGCCGATCTTCTTGTCGCGATATTCCCTGGCCGTCTCCACCAGCGTCTTGGCGACGAGGAGCCCCTTGCCGCTCAGATATTTGCGCAGCACATCGGTGACGCGGTTGTCGAAATAGCCGTTGACGTCGTGGGCAATCAGATATTCGAGCGTCTGGGGATTGCCGCCGCTCATCGCGTAGATCAGCGCTGCGTCGACATTGCGGTCGTCGTCGAACGTCGAAGGATCGACGGTGCGCAGCCGTTCGTCGATCGTACCCAGCATGAAGCGCTGCATCTCGCCGGCCGAATGATCGCCACTGACGACGGAATCCTGCACGAATTGCAGCGACCGCAGCATCTTGTACGGCGCGAGATCATCCGGATCCTGTGCATTGCCTGCGGCCGGCGAAAACATCGCCAGGCCAAGGGCCACAAATCCGACGTAGCGATGCTGCCGACGCGCCATTCGACTATCCTTGATCCGCCTGCACCAGAATCTCGATCCGGCGGTTGGTCGCGTTGAACGGGTCAGACGGCAGCTTCAGCCGACGGTCGGCGAAGCCGGAGACCTGCGAGATGCGTTTCTCGTCGAGCCCGCCGCGCACAAGCATGTAGTAGGCGCTCTGGGCACGATCCATCGAAAGCCGCCAGTTCTCGTTCTGCGTGCCCTTATACTGGCGCCCGTCCGTGTGGCCGCGGATGGCAACCGCACCACCCCTCGCCTTCAGGATCGCGCCGATCTTTTCCATGGCGAGCACCATTTCCTGGCGCGGAACTGCAGAACCGATATTAAACATGGAATCGTCGGTCTGGTCGGAGATGCTGACCAGCAATCCGCCCTCGGACGCCGTCACGCTCAGGCCTTCGGCGAGCTTGCCTGCAACGCCGCCGATCTGCTGGGCGATCTCTGCCTGCAGTTGCTCGGCTTCCTTCTGCTGCTGCTCGGCCTCGGCGGCGCGCTTGTCCGCATCCTTCTGGTGATCGGCATCTTTCTGAGCTTCGGCCTTCTTGTCCTCGGGCGACTTGCCGGCCGGCGCCTTGCCGTCCTTGGCGTCGACCGCGCCTTTGGTTTCCTGAGTTTCTTTGGTTTGCTTGGCGGCCTTCTGATCGGTGATCAGCGGTACAGGCTTCATATCCTCGACCTTGGCGATCTCGCTTGTCTCGCTCTCGACCGCCTGCTGGTCGCTCTTGCCGGGCGGCAACGTCTTGCCGGCCGTCGTGACCTCAACCTGTTTCGTCCAGAAATCCGGATCGAAGGGATCACGATAGGCCTCGCCGCCATCGGCGCCGGTGGCCGGGCCGGAATCGGCGGCGCCGCCGTCGCCCTTGGCGCTGACATTGGCCTGCTGGCCGACTTCCTGGGCGATCTCGGCCAGAACCGAATAAGGATTTTCGAAGAAATCGGCCTCGGAATAATTGGTTTGGTCGCCTGATGTCGATGTCTGGTCGTCACCATCGGCCGCAGCCTTGCCGTCGTTTGGATCTTCTTCCTTCTGTTTCGACTTCTCCTGCTTCTCCTCGCCCTCGGCGTTGTCGACGGGCTTCTTCAGGCCCTTCTCGGTCGGCTTTTCGTCGGAGAGTTTGATCGGATTGAAATAGGTCGCGACCGAGGCCTTGGTCTCCTCGTTGGCGGCATTGACCAGCCACATGACCAGGAAGAACGCCATCATCGCCGTCATGAAGTCGGCATAGGCAATTTTCCATGCACCGCCATGGGCGCCATCGTGATCACCGCCGCCATGTCTCTTGACGATGATGATCTCGTTCTTGCCGTGGTGGTGGTTTTCGCCTTCGCTCATTCGAGAACTTTCTTCAAGCTGGCCGCCCAGGCGGACATACGGGTGACGATAACGGAATCACCGATTTCGACGGCAAGATCGATATCGTCGGTCTCAATGTGGCGAACCGCGCTGGCATGTTCACCGAGCTCGGCCTTCAAGATGTCGAAAAGCCGGGTCGGCCCCCTGACGACGACCGCTCCAGCCGCGCCTTCGAGGATCGCGTCACGCAGCAGAGAGGCGAGGCTCTCGGCAGCCTTGGCGGCAAGCGCCTCGGTCATCACAGGCGCGATGGCAACGGCGGCGCCGGCGCTGACCAGCTGCGCGACCTCTTCGGCGATATCGCGGATGCGGGATGCAATGACCGCCGCCGCCTCGACTTCGTAACGCAGCTTCAGCTCTTCGAGTTCACGCGCATGGACCTCCGCCAGCATCCGCGCCTCGAGTTCGTATTTCTCAGTCAATTCCACGGTCGCTGCGGCATAACCCTCCGCATAGGCTTCGCGGCGCTCCGCCTCGACGTCGATCGCCGGTTCGCTCGGCATTTCGGGGAAAGGGTCGCCGCCGAAATCGTCCATATCAAGGATCGGCGCTGACGATTCCGGTTCACCGAAATCCTTCAAATACCGGGAAAGCGTAATGCTCATAAAAAACCATCCAGCATTCGGGAGGCATGCAGCATGCCCGCCCCCGCCCAAAGTGACCTTGCGCGCCGGCATCTCCCTTCGAAACGGGCAAGGGCCTGACCCTGCGCCGGCACGGATTCGAACGATGCCTTCATGCCGGAAACTAAGAAGTCAAACTTGCGCGAGGATGAATGGCGCCGCCACCCGTGATCGCGCCCACCCCCTACTCCAGCAGGATCAGGACCTTGCTGGCGGCGGTGTTGAGGATCGAGATCGCTTCGACGGCCATCTGCTTCTGGGTTTCGATCGCCTTCTGCCGGATCGAAGCCTCGTCCATGTCGGTATCGACGAGCGCACCGACGCTCTTGTCGATCGAATCGGACAGATCGGCGGTATAGTCGATCTGATCGTCGATGCGGGTCTTCATCACGCCGATGGACGCGGCCGTCGTCGTCAGCGAGGAGAGCAGCGAGTCGGTGACGTCAAGCATGTCGGTAAGTTGCGCATCGGTCGTGCTCTTGCCAATCGCAATTTCCGTACCGATAGCCGGCGTGGTGGAATTGGCGTTCAGCAAATAGTAGTTCCGCGACGTCGTGCCGCTGTTATTGATGGCGTTGGCATCGACCGGCTTGGTCAGCAGGCCGCCGCTCGCATTGTTCTTATCGACGAGAATGGTCTGCGAGGATGGGAAATCGATGGTCTGGGCCTGATATTCGCCGGTCGGAGCGCGCACGAAACCAGAGATGACCTGCCAGTTCGGCGGCGCGGCGGTATCGCCGTTCAACAGCCAGTTTTCACCCGCAAACGACGTCGATTCAACGACCGTCTGCAGCTGTTCCTTGTACTCGCCGATCTCGGCGTTGATCTTGTCCTTGTCGGCGCCCGGCTCTCTTGCCGAAACCAACTTGGCGCGAATGTCGCCTATGAGATCGATCGCCGAGTTCATCGCCGTGTAGGTGGCATCCACCTTGGCAGCGCCGAGACCGAGCGCATCTCCGATCGTTCCGAGATTGGTGCTGTCCGAGCGCATGACGGTCGCGACCGACCAGTAGGACGCATCGTCGGCGGCCGTCTCGATACGATACCCCGAGGACACCTGCTGTTGGGTCTGGTTGGCTTCTTTGTTGATGCTGCGCAGCACCGCAAGCGCATTCACCGCGGCCGCGCTGGTAATCTTAACGGTCATCGACAGGTCTCGGAATCGGGGTGATAGGGCAGGCCGGATTGCCGGCGGCGACTGAAGTGGCGTCATGCCTCCGGCAGAGTTTCTACCGGCGTGTCGCAAAAGCAAATCAACTCAAGGCGAAGTTAACTCGATAACAACCTGTTGGGCAAGAGCGCAGCACTGAGCATGGCGCAGCGATCGAAGTGCCGACCAAACCTTTGATATAAAAGAATAAACCGCGCCATTTCGGGCGCGGTCCAGGAGGGTTTTCGATTGCTGCCAGACGATGGCGCAAGATTCGGTCCAGCTTCAGCGTCTGATTTAGCTGCGGAACAGCGTGAGGATGTTCTGAGCGCTGGAGTTGGCGATCGACAGTGACTGGATGGCCAGCTGCTGCTGCGTTTGCAGCGCCGTCAGCTTGCTCGATTCCTCTTCCATGTCGGCATCGACGAGGCGGCCGACGCCCGAGTCGATCGAGTCGCTGAGCGCGCCGACGAAGTTTTCCTGCAGCTCGATGCGAGTGGAAATCGAGCCGAGCTGCGACGCAGCCTTGGTCATCGCTTCGAGGCCGGCCTCGATCGAGGTCAGGGCCATGGCGATCTCAGGTGAGCCGAACGTGCTGATATCCATCGAGTAGATCGAGCCGATTGTACCGGATGATGTGCCGAGAATGCCGGAGCTCGTCTCGATCGTGCCAGTCGTGGTCATGCCGAAGAGGACGTTGCCTGCGGAGCCCGAGTTGAGAATGTAGTCCGTTGTCTTGACCGAGACATTGCCGTTGCCATCGCGCACGAAGGTGGAAACGACGCTCTTGGTGCCGTCAGCGCCGGCAACCCAATTTTCACCGGAGAAGGAAGCCGATTGCGCGATGCTCAGGAGCTGCTGCTGCAGCTGGCTGATTTCTTCCTGAATCTTGGTCTTGTCGACGCCCTTTTCGGTCGCGGCAACGATCTTCGCCTTGATTTCGCTGATGATGTCGATGGCGCTGTCCATGGCAGAGTAAGCGGTGTCGACCTTGGCGGCGCCGAGGCCGAGAGCGTCGGAAACGGCGGATAGTGCCTTGTTGTCCGAACGCATGGTCGTTGCGATCGACCAATAGGCGGCGTTATCGGCGGCCTTTTCGACGCGGTAACCCGACGATACGTGGTTCTGCGTCGTCTCAAGGCTGTCGTTGATGCCGCGGAGTGTCTGAAGAGCGGCCATCGCCGCGACGTTCGTCAAAATGCTGGTCATAAAATGATTGCCCCTTGTTGGCAGATGGAAAAAAGGGACATTCCGGAAAGCTACCGGGAACGGGGACCAGCCTCATGCCTGTTAACCGGTTCTTAAATTTGGTTAACCCGCCGTCTCGTTGACCGCAGAAGACAGCATTATGGTTAATCAACAGTTAACGGAATCTAAAAAAGCCGCGCTCCATGGAAGCGCGGCTCGATTCCTGGCTGCCCGCCGGAGACCGGCGGGCCGATATTTCCAAGGGTTATTAGCCGCGGAACAGCGTGAGGATGGTCTGCGAAGAGGAGTTCGCGATCGACAGCGACTGGACCGCCAGCTGCTGCTGGGTCTGCAGGGCGCTGAGCTTGGAGGACTCTTCTTCCATGTTGGCATCGACGAGACGGCCGACACCGGAGTCGATCGAGTCGCTGAGAGCGGATACGAAGTTTTCCTGCAGTTCGATGCGCTTGGAGATCGAGCCGAGCTGAGCGCCGGCGCTGGTCATGGCCTTCAGAGCCGATTCAACGTTGGTCAGAGCCGACTGGATCTGGCCGAGGGTGAAGTTGGTGATGTCCATTGCATAGACAGAACCGGTCGCACCATTCGAAGTACCGAGGATACCCGTGGAGGTTTCGACCGAGCCGTTGCTCATGCCGAACAGAACGTTGCCCGTGGAGCTGTCGTCGAGAATATAGTCGGTCATCACGACCGAAACGGCGTTGGAGCCGTCGCGGACGAACGAGGAGACGACGTTCTTGGTGCCGTCAGCGCCAGCAACCCAGTTTTCACCGGAGAAGGAAGCCGACTGAGCGACGCTCAGGAGCTGCTGCTGCAGCTGGCTGATTTCTTCCTGGACCTTGGCCTTGTCGACGCCGTTTTCAGTGGCGGCAACCAGCTTGGCCTTGATGTCGCCGACGACGTCGATGGCGCTGTCCATGGCGGAATAAGCGGTGTCGACCTTTGCAGCGCCGAGGCCGAGAGCGTCGGAAACAGCCGAGAGAGCCTTGTTATCAGAACGCATGGTCGTTGCGATCGACCAGTAAGCAGCGTTGTCGGAAGCCTTGCCGACGCGATAGCCGGACGAAACGTGGGCCTGGGTTTCCTGGAGACCCTGGTTGATGCCACGAAGAGTCTGGAGGGCTGCCATTGCAGCGTTATTGGTGTTGATGCTCGTCATAGTTTGCTTGCCCCTTGTTGGCAGATTTTAAGAAGGGACATTCCGGATTTTCGGCCGGCCCACAGCGATCAGCATCATGCCTGTTAACCATCTCTGTTAGGGTTAACTCGCCGTTTCGATGGGCCTAGAAAACAGCAAGATGGTTAAGGAAAGCTAAATCAGGATCGGAAATTAATCAAAAATATCTGAGACTTAGAAGGTTTTTCATTAACCTTATATTAAAACATTTCGCGGCCGGGGATGACCCGGCCGCGAAACTTGGAAACCTTGTGCCGACCGGTCTTAACGGAAGAGCGACAGGATGTTCTGCGAAGAAGAGTTCGCGATCGACAGCGACTGGATCGCCAGCTGCTGCTGGGTCTGCAGGGCGCTGAGCTTGGAGGACTCTTCTTCCATGTTGGCATCAACGAGACGGCCGACACCGGAGTCGATCGAGTCGCTGAGAGCGGACACGAAGTTGTCCTGGGCGTCGATGCGGCTGGAGAGCGAACCGAGAGCAGCGCCGGCGCTGGTCATGGCCTTCAGAGCCGATTCAACGTTGGTCAGAGCCGACGCGATCTGGCCTGAGGTGAAGTTGGTGATGTCCATTGCGTAGACAGAACCGGTCGCACCATTCGAAGTACCGAGGATACCCGTGGAGGTTTCGACCGCGCCGCCGCTCATGCCGAACAGAACGTTGCCCGCGGAGCCGCTGTTGAGAACGTAGTCGGTCGTCTTGATCGAAACGGCGTTGGAGCCGTCGCGGACGAACGAGGAGACGACGCTCTTGGTGCCGCTAGCGCCGGCAACCCAGTTTTCGCCGTTGAAGGAAGCCGACTGAGAGATGCTCAGGAGCTGCTGCTGCAGCTGGCCGATTTCTTCCTGCACCTTGGCCTTGTCGACGCCGTTTTCAGTGGCGGCAACCAGCTTGGCCTTGATGTCGCCGACGACGTCGATGGCGCTGTCCATGGCGGTGTAAGCGGTATCAACCTTGGCAGCGCCTACGCCGAGAGCGTCGGAAA
This sequence comes from Rhizobium sp. WSM4643, assembly GCF_025152745.1. Taxonomy (NCBI): domain Bacteria; kingdom Pseudomonadati; phylum Pseudomonadota; class Alphaproteobacteria; order Hyphomicrobiales; family Rhizobiaceae; genus Rhizobium; species Rhizobium sp. WSM4643. The sequence goes on along the minus strand of NZ_CP104040.1, from coordinate 347,489 downwards.
CAGCCGAGAGAGCCTTGTTGTCAGAACGCATGGTCGTTGCGATCGACCAGTAAGCGGCGTTGTCGGAAGCCTTTTCAACGCGATAGCCGGACGAAACGTGGTTCTGCGTCTGGTTGAGGCCCTGGTTGACGCTACGCAGCGTCTGGAGAGCGGCCATCGCGGAAGTATTCGTGTTAATGCTTGTCATAAGTCTGTCCCCTGGAAAACTAGATACAAAAAGGAGGACATACCGGACTATAGTACCGGCGATGACGGACCAGCTTCATGCTACTCGGCGCCTTTTTTGTTTGGCCCAAACCCGTCATGTCCAGGGCAATCTCGCAGCCAATGCTTGCCAACTCCTTAAAAATACAGGGCCCAGACCGGCTCCTCGCGGGCATAGTTAATGCTTGCTGAATATATTCCTTGGCATCCTATTTTTCTTGAAAACCAAGCGCTTTCCCTAGGCAAAGTCGGCATTTTCCCGCAAAAACAGAGGCTCATTAAGCGCACCGGTTTCAAGCAAGCTTCGAATGCCAATGTGGCAGGCGCCGGGATAGCACCATCGGACCGAACCGCCCCGTTTTGCGGCGGACGGCCTGTCCGTGCCTCGGCGGTCGACGCCAGAACATTTCCTTCACGGAGTTGGGTTTTGAACAGCAAAGTTTCGTTCTCTGCGGCATCCAAGGATTACCAGATGGGCCGCTACACACAGTCCTTGGCGACGCTCAATCAGCTGATGGATATTCAGCAGGACGCCAAGACCTATGCGTTGCTGGCCAAGAACCTCGTGCAGCTCGGTTTCAAGGCCGATGCCGCGAAAGCCTATGGCCTGGCCGGCAGCTGTGAAGGACCGAATTCCTACGAATACCAGAAGCAGGCGGCCAAGCTGCACTACGAGACCGGCAGCGAGGACGATGCTCTGCTGATCGCCATGCGAAACCTTAGCAAGGCGCAGGAAGACCCGGAACTCGCCTTCATCATCACCGCGATCTATCTGAAGCGGCAGCAGCGCGATATCATCCGCCCGTTCAAGACGGTGCTGTCGCAGAGTGCCAATCCCGATCATATGCGCCTGGCAGCCCTGCTTCTGAGCGATGATCTGAACGACGCAACCAACCAGAGCCTGTCGCGCAACCTCTTCAAGCGGTTTCCAGGCAATCTCGCATTCCGCTTCCTGCATCTGGTTTTCGCTCGCGAATTCAATGAGTTCGAAGAGGCAAGCAAACACCAGGCAGTGATCGATGCCTCACTCGCAAAGGGCGATGTCGAGATCCTGCGCAAGGATAACCCGTTCTATCATCTGCACTGGTGCGGCAACGAGGATTTCAATCGATATGCGACGATCGGCACCACTCCCCTCAACCCGGAACGGGTGGCCTTCCGCCGCAACCAGCCGCACAGCTGGTCGGACAAGATCCGGATCGGCTACATGTCATCTGACTTCTGGGACCGCCACGCGACGATGAAGCTCTTGCAGCGCATCCTCGAACTGCACGACAAGGACCGGTTCGAGGTGACGCTCTTCTGCCATACAGGCCCTGAGTACCTCAAGCATAACAATACCGACCGCAGCCGCTGGGGCCGGGTCGTCACCGTTCACGGCTTCTCCGACCAGGGGATGCTCGCAGCGGTACGCGAGCATAATATCGACATCATGGTCGACCTGAAGGGTCATACTTCGGGCAGCCGCGCGTCGGCCTTCAATTTGCCGCTCGCGCCGGTGCATGTCGGCTGGCTCGGTTTCCCCGGCAGCACGGTCAATATCGATCTCGACTACGTCATCGGCGACCATTCGGTATTGCCCGAGGTGGCCAAGCCCTTCTACCATGAGAAATTCTGCCGGCTGCCGGAGAGCTACCAGCCGAACGACCCGATGCATCGCCCGAAGCCGCGCCCTGTCACCCGCGAGCAGCTCGGCCTGCCGGAAGACGCCTTCATCTTCGCGTCCTTCAACGGCAACCGCAAAATCACGCCGGAGACGATCGACAGCTGGTGCCGCATTCTCAAGCGCGCGCCGAACAGCGTGCTCTGGCTGATGGCGAACACGCCGCGCAACCAGGCGAACCTCCTGAAGCAATTCCAGGCGGCAGGGATCTCCGCCAAGCGGATCATCTTCTGCCCGCGCGCGCCCTATGAAGAGCACATCGACCGTCAGCAGGCGGCCGACATCGGCATCGACACCTTCCCCGTCAACGGCCACACGACCACCTCGGAGCAACTCTGGGGCGGCCTGCCGGTCCTGACCGTCAAGGGCACCAACTTCGCCTCACGCGTCAGCGAGAGCCTGCTCAGGGCCATCGACCTGCCCGAACTCGTTGCAGCCGACCTGCAGGCCTATGAGGATCTTGCCGTCGAACTGGCGCAGAACCCCGCGCGGATCGCGCAATACAAGGCGCATCTCAAGGAGAAGCGCTATATCGCGCCGCTCTTCGATGCCGAACGGTTCTGCGACCATCTGGAGCAGGCCTATGAAGTCATGGCCGACCGTGCCAAGCAGGGTCTTGCACCCGAGCACATGGACATTCCGGCGCTGCCGCCGCGCACGGCGCCGTTCGCGGCCGAGTGAGGGCTTTTCGACCACTACACAGCGCCGCGCATCCTTCGGACGCTCAAAGGACGTTTTAACATCTCGAATTGCGGCATAATTAAAGAACCCGCCGGAGCGATCCGGCGGGTTTCTCATTGGCGAATATCAACCGGCGGCAGCCGGTCAGTTGAACGAACGCACCAGGCTGCCGACCAGCAGGTTCCAGCCGTCGATCAGCACGAAGAAGAGAATCTTGAAAGGCAACGAGATTGAGGTCGGCGGCAGCATCATCATGCCCATCGCCATGGTGATGGTCGCGACGATCAGGTCGATGACGAGGAACGGCAGCACGACGAGGAAGCCGATCTCGAAGCCGCGGCGAATTTCGGAAATCATGAAGGCCGGGATCAGCACCCGATAGTCGATCGGATTGGTCGTCTGGATATTCTGTCCGCGTTCGCGCGCCAGATCGACGAAGAGCGCCAGATCCTTGTCGCGGGTATTGGCCGCCATGAAGGTGCGGAAGGGTTCGGCGATACGCTGGACCGCCTCGGTCTCATTGATCTGATTGGCAAGCAGCGGCTGCACGCCGTTCTGCCAGGCCTGATCGAAGGTCGGCGACATGACGTAGAAGGTCATGAACAGCGACAGCGACAAAAGGATCATGTTGGAAGGCGTCGAAGAGAGGCCCATCCCTGAGCGCAGGATCGAGAAGGCGATGACGAAGCGCGGGAAGCTCGTCACCATGATCAGGATGCCCGGCGCGACCGAAAGAATGGTCAGCAGGCCGAATGTGCGGATGATCCAGGCGGCGACGGAGCCATCGACCGGGACGTTCAACAAGTCAGTCGGCAGCTGCTGTGCCACCGCCAGTTCCGGTACCGCCATCATGGCAAGGAAAACTATGAGACGAATCATTCGATGACAAATGTCCTGAACATGACCTTCGATACCCGCCCTTGCGAGCGAAGGTCAACACGTTCCTGTATGTCATCCTTGAGATATTGAAAGCCGCGCGGCCCCTCGATCTGCTGAAGGGAAACGGTTCTGATATAGGCGAGGATATCCTGATGAATATCCTCTGAAACCTTGACATCCGGCGGCCCGTTGAACAGCAGCGCGACTTCGAGTCGGACCCAGTTTTCCGAGGGGTAGGCGAGGTTCGAGGTGATCGGTTCGAGTTGGACGACGTTGTTGGCCTCGGTCGAGATCCGCGCCAGACCTTCCTCGGCCTTCTTCTTGGCCTCGGCACCCTTGGCCTGCTCGACCTCCTTGGCACCCTTGATGTTGGGTGCGACGATCGTGCCGACCGCCCAGCCGCCGCCGGCGCCGACGAGCGTCAGGACGGCGATGCCGATGATCGTCATCAACGAGCCGGATTTCTTGTTCGGTTGACCTGCGCTTACGTCTGGCTCTGCCATCGTCGTTCAGCCTCAAAGCGGCGAGAAAAGATCGACGGCCTGCTGGCCGCGCGGAGGCTGCTGCACTTCCATCAGGCGGCCACGGCCGCCGTAGGAGATGCGGGCTTCGGCAATCTTGTCATAGGAGATCTGATTTTCGGCATTGACGTCCTGCGGACGAACGATGCCGGCGACGTTCAGGATGCGCAGTTCCTGGTTCAGGCGGACTTCCTGCGAGCCCGATATGACGAGGTTGCCGTTTTCGAGAATGCCGGTGACGACGGCGGCGACCAGAAGGGTGAGCTTGTCGGTGCGCTCGATCTTGCCTTTGCCGTCGGTGCTGGTGTCGGACCCATAGGTCAGGTCGGTCTTGGACTCGGGCGTCCAGCCGAAGATCTGGGCGTTGACGTCCCAGTTCATGCCGCTCGAATTCTTGCGGCTGCGGTTGGTCTCGTTGTCGAAGGAGCCTTTGTCGTTGATCTGGATGTCGACGGTCAGGATGTCGCCGACGTTGAGCGCGCGCGCGTCCTTGAAAAGTGCGGCCTGCGAATCGCTCCACAGCGAATAGCCCTGCGCGACGGCGCGCGGCTGCTTCGGATAAAGTGCCATCTGCGGCGTCTGGCCATAGGCGAGGCCGCTGCCGATCGGGCTCATGGCGGGCGCACGGCCGATCTCGCTGACCGCCGTCGGAGACTGGCAACCTGCAAGGAGTGCGAGGGCGGCGATCGCGGCCGGGAAACGCATATTCATGAAGGATCCTTCGACGTGTTGGGATCGGACGCACTGGCAATGACGCTGGCGATGACAGCGGCCTTTTGCGGGTCCATCTCGTTGAGGATGAGGCTCGACTGCCGCGGGCCGAGCCGCATGATCACGGCAGAGGCCACCTCGATCTTCATGTCCTGCAACTGTAGGGCGGCCGCATCCGGTTTCATCTTCCTGTAGATCTCGGTGAGGCCGGCTTCCGCCTGCTTCAGGAAATCGTCGCGCCGCTTCAGCCAATCCTGGTATTCGGCCTTGCGCTTGTCCATTTCCGCCATGCGGGCGTCGATGTCGGCGCGAAGCTTTTCCAGTTCCTGCTTCTGCAAGAGGTAACGCTGGTCGCGGGCGGGATCGGCAATGTTGGTGCAGAACTGCTTGACCTCGTCCTGGGAGATGATGTCGCCAGCCGGCGCATGTTCCTGCGCGAAGGCGCCGGGGATCGACAGAAGGACGAGGCCCGCGGCCGGCAGCGCCAGCCGGCGCAGCAGTTGCAGAACCGTCATGTCACGGTTGATGATATCAATCATTGCAGCACAAGCTCCGCCTGCAGGGCTCCCGCCGACTTGATGCCCTGGAGAATGGCGATGATGCCATCCGGTTTCACGCCGATATTGTTGAGGCCGGCGACGAGAGTCCTGAGGTCGGGGCCGTCGATGATGGCAACGCGCCCGCCGGTCTGCTCGGCGGAAATATCGGTCTGCGGCTGGACGGCGGTCCGGCCTTGCGAGAAGGGTTCGGGCTGAATGATCTGCGGCGTCTCGGTGACCTGAACCGTAAGCGTGCCGTAGCTGACTGCGACCGGCGAGACGCGGACATCCGAGCCGATGACGATCGTTCCGGTGCGTTCGTTGATGACCACCTTGGCCGGCGTATCGGTCTCGACGATGAGATTTTCGATATCGGCCATCAGCCGGGTGAGATCGGCCGTGCGCGGCTTCTGGATCACGACCTCCTGCGAATCCTTGGCTTCGGCAACCGGGCCGCCGAAGCGCGCCGAGGCATAACCGTTGACGATGTCGGCGATACGAATCGCCGTCGAGAAGTCGGGGTTGCGCAGTTGCAGGACGAGATTGACAGAGTCCTCGAAGCGGGACGGCAGTTCGCGCTCGATAATCGCGCCGCCCGGAACGCGGCCGGCAGTGGTGACGCCTTCGGTCACGGTCGCCGCCTGGCCCTGCGCCTGAAAACCGGAAACGATGGCGGCACCCTGCGCAACGGCATAGATTTGTCCGTCGGCGCCGGAAAGCGAGGTCATAACCAGCGTGCCGCCGCGCAGCGACGTCGCATCACCGAGCGAGCTCACCGTCACGTCGATACGGCTGCCGGGGCTTGCGAAAGGAGGCAGGTTGGCGGTGACCATCACGGCCGCAGTGTTCTTGGCGTTGGACTGGCCGCCCTGCGTCGAGATGCCGAGATTCTGCAGCATCGCGCGCATCGACTGTTCAGTGAAGGGCGAGGACCGGAAGCCGTCGCCGGTCCCCTGGAGGCCGACAATGAGTCCATAACCGATCAGCTGGTTATCGCGGCCGGCCTGAAGGGAGGCGATGTCCTTGATGCGGGAGGTCAGCGCCCAGGCGGGCGCGACATCAGCCAAACTCATGGCGAGAACCGCGACAAGAGTGACGAAACGGAAGAACAGTTTCATTTTGCCCTCACATGGACCGTGCCGTCCGCAAGCACCGTGCCGCTGACGATGACGCCGGAATCCATATTGCGGGCGCGGACGACCTGCCCGGTCGCGCCGTCTTCAAGCGGCGTGCCAGCGGCGGAAATCGTCATCGCGCCGAGCGTGAAGACCAGGCGAATCGAAGAGCCGCGGGTCACCGTATAGGCCTCGCGCAGGGCCGAGACCGAGATCGTGCGGCCCGGTAACAGCGTGCGTTTGGAAACCATGCCTTCGACCTGCGAAACGGATTTGGCATAATCGCCGGCGAGGTTGGGGTTGGTGACCTCGACTTCCTGGAGCTGGCTGGCCGACAATGTGTCGCCGGGGTAGATGATCGTGGTCGGGACGACGGCATAACCCATGCCGGCATCCGCCGACGCGGGCAAGACAATGCCCGCGACTGCGATCGTGGCTGCTGCCACCCATCCTGAGATGTGTCCTGCCCGGCAAAACATCATGTTTCGGCCCTTCCCTTACTTCAGGTTCTTGCTGACGATGGAGGCCATTTCATCAGCGGTGGTGATCACCTTGGAATTCATTTCGTAAGCGCGCTGGGCCGAAATCAACTCGGTGATTTCCTTCACCGGGTCGACGTTTGAGGATTCCAGATAGCCCTGTTTCATGTAGGCGAAACCTTCCTCATCGGGATTGCCGATGACGGCTTCGCCGGAGGCCGGCGTCTCCTGGAAGAGATTGTCGCCGAGCGGCTGGAGACCCGCCTCGTTGACGAAGTCGGCAAGCGTCAGCTGCCCGAGCACGGTCGCCGCCGCCGCACCCGGCAGCTTGGCCGAGACTTCGCCCGAGCGGCTGATCGTCAGCTCGGTCGAGCCGGTCGGAATAGTGATGCCGGGAAGGACCTCGTAGCCATCGATGGTGACGAGCTGGCCCTGGTCGTTCTTGTTGAAGGCGCCGGCGCGGCTGTAAAGCGTCGTACCGTCGGTTGACTGGATCTGGAAGAAGCCCTTGCCGATCAGCGCCACGTCGAGATCGTTGCCGGTCTGGGTCAGTTCGCCCTGGAGATGCAGGTTGCGGACCGCCGAGGTCTGGACGCCGAGGCCGATATTGGCACCTTCCGGAACGACGGCCTGGTTGGCACGGTTGGCGACACCCTTGGCACGTTCGGTCTGGTAGAGAAGATCGGAGAATTCGGCGCGGGCGCGCTTGAAACCCGTCGTATTGATGTTCGCGATATTGTTCGCGATGACTTCCAGATTGGTCTGCTGGGCATCCATGCCCGTTGCTGCGATGGCGAGCGCTCTCATGTGTTCGTCCTCAAATCAGTTACATCTGCATCTTGGTGACTTCGAGAAAGGCCGAGACGACCTTGTCGCGGATGGAAATCGCGGTCTGCAGCGTCTGCTCGGCCTGGAGCATGGAATCGACGACTTCACGCGTCGTCGCCGTGCCCTTGATACCGGCAAAGGACATGCTTTCCGCACCCTTCAGGCTGCTGACCGCGTCGCTCGCCATGTTGCCCATGACGGAGGCGAAACTCATGCCGTTGGCGGCACCCGCAGTGCCCGGCATGGTGCTGGCAGACGAGGAGGCGGAATTTTCGGTGTCGACGGCGCCAAGCGCACGGGTCATCGACAGGTTGCTGACATTCTGGACGCTGCTGATCATTGATTATTGGCTCTTCAGGAGGTCGATCGTGGAGGAGATGAGATCGCGGGTCTGTTTGATGGTCTGCAAATTGGCGTCATACGAGCGATTGGCTTCGCGCATGTCGGCCATCTCGACCAGGATGTTGACGTTCGGCAGCTTGACGACGCCCTTCTTGTCCGCAGCCGGATTGCTGGGATCGAATTCGGTGCTGAAATCGCCTTCGTCGACGCCGACCTTCTTGACGCCGACCGTCTCGACGCCGCTGGTGCGATCCATCTGCTGGCCGAAGGTGATCGTCTTGCGCCGATAGGGCTCCGCGCCGGGTGTGTCGCCGGTCGAGCGGGCGTTGGCGATGTTTTCCGAGACGATGCGTAACCGCGTCGACTGGGCCTCGAGCCCGGAACCGGCGATTTTCATTGCTGCTGAAAGCGGATCCATGACTTTTACTTCCTGACGGTCATCAACATCATGCGATTGAAGGAACTGACCAGCGAGGTGTTCAGATCGTACTGGCGCTTGATATCGCCCGACTTGGAAAGCTCCTCGGCCAAACCGACCGTATTGCCGGATTCCTGGACGCCGATTTCCTGGTCGAGTGCGGCCTCCTTGACGTCGATATCGCCGCTGTTGCTGAAATCGTTACCGCTGAGATGCGCCGGATTGGTGCGCGCCATTGCGATGTCGGACTTGTCGAGCACCGCGTCAAAGGGCGTGACGTCCTTGGCGTGGAACTTCGGGGTATTGGCATTCGCGATGTTGCCGGCAACAACCTGCTGACGGATCGTCAGCCATTCCGCCTGTCGCGAAGCCAAGTCGAAAAGTTGGATTGGTTGCATGAAACTCTCCGTTTTTACTGTCCCGAACCTAGTGCGGTAATCTTGCGTGGGACTTACGGGAATTCAGGCTTCGAGAGGCTTTTCTGCGAACGCCGCCGCCATCGAAAGAACAGGGGCTCCGGCCGGTTCGCGGCGGAGCCCCTGTTGCCTGGATTTTGCGGCCAGGCTCAGTTGTTCTGGTAGGTCTCACCCTTTGAGGTGACGATCACCCATTTGCCATCGCGCTGCTCGAGTGTCGCAAGGCGGCTTTCATCGGGCAGGATCGAGCCGATGCGCACCACATACATGCCGGAGGGATCCTCGATCAGCGCCCGGCCGTTGGAGACGTGCAGCAGGCGAAAAGAAGACTTCCCGGGGAAGGGCTGATCCTCCAATATGGGGCCGCCATCGCGCTCCTTGCCGAGATCGGACACCGTTGCGGTCGTCAGCGGATCGATCGGCGGGGCCTTCTTGTCCCCCTCGTTCTTGTTGACCATGGCAAGCGGCGAGACGCTAAAGACATTGCGGGCCGGCCAATCCGGCAGTTCGCGCGAATTGCTGCTGGTGGCAACATTGATGCCGAACTTGTCCGCGTTGAAGAACACGTACCAGGGGAAAAAAGCGGAGGCGCCGGCAAGCGCCAGGCCGCTGAAGGTCAGCACACGATCCAGGATGACGGTTTTCCTGCGCTGCTTCAGGGAAGCGATGCGTTCGTCGTCGAATTCAGCCACGTCTAGCCTCTCCTCTGAATGGGTGCGCCCTGATTGCCCATGCCGGCCGCAGCCTTGAGTGCGCCGGCGAGATCGGCGAAGGCATCAAGCGAGTCGCGATCCCCCGGAGACTGTTTCAGAACGTCGTAAATGATCGGCACCTGCTTGATCGCCATGTCGAGATCGGGGTCGGCCCCCGGGCGGTAACCGCCGATCATGCGCAGGTCGCGCGTCTCTTCAAAACGATGGATCAGCACCTTCAGCCGCGACACCAGCTTTTCCTGATCCGGCGTCCAGGCCTTGCGGGCAAGACGCGAGATCGAGGCGAGCGGATCGATCGGAGGATAACGCCCCTCTTCGGCGAGACTGCGCTGCAGGACGATATGACCGTCGAGGATGCCGCGCGTCGAATCGGCAATCGGGTCGTTGTGATTGTCGCCGTCGACAAGGATCGAGATGATCGCCGTGATGGTGCCGGCGCCCTCGGGGCCGGGGCCGGCGCGTTCCAACAGGCGCGGCAGCTCGGTGAAGACGGAAGCGGGATAGCCGCGCGCGATCGGCGGCTCGCCGGAGGCGGTCGCCACCTCGCGGATCGCATGGGCGAAACGCGTGACACTGTCGACGATGAAGAGAACGTTCTCGCCCTTGTCGCGGAAATGTTCGGCGATGGTGACGGCCGTCAGCGGCGCCATCTTGCGCAGCATCGGGCTCTCATCGCTGGTTGCGACGACGGCGATCGCCTTCCTCATATTGCTGCCGAGCGTATCCTCGATGAATTCCCGCACCTCGCGGCCGCGCTCGCCGACGAGCGCAATGACAACCTTGTCGAAAGCATCGGCGCGGGCGAGCATGGACAGGAGCGTCGACTTGCCAACACCGGAGCCGGCGAAGATGCCGAGGCGCTGCCCGAGGCAGAGCGGCGAGAAGATGTCGATTGCGCGAACGCCGGTCTTGAAGCCGGTCTCGACACGTTTGCGGGTCATCGAGGGCGGCGCGGTATTGGAGATCGAGCGGCGATCGAGCCCCTCGGTGATCGGACCGAGCCCATCGATCGGCTCGCCGAGCGAGTTGACGGTGCGCCCACACCAGCTGTCCGATGGCGAAATGCGGAAGGCGCCCTTGCGGATCACGGTATCGTGGATGCCGATCGGCTCGCCGGGTTCGATCGGGCAGACATAGATCAGCTGCGGTTCGACGCGCACGACTTCGCCGAGATGGATGCCGGTCGCGGATTTATGGGCCACGAACTCGCCGAGACGAACATGGCGGGAGAGACCGTGAACCGTGTAGTGGCCGGCGGCGATGGTCTGCACGCGACCGCCATGGGCAACCGCAAATTCCGGCGATGCGTATCGGTCGACGAGGTTCGCCAGGTGCGCCAGCTTCGGGGAAAGGCCGTCCTCAGACAGTAGCGTGGTGCTCATGCTTTAGCTCTCGCCCTAAAATACGCCGCGTGCAGCTTGCTGCATGCGACGTATTTTTGGTCTTTGTTCTTGTGCATGTCGTCCTTCCAAAACCGCCGGACACTTTTGGGCGACATGCATTAGCGGCTGCCCCCAAGTGTCTGGACGGCTTCCTTGAAGGAATCTTCGCTGTCGCGCATCAGCGACGAGACGCTTTCGAAGGCGCGGTTGACTTCGATCAGCTGGGTGATTTCACGCATGGCGTTGACGTTGGAGTTTTCGAGATAACCCTGCTCGACACCGACATTGAAGCGGTCGACGACGGCGCGTGGCTGGTCGGTGGTCATGATGCCGCTGTTTTCGTAGCGCAGGTAACCCTTGCTGATATCGGCCTCGAACAGGCCGAGGGAGCCGACCTGGCGGCCGCCCTGATAGATGATGCCGTCGGTGCCGACGGCGGGCTCGCCCCCTTTGGTGTTGAGCTGGATCGGGGCACCGCCGGCATCGAGAACCGGGTATCCCCGGATCGAAACAAGTTCGCCGGTTTCCTTGATGGTGAAGCGGCCATCCCTCGTCAGCACGCGGCCGGCCGGCGTATCGAGCGAAAACCAGGCATCACCCTTGATGGCGAAATCGAGCATGTTGCCGGTGTGCTGCAGTTCGCCGTTTCCCTCGTTCAGGTAGTCGTTGCCTTGGGAAACGAAGGCGACCTTGGTGTTCAGCTTGTTCTTGGTATTCGCCACCATTTCGTCAAACTTCACCTCAGTGGCGCGAAAACCGGTCGTATTCACGTTCGCCATGTTGTCTGCGATGGTGTTTAGACGCTTTTCGAGGGCCATCTGCGACGACAGAGAAACATAAAGACCGGATTGCATGTCGGTAAGCTCCAAGCATTGGCGATGAACGGGACGAAAAGCCGGGCGTCGTCACATCTGGTTCGGCCGGGATTTCGCTGAGGCAGCATCTCAGAAACGGGTGCGGGCACCCATTCGTCTCCTTTAGACTGACGGCAGATGCTTGCGCGAAGCTGGCACGCGGAAATGCTTGGCGACCGGGCCTTTCATCAGCCTCACGCAAGGCAGAAACCCTATCCGTCTCAAAGAAAAGCAACGTTCAGATTGGGCTGACGATGAATATCATTATCGGATTTATAGTGACTTGCGGCTGTATCGTCGGCAGCTTCATGGCGATGGGCGGCGAAGTGGATGCGCTGCTCCAGCCCTTCGAATTCCTCATCATCGGTGGCGCCGGCCTCGGCAGCTTCATCATGGCGAACCCGATGAAGGTGGTGAAGGATTCCGGCAAGGCGCTCAGCGAAGCCTTCAGGCACGCCGTGCCGAAGGAACGCAACTATCTCGATACGCTCGGCGTGCTCTATTCGCTGATGCGCGACCTGCGCACCAAGTCGCGAAACGAGATCGAAGCCCATATCGACAATCCGGCCGAATCGACGATTTTTCAGTCGGCTCCGACGGTTCTGAAGAACAAGGAGCTGACGGCGTTCATCTGCGACTACGTCCGCCTGATCATCATCGGCAACGCCCGCAGCCACGAGATCGAGGCGCTGATGGACGAAGAGCTCAACACCATCATGCACGACAAGATGAAGCCCTACCACTCGATCCAGATCATGAGCGATTCCTTCCCGGCGATCGGCATCGTTGCGGCCGTTCTCGGCGTCATTAAGGCGATGGCGCACATCAACGATTCGCCTGAGGTGCTCGGCCACCTGATCGGCTCGGCGCTCGTCGGCACCTTCCTCGGCATTCTCTTGTCCTACTGCGTCTGCTCGCCGCTGGTCTCCCAGATCAAGGTCGTGCGCAACAAGCAGCACCGTCTCTACGTCATCGTCAAGCAGACGCTGCTTGCCTATATGAACGGCTCGGTGCCGCAGGTCGCGCTCGAATACGGCCGCAAGACGATCTCGGCTTACGAGCGTCCGTCCATCGATGCGGTCGAGCAGGAAATGATGAACCCAGGTGGCGAAAACAAGGCGGCTTAAATGACTATGAGCAATGCTTCGCACGACAAACCGGCAATGGATCCTGCCCTCCTTGCCAAGCTGACAGGCGGGCTTGGCGACAGAGGCAGGGTCGCCAAGATCTGCAGTTCCTTCGGGGAAATCTACAGCGAATTCTTTCCCGACGTCATCAAAAGCGAGACCGGCCTCGACGTGACGGTCAACTATCTCGGCTGCGAGATCGGCTACAAGAACCACCTCATCGAAGACCTGAGCGCGAACGTCACACTCGTCGACGCGACGCTGCGCAACTGGTCGCAGAACATTACGCTTGCCTGCGGAAACGGCTTCGTCATCACGCTGATGGAGCATCTGCTCGGGGCCACAGCCGATACGATCGAGGAACCGGCCGAACGGCTGCTTTCGATCATCGAGCTCGATCTGGCGGTCATGGTCTTCGACAAGATTGCCAAGGTGCTGCGCTCGGCCGTCAACGCGCCGGGCGGTTTCGAACCGAGCCTTTCGGCCCCGCACGCCCATGACATGCGCGCCCGGCCGCCGGAGGATCGTCCGGACGAATTCGCGGCTGCCATCAACATGTCGATCACGCTTGCCGGCATCGTTTCGGAATTTTCGTTGATCGTTCCGCAGACGGCACTGCTCAAGACCAAGGTGACACCGCCGAAGCCGAAACGCCAGGCCAGCAGCAACTCAGCGGAATGGACCGAACAGCTCGGCGATCAGGTCCGCCGCTCCCATGTCACGCTCGAGGCCAAGATCAGGCTACAGGACTTAACGCTGCGGACAATATCGAAGCTGATGGTCGGCGACGTCATTCCGTTCCGCGATCACGGCGATGTGCGCGTCGAGGTCAGCGCCAACACCAAGGAATTGTATGTGTGCGAGTTCGGGCGTTCAGGCGAAAATTACATGGTCCGCGTCAAGGATACGATGAACTCGGATGATGAACTCATCCGTCATTTAATGAATTAATCGGTTCTCTGGCTTTTGGGCTGCAAAGGCAGTTTGAGGCAAGTTTCAACTGGAATAGTGATTTCATGGCGACGAAGAAAACACAGCAGAACAGCGACCTCTCCCTGGATCTTCCGGGCAGCGAAGCAGATCTCGACCAGGCGATCGACGATCTGCGCGGCGTGCTGAAGCAGGATGCCGATGGCGACCTGTCGCAGTTTGGCGACGACCTGCAGAGCGACCCCTTCGCAGCAGGAACGGACCTGGCGGCCTTTGGCGGCGAGACTTCGGAAACCCCCTTTGGCAGCGACGATTTCGGCGGCGACTTCGGCGGCGATGCCAGCCCGGCTGCCGGCATGGATTTCGGCAGCAGCTCCTCCTTCGAGGCGTCGCCGGCCCCGCTCGGCAGCGCTTTGAACTCCAACTTCGACCTGATCATGGACATCCCGATCGACGTCCAGATCATGCTCGGCACCAGCCGGATGCAGGTCTCCGGCCTGATGAACCTCAATGAAGGGGCGACGATCGCCCTCGACAAGAAGATCGGCGAACCGGTCGAGATCATGGTGAATGGCCGCAGGATTGCCCGCGGCGAGATTACGGTGCTTGATAACGACGACACACGATTCGGTGTGAAACTGATAGAAGTTTTGAGTACGAAAAAAGCCTGATCCCTGTGTGGGACGGAGAGGTTAGACCATGATGGACTTTGACGATTTCGGCGGCGCGCTAGCCGGGAAACCGTTGACCCAGGCTGAAAAGGCAGCGGCTGTTCTTCTCGCTATGGGAAAAGGAGTCGCCGGCCGGCTGTTGAAATATTTCACCCAGGCTGAACTGCAGACCATTATCTCTTCCGCCCAGTCGCTGCGCGCCATTCCGCCGGACGAGCTGCTGTTGCTCGTCTCCGAGTTCGAAGACCTCTTCACCGAGGGCGCAGGATTGATGGATAACGCCAAGGCGATCGAGGCCATTCTGGAAGAAGGCCTGACGCCTGACGAGGTCGACAGCCTGCTCGGCCGCCGCACCGCATTCCAGGCCTACGAAACCTCAATCTGGGATCGCCTCAGTGAGGCGGAGCCGACATTCGTCGCGCAGTTCCTGCTGCGCGAACATCCGCAGACCGTCGCCTATATTCTTTCGATGATGCCCTCCTCCTTCGGCGCCAAGGTGCTGCTGCAGCTTCCCGACAATCGCCGCGCCGACATCATGAACAGAACGGTCAACATGAAGGCGGTCAGCCCGAAGGCTGCGCAGATCATCGAAAACCAGGTCATGACGCTGCTTGCCGAGGTCGAGGCAGAGCGTAATGCAGCCGGCTCGACGAAGGTCGCCGATCTGATGAACGAACTCGACAAGCCGCAGGTCGACACGCTGCTCACCTCGCTCGAATCGATCAGCCGCGAGTCGGTCAACAAGGTTCGCCCGAAGATTTTCCTGTTCGAGGACCTCATGTACATGCCGCAGCGCAGCCGCGTCATGCTGCTCAACGACATCTCGACGGATGTGCTCACCGTCGCGCTGCGCGGGTCGCCGCCCGAGATCCGCGAGTCGGTTCTCTCCGCCATCAGCCCACGCCAGCGCCGCATGATCGAATCGGATCTGCAGAGCGGCATGGGCGGCGTCAATCCGCGCGAGATCGCGATTGCCCGCCGCGCCGTGGCACAGGAAGCGATTCGCCTGGCCAATTCCGGCCAGATCGAGCTCAAGGAAAAGGAAGGCGACGCTTCGGCAGCCGCCTAAAGCGCGTCGCGATCTTTCGGATTCGCTCCTCGCGCCTTAGGTCTCTGGTTTACGCATGTCGTTGTCGCACCGCTGCACACCATTGCGCGACATGCTTTGGCTCTTCGAGACTGTTGACAAATCCGGCATGCCGAAAGGCCGCTGTTGATCGCCGTGCCACAGGCGACTACCCTTCCCGCAACAGGATGCGCGCTAAAGCGCGTTCGCATAGAACTCGGTTCGTGCGACGCGCTTTAGGTCTTTGTTTTGATGCATGTCGTCATCCCAAACCGCTGCACGTTTTTGGGCGACATGCATTAGCTGCGGCCTATTTTTTTGACGGAGGGCCGCGACTTGGCAGACGATGACAAGGACAGCAAAACAGAAGCCCCAACCGCGAAAAAGCAAAGCGATGCCGCGGAAAAAGGCAACGTGCCGTCTTCGCGCGAACTTTCGATCTTTGCGACGATCCTCGCTACCTTCATTTACCTCGTATTCTTCCTTCCCGACAGCGTCGGGCGCATGAGTGAAACGTTGCGCGATATCTTCGAACAGCCCGACCAATGGAAGATCGAGACGGGACCGGATGTGCTGGCGCTGTTCGGCCGGCTCGGCTGGGCAAGTGCGGCGCTGGTGGCGCCCGCCTTCATCCTGTTTATGGTGTTCGGCATCGCCTCCTCCGTCTTCCAGAATCTGCCGACACTGGTGCTTGAACGCATCCGCCCGCAGGCCTCGCGTATCTCGCCGATCAAAGGCTGGTCACGGCTGTTCAGCGTGCCCGGCCTGGTCGAATTCGGAAAATCGCTGTTCAAGGTCGTCGTCGTCGGGGTGATCCTGTTCTTCGTGCTCAGGAGCGAATATTTCGGCTCGATCGACGCGATGTTCTCCGATCCGCAGACGATTCTCGTGCGAATAATGGCAGCGATGCGCAAGATCATCATCGTCATGCTGATCGCCACCGCGATCGTGGCCATCGCCGATCTTTTCTGGACGCGCCATCACTGGTTCACCGAGTTGAAGATGACGCGGCACGAAATAAAGGAAGAAAACAAGCAGGCGCAGGGCGACCCCTTCGTCAAGAGCCGGCAGCGCTCGCTGATGCGCGACCGCGCGCGCCGGCGCATGATCGCCAACGTGCACCGGGCGACGCTGGTGATTGCAAACCCGACGCACTATGCGGTGGCGCTGCGTTACGCGCGTGAAGAGAACGATGCGCCGGTGGTGCTGGCCAAGGGTCAGGACCTGATCGCGCTCAAAATCAGGGAGATTGCCGAGCAGAACGGCATACCGGTGTTCGAGGATCCGCCGCTTGCGCGCTCCATGTTTGCGCAAGTCTCGATCGATAGTGTCATCCCGTCAGTCTTCTATAAGGCGGTCGCGGAGCTGATCCACCGGGTCTACGCTGCGGACGCCAAGAACAAACGGGTCAGATAAGCCGAATGAAAAAATGTCCCCACTCTACCCAGCGTGAAAAGATCCTCGCAGCCGCCATCAGCCCGGTCGCCACTGAACTCCGCCTTCTGGATGCTTCTGACCTTATTTCACTGCTGCGCTTCGAGTATTACGGCAATCTTTCCGATCTCGTCGCTTCGGCGGCGGAGCTTTTTTTTCATCCGGGCACCGTGAATTTCGGCCTGGGCGGCAATTATACGCTGGAGTGGGGCGGCAAGCCCGAAGTCGTTCTCGACCTGGAAATCAAGCCGCGCGGCGTCACCGTCTACGCGCAGCTCACCCTTGCCGAAGATCACGCCGGCATCGAGATCAATCATATCGCTTTCCAGGATCCCTCGGTCGATCCCGACCAGAACACCATCTTCCTCAAAAAGAGCCTTCGGGAAGCGCGTTACAGCGTCAACCAGCCGCCTCAGGCGCTGGCCGGCTAACCTCTTTCACGACAACCAAGTTTTCATTCGCCTTGCAATTCAAAGCGTTACAGCGTCCTAGAGCGCATCGCGATTTTTCAGATTCGCTTGTCGCACTTTAGAGCATTTCCGTTTTTCTCCGAATCCCGGAAATGCTCTATCTCTTTGTTTTCACGCAATTCCGGACGCAAAACCGCTACGCACTTTTGCTGGAATTGCTCTATCTCTTTGTTTTACGCCTGTCGTTATCGCAAAGCCGCTGCACACTTTTGCGCGATATGCTCTCGCGGGTCTGAAAGGACGCGCGACGCTGTAAGCGATGGCACGCGTTCAGCTGATATAGCCGAGCCGGATCGCCTTGGCGATCGCCTGGATGCGATTGACGGAATCGAGCTTGATGGTCGCCGAGCCGAGATAGGCGTTCACGGTGTGCACGGACAGGCCAAGCTTGTCGGCAATCTCTTCGCTGATGCGGCCGTCGCCGGCAAGCTGCAGACAGGCGATCTCGCGTTCGCTGAGCGCCTCGGCGGCAGCCGTGCGGCGTTCGTCCAGCGAGAGAAGATCCATCATGATGTGGCAGCAGCGACCGTGCAGCTCGACGATGGTATCGCTCGAGGGATCGAGTTCATCACCGGTGAAAAGGATGAAACCATTGCCGACGGCGCCAAGCCGCACCGGAAAGGCAAGGCCGGAGAATGGCAGAATACCGTCCTGCAGCCGCGTCATGAACGGCGAGAAGTCCGCCGGTCCGGGTGCCGTGCGGTCGTAAGCGCCGGCCCATGAGAGCGGCAGCAGCGACTTGTCGATATGGTCGAGAAGAATATCGCCGTAAGCATCCGTGAAGGCCTTGTTGAAACCGGCATTGGAAGGCCCCCAGTTCTCGAGCTCGCAGACAAGGCGCTGCTTTGCCGGAAGACCCGAGCCGCTGACGCGGAAGATTGCGAACCCTTGCGCATCGGTGAGCTTCTGCATCGCAATCAGCCGCGGAAAAAGATCGGACCGACTGGAAATCCTGTTCACACGCACCATGCGCAGCTGCTCAGCACTGCTCATGGTCCTGCCTGCTGGATACGCCATAGATCCCCCTATACGAGATTATTGCGGACGGCGAAGGCAATGGCCTCGGACCGGGTCTTGGTCGCCGTCTTGCGCATCACGCTGGTGATGTAGTTGTTGATGGTATTGCGAGAGATTCCGAGGATCATCGCGATCTCGTCGCTGGTCTTGCCCTCGGCGATCCAGAACAGGCATTCCAGCTCGCGGTCGGTCAATTCGAAATCGCGATCGACCTTCGTACCACCGCAGCGCAGGAAGCTCGCGACATAACCTGCAAGCAGGCCTACATCCCGCAGGCGCTCCGGCGAAAGGATGAACCCCTCGCCGAACAGGAACATCAGAGCCAGCCGCGACCGGCCGACATTGAAGGTCACCGAACAATATTGGCGGCTAGCGCCGTCCGGAATCTCGGCACTGTCAGGCAGGAGGGCAAAATTCGGCTGGAAAACCTGCATGCATTTTTCCAACTCGGTCGAGCGGGCATAACCGCGGACCAGATCATTGGCGATGTCCCTGACCAGGTCGAAGGGCCAGTCCGACGAGACGATGAAATCGAGGCCACTTTCCTGGAGGAGATCGCAGCGCGCCAGAAGGTAGTGCGAAGCACCCACGTAATCCGTCAGTGCGCGCAAACCAGACTGCAACCTACCGGTGCTAGCGACACCGTGAAGGCGCTGGAGCAGCTCATCGCGTGGTAGCAGATCCGGCACCACTGCACTCGCGAAATTCGCCATATGCCTCTCGCCTTTGCTCGCCTGAATTACATTCATATCCATTGGCAATGTCCTGCGGCTGAGAAACGATCGAACTCGGTGCAACAGCAATTTTTCTGTAAGGGATTCAACTCAAGTCCCACTCGAATCCCATTTCGAATCACCCAAGGGTAAGCCGGTCGATGCAAATCACCATCTCCGACTTCTAGGGATTTACTTTCGCAGTCGCCAATGCACTGATTCGACCATTCATTCCAGCCTTCAAGATAGAGGGAGGCTAAGGTGATTCTGGCGGAACCGCAACTTGCTTCGCGTTTTACGCGAGTCGATCTCATCGTTTCGCCCTACAGGCGCATTTCGCGGGTCGGGTCTATCGTCTTATTCGAATTCCAGGCCCTGATTGTCGTGCCTAGTCTCTCGCAGCTCCCGTCAGGGCTTTTCAGCAATGCGCGGTTAGGGAATCAAGCTTCGGTACCGACGAAAAAAGGCCGGTTGCCCGGCCTTTCCTTTATGCTGCGTCGTCGATCGCCCATTTCCTGAGGATTTTCGCGGCGCGTTCCTCGTTGATCTCGACCATCCGGGAAAGCTTGCGTTCCGGGCCTTCCTTGACGCGCCGATTGAAGTTTCCGTCGTCGTCGCCGAGGCTGAGCAGGTCCTCGGTACTGTCGAAGCCGAAATCGGACCCGAAGCCGTCCATGAGAGCGCCCCCGGCTGCTCCCGATGCCGGCGCGAAGTCCGGAAGTTCGAGGCCGGCCGCATCCGGCGTGGCGTCGCCGAAAGCCGTAGAGCTGCCGTTGCCGCTGACGCTACGCACCAGAGGCCGCAGGCCCATCCAGACGACCACGAAGGCGACCACGACAAAGGCGAGCGAGTTGATGATGCCGGCAAGGTTGCGGCTCAGCATGTCCATGACGCGGACACCACCGGTGGCGTCTTCGAGCAGCTGGTTCTCGAGGAAGTCCATGGCCGTGACGGTGACGACGTCGCCGCGCTTGGCGTCGATGCCGGCCGCCGAGGCGACGATCTTCTGCATTTCGGCAAGATAGGCGTCGACCTTGGTCTGGTCGGCGGGTTCTCCGACCATCTTGGCGATGCGGCCCTTGTTGACCACGACAGCGATCGAAAGCTTCTCGACCTTATAGCTGTTGCGGGTCGTCGCCGTTGTCCTGCTGTTGATTTCGTAGTTGGTCTGCTCTTCGCGCTTGTCGGATTTGTCCTGCGATTCGGGCCCGGCGGAACCGCCCGCCGCAGGGGCCGCCTGCGGAATGTTCTGCTCGACCGTCGTCGCGCTATCGGACTGCTTCTGCTGCGACTGCTGGGCTTCCTTCGTCGAGCGAACCGAGCGTTCGACCTTGGATTCGGGATCGTAGGTCGTTTCCTGGATCTGCTGGGCGTCGGTGTTGAGATCGGCGGTGACGCTGGAGCGGAAGTTGTCCATGCCGAGGAAGGGTGCCAGCGCCTTGTCGATGTTGGATTCGACTTCCTGCTGAACGTTCTGGACGATGTTGAGCGAACGATTCAGCGAGCTGTTGCTCGCCTCGTCGCCGGAAGCGAGCAGCTGGCCGGCGGAATCGAGAATGGTCACGTCATCGACGTCAAGCCCCGGCACGGCCGAGGCGACGAGGTGGCGAATCGAGGTCGCTGCGCTGCGTCCAGTTGTGGCGGTGGCGCGAATCATGACGGAGGCAGTCGGTTTCTGCTCCGCCTTCCGGAAGTTCCCGACCTCCGGCATGACGATATGGACGCGTGCGGCCGTTATACCCGAGATCGACTGGATGGTGCGGGCGATTTCGCCTTCCAGAGCGCGAACCCGCGTCACCTCCTGCATGAAGGAGGTCAGGCCGAGGGAGCCGACATTGTCGAAGAGTTCGTAACCGGCGTTGGCGCTGTTCGGCAGGCCGCGCTCGGCGAGCATCAGCCGGGCCTTGCCCGTCATCCCCGCGGGGACGCTGATGCTGGAGCCGTCCGTGCCGACCTGGAAATCGACGTTGGCTTCGGCAAGCGCCATGCTGATCTGGTTGAGATCCGGCGAGTCCAGACCGACGTAGAGCGTTTCCTGTGCCGGCTTGTTGACGAAAAGGGCGGCCGCAAGGACGATTGCGATGGAGACGGCACCGACGCCTCCGAGAATCATCAGGCGTGTTCGGCCAAGGGAACCGAAGTTCTTAAAGATCTGAACTAATTGATTTAACAGATTCATTCTGTTCTCGCACAATCCGTCAAAGACAAAGCAGGCTTATTGCCTCATCTGACGAATAGTCGGCGAAACTTGTGCGAGCGTTTCGTGAAGCGGGTGCGGGCCGAAAAGGCCCTAGAAGAAATCGAAGTCGCCGGCGGCCTTGCTCAATGGCTGGGAGTGGCCGTGGCGCGTAGCGCCGCCCAATGCCTTCTGCATCTCGGCCAGCTTGACGAGGCTGAGCGCGGTCGCGACGTCGACTGCCCAGCCGTGCGGGATTTCGCCGGTGATGGTGTCGATGAATTCGGCAAGGCCGCGCGATTTCTGCACGGCCAGATCGATGCCCTGCATGACCTTCATGGCATCCGGCGAGTTTAGGATTTCGGCGCCGCCGAGGTCGAGAAGCTGCGGCTCGATACGCTCGATGAGATAGGCGACATCGTGCAGTTCGGACACGATGCGCATCAGGATGTCGCTCAGCGCTTCGACAGGCGCAGGCGGCTCCATCATCTGGGTAAATGTCATATGAAAATCCTCGCCATCAAAAAAATTCGATACTGGTTTCGACGGGCTTCTGCGGAGCGGCGGGGCGCTGCTCGAGAGCGACGGTTCTCTGCGTTTCGGCACCGGTCAGGGGGTATTGCCGGGCACGACCGGAGACCGGCCAATATTCAAGCTTGCGTCCATGCTCTCCGCCTGTGGAGGAGCCGACCACCGGAATGCCTTCATCCCTCAGGAACTGCACGGCGAAGGCCGCGTTCTGCTCACCGACATTGGAGAATGTCGAGATCGTCTTCGCGCCGCCGAAGATCTTTGCCTCCAGTCGATCACGCCGGGCGCCCTGCTTCAGGAGACCGTTGATCAGCAGTTCCATCAGATGCACGCCGTACCGCGTGGCATCGCCACCTGTTGTCGGCGACGTCGCCGAACCGGGCAGCAAAAAGTGGTTCATGCCGCCGACACCGGCGACAGGATCTCTGAGGCACGCAGCCACGCACGAACCGAGAATGGTCGAGAGGACCGCATTCGGATCGTTCAGGACCTTGTACTCGCCCTGAATGATGTGCACGCGGCGGGCTGCCCCCTCAGTGATCATTTCAGGGCTCCAAACACGGCTTCGATGGCCGCTTTCATCTTCTCGATCGTGAACGGCTTGGCGAGCACGTTGTTGGCGCCGAGCTGGGCCGCCTTCTGCACCAGTGCGCGGTCGCCCTGGGCGGTGAGAATGATGAAGGCCGCCTTCTTGGTGTTCGGGTTGGTGCGCACGGCCTGAAGGAAGCCGATGCCATCCATCTTCGGCATGTTGAAGTCCGAGATCACCAGGTGGTGCGGCTGCTCGGCCATGATCTTCATGCCCTGCTCGCCGTCGCCGGCCGACGTGATCTGCTTGAAACCGAGCTGGGTCAGCGCATCGCTGAGCAGCAACCGGCTCGTTACCTGATCATCGACGATCAGAACTTTGATTTTCTCCGCGATCGACATTTATTCGGTCCCTTCCTTTCGGGCGGCTGTCATTTTCAATATTTCTTCACCGATGGCAGACAGCGGAAGCTGCTGCTCAACGGCGCCAAGTTCGTGAGCAACCCTTGGCATTCCGTAAACGACACAGGTTTTTTCGTTCTGGCCGAGCGTTCTGGCGCCGGCGTGGCGCATTTTCAACAATCCGGCGGCGCCATCGCGGCCCATGCCGGTCAAGATCACGCCGACGGCGTTGCGGCCCGCCAGTTCCGCGACCGAATCGAAAAGTACGTCCACCGAGGGACGGTGACCGTTGACCGGCGCACGGTCGATGAGACGGCAGCACGGCGCCGAGGCACCGCTGACCTGCAGATGACGCTCTCCGCCGGGTGCCAGATAGATCTTGCCGATTTCGAGACGGGCACCATCGGTCGCTTCCTGCACCACCGGCGCACAGAGGCGGTTCAGCCGTTCGGCGAAGCTCTTGGTGAAGGTCGGCGGCATATGCTGGGTGATGACGGTCGGCGGGCAGTTCGCCGGGAATTTCTGCAGCACGGCAATCAGCGCCTCGACGCCGCCGGTCGACGAGCCGATCGCGACGATCTTGCGGCCGACGCGGAAATCGGCGACCGAGGGCGGTGGCACAGCGGCAACAGGCTGGGAATACTGGCGTTGCGTGCGCGCGGCGGCCTTGACCTTCTCGGCGAGGTCGCCGAAGGGCCTGGTTTCCCCCGGAGCCGGCTTGCCGACGCAGTCGAACGCCCCGATCTCCAGCGCCGCAAGCGTCGCCTCGGCGCCGCGATGGGTCATTGTGGATACCATGATCACCGGCATCGGACGCAGCGTCATGATCTTTTCGAGAAAATCGAGACCGTTCATGTTCGGCATCTCGATGTCGAGCGTCAAGACGTCGGGGTTCAGCCGCTTGATTGCCTCGCGCGCCTCCAACGCGTCGCCGGCCTGGCCGATGACGTTGACCTCAGGGTCTGAACTCAGCACAGCGGTGATCAGGCCCCGCATTGTCGGGGAGTCGTCAACAACGAGAACCCTTGCCGGAGCGCTCATGCCTTCCTCCCGTGACCTTTGGCCGTATAGCGATAGGTCGTGATGCCGATGTTGTCGAAGACGTGTTTTGCCTCACCCGAAACACGCTCCGAATGGCCGATATAGAGGTGGCCGCCTTCCGGCAGCAGGCCGGCGAAACGCTGCCAGATCTTCATCTGCGTCGGCTCGTCGAAATAGATGACGACGTTGCGGCAGAAGATGACGTCGAACTTTCCCTTGAACGGCCATTGCGCCATCAGGTTCAGCTCGTTGTAGGTGATCAGCCGCTTTACGCGCTCGTCGACCTGAAACTTCCTGCGGCCCTGAACCTCGACTTCGCTGAACCATTGCTTGCGCATGGCCGGCGAAACGGTTTCGAGCGCGCTCTCGTCATAGGCGCCGGCCCGGGCAATCGCGAGGATCTTCGGGTCGATGTCGGTTGCCAGGATCTTGAAGTCGTAGTCCGCGACATTCGGCATCAGCGACAGCACCGTCAGCGCGATCGAATAGGGCTCCTGCCCGTCGGAGGAGGCGGCCGACCAGATGCGCACTCTGCCGCCCGATCTCGCGCGCTGCAGAAGTTCCGGCAGGACATGGTCGCGCAGGTGGTCGAAATGGTGGTTCTCGCGGAAGAAGCGGGTAAAATTGGTGGTCAGGTGCGAAAGCATCTCGCGGCGCGGTGCGGCGCCGGCCGGCGAAGCGACGAGGTCGCAATATTCCCGGAAGCCGGACAGACCGAGATTGCGGATATGCTTCGACAGGCGCGAATAGACGAGCGACGCCTTCGTCTCGTTGAGGAAGATGCCGGCATCCGAATAGATCATTGCGGCGATCTCAGTGAGGTCGCGGCGCGTCAGCGGATATTCTCCGCTCGCCAGGACCTCGTCGGATCCCTGTCTCTGATCTTTTGCGCCCATTACACTCATGCGGCTTCGCTTTCGGTCTCTGGAAAGAGGGATTCGAGTTCGATCAGGCAGATCATGCGCTTCTCGATCGCGAGAATGCCGCGGGCAAATTGACGCTCGAGTTCGGAGGAGATTTCGGGCGTCGGCTGGATGGTTTCGTCGGTCACCGTCAGGATATCGGAAACGGCGTCGACCAGCAGGCCGACGACCTTACGCCAGACCTGGGCGACGATGATGACATGACGGGCGGTCGGATCAGCCGGCTTCATGCCGAGCCGGGCCGCAAGATCGATGATCGGCAGCACCGCGCCGCGCAGGTTGATGACACCCAGCATATAGCCAGGCGAATGCGGCATCGCGGTCGCCGGGGTCCAGCCCCGGATTTCGCGAACCGACATGATGTTCACGCAAAATTCCTGATCCCCGATGCGGAACGCGATCAGCTCGCGATCCCCCTCGTTCAGATTTTTTACCGTGTACGACATTCGCTTATCCCACCGCTGCTAGCGACATTTCCGCTTTGAGCGACTGGCCGCGCGAGGCGCCGACAACCGCGTCGACATCGAGGATGAGAGCGACGCGGCCGTCACCGAGAATGGTGGCGGCGGCAATGCCCGGCACATGGGTGTAGTTCGCTTCCAGGCTCTTGATGACCACCTGGCGCTGACCCTGAATGGCATCGACCATCAGAGCCCGCTGGCCGCCGCCTTCGGATTCCACCAGAAGCGCCACGCCCTCGACCGGATTGGCCTGGGTGGCGCGGAAGTTCAGGATGCGGCCGACATCGACCAGCGGGCAAAAGCTGTTGCGGATCGAGATCAGCCGGTGGTTCGCACCGAAGGAGTGGATCGCGGCAGCTTCCGGCTGCAGGGTTTCGACGATTGCCGTCAGCGGCACGACCAGCGTCTGGCCGGCGACGGTGACCACCATGCCGTCGAGGACGGCGAGCGTCAGCGGCAGGCTCATGGTGAAGACCGAGCCGTGGCCCGGTTTCGAGGTGATGTTGATGCGGCCGCCAAGCGCCTGGATCGAGCGCTTGACGACGTCCATGCCGACGCCGCGGCCGGAAATGTCGGAGATCTTGTCGGCCGTCGAGAAGCCCGGCAGGAAGATCAGGTTGTCGATTTCCTCGTCGGACAGGTTGGAATCGGCCGGGATGAGGTCGTTGTCGATCGCCTTCTGGCGGACCTTCTCGCGGTTGATGCCGGCGCCGTCGTCGGCAAGCTCGATCAGGATGCGTCCAGAACGATGCTTGGCGGTGAGGCGGACCGTGCCCTCGGTGTTCTTGCCGGCGGCTGCACGCTTTTCGGGCGTTTCGATGCCGTGGTCGACGGCGTTGCGGATCATGTGAGTCAGCGGCTCGGCCAGCTTGTCGATGACCGTCTTGTCGACTTCGGTGTTTTCACCTTCGGTGATCAGGCGGATCGACTTGCCGGTCATGTCGGCGATTTCGCGGACGATGCGCGACATGCGCTGGAAGACCGGCTTTACCGGCTGCGCGCGGATCGCCATGACCGAGTCCTGGATCTCGCGGGTGAGCTGCTGCAGCTCCTCGAGGCCCATATTGATCGAGGAGGTGCCGGTCGTGTCGTTCTCGATGACGCTCTGCGACAGCATCGCCTGGTTGATGACCAATTCGCCGACGAGGTTGATCAGGCGGTCGACACGGTCGAGATCGACGCGGATCGTCTGGCCGGCACCGGCGGCATTGTTCTGGGCGGCAGCACTTGCAGCGGCCGCTGCGGCGGCTGCCGATTCCTTCTTCTCGACGCGGGCGGCGACCATCTGCGTGACGTTGGAGGCAGTCTCAGCGGCGGCAACTGCTGCAGCCGTCTCTTCGGCGCGCGCGTCTGAGGCGGAAGCCTCTTCCATTGCGCCCGTTTCATCCAGGATCGACAGATCGAAGGGAACCGGCACCATCGGCAGTTCGTCGTTGCTGGTCGCGTCGGCCCTTGCTTCTGCGACCGGCTTCACCGTCAGTTCGCAATCCCATTCGGCGAATTCGAAGACGGTGCGAATGGCGTCCTCGCCCTTGTCCGTCTTGATCGTGACGTTCCAGAAGAAATAAGCGCCTTCCGGATCGAGTTCCTCGAGGCCCGGCAGGTCACCCGCATTGCAATAGATCGTCATTTCACCGAGGCGCGAGAGATCACGCAGCAGCAGGGTGGCGTCATTGCCCTTTGAATAGAGTTCGTAGCGCGGCTTGAAGATGACTTCATAGGCCGGCATGCTGCCCGCATCGTCCTCGCCGCCAAAATCGTCGAAGGAAAAGGGGACTGGCTGGAAGCCGCTGTCGTCCGTCGGCTTGGGGGTCGGCGCCGGAGCGGCCTTTGCGGCGGCCCTCGGCGCAGGCGCCTCGGCTGACGCCGAGGGAGACGGCATTTCACCGTTGGCCAATGCCTCGAGCTCCCTGACGAGGCCGCGGCTGCGGCTTTCATCGACGCTGCCGCCGTCGCGCGCAACGTTCGTCAGGTCGGCGAGCACGTCGGCCGACTTCAGCATCACCTTCAGGACATCCTGGTTCGGCTCAAGCTTGTTGGATCGAACGCAATCGAGAGTGGTCTCGAAGACATGGGCGAAGGCTACCAGATCGTCAAGGCCGAAGGCGCCGGCGCCACCCTTGATCGAATGCACGGCACGGAACACCGCATTGACGGTTTCCGGATCGCGATCGCCATCATTCATTTTCAGAAGACCGGATTCCAACTCGGCGAGCTGTTCCTCGCACTCCTGGAAAAAGATCTCTTTGATTTCGTTCATATCCATAGGAGCAAATCCTGGGTTTAAGCGGTTACACGCTCAATGGCATCGATCAGCTTGGCCGGGTCGAAAGGCTTGACGATCCAGCCCGTGGCACCGGCCTGGCGGGCGCGGTTCTTCTTTTCCGCGTCGCTTTCGGTGGTCAGAACCAGGATCGGGATCGCCCGATATTTCTCGTTGCGGCGGACACCTTCGATGAAGCCGAAACCGTCGAGGCGCGGCATGTTGATGTCGGTCACGATGACGTCAGGGTTGGACTCTTCGAGGATCTCGAGGCCCTCGATGCCGTCTTCCGCCTGGATGGTCTCGAAGCCGGCATTGTTCAGCGTCACGAGAAGCATGTTTCGGATGGTGCGGGAATCATCCACGGTCAGCACTTTTTTCTTCATTGCCGAATCTCCTTGGCAAGCAGGTGGTCAATATTGACGCCCACCAACTGCATGGTTTTCTGAAATGCGTCGGACACCTTGGTGAAGGTGAACGGCTGCTTGTCCTGCTCCCAGGTCTTCTCGGCGGACATCAGAACCTGGGCGCAAAGAGCACCGATCCGTTCAACGCCGGAAGCGTCTATCGAAAGACCGCTACCCCTGAGAGAGAGGAGTTTGTCGCGCAAGGCGGAAGCCTCGTTGAGGTCGAGCACCGCTGTCAAATCCAGCGTCTTGCCACTCTTCTTTGCTGCCATCAGCTTTTCCTTGTCCCCTTATCCCCGGCCCGAGAAGACGAGCTGAGGCGATCATCCGATAGGTTAGTAAACATTCCGCCCACGTCCGACGCTTGCGAAGGGCTGCGGAAGGCCAAAATCGTCATTTTCGTATCCGTCCTCGGCCAGTGCCGGACGAGCGGCGACCTCGATGGCGCGCGGCGGCGTGACGCGAACCGGCGCAGGGCGCCCGACAGCGGCGTTTTCCCGGGCGATGCGGAATTCGCGAATCGTCTGGCCGAGTTCGAGAATGACGGCGTGGAGGTGGTCGGCGCCTTCAGCCGAGCGCTCCGCAAGGCCGGCACTATCGGCCACCTCGCCACCCAGGCCCTTGATGTCGGCTGTTACGCTGTCGAGGCTTTCGGCATGTTCGCCGGTTCGGGTGGCGATGCCTGATATGGCGGCGTTGATGTCGGTGACCTGACGTACGATGCTGCCGATCGAATCCTGTGTGCGGCCGACCATCTGCACGCCGGCATCGACCTGCGCCTTGGTCGTCGTCACCAGCGTCTTGATCTCGCGGGCGGCTTCGGCCGAGCGCTGGGCAAGGGCGCGGACTTCCTGGGCGACGACGGCAAAACCGCGGCCGGAATCGCCGGCGCGAGCAGCTTCGATGCCGGCATTCAGCGCCAGGAGATTGGTCTGGAAGGCGATCTCGTCGATCGCACCGATGATCTGGCCGATCTTTTCGGCCGACTGCTCGATATCGGCCATGGCGCTGATCGCGCGGCCGACGACCTCGCCGCTTTCCTCGACGACAGCGCGCGTCGTGGCGGCCGCTTGTTGGGCAGCGCGGCTGTCGGCGGCGCCATCGCGGACGCTACCGGCGATGCCGGCAAGGGCCGCGGCGGAAAGCTGCAGCCGCTCGGCCTGGCCGGAAGCCGTGCCGGCAAACTGCCGTGACAGACCGGCAAGCGCGCCCGTCGCCGCTTCGGCCTTGACCGTGCGCTCGGTAATGGCGGTGAACTCGGCCTGGAGGCCGTCCAACGCGCCGTTCAGCGCGGCGGCGATCCCGCCATAGGCGCCATCGCCGTCGACAGGCGCGCGTCGCGTCAGGTCGCGTGCGGACAGGCCTTCGATGACGTCGCCGAATATCCGGGCGATCTCGGCTTCGTTGTCGGCGCGCTGATCGGCGAGCGCGCGCTGCTCCCCGGCACGCAGCGCATTGAAGCGAAGCGAGACGGCAATTTCCACATCGACCATGACGATACGGATGATCGCTGTCATCAGATCGGAGATCTCACGGGTGCGGCGTTTGGCCGACGGCAGCAGTGGACGGCCGGCAATCTGCTCGGCGAGGCCGGAAACGACATGCTCCAGCATGACGCCATGGCCGGCCACGTGCCAGCGCGGGTCAAGACCCATCTTGCTTTCGGTATCGGAGAGAACCTTGACGCGCTCGGCATAGAGGCTGTCGAACCGTGCATCCGTCAGCACGTCCCAATGCGATGACTGCAGATCGTGCAGCCGCTCGACCTGGCGATCGCTCTCGAAATTGCGCGAGGCGTCGGGGAATGACTGGAACCTGTGGAAGAGGTCCCTGAGGCCTGCCTTCAGATGCGCTTCGAGGGCTGGCCGGTTACGGCGCACCAACTCGCACTGATCGGCATCGAGACCGGCAAAGCGCAGGCGGTCGCGCAAGCTGCCTGCCTGCGCGCCACGAGCCTGATCTGATGGCATGTCCTGCCTCAACGCCTGTCCCCAACCACTTTCCGGGCGAAGGCCCGGCCAAAAACTTGCGCAGCATCCGTTGAACGCGAAGCGTGGAGACGGTCCTCACCACCGGTTACAACCGGCGGATCGAGCCCCCTGATCAGCTATGTTTCGGAGCTGTCTGAAGAGATGGATACCGGATCAACCGGTACGGCGGGACGGCGTCATGCCTGGTGGGAACGAGTGCATCTTCCCATTCCGACGTGTAAACCAATGTTTATGGTTAATTCCTTGCCTGAAGGTTAATAAGCCTTTCGCGGTGCGGGCTTTTGAAGCAATTCAACGCCGTTCACAGCAAATACTGCTGCGGAGTTGCACGGCTGCTACAAGGCACACGCAAGCTCCGTGTTATATGCCGGTCGATAACCAAGACATGACGTCGACAAGGACTGAGCAATGATTGTTCTCGGATTGGGTTCCTGCTTGATTGCAATGACGCTGCTTGCCGCCGTCGCCCGTCTCGATTTTCTCGCTGCAAGTCGCGATCTCCGCGCACTTCGGGTGTTCTGAAGCGCGTCGCGATCTTTCAGATACGCTCTTCGCGCATTGGATTTTTACTTTTACGCATGTCGTTACCGCAGTTGCACAGTTTTGCGCGCCATGCTTTAAACTGATCTCCGCCCTTCCCCGTTGGCAGTCCGGCACCTTTGGTGTATCGCACTCGCGCCTTTCATGTCAGCGGAACTATCGGTTCATGTCCCCCAGATCTGGTCTCCTCATCGTTCTTGGCTTCACGCTCTGGCGCGTGGTCACGCTCAATTTCGATGCGACGGACCTTTTCGTCGACGAGGCGCAGTACTGGTTCTGGTCGCAGAATCTCGATCTCGGCTACTATTCCAAGCCGCCGATGATTGCCTGGGTGATCCGGGCGATGACCGAGCTTTCCGGCTCCAACGCCATCTATTGGATCAGGCTGCTCGGACCGCTGATCCACATGGCGGCCGCACTGGTGCTGATGAAGACGGCAAAACGTTTCGTCGGGCCGGAGATCGAAGGCTGGACGGGCGCCACCTACATCACGCTTCCGGGCGTGGCGCTTTCTTCGGTGTTCTTCTCGACCGACGTGATCCTGCTGTTTTTCATCGCGATCGCTTTGCTTGCCTATTTCGGCTTAACGCAGCGACGCTCGGTCGGGCTGGCGCTCGTCATGGGCCTTAGCGTCGGCCTCGCCTTCCTGACCAAATATGCCGTGCTGTTCGTCGTTCCGGGCGGCGCGCTTGCCCTCCTCCTCATTCCGGCGGCGCGCATCGCCATCCGGGATTTCATCATCGCGGTCGCGGTCGCGGCGGTCGTCGCCTTGCCGAACCTCTGGTGGAACCTGCAGCACGACAATACTACGGTGCGGCATACGCAGGACATCGCCCATTGGAGCGAACTGGGCATCAACTTGCGTCGCGGGCTTGAATTTTTCTCCGCCCAATTCGGCGTCGTTGGGCCGATCATCTTCTTTGCGATGCTCTGGGCGGTCTATCGCATGATCAAGGGCAGGAGCGACGATCGCGAGAAGATACTGGTCTGGCTGTCGATACCGGTGGTGGTGCTGATCACGCTGCAGGCAACGGTCGCCAAGGCCTATGCCAACTGGGCCGTGACTGCCTATGTCGCAGGGACCATCCTTGCCGTCTGGCTGCTTTACCGGATGTGGCCCAAGGGGCTCAGGCTGTCGCTGGCCATCAACGGCATCGCCAGCCTGCTCTTTCCGCTGGCGACGATCTTTCCGCATCAGTTGCTGCTGCCGAACGGCGACGCGCTGATGAAGCGCTATCTCGGCCGTGCCGAAGTCAGCCGTGAGGCGGCCGCTCTCGCAGCTCAGGCCGGCACCGACATCATCGTCACCGACAATCGCGACATGGCCGCCGATCTTTTCTATACGCTGCGCGATCAATCCTACCGGATCTATGCGCGGGCGCCCGCGGGCCTTCCGGAGAGCTATTACGAGCAGGAATTCGCTCTGCCGGCCGACACCACCGGCAAGGTGCTTTTCCTGACGGACGGACCCTTCACCTGCGCCAGCGAGACGCCCGAGGTGCTGAAGAACTGGCAGCCGACGGAAGGCAACTACAAGGGTAAGACGCTTTCTGCCTACAAGGTCTCTGCCGCCTGCCTGGCGCCTGAGCCGGTTTAGCCTGCCCGATGACAGAGCCGCACGTCTTTTCGAGAGGCGCAGCGGGCACTGTAACCCTTTGAATTATGCACGCGCCGCGCGGCACAGAGCAGGAGTGAGAATTGTTTCCCTTGCGCCTTGACCCATGATCTCAAGCCTCCTCGTCGCCCGCGCCCATTCCGCCGCCGACGTCGACGAGCTGACGCACTATGGCGCCGATACCGTCATCATGGGTGAGCGTGAAATCGCGCTGGGCATGGTTGACCGGCTCGCCCAAGTGCATCATGAGAGTGTGCCCTATGAAGACGGGCATGGGCCTGATACAATTATGCCGACGGATGACCCTCCGCCGGGAAGAGAATGAGAGATTGGCGCGCTTTGAGCCGATACGGGAGTGACATCGCCGGGACGGAGAGGATGGAGCTGGACCAGCGCCGTCTGACGAGCCGTATCGCCGCTTCCCTTCTCGTCGCTGTCCTTGCCTATCTCGGCCTGCTTTTCGGCGGCAATCTGGTGATCTCGCCGGCCGCCGCCGTCAATACGCTTTCCTCTTCCGATCGGGATTTGCAGCCGCCGCAGCTGACTGCGAGCGATACCGTGCGCGGGCTGCTTGCGACTGAACGCAAGCTTGCACCGAAGCAGGCGGCGCATGACGCCGGACCGCTTGCCCTTGCCGCCACCCCGGTTGTCGATTTTTCCGGCTGGACCATGGCCGCGCCCTTTGCGGCATTTGAAGCTTCGCTTCATGCCGCAGTCTCCAGGACCCATCAGCCGCGCGCACCGCCGGTCGCTACCTGACGCTCGCGCCGATCGGCGCTTCCGACCATTGACGACATGCCGCCAGCGCCCGAGCGCCGGCCCTCGATATCAAGGAATACAACATGCGTACTTCACGATGGCTGGTGGTCACCTATACGGTGATCATCCTACTCGGCCTATTGATCGCCCTGCCGAACGCCCTGCCGCAATCCGTCCTCCAGCGCGTGCCGGCCTGGCTGCCGCATCAGCAGGTGTCACTCGGCCTCGACCTTCGCGGTGGTTCGCACCTCGTTCTGGAAGTCGACGAAGCCGACTTGACCAAGGAGCGGCTGCAGTCGCTGCTTCAGGACGCCCGGCGCGTGCTGCGCGAAAAGGGCATCCAGCCGAAAGCCGTGGTCCGCAGCCAGAACCAGATCGTCGTGACGCTTGCCGATGCCGCGCAGAGCGATGCTGCCGTCACCGAGCTCAAGACGCTTGCCAACCCGATCAGCACCGGCCTCAGCGCCGGCCAGTCGGATCTGGCCGTCACTGCGAACGGCGCCACCATCACGGTCGGCTTCTCGCCGGCCGGCATCTCCGCCAATGTCGACAACGCCGTCCAGCAAAGCCTTGAAGTCATCCGCCAGCGCGTCGACCAGGTCGGCGTCTCCGAGCCCACCATCCAGCGCATCGGCGCCAATCGCGTGCTCGTCCAGCTTCCGGGCGCGCAGGATCCGTCACGCCTGCGCGAACTGCTCGGCTCCACCGCCAAGATGTCGTTCCACATGCTGTCGCCGAACAATGCGCCCGGACCCGGCGTGACCATGCTGAAGGACGATGAAGGCAGGTCCTATCCGGTCCTCGACCGCGTCGAAATCTCCGGCGACCGCCTTTCGGATGCCCGCGTCAGCTTCGACCCGAACACGCATGAGCCGATCGTCAGCTTCCGCTTCGACAGCGCCGGCGCCAGCCGCTTTGCCGAGATCACCCGCCAGAACGTCGGCAATCCCTTCGCCATCGTCCTCGACGACAAGGTGCTGAGCGCGCCTGTTATCCGCGAGCCGATCACCGGCGGTTCCGGCCAGATCTCCGGCAGTTTCTCGGCCGATAGCGCCACGACGCTGGCCGCCATGTTGCGCGCCGGCGCCCTGCCCGCCAAGCTGACGGTCATCGAAGAGCGCACCGTCGGCGCCGACCTCGGAGCCGATGCCATCAAGATGGGCATTTATTCCGGCATCGTCGGCTTTGTGCTCGTCGCAGCCTTCATCTTCGTTCTCTATGGCACCTGGGGCTTCCTGGCGAATATCGCGCTGTTGATCCACACGATCCTGACCTTCTCGGCGCTAACGCTGGTCGGTGCGACGCTAACGCTGCCTGGCATTGCCGGTGTCGTTCTCGGCATCGGCCTTGCTGTCGACGCCAACGTTCTCATCAACGAGCGCATCCGCGAAGAAACGCGC
This sequence comes from Rhizobium sp. WSM4643, assembly GCF_025152745.1. Lineage (NCBI taxonomy): Bacteria > Pseudomonadati > Pseudomonadota > Alphaproteobacteria > Hyphomicrobiales > Rhizobiaceae > Rhizobium > Rhizobium sp. WSM4643. Next base: position 313,279 of record NZ_CP104040.1, on the reverse strand, counting down.
AAGGGCAAGAGCGCCTTCGCCGCGATAGACACCGGCTTCCGCCGCGCCTATTCGACCATTATCGACGGCAACATGACGGCCCTGATCGCTGCGGCCATCCTGTTCTTTTTCGGCTCCGGACCGGTTCGCGGCTTTGCCGTGACCATGGCGCTCGGCCTGATCATCTCGATGTTCACATCGGTCGCCTTCGTGCGTGTCGCGATGATCGAGATCACCCGCCGCAGCAAGATCAAGGTGCTGAACATCCGGCCGTTGATCCCGTTCAGCCCCTATGACAAGCACATCCAGTTCATGAAGGCGCGCTTCTTCGGCCTCACCGTTTCAGCGCTGCTTTCGATCGCCTCCGTCGTGCTTTTCATTCATCCGGGCCTCAACTACGGCGTCGATTTCCGCGGCGGCATCCAGATGGCCGTCAAGACCACCGGCCCGGCCGATCTCGGGACGTTCCGTGAAGGCTTGAACACGCTTGGTCTCGGCGAAATCTCGCTGCAGTCCTTCGGCGACAAGAACAGCATTCTCGTTCGTGCCCAGCGGCAGGAAGGCGGCGAAGAGGCGCAGACGGCAGCGGTGACCAAGCTGAAGGCCGAGGTCGCCAAGATCGATCCGACCGCCACCGTCGAAGGTACCGACGTCATCGGTCCGAAGGTCAGCGGCGAGCTTGCCTGGGCCGGTATCCTGTCGGTGGTGATCGCAAGCTTGGCGATGCTCATCTACATCTGGGTGCGGTTCGAATGGCCATTTGCCGTGGGTGCCATCGTCACGCTGGTGCTCGATGTCACCAAGGCGATCGGCTTCTTCGCGATCACCGGCCTCGACTTCAACCTGACGGCGATCGCCGCCATCCTGACGCTTGTCGGTTATTCGGTGAACGACAAGGTCGTCGTCTACGACCGCATGCGCGAAAACATGCGGCTCTACAAGTCGATGCCGTTGCGCGAGATCATCGACAAGTCGATCAACGAGACGCTGGCGCGAAGCCTTTACACCAATGCGACGGCCTTCCTCGCGCTGGTGCCGATGGCGATCTGGGGCGGTAGTGCCGTCTCGAGCTTCGCAATCCCGATGGTCTTCGGCATTCTCGTGGCCGGCGCCTCGTCGATCTTCATCGCGGCACCCATCCTGCTCTTCCTCGGCGACTGGCGCCGCCGCCATGCCAAGGCAGCGGCAACCGATACGGCAGTGGAGATCATCCCCCCTGAACAGGGTCGCCCGCGCAAGTCCGCGAGCTAGCGCATAACCCCGAAAATCGGAATCGATTTTCGGAAAGGATCATGCGCAATTCAAAGTGATAGAGCGTCCTTTGCGTGTCTGAAAAGACGCGCGGCGCTCTATTCCGTCTTTAACGCATCCCTGAAGGGGGCGCCGGTTGCAGAGCCGGCGCCCTCTTTCTATTGTCGGCTGCTGCATTATGTTTTAATTCAAAGTGTTACAGCGCCCTTTGCGCGTCTGAAAGGACGCGCGGCGCTGCAATTGAGATCGGGAAACCGCCAGATGTCATCCAACCCGACAAGACCGCCGGAAACCAACAGTGCCAGTGACAGCGAGGAGCGCATCAAGCGTTTTCTCGCGACCGCTTCGCACGACCTGCAATCGCCGCTCCGCCATATCGCCATGTATGCCGAGCTGCTGCTCGACGATCTCGAGGAGACGCTCGACGGCGAACAGCTTCAGAGCCTCCGGATGATCCTGGAAAAGGCGCAGACGGCGCAGCGGCTCACCAAAGCGTTGATGAGCCTTGCCGGCGGCACACCTCAGGTGACGCCTGAAGAGGTCGATCTGCAAGCGCTGGCCGAAAATGTCTGGGGCGAGCTGGCCGACGAGACGGCGGTCCGCGAGGCGACGCTTGAAAGCGACGGCCTGCCCTCCATCCGTACCGACCCTGCCCTCTTCGGTCTGGTGCTGCGGCATCTTTTGACCAATGCCCTCACCTATCGCGGGGAAGCGCCGCCGCATGTCGCCATCGCCGCGGAGCGCACGGGGACGGACTGGTTTTTCCGGATTTCCGACAATGGGACGGGCATCGATCCGGCTTATCGGCAGCGAATATTCGAGCCGTTCTGGAAATTGCCGAAGGCGGGAGCGGTTCAGGGCGCCGGTCTCGGATTGACGACGGCGCGGGAGTTTCTAACGGCGCTTGGGGGCGATATCAGCCTCGAACATTCGGATGCGAGCGGCAGCTGTTTCATCATCCGCCTTCCGATTGCCTGATGGTTAGATACTGTAATCGTCCTTCCAGAAATCCGGGACGTCATAGGTCACATATTCGCGGATGATGTGCTGCAACGCCTGGACATCGATTTCGTCCTTGCCGATGCGGAAATCGACGCCGTAATCCGGGAATTCCTGGAAATAGCCACCCGATATATCGGTGGAGACGACGCCGATCGGGCCGGTGTAACCGATGCCGCGCAGTTCCGGCACCGTTTCGCGGAAATCGGCATTGGGCAGCAGGCGGTTGTCGAGCAGGATGAGATCGAAGCGCGCCAGGCGGATCTTTTCCAGCGCGTCACCGATCGATTGCGAATATTCAACCTCGACGGCCGGCTCGGAGAGATCGGCTATCTTCTTCTTGAGCGCGCGGAATTCGATGAATTCGTCATCGACAAAGAGAACTTTGACAGTGTTCCTCCGGCCCGTTTCGGTGATCATCGTCTCATTTCCCCAATCCGAAACCAATTTCACGAAACCAAACCATTCCTCAAGGCGATCGCCACCATATGAACGCGGTTGACGGCGTCAAGTTTGCGCGCGGCCGCAGTGATGTGCGAATTGACCGTGTGTTCGGAGAGACCGAGAATAATTGCGATTTCCGCCGACGTCTTGCCTTCGCTGGTCCATTTGACGATTTCCGATTCGCGCTGCGTCAGCCGTCCGGACATTTCCGGCGCCAGGATTTCCTCGTACAGCTTGTCGAAAATGCGCATAGCGTCGAGAAGCATGTCGGCGATCTCACTCTGATCCGGCTCCTGACGCTCGCCGCTGAGCACGAGGCAGTATCGCCGCCCTTCCGGCGTAAACAGCGGGATGAAGAGAAAGACGCCAGCGAGGAATTCGTTGAAAACAAGATCGGACGGATAAACTTCCGGCTGTGCGCTCCTGCCATGGACCGGCGTTGCCAGGAAATGGGCGGTCTTTGCCCGGACCGTTCCCAGCGCTTCCTTCAACGTCGTGATGAAAAGGCCGACACGCCGCTCAGCGACATTGGTGATGACGATATCGCGTTCACCGAAAGGGGCCGAAGCCTCGGAAATGCGGGCAAGCGCGAAATTGTCGAAGTTGTAATGCTGCGCCGCCGACTTCAGCAGGCGGAAAAAATCGGTGCGGTTGATCGCCCGGCTCAACTCCGGTCCGGCATGAAAGGGAATTGCCGGGGCATTGTTCATTCCCACTCTTCCTCTCCTCCCGCCAATGCATCCGATCCCTAAATCTTGGGATATACGTCTTAAAGGCGAAGAGCTACAAAAATTGCGAGACAGGTTGATGAGAGATATCGAAAACGGGGACTTTCGGTATGCAAGGCGGAAATCATCAATTATCTCAACTTGAGGTGATGCACGGGCAGATTTTACTGAGGGGCAGTAGTTCTTACCTGGGTATCGTATTCTTCCTGCATTCAACATCCATGAATGCGAGAAGGCAGTGCCAGACGTAAGCGCGAGAGAGCCGATAGACCCATTCAGCTAAGGGGTTGGCTGATGTTCGTGGCGGCGAACGCGGGTTGATTGGTTCTCTCAGCGCTTTTTTGCGTTCCATATTCTTCGCTCCGGTTGCATCTTGTGATGCGTCCTCGACCTTGTCAATTGCGGTTTGTCATATGGCTTGGACGAATGAGAGGGAACAGGTCATCCGGCTTTCGCCGTTTTCTACATCTCAAGATTGTGAATGATCGCGGCAAGGTCAAGTGGCTTTTCCATATAGGCATCGGCGCCGGCCTCGAGCGAACGCGCGCGATCCTCGGCAGCATCCGATCCGCTGCAGATAGCAAGCCGCATCGCCTTGAAACGATCATCCAGGCGCAACCGAGTGATCAGGCCGATGCCGCTATCGAGTGGCATGTAGAGATCGGCGACGAGCAGGTCAGGCGAGGTCTTGCCTTCCGCCGCGCGCATCTCCAGCGCTTCCAGCGCCATTTCGGCCGTGGGAAAACAGAATAGATCGACGTCTATCTGCTGCCTTCTGCAGATATAGTCGAGATAGAAGAGATCATCCTTGCTGTCGTCGACATAAAATAGGGTGGTCATCTAGCACCGTAATTTGGATATTGTTCGAATGAACCTCGCTGTCCTTCGACATCACCATATCGCGGTTCCACTGAAATTCGATATACCTTATCGCAGATCATTTCGCAAAAAGCGTGGCACCGCCCCGCCTTGCCTATTGAGTATTCCTCGATTTCGGAAAAAATGGCCGCGCGAACCGAAGGAGGAGACACGAGTGCAGGATCAGGGCAACGTGGACCTGCAGGACCAGCCAAGGCGGCACTACCGTGCCTTTGCGATTGCGGTCGGCTGCCTGATGTTCCTTCTCGGGGTGACGGCCCTTGCCGGCTGGCTACTGCAGGTCGAGATTGTCATTTCGCTGGTTCCCGGCTTTCCGTCGATGGCCTTCAACACTGCTCTCTGCTTCGTGCTTTCCGGCGTGGGGCTTGCCGCCTCGACACTGGCGGCCCGCCGTTTTCGCGTAACGGCAACGATCCTGGCGGGGCTTGCGGCAGCGATCGCTGCGGCCCGGCTCGTGGAAATCGTCACCATCGGGCGGGCTTTTCACAATGTCGACATGTCGATCACGCGCTTCCTGGTTCCGCCCGATTTCATCGCCAAGATCGGCGGCGGCATGGGGCCGAACACCGCTTTGGTCTTCCTGATCGCCAATCTTTCGCTGCTGCTCTCGCTCCACATGGAGAAGTCGATAAGCCAAGTGATGCAGGAACTGACGAGCTATGTCGTCATCACGCTCGGCATGATCGCGCTGGCCGGCTATGTCACCGATGCCGAACAGGGCTACCGCTGGGGACCCTACGCGGCGATGGCGCTGCATACGGCGATCGGCATAGTGATCTTCGGCTCGGGGCTTCTCGCCCGCTCCTGGTGGATGCAGCCGACAAACCGGGCGCAGATCCCGCTGTGGATCCCGGCTGCGGTCTGCTTCACTGGCATTCTTGTCGATCTTTATACGCCGCTGGGTGTTGCCAACGGCATTCTCTACGTGCCGCTGGTGTTGACGGCCCTCTGGTTCGGAAACAGAAATGCGCCGCTTTTCTTCGCCTTTGCCTGCACCGTGCTCCTGATGCTCGGCTTCTTCGCCGTCAAGCACAACGAGACGGCGTTCTGGCAGGAAATCGCCAACCGCACTATTACGGCTGCCACGCTTTGGCTGATCGCGATCCTCGTCTTCTATTTCATGCGCAACAACTATAACCTGGAAAGCGAGCGCGTCCGCTTCGGCGCGCTAGTGCGCGGTACTCCTGATGCCGTCGTCGTCATCGACGAGCGTGGAACGGTCAAGAATTTCAATCCGGCGGCTGAAAGCATGTTCGGTTACTCCCCGCAGGAGACGATCGGCAAAAACATCAAGATGCTGATGCCCGAACCCTACCATTCCGAGCACGACGGCTACCTCGCCCATTACCGGCAGACCGGCGAGGAGCGCATCATCGGCACGACCCGCACGGTTTCCGGACGACGCAAGAACGGCATCGTCTTTCCGATCGATGTTTCCATCAGCGCAGTCGTCACCGGCCAAACGAAGACCTTTGTCGGTATCGTGCGCGACATCAGCGAACGCGTCCGCCAGGAAGAACGGATGAAAACGACGCTTTCCCAGCTCGAGGCCTATACGGCCGAGCTCGAGCGCAGCAACCACGACCTCGATGAATTCGCCTATATCGCCTCGCATGATCTCAAGGAACCGCTGCGCGGCCTGCACAACCATTCCCGCTTCCTCCTGGAGGACTATGAAGACAAGCTCGACGAGGACGGCGTGCGCCGGCTGAACCGGCTCGTGCGCCTCAGCCAGCGCATGGAGAAACTCGTCAACGACCTTCTTTATTTCTCCCGGCTCGGGCGGCAGCAACTGGCGGTCAAACGCACCGATATCGGCCTGATCGTCAAGGACGTCGTCGCAACCATGGAGCTGTTGCTGGAGGAGCGGCATGCCAAGGTCATCATCGACGGCCGGCTGCCGGAGGTGGTCTGCGACGCGCCGCGGCTGACCGAAGTCTTCCGCAATCTCATCACCAATGCGATCAAATACAATGACAAGCCGGCGCCGCTCGTCTCGATCGGTTACCTCGATCGGTTCGTCGGCAAGGACGGCACGGTTGCCCGCAACGTGTTTTTCGTTAAGGATAACGGCAAGGGCATTCCGCAGGAATTCCACGAGGATATTTTCCGCATTTTCAAGCGGCTGGAAAAGTCGCAGGATTCCGACGACGGCACCGGAGCAGGCCTTACCTTCGTCCGCAAGATCATCGCGCGGCACAACGGCGATATCTGGCTGGAATCCGAAGTCGGCACCGGCACGACATTTTATTTCACCCTGGGAAAAAAGCGCGAGGGGCAGAATGCAGCAGCGTGACACGCAACCGATCCTGATCGTCGAGGATAGCGAGGACGATTTCGAAGCGACGATGCGCGCCTTCAAACGCACCAACCTGCGCAACTCGATCCGCTGGGCGGCCTCCGGTCAAGAAGCGCTCGACATGCTCGCCTCGATGGTGCCGAAACCTGGACTGATCCTGCTCGATCTCAACATGCCGGGTCTTGACGGCCGCAAGACGCTGGAGGCGATCAAGTCGAACGCCGGTTGGCGCAAGATCCCGGTGGTGATCCTCACGACCTCCGACGACGAGCGCGACATCGATGGCTGCTATGCGCTCGGCGCCAATACCTATGTGCAGAAGCCGGTCGATCTCGACGGGCTCTTCGCCGCGATCCAGCGGCTGAAGGAATACTGGTTCGAAATCGCGATCCTGCCGCTCGAGGACTGACAGATTGGCGGAACACTGCTCCATTCTCATCATCGACGACAACATCGACGATCGCGAGGTCTATCGCCGCATATTGGGCCGCGTTTCCAGCACTGCCTATACCGTCGTGGAGGCGGAGACGGGCGAAGAGGGCCTTTCACTGAACGGACGGAAACGGCCGGACTGCATCCTGCTCGACTATTCGCTGCCGGGTCGCGACGGGCTCGGCGTTCTCGCCGATATCCTGGAGGATGATCCTGCCGCCAACGTCATCATGCTGACCGGCCAGGGCAACGAAACCGTGGCTGTCGAGGTGATGAAGAGCGGAGCGCGCGACTATCTGACAAAGGATTCGCTTTCGCCTGAAACACTGCATCGCTGCATCCAAAACGCCATCATGCACGGCATGCTGGAAGCAAAGCTGGAGCAGAAGCGGCAATCGCTTGAGATCTTCACCCGCGCCATGGCCCATGATCTGAAGGAGCCGCTCCGGACGATCAAATCCTTCAGCCGCATCCTGCACGGTTCTGCCGCGCTTCCGGCCGAAGACCGGGAATTGCTCGATTACGTGCTCAGCGCCGCCGACCATATGGAAGACCTGATCGTCAAGGTCTCGGGTTTCACCAGGCTCGAGGCCTACGGCGGACTGGAGCTCAGGCCGGTCTCGCTCTCTGATGTGCTCGACCAAGTGGAGGACAATCTGCGTCAGCAGACCGAAAGCCGTGGCGCCATCATCATCCGCGGGGCGCTGCCGGAGGTGATGGGCGATGCGACGCTGCTGACCCAGCTTCTGCAGAACCTGGTGTCGAATGCCATCCGCTATTGCGAGCAGAAAGTTCCGGAGATCAGCATCGCAGGCGAAGCGCAGGGCGATATCTGCCGCCTCACCGTGCGTGACAACGGGCCCGGCATCGATCCTGAGCATCGCGAGCTGATCTTCCAGCCGTTCAAGCGCCTCGTCGGCCGCGGCATCGAAGGCACCGGGCTCGGCCTTGCCATCTGCCGCCGCATCGCACAGATGCATGGCGGCTCGATCTGGTGCGAGGCAGAAAACGGGCCGGGCGCCATCTTCATTCTCGAAGTGCCGCTCGCCGAGGCGAGGTCCACGCCGCCTGCCGCATCGGCCATCCCGCACAGCGCCAGGCCGGCGGAGCAGCCAGGCGAAGGTTCGGGCAGGCTGGCCGAAGTGCTGCTGGTGGAAGACAGCCCGGCCGACATCCAGATTCTGAAGATCAAGCTGATGCGGCGGGAGAAGGTGAATTTCAACCTGCATGTCGCCACCAATGGACGCGAGGCAATGCGGCTGCTCGAAGAACGCGCCGCCATCGCCGATGTGCCGCAGATCGACCTGATGCTGCTCGACATCAACATGCCGATCATGGACGGGTTCGAGGTGCTGCATGCGCTTTCAGCCGATGTCCGCCTCAAGCAAATTCCCGTCTGCATTCTCAGCACATCAAGCGACGAGAGCGACATGCGGCGGGCCAGAAATCTCGGCGCGCGCGCCTATATGGTCAAGCCGCCGACCCTGCAGCAACTGGAAGAGGCGCTCGAAGATGTCGAACATTTGGAGTTGTTGCAGCGCGGCGATTCGCTTGCGCTTTGTGCGGAACAAAACTAAGCGATGGTCATTGGCAACGGTATGACCTTCGCAGCTCTCATACTGGCGCTCCTGACGACGCCGCTTCAATCAGGACTGCTCTCGATGGTATCAGGCATACATCACGTCACGGCCGTCACCCGCAAGGTGCAGGCGAACGTGGACTTCTACGCTGGATTTCTCGGCATGCGGCTCGTCAAGCAGACGGCCGGTTACGAGGACACGGCGCAACTTCATCTTTTCTATGGCGATGCTGCAGGGACACCAGGTTCTCTGCTGACCTTCCTCGCCTGGGAAGATGGTGCGCCCGGCCGGGCCGGCTATGGCCAGATCAGCGAAATATCGCTGTCGATAAACCCCGCCAGCATCGGCTACTGGCTGACGCGCGCCATGAGCTTCGGCCTGCGTTCGGAAGGACCGGCCGACGAATTCGGCGAGCCTGTGCTGCGGCTGAAGGACCCCGACAACATCATCCTCAAGCTCGCAGGCGCAAAGAACCTGGTATCGCCGGCCGCCTGGGATGGCGCCTCGATCCCGGTCGAGCATGCCATCCAGCGCGTTCGTGGCGCGACCATGCTGACGGAGAAGCCCGCCGAAAGCCGCAGCTTCATCGAGAGCCATTTCGGTTACCGTTTCCAGGCCAACCGCGGCACGATCGACAGGCTGGTGTCGCAGTCCGGCGACATCATCGACGTGCGCGATGCTCGCGGCTTCTGGTCCGGCGCGCCGGGCACCGGCACGGTCGATCACGTCGCCTTCCGCGCCGCCGACGAGGAGACGCTGCTTTCGGTGCGCAAGGCGCTCGAGGCGACCGACGCGTCACCGACCAACATGCACGACCGCAAATATTTCCGCTCGCTTTATGCCCGCGAGCCTGGCGGCACGCTGGTGGAGCTTGCGACCGACAAACCCGGCATGACCGTGGACGAAGAGCACGCCGCCCTCGGGGGCAAGCTGTTCGCGCCACCCGAAGCCATCACCAATCTCCATGACCTGAAGGTGATGCTGCCGCAATTTTCAATGCCCGGCCAGCCGCGCATCAATTATCGCGAGCTGCCATTCGTCCATCGCTTCTATACGCCCCCCGACCCAGACGGCAGCGTCTTCGTGCTCCTGCACGGATCCGGCGGCAATGAGACGACGCTGATGCCGCTCTTGAACAAGGTGGCGCCGCGGGCAACGCTGCTCGGCGTGCGCGGCCGGGCGACGGAGGAAGGTTTTCCGCGCTGGTACAAGCGCATTACCCCCTTTTCCTTCGACCAGAACGACATCAAGACCGAGGCCGAGGCCTTTGCCGCCTTCATCGAGGGGGCCGTCAAATCCTACGGGCTCGATCCTGATAAGGTCGTCTATGTCGGCTACTCCAATGGCGCCAATCTTTTGAACTCGCTGCTCTATCTGCATCCAAACCTGGTTCATAAGGCGGTGCTGCTGCGCTCCATGCCCGTTCTCAGCGACTATCCGCATGCCGATCTGAAGGGCACAGACCTGCTCGTCATCAGCGGCAAGACGGATGCCTACGGCAAATATGCGAGCGAGTTGGAGGAGAGGCTGAAGAGTTCGGGCGCCACCGTCGATTCCGACGTCATCCCCGGCGGCCACGATCTCGGTGATGCCGATGTGCCGATCATCCAGAAATGGCTGCTGCAGGAAAATCGCTGACGATCGGGCTCGGCTTCACACCTGAACGCGGGATGTCCGGGCAACCATGATGCCGGCAAGCACCACGGCGCCGCCGAGCGCCTGCATCGTCCCGATCGCCTCGTTGAGCAGCGCCCAGGCAAGGATGGCCGCGACCACCGGCTGCAGCAGCAGTGTCAGCGAGGAGAAGGCTGGCGGCAGATAGGCGAGCGCATAGGTGATCGCCACCTGCCCGCCCGCATGGCTGATAAAGGCGAGGCCGAAGACGATCGACCAGCCATAGGCGGTCGCGGGCAGCATGTGACCTTCGTAGAAGAAGCCGACCGGAAAGATGAAGGCGGCAGCCGATGCCGTGCTCCACAACATGATGCGGATGGTATCGAAGCGGCTGCGCAGCCTGCCGATCGCAAGGATGTAGCAGGCATAGAAGAAGGCGGCGATCATCGCGATGCCGTCGCCGCGGAGGTCGCCATTGCCGATGGCTGCCGGTCCGCCCTTCAGGATGACGACGCCTGACAGCGCCAGGACAAGCCCGAACAGGAAGATGCGGCTGATCCTCGCGCTGAAAAAGAGGAAAGCGATCAGCGTAACGAAAACCGGTGCGAGGTTGGCAAGCAGCGTTGCGTTGGCGACCGACGTCATGGTGAGCGAAAGATGCCAGGCGCCGAGGTCGAGCGCCAACATCACGCCTGGCAGGACCAGCATGCCATAGTCGGAAAGGCTTTGCGGCTTCGGCCCCGAATCCTTCTTCATGAGCGAGACGATGACGATCGGGATCAGCGCCAGCGCCACGCGCCAGAAGGCCGTCGCCATCGGGCCGACCTCAGACAGCCTGACGAAGATCGGCGAGCCGCCGATCGCCGCCCCGCCGAGAAGAAGCGACGCAAGGGCGAAACGATTGGAAGGCGGGGCTTCGGAAAGGGTGGAGGCAGCCTGCGACATGATCTCGATATTTGTGGTCGCCCGAATGCCGGGCCGGCGGGATATTACAGCGCCGCGCGTCTTTCCAGACGCGCAAAGGACGCTGTAACACTTAAAATTGCTGCATAATTTTATCCTTAAATCGATTCCGATTTAAGGAATTATGCAGTAGTGGCCGAGTGACTATCAGAAGTCGATCACCGCGGACAGTCGAAGAGCGACATATTGGTGGAGAATCAGGCGGGATGCCTATTCGTCGCGCTCGTCCGTAGCTTTTCGGCGATCTCGCCGGCGACGAAGAAGGCATGCTCGGTCACCTGCGGCAGTCCCATCAGCTCGCCGAAGGTGCCGCGCGCCAGCGGGCCGGAGATCAGCAGCGAAGGGTCTGTCGTTCCCGACGGGCCGATCGCCTCAGAACGCTCGGTGCAGGCAAGCCCGAGGCCGGTGGGATCAAGCGACAGGTGACCGCTTGCCGCGAGTGCGGCGAGCCAGGGCTGGGTTTCGAGAATGCCGCCATGCGCCGGGCCGGTGGTGACGACGACGGCGTCATAGCGCCGCTCCAACGGCTGGCGCTGATGACGCGGCTGCAGGATGCAAAGCATGAACTCGCCTTCGATGCGGGCATCGGCGACCGAGCCGGCCAGGATATCGAGGCGGCCCGAGGCAATCGCCGCGTCGAGCACGGCCTCGACCTGCGGGGCGATACGGAAACGGTGCACGTCCCAATAGGGACGCAGATGGCGCACGAGGCGGCGTCGTTCGGCAACCGGCAGCACGTGCCAGAGATCGTATCCCTGCGCCCGCACCTGGTCGATCACGCCATGCCAGCTTATGCCCTCTTCCTTCGCGGCTTTTATGGCGGCGCGGATCCCTCTCAGCAGCGACACGGCGGAATGGGTCGCATCGGAGACGAAATCGCCGAAGAGCTGCTGCGGCACCGGCGCATGCCCGCGAGACCGCAGACCGCGGCGCGAAATCGCGGTTACCGGACCGTCATGCCCGCGCCCAGCAAGCGAGGCAATGACATCGGCAGCCGTCAGGCCGTTGCCGATGACCAGCACCCGATCATGCGGACGGATCACCTCGAGCGCGCCGGGCTTGGTGGTATCGGCGATGAAACGGGGATGGGCCGCAAGCCGGCTTGCAAGCCGGCCGGGGGCTACGGGCGGCGGATGGCTGGTGGCGATCGCGACAATATCGGCCTCCGTCACGCCGCCTCTGTCGTCGAGGATCGACCAGCGGCCGGCACCGCGCTCGACCCCAGTCACTGCGGCGCGGCAATGACGCACGGCACCGTCTTCCAGCAGCGGCTTCAGCAGCGAGGCGACATAATCGCCGAACAGCCGGCGCCGGGGGAAGAGCAGGCCCTCGGGCTGCTTGGCCTCAGGGTCGTCGGCGACGGCGTTGCGGGCTTCGATCCAGGCCTGGAATTCCCCCAGGTCGTCGGGCTGCAGGCTCATCTTGGCGGCAGGAACATTGATGCGGTGGGCCGGATCGGCAGTGTCATAGGCAAGGCCGTGGCCGAGCTCGGCGCGCGGCTCGAAGACCACGATGGCAGGGCGCTCGCCGCAGTTGGCTCTCGCGAGATGATAGGCGACGCCGGCGCCAGAGACACCGCCGCCGATGATGGCGACGACGGGCTGTTCAGACGTCGGGAGAGGCTTGGGCTGCATGGTGGCCGGGATCATTGCTTTCGATGCCCGAGCATAGAAGCGGGGCAATGGTCACGCAATCCTCCTCCCCAGTTGTCTATAATTATTATGTAGATTTAGCCCGATATCGTCGTCGAGAACTCTGGATCGCCGCGGATGGTGTTGCTCACCGTGCAGATCTCGTCTTCGGCGGCATGGGCGATTTTCTGCCGGGTTTCCTCATCGATATCGCCCTTGATGGAAAAGGCGATGTTGAACTTGGCGACGCGCGAAAGGCCTTCCGCCGCCTTCTCGCCGGTGACCTCGGCAGTGATCTCGCTGATCTTGTCGAGAATGCCCATCTGGCTGGCGGCGATGCGGGCGCTGAGCACCAGGCAGGCCGAGAGCGAGGAATAGAGCAGATCGAGCGGATTAAAACCCTGCTGTGACGGCGCGGTGACGATGTCGATTTCGCCCTTGGTGGCGGAAGTGACGTGCGGGAAACCGGTACGGCCGAGAACGGCGGTAGCGCCGGTCGGGCGGGGACGAGCCTTGAGATCGGCCATGTTGAAATCCTCTTGCGAATATCCTGCAGATGGTGATTTCCGCCCAGCGCGGCAATGGCAATGGCCCGCCCATCGGATTCGGAACCTTTCCATCCCTCATCAGTTGAATACACCTGAACGAAATCAGTGACAAAGGTGGATTGCGATGCCTGATGTCCGCAGCGTGGATAACCAGAGCCGGCGGATGGATGCTCGCGATCGGCTGATCGTTGCACTCTATGCGCAGCTGAAGGCCGAGCGGGAGACGCGCGAAACGCTGGAATGGGCGATCCGAAACGGCGCGATCTCGCGGGAGGTGCTGGAAGCCATCGCTGCCGATCCGGTTCCTGTCGTCACCAGCGAGGATATCGCATCGCTGGAGAAGATCATTGCGCTCGACGAACGGCGCAAACCACATCGGAAGTAGCCGACGACATCCCGCACCCTATTTAGTTGAGAAGAGGAGATCCGAGATGGCCGATATCACCTATCAGGTCGTGCCGCATGACAATGGCTGGGCCTATAAGCTCGGCGACACACTTTCGGAAACCTATGCGACAGCGGATGAAGCAATTGTCCATGCCAAGGACGCTGCATCGAGGCAGAAGATCGGCGATGGCGATGCGCTGCTCGCCTATCCCGCGCCTGATGGCGGCTGGGAAGTCCTGCCAATCGACACCGACAAGAGCGGCAGCCGGCTCTGATTGGCTGCGGAGGATGGAATGGCCGCTCGGGCAAGCTGGAAAGGTCATCTCAAGGTGGGCGACCTTGCCTGTGCCGTCGGGCTCTATACCGCTGTTTCCTCCTCCGACCGTGTCTCTTTCAATATCATCAACCGCAGGACCGGCCACCGGGTAGAACGGCAATTCGTCGACAGCGAGACCGGCAAACCGGTCGAGCGGGGCGACCAGGTCAAGGGCTATCAGATGGAGAATGGCGATTACATCGTCATCGAGGGCGACGAGATCGCCGAAATCATGCCGGAAAGCGACAAGGTCCTCAATATCAAGGCTTTCATCGCCTATGACGATATCGACAAGCTTTATTTCGACCGCCCTTACTATCTCGCGCCCGTCGACGAACACGACGAGGAGGCACTGTCGCTGATCGCTAGGGGCATGCGTGACGGCAAGGTCGCGGCGCTGGCCGAAGCCGTGCTTTTCCGGCGCAACCGGACGCTGCTGATCCGTCCGCATGACGACTACATCGTCGCGACGATGCTGAATTTCGACTACGAGGTGCGCTCGGCCGATACCGTCTTCAAAGACATTCCAGACGTCAAGTTCGATAAGGAGATGCTCGAACTCGCAGGCCATATCCTGGAGACCAAGCGTGGCAGCTTCGAACCAAGCGATTACGAAGATCGCTACGAGGCTGCCCTCGTCGAACTGGTAAAGGCGAAAATCGAGGGCCGGGCACCACCGAAGAAGAAACAGCCGCCGGAACGCAAGGTCGTCGACCTGATGGAAGCGCTGCGCCAGAGTGCCAAGATGAGCGGCAAAGCGCCAGCAAAGAAGGCCCCGGCGAAGAAGAAGGCGCCGGCGCGCAGCGACGGCCGCAGCAAGAAGGCAAGCTGAGATGGCCTCGCCCCTTGGCGGGCGATAGGCAATCTCAGGCGCACCCGACCTCGTCGCGAATGCATCAGCTTGTCGTGCCGGCGAAGCCGCTGGACCTGAAGCGCGTCAAAGTGGATTCCCGCGGTGCGTTTTAAGTCTTTGATTTATATATTGCTGGCCGCTTTTTCATTGGCGCGACTTCTGGCCGCCTTCCGCGGCCAGGCTCTTTTTCAGCGCATCCATGATATTGATGACATTGCCCGTCGATTTAACGGGTGCAGGTTTTTTCGCGGGCGCGGCCTTTTTCAGGCTCTTCTGCTTGCCGCGGAGCATCGACTTCAGGCGTTTCTGGATTGGGTCCTGCACCATGGTGGGGCTCCAATCCTTCGTCTCTTCCTTCACAAGTTGCGTCATCAGCGTCAGCAGCTTGCTGTCGATCTCGGTCTTGTCGTCGAGTTCAGCCACGGGTTCACGCACCTCGTCGCCATAGCGCAGGGTCCAGAGAACGATGCCTTTGCCTTGCGGCTCCAACAGCACGGCACGCTCACGACGGTAAAGGACAAGCCGGGCGATGCCGACCACGTCATTCGCCTTCATCGCCTCGCGGATGACGCAAAAGGCTTCCACCCCGACCTTGTCCTCGGGCGCCAGAAAATGCGGTTTGTCGTACCAGATCCAATCGATCGATCCGCGCGGCACGAAACTGTCGATCTCGATGGTGCGGGTGCTTTCGAGCCCGACTTCCTCGATCTCCTCGTCTTCGAGAAGAACATAGTCGTCCTCGCCGTGCGGATAGGCCTTCACCTGGTCCCGCTCGGCCACCAGTTTATGGGTGACGCTGTCGAGATAGCGGCTTTCGACGCGGTTCTTCGTCTGGCGATTGAGGACATGGAAACGGACCTTGTTGCTTTCGGTCGTCGCCGGCGTCAGCGAGACGGCGGCGGTGACGAGCGAGAGCTTGAGATAACCTTTCCAGAATGTCTGACGTGCCATGTCTGTCCTGTCTCCCGGACACGGTTGGGCATGGCAATCAACGGCGGCTTCGGTCTTTGGTTCCGGCAATTGAAGACTTCGTTGATCTGATGCGGTCAGTGATTTCCATTTCATGGATCGGCTGCCAACGGTGCCGAGCATTGCGGGCGGAGAGGCCAGAGCCACTCTCTCCTTGCCACCGCCATTTTCCTCTTCAATAATGAAAGCCCCAAGACGTCAGGATATCGGTAATCTGAATGTTGCGACCCTTCGCCAACCTTGTCATCGTCCTCGCATTGAATTTCCTTTTCATTGTCAGCAATGCTGGCCCATCCTTCGCACAGGAATGCCCCGACCCTGCAAAGGTGTCGAATGCGCTGGCTCAACAAAAGCCGGCAAACAAGAGATATGATCGCGCTCTTCCCAGCTACCGCGACAAATCGGCCCGATACAATCTGGCTCTTGTCGGCGATTCACTCATCGAGCTCTGGCAGCCTTGGATCAAGGACAGCTTTCCCACGCGCCCGGTGATGAACCTCGGGGTCGCTGGGGATACCACGCAAAATGCACTGTACCGCCTCGATGGTCTAAACCTTCCGGATTTCCATCCCGCCGATGTCGTCGTGCTTATCGGCACGAACAACCTGGGTGCGAAAACTGCGCCATCCGCCGTGGCAGCTGGTGTCGTCGCTGTTGTCAGCAAGGTTCGCGCTCTTTGGCCAGGCGCCCATATTTATGCGTTATCCATACCGCCTCGGGGCAAGCGCTATGCCTTCTACGAGGATGTGCGAATTCCGGCCAACCAGCTTGTCGCATCGTCATTGGCTGCAATGCCGGGTGTCACGTTTGTTCAAATGAACGATGATATGTTGCGGTGCGGTAAGCCAAGCGATAAAGAATGTTCCAACTACAAGCCTGACCATCTTCATTTTAATGAAGGGGCATACAAGCTGATCACGAGCTTCCTCGCCGCAGCGGGTCTACAGCTTTGATTTTTGCCGCTCAGGTGGTTACCAAAACGCAAGGCGGAATGTCATGAGCACCTCATTTGACAGCTACCAACCGATTGGCCTGCAAAGACATAGACCCAGAGCTCGCGCGCAATATCGCATTCGGCGTGAAACCTTCGTGCGGATCGTCCTCTCGGCAATATTTTATATTTCCCTCTGGAGAGCGACCGGCATGTGGTATGGGCTGCCGGCCGACTTCCAGGAGGGCGTCGGCAAAGACCCCATGCCGATGCGACTGTTGCTGATGTCGCTCGTTCCACTCATTGGCCTCTACTGCATCCTGGAGCCCAGGCGCATCTTCGAATTGATTCGCAGCGCCTCGCCGCTGGTCGGCATAGTCTGCTTATGCGTCTTTCTCTCGATTGCTTTTTCCGTCAGCGTCGGAGCCTCGCTCCGAGCCCTCGTCGCCGTCGCATTGCTGACAGCTGGACCCATTCTTTACCGAGCCCGTTACGGAGCCGTTGACACATTTGAAAGCCTGGCGAAGTTTGCGATTGCAACGGCTTTCATCAATATTCTTTACACAGCAGCCTTTCCGCGGTTCGCGGTGATGAGAGGCAGTTATGCCGGGATGGTGAAAGGGGCATTTTACCACAAAAACATGCTCGGCCAGTTCTCGGCAACAAACTTCATCTTGCTACTGCCGGCCCTGCCGATGTGGCGTCTGCGCTACTATGATCTCCTGAGATGGGCGGCAATGCTGCTCTACCTCGTGCTCATCGTGCTGGCGAAATCATCGACGGCGATCATCCTGCTTTCGATCGGAATAGCCGTATACTACGGAATGAGCTGGATTCAGCGCTTTCCAGGCCGGATCTTCAGATCCTTCGTCGTTCTTCTTGCATTCGCCCTGCTGGGCTTTGTCGTCTCCGTCGCATTGATGGGTGTGGCACAGGCGATTGCCGAGTCATTCGGGAAAGACCTTACGCTCAGCGGACGTACGAATGTTTGGGAACAGTTGCTGCCGCTGATCTTCGAGCGGCCCCTTACCGGCTGGGGATTTGCCTTGTTCCGACAGCCCGAAATCATGGAGCAATATGTTCGCCTTACCTGGGACGCTCAATCCACCCACAACACCTATATCGAACTTGCGCTGAACATGGGCATACCCGCCACCATCATCTGGACGTCGTTCGTGGTGGTGCGGCTCGTGGGGAAGATGACCTCGTCACCCCTCAATCAAGCGCTCGCCATCACCAAGAGGAAGGAGGTTGTCATTATCCTCCTGATCCTGATCGGCGCGTTCACCGAAGCCGGAATGATGCTGGCCCCCTTCATCCTATGGCCCCATACCGTGATCGCACTGACGAGCCTCGGCCCGGAGTTCCTGTCCCGCTTCCGCAAACCGACCCAGGCAGGCGCGCAACATGCATCAGGCTAAAAAGATGAGTTCAAATAATCGTAGACTGGTCGGCCTCGATGGAATTCGCGGCCTGGCGGCTATTTGTGTGGCAATGCATCACACCGAAGGGTTTGTCGGATTTGATGCAGCACCTGCTGCCTACCTCGCCGTCGACCTGTTTTTTTGTCTGAGCGGCTTCGTGATCGGCCACGCCTATGAGAGGAAACTCATTCAGGAGTCTACGCTCTCTGCCAATGATTTCGCCATCAAGCGTCTCATCCGCTTGTATCCCCTCTATCTGCTCGGTTTGTTGCTCGGCGTACTCGCATATGCAGGTATGTCGCTCAGCAGAAATCAGCAAATGGATCCCATGCTGTTTGCCACCTCGTTGCTTGCCTCGATGTTCTTCCTGCCGGCGATCGGTGGAACATCGCTGAAGGCGCCGAACTTGTTCCCCTTCAACGGTCCGTCATGGTCCCTGTTCCTGGAGATCGTGATCAACCTCGCCTACGGCTATGCGGCGAGAATGCTGTCCAGCGGCGTGCTCGCACTCATCCTGCTGGCGTCATGGGTTTGGCTGGCGGCGCAAACGCTGGCCCATGGAAGCGCCGACCTGATCCCACTCGACGGCGCTTTGCTCTCCGGTTTTCCCCGCGTTCTCTTTTCCTTCACCCTCGGCATCTTGATGTACCGCTACCGTGAGCGGCTTTCCCCTTCAGGCATCGGAAAAGCAGCAGCAGTGGCTGTCATCGTCGTCGCGACTGCACTTCTCGTTTTCCAGGCGCCCGCCGCCTTGGTTGGCATTAAGGACCTGATTGTCATCACTGCTCTATTTCCGATCGCCGTGCTTGTCCTTTACACAGCCAACTTCGATGGCGTGCTGCGACAGCCGCTTCTTATTGCGGGAGAGGCGTCTTACGCGCTCTATGCAATTCATGTTCCGCTGCTCGGCTTGCTATTGGGAGCATTGAAAGCCGCTGGCCTGGGGCAACCGCCGGCTTGGGCGATCTTTGCCATCGTTCTTCCATTGATCGTCCTATTGGCCATCATCGTCACCCGCCTCTACGATGAACCGGTGCGCAAAGCGCTCAGCGCCGGAAAGGCCATGAGACTTCGCTGGCGTCGATCCTGATTTTGGCGCGATCCGGGTTCTCGGTCGCACCGCTTAAATCGAGAGATAGCGCTTCTGCCAAAGCAGCCTATGTTCTTGCCATGCGCGCGGCGTGAAGTCGTCATAGGCAGTCTCAGCGATCGCCAGCATCCAGTTCTGCGCCTTGCGGGCAAGCAAGACGCATGACAATTCCATGCCAGGCTCAACCGTAATGGAAGGCCGATTGGCACCTGGGATGTCGATCCCCTTGTCACGCCACTGGATGCGGATTTCGTCGGGCTCGGATGTCCATTCGCCGGAGGCAACGGAAGCCTTGCCGTCAGGCTTCAAGCGAAGCGGCGGCGGGGTGATATTCAGAAAGCTGCCATCGTTGCGATAGTTGCCATCGATATCACCCGCAGTCGCCTTGCCGTTTCCCTTGAGAACCATGTCCTGTTCGCACCGCAGGAATATGTTGCGCCGAAAGCTCCCGGACCACGGTCGATTGGCGAAGAACGCGATGTCGCATTGGCTGATGACGTTGTCGTGGATATCGATGTCTTTGCGAAATGCCAGTTCCTGATCCGAAAAGCCGCTCAGGCTGACGCCACGATTGGTGTTCTCGATCCAGTTGTCATAAACGTGATGCCCGGCGTGGTCGGCCTTGTCGGCGATGCCGTAGCCGAAGGAATAATCATTCATCCTGCCATCGCGCATGATGTTGCTGCGCACCACGGCGTCATCCCCAATCGACGAAAAGGAGAAATTCTTGCCGCCGATGAAATTGTATTCGACCAGGTATTTGCGAGTTCTGTCGCAGACCAGCGCGCCCTTGTTCGATGCGCTCGCCGGCGTCTGCAGGAAGAGATTGCCGCGGATCACGATATCGGAGCTGATATTGTCGTCGCTGTTTTGATAGGCGAACTGGCAGCAGTCTGCTCCCTCGCCCGGCGCCGCGCCGATGCGATTATTCTCCAGCAACACGTGCGTCGTCTTTGTCAGGTAGATGCCGTCGCCGTTTACATTCTCCGTTTCACAGCGCCTGACGGTGAGATTCTTGCCATTGTGAAATTTGAAGCCTCGAGGAGAATTCTTGACGATAACGTCTTCGATCACCGTATCGGAAAACACCTGATAGCCGACGCCGACATCGGGCGCACCATCGATGACCTGTCCGCGTGTAGACGCGCCGTGAACTTTCTTTCGCAGGATGGCGGTCATTGCATTTCCTTCGATACCGGTGCCGCGGGGAATTAAGCAGAGGGCATGTGGCGGATGTTTGAATATGTGGATATTCAGCTTGTAAACCGCCCATCTTGCAAAAACGACAGTGTCTCGCTCCACATCGTCTTGTTGACGGGTAAGAAAGTGTGGTTTGCCGGAATGACGATATGCGCCGACGCGCCGTCGAGACGGGTGCTCTCCACCGAAACCTTTCCATCATTCGGAACCCTGAGGCCGATGATAAGGGAAGAGACCGGGTCGATGGTCCGATTCCCGGCGATGATGCCAAGTTCATAATCGACAGTGCCAAACAGCTCCGTCATCGCGGTTTGATCGGTAATTAGCTGCTGTCCTGCCGGTCCATAGACCTTCCTGAACAAGGGCCAGTTCCTGAGGAAATCGGCAATCTGACTGCCGCTATTCGGCGTTCCGACCATCACAACTCTCCCCAGGTTGGCTGGGCGATAGTTCCTGAGAAAAGCGCGGACAATCAGCCCGCCCATCGAATAACCGACGAAATGGACCCGGCCGTCGCCTGCCTCCTTCGCAGCGCCGTCGATCTCAGGTCGGATGATGTCGACGAGGTCGCTGATCGAAAACTTGGTGGAGGGGTAACCGACGTTCACAACCCGATACCCGTGGGCCGACAGGAAGCCGGCGAGCTTCGCCATGCTTTTCTTCGTCCGGGCAATTCCGTGAAACAGGAGAACTGTGTCGTTCATCAGTATCCGCTCAACGGGCTGCTATCGATGAGGCGCCTATCCTTCTAGCTCTCACGGTGAAGCTTGTCACGACAGCCGGCGTTCTCGAATAGCGGCGCGCTTGATGCGGCGTCCCGCTAGTGATCTAGTGGATGCTGAAATGAAGGTGAACTTCAGCAGTCCTTCTGATGAATGTTCGACCGCTCCTGTGCTAGCCTCCTATGCGCGTCTTAAAGACGCCGGCGCTGTAGAGAAAGAAATGCGTGTACGTGACGACCAGTATCCGACATATCGCTAAGCTTGCAGGAACGTCAGTCTCTTCGGTCTCGCGCGTGCTCAACAACAGCGGTTATGCCTCGCCTGAGCTCAGAGATCGCGTCGAGGCGGCTATCCGAACACTGAACTACACGCCCAGCAAGGGTGCCCGTATGCTGCGCGGTGCACCAAGCCGGATGATCGGACTGATGTTGCCGTCGATCGAGGTGCCTTTCTTCGGCATCCTCGCCCATGCGATCGAACAGGAACTGTTTCAGCACGGCTATCAGACGCTGATCTGCAGCACGGCGGAAAGTATGGACCATGAGGTGCGCTATATCTCGATGCTGCTCGCTCAGCGCGTCGACGGCGTCATCGTGGCAAGCGCCTTCGGCAGCATCGAGCATTTCGGGGTGCTGCGGGACGCTGGCATTCCAATCATCGCCATTGACCGCGAGCTGAGCGGCATTGCCGACGATGCTGTCATGGCCGATCACGAGGAGGGCGGACGGCTGATGGCGCGCCATCTGATGGGCCTCGGCCACCGGGCAATCGCCATCGTCGGCGCGCCGGCCCACAGTCAGCCGATCCAGCTTCGCCTTCAGGGCATCACGGCGGAGATGGCGAAAGATGCGATCGCGCCTGCCACCGTGGCGATGGCGGAAGAGCACAGCTTTGCAGAGACCTACCGGCTGGCGCGGGAATTGCTGGCCTCTCGACCTGAGGTCACCGCGATCATCGGCACGACCGACGTTTCGGCGATTGCCGCCATCCATGCCATCCAGGATCGCGGATTTTCCGTTCCGAACGACTATTCGGTCGTAGGCTTCGACGACCTGCCGGAGGCAGCCTACGTCTTTCCACGGCTGACAACGGTCGCGCAGCCGATCCGCGATGTCGGACAGCAGGCAGCACGGCTGCTGGAAGCGCTGATCGAAGAGCACCAAACAGGGTACGAATCTCGGCAAGGCGCGATCGTAAAAGTGCCGGTCACCCTGATCGAGCGCGATTCCACCGGCACTGTTCGCAGGACGCGGCCAAGCTAGGGTCGGACGATGACCTTGATCTCGCCTGGCAATGGCGCGTTGCCCACCACGTCGGCGACCTCCTCGAGACCGATGGTTTTGGTGACCAATGCATCCAGTTCCAACGCCCCGCTCGCGACCATTGACGCAGCGCGCGAATGGGTGAAGGGATTGAGGTAGGCGGGCCTGATATCGACTTCGTTTACCAGCAGATCGAAGGGCAGAACCGGCACCTCGACACCTGCCGGCGTCACCCCGAAAAGCACGAAGATGCCACCGCGCCGCGCCATTTTCAGACCGCTTTGCAGCGTGTCGCTGACGCCGGCGCACTCGATGACCACGTCTGCGCCGCCTTTGGTGACCTCCCGAACAGAAGCGATTGTATCCGAAGCGGCCGGTTCGAAGGCGTGCGTGGCTCCCAGGCGCAAAGCGGTTTGGCGTCTCGATTGCTGTCGCGTAATCAAAACGATCTCGCCTCCCCCAGCCAGGCGGGCCAGTTGTACCATGAGCAGACCGATCACGCCCCCGCCGAGGATCGCAACGCTGTCGCCCGGACGGATCCTTGCCTTGTCGATGGCGTGGATGCAGCAGGCCAGCGGTTCACTGAAGGCGCCGTGAACAGGATCGAGGTCGGCCGGCAGGACGAAGGCCTGGGCGTGCGGCACCACCACATATTCGGCAAAGCCGCCATCTCGTGTGACACCGATGGCGGTCAAGCTCTCGCACAAGTTCGGCCGCGCCTGCCTGCAGGCCCGACAGGTGCCGCACGAGATATTCGGGTCGACCGTCACCAACTCGCCGCCGGTAAACCGTGTCACCCCATCGCCGATCTCTTCGACGATGCCGGAGAATTCGTGCCCCAGCGTCACCGGGATCGCTGTCGGATATTCGCCCTTATACATGTGGCGATCGGAACCGCAGATGCCGGCCACCGCAACCCGGACAAGCAGCTCGCCCGGCCCGGCAACCGGCTTCTCGACGCTGCGCATGGTCAAAGACCCGATCGACTCCAAGCGTACAGCCCTCATTTCACTCCTCCAAAACTCAAGTGATTGTGCTGATGACACGTCCGCCCACTGGCATCGACCATCCCGGGCACGGCTCAAGCACTCAGCTCATGACATTTCCGCCGTCGACATTGTAGCACTGCGCCACGATGTATGCTGCATCTGGCCCGGCCAGGAAGGCCGCCATGGCAGCTTGTTCGTGGGGCGCGCCGAATCGTCCGGCGGGGACGGCGGCGGCCACGCGGCGCTTGACGTCACCGGGTTTCAAACCTTCCCGGCTGCCGAGTTTTGCATCGACGATGTCCCACATCGGCGTATCGACGACGCCGGGAGCGATGGCGTTGACGTTGATCCCGTAACGGATCAGCTCCAAAGCGCAGCTTTGCGTGATGCTGATGACGGCCGCCTTGGAAGCGCAGTAAGCCACCGCCGGTCCTTCGCCCCGACGGCCAGCCTGGGACGAGAAGTTGATGATGCGTCCACCTTCCCCTCTCTCCACCATGTGTCGGGCAACGGCCTGCGTCATGAAGATCAGCCCTTCGATATTGACCTGAAATACCCTAGCGGTCCGCTCCCGGGATATTTCCAGGATGGACTCGACATCGTAAATGCCTGCGGCGTTGACCAGGATGTCGATCTGACCGGCGGTTGATATAGTGAAGCGTACAGCTTCTTCGATGCTGTCCTGGCTGGTCACGTCAAGCGCGACACCCCAGGCCTGAGGGCCGATCGCTTCTGCCACCCGTGCGCATCGTTCACCGTCGAGGTCTGCCACGACAACCCTCGCGCCTTCGGCGGCGAAGCGTTCGCATACCGCCTTGCCGATGCCGCTCGCTCCTCCTGTGACCAATGCCACCTTGTCGGAGAGCCGCGCCGCTTCCGCATATGTCATCGCACTGCCTCCCCGGTCGCTTCTGCTGTAACGAATAGCTTCATGTTTGCTCCTCCCCTTTTGACTGAACGATAGTCGGAGCCGCCCTCCTGAGGCGACGCCAACGGGCTAAGCGGATTGCGGGTTCGTCTCCTTCGCCTCGCGAAGAAGGATGGACATATCGGGGATGCCATCTGTGGCCGTCGCCCCCTTGAGGCAACGCGCAGCTGCGGCATGGGCGACGGCGCAGATATGCTCGACCGGCCAGTTCTCATGCAGGCCATAGAGCACGGCGGCGCAGAAAGCGTCTCCTGCGCCGACGGTACTGACGATGTCATCGGGATCGACAGGTCGTGAACGCGTGATGATCGTGGAAGCGCCTGATGCAAACCAGAAGCAGGTTTCCGGTGCATGGATGATCGCGCCCTTGACGACACCGGCCGCAAGCAGGCGCTCGCCCGCTTCCAAAAGCCCCGCCTCGATCAAATCTCCCTTCGCATCGCGGACGATAGCGCCGGTTGCCCGACCCGCCTCCATCTCGTTGATGATCAGATAATCGCAGAAGGGCAGAGCGACGCCGACCTTCTTTGCAAATTCCGGATCTTCGCTCGATACGAAATCCACGCAGGTCGTCAGGCCGGCGCGGCGCGCCGCTTCCAGCAGGCGCGACGCTCCCGAACGGCCGTCAGGGCCGATGCGGTCGAGACCCGGCAACAGCATGAGATAACCGAGATAGAACAGCCGATAGCCGGCCTTGGCGAAGGCTGCTGGTGAGACAAGCTCATCCGTGACAGCATCGTTGGCGCCGCCATGATAGAAGAAGGTCCGGTTCTGGCCGGGCACATTCATGACATGCGTATGCGCCGTCACCCGGTCGGCAAACGCCGTCAGCCCACCGACATCGACGCCGGCACCTGCGAGGCGGGCCTTGACGATTTCGCCGTCCTGATCGGCGCCGATGCACCCCGCCGCCGCCAGCTTTCCGGGAAATCCGAGCGACGCCAGATCGGTGACGACATTGGCCGCCCCACCCCCCACGCCCAGATCCTGGTGCAGAATATGCGCTAGATTGCCCTGATCGGGCCAATAGGACAGGGTGTGGACCCGATCGACGATGAAGTTCCCCGCGCAAACGATGCCGCCCTGCTTCTGACCGTCGCGATCGCAAACCTCCTCCCCGGCTCGCATCAGTTGACTCCTTCGTTCCACAAGGGTCTCAGCGGCGTCTCGTCTTCCTCGATCGCGGCAAAGCGTGCGATCGGCTCCAGAAAGAAATTGTCGCTGTTGTCGTCGTTGACCTGACTGACCTCGCCGACAAGCACAGGTCCGCCGCCTTTCCTGCCGTAGAAGCGGTGGTAGAGCCCGGTGCGGATCGTCACGCTCTGCCCGGGCTCAAGTACCAGCGGTTCCCATGCAGCGAGCCGGTGCGCCAGCCCGTCTACCGGAACCGTCACATCCTCCGTCAGCACATTGCCGCCTATATCGCTTGCGGCGAATTCGATGACGAGATCACCGCCGGCGCGATTGATGATGTCTTCCATCTTCGTCGCATGACGGTGGGCCGGCGTGACCTGCCCTTCGCCAACGAAGAGCAGCTTTTCGGCATAGGTCCGTTCACCCCAGACATCGACGATGCCATTGCGCAGGCAGAAGAGTACGAGACCGCATTCGGCGAAGCGGTCCGAGCCGAAGTCAGTGACATCCCAACCCAGCTGATGGGCGCGCAAATAGGCTGAAGCCTCTGGATGAGCGGCAAAATCCGCCGCCGTCCAGGAACCCCATGCCGGCAGGGCCCAGTGCCAGCGCTCGAGGCTCTCGGTTGCCCGCAGCAACGCGGCGTTGATCGCAGAACGCTGCATCAGGCTGACGCCCCGTCATACTCGACCGGCACCACGACGTCCTCGCGACCGGACTTGAGAGCTGCCGTCAGGACTGCGTGATGCGCCTGCGCCTCGGCCGGCGTCGCGCAGCCGAAACCATTGGCATTCCCACCGGCAAGCTCATCGACGAAGGCCGCCCACATCTGCTGTATGGCGTCGGCAAAACCGAATTCGAAAATCTTGCCTGTTATGGCCGGAAATAGCGAGCCATATCCCAGATCCTCGGTACTCCAAGCCTGCGCTCCGCCATTATAGTCCATCCACTGCCACTGGCGCGGCGACTTCGTGCTAAAGAACGCACTCTTCTTCATGCCGAGAACTCTTAGGTACCAGGTGTTGGATTCGCCGGGCGCGATGCGCCAGGTTTTCAGCACCATCGGGAAATCCTGATCCCCGGTGCGCACGCGGCTGCTGATCGTGGCATTGTCCCAGGTGGTGCAGGGCAACATGCCGCCCTTGCCGTCAGGACGTTCGGTGACCTTTTTGACCAATTGTGCATGCAGGGTCGTCGGGCGCCAGCCGAGACGCAGCGGCACGTGCAGCACATGCATGCCGAGATCACCCATGCAGCCATAGTCGCCATTGATATCGGCCATGCGCTTCCAGTTGATCGGCTTCTGCCGGTCGATATCCGAAGAGTGCAGGAAACCCGCCTCGACTTCGATTATATCCCCCATCTCGCCGCTTTTTGCGAGCGCGATGACCTTCTGCGCGCCGGGGAAGAAAGGCATTTCCGACGAGCAGCGGACCAGAAGTTCCGGATGCTCGGCGAGAACCGCCATGATCTCCCGGTTCTGCGCGGCGTCCATGCCGAAGGGCTTTTCGCCGAGAAGATGTTTTCCAGCCTTCAGGATGTCGATGTAGAATTGCTGGTGCAGCACATGCGGGACCGCGCAATAGACCGCATCGACCTCGGGATTGGCCAAAAGCTCCTTATAGTCGGCGGTGAACTGGCGAACAGTCGGCACATGATCCCTGAACCAGTCAAGCAGCGTCGCGTTGGTATCGCAGACGGCGACGATTTCCGGTCGCGTCTTGACATCGGCCAGATGCAGCCAGCGCGCCGCAGCGCTCGCGAACTCGCGTCCCATCAGACCGCAGCCGATGACGCCGAAGCGGAATATTTTCGTCATGACATCTCCTCCCAGACGCGCATCAGCCAATATGCAGCGAAGCTTGCTCGACGGAAGCCTTGTCATGGACGATCGCCATCAAGGCCCGCGTCATGCCGGCGGGATTGTGATGCTGGATGACGTTGCGGCCATAGACGATGCCACGGGCGCCCTGCTCCATCAACTCTCTGGTGCGGATCAGGATTTCCTGATCCGAAACGCGGCCGCCGCCGCGCACGAGCACCGGCAGGCCTTGGGCGATCTCGACCACGCGGTGATATTCCTCGACATTGTCGCAGGGGTCGGCCTTGATGATATCGGCGCCAAGTTCAGCCGCCTGGCGCACGAGCGGCAAGATCTTGTCGATCGCGCCATCGACCATGTAGGCGCCCTTGGAATTGTCCTGCATGACGAGCGGCTCGACCATCAGCGGCATGCCGTAGATCTCGCATTCACGTTTCAGGCTGTTCACATTGCGTACGCAGGCGCGATAGACTTCCGGCTGGTCCGGAAGCATCAAAAGATTGACGACGACACAAGCAGCATCCAATGCAATGCCCTGCTCCACCGCCCTGTCGATCATTTCGGAAAACAGCTGAGACGGCAGGGGATTGCCATAGATGTTGGCGATGTCGGTGCGCAGCAC
The DNA here is from genome assembly GCF_025152745.1 of Rhizobium sp. WSM4643. Classification (NCBI taxonomy): domain Bacteria; kingdom Pseudomonadati; phylum Pseudomonadota; class Alphaproteobacteria; order Hyphomicrobiales; family Rhizobiaceae; genus Rhizobium; species Rhizobium sp. WSM4643. The sequence goes on along the minus strand of NZ_CP104040.1, from coordinate 285,283 downwards.
CAGTGCCGGGCGATGCTTGCCGGGGATCGCCTGCAGAAGAGGTGCCGTACCCGGCGGCAGCTGAATGGCATCCGGCGCCGCGTCCGCGATCACCTCGATGGCCGTCTTCATGTTCTCGATGCCGGCGAGGAAGGTTCGTTCATTGAACATGCCGTGATCGATGGCAACGTCAAAACAATTTCCAGACACGCCGAAAAGTCGGTTCAATCGCGCGGATTTCATCAAGCTTCCTCCCAGTATGGCAACGTTTCCACATTTGGATAAACGCAGCAGGAATGCGAGTCAAGACAATGTGGTAACGTTTCCATACTGGCTTCCAGGTGTGGACGAGGCGCCGCTCGCGCCTCGTCCGCGACAGGCTACCAGCAGGTGAACCCTGCATCGACGTTGACGATCGCCCCGGTCATCAGGCTGGCCGCATCCGACGCGAGGAAGAGGACGGCGCTGGCTACCTCCTCCGGCGTTCCCATCCTGCCCATCGGCGTGTCGGCGAGCCAGAGCGGTATACGCTCGCGATTGGCTTCGACGGCCATCACCATCGGTGTCTCGATGTAGGTGGGCGCGACGGCGTTTACCCTGATGCAGTGATGCGCCCACTCGGCGGCCAACGAGCGCGTGAGGTGATGGACCGCCGCCTTGGAGACGTTATAGGCCGTCTGAGGCTGGGGCCGGTTGCAGATGTGACCTGACATCGAGCCCAGATTGACGATGGCGCCACGTTTCATCGAAATCATCGGACGGCCGAAGGCGCGCGAGCACCAGAAGACGCCATTCAGATTGACGTCCATCATGCGCAACCAATCGGCGTCGGTGAGATTTTCCGCCGGGATGCCGTTCTGGCCAATTCCGGCATTGTTCACCAGGATGGTCGCCGGACGCCCGCCATCGGCGAGCTCGGCTGCGATCGCGTCCATTCGGGCCGCGTCGGTGACGTCGCCGACCCGGACTTCGATGTCGTAGCCTCTGTCGCACAGGGCAAGCGCTTGCTCAGCGTCAGCCTCACTGCGTTCGATGACAACGACGGCGGCGCCTGCCTCCGCCAGCGCCTCGGTGCAGCAGAGACCGATCGCACGCCCTCCGCCTGTGACCACCGCACGTTCGCCGTCGAGGCGAAATTTCTGCTGGTAGCTCATCTCACGTCTCCTCAAATGTCAAAGGCGCTGGGAAGCACGACGATATCGCGGATGGTAACGTTGCGCGGCCGGGTCAGCATGAAGATGATGGCGTCAGCGACTTCCTTGGGCTCGATCAAGGCTCCGGCCTCCTTCGCCTTGCGAAGATTTTCCTCCGGCCAGTCCGCGAGCAAAGCGCTGATCACAGGCCCTGGAGAAACCGATCCCACACGAATGCCATTTTTCAGAAGCTGGCGTCGCATCGTCTGGACAAAGCATGTCATTGCCCATTTCGATGACGAATAGACCGGTTCCCATGGGATCGCCGAATGTCCGGCGACGGAACTGGTGACGACAATGTCGCCAGTGCCACGTTCGATCATGTGCGGAATGACGTTTCGAACATTCTTGATGACGACATTGACATTGAGATTGAGCATCCGATCGATGGTATCGAGATCTGTTTCCATCAGGTCACCGCCGATATAGGTGCCTGCATTGGCATGCAGGATATCGAGTTTGCCGGTCTTCGACAGGATGCCCTCGAGCAGTCCCGCACACTCGCTCGAATCCAGCAAGTTGATCTTGAGCGGAATAGCGCGCTCGCCAAGCCGGGCACAAACCGTCTCAAGGGCCTTCTCATCGCGGTCCACCAGCACGACCGTCGCGCCAGCGGCGAGCATTGCCTCCGTCGAAGCCAGCCCTATTCCGGACGCAGCACCCGTGACCGCCGCGATCTTCCCATTCAATTCCGTCATCGATTTTTCCTCCTGTCTTGATCCTGATTGTCAATTCTTCCCGACGCCGCAGGCGGCGTGATAGTCCGCGAGACTCTTCGTCACTCTCCAGATCAAAACCTGTTCCGGATCGAGCGGTGCATCTGCGAAATCCTGTGCGGCCGGCATGTGTTGCCAAAGCAATGGCAGCGGTACGATTTGCCCTCGAAGGGCCTCGCACAGCTGCCGGACGGCATCTTGTGCTTCAGCCGACGCCCAATAATAGCGGATGCGGTCAGACAGCGAATAGTGCCGCAGCCAGCGCATCTCGGCGTTTGTCCCGTGGTAATGGCGGCTCCAGTTGCCTGGCTGATCGACCATCAGCGCTTCCATCGCCGCATAGAGCGGACGCTGGCCGTAATCGGGCAAGAGGTCCGAAGCGATCGCATCCAGCGCATAGAGCGCTTCGCGCAGGACGAAGGTCAGTTCGGGACCGACCTTCAGAATGGGAAACCCGTCCTCCACCAGCGCGGTCAACGGCCGGGTTCCCTGATAGTCCGTCGAGTGCGCCTCGAAGACGAATTGTGGCTCGTCGGTGAGGACCGATTTCAGCGCGTCTATCTTGCTCCGGTCGTAAAGGACGACATTCTGATTGCCGAACTCGACGCCCGGCTGCACGACCAGCCCGATGGCTCTTTCAAACGCCTGGCCGAGTCCGGCCTCCGCAAAGATCCGGCGGTGGACTTCGATCGTCTTCAACGCCGCCGCGGCAGCCGTTGGTTCGATGGTTGTCAGGGCATGATCGGCCCCGCCTGGCGGCGGCACTTCGGTGCCGATGACATAAACCGGCATTGCGCCGCCGGCCCTCTTCGCCGAGACCTCGGCGACCGCCGCAAGCCGGGCGGCGCGATGGGCGGTGGTTTCGTCATCGAGCGCCACCGGCTCGCCCTTGCAGCCCATCGAGGCATCGAGGTGAATCTTGCGGAATCCGGCCTCGACATAGGCGGCAACCATCTTCTCCGCCTCGGCCATGGCCTCTTCCACCGGGCGGTCGCGCCAAGGATTGGGGCCGAGGTGATCGCCGCCGAGAATGATGAGTTTTTCGGGGCACCCCTCTTCGACGGCTATTTTGCCGACGAGGGACGCGAAGTCGTTTGGCGTCATCCCGGTGTAGCCGCCGAGGTGGTTGACCTGGTTGCAGGTCGCTTCGATCAGGACGGTGCTCTCATGTTGCCGCCCGTGTCGGAGTGCGGCCCGAAGCACGATTGGGTGGGCGGAGCATACGGAGGTCACGCCTTTGGGGCGGCCCTCCATCCTCAGCTTGGCCAGGTCGTTGAGATGCACCTGCATCATGGGCGCCTTTCCGTTGAAGCGATAAATGCATCGAGTTCCTGACGGGTGCCGGCGCCCTCCATCGGACCCAGGACCGTCACGTTACGGGCGCCGGCGGCCGAGGCATAGGTCAGAGATTGCTGCGGAGACATTCCGAGCCGCCGGCAGGTGAGATAGGCACCGCCGAAGCAGTCGCCGGCGCCGGTGGGGTCGACCTCTTGAACGACGAATGCCGGTGCGTCGATGCGATCTCCTTGCCTGCCGAAATAGGTCGCGCCTTCGGCTCCGCGCTTCAGCACGATCTCCTTGACGCCCATCTCGAACAAGCGGCGGATCGCTTCTGCCTCGCCTTCGACACCTGCGGCGCGCTCAAGCTCCTCTCCGGACGGCAGAAGCAGATCGGCGGCGGCGACAAGCTTGGAAAACCGGCGCTCGGTGTCCTTGTCCAGCTTCAATTCCTTGCGAATGTTCGGATCCACCGAGAGCGTTCCCCCGCGGGCCTTGACGATGTCGACCGCCTGGTGGATCACCTCACGCGCACTGCGAACCGAGAGAGCCGAGCCCATCACGTGAACATGACCGCTCCGATTGATGAGGTCGCCGACCGTTTGAGACCAGCCGAAGCGCGCAGCTGCCGATGTGGCGATGTTGTAGACGAAATCCCGGGAGCCATCCCTGCGGTAGCGGACAAAGGCGCTTCCTGTGGGATAATCCGGATCGATCGAGATCGTCGAAATATCGACGCCGTCGCGTTTGAGGCGATCCGTATTGACACGACCGAAATCGTCATCGCCGACGGCGCCCACCATGGCGGCCTTGCCGCCGAGGCGGCCGCACTGCGAGATGAAGATCGCCGGCGCTCCGCTCGCAAACGGACCGACAAGCGGCTGCGCTTCGAGAAACCCGTCTCCGACCGTCGTGGCGACGATCTCGACGAGGATCTCCCCTACGCAAACCGTGGGACCAAGCGCGTCCGGAGCCAGTACTGTAGCCATTTGCAATCCTGCTTTCGATCGTTCTTGTCGTCAACTCGTCGGTGCCTGGACCGGCGCACCGTCTTCGCTGCCGAACTCCTCGCTCTCCAATGACAGAAAGCGCTGGTGCAACATGCATGCCGCCCCGAAGGCGGAACCGAACTCCGCATCACCATCCACGACGACCTCCGGCGTGGGAAAAGGGATGTTCTGCCCCTCCGACATGTGAACCGCCACGCGGGCGGCCACCATCGGGTAGAGGGATGCCACGGAGCCACCCAGCACGATCCTGTCGGGGTCGAGCAGGCGACAGGCCTGCAGCAATGCGTATGCGAGATGGCGCGACCAGGTTTCGGCGATATTGACGGCAGCCGGGACACGGTCGCGAACACCGCTGAGGAAATCCTGCAGATCCGCGTCCTCTCGGCCGACAGCCTCACGATACTGCCTGATGAGCACCTCGCGACCGATCAGTTGTTCAAACTTCTGACCGCCGCTCCCCGGCACCAGGGTGTGGCCGATTTCTCCCGCCAGGCCGTGGCCGCCCCGGAACAGCTTGCCATCGATCGTGATGCCGCCGCCGACGCCGGTTTCCATGAGCAGGAACAGGGTCACGCCTGCGGCGCCGTGACGATAGCTGTCGCCGATCGCAAAGGCGTTGGCATCGTTTTCAACCGCGATCGGAACGGCGGCCGGGAAGGCGGCCAGGAAGGCGGATCGGCCAATCTCCTTCAACGACACCTCTCGCCAGCCGATGATGGGTGCGAGGGTGACAATTCCGTCGGGCCGGATGTGGGCCGGCGCCGATATGCCGAGACCTTTGCACCGCCCGATCATCCTCTTTTCCATCGCACTGACAATCAGCTCGACGCCCTGCGCCACGGCCTCCTCCACCGTCGAAGACATGCTGTCGAACGCCATTTTCCGACATGCCCGGACGTCGGCGGAGAGATCGATAACTGCCGCCGAGATATGCTCGACGCCAATCTCTATCCCGACGAAGAATGCGGCATCGGGGACCAGTTCGAGCATGATGCCCGGGCGCCCGGCACGGGAATGTTCCAGGCGCTGCCTGCCGCTCTCGTCCGACTCCTGAACGAACCCGCCTTCCGTCAGTTCGGCGACGATCTCTCCCGAGGATGAGCGATTCATCCCGAGCTTCCGGGCGAGATCCGCGCGGCTGAGGCTTCGGTGAGCATAGATCGTCTGCAAGGCGGCGACGATATTGTTCTGCCGGATCCTGCGCGGCGAACTTCCGATGGAGACGGTGTCGTTCATATTTCAATTCCCTTCAAGTCGCCCAACCCTTACACGACTGGAACAGGCTGTCAGAAGGATAATCAGGGCCGCGCGTTTGTCGCGCGGCGACGCTTGGCCTCGTCATATTTCAGCTCGATGTAGCGCTTCGCGTGCGCCGCAAGCGGATCATTATCCTCCCAGGTGTCGCGCCAGATCGCGCAGGCGAGCGACAGGCCTTCGTCGACGACCGTCGTCGAGAAGCTCTCGAATACGATGTCGCCGATGTAGTCGATGTCGAGCAGAGCGTCGAAGATCAGTTCGAAGTTGATGACGCCGTCGCCGAGATAGCCGCGATTGCTCTCGCCGATGTGGAAGTAGCCGATCTTGTCGCCGGCCAGGCGGATCGCGGCCGCCGGATTGGCTTCCTCGATGTTCATATGGAACGTGTCGAGGTGGAGACGAACATGTTCCGATCCCGTCTCGGCGATGAACTTCAGCCCCTGCGCCGCCGTGTTCAGCAGGTTCGTCTCGAACCGGTTGACAACCTCCAGGACCAGGTCGACGTTCGCTTGTCTCGCGACTTCGGCGGTCGCGGCGATCGCGGCGACGCTGTTATCCCAGCCCTTCTTCGTCGGCTGGCGATTGTATTTGGTGTGCGCGGAATAGAGAATCCCGCCGAGTTTGTTGCCGCCGATATCGCGGACCGCACGAACGGCGTCGGCCAGCGTCTGCTTGCCAGCGGATACCGCAGAGGTATCCTCGCTCGATACGTCCTTGTCGAGCGGCAGACCCATCGTCACGCCAATCTCGACATCAAGCGACTGCGCAAGCTTTGCCAGTCGATCGAGATTGAATTTCTCGGGGCGCAGATAGGCAAATTCGATGGTGCGATATCCGTGTTCGGCCGTCTTGTTGAGGGCCATCTCCAGCCCTTCCTGCGTTTGGCCGCCTGTCCATACAAATGAATGGATACCCAATCGACGCATAGCCTTTTCCTCCAAAAAATGCCTTTGGCTGCGCACAGTGCTATGCCATTTAGTTTGGAGAGACAACAAATAATTTCGGCTGAAAATCTTTTGCTGCTTTGCAAAATCTCTTTGCAACGCAATATTTTAAATCTCTGCCCATTGCATTTCATCCTCTGCCCGAAATTAGTTTCTGCAAAAATCAATGGGATAGACCCGCGATTTGCATGTTTAGACAACAAATATTGCGCTGCCAGTTTTTTTGGCCTACACAAAGGACCGGCGAAATGATCTCGCTGCAATATGGGAGGATTGAAAATGAATTATGCTTTGAAGGCTAGCGCGCTTGCGCTGACGCTCAGCCTCGCCGCCACTGCTTCGCCTGCCTGGGCTGACTTCTGGTCCGACGCCGGCGCCAAATTCAAAGGCGTGACGCTGCACGGCGTCACCGAAAGCACCCCGCCATCGAACTACATCAAGAACGTGCTCGCTCCGGAATTCGAAAAGAAGACCGGCATCAAGGTCGACATCGAGACGACGTCCTGGGATCAGATGTATGACAAGGCCATCAAGGACATGGAAGCCAAGACCGGCATCTATGACATGGTCTATATCGAGCAGGACATCATCTATTCCTATCTCGCCAGGAATTTCCTCGTCGACATCACCAAGACGCTGAAAGACCAGGCTGATCTGAAGGCGCCGACCTACGACGATGCGAACTTCACCAGCTTTGCCAACTACTTCAAGGACGCGAGCGGCGATCTCTTCGGCGTTCCGATGGAAGCCTTCCTGAAGACCTATCTCTATCGCAAGGACCTCTTCGAAGATCCGAAGATCAAGGAAGCCTTCAAGAAGGAAACCGGCAAGGACTTGAAGCCGGCCACCACACACGCGGAATACACCCAGATCGCCGAATTCTTCACGAAGTACGGCAAGGATAACGGCATGGAGCTCTGGGGCACGACCGCCCAGGCTCATACAGGCCATCCGGCGTCCTGGTATGAATTCTTCGAGTCCATCGTGCCGACCTTCGGCGTCTACAATTGGGGCATCGACGCCAAGAACAACTATGCGGCGACGGTCGAACATGGCGGCGCGATGAACAGCGACAAGGCGAAGGCCGCGTTGAAGTACTGGCTGCACCTGCGCGACATTGCTCCTCCGGAATCGACGCAGTCAACCTGGACGGAAACAGCAACGACCTTCGCCGCCGGCCGTGTCGCCCAGGGGCTGATCTACGGTGAGAATGCCGCCTGGATCGCAAGCGATCCAGCGCAGTCGAAGGTGGTCGGCCAGGTCGGGTTTGCTCTGCCGCCGCTCGAGCCGGGCGTGCTGGACGACGCGAAAGCCGGAAAGGGCTATATCGGCTACTACGACGGCGGCGCCTTCGGCGTGCCGGTCACGTCCAAGAACAAGGAAGCCTCGCTGCTCTTCCTCGAATTCATCGGCCAAAACGACGTGCAGCCCGATTGGGCGATCGCCGCACCGCGCATCACCAATACGGCGACGTTCGACGATCCGAAGGTGAAGGAGATGGACGTCAAGCTCGGCGGCTTCTACACAATGCTGAAGGACGAGGGCAAGCTCTTCGCCGGCGCTCCTCCCTACCCCTTCCATGCGCAGGTACGTGAAGCGACCGCGCCTATCTTCTATGACATCCTGACCGGCAAGATCGGGCCCGATGAAGGCCTCGATCAGATGGCGGCCAAGGCCGAAGAGGAGCTCACCTCGCTCGGCTATCGCAAATAAGACATCCTCCCCAACTTGACGGGTCGCTCCGGCGACCCGTCATCTTCCGTTCCAGATGGAGCGGACATCCACTTAGTGTTCAATGGGGGACAGGCGATGCATTCGCAGAAGCTCGGGTGGCTGTTGCTGTCACCGACCATAGTGATCCTCGGATTGTTCGGGATCTTTCCTTTCATCTACGTCCTCTGGGTCTCTTTCCATTCATGGAACCCGTTCGCGGCCAATCCGGGCATGATTTTCAACTGGGCTGAGAACTATCGGCGGCTCGTCTTCGACCCGCAGTTTCTGGCATCGCTCGGCATCACCCTGGCATTCGTCTTCTTCGCGGTCGTGTCGGAACTGGTCCTCGGCTACATCCTCGCCCAGGCGCTGCTCAAGGACTTTCCCGGAAAGGCAGTGTTTCGCACGATCCATACTCTACCGCTGATCATGGCGCCGATCATCGTCGGCTCAGTCTGGAAGCTGATGACTACCCCGTCCATCGGCATCATTCCCTATCTTCTCAGAAGCTGGTTCGGCTACGATCTGAATATTGGCCAGAGCGCCGTTGCGGCCTTCACGGTCACTGTCATCATGGACATCTGGCACTGGACGCCGCTCGTCACCCTCTCGCTGATCGCCGCACTCGTCTCGCTTCCATCAGACCCGTTCGAGCAGGCGCAGATCGACGGCGCCGGCAAGAGCCAGATCTTCTGGCACATCACGCTCCCCTTGATCCGGCCGGCCATGCTGGCCACCGTGTTCATCAGGCTCATGGACGCGCTGCGCACCGTCGACGAAGTCCTGATGCTGACCGGAGGCGGTCCGGGTTCATCGACGCGCTACATCGGTGTCCATATATTCAGGGAAGTCTTTCCCAAGACGAATTACGGCTACGGTTCGGCGATCTCCGTCATCGTCCTCTATCTCACCATCGTCGTCTGCTGGCTGCTCTACGTCGGCCTGATTGCACCCCGCGTGAAGAGAGGTTGAAGCGATGAAGACCAAAAATCCCTGGCTTCCAGCCCTCCTGTGGACCTTGATAAGCTTCATCACCCTTTTCCCGATCTACTGGCTCTTCGTCATATCGGTGAAACAGCCCTTCGACCTGTTCTCGACGCCCGATGTCATTCTCCGGAGCTTCTTCTGGAAGAATTATCAGGACGTGCTGACCAATCCGACCTTGCGCGGCTACATGCTCAACTCGCTGATCATTTCGTCAGGCAACGCGCTGCTCGTCACCACGCTCGGCTTCCTTGCCTGCTACGCCCTGACGCGCTTCGACCTCGCCGGCAAGGAAAGCATCTTCTTCTGGACGATCACCAACCGCATGGCGCCGCCGGCCGTCTTCCTGCTGCCGCTTTTCCTGCTTTTGACGCAGGTCTACAGGATCGGCGACTTCTCGCTCGCCGATTCCAAGCTGGGCATGATCCTGGTCTATTGCTCCTTCAACCTTCCCTTCGCCATCTGGACGCTGCGCCCGACCGTGGACGGCATTCCGAAGGAGTTGGACGAGGCGGCCTATATGGACGGCGCGAGCCCATGGACCGTCCTCTATGACATCATCTTTCCTTTGGCACGGCCCGGACTTGCGGTGACGCTGATCCTGACCTGGGTGTTTGCGTGGAACGAATACCTGCTGGCGGCGACGCTCACCAACTTCCATGCGCGCACCTTGACCACCGGCTTGTCGGAATATGTGACGACCACGGGCACGGCCTGGGGCATCATGGCCGCGATCTCCATGCTGACATTGGTTCCGGCGCTCATCGTCTTTTCGGTGGTGCAGCGTCACATCGTCGCCGGCCTGACCTTCGGCGCCGTGAAAGGATGAAACGATGACGTCTCAATCAGGAAATAACGAACGCAAGCCGGGGTTTCTGCCGATCGAAACGAACTGGTTCGACCGGCTCTTCATCTCGATCGTGATCTGGGTTGCGCTCTCGCTGTTCTGGATGCGGTTCATCGAACCGTTCGGGCTTTCGGTTTGGTTCGCTGCGGCGATCTCGGCAGTCCTTGGCGCCTACGTCGTCTGGAAGGGATGAGCCGATGAATTCTGTTAACGACATCAAGTCACAAGCCGCGCTGCGCTAGGGGGAACGACATTGGCAAACGTACAGGTTAGCGACGTCACCAAGAAATATGGCTCTCTTCAGGTCATGCACGGCGTCAGCGTCGACATCGAGGACGGCGAATTCGTCGTGCTGGTCGGTCCATCCGGTTGCGGCAAATCCACCCTGCTCCGGATGATCGCCGGGCTGGAGACGGTCAGCAGCGGAGACATCCGGATCGGCAGCCGTGTCGTCACCAACGCTCCCCCGAAGGAGCGTGACATCGCGATGGTGTTTCAGAGCTACGCGCTCTATCCCCACAAGACGGTCGCCGAGAATATGGGCTTTCCGCTGAAGATGGCCAAGCGACCGAAAGCGGAGATCGACGAGAAGGTCGGCAGGGCAGCCGAGATCCTCGACCTGACGCCCTATCTTGACCGCTATCCGAAGCAACTATCGGGCGGACAGCGTCAACGCGTGGCAATGGGCCGTGCCATCGTTCGCGATCCGCAAGTCTTCCTGTTCGACGAACCGTTGTCGAACCTCGACGCCAAACTCCGCGTCACCATGCGCGTCGAAATCAAGGAGCTTCACCAGCGACTGAAGACCACCACGGTTTACGTCACGCACGATCAGATCGAAGCGATGACGATGGCCAACAAGATCGTGGTGATGCGCGACGGCAGGGTCGAGCAGATCGGCAAGCCTCTCGATCTTTACGACTTCCCGGTCAACCTCTTCGTCGCCGGCTTCATCGGCAGCCCATCGATGAACTTCCTCCAGGGCCGCATAGCCATCCGCGACGGCAGGAAGATCGTCGTCACCGACCAGGGCATCGCCCTTCCGATGGCAGACACAAATGCGGATGAAGGAAGAGCCGTTACCTACGGCATCCGACCGGAACACATCACAATCGGCGAAGAAGGCGTTCCTGTGGAGGTATCGGTATTCGAGCCGACGGGTTCGGAGACATTGATCTTCGGCCGCACGGGAGGCGTGCCGATCGACGCCCTGATCCGCGAGCGTATCGAGGTCGATCCCGGACGGACGATGTACTTCCACATCGATCCCCGACGTGCGCATATCTTCGATCGGGAAACAGGCCAGAGACTGTAGGAGGACGACCCATGGAGTTCAAAGGAAAGACGGTGATCGTGACCGGCGCCGGCAAAGGCATCGGACGCGAAATTGTAAGGATGCTCGCCGAACGGGGTGCGCATGTCGTCGCTCTGACCCGCAGCGGCGCTGACGTCGAAGCGCTGCGAGGGCAATTCGGCTGCCGGGCAATCCAGGTCGATCTCGCAGACGCCGATGCGACCAGAGAGGCTGTCATCGCTGCCCTTCCCGCAGATTTCCTTGTCAACTGCGCCGGCACGACCGAGCTTCAGCCGTTCCTGGAGACAACCGTCGAAGCATTCGATCGTCTTGTCGCCGTCAACACGCGTGCTCCGATGATCATCGCCCAGGAATATGCCCGCTCGCTCATCAAGGAGGGCCGTCCAGGCGCCATCGTCAACGTCTCGTCGGTCGCATCCTTCGTCGGCATCCCCGACCACGCTGCCTATTGTGCATCGAAGGGTGGGTTGGATGGCTTGACGCGTGTCATGGCCAAGGAGCTTGCGCCTCACGGCATCCGCGCCAACGGCGTCCACCCAACTGTGACATTGACGCCAATGGCGGTGAAGGCATGGAGCGATCCCGAGAAGGCCGCAGGGATGATGAAGCGAATTCCCGTCGGTCGCTTCGCCGAGCCGGCAGACATTGCCGAGGTTGTTCTTTTCCTGCTCTCCGATCAGGCGGCCATGGTGAACGGCATATCGATGCCGGTGGACGGCGGCTACATGATTGCTTGAAGCTCAGGAGCGGCCCGGCGATTGCAACACCGGAAGCGGCGACGTTGACCGCCGCACCAATCGGCGCAGTTCATCCTGATCAACAAAGTGATCCGTCACGCCGGCCTCTTTATCCGGGTGGCTGAAAACAAGACCATCAGCATCCTCAAGCTTCAGAGCTTGCTCCGTATTCATGATCCCGAGCGCCTGGCGCTCATACTCAGACTCGAGCGCCGCCTCGACGATGGCTTTTTTCTTGCGCATGTCCATGTCCTCCGTTCCTCAAAGGGTAACGGACGGCCGGACTCGCGGTTCCGATCAAGGCATCACGATATGAGACCCGTTGAAACGAACGCCCCCGCCGATGCCTGGCCCGCGCGATGACAGCACGGGTGTGCCAATCCTCGTCAATTGGCAACGGCCTGAGTCAGGGAGCAATTTTCGGTGCCTTTGGTGGGGCAAACCGTGCTCCGAAAACCCAACTAAAACGTTGAGACGGTCCCCCCGCACTGGCGACGCCGCCTAACTCGGCGAGGCGTCAGGCTCACTGGCGGCTCTTTGAATCAAGCGGGCAACCACTTCAGTGCGGTTCTGCGCCTGCAGCTTGCGCATTATGTGTTGCAAATGCATCTTCACCGTATGCCCCGACAAATTGAGTTTTCCTGCAATGACCTTATTTGAACAGCCGCATTGCAGCTCTGCGAGGACATCCGCTTCCCTGGGAGTGAAATCAGCAATCGCCAAGTACTGCGTCCTGTCATCCAAGCTCTTTTCGCCCTCATTTCTGGCCGGAATATGCTCGCTTGAGCCGTTTGTACCAGCTCCCAATAGCTGCGGGAAAAATGTTCCTCCTGCCAGAACGAGACGAAGACCGGCAAGAGCAATGTCAACGGGAAGTGAGGTCGAGAAAAAGCCGCGGATGCCCATCTTGAGTGCTTGACGGGCTATGATGGCGTCATCCGTACCTGAGAGCAACGTGACAGGAGCCTCAGGAAAACGTGCGGCAATCGCCGCGAGATCATCACGCAGGCTGGTGCTCTCAACACTTCGGCCGGCCAGACCCAATACAATCAAACGCACCTCAGTTCCAAGAGCACTATCGAGACTCTCGGTCGAGATCAAATCTATAACGTTCCATCCGGCGAGTTCACGCTCAAGAAGCTTCACCACGGTGGTGCGTGCCAATGTAGAATGCTCGACGATGATCACAGTTGGTGCATTGCGCCCCGTACGGCGCCTAGTTCCAGTAATGTCGGACACTTGCGTGCTCCCCACGAATATTTGCAACGCAACAGCTATTCATATTATTCCTGTTCTCATTACATGTCATGATAAAAAGTGAGTGTATTTCAGATATTAATAGTCTGATCTCTCATGATAATTCTTATAGTCTATAAGATATCAACGATAGATAACTGGGCTTGCAGAGAACAGTTAAGAGATTTTTCATGACGTCCTGCTGGTTCGACTTGTCGCTGCAGACTTTCCAGCCTTCGCCGAATTCACGTATGGCAAGCGGGTCAACAAAGCTTTCAAAGGCATTGAAAAGGCAACTAATCTGCTACAGACCCATTTCGGAAAGCGCCATTGGATATAACGAGCTGCCGTTCGGCTCGGCTTTGTTTCCATGTCTCAATTCAAAGCAGTCGCAGACCCGACAACAAGACGACAAACGCGAAAAGCAGCAAAAGCCTGGGATCGCTGACTACCCGTTATGATTAGTAAAATCGTGCTCTAGTGACGCATTAATACCAGTTAGCATTGTTCTGCCGCAGGCAGCACTGCGCCGGCACCGACCGACAGCGGCCGGAGGTCACGGCCCCTGGCGGCCGAAATCGGCGACAATGCGGATGAGGTCATTGTGGAATTTTCGGGATCTCAGTGAGCCCGCCGTTCAGTGCCATGTCGGCCAAGGAGCCGAATGCCGGGCGGAGGAAACAATTCAACACATGGCTTGAAAGATCGCACGAAGAACGGTTTCGTGCAGTTGAGCCTCTGCAATGCAAGCCGGGATTCTATCCCCTGGAGAATGATGCCGTGTGAGCGGTTTTCGGCGACCCGGCTTAAAATCATCCTGCTCTAGCTATGCATGAAGGCCAGAATGTCGTCTACGAGAGCCGAATGGGCGTCGGTGAGGTTGCCTTCTCCGCCGTGACCCGCGATGCCGGCCAACTGGAGCGCATGTTGGTCATAGAGAACATGGTCGATCTGTTGGGCGTCCGCCGTCCCGCCAGCCGGAACGGCAATGTTGATGGGATGGAAATAGCCGAAATTGACATCGACCATGCTGCCGGCCGACGATCCTACGCCGCCACCGCCGCCCGCATGGTTGCCGGTGAAAATCGTGTCTGACGACAGGTTGAAGCCACCGCCATTGCCGCCGATGCCTGCGATCTGCACAGCGCCTTGATCGAAAATGACATTGTTTGTCTGATGGGCCTCCGCCGAGCCGCCCGCGGCGCCGATGGCGATGTTGATCGGCGAGAAGATGGCGATACTCACGTCGACCATAGTGCCGACGAAATATCCATCGCCGCCGTGGCCTGCATAATAGTCGCCGGTCAATGTGAGCGCAGTTCCAGGGCTCATCGACGGGCCATGGCTCGCGACGTTATGATCTCCGCCCGAGCCCCCCATGCCGCCGATCTGGGTTGCGCCCTGCAGGAACAGGGCGTTGTTCGATTGCTCGGCGTGAGCCTCCGCGCCAGGGCCCGCAGCCACGGCGGTATTGACGGGGGCAAACAGCGCGACTTCGGTGCTGACGAGTCCACCGTAGAAGAGCCCATTGCCGCCGGTGCCGGCATGATTGGCGCCATCGCCGCTGCCGACGGCAACATTGCCGCTTCCGCCATTTCCGCCTATCCCAGCCATTTCGGTGGGATGCTGATTGATGAGCGCATCACTGCCCTGGAAGGCGTCGGCACCCGAATGAGGTCCCGCAATGGCGGCATTGGACGGCATGAAGACGGCCAGCGCGTTGCTGCTGATCACGCCTTCGCTTATCCCGTCACCACCGCTGCCGGCTGAATTATGGCTCGGACCGGAAGCGACATCCAATGGAAGCCAAGTCGGCACCAGCGCCAGATGCCCCGCGGCCACATTGGAGGCGAGGTGTTGATCGGTGCCCGCCTTGGGCAGGTCCAATAAGGAACGAGTTTCCGCCATTACCGTCTCCATCCACGGTCAACCGCATGTCCCCCGAGCGTGCGGCGCCATGCAGCCTGAATTGTTCAGGCATTGTGCCTCTGAACGTCAGAAAAGCAGAGCCTGCAATTCGTCTACATCCCATCGGCTAGTTCTGTAGCCATTTGGCCGTCATGACCGCAGCGTCCCTTGTGCGAGTTGCAAGCACGCAATCGGCCTTTGGATCAGAGGCCCCGGCGTCGCTTCGGCGAGGTCGAAGGCTTGATCATGACATGCCACCCTGCGCCAAATCGCCAACACCAATCAAATAACGCTCGGCTATATCAAAAATACATCCGAAGGAATGTCCCCGAATATCTAGGTAGTTCGAAGTTTAAATCGCGGGCAATATTCGTCCGCGGTCGTATTGACTGCGGCGATATGCCGGAACGCACGTCGTAGTGGGACGCCGTAAAAAAACTAACTCGCAAACCAACTAGAAGGAGTGACATCAATGCCTATTCCACAAATATCCGACACGATTCATCTCAATCATCCGGATGCGGGTGACGCGAATGCCGGCAACGGTGGTGATGGCCACAACGATGGGAACATCAACTACAACCCGGTCGCCTATGTCGACCCCACACAAAAGGTCTACGGGGCAACGACCGATGTGCACAACGGCGATCACGTTTGGCAGACGGCAGACTGGGACGCCGGCCATGGCGGAAACGGTGGCTTTAGCCAAGCCCAGAACAACTTCCTAGCGGCAATCGCGCATAGCGGCGCCGGCGGCGCGGGCGGAGATTCCAACTCCAACGGCAGTCAAGGAAACACAAGCGGCGGCGACACGGCTGCGGTGGCTGCGGCGACGACCGCGACACAATATACGCAGCTTATGGCCGATCAGCATGCCACCATCCTCGCCGGTGTCGGCGGCAACGGCGGCAACGGAAACATGGCTCACGGCGGCGATATCTCGTCGGCATTGGTTCACACGGATCCCGAAACGACGACGGTGACCAATTCTCTCGATCACTTCATCAACGCCTTCGGCCATATCGACGTCGACCATCTCGGCTCCTGAACTCAGACCTCAAGGGCCGCTGGTTTCGGCCGGCGGCCCTCAAGGTAAGCATCCTCTTCTTGTCAGTATCAAGTGCAGCGAGATCTGATAATGACAACAAATTCCATAAAGCCACCGTGCCCGCCGACGCAGCTCGTTGTTGCACTCCGGGCCTGTGCCGGAGCCTTCGGCTTGGTCTTCGTTTACAGCTTCGGCTACAATCTCTTTCTTCTCACGCCTTCCATCTATCTCCTGCAGATCTACGATAGGGTCCTGTCGAGCCGAAGCGCCGACACGCTCCTGATGCTGACGATGATCATCGCCATCGCCGTGTTGGTCGGGTCGACGCTCGATATCGTGCGCAGGGCAGCTCTTTCGCGCATCGGCAGCTGGCTGGACCACAGGCTACGGCCCATGGTGCTCACCGCATCGTTCGAATATGCCGCTCACGCCGATACGGGAGCCGCCACAGAGTGTTACAGGGATCTCGCCGCGTTACGCCAGTTCCTCGATTCACCGGCCAGCTCGCTTTTATTTGACGTTCCCTGGGCGCCGGTATTCCTGCTTCTGCTCTTTCTTGTTCACCCGCTGCTTGGGACCATCGGTCTTCTGTGCGCAGTTGCACTTCTGCTGTTTGCGTTCATGACGGAACTGGCGACGCGCGAGCCGCTTGCCCACGCCAATCTCGCCCTTTCGAGGAGCTATATCCGATTTGCGACGGCGCTGAAAAACATCGAGGTGATCCGGGCAATGGGCATGCAGGATGGCGCAGCGCTGATCGTCTATCGCGATGCGGAGATGGCAAGAAGGGCCCAGGACATAGCGATGCATCGCACGGAGATCATTCTTGGTTTCTCCAAATCGATCCGCACACTGGCGCAGATCCTGATGATGGGATCGGCGACCTGGCTGGTGCTTGTCAACAGCGGCAGTCCGGGAATCATCTTCGTTGCGAGCCTGCTGCTCGGGCGCGGGCTCGCACCGATCGAGGGCGCAATAGGCGCATGGCGCTCCTTCATGTTTGCGCGCAACGCCTTCAATCGCTTGAACAGAATGCTGATTACAGTGGCATCGGAACGCGACGCCCGAATGGTGCCGCGACCGGAACCCAATGGCCTCGTTCTCGAAAACGTCAGCTATTTCAAGCCATTCGCCGATCGGCCAATACTGACTGATATCACATTGCGGCTCGCGCCAGGCGATTGCGTAGCGCTCATCGGTCCGTCGGGATCGGGAAAATCGACATTGGGTCGCATCATGGCAGGCGTTGTGCCGGCAACGAGCGGATATGCTCTTCTCGGCGGGGTCGATATCTCGGCTCTGCGCCTTTGCGGGGGGACCTGCCACGTCGGATACCTGCCGCAAGATATCGAACTCTTCGGCGGAGCAATCAAGGATGTGATCGGCCGGCTGGACGGGGGAGACCCCGGCAAAGCGATCGACGCCGCAAAGCTGGTTGGATTGCACGAAGCCATCATGCGGCTGCCGCAGGGCTACGAGACCGATATCGGTGACGGTGGAAACCTGCTCCTTCGGGCTCAGCGCCAACAACTGGGACTGGCACGGGCTGCCTATGGGAATCCGTCACTTATCGTTCTCGACGATCCGAATTCGAGCTTGGATTATGACGGCGAACGCATGCTGTTTGCGGCAATCGAGCGCATGAAGTCCAGGGGAATGACCGTTGTTATCATAACGCACCGGATGGGTATCCTGCCGGCCACCAACAAGATTGCCATTATGCGTAACGGGACGGTGGCTGCCTTCGGCGACAGCGAGCGGATTTACGAAACTTATCTTCAACCACCGTCGCGAACAGGAACGTAGGGAGAAATGCTGCCATGACCCTTGTTCAACTGGATGCAACGGCGCCGAAATTTTCAAATTCGGCAAGGACGGGTCGGCAGTTGGCTCAACGACCGACAGCGACAGCCAGGCAACAGACAGCCTATTTGCCGGTGATCGAACAGAAACAGCGCGGACCCGCCGCCCCTTCGCCCATGCCGGGACTCAGAGGGGTTGTCTGGACGGGGAACCTGTTGATCCTGGTCTTCATCGTCGGATTGGGAATCTGGTCGATCCTGGCGCCGCTGCAAAGCGCTGCGGTCGCATCGGGCGTTATCGAACCGGAGTCCAGCCGCAAGACCATTCAGCATCTGGAGGGCGGGATTGTCCGACGGATCCTCGTCAGGAACGGCGATACGGTGGTGGCCGGGCAAATCGTAATAGCACTCGACGATACGAAGTCTCGCTCGGAGCGCGACAGTATCCAGGGGCAGCTTTGGGACGCCGAAGGAAGCCGCGCCCGCCTGCTTGCCGAGCAGACGGGCGGCGACCATGTCGCCTATCCCGAGGATCTCAGGGCAGCCATGGACAAATATCCTTCGGTCGGCGCGATTCTGATCGGGCAACAGAAAATCTTCGAGGCCCGCCGCCGGGTCATGCAGGCGGAAATTCAGATCGGTAATGAAAAAATCGCGCAGGTGCGGCAGGAAATCGTCGGGCTTGGCGCGCAGAAGGCGGCACTGGCCGGCAGAGCCGCAATCTCGCAGGAAGAACTGGATCAGGTTACGGTCCTCGCCGCCAAGGGACTTGAACGAAGGAGCAGGCTTCTCAACCTCGAGCGCGAAAGAGCAGACCTTGACGGCCAGCAGGGCCAAGTCGAGGCACAGATCTCTCGCGCCTACCAGGTGATCAGCGAGTCGCAGGCCGATCTCGCAAAGCTTGAGAGCGACCGGTTGAGCGAAGTCGCCCAAGGCATGCGCGATATGGAAAGCCGGATCATGCAATTGCGCGAGCGCCTGCGGGCGATCGACGACCAACTTTCAAGGACCGATATCCGGGCTCCCGAAGATGGAACAATCATGAACCTGCGCATCCACACATCAGGTGGCGTGATCGGCGCGGGCGAACCGCTGGTCGATCTTCTGCCACGCTCCGATTGCCTGATCGTGTCTGCCCATGTCAGACCGGAGGACATCAATCTTGTCCATGCGGGGCTGGAGGCACAGGTGCACCTTCTTCCATACAATCAGCGGCGCGTTCCCCTCCTGAAAGGACGGGTGGAGTATGTGTCAGCCGACCGCCTCGCCGATACGCAAAGCGGCCAACCCTACTTTGCCGCGACGATCCGTGTCACGGACGAGCGGTTGGCGAAAATGAAAGATGTCGCGCTGGTCGCCGGCATGCCCGCACAGACACTGATCGAAACCGGCAAAAGCAGCGTAGCGCTCTATGCTGTCAGACCACTGCTCGACAGTTTCAACAGAGCATTTCGCGAGGACTGAGACCGTGATGGGCAAGCGAAAATTCGACGACGACCAGATTACCGGTATTCTGAAGGAACACCAAGCCGGGGTGACGGTGGCAGATGTTTGCCACAAGCACGGTATCAGCGAGCCGACCTTCTATCGGTGGCAATCCCTGCAGTTCGGGAATGTCGGTCTCCATGCCAAAAGGTTGAGAGCACTGGAGGAGGAGAACCAGAAGCTCAAGAAGCTTTTGGCCGAATCGATGCTTTCGGCGGCAACACTGAGCGAGATGCTGGCGAAGACATTGAAAGGGCGACACTAAGGCCACTTCGAACAATAATCGCACGATTACGGCGGCTGGCGCGGTTTGATCGTGTAATTCCTTTGGGGTGGAAGGGTCGCCAGCGATGTTGAGGCTCGCCATCTCGGCGTCGGGCGCGCGGATAACGCCCACACTCCAATGCGCTGGCGCCACGTGCGGTCTAGGCAACCACGAACTCGGTCGTGCGGGCGGTGATGCCGACACTGACGAAGCCCCGTTGGCGGCCACGTCGTGGACCCCCGTAAGGCGCCACCTGCCGAGGGCGGCCTGGCGCCCGAGGTCGTGGATCTTGACGCTCGGAGGCGCCTTCCGGCGGGAGCCGGCCGAACGGTCGGGCGGCAATGGCGCCGCCCGGCCTGATCCTCTATTGGCTTGCGGCGGTCGTCGGATCGCATGATACCTTCGGATTCATGTCGGCGAAAGTACCTGTCGGGTTGCCCTTCCAGGCCCAGACATGCAGTTCGTAGAATTCACCCAGGCCGTAGCGGTTGGGCGCGCTGTTGAAATTGAACAGATGTCCGTCCAGCGCGGCCGGCCCCTTCGAGGTAATGTATTCGACCGCTATCAGCTTGAGCGTGCCGTCGGCCATGGGCTCGTACATGACGGCTTCGGGGCGAGCCAGATCGATCTTGTCGTCTTTCAAGTACTGGCCATTGACATAGTGGATGCCCATGGCCCCTCCGGTGATGCCGCTGGCGCAGGGGATGGGCGCATAGCCCTCCGATGTGGCAGCCTTGACGTCAAGAAAACGGCTGTTCGCAGCCCGAACCTTGTCGGCCAGCGGATTGGGACCGGTTTCAGGCGCGGCGGCCTTCTGATGCGCCTGTGCGAATGTGGCGCAGGAGGACAGCACGGCCGCGGCCATGAGAAGCCTGTTGTAAAAGTTGATTGTCATATTCATTCCATTCTTCCTGAGAAGCACAGCAGGCCGGCCGTCGAAAATATGAAGGTCCGATAGGCAAGCGCTGTGTTGTTGCTTGGTGATCCCGAATTCGAGGCTACGAGTTCCGGGAAGAATCACCCCTTCGGCAGATAGGAAATCGTTCCAGCCAGATCGGTGTTGTCGATCAACTGGAAACGGCTGTCGCTGCCGCCCTGACGGGCCGACACGAAGGGAGCGTAGGCGGGATCGTTGGTGAAGGCGCGCGCCGCCACCTCCGACGGGAACTCCATCAGGGCGATCAGGGTTGTGTCGAGCGGCTTGCCTTCAAGCGTCTCCACGTTGCCGCTGCGCGACAGATATCTGCCTCCGTGCTTGTGAACGAGGTCGTGGACCGAAGCGGCGTAGGCCGGCATCCACTGTGGGTCCTTCACCTTGATGTCTGCAATGACGTAAACGGTCATGGGTTATGTCTCCTGGTTGCGGCGCACAGGCCATCCCGCGCGCCGGACAAAGGGCTCGCATGGTAAGGGGCCTGCCAGCCAGTCCTCGAACTGTACTGGGCCGGTACAGTTTCTGTACTCGCCGCACCGCGGGCGAAGGCCTATGGTTCTCGAGAGGTTGGAAGGAGAGGCTAAAATCATGACTGAGCACGGATACAAGCAGTTCTGCCCGCTATCGATGGCCGCCGAGGTGCTGTGCACCCGCTGGACGATGGTACTGATGCGCGAATTGGTGGCGGGGTCGACCCGTTTCAACGATCTGCGCCGCGGCGTGCCAAAAATGTCGCCGACCCTTCTGTCGCAACGGCTCAAGGAGCTCGAACTGGCGGGAATCGTCGTGCGCAAGGAGATCCAGGGCGAGAAGGGCATCTTCGAATATCAGCTGACGGAAGCGGGCCGTGATTTGCGCCCCGTTGTCGAAGCGATGGGCTTCTGGGGACAGAAATGGGTCGAATCCCGGCTGTCCCTGAAGAATCTCGATCCGTCGCTTCTGATGTGGGACATGCGGCGCAATCTGAACCCCTCCCCGCTACCCGAGGGCAGAACGGTGATACAATTTCTGTATCAGGACCTGCCGGCGTCCAAACGGTCGTGGTGGCTGATCGTCGAAAAGCATGGTGAGGTCGATCTGTGCTGGTACGATCCGGGGTTCGACGTTAACCTTTATGTTTCGACCAACCTGCACACCATGACCGAGATCTGGATGGGGCTGGTCACGGTCGAGAAGGCCGGAGCGAAGGTCGCCTTGACCGGCGACCATGATATCGCAAAGAAAATGCAGACGTGGCTGGGGCTCAGCCCCTTTGCGATCGAACCGAAGCGCGCGGCCTAGCAGAGGCGAGTGCTCCCCCCTGCATATCAGGCGTGAGGCATAGACTAAGCCGCTGAAATATCTACACTATTCGATAGTGTGTATATGATATTAGTTTTAGGGGGCCGAATGGTGCCCAGGACCGGAATCGAACCAGTGACACGCGGATTTTCAATCCGCTGCTCTACCAACTGAGCTACCTGGGCTAACCTGCTTCCAATGGTTCTTTTCAAGAAAAGAACCGCGGGGCCTTGGTTCACCCCGGAAGCGAGCGGGGTTATAGCATCTTGTTCGCCCATGGCAAGCGTCAAATGACTCTTTTTTGACGGTCTTGCCGGCTTTGCGGATTCATGAGGAAAAATAAGAGCTTCGCGGGCGGAATTCTCTAGTTTTCCTCATCCGGATAGTCGGCCTTCGTCTCATCGTCGGCAACCGGAATGGCATAGGCGCCGGTCAGCCAACGGGAGAGATCGGCCTCGCGGCAGCGGTTGGAGCAGAAGGGGTAATGTTCGCGGTGGGAAGGTTTGCCGCATTCGGGGCAAGGGCGGGTCTTGCGCAGCGGTTCGACCTTGGCGGCGGCTTTCTTGTCTTCAGGCATATCGGTCCGTCCTAAAGCATGTCGCGTAAAGGTGTGTCGCGGTTTTGCGACAACGACATGCGTAAAAACAAAGCCTTAAAGCGCAACGCGCGGATCTGAAAGATCGTGGCGCGCTTTAAGCATCGGCCGTCGGGCTCAGCCCTCGGGCCACCGGCTATGCACATCGAAGCCTTCGCCGGTCAAAAGCAGAATGGTTTCATAAAGCGGCAGGCCGACGACATTGGTGTAGGAGCCCACCATCTTCTGCACGAAGGTGCCGGCAAGGCCCTGGATGCCGTAGGCGCCTGCCTTGCCGCGCCACTGGCCGGAAGCCAGGTAGTTCTCGATCTCGAAGCCGGAGAGACGCTTGAAGCGCACCTTGGTCTCGACGATCTTCTGACGGATCTTGCGATCCGGCGTCACCAGGCAAACGCCGGTGTAGACCATATGGTTGCGTCCCGACAAGAGATGCAGCGAGTTCAACGCCTCATCGGCGAACTCAGCCTTGCCGAGGATGCGCCGTCCAACGGCGACCACCGTATCGGCAGATAGGATATAGCTGCCCTTCCAGGTGATATCGCCCTTGATGGCGGCAAGGGCTGCTTCCGCCTTCTCAGCCGAAAGCCTGCGGGCGAGCGACCGCGGATGCTCCGATTTCTTCGGCGCCTCGTCGATATCCATCGGCATCAGGCGCGAGGGCTCGATGCCGGCCTGGTTGAGCAGGTCGACGCGACGGGGCGAGCCCGAGGCCAGAATGAGCTTGTATTTCAGCGCCATGGAACCTCGACCATCGGCAGACGGGAGTGGGGCAAGCTTACTTGAAACGGTAGGTGATACGGCCCTTGGTCAAATCGTAGGGCGTCATTTCGACAAGCACCTTGTCGCCGGCGAGAACGCGGATGCGGTTCTTGCGCATGCGGCCGGCGGTGTGGGCGATGATCTCGTGTTCGTTTTCGAGCTTCACGCGGAACGTCGCATTCGGCAGAAGTTCGGTGACGATTCCCGGGAATTCGAGGACTTCTTCTTTAGGCATATAAGTGTTTTCTTCCTGTGAGTTGAATAGGCAGCGCAGCGCGCGCCTTGAAATTTGGGCGGAAACTACACAATCAACGAAGCTTTGTGAACCTTGTTGATCAGGCTTTCCTTTATTTGTTTTCATGCCGATTGCGCGGCAATGCCATTTCGCTTGAGTAGCCGGCTTTCGATGAGGCCGGCCAGGTGATCGCGGACCTCGCGATAGCTTTGCAGAATCTGCTCGCGCGTTCCGCTCGCAACCGTTGGATCCATGGTCGGCCAGTAGATGACATCGACCGCACTCGACCGCGTCAGTTCGAGTGCTGCGTGATGGGCCTGCGGCGACAGCGTGATGATCAGATCGAAATAATCGTCCTCGAGCTCTTCCAGCGTCTGCGGCTGGCGGCGCCCGAGGGAAAGCCCGATCTCCTCGAGCACTGCATCCACGAAGGGATCGCGCTCGCCGGCGCGAACGCCAGCGGACCTGATATAAGTATTGGCGGGCAGAATACCACGGGCGATCGCTTCTGCCATCGGCGAGCGGATGGCATTCATCCCGCACATGAAGAGTATGGCGCCTGGCCGCTTTCCCTCTTCGATGTCGACGGCGCGCTCCATCGCCGTCATCCGCGCCAGTAGAGCACGCAGACCAGCGTGAAAAGGCGCCGGGCGGTATCGAAATCGACCTCTATCTTGCCGGCCAGCCTATCCTTCAGCGTCTGCGAGCCTTCATTGTGGATGCCGCGCCGGCCCATGTCGATCGCCTCGATGCGGCTCGGCGTCGACGAACGGATCGCTTCGTAATAGCTCTCGCAGATCATGAAGTAATCCTTGACGATCCGCCGGAAGGGCGTGAGCGACAGGATATGGGTGGCGACGCCGCCACCCTCTTCGGTGGTGATGGCGAAAACCAGCTTCGAATCGACCAGCGAGATGTTCAGCCGGTAAGGCCCGCCGGCATGGCCGAGCGGCTCGAACCTGTTCTCCTCGATCAGATCGAAGATGGCGACGGCGCGTTCATGCTCGACGTCGGGCGTCGAACGGCCGATCGTATCGTCAAGGACGACGTCGCAAAGCCGGAAATCGCCCTTCGCCATGCCCTCACCTTTCGAGGTTGAGGCGGATCGCGACCGATCGCGCATGGGCATCTAGGCCTTCGGAAACGGCAAGGGCGATCGCCGCCGGGCCGAGGGTGCGGAGCTGCTGCGGGCCGAGACGCAGGATCGAGGTGCGCTTGACGAAATCGAGCACCGAAAGACCGGAGGAGAAGCGCGCCGACCGCGCCGTCGGCAGCACATGGTTCGAACCGCCGACATAATCGCCGATCACCTCAGGCGTATGGGCGCCGATGAAGATCGCGCCGGCATTACGAATGCCGTCGAGCAGCCGGTCCGGATCGGCGACGGCGAGTTCCAGATGCTCGGCAGCGATACGGTTTGCCAGCGGAATGGCCTGTTTCAGATCAGCAACGAGGATGACCGCGCCGAAATCGCGCCAACTCGCTGCCGCCGTCTCGGCCCTGGTCAGCGTCTTCAGCTGGCGTTCGACCGCCTGCTCCACCGCTTTGCCGAATGCGGCATCGTCGGTGATTAGGATCGCCTGGGAACTAACGTCGTGCTCAGCCTGCGCCAAGAGGTCGGCGGCGATCCAATCCGGATTATTGTCCTTGTCTGCAATGACCAAAACCTCGGAAGGGCCGGCGATCATATCGATGCCGACGGTGCCGAAGACATGGCGCTTGGCGGCGGCGACATAGGCATTGCCGGGGCCGGTGATCTTGGCGACTGGGGCGATCGTCTCGGTGCCGTAAGCAAGAGCCGCGATCGCCTGGGCGCCGCCGACACGATAAATCTCCGTGACGCCGACAAGCTTGGCGGCGGCAAGCACCGCCGGGTTGACGGCGCCGCCGGTGGCGGGAACGGCGATAACGATGCGATCGACGCCGGCGACCTTGGCCGGTACGGCATTCATCAGCACCGAGCTCGGATAACTCGCGGTGCCGCCCGGAACATAGAGCCCGACCGCTTCGATCGCCGTCCATCGCGAGCCGAGACCGACGCCCATATCGTCCTCGTAGATATCGTCCTTCGGGAGCTGCCGGCGATGATGGGATTCGATGCGCAGTGCGGCGAGCTTCAGCGCCCCCAACACTTCCGAAGGCACCGCCTCGACGGCGGCGTCGATTTCCTCTGATGTGACGCGCATCGGGATTTTGGCGTAATCGATGCCGTCGAATTTCAGCGAATATTCGGCCAACGCGCTGTCGCCGCGAGCTTTGATATCATCGATGATGGCGCGAACGACGATGTTCACATCCTCGGAGACTTCACGCTTCGTCGTCAGAAAGGCGGCAAAATGCTGCTCGAAACCTTCCGATGCCTGATCCAGCCAGATTGCCAAGGCCGATATTCCTTCTCAACTCGAAACTGCGATGTTCAAACTCAAGGCGTCAAGCACTAGCGGTGGCGAGGCTTGGCGACAGCCGCCCAAGCACCGCCGATATCGGCCATCTGGACCTCGATGCATTCGACATCGAGCGCAATCGACGCCGTGCCCGACAGCGCCAGCTCGACCGTACCATCAGGCCCCTCGCCCTTCTTTTCGAAGCGCAGCGCCAGCAGCGACAGCACCTCGTCACGTTTGCCACGATCGATGCCGAGCGAACGGACGGCAAGCACGCGCTTGAAGACCAGGGCAGCGCGGCGGCGCTCGAAACCCCTGCGCTTGCGCTCGGCACCTTCCCAGACGAAACGATTGACGGCAAGCGCGAACTGCGCGTCGCGCGGCGACCAGTCGATGTCGCCGACCTTGAAGACGCTGTCCTGCATATGCGCGGAAATGATCGCAAGATCCTCGTCATCGAGCGCAACAAGTTTCAGGTCGGTCATTCCGTCTCATCCCATTGGCGGCCAAGGCCGAGCACCGCCGGAATGGCGATGCGTCAGACAAGGGAAATAAGGCGCTGCGGCCAATTACGCAACCAGGATAAAGGGCGCCTTAGCACCCTCTCCTCATTCGCTGATGCGCTCGACAATGGCGCCGCAGCGGGTCAGCTTTTCCTCGAGCCGCTCGAAACCGCGGTCGAGGTGATAGACGCGGGAGACGGTGGTTTCGCCCTCGGCGGCAAGGCCGGCGATGACGAGCGAGACTGAGGCGCGCAGATCGGTCGCCATAACAGGCGCGCCGCGCAGGCGTTGGACACCCTCGATCTTCGCCGTCTGGCCGGACAGCGAGATCCTGGCGCCGAGGCGGGCAAGCTCCTGCACATGCATGAAGCGGTTTTCGAAGATGGTCTCGGTGACATGCGAGACGCCGGAAGAACGGGTCATCAGCGCCATGAACTGCGCCTGCAGATCTGTGGGGAAACCCGGGAAAGGATCGGTGACGATATCGACCGGTCTGATGCCGGCGCCGTTGCGCTTGATGCGCATGCCGTTGTTGGTCGACGAGATTTCCGCACCGGCGCGGCGCAGCGTTTCCAGCGCGGTTTCGAGCAACGCCATGTCGGTATTTTCGAGCACGACGTCGCCGCCGGCCATGGCGACGGCCATGGCATAGGTGCCGGTCTCGATGCGATCCGGCAGAACGCGATGGCGAGCGCCGGAGAGCGAGGTGACACCTTCGATGGTGATCGTCGCCGTGCCGGCGCCGGTAATTTTGGCGCCCATGGCGTTCAGGCAGTTGGCGAGATCGACGACCTCAGGCTCGCGGGCGGCATTGCCGATGACAGTCGTGCCGCGGGCAAGCGTTGCCGCCATCATCACCACATGGGTGGCACCGACGGAGACCTTCGGGAAGGTGTAGCGTGCGCCGATCAGGCCGCCGGCAGGCGCCTTGGCGTTGATATAACCGGCATCGATCTCCATGGTCGCGCCGAGCGCCGTCAGGCCCTCGATGAAGAGATCGACGGGGCGCGTGCCGATGGCACAGCCGCCCGGCAGCGAAACGCGGCAATGGCCTTCGCGCGCCAAGAGCGGCCCGATGACCCAGAAGGAGGCGCGCATCTTCGAGACCAGTTCATAGGATGCGGTGGTATCGACGATGGTGCGGCAGGTGAAATGGATCGTGCGCGCATAGGAGTCTTCCTGGCGCTCGCGCCGCCCGTTGACGGCGACGTCGACGCCGTGGTTGCCGAGGATGCGCATCAGCAGCTCGACATCGGCCAGGTGCGGCACGTTTTCGAGCGTCAGCGTGTCGCTGGTCAGAAGCGAGGCGATCATCAGCGGCAGTGCAGCATTCTTGGCGCCGGAAATCGGAATGATGCCATTCAGCTCATTACCGCCGACGATTCTGATACGATCCATGTGCGCTTACGGGCAGCGCCCGCCTTTCCTGAAAGTTCTGCCTTGAAATAAGGAGTGAGGTGTTTAGGGGATTTATCGACACGCTTCAATTCGCGACGGACGGAACATTACGATTCGTCCATTTTTGCGGCGGGCAGTCCATTTGTTTCGTCGGCTTGGCCGGAACGGCGGGCGCGGACCTGCTGTTTGCGTCTCCCCAGATTTTCCCTGAGCTTTTCGGCGGCGCGTTCACGGCGCAGTTTCGCCTGTGCCTCGATCGCCTCTTTACGGCTCTTCTGGCCGGTTTCGGTCTTGTCGTTCATGTGAGCAGAATTAGCTGAATTCGCGCCAATCCAAAAGTCCCTTGCATCTCTATCCACGCGAAGTTTGATTTTGCGGCTTGCGCTTGTCGTCAAGCTGTGGCAATAGCCGCCCCGTTCCCGCAATTGAGCCGCTCGGCTCCGCGGTCTGGTCCTGCTGCCGTAGCTCAGTGGTAGAGCACACCCTTGGTAAGGGTGAGGTCGGTGGTTCAATCCCACTCGGCAGCACCAGTTTTCCAGCAGGTAATCCACATTGTTTCGTCTGCGCTCGTCGAAGCTCAATGACAAGTGGGAAGCAGTAGGCTCCGATGAGCACAATCGGGAATTTCGGTTACGTCGAGATAATAAGGCATGGACAGCGACAACTCCCACCGTTCAAGCAGATCGACAGTTACCTTCGGAACTCCGTCAGATATACCTTCCACATACCATTGCTCTAACGACTCTGCTAACAGCAAACTTGCGCGAAAGGCAGCTATGTCTATCGCACACACAATGCGGCAGATGGCACGGTCCATATATTTCCGCTGCATTCTCGGAACAAACTCAGTAGAAATACGCGTCAGGAAAGCCTCTTCGGCTGATATCGCTGCACCGTGCGCGAGAGCCGGCATAGATAGCGCCGAGCAGAGAAAAGCAGCCTGGATCAATTTTCGATCTAAAACCATGTCGGAGCCCCCTCAGCTTGCCGAACATGGTAGCGACGGCAGCGCGCCGGCGCTATACAACTTATTTGCGACCGATAAAAATTCCTCTTGGCCTGCGTGCGCACGCAACCTCACCCGCAGGCAGACATTTCGTCTCATCAGCAATCAACGATTCACTATTGTTGACCGCAAAAATCACGCTAGAGTAACTATCGCAAAGTCTCCCCGGAGGAACTGGGAGATGCTGCACTTCGTTTCTGTCGAAAATCGTGGAGGAGTGTCGATGGCAACTGAAAGATGGAACAGCCCGGTCAAGGTTGGTTTCGAAGGTGCCGATGCGCGAACGGTCAATGGGCCGTTCGATGCGCTGAAGTGCCTGGCGGATCTCTGGCCGAGTATGCGCGGGCTTCGTTATATCAAGGCTCGTAGTGCCTGCCGGGCGGCGCTCGATGGGCGCAAGAGCGTGGAAGAGGCAAGAGCCGAGTTTCTGGCGGCCGCCGAAGAGGCGAAGCTGAAGCTGCATTAGCAGTTCGGCAAGGAATTTCGGGGCGATTTTCGCCTTCTGGCGCGCGAGCGTGCCGGAACGGGACAATGCTTTAATTTTAGCTTAACCCTGCAACAAGTGCGTGCCGGATTTCGGCGCAAAGGGCGTTGCGCCCGGTACAGCTGCATCAATAGAAGACGACCAGCCATCATGATGATGGTTAGAGGCTCGTCACCTCTGCGGAAACGCAGGCGAGCCTCGTCTGAGCACAGCGGACGCCTCAGCAGTCCGCGCCGCCCTCACTCTCCACTTCGATATAACCGACACCGATGATCGTGCCATCCGATGCGCGGATGAAGGAAGGCAAATACTGAGGCTCTGCCGGCGTGCAGGCGATGGCCCCGGTATATTCGTTGAGGGCGATCTGGTCCTTCGGCAAAGCGGAATAATTTGTGCCGGTTTCCAGCGAGGCGTAGGCGGAGCTGGCAAAGACACTGCCTGAAATCAAGGTGATTGCCCAAAGGCGAAGAAGCAACGACATGAGGGTCTCCAGCGTTTAGATCCGGCATTTCAACACGCTGGAGAGCACTTGGTTCCCTTCATGCATCGCAAGGACAGGTGAGCAGAGAGCCGGGGCACCCATCTTGCGATTTCAGCGTCGCAGCAGACGGCTGCGCACATAGCCTCGGCCGACGACGCTCTCGGCAATCTCGATCGCCCGCTCGACATCACCCCGCCGGCGTATGAAACCTTCCAGGATTACATATGAGCCCGATATGTCGACGATGATTTCCGCCACTTCGATATCGTCGACTGCATGAAGGGCGCTCTCCACCGAGGCGCGTGTCGCCGCGTCGCTGTGATCCTGACGGCCGGATTCCTCATGGTTCGTGAATGCTGCAAAGCCGAGCACAGTGGCCTCTCCTGATGTCAGTTGATATCCGTTAACGCCTCGGCAAAGCATTTCGTTGCGGTGCGCTGGGCTATTTCCCGTGGACCCTGGCATGGACGATCCTTGGCGAAAGGCGCCGCGGCTTCCATATCTGGCTGCAGTCGAATGAGGGATGATGACGATGAAAGCGCTTCTGCCCGCCTTGCTTGCCGGGGCATTGCTTGCCGGTTGCTCTTCGGCCGATAGGCCGGCGCTGGAACCCATTCCGGGCAGCATCACCTATGGCGGCCAGCCGCGAACGAAGCTCACCAAATCGCCGGTCGGCAGCGTCGTCTACAACCAGTTTTACAACGGAACGGGCCAGCGCGTTGAGGAAACCTATATCCTTCAGCCCGACCGCAGCCTGAAGCTGGTACGGCGCGAGATCGGTCCGGATTTCCCCGACTGAGATGTTGCTTGCGCGCCAGATCGCTTGACAGGGACGGCAATCGCGAACATTCAAGGAACATCTAATCTTTCCCCAGTGATTCTGCGGGAGCCCGACCGGACGGCTGGATGTATCTCGAAAAGCTCAATCCGCAGCAGCGCATGGCCGTCGAGCACGGTACGCTCATCGACGGCAGCCATATTGCCGGGCCGCTGCTGGTCATTGCCGGCGCCGGTTCCGGCAAGACGAATACATTGGCGCATCGGGTCGCCCATCTCATCGTCAAGGGGGCCGATCCCCGCCGCATCCTGCTGATGACCTTCTCGCGTCGGGCAGCCGCCGAGATGGCGCGGCGTGTCGAGCGCATCTGCCGCGATGTGCTTGGTGCAAATGCGGGCGTCATGGCGGATGCGCTTTCCTGGTCAGGCACCTTCCACGGCATCGGCGCGCGGCTGCTGCGCGATTATAGCCAGCAGATCGGCCTCGATCCCGATTTCACCATCCACGACCGCGAAGACAGCGCCGATCTGATCAACCTGATCCGGCACGACCTCGGCTTCTCGAAGACGGAAAGCCGCTTTCCCACAAAGGGCACCTGCCTTGCCATCTATTCCAGGGCGGTGAATTCGGAAACCACGCTCGACCTCGTGCTACGGGACGTCTTTCCCTGGTGCGCGGCGTGGGAGAAACAGCTGCGCGAACTTTTCGCCTGTTATGTTGAGGCCAAGCAGAGCCAGAACGTGCTCGATTACGACGATCTGCTGCTCTACTGGGCGCAGATGGTCGGCGAGACTGTCATTGCCGAGGATATCGGCAGCCGCTTCGACCATGTGCTGGTCGACGAATATCAGGATACCAACCGGTTGCAGGCCTCGATCCTGCTGGCGCTGAAGCCCCAAGGCCAGGGGCTGACCGTCGTCGGCGACGATGCGCAGTCGATCTACTCCTTCCGCGCGGCGACGGTGCGCAATATCCTCGATTTTCCCGCCGCCTTCAGCCCGGCGGCCAATATCGTCACGCTCGATCGCAATTACCGCTCGACGCAGCCGATCCTCGCCGCCGCCAACGCCGTTATCGATCTCGCCTCGGAGCGCTTTACCAAGAACCTCTGGACCGAGCGGCAATCGTCCGAGCGGCCGCGCCTGGTCACGGTGCGCGACGAGGCCGAGCAGGCGCGCTACATCACCGACATGGTGCTCGACAATCGCGAGGATGGCCTCACGCTCAAGCAGCAAGCCGTGCTCTTCCGCGCCTCGCATCACAGCGGGCCGCTGGAGGTCGAGTTGACCCGGCGCAACATTCCGTTCGTCAAGTTCGGCGGGCTGAAGTTTCTCGACAGCGCGCATGTGAAGGACATGCTGGCCGCCCTTCGCTTCGCGCAGAACCCGCGCGATCGGGTGGCGGGCTTCCGGCTGATGCAGATCCTGCCGGGCGTCGGGCCGTCGACGGCGCAGAAGACGCTCGACCTGATGGCCGAGGATGCCAGTCCGATTTCTGCTCTTGCTGCCATGCCGGCGCCGCCGCGCTCGGGCGAGGACTGGACAATGTTCGTTTCGATGCTGCAGGAGCTGAAGACCGGCAAGGCCGGCTGGCCGGCGGAAATCGGCCTGGCGCGGCAATGGTACGCGCCGCATCTCGAACGGCTGCACGAGGACGCAGCGACCCGGCAGGCCGATCTGCTGCAGCTCGAGCAGATCGCTAGCGGTTATGCCTCGCGCGAGCGTTTCCTGACCGAACTCACCCTCGATCCGCCGGATGCGACCAGCGACCAGGCGGGCGTGCCGCTTCTCGACGAGGACTACCTCATCCTTTCCACAATCCATTCCGCCAAGGGCCAGGAATGGACGAGGGTGTTCATGCTGAACGTCGTCGACGGCTGCATACCGAGCGATCTCGCCGTCGGAACAACCGCCGAAATCGAAGAGGAACGCCGGCTGCTCTATGTCGCTATGACACGCGCCCGGGATGGTCTCGACCTCGTCGTGCCGCAACGCTTCTTCACCTATGGGCAGAACTCGCAGGGCGACCGGCACGTCTATGCCTCTCGCAGCCGCTTCATTCCCGCGACCCTGCTGCAGTTCTTCGAAGCCTGCAGCTGGCCGCAGGGAAAATCGGAGGCCGCTCAAGCGCAGGCGCGGCAGGTGCGCATCGATGTCGGCGCCCGCATGCGCGGCATGTGGCGATAACTGACTAGCGTTCAGAGTGAAAGCGGCGGCTCGGCCGGTTTCAGGAATTCCTCGACCCTTGCTGACTCCACAGCCTCGACTGACGCCGGCGACCATTGCGGGTTGCGGTCCTTGTCGATGACGGCGGCGCGGATGCCCTCGAAGAAATCCGGATTATCGAGCATCTGCAGACAGGCGCCGAGCTCACGGCCGAGGCATTCTGCAAGCGAGGTACTGCGGCGGCCGGCTCTCAGCAGCAGCAAAGCGAGCTTCAGGCTGGTCGGTGAACGCGTCAGCAGCACCCGGCGCGTCTCGGCGGCGAAGTCGCCCTCCTCCTCGGCGAGTGCTGCCAGGATCTCCTCGACGCTGTCGAAACGAAATGCGCGATCGATCGTCGTCGCGTTCTGCTTGAGCCGGCTTTCTCCCTGAGGCTCAGAAAGCGCCTGCAGCACGGCATCGACATCGCCGGATGAGCTGGCGCGCGGCAGGCCGGAGAGAGCGTCGACCACCTCGCCTAGCCGCGACGAGGCGATCTGAAGGTCAGCAAGCCCAGCGTGGATCGCATCGGCCGCACCAATATCGAGCCCTGTCAGGCCCAGCCATGTTCCGGCCTCGCCCGGCGCACGGGGCAGCAGCCAGGTGGCACCGACATCCGGGACATAGCCGATGCCGGTTTCGGGCATGGCCAGCCGCGTGCGCTCGGTGACGATGCGGTGGCGGCCGTGCGAGGACAGGCCGACGCCGCCGCCCATGGTGATGCCATCCATCAGCGCGACATAGGGTTTGGGGTAGGAGGCGATCAGATGGTTGAGGCGGAACTCCTCGCGCCAGAAGGTACCTGCAAGGCCATCGCCGGCGCGGGCGCTCTCATGCAAGGCGCGGATATCGCCGCCGGCACAGAAGCCGCGTTCGCCCTCTCCCGTCGCCACGACGTTTACCACCTCGGGATCATCGGCAAAATCATGAAGGGCGGCAGTGATCGTGCGGATCATCGGCAGGGTCAGGCTGTTCAGCGCCCGCGGCCGGTTGAGCCGGATGACGCCCGCAGTCCCTCGCCGTTCGATGATGACTTCGCCTTGCATGGTTCACCTCATTGTTACGACCATGAATAGACGACGACGTAGCTTCGCTCCAGTCGATTCAAGTCCGGTCGGGAGATTGGTTCAGGCAGACAGCGAATTGCGGGCGGAGGCTTCGGCCTCGCACCGGACGGCGTAATCGATGGCAAGTTCCAGCGGCAGCGGCCGCGAGAAATGATAGCCCTGCGCCAGGCGAACGCCCATCGCCTTCAATCCCTCGGCGATCTCTTCGCTTTCGACGCCTTCGGCGACGGAGGCAATGCCGAGATTCTGGCAGAGATTGGCGACCGAGCGGGTGATGTTCATGCAACGGGCGTCGCGATCGAAATTCATCACGAAAGACTTGTCGATCTTCAGCTTGTCGAAGGCGAGACGATGAATATGGCTGAGGCTCGAATAGCCGGTGCCGAAATCATCAAGCGCGATCGAGATGCCGGCAGCGCGCAGCATTGATATCACCTGGTCGGCGGTGTCGAAATCGGAGAGCAGTGCGGTCTCGGTAATCTCGAATTCGATGCGCCTGGGATCGATGCCGGAGCGGGTGATCATGGCGAGCAGCGCCATCGACGTTTCGTGGTCGCAGATATCGCGCGCCGAGAGATTGAAGGACAGGCTCAGATGCCGTGGAATGACCGCCAGCGCTTCGAGCGCCTTGGCAAAGAGGATGCGTGTCATGCGGCCGATGACCGCCGTGCGCTCGGCAGCGGGGATGAAGGCGTCCGGGCTGATACGGCCGAAGCGGGCGCTGTCCCAGCGGGCGAGCGCCTCGAAAGCGACGACGCGGCCGCTCTTCAATTCGACGATCGGCTGATAATCGAGTTTCAATTCCTTGGCGAAATCGTTCGCCTGCAGCTCGAGTTCGATCAGGTGGCGCTGCGTCAGGATCTTCTCGTGCTCGGCCGAGAAGAATTCGACGCCGCTGCTGCGCTTGCTCTTGACCTGGTAGAGGGCGAAATCCGCTTTCTCGTAGAGATCCTCGGCGGTATATGTGCCGATATCGGGATAGACGATGCCGCAGGAGCCGAAGACGCGGACCGAGCCATCGGGGATTTCGAAAGGGTCGCGGACGGCAGCACAGAGCGCCTGACCGAGATCGGCGATCGCCTGGCGTGTCATCGAGCAGGGGAAGATGATCCCGAACTCATCGCCGCCGAGACGGGAGACGATGCCCTCTTCGCCGACCAGCGCGACGAAGCGGCGGGCCGTCTCCTTGAGCACGAGATCGCCGGCAGCATGGCCGAAGACGTCGTTGACGGGCTTGAAGCCATCGAGATCGAGAATGCCGAGGACGGGCGGCGCGGACGGATTCTTCTGCAGCCGTTGTTCCAGCGAGAGAAAGAAGCTGCGGCGGTTGGCAAGGCCGGTTAGCTGGTCATGCAGGGCGTTGCGGCTGTTCACGAGGTTCAGTTCCTCGGCCTCCGCCTGCTTCTGCTTCAGCTCCTCGGTCAATTGCACGAGACCGACGAAATTCTGGAAATAGCTGTTGATCACCCTGAGGAAGGGCAGGATCAGGAAGATGCCGCTGATGGCGGTCGCGACGAAAACGGGATTGCCCGAGAACATGAAGGTCGCAATCATGGCCGAGAAGGTGATGACCGTGGTCAGCGCCGCCGCCATCGGCAGGTGCATCAGGCAAAAGATGCAGGAAATGCCTGTCACGACGAGGAAATAAGCGATCTGCCCCTGCTGGGAGGCATCGCCATATTGGTAGAGCGCGATCGCCCAGCCGCCGAAAGCAACAGCCAGCATGCCGGCCCCCGATATCGTCACCTTCATCAGCCTGTAGGCCCGCTCGGCGGTGACGTATTCCTTGCCCCGGATCTCCCACCAGCAGAGACGGAAGACACAGACGACGCTCAAGATCACAGGAATGTAGAGCGAGAGCCAAAGGGGGGCGGATTTGAGGTGGGTGATCGCCACCGCAAGAGCGTTGATGATCAGCAGGACATAGAGAATGGGGATCTGCGACGACAAGGCCCGGAACTGCGCCGTCAGAAGCGTCGGATTGTCTTTTTGCAGCTGCAATGAGGCCAGAAAGTTCTTCATCTTCTCCTTTCCGTTGGCCAGAGCCAGCCAGAGAAAGCTTGATTTTTCCTTGTTCACGTCACGGCATGCGGTCCCCGCAGGCGCAGGGATCGTAAACAGGCTCCTGCATCAGAACGAAGCGGCAGCCAATGCCCGGTGGATGCTATGCAGGTCGTCGACACTCTTGTTCGACAGGAACAGTTCCCAATCGAGCGAGCTCTGGACGATGGTTTCCAGCGAATCGTATCTGGGCTTCCAGTCGAGCACCTGCCGGGCGAGCGAAGCGTCTGCGACGACGCTTGCCGAATCGCCGGCGCGCCGCGGCGCCATGTGGATCTTGAAGGAATGCCCGTGCAGGCGGGTGACCATGTTCAGCACGTCGAGCACGGAATAGCCGCTGCCATAACCACAATTGGCCACGAGCGAGCCCTTGTCCCTGCGCAGGTGCTGCAACGCTTTCAGATGCGCATCCGTGAGATCGCTGACATGGATGTAGTCGCGCACGCCTGTGCCGTCATGCGTGGGATAGTCGATGCCGTAGACATTGACGCTGTCGCGCCTGCCGAGCGCAGCCTCGCAGGCGACCTTGATGAGGTGCGTGGCGCCTGAGGTCGACTGGCCGGCGCGGTGATGCGGGTCGGCGCCGGCGACGTTGAAGTAGCGCAGCGCGATATAGTTGAAATCATAGGCGGCGGCGGCATCGCGCAGCATGAACTCGGTCATCAGCTTCGACTGGCCATAAGGATTTTCCGGATTGAGCGGGGCCGTCTCCTTCACCGGCAGGTCGGTCTTTTGTTGACCGTAGACCGCCGCCGTCGAGGAGAAGACGAAGTTGCGGATACCGGCCTTGACCGAAGCGCTCAGCAACGCCCGGGTCTTGCCGGAATTGTTGTCGTAGTAGGAGAGCGGATCGGTGACCGAGACCGGGACGACGGCGGAGCCGGCGAAATGGATGATCGCCTCGATGTCGTTTTCGATGAAGACCTTTTTCAATATGTCGGGATCGGCAATGTCGCCGAGATAGAAACGCGCCGCCGGCGCCACGGCCCAGCGAAAGCCCGTGGAGAGGCGGTCGAGCACGACCACGTCCTCGCCCGCGTCGAGCAGCGCCCAAACCATGTGACTGCCGATATATCCGGCCCCGCCCGTCACCAAAACCGCCATGTCCCGCATCCCTGCTTTCGTTTTTATAAGCAGGGGCATCAGGCGCCGGTTTTTCTTTCCAATTTTCTTATCGAACGGCCATTGGCAGGCCCTTGAACGGGTATGTTTGGAGTCGTGGTTAGAGGCCGATTTCGGGCTTTGCTAGAGTTTTATCGATCCGGCGATTCCCGGCACAAAATCGCGGCTTTCGCGGCTGACGGCTGCCCCTCATCCTAACCTACCGGCACCTTCTCCCCGCTCGCGGGGCGAAGGGGGATCGCCGCAACCTCTCCGTTTCTCGCTCCCCTCTCGTAAAGCACGTCCCCTCGCCCCGTTTACGGGGAGAGGGTTAGGGTGAGGGGCAGTCCTCGCCGATCTCCCGGGCCGTGGATGACCTCCTTTTCGCAGCAGGCCGACTGATGTCAGAGCTTGAGAATATAGTCGCAGAGGCGCTCGGCCGCGATGGCCACCTGCGTGGGGTCGCGCAGGAAACAGGCGCGCAGGAAGAGTTCGCCGCCTCGGCCGAAAGCGGTTCCGGGGGCAAGGCCGACGCCAGTCTTGTCGACGATATCGAGCGCTGCACTGCGGCTATCGGAGACGCCGTCGATCTTCAGGAAGGCGTAGATCGCGCCGTCCGGCTTCAAAGTCTCGACCCGGTTGGTGGCGATCAGCGCATCGCAGAGAATATCGCGGGAGCGAGCCGCCTTGGCGATATTGGCAGCGACGAAATCGTCGCCTTGATCAAGGGCTGCGACGGCACCCTTCTGCATGAACTGCGCCACCCCCGATGTCGAATACTGGATGAGATTTTCGAGCACCTGGCCCATCTCAGGGGGTGCAACGATCCAGCCGACGCGCCAGCCGGTCATCGACCAGTTCTTCGAGAAGGAATTGACGAAGATGACCTTGTCACCCTCTTCCATCACATCGAGGAAAGAGGGGGCTCGGCCGCCGGCAAAATAGTAGCGGGCGTAGATTTCATCCGCCATGATCCAGAGGTCGTGCCTGCGGGCAAGCGCCAGGATATCGCCGAGGTCCTGCTTCGTTGCCGTCCAGCCCGTCGGGTTCGACGGCGTGTTGATGAAGATGCCCTTGGTCTTCGGGGTGATCGCGGTTTCGATACGGTTCAGATCGACCGCCCATTTACCGCCTTGGAACTGCAGCTCGACACCAACGGAGCACGCACCGGATATTTCGAGAGCGGCGGCGATGTTCGGCCAGGAAGGTGAGAGGTAAACCAGTTCGTCACCCGGCGAGGTCAGCGCCTGCACGGCGATCTGGATCGCCTGCATGCCGGAACCGGTGACGTAGAAATGTTCGACTGGAAGCCGGATTCCGAAATGTCTGCTGTAATAATCCGAAAGGGCCTGGCGAAGCTCCGGAATACCGCGCTGCCAGGTGTAGAAGGTCTCGCCTGATGCAAGCGCCTCCATTGCCGCGCGGCTGATGAAATCGGGCGTCGGAAGATCGCCCTCGCCTACCCAGAGCGGCAGCAGACCCTCGCGGCCACGGGCGTAATTGACGACTTCGACGATCCCGCTTTCGGGCGCCGCCAGGGCGCGCGGGCTGAGGCTGCTGACGATCGACATGCACATCTCCGGTTTCCGCCTTCATAGCGGATTTGCTCCGGCAAATCCCATGATAACAAGTGATGGCTTATCGATTTTCGTGATGATTGAGCGCCGCTCGGAGCGGACGGGCTCCACCCCGGATCAAGCCGTCGGGCGCTTGGCGAGAAGATCGCGGATTTCCGTCAGCAGCTGAACGTCTGCCGGCGGTGGTGGCATCTCTTCCGGTGCGGCCTTTTCCTGGCGCTCGACCTGCGCACGCATGGTGTTCACGCCCTTGACCATCAGGAAGATGATCCAGGCGAGAATGAGGAAGTTGATGAGCACGGTGAGGAAACTGCCATAGGCAAAGACCGCTCCCTGAGCGCGGGCGGCGGCAAGCGTCGGTGCGTTGACGGCCGACGAGAGCGGGAGGAAGTAATTCGAAAAATCGAAGCCGCCGAAAATGGCTCCGACGATCGGCATGATGAGGTCATCCACCAAAGATTTGACGATGCCACCGAAGGCGCCGCCGATGATGACGCCGACTGCAAGATCCATGACATTGCCGCGGGCGATAAAGGCCTTGAACTCATTGAGCATCGGAGTCCGTCTCCCTTCGATACAGTTGTTTTTATTAGCTACATCTTCATTGCAATTAATCAATCGTAAATCGCAATTCTCCGCCTGAACCTCACCCGTCTTTGACTTAAGGCCTAGACGGCCAGGAATTTCCAAAGCGTCTGAAATAACTTAAGCTGAGCCACGTTGCGGAGGTCCCGGCGGGTTTTCCGCCGGCGGAGGGTCAATGCTTCCAGGCTGGGTCATATTCGCGTCTGCCTTCGGCTATCTGCTCCTGCTTTTCGCCGTGGCAAGCTATGGCGACCGCAAGAACCGCGGCCAGGGCACGCGGCAAGGCGGCCCGGGCAGGCTGGAAGGCGGATGGCCGGTGGTCTATGCGCTGAGCCTCGCGATCTACTGCACCTCCTGGACCTATTTCGGCAGCGTCGGGCTTGCGGCGCAGCGGGGCCTGGAATTTGCCGGCATCTATATCGGCCCCATCCTGGTCTTCACGCTCGGCATGCCGCTGCTTCGCCGCATCATCGAGCTCGCCAAGGCGGAGAAGCTCACATCGGTTGCCGACTTCGTCGCCGCCCGCTACGGCAAGAACTCGACGGTCGCAACGATCGTCGCATTGATCTCGCTGATCGGCGCCATTCCTTATATTGCGCTGCAGCTCAAGGCGATCTCCAGCACGGTCAGCGCCATGGTCAATCCGTCCGATTACGGCATCGGCAGCGGCAATCTCTATTTCCTCGACCTGCCGCTCGTCGCAACGCTGGTGCTTGCCTGCTTCGCCATCATGTTCGGCACGCGGCATACGGATGCGACGGAGCATCAGGATGGCCTGATCCTCGCCGTCTCGATGGAATCGGTAGTCAAGCTCGTCGCCTTCCTGACGGCCGGCGTCTGCGTCATCTGGTTTCTCTTCGATGGCCCGACCGACCTCTGGCGCAAGACCGTCGACAATGAACTGGTCATGTCGGCGCTCAGCTACCATACGCCGATCAGCCGCTGGATCACCCTGATCCTATTGTCGGCCTTTGCGATCATCCTGCTGCCGCGGCAATTCCACGTGACGGTCGTCGAAAACCGAACCCCGAAACAGCTGAAACTCGCGGGCTTCCTGTTTCCCACCTATCTCATATCGATCAATCTCTTCGTGCTGCCGGTGGCGATCGGCGGGCTGCTGACCTTCGGCGGCAGCGGCAATGCCGATTTCTACATGCTGTCGCTGCCGCTTGCCGGCCAGATGCCTCTGATTTCACTGATCATCTTCATCGGCGGTTTCTCCGCGGCAACGGCGATGGTCATCGTCGATTCCGTCGCGCTGTCGATCATGGTGTCGAACGACATCATCATGCCGATCTTCCTCAGGCGCAAACTCGCCGGCCGCGCCAGCCAGCGCGACAATTTCGCCAAGACACTGCTCAACATCCGCCGCAGCGCCATTTTCGCTGTGTTGCTGTTCGGCTACGCCTATTACCGTTCGACCGACAGCACTGCCGGCCTTGCCTCGATCGGCCTTCTTTCCTTTGCCGCGATCGCGCAAATCGCCCCAGCGCTATTCGGTGGGCTGGTCTGGCGGCGGGCGAACGCGCGCGGCGCGATCCTCGGACTGACCTCGGGTTTCGTCATCTGGATCTACCTGCTGTTCCTGCCCTCGCTCGGCGGCCCCGATTATTCCTATGTGGCGAGCGCCGTGCTCGGCTTCATCTTCCCCGGCACGACATTGTTCACCGCAGCCGACGCCGATCCGCTGGTCAATACGACAGCGATGAGCCTGCTCGTCAACACCGCCTTCTTTATTGTCGGCTCGATCACCCGCAACGCCAGGCCGCTGGAGCGCATCCAGGCCGGCATCTTCGTCAAGCGGCATTCGCGCTCGCAATTTGCCACGCGCGGCTGGAAGACCCGCATCAGCGTCGGCGATCTCAAGGCGGCGATCTCGCGCTATCTCGGCGAAGAGCGCATGCAGCGCTCGTTGACGACCTACGAACAGAGCTCCGGCCGCAAGCTCGAAGACGAGCAGCCGGCAGACATGGCGCTCATCCACTTCAGCGAACAGCTGCTCGGCAGCGCCATCGGCTCATCTTCGGCCCGGCTGGTGCTGTCATTGATCCTGCAGAAGATCGAGGATGCTTCTTCCGACACCGCCTGGCTGCTCGACCAGGCGAGCGAGGCGCTGCAATATAATCAGGACATGCTACAGACGGCACTTTCGCAGATGGACCAGGGCATTGCGGTCTTCGACAGTTCCAACCGGCTAACGATCTGGAACCGGCGCTTCCGGCAATTGCTGGATCTGCCGGAAAGTGCCGGCCAGGTCGGTTTTCCCCTGTCCGATATCGTCACTACGCTCAGCCAGCGCGGCGACATCGCGCCCGGCGATCTTAGCCAGACGGTGCGACATTTCCTGACGCTCGACAAACCCTTTTCGCTGGTGCTCGGCGGCGGCGAGCGGATCATCGAGGTGCGTTCCAATGCCATGCCCGACAAGGGCATCGTCGCCACCTTCACCGACATCACCCAGCGCGTGAGTGCCGACCAGGCGCTGAAACAGGCGAACGAGACTCTGGAGCAGCGCGTTGCCGAACGTACGGCCGAGCTTACCCGCGTCAACCACGAACTCGGCGAGGCACGCGCCGCTGCCGACGAGGCGAATATCGGCAAGACACGCTTTTTTGCCGCCGCCGGCCACGATATCCTGCAGCCGCTCAATGCAGCCAGGCTCTATTCCTCGGCGCTGGTCGAGCGCATGGCGCAATCCGACAACAGCCTGATCGTGCGCAACATCGATTCCGCGCTGGAATCGGTCGAGACCATTCTCGGCGCGGTGCTCGATATCTCCAGGCTCGATACCGGCGCCATGCGGCCGCGGCTCGCCTCCGTCGCGCTCTCCGACCTGCTGAAGCGTATCGAGACCGATTTTGCGCCGATCGCCCGCGAAAAGCGGCTTAAGCTGGTGGTCATGCCGACGTCGCTCAGGGTCCGCTCCGATCCCAACCTGCTGCGCCGGCTGGTGCAGAACCTCGTTTCCAACGCCATCAAATACACGATCAGCGGCAAGGTGCTGGTCGGCGCGCGGCGGCGCGGCAACCAGGTGATCATCCAGGTGATCGATTCAGGCATCGGCATTCCGCCATCGAAATTCCGCACCGTGTTCAAGGAATTCGCGCGGCTGGACGAGGGCGCGAAAACCGCCTCCGGCCTCGGGCTCGGCCTTTCGATCGTCGACCGCATCGCCCGCGTGCTCAACCACCCGGTCGAGCTGCACTCGACGCATGGCAGGGGCACGGAATTCCGAATCGCCATGCCACTCGACGTCTCGCGCCCGGCCGAGGCCACAGCGGCCATCACGCCCGCCGACCGTCCAGGGCAACCGCTGAGCGGGCTGAAAATCCTCTGCATCGACAACGAGCCGAAGATCCTCGAGGGCATGCGGCTCTTGATCAGCGGCTGGGGCTGCGAGGTGGCGGCGCTGGATTGTCTCGCCGACGTGATATCAAGCGACGGTCGGGACGGACCGCCAGATATCGTCATCGCCGATTATCACCTCGGCGACGGCACCGGCATTGCCGCTATCCTGCATCTGCGCCGGCAATTCGGCGCCGATATTCCCGCTTTGCTGATCACGGCCGACCGCACGCCGGAGGTGCGCAGCGAGGCCGAGCGATACGGCATCGCCGTTCAGCACAAGCCGGTGCGGCCGGCAGCACTGCGCGCCTATATCACCCAGATTTCCGGCCTCAAGCGCGCCGCCGCGGAGTAAGAGATCCGCTCAGTCCGTCGCGCCCATGACACGGGCGACCAGATCGCGCACGCGCGCTGCATCCGGCACGTCAGCGAACAGGATGCGGTACATGATCGGCGCCACGACCTGGTCCATGACGCGATCGACATCCGGAAAGATCTCGCCGCGGGCCTTTGCCCTCTCGGCGATGACGCCGATCTGCTGGCGGGTAAATTCAGCGCATTTGCAGGCATTTGCGCCCGCCTGCGCCGCCAGCACGTCGCGGATCATCTCGCGGCCCGGGCCGGAGGACATTTCCTCGGCATATTGCTCGGCCCAGGCTTCGAGATCGGCCTTGCCACTGCCGGCATCGACCGGCTGCATATCCGGGCGCAGCCGATCGACGGCGACATCGGCGAAAAGCTCCTGCAGGTCGCCCCAGCGGCGATAGATGGTCGATGGCGTCACCCCCGCCTTGCCGGCGATCAGGGGGATCGTCACCTCGGCGCGGCTCATCTCGGTCATCAGCTCACGAACCGCCTTGTGCACCGATGCCTGAACCCGGGCGCTTCTGCCGCCCGGACGGAGATTCTCTTTCACTGTCATGCGGGCAACCCGACTTTCTCTCCTTGACGCCGATGGTTCAAAATCTTTGACAGACCTATTAATGCAAAGAATTTGCTTTTA
This sequence comes from Rhizobium sp. WSM4643, assembly GCF_025152745.1. Taxonomy (NCBI): domain Bacteria; kingdom Pseudomonadati; phylum Pseudomonadota; class Alphaproteobacteria; order Hyphomicrobiales; family Rhizobiaceae; genus Rhizobium; species Rhizobium sp. WSM4643. The sequence goes on along the minus strand of NZ_CP104040.1, from coordinate 241,788 downwards.
CGAGATGGCTGCTCTACATAAGCTAACGCAACGACTTAGCTTTAAGGAGCTTATATATGTTCGTCGCAGCCAAATCCACCGAGAATTCGCCGCGCCCTTCGATCGGCTTTCATGCGCTGACGCTTGCCACCTTCTTCGGCGCCTCCGCGGCGCCGACGCCGCTCTACCGGATCTATCAGGAAAACTTCTCCGTCTCGCCGGTGCTGATCACGGTGATTTTCGCGGTCTACGCCTTCGCGCTGCTGGCGGCGTTGCTGACCGCCGGTTCGATCTCCGACCATCTCGGCCGCAAGCCGGTGATCTTCTTCGCCCTTGTGCTCGAAATCGTCGCCATGGCGCTCTTCGTCGTCGCAAGCGGTCCCGGCTGGCTGATCGCGGCACGGATCGTGCAGGGGCTGGCAACGGGAATTGCTGGTGCCTCGCTCGGGGCGGCGCTCGTCGATGTCGACCGGGCAAAGGGACAGATCGTCAACTCGATCGCACCGCTTTCCGGCATGGCGGTGGGCGCTGTCGGCACCAGTGCCTTGATCCAATACGGCCCCTTCCCGATGCATCTGATCTATGCGCTGCTGCTCGTCGCCTTCACGCTGCAGGCAGCGGTCATCTGGCTGACGCACGAGACCGGCGGCACGCGGCCGGGCGCGCTCGGCTCGCTGATACCGCGGGTCACCATTCCCCAGCAGGTGAAGCGACCGCTCTCGCTGGTGACACCGATCAACATCGCCAACTGGACGCTTGCCGGCTTTTATCTTTCGCTGGTCCCGTCCCTGGTCGCCACCACGACCGGTAGCCGGGCGCCGCTAACGGGCGGGGCCGTCGTCACCGCACTGATGGTGAGCGGAGCGATCGCCGTCTATCTCAGGCGCAGCAAGACGGCCTCGGCCAATCTTGCTTTCGGCGTGTCGGCCAAGACGCTCGGTATCCTGACCGTCGTTGCCGGCGTGCATCTCGCCAATGTGCCGCTGCTGCTGATCGGCACGATTTTCACCGGCGCCGGTTTCGGCACCAATTTCCTCGGTTCGATCGGCACCATCATGCCGCTCGCCAAACCGGACGAGCGGGCAGGGCTGGTGTCGGCCTTCTACGTCCAGAGCTACCTCGCCTTCAGCCTGCCGGCGATCCTGGCCGGGTTCCTGGCAAAATCGGCCGGTTACGCATTGACGACGGATATCTATGCGACGGCGATCCTGCTTTTGATGGGCGTCGGAATGGTGAGCATTCGCGCCGACCGGCGGAAGGTCGCGGGGAGTGCTGCCTGACAGTCTTCACGGATTGAGATCGAGCAGCGCCCGGCCGCTGCCGTCCATGGCGAAGGGCACCGAGGCGTGCTGATGGGCAACCAGCCAGCGGCCATCCTGCTTGACGAGGCCGAGGGTCTGGCGGAACCAGAGATCGACGGCAGTGCCGTCGGTCTTGGTCCCGGTCATGCGCGTCAGGCCGCTCCAGAAAGCAACATCTTCGCCAACCGTCAGCCTGGCATCGCGCACATCGCCGCCGATCGGGCCTTCCCAGGTATCGAACCAGGCCTGCAGGCCCGCCTCGTCCTTGCCGTAGTAGACAAGCGGCGGCGCCAGCGAAAACTCGACCTCATCCTCGGTCTCGTAGGAAAGCGCATCCTTGGCGTTTTTTTCGCCCAGCGCCTTGGCGCGCATCATCAGCATGGCGATGATCGCCTCTTCCTCGATCCTGGCGTTCGCTTCGTCTTTCACGATCGTTCTCCTTCTCCGTTATGGACAGAGGACGAAGGGAGGACGACGTTCCGACATCAGCGATAGAACCGCTGCGCACTTTTGGAATTGCGTCAGAGATACCTCGTCACTGCCGGTTCGTTCCACCAGGCATCGTGCCTGCCGTCGGCATAACGGATAGGCAGTGCTGCCAGTTCCTCGGGGCTGATATCATCGAGGCAGGCGATGTTGATCGAGACATAGGCGCCGCCGATCGCTTCGACATAACCGTCGCCATAGGCCGGCACACCGCAGGTGCAACAGAAGCGATGATGACCGCTCATGGTATTGAATTGATAGTCGGACGTTTCCGCCTGGTCGCACATCAGTCGAAAATCCTCCGGCTTGACGTTGGCGCCCCAATAGCGGCGCTTGGCGCAGATCGAACAATTGCAGCGGCCGGTGCCCTCCTCGAGGTCCATGTCCACCTCGTAGTGCACTTTGCCGCAATGGCAGCTTCCCTTGTAGGTTTTCTTCACGGTGCTCTCCTCCTTCGGCGTTGCCTTCAGTTTCCGCATATGACAATATGTTGTCGTTATGGATGAGATACAGAATCGACAACATGTTGTCAAACAAAAACGACCGGAGCGGACGATGGAGGGGGACGCTTTTTCCGCTTTCGCGATCACCGCCCTTCGCCTCGCCGGCCATCTGGCGACCGCCGGCGACCGGCTGGCAAAGCCGGCAGGACAGACGAGCGCGCGCTGGCAGGTGCTGGCGGCGGCGCGACGCGGCGGCATGTCGGTGGCGCAGATTGCCCGCGCGCTCGGCGTCGCCCGCCAGGGCGTGCAGCGGCTTGCGGACGTGCTGGAGAGCGAAGGGCTGATCGCCTATGCCGACAACCCGCAGCACCAGCGCGCCAAGCTGGTGCGGCTGACGGAAGAAGGGGCGGCGCGGCTCGGTGTCATTGAGACCGCGCAAGCCGGTTGGGCCGACGAGCTGGGGGCTGCATTTACGTCAGCAGAACTCGATGCGGCGCGGGCGGTGATGGCGCGGGTCATGGAGATGCTGGAGGCTAGCGAGGCGGCAGGAGGCTGAACGACTTACTTGTGTTGCGGGGCTCGTTGTCGCCGGTGACGCTCTCGGCTTGGCGACACGAAAGATTCTTTGAGGTCGTGCCGTGGCCGCCCCCCTCTGCCCTGCCGGGCATCCCCCACAGGTGGGGAGATCACAAGCGGCTTGAACTTCGTATCCATCTATCGTTTCGTCGTGCTGATCGAAAATTGTTTGGGGAAGCCGGTGCGCCCAGCCGATCTCCCCACCTGTGGGGGAGATGCCCGGCAGGGCAGAGGGGGGCTTACACGGCACGACCTATGCGCCAAGGCGATGCCGGCTACTCCGCCAATCGGGCACAACATCAGCCAACCAGATACAAAAAAAGGCCGGGTGAACCCGACCTTCCCTGCTATCTCAACGAACCGTGCCAGTACATCCGTGGTCACGATCCGGAGATGATATTTAGAGCCTTGAAGGCTCAGGCCGCCTGGAGGCGGTCTGCCGACATCTTGCCGGACTTGTTGTCGCGGACGAGCTCGTAAGACAGCTTCTGGCCATCCTTGAGATCGCGCATGCCAGCGCGTTCAACGGCGGAGATGTGGACGAAAACGTCGGCTGCGCCGTCATCCGGCTGAATGAAGCCGAAGCCCTTGGTTGCGTTGAACCACTTTACGGTACCTGTGCTCATGACGATATCCTTTTCGAATCGTTCATTAAAGATTGCAGCTCGGATAAATGCCAAGCGGCGATGAAAACCGATTTTGGAGGAAGTTCGCCAGGAACGACGCGAGGCCGTTTCAAAGTTCATCTAGCAAGATCGATGCGCGCACATGTAATCGGAAATTGTGTCGGTGACAAGGCCGCAGCGAGGGAAAGGCGAATTCAGCTGGCGAGGTGAAGTCGAATAATTCTTGAATGTCGTGCCGTGGCCGCCCCCCGGGCCCGGCAGGGCAGAGGGGGGCGTTGCGGCACGATACAGAGACCTAAGCCGCCTTCCCCACCTTCGCATAGGGGTCGAACCGGCCGTAGAACGTCTCGCCCTTGGCGGCCATGTCCTTCAGCAGCGGCGTCGGCTTGAAGTGGCTTCCGTAAGCAGCAGCTAACTTTTCCGCCAATTCTACGAAAGCCTTTGCGCCCATCCCATCGATATAGCTCAGCGCCCCGCCGGTATAGGGCGCGAAGCCGAAGCCCAGGATCGAACCGACATCCGCTTCGCGCGGATCGGTGACGATGCCTTCCTCGACCGTGCGAGCGGCTTCCAGCGCGATGGTGACGAGGAATCGTTGCTTCAGCAAGTTGACGTCGACCTCATCCGCCTGCTTCTGCGGGTAGAAGGTCTTGAGGTCGGGCCAGAGGGACTTCTTCGCCGGTTTCGGCGGATAGTCGTAGAAGCCCTTGGAATTCTTGCGGCCGAAGCGGCCTTCCTTTTCCACCATGCGGGAGATGAGTTCCATATGCCTGGGGTCGATGGCCTTTTCGCCGAGATCGGCAACCGTCGCCTTGAGGATCTTCAGCGAGAGGTCGATGGCGACCTCGTCGTTGAGCGCCAAGGGACCGACCGGCATGCCGGCCATCTTGGCTGCATTCTCGATCATGGCAGGCGGCACACCCTCGATCAGCATGTCGTAGCTTTCCGACATGTAGCGCAGCACGCAACGATTGACGAAGAAGCCGCGGGTGTCGTTGACGACGATCGGCGTCTTCTTGATGGCTGCGACATAATCAAGAGCGATGGCCAGCGCCCTGTCGCCGGTGTCGCTTCCGAGGATGACCTCGGTCAGCATCATCTTCTCGACAGGCGAGAAGAAGTGGATGCCGATGAAATCGGCCGGGCGTTTCGAATTCTTGGCGAGACCTGAGATCGGCAGGGTCGAGGTGTTGGAGGCGAAGACCGCGCCTTCCGGCAACACCGCTTCGACCGCCTCGATGACCGCTTTCTTCACCTCGCGATCCTCGAAAACCGCCTCTATGACGAGATCGGCATTGGCAAGGTCGGCATAGTCTGCCGAGGGCGTGATGCGGGAGAGCAATGCAGCCGCCTCGTCCTGCGTAAGCCGTCCCTTACCGATAGAATCCTTGACCAGGCCTTCCGAGACGGTCTTGCCCTTCATCGCCGCTTCGATATCGCGGTCGATCAGCGTCACCGGAATGCCGGCGGCGGCGGTGACATAAGCGATCGAGGCGCCCATGAAGCCGGCGCCGACGACGCCTATATGTTTCAGCTCGGTCTTCGCGTGACCTACCGGGCGGCGGGCGCCCTTGCCGAGCTCCTGCATGGAGATGAACAGCGAACGGATCATCGAGAAGGCTTCGCGGGTCTGCAGCACCTCGGTGAAGTAACGCTGCTCGATCTTCAGGCCGGTGTCGAACGGCACCTGCAGGCCTTCGTAGACGCATTTCAGGATGGCAAGCGCTGCCGGATAATTGCCCGATGTTTCCCGGCGCAGGATCGCCGGAGCTGCCGGCCAGAGCTGGGCGGAAGCCGGCGTCCAGATGCCGCCGCCCGGCGCCTTAAAGCCCTTCTCGTCCCATGGAGCGATCGGCTTCAGGCCATCCTTGATCATCTGCTTGGCAGCAGGGATCAGCTGATCCGGCTCGACCACCTGATGCACGAGGTTCATCGCCTTGGCGCGGGAGCCGGTCAGCGACTGGCCGGTGGTCATCATCTGCAGCGCATCCTGGGCGTTCGCCAGCCGCGGCACACGCTGCGTGCCGCCGGCGCCGGGGAAGATACCGACCTTCACTTCGGGCAGCGCGATCTTGACGCTCTTGGCATTGGAGGCGACGCGGCCGTGGCAGGCGAGCGACAGTTCGAAGGCGCCGCCCATGCAGGTACCGTTGATCGCGGACACCCAGGGCTTTCCCGATGTTTCGAGCTTGCGGAACAGACCGCTCATGCGGCCGACTAGACCGAAGAGGGTCTGCACGGCCGTTTGCGGGCTCTTTTCCTTCTCATCCTGATAGGAGCTGAACATCGACTTGATCATCGACAGATCGGCGCCGCCGGAGAAGGAGGATTTGCCCGAGGTGACGACGACACCCTTGATGGCGGCATCAGCGGTCGTGGCGTCGATGATGGCGTCGAGTTCGGCCATCACCTCGGCGGTGAAGACGTTCATCGATTTCCCGGGCATGTCCCAGGTGACGAGAGCGATGCCGTCAGCGTCGGTTTCGAGCGTGAAATTCGTGTAAGTGCTCATCTTGGGAATTCCTCTCCCTGAATTCTCTGGCGGTGAAGCCCCTCCCCCTTGTGGGGAGGGGTTGGGGAGGGGTTTTCCTTGGCGAGAAGACCCCTCCCCTCGCTTTGCTCGACCCTCCCCACAAGTGGGAGGGTTTCGGTCCCGTCAGACCCTTTCGATAACCGTTGCCGTACCCATGCCGGCGCCGATGCAGAGCGTCACCAGCGCGGTGTTGAGATCGCGGCGTTCAAGTTCGTCCAGCACCGTGCCGAGGATCATCGCGCCGGTGGCGCCGAGCGGATGGCCCATGGCGATAGCGCCGCCATTGACGTTGATCCTGTCATGGTCGATGTCGAATGCCTGCATGTAGCGCAGCACCACGGCAGCAAAGGCCTCGTTGAGTTCGAAGAGGTCGATGTCGGCAAGGTTCATGCCCGATCGTTTCAACAGCTTCTCGGTGACATCTACGGGTCCGGTCAGCATCAGGGCCGGATCGGAGCCGATATTGGCGAAGGCCTTGATGCGAGCGCGCGGCTTTTTGCCCATGCTCTGACCGCCGGCCTTGGAGCCGAGCAAGACGGCACTGGCGCCATCGACGATGCCGGAGGAGTTGCCGGCATGGTGGACATAGTTGATGCGCTCGATCTCAGGATGGGCCTGGATGCCAACGGCCTCGAAGCCGCCCATCTCGCCGGGCATCTGGAAGGACGGATTGAGGGAGGCGAGCGCCTGCATGTCGGTGCCGGGACGCATGTGTTCATCCTTTGCCAGGATCGTCAGGCCGTTCTGGTCTTTGACCGGGATGACCGACTTGTCGAACCAGCCCTTTTCCCAGGCTTGGGCGGCACGCTTCTGGCTCTCGACCGCATAAGCGTCGACATCGGTTCTGCTGAAGCCGTATTTTGTGGCGATCAGATCGGCCGAGACACCCTGCGGCATGAAATAAGCCGGGAAATTTACCGACGGATCCATGAACCAGGCGCCGCCGGACATGCCGAGGCCGACGCGCGACATGCTTTCGACGCCGCCCGCAATGACGATGTCGTCGGCGCCTTGGGCGATCTTGCCGGCTCCGAAATTGACGGCATCGAGGCCGGAGGCGCAGAAGCGGGAGATCTGCATGCCGGGCGCCTTCGTGGAGTAACCGGCTTCGAAGGCGGCGGCCTTGGGGATGACGGCGCCGGCATCCATGACCGGATCGACGCAGCCCATGATGATGTCGTCGACCGTGCTCGTGTCCAGCCCGTTGCGGTCGCGGATCGCCTCCAGGCTCTTTGCCGCGAGGCGGACGGAAGGCACCTCATGCAGGGCACCGTCCTTCTTGCCGCGGCCGCGCGGCGTACGCACGTGGTCGTAAATGAAAACCTCGGTCATCGTCTCATCTCCCTGACGGCAATCTATCTTGCCTCAAATCTTGGAAGGAGGAGATAAGACCCCTCCCCAGCCCTCCCCACAAGGGGGAGGGAGAACCGGCTCAAAACGCTTCGGCGGCCAGTTCCATCATCGTGTCGGCGCCGACTTCGATGCGGGCCTTGCGAAGTGCGGTTTCCGGCATCAGGCGTTCCATGAAGAAGCGGGCGGTGACCAGCTTGTTCTTCAGGTAATCCTCGCGGGCGGCATCGCCGGATGCAAGCCCATCCTCGGCGGCTTTGGCCATCTTCGCCCACATATAGCCGAGAATGACGAGGCCGAAGAGGTGCATATAATCGGTCGAGCCGGCCCCGGCATTGTCGGGCTTGGCCATGGCATTCTGCATGAACCACATGGTCGCGCCCTGGACGTCGTTCAAGCCCTTCTTCAGATGCTTGGTGAAGAAGGAGAGCTTTTCGTTCTCGCGGTTCTCCTCGCAGAAATCGCCGATCTCCTTGAAGAGGGCCATGGCGGCGCGGCCGCCGTTGAGCGCCAGCTTGCGGCCGACGAGATCGAGCGCCTGAATGCCGTTGGCGCCTTCATAGATCATGGCGATGCGGGCATCGCGCACATACTGGCTCATGCCGTGCTCTTCGATATAGCCGTGGCCGCCGAGGACTTGCTGGGCCATGACGGCATGATCGAAGCCCTTGTCGGTCATCACGCCCTTGAGGATCGGGGTGACGAGGCCAAGAATATCGTCGGCCGTCTGGCGCTCCTTCTCGTCGCTAGCGCGGTGGGCGATATCGGACTTCAGCGCGGTCCACAGCAGGAAGGCGCGGCCGCCCTCGTTGAAGGCGCGGATGGTCATTAGGGTCCGGCGAATATCCGGATGGACGATGATCGGATCGGCCTTCTTGTCCGGCGCCTTGGGGCCGGACAGCGAACGGCCCTGGATGCGGTCGCGGGCATAGCTGGCGGCGTTCTGATAGGCGATCTCGGAAATGGCGATGCCCTGCAGGCCGACCATGAGGCGGGCCTCGTTCATCATCACGAACATGGCGTTGAGGCCGCGGTTTTCGGCGCCGATCAGGAAGCCCGTCGCCTCGTCGTAATTCATGACGCAGGTGGCGTTGGCGTGGATGCCCATCTTGTGCTCGATGGCACCGCAGGAGACGGCGTTGCGGGTGCCCGGTGCGCCGTCCTTGCCGACGAGGAATTTCGGGACGATGAAGAGCGAGATGCCCTTGGTGCCCTCGGGCGCACCCTCGATGCGGGCCAGCACCAGATGGATGATATTGTCGGTCAGGTCGTGCTCGCCGGCGGAGATGAAGATCTTCTGGCCTGATATTTTGTAGCTGCCGTCAGCCTGCGGCACCGCCTTGGTGCGCAGCATGCCGAGATCGGTGCCGCAATGCGGCTCGGTCAGGTTCATGGTGCCGGACCAGGTACCGTCCACCATCTTCGGCAGATAGGTGGCCTTCTGTTCGTCGGAACCGTGGACGAGGAGTGCCGCGATCGCGCCCTGCGTCAGGCCTGGATACATCATCAGCGACATGTTGGCGGCCGAGGTATATTCGCCGACGGCGGTATGCAGCGTATAGGGAAGCCCCTGGCCGCCGAATTCCTCCGGCACCGCAAGGCCGATCCAGCCGCCTTCGCGATAGGCTTTATAGGCTTCCTTGAAACCCTTCGGCGTCGAGACGCTGGCATCGTCGTGGCGCGTGCAGCCTTCCTGGTCGCCGGAATAATTCAGTGGAAAGAGAGCTTCCTCGGCAACCCTTCCGGCCTCGCCGAGGATCGCTTCGATCATATCGGGGGTCGCGTCGGCAAAACCCGGCAGATTGTTGTAGCGTTCGAGACCCAGCACGTCGTTCAGGACGAAGAGCGTATCGTTCACCGGGGCCTTGTAGACTGGCATCTCTCAAATTCCTCCCATTCGACTGACCGGATTGCTCCAGGCTCGGGCACTGTCTTACAAAATATTGACGTTTGCGTAAACGTCAAATTTTGCAACCTTGGCCGTCTTTTCATGAAAAAATTCGAACGCGCGAATCCGTTGGGCGATGAAAGTGCGACGCGTAATGCATCACGCGTGGGAAGGAACAGACGCCATCTCATCTTCCTTGTCCATCGCAGAACGGCGTATAAACGGAAGCGTCGTTCAAGCCGCAATCGGGAAATGTTTCAGGAGGGCCGCATGATCAGTTTCGAGGCGATAAGGCAGCGTGCGGAGGAGCGAAAGGGCGGGGCCGCCGCGTTGCAGGCCTTGCTGGAGAATCACCGACCGGATCACGAGCGGCTGCGCGCCATGCCCGACGATCGCATCCTGGCAGACATGACCCGGCGCATCTTCTACAGCGGTTTCGTCCAGAAGGTGATCGACAGCAAGTGGCCAGGTTTCGAGGCAGCGTTTTCCGGTTTTGATCCGGCGATGCTGAATATCACGCCCGACGACTATTGGCATGCCCTCACCTCGGATGAGCGGATCATCCGCAACGGCGCCAAGATCATGTCGGTTCGGGCCAATGCCGCCTTCATCAGGGAATTGGCAAAGGAATATGGCAGCGCCGGCGTCTTCTTCGCCGACTGGCCTGGGGATGACCAGATCGGCCTTCTCGACCTGCTGAGCAAACGCGGCAACCGGCTCGGCGGCATGACCGGACAATATTTCCTGCGCGGCATCGGCCGCGACAGCTTCATCGCCACGATCGACGTGCTCGCCTGCCTCCGATCGGCCGGCGTACCGCTCTCCTCCTCCGGCACGACCAAGAAGGACCAGCAGTTGATCCAGCAGGCCTTCAATGACTGGGCGGAGGAAACGGGCCTTTCCTTCATCCATCTCTCGCGCATCAGCGCCTATTCGATCGATTCAGCGCACTGAAATTCCGGTCGCGTGGTGGCGCCGGCCGTTCGGACTTCCTACGTCTTTGCCACGATCCATCGAGGAAGACATTATGACCGACTTTCCCTATGAGAGCGCACTGATCGTCGGCGCGGGCTCCGGCATCAGCGCATCGCTTGCCCGGCAATTGTCGGCGCAGGGCGTCAAGGTCGGGCTTGCCGCCCGCAATATCGAGAAACTGCAGGGGCTGATCGAGGAGACCGGCGCCAGCGCCTTTACAACCGATGTCTCGCAACCGGCGAGCGTCGCAGCACTCTTCGAAGCGGCTGCCGCTGCGATCGGCGGGCCTGACGTGGTGATCTTCAATGCCAGCGCCCGTCAGCGCGGCCCGCTTGCCGAACTCGATCCCGCCGATGTCGAGAAGGCGATTGCGACCACCGCTTTCGGCGGTTTCCTTGTGGTGCAGCAGGCGGCGCGGCGGATGATCCCGCGCGGCCGCGGCGCCATCCTCATCACGGGCGCGTCGGCAAGCGTGAAGGGCTTTGCGCAATCGGCACCCTTCGCGATGGGCAAGTTCGCGCTGCGTGGCCTTGCCCAGAGTGCTGCCCGCGAACTCGGGCCGATGGGCATTCATGTCGCCCATTTCGTCATCGACGGCGCGGTGCGGTCGCAGACCCGGCCGGACCGGGTGGAGAAGCCGGATGGCACGCTCTCGCCGGATGCGATCGCCCAGACCTATATCGACGTGCTTCGCCAGCACCGCAGCGCATGGTCGCTGGAGGTGGAAGTCCGGCCCTGGACGGAGAGCTTCTGAGACCCTGCTATAGCCGACAAGGCAACTTTCGCGGCGGCGTCAAACAGACTATGTTTCGTCGTCGTCGGAGCTGGCCGGGAGGACACCAATGCCGCGTCTGGACCATGTCACCATCGAGACCCGCGATGCGCCGGGGATGATCGGCTTCCTGGAGACCGTGCTCGGCGTTAGCGAGGGCTATCGGCCACCCTTTGCCTCGCCCGGCCACTGGCTCTATCTGGACGAACGCCCGGTCATCCATCTCAGCCTGACATCGGGCAGCACCGATTTTCCGCCCGGCATCTTCAACCATGTCGCCTTCAGCCTCTACGAATTCGGGCCGGCACTGGAGCGCATCAAGGCGACCGGCTATCGCTACGAATATTACGATATTCCCGACACAGAACTCGGTCAGGTCTTCGTCTACGGACCCGAAGGCGTGAAAATCGAACTGCAATATCCCCGGCCCGCCTGAGCGCGCGTGGCCATTCGATGTGACGCGTTCGGGGGCAATTGCCGCCAAGAACGGCGTTTTGAACACAAACGTTAAAAAATTCCCATCGGCATTAACGGCTTGTTTACCACGTTTCGTGAAAGGTGCGGATTGAGCAGTAGCGATCCGCATTCCTTTCCCCAGTCTCGCGTTCCCTTAGGATGCCGCTACATCGTTCAGCTTGAGGAAAGTCTAATTGACTATCGTCTTATGAATGGTGTGCTCTGGTCCGCGTAAAGAGGCGGGCAGCAGACGGAAAAGCCAAAGATCGAGCTCTGACGAGGGGTCGAGCAGTCGAAGCGAGCAAGAACATGAACGGATCGCGATCAAATCCTTCCCGACAGTCCGACAGGACCTCGCTCGATGCGCTGAACCGCACGATCGAAGGGCTGGAGGCGCGCATCGAAGGGCTGATGGGCAGCGGGCGCGAACAGCGGCCACGCACGGCACCGGCCGAGCGCGATCCTTATGCCGGCTCCCATGCTCCCCGGCCCGCAAAGGCCCCACCCGAGCCGCGGCCCGATCCGCTCGCCGAAATCCGTCAACGCCAGCGCGCGCTCGAAGCCAGCCGCGAACGGCCCTACGCACGCCAACAGGCCCCGCAGCTTCGCGAACCTGTGCCGCGCGCCGCCGCTCCAGCGCCGGCGCCGGCCTTGCGCGCCGGCGACGATACGATGACGGAGATTGCCCAGGCCCTCGTCAACCTGCGGCAGGACCTGAAGCGCGACATTTCCGAGGGCGTCACCCGTGAGATGAACGCGCTGCGCGCCGAGCTGCGCGACATCAAGACAAATGCCGGCGACGGCCGTTTCGCCGACGACATGCGCGCCGACATGGGCCGCCTTGCCCAGAGCATCACGCAGCTTACCGGCCGCTCCGCCGCGCCGGAGGCCACAGGCCTTCGCGAGGATTTTGAAGAGCTGCGCTCGCTGATGGACGGGCTGGCGCGCGAGGATTCGCTGCGCCATATGGAAAACCGCTGGGACGGTTTCGAAAACCGGCTTGCGGCGCTCGATACCGAAGGGCTGCAGGAAGAGCTCGTTTCGCTTGCCTATCGGCTCGACGACATCAAGCGCCATATCGGCGGCATGGGCGAAAGCCCCGCGGTTCGGGCGCTGGAAGACAAGCTCATCTCGATCGCCACGGCGATGGAGCATTTCGGCAACATGATCCAGCCGCACGACCGGGTAATGTCCGAACAGTTCGCCGCCATGGACATGCGGCTCGACGAGATCAGCCGGGCGATCGCGGCAAGCGGGCGCACGGCCACCACGAATGATCCGGGCCTGATGCAGCGGCTGGAAAACCGGCTGGAGGCGCTGGCCGATCAGATCGAACTGATGAGCCATGATGCGGCCAGCCGCGTGAACCCGGCCGATGAGCTGGCGATGCGGCTTGAGGCGCTGACGGGACGCGTCGAGGAGATGACGAAGGCGGAAGCGACGTCGCGGCTCGACGAACGGCTGGAACATCTTTCCTATCTGCTGGAGCGCACGCAGGAGACGGCACCGCAGCCCGACCTCACCGGCACGCTTTCCGACATTTCCCGCAAGATCGACGCGCTTGAGAACGGCGCCGTCAACGACGTGCTGGCGCAGCGGCTCGACCATCTCGCCCGGCGCATCGACGAGATGGCCTATCATCAGCAGGCGCCGGCACCCGCCGCTGTAGCCGACGACAGCGCCTTCCTGCGTCTCGAAGGACGGCTGAGCGACATTGCCGCCCGCCTGGAGGAAAGCACATCGGCAGCGCCGACCGACGCGCGCGCGCTGAAGAACCTTGAAGACCAGATCGCCAATCTTTCGGCGCTGATGAGCGCGCCGCGCGAGAGCGCTGCGATACCCCCGGAATTCGACCGGCGCATGGGCGCGATCGAAGACTATATGGCGACAAGCGACGAATATATCATCGAGGCCGCACGCCAGGCGGCAGAGGCTGTCGTCGAAGCCTATTCGCGTCATGGCGGCCCGCAGGGTGTCATGCCCGCCGCCGACATGTCAGCGCTGACGGCGCTGGCCGAGGATCTGCGCCACCTCGAGGATCTCAGCCGTGACAGCGAGGAACGCACGCACAAGACTTTCCAGGCGCTGCACGAGACGCTGGTGCATATCGCCGACCGCCTCGACGGCATGGAGGATCGCGGCCGGCCGCTCGCCCAGATGCCGGTTGCCGACGTCGATTTCGATGTCGATCCCTATGCGCTGATGGTGGCCGAAGCCGAGATGAACAGGATGCCGGCCGCTGCCCCGACAGCGACGGCTTCCCCTGTTATCCGCACGGCCGAGGTCGCAGCCGAAGCTGCCGCCCCGGCACAAGCCGCCGCCATGAGCGGAACGAGCGCGATCGCCATCGAAGCCGCGAGCCGGACCGCGGAGGTTGCGACAGCGACACGGACACAGACCCCGGCGAAGGCCAGCCTGCTCGCCAGTCTCGGCAAGCGGCTGCTGCCCGGCAAGAAAGCCGAGAGCCGGGCGACCGAACGTCCGATGATCGATCCCGCGCCGTCGATCGATCCCACCGACGTGGTGCCGACGGATGCGGCAAACGAACTGCTCGAGCCGGGCTCGGGCGCACCTGACGTGAAGAAGATTCTTGAACGGGTTCGCGCCAGCCAGAGCGCGGCGCGCGGCAAACCTGCCGGCGAAACCGATCGCGCCGATTATATTGCTGCTGCGCGCCGGGCGGCGCAGGCGGCCGCGATGGAAGTGGACGCCAATCCGAAGCAGGCGGCCGTCAAGGCCGAGAAGAAGGGCGCGACTGCCGACAAAGCCGGCAAGGCTTCTGACAAAACGGGTAAGACCAGTGCCTTTTCGCGCTACCGGCGGCCGATCTTGCTGGCGGTCGGCGCCGTGCTGCTCGCCATCATGGCCTTTCCGCTTGCCCGAACGCTGACGAGCGGCGAGCGCGCGCCGCAGCCGCCAGCGGAATTCTCGGCGCTGACGGGTGCTGCGGAAAACCCGGCGCCGGCCTTGCCCGAAGCGACACCTGCCCAGCCGGATGCCGCCGCTCTCGAAACGACCGCTCCGGCAGCAACTGTACCGCCCGTCGCCGAACCGGCGCAGCCGGAGGCAACCCCGCCGGTCGGCGGCGACCATCTGACCGATATGACGCCGCTTGACGGCGAAGGGGCGGCGATGCTTGCCGCTCCCGGTCCGTCCGGCGCGGCACAGGAGACATCGAGCTTCGTTCCCGCACCCGCGCCGCAGGCGACTATTACCATTCCCGACACCGTCCAGCCGAAATCGCTTGCCGATGCGGCGAGCGGCGGCGATGCGCTGGCGCTGTTCGAGATCGGCGCGCGTTATTCCGACGGCCGCAACGGCATGACAGCCGATCAGAAGCAGGCGGCGAACTGGTACCAGCTTGCGGCCGACAAGGGCTTTGCGCCTGCGCAATACCGGCTCGGCAGCATGTACGAGAAGGGCAACGGCGTCGAACGCGACATCGCCAAGGCGAAGGGCTTCTACGAGCAGGCGGCAAACCAGGGCAATGCCAGCGCCATGCACAATCTCGCCGTCCTCTACTCCTCCGGCGCGCTGGGCCAGCAGGATTATACAACCGCCGCTTCCTGGTTCACCAAGGCAGCGAACCTCGGCATCACCGACAGCCAGTTCAACCTGGCGATCCTCTGCGCTAGGGGCAACGGGGTTCCGGCTGATCTCGAAGAGTCCTACAAATGGTTTGCGATCGCCGCCAAGGCCGGCGACAAGGATGCGGCGCAGAAGCGCGACGAAGTGGCCAAAGCCATGAAGCCCGACCAGCTCGAACGGGCGCGCGCCAAGGCCGATCTCTGGAAGCCGGAGCCGGTCGACCACCGTACGAACGCCATCGACATTCCCGACGAATGGGCCGGCACTGGCGCGAAGACGGCGACCGTCGACATGAAGAAGGCAGTCCGCAACATCCAGGCGATCCTCAACAATAACGGCTTCGACGCCGGAGTTCCGGACGGCGAAATGGGTGCGAAGACCGTGACCGCGATCAAAAACTTCCAGAAGTCCGTCGGGCAGGAGCCGGACGGCAAGGTGACCGACGCGACGGTGAAGGCGCTGCTCGAACGCAACAAGCAGGGCAGCAAGGCGATCTGAGGCGCGTCGTCATCTTCGTCCGGGAGATCGCCGACAGCGGCCCCTCATCCGCCTGCCGGCACCGACCGGGTCAAGCCACGGCCTCTCGACTCCCTCTTCTCCCTTCGGGGAGAAGGTGCCCGTAGGGCGGATGAGGGGGCCGCAAAGCTGGTCTTTTCCTCATGCGGGCTTCGACCGCGCCGGCATCGCCTCGACCATCGGTGCGCCTGAATAGGTGAATTATGTGCCGTGTAGCCCCCTCATCCGCCTGCCGGCACCTTCTCCCCGAGGGGAGAAGAGGACATGCTGCGACCTCTCCGTTCCCCTCTTACCTTTCGCAACGCTCAATCACGGTAGGTTAGGTGGGGCAGCCATCGGTGCAGGCCTGGCGGCACTATGCCGCAAGGCTTTTTCCAAATTTGCCGCAGCCTGTCACAAAACCTGAAAAAAGCCGGATTATGCCCGGACATATCGATCCGCGCATCCGGCGAATCCTGTGCCACCGATCTCTCCGTCAATCTCTATGGCTAATCACGGGGCCGATCGAAAGCCTCTGGCAATGATTTCACCGTATGGTGCGCATTCGAACGGGGACGTGACAAGAAACCGCCCGGCAGGAGCGGTCATCATTCGGGGTCGGCTGTGACAATCTATCTGCCCATCGCAGAATTGTCGGTGAACATTTTCATCATTCTCGGCATGGGGGCGGCCGTCGGATTCCTGTCTGGAATGTTCGGCGTCGGCGGCGGTTTTCTCATCACGCCGCTATTGATCTTCTACAACATCCCGCCCGTCGTCGCGGTCGCGACCGGCGCCAACCAGGTTGTGGCATCGTCGATATCAGGCGCGATCACGCATTTTCGGCGCGGCTCGCTCGACGTCAAGCTCGGCACCGTGCTGCTGGTCGGCGGTCTTACCGGTGCGACGGTCGGCATCTGGATCTTCTCGCTGCTGCGCGCCATCGGCCAGCTCGATCTCATCATCTCACTGATGTATGTCGTCTTCCTCGGCACCGTCGGCGGACTGATGCTGCTCGAAAGCATCAATGCCATGCGGCGGGCAGCGCGCAACGAGCCGCCCGCACCGCGCAAGCCCGGCCACCAGCACTGGGTGCACAAGTTGCCGCTGAAGGTGCGTTTCAAGAAATCTAAGATCTATCTCAGCGTCATTCCGATCGTCACGCTCGGCTTTGCGATCGGCATCCTTACCTCGATCATGGGTGTCGGCGGCGGCTTCATCATGGTGCCGGCGATGATCTACCTGTTGCGGATCCCGACCAATGTCGTCGTCGGCACCTCGCTGTTCCAGATCATCTTCGTGACCGCCTATACGACGATCGTGCAGGCGGCGACGAACTTCTCCGTCGACATCGTGCTCGCCTTCATCCTGATGGTGGCGGGTGTCATCGGCGCGCAATATGGCGTGCGCGTCGGCCAGAAGCTGCGCGGCGAGCAGCTGCGCGCCCTGCTCGGCCTGCTGGTGCTCGCCGTCGGCCTGCGTCTTGCGATCGCGCTGGTGGTGGCGCCGGCCGACGTCTATTCGGTGGTGATGGGAGCGGGCAACTGATGCGCTTTGCTGTTTTCGTCATCGCGTTGTTTTGCCTGCTGCCGGCCTCTGCCGGAGCGCAATGGCTGCCAGGGCAGGCAACGGAGGCGGTGCGTGAAGGGTTGGAAATCGGCACGTCGACCAGTGAAATCGCCATCACCTCGGATTTCCACGGTGCGGATCTGACTATTTTCGGGGCGCTCTCGAACACCGACCAGTTGCTGCTCGCCGTCGGCCAATATGACGTGGTCGTGGTGCTGGAGGGGCCGCGCGAGGATGCGACGGTGCGCAAGAAGGAACGCGTCTTCGGCATCTGGGTGAATACTCGCTCGATGACCTTCGAAGCGGTGCCGCATTCCTATTCGATGTCGAGTTCACGGATGATCGACGACATCGTGACGCCGCTTGACCTGACCGACCAGGAAATCGGCATCGATCACATTCCGCTGACTCCGGTCGGCTTCGTCGGCGACGGCAGCAATCTCGGCGAGTTCCGTGACGCCTTCCGGCGGCTGCAGCAGGGCGGCGGGCTCTACGACCGCAACCCAAGCGGCGTGCGGTTCGTTTCCTCCAATCTCTTCAAGGCGAGCCTGCGTTTGCCCGCGAACATTCCGAACGGCGTGCACAGCGTGCGCGCCTATCTGTTCAAGAGCGGTCTTTTCGTCGCCGAAAAGTCGCTGCCGCTGCGGGTCATCAAGACCGGCATCGAGCAGACGATCACCGATGCGGCGCATGATCAGCCGATCCTCTACGGCTGCGCGGCCGTGGCTCTCGCCGTGATCACCGGCTGGGGTGCCAGCCTGATCTTCCGCAAGGACTGATCTGCCGCCAAGGCTCGACGCTCATTTCCTCTCGATTTCTTCTATCGATTTGAGTCCGGCGTCGAGCCCACTTTGCGGGAGCTGCTACGCGGATGTTTTGGCGGCAGCTCATCCACGCTTCACAAAAAAACCGCTTGCACATTGCTATCAGTTTATCTAGCTTTCAACCAGTTGCCAAACGCAATCGGTTTTACCTTGGTTGGCAATTCAGAAGGAGGAAGGAAATGAGAAAGCTTGTTGTCTGGAACCTGATGACGCTCGATGGTTATTTCGAAGGCACGAAGCCGTGGGATATCGACTTCCACAATCTCGCCTGGGGGCCTGAATTGCAGCGCTATGCCGAACAGTTCGGCAGGGAAGGCGATCTGCTGGTCTTCGGCCGCAAGACCTATGAGGGCATGGCCTCGTACTGGCCGACAGCCGAGGGCGAAGGTGAGATCAAAGCCTATATGAACGATATCGCCAAGATCGCCGTGTCGCGGACGATCACCGTGCCCGGCTGGAACAATGCCCGCGTCGTCAGCGATCCGATCTCCGAATTGACGCGGCTGAAGCAGGAGGACGGCAAGACGATCTTCATCTTCGGCAGTGCCGAGCTTGCCGATAGCCTGCTAAAAGCGGGGCTTATCGACGAAATCAGGATCTGCCTGGTGCCGGTCATCCTCGGCGGCGGCAATCCGCTTTTCAAACAGGCAGAGGGCCAGGTGCCGCTGAAGCTCATCGAATCCTCGACGACGGAAGGCGGCGCGGTGATCCTGCGCTACGAGCCCGTCAAGGCTTAACGGGCTGGACTATGTGATGAACCGCCGGTCGTTTGTGATGGCTGCCCCTCACCCTAACCTGCCGGGGTCGAGCCACTCGTCTCGACCCGTCCTTCGGACCCCCGTAAAAAACGGGGAGAGAGGGGACGTGCCCTGCGAGAGCCGTCTGGGAACGGAGAGGGTGCGGCATATCCCCTTCGCCCCGTTTACGGGGAGAAGGTGCCGGCAGGCGGATGAGGGGCAGTGCCGGCTAGAGAGAAGTTCGCATTCGACTAAAAACCGGTTTTTAACATTTACGAGTTAGTAATCTCTCGGAAACGAGAGGTTTTGTCATGCGTACTCGTATCGTTCTGACGGCCGTGGGTCTCGCGCTGCTTGCCGGCTGCGCGACGGCGCCGAAGCAGACGAGGAACATCTGTGCCGTCTTCGACGAGCGCGACGGGCTCTTCTCCAGCTGGCAGAGCGCCGCCGAACGAACGGAGAAGAAGTACGGCGTGCCCGTGCCGATCCTGATGGCGACGATGTATACCGAATCCGGCTTCCAGCCCTATGCGCGGCCGCCGCGCACCAAGCTGTTCGGCTTCATTCCCTGGACCCGGCCGTCGACCGCCTACGGCTATTCGCAGGCGCTCGACGGGACCTGGGATCACTATCAGTCGCAGACCGGGAACTGGACGGCGCGGCGGGCGAACTTCGCCGACGCGATCGATTTCATCGGTTGGTATCATTACCAGAACAGCGTGGAGACCGGCATTCCGCTGAACGATGCCTATAATCTCTATCTCGCCTATTATTCCGGGCCGACGGGATACAAACGCGGCGACTGGCGCTCGAACGGGCAATTGCAGCAGACAGCGCAGAAGTTTGCGCGGATGGCCGGGACGTATCAGCGGCAACTGCAGGAGTGTGATTGAGTTTAGGTGGTGCCGTGCCAGCCCCCTCTGCCCTGCCGGGCATCTCCCCCACAGGTGGGGAGATTGGCTGGGCACACGGGCTTCCCCAAACAACGAACGTCCAGCACGGCGAAACGGTAGATGGGCAGGAAGTTCAAGCCACTAGTGATCTCCCCACCTGTGGGGGAGATGCCCGGCAGGGCAGAGGGGCTGAAGCCCGCCGACCTGGAATATAAGGCGCTACCCCCTCAAATTCCCATACCGCACCGAATAAATCCGATCTCGCCCCAACAGATGCGCCACCAGCGAAGCCTTGTCGAACAGGCCCTTCATCGCCTGGTGCCCGAGATCCAGACCGCCGCTCATGACGCCGAAGGCCGGCATCAGCAGGCGGGCGCCGTCGGTGGCAAAGCACGGGCGGCGGACGGATTTCTCGCGTCGGCGCACGGTCGCCGACGGGTGCAGGTGGCCGGCGATTTCGCCGCTCTGCAAGCCGTTCTTCGGCTCGTGCCGAAAGGTCAGGCCGGCATAATGCATCTCGTCGGCAGATGTGCCCGGCAGATCGACGATGCCGTCCGGATCATGGTTGCCATTGATCCAGATCCATTCGCGACCGCGCGCCATCTCGACGATCAGGGCGCGAAAATTCTCCGCCAGGTGCTTCGAACCGATGCGGTCGTGGAAATTATCGCCGAGCGAGATGACGAGCTTCGGATCATAACGCGAGATGACGGCGGCAAGGACGGTCAGCGTCGCCAGCGTATCGTAAGGCGGCAGCATCATGCCGCGGCGCGCAAAGGCTGCGCCTTTTTCCAGATGCAGATCGGAGACGACGAGCAGGCCGGTATCCGGCAGATAGAGGGCGCCGAGCGGGTCGCAGACGGCGGCAATGCCGTTCACCGATGTCTCGATGCCTGGTATCGCGGCCAGTCCTGAAATGTCGCGCGCGAGCGCCAGGCGATTCATCACTCTCTAATTCCCAAATACGTCAGCCGGGCCCAATTTTTCATCAGGCGAGTGCTTCGGCGATCAGATCGTCCGCCGCTTCGGCGAGCAGCGCATCATGGGCCTCGCCCGGCACCGCCTCGCGTCCGATTTCCAGCATCACCGGCACGGCAAGCGGGGAAATATGGTCGAGGGCGCGGTGGGTGATGTGGCCCCTGATTCGTCTCAGCATATCGCCAAGACGGCCAATGTCCAAAAGTCCCGTCGCCGCATCCTGTCGCGTCGCCTGCAGGAGGATGTGATCTGGCTCGTGGCTGCGCAGCACGTCGTAGATCAGATCGGCGGAGACGGTGATCTGGCGGCCGCTCTTTTCCTTGCCCGGATGGCGGCGCTCGATCAAGCCTGCAATCACGGCGCAATTGCGGAAAGTGCGCTTCAACAGGAAGGATTCGTCCAGCCAGGCTTCGAGATCGTCGCCGAGCATGTCCTCGTCGAAGAGGTCGGAGAGGTTTAGCCGACCGTTGCGGATCATCAGGCCCATATCCTCGAGGCCCCAGATGGCCAGGGAATAATCAGTGGCGACGAAGCCGAGCGGCTTGCCGCCGATCCGCTCCAGCCTGCGAGTCAGCAGCATGCCGAGCGTCTGGTGGGCGAGACGGCCTTCGAAGGGATAGGCGACCATATAGCCGCGGCTGCCGCGCGGGAAGGTTTCGATCAGAAACTCGTCGCGCTTCGGCAGCATCGACTTGTCGTTCTGCAGCGACAGCCAATCTCGCACCTGATCCGGCAGGCGGCGCCAGCGATCGGGATCGGCGATCATCGCCCGCACCTGCTCGGCGAGATAAGTCGATAGCGGAAACTTGCCGCCATTATAGGAGGGGATCTTCGGATCGAGCGAGAAGGCCTGCGACGCCAAGCATTCGTTTTCGCGGATGCCTTCGAAGCGCAGCACCTTGCCGGAAAAGAGGAAAGTATCGCCGGGCGACAATTGCTCGAGGAAATATTCCTCGACCTTCCCCAACGTGGCGCCGCCGCGGCCGATCCTGCCGCCCTCGCCGCGCTTGACCATGCGGATATTCAGCATCGGGCTTTCGACGATGGTGCCGAGGTTGAGGCGATATTGCTGGGCGACCGCCGGATTGGAGACGCGCCAGCGGCCCTCCGCGGTCTTGCGGATGCGGGCATAACGCTCGTAGGTCCGGAGCGCATAACCGCCGGTCGCGACGAAATCGACGATACGCTCAAATATCTCCCAGTTCAGATCGGCATAGGGAGAGGCGCTGATGATTTCATCGTAGAGTTCCAGCATGTCGAAAGGCTCGGCGCAGGCCATGCCGAGCACATGCTGGGCGAGCACGTCGAGCGCGCCGCGGCCGACCGGCGGGGTGTCCTGCGCGCCGATATAATTGGCGTCGAGAGCTGCCTGGCATTCCATGACCTCGAAGCGGTTGGCCGGCACCAGGATCGCCTTCGACGGCTCGTCCATGCGGTGGTTGGCACGACCGATGCGCTGGGCAAGACGCGAGGCGCCCTTCGGCGCGCCGACATGGATGACGAGATCGACATCGCCCCAGTCGATGCCGAGATCGAGGGTGGAGGTGGCAACGACGGCGCGCAGCCGGTTTTCGGCCATCGCCGCCTCGACCTTGCGGCGCTGGGCGACATCGAGGGAGCCGTGATGAAGGGCGATCGGCAGGTTGTCGTCATTGATCGTCCAGAGTGCCTGGAAAAGCATTTCGGCCTGGCTGCGGGTGTTGACGAAGAGCAGCGTCGTGCGATGTTCGACAAGCTTGTTGTAGACATCCGGAATTGCATATCGGGCGGAATGGCCGGCCCAGGGAATGTGCTCTTCGGTCGACAGGATCGAGATATCGGGTTTGGCGCCGCCTTCGACGACGACGAGCCCGGCATGATGCTCCCGGCCCTCTTCCTGGCCAACCAGCCATTTCTGCAGATCCATGGGTTCGGCGACGGTGGCCGACAGGCCGATGGTCTGAAGACCGGGGGCAAGGCGGCGGAGACGCGCTAGGCCGAGCGAAAGCATATGGCCTCGCTTGGAGGTGACCAGCGAATGCAGCTCGTCGAGGACGACATATTTCAGGTCTTTGAAGAAACGCTCGGCTTCCCGGTTTGCCAGCAGCAGGGCGACCTGTTCCGGAGTCGTCAGCAGAATATCCGGCGGGTTGAGCTTCTGGCGCTGGCGCTTGGCATTCGGCGTGTCGCCGGTGCGGTTTTCTATCGTGACCGGCAGGCCCATCTCCTCGACCGGCTTCATCAGATTGCGCTCGATATCGATGGCAAGCGCCTTCAGCGGTGAGACATAGAGCGTATGGATGCCGGTGAAGGCGGAGCCGGGCGGGATCTTGCGGCGGCGGGTGAGATCGGTGAGCGAGGGCAGGAAACCGGCAAGCGTCTTGCCGGCGCCTGTGGGCGCAATCAGCAACGTGCTTTCGCCGGCCTCGGCGCGGGCGAGCAATTCCAGCTGATGGGCGCGCGGGCGCCAGCCCTTTTCCGCAAACCAGCGGGTAAAGGCAGCGGGAAGCAGGGCACGGGCTTCGGAATCGATCTGGTCCACGCCTGGAAGGTAGTGAAATGCGGGGGAAAAAGAAGAGCGATTGACAAAAGCAATAATCATGGATATTTTTTATCCATGAATTGAGGAGGCCAGGCGAATGAAGATGGGCGATGGGGTCGAGCAGGCTATTCACAGCGTTGCGATGCTTTCCGGCCTCTCCGAAGGCGGCGTGCTTTCGGCCGCCGCGCTGGCGGAATTCCACGGCGTCTCGACGAGTTATCTGCTGAAGCATCTGCAGGCGCTGTCGGGCGCCGGCATCCTCGATACCGTGCCGGGGCCGAAGGGCGGATATCGGCTGGCAAAAGCGCCGAAGGAGATTTCGTTGCTCGACATCGTGATCGCGGTCGAAGGACCGGCGCCCGCCTTCCGCTGCGCCGAAATCCGCCAGCGCGGACCGAACCCGGTCTCCGATCGCTTCTTTGCCTCGCCCTGCAACATCAGCGCCGCGATGCTCAGAGCCGAACGGGTCTATCGGGCCGAACTTGCCAAGACGAGCATTGCCGATCTCGGCATCGAGCTGAATGCTCTCGACGACGGATCGATCGCAGCTCGAGGCTGCGCTTTCCTTGAAATCCATGAACGCAAGACGGCTCGTTGAGCCACCAACAAAGGAGAAAGACTATGCAACCGCGTTTCAACTTCGCCAAAGCCGCTCCCGATGCCTACAAGGCTGTCGCCGCGCTCGAGCAATATGTCCAGTCCTCCGGCCTGGAGCGCCGCTTCATCCACCTGATCAAGCTGCGCGCTTCGCAGATCAATGGCTGCGCCTATTGCGTCGACATGCATGTGAAGGAAGCCCGCCATGATGGGCTCTCCGAACAATGGATCAACCTGATGTGCGTCTGGCGGGAATCCCCGGTCTATGACGCCCGCGAACGGGCGCTGCTCGGCTGGGTTGACGCAGTGACCAATATCGCCAAAACAGGCGCGCCTGATGCCGACTACGAGGCGCTGAAGGCACATTTCTCCGAGAAGGAGATGACTGAGATTACGGTGGCAATCGGCGCGATCAATATCTGGAACCGGCTTGCTGTCGGCTTCCGCTCGCAGCATCCGCTCGATGCGGTAACGAAGGCCGCGTGAGGCCAATGCCATGCGAGAGGTGAGCGGGGAACGAAGAGGTCGCGGCATATCTCTTCTCCCCTCGGGGAGAAGAGGGGATCGAGACGCTGCGGCATGTCCCTTCGCTCCGTTTACGGCGTACGAAGGACGGGACTGAGACGAGACCCGCGGCTCACCCCCGGCGGAGGTGTCGGCGTAGTGATTAATGGCATCCTGGCAACCGACCCGAAAATCTCGGGTCGGTCGAATATTGGGTCACTCATGATCCCTGTTGGCCCGTACGGCAACGGCGTCAAACCGATTGCCCGAGAGGTCGATGCTGTTGAATAGGTCGCGCACGACTTTCGCAATTTCTTCTGCGGAAGCACCCTTGGCATATTCTTCCTGCATACGGCGTCTCACAAGCTTTTCCAAATCTGACATAGCTCACCTCATCAAATCCGGCGCGAGAAGAATTTGGCGCCGAGACCGATCACAGGCAAGTTACGTTTTGTTTAGAATGGCTTACCGAATTGTAACGTTAGAGCCTTTCCTGCGGCACGCATCGTAGAGGCAGCGTGAGACGCAGTCCCCTCTCCCCGTAAAAGACGGGGAGAGGGGACGTGCCACGCGAGAGCGAGGTGGGAACGGAGAGGTTGCGGCATGCTTCCTTCTCCTCGCATGCTGGAGCAGGTGCTAGCAGGCTTTAGCTCTTCCGGCCACAAGCAATTGGCGATGACTTGCCATAGTGTGGCCTCACCCTAACCCAGTCGCGGCAAGAGGGACCTGGCCGGCTTCCCTTACAACGCGATGTAGCGGTCGGCGCGGTGATTGATGGCGACGAAGAGGTTTAGGACGACGGCGCCGAGCACTGAATAGAAGACAACAGGCGGCGTGGTGACGAAGAAGGCGGCGGCGAGCACGCACATGTCGATGGCGAGCTGGACGAGGCCGGCGCGGATGCCAAAACGCTCCTGCAGGTAGATGCCGAGAATGCCGACACCGCCGAGGCTGGCGCGGTGGCGATAGAGCGCCAGCAGGCCGAAGCCGAGCAGCAAGCCGCCGAGAAGGGCCGCCCAGGCCGGATGAATGCTCGAAATGGAGAAGAAGCGCGACTGTACATCGGCAAGCACCGAGGTCAGGCCGATGGCGATGAAGGTCTTGATGGTGAAGGTCACGCCGAGGCGCTTCCAGGAGAGATAGAAGAACGGCAGGTTGAGCAGGAAGAAGGCAAGCCCGAAATTGACGCCGAAGGCATAATGCAGGAGGAAGGCCACGCCGGCCGTGCTGCCGGTGAGAAGGCCGGCGCTGGCGAGCACGTAGAGGCCGAGAGCGGCGACTAGACTGCCGGAGAATATGCCCTGCACGTCTTCGATCGGCGTATGGCGCGTCGCGGTCGTATTCCAGAAGCCAAGGGCATTGATGAGCTGTGTCATGTCGCCAGTCTCCACGGCAGTCGAGTTGAAGAACGCGCTTGGGAAGGCCCGAGCGCGACGGAATTTGGGATCATGAAAGGAGCCCGAGCGCCTCGGCGTAATATTGCCGAGCACTCTGCCGATGCGGTGCAGTATCGGGTTTTTCGGTCGTTCGATCAAGCGAAATAGGTAAGCAATGCTGACCTATAAAAACATCGCAAGAAATGTTCGCTCACGCGAGCTTGCGCGCAAGGAAAAGAATGCCGAAAACTGGTTTTCCGCCATCTTTGCGAATGACCGATTTGACAATCTTCAGGATTTGGAAGCCGTGACCGGCAAGAAGCATCCTGACATAGCTTTCCGAATGGGCATAACGCAGCGACGGAGCGAGATGGAAGCCCTCGCCGTCACCGGCATCCTCGACGGAAAAGGCAATATCGGCGCCTGGTGCAGCGAGGTCTCCGACGATGGCAAAGACGCTCTCGAGATTGCCGAGATACATCAGCACATCGGCTGCCGTCACCAGGTCGGCGCGATGGCGCGCGGCATCCACGAAGAGGCCGGAAAGATCGGGCGCGAGCGAGAGATCGGCCTGGGCGAGACTGTCATAGACCTGTTTCTCGCCGGCCTTCGCCAGCATGTTCTGCGAGAGATCGAAGCCTTCGAGGCGACCGGCACGGCTACGGATTTCAGGGCCAAGCAGGCCGGTGCCGCAGCCGAGATCGACGGCGAACTCGTAGTGCCTGCCGGTGGAGGCGATGAGCGCCGCCAGTTTCTGCGGGACGCTGTAGTCGAGTTTTTCCACAAGTGCCGATTCGAAACGGTCGGCATAGTCGTCGAAGAGGCGCTCGACATAGCGGCTCGGCGGCCGGTCAGGCACCACACCGTCGCCGAGAAGGGCGAGCTTGAGGGCGGCGCCGAAAATATCATCGGGACCGAGAGCAAGCGTCCTGCGATAGGCCTCGATCGCGGCTTCGTCCCTGCCCGCCTTTTCCAGATAGGTGGCGAGGCGATACCAGCCGGCGGCCCAGGCAGGCACGAGTTCGAGGGCCTGTTCCATCAGCTCGGCAGCCGCTTCCGGCTCGCCGCCTTCCTCGAGCATCCTGGCGTAGTCGGCGCGGCGGTCGGCAATGACGTCGCCGGAGGAAAGTTGGTGGGGCTGCATGAATTGACCTATGGGTTCGCCCGCATTTGGCGGCGGCCACAAAAAAACTCAAGTCCTATTTCAGAGGCGAAGCGGCCCAGCCATAAAAGGGGGCGAAGCAGCCAAGCCCGCAAGGGGCTTAGCGGCCAATTCCGGAAAGGGCTTGCGGGCGTCGCGCCGCGACCCTATTCCAAGGGCAAACAGGAGATGGTTTATGTCCGATCAGGCGAACAGGTTCCTCGGCGATTCAATCGGCCGCACATTGATAAAGCTTATCGTGGTGTCGCTGATCGTCGGTTTCGTCATGACCGTCTTCGGCCTGACGCCGTGGGGCATCATCTACGGCATACGCGATTTCATCCTGGAGATCTGGTATCGGGGCTTCTCGGCCCTCGGGCGCGTCGGCGACTATCTCATCCTCGGCGCGACGATCGTTATCCCGCTCTTCATCATCCTTCGTCTTTTCAGCTACCGCCGGTAACATGACATCCATCGATCTTTCCAGACGCAGCCTGTTGCGCCTTTCCGGACTTGCGCTCGCCGCCGGCATCGCCGGCTGCACCACGACCCCGCGAATCGCTGGGACGCCTTCCGACGGCGAGGACGAGACGCCGAGCGTGCTGCCGCTCGTCAACCAGCTCAGGGCCAAAAACGGCCTGCCGCCGCTTACCGTCGATCCTGCGGCGAGCACTGCAGCCTTGTTCCAGGCGAAACGCATGGCGAGCGCCGGCAAGATGGCGCATCTGATGGGCATGACCGACAGCTTCGGTGCGCGCGTCAAGGCGAGCGGCGTGCGGCTGCCGGCGGCTGAGAATATCGCCGCCGGCCAGCAAAGCGTCGATGCCGTGGTGACGGCCTGGATCAACTCGCCGCATCACCTGGAAAACATGCTCGGTCGTTATGACGGTCTTGGCGTTGCCGTCGCCCATAATACATCTTCCAGGAACCTGCCCTATTGGGCCATGGTGCTTTCCAGCTGAGGTGATTCCGCCTGCAGCAGTTCAAGTGATGCAGCGTCTGTTGCGCGTCTGAAACGACGCGTGGCGCTGCCGCGACGAGGCCGGCATGGATACACGCAGCAATCACAACGCGCTTGCGTTCGACGTGACGCACCGGCTGGTGCTGTCGATCGCCATTCCGATGACGCTGGGGTTCATGACGACGCCGCTGCTCGGGCTGACGAACACCGCCGTCGTCGGCCGCATGGGCAATGCGGAGGCGCTGGCAGGGCTGGCGATCGGCGCGATGCTCTTCGATCTGATCCTCGGCAGCTTCAACTTCCTGCGCGCGTCGACGACCGGGCTGACGGCGCAGGCCTATGGCCGGCGCGACCAGCACGAGCAGCAGGCGGTGTTCTCCCGGGCGATGATTTCGGCGCTCGGCTGCGGACTGGCGCTGCTCGGTCTTTCGCCGCTGCTGATGGCGGCGGGGTTGAGGCTGATGGGGGCGGAAGGCGCGATCGCCGAGGCGACCAGCACCTATTTTTCGATCCGCATGCTGGCAGCACCGGCGGCGCTGGCGAATTATGCCATCCTGGGGTTCGTGCTCGGGCGCGGACAGGGCAATATCGGACTGCTGCTGCAGGCTGTTATCAACGGCATCAACATCCTGCTTTCCATCTATCTTGGCCTGACGCTCGACTGGGGCGTGGCGGGGGTTGCCTGGGGCACGATGGCCGGCGAAACGGTCGGCGCGCTCGCCGGGCTAGCCATTGTGCTGCGAGGCTTCGGCAAGGCAGCGCGGCCGGCATGGGCGGAGATCTTTTCCCGGCACCGGCTGGCCGAGCTTTTCGCGCTCAACCGCGACATCCTGATCCGCACCTTCGTGCTGATCGGCGCCTTCACCATCATGACGCGGATCGGCACCAGCTTCGGCGCGGTGACGCTTGCCGCCAATGCCGTGGTGATGAATTTCTTTCTGCTGTCGGGCTATTATCTCGACGGGCTTGCCAATGCCGCCGAACAGATCATCGGCCGGGCGATCGGCGCGCATTACCGGCCGGCCTTCGACCGTGGGCTGAAGCTCACGATCTTGTGGTCCTTCGGGCTGGCGGCTGTTGGCTCCGCCTTCTTCTTCCTCGCCGGTCCCTGGCTGATCTCGGTGCTGACGACCTCACCGGAGGTGCGGCAGGCGGCTGAAATCTATCTGCCCTGGGCGGCGGTGACGGGACTGACCGGAGCGCTCGCCTTCCTGATGGACGGGGTCTTCATCGGCGCCACGTGGTCGGTCGACATGCGCAACCGGATGCTGATCTCTTTTGCCGGCTATCTCGTGATGCTCGCGGTCTTCGTGCCGCTCTTCGGCAACCACGGCCTGTGGCTGGCGATGAACGCCTTCCTGCTCTTCCGCGGGTTCTTCCTGGCGACGCTGGTGAAGCGGCGGGCCGATCAGACCTTTCGCGCCGCCCAATAATCCAGCCGGGTGTCGCGCAAGTCGCGGATCGAGGCGGCCTTCTCGCGGTCCAGGAGTTTCGAGAGGCCGCGGACGATATCGCCGGCCAAGCCGGGGCCTTCATACACCATGCAGGAGTAGAGCTGGACCAGATCGGCACCCGCCCTGATCTTCTCGACCGCGGTTTCGGCCGAGGAGACGCCGCCGACGCCGATGATCGGCAGATCAGGGCCGACACGCTTGCGCATCCTGGCGAGCACCGCCGTCGACTTTTCGAACAGCGGTACGCCGGAAAGGCCGCCCGCCTCCTTCGCCTGGCGCTGATCCTTGAGGCCGTCGCGCGACAGCGTGGTGTTGGAAACGATCAGGCCATCCAGCGCATGCGAGAGCGCCTCGGCAGCGATATCGTCCATACCTTCCTCGGTCAGATCAGGGGCGATCTTCAGAAAGACCGGGATCTTCCGGCCGGAAGTCGCTGCCATCTCGTCGCGCGCCGCAAGCACTGATGATAACAGCACCGCCAGGCTTTCGCGCCCCTGCAGGTCGCGCAGGCCGGGCGTGTTCGGCGATGAGATGTTGGCGGTGAAATAGCGCGCGACGGAATAAAAACGGCGGATGCCGGCGACATAGTCGGCGATGCGGTCCTCGCTATCCTTGTTGGCGCCGATATTGACGCCGATCATGCCACCGCCCCCTAGCGCGGCGAGGCGCCCGAAGGCGGCATCATGGCCTTCATTGTTGAAGCCGAGACGGTTGATGACGCCTTCATCCTCCACCAGGCGGAAGATGCGCGGCCGCGAATTGCCGGATTGCGGCTTCGGCGTCACCGTGCCGATCTCGGTAAAGCCGAAACCGAGCTTCAACAGCGCCTCCGGCACTTCGGCATTCTTGTCGTAGCCGGCGGCCATGCCGAGCGGATTTTCGAAGGTAAGGCCAGCAACGGTCTGGCGCAGGCGCGGATCGGGCGTCAGCTGGCAAGCGGGCACGAGGCCGGATTTCAAGGCGGCGATCGACATGCCGTGCGCCGTTTCCGGATCGAACAGGAAGAGACCCTTGCGGGCGAGACGCTTGAGGGGATCGATCATGACTGCAGCTCCGGAAAGACATGGGCGCCAGCTTCGTCGAGCGGCAGCGGCGCCTCCCAGAGCACGGCGGCCAGCGGCAGATCGGCGTAGAGATGCGGGAAGAGATCGCCGCCGCGCGAGGGTTCGAAGACCAGCTTGTCACCGAGGCCGCTGCCATCGACGGCAATCAGCAGCAGGCCGGACTGGCCAGCAAAATGCAAGGCGGCAGTTTGCTTCACCTGCTCCGCTGTCGAGAAATGGATGAAGCCATCCTTGAGATCAATGCCGGCGCCATGAAAAGTGCCGGTTTGTCTGGCTTGCTGCCAGAGCGTTTCCGTCACGATCTTGTAAAGGGTCGGTGTCAGGGTCATCATGGCCTCACGATAGGCTGTTCCTTGGTCACGAGGGCTTTGCAGGAAAGAGGCGGCGATGTCCACGCCCCGGCGCCGAAAAACGGGACCGCCACTGGCAAAATCCGGAGGATAAGAAGATGAAGGCATTCGTTATCACGCTTGGCGTTTTTCTGATGCCATTGGCGGCCGCGGCCGTCGAAACCGATGCGGGCCGCTTCCAGCTGGAGAAGAGCGGTGACCATTTCGTCCGGCTCGATCGGCAGACCGGGGCCATGTCGATCTGCCAGGACAAGGACGGCGCCCTCGTCTGCCGGATGGCCGCCGACGAGCGGGCGGCCTATGAGGACGAACTCGACCGGCTGTCAAAGCGGGTGACGGCACTCGAACAGGGCGGTGTGATCCAGCGTGCGCTGCCGAGCGATGCCGAGGTCGACCGTTCGATCAGCATCATGGAGCGGATGATGAAGAGTTTCATGGGGATGGTGAAGGAGTTCCAGGCCGAGGAAAACACCAATCCCCTTCCGCAGAAGACCTGATCTGATATAGTCGGTATGAGCAAGCCGGCATGCAACGCGGAGGGATGGCGTCGCATGCAAGGCATGATCGGGCTCTTGGGAGGGAGTTTTCGATGCAGGAACACACCATCATCATTGCGGACGATCACCCGCTTTTCCGTGACGCGCTGCGCCAGGCGGTGATCGGCATGGAAGGCCGGCAATCGATCGTCGAGGCCGGCGATTTCGCCGCCGCGCGCCGGGCCGCCGGCGCCCATGCGGATGCCGACCTGATGCTACTCGACCTCGCCATGCCCGGGGTCAGCGGCTTTTCCGGCCTGATGGCGCTGCGCTCCGAATTCGCCAGCCTGCCGATCGTCATCGTGTCGGCGACCGACGACGCGACGACCATCCGCCGGGCGCTGGAACTCGGTGCTTCTGGCTTCATTTCGAAATCCTCCGGCATCGACGACATCCGCCGCAGCATCCAGACGGTGCTTGCCGGCGACATTGCCACGCCCGAGAGCTATCGCGACGGCCAAGAGCAAGATCCCGATGTCGCCGACCTGATCCACCGCCTGCATACGCTGACGCCGCAGCAGAGCCGGGTGCTGACCATGCTCGGCGAAGGGCTGCTGAACAAGCAGATCGCCTACGAACTCGGCGTCTCCGAGGCGACCATCAAGGCGCATGTCTCGGCGATCCTGTTGAAACTCGATGTCGACAGCCGGACGCAGGCGGTCATCCAGCTCGGCAAGATCAATATGGCGATGGTCGCCTGAGCGATACATTTCCCTTTGGAAACAGGATTTTATTCCTCTTTCATCTTTACTCAGGCGGCACGGTCGATTAATATTCCGCCGGGTTGAAGCGCGGCGTTGAATGAGCCGCGACGGAATCGCGCATGCTGTCACACAACCAGATCTGGGAAGCGCTCGACAGGCTTGCCGAACGGCACGAGCTGACGCCATCCGGACTTGCGCGGCGCGCGGGGCTCGACCCGACCTCCTTCAACAAATCGAAACGCCTTTCCGCCGATGGACGGCTGCGCTGGCCCTCGACGGAATCGATCGCCAAGGTGCTCGACGCCACAGGCGCGAGCATGGAGCAGTTTCTGGCCTTCATGCGGCCGGACGGTGCTTTCGGACGGCAGGAAGGCGCATTTCCCCAGCGAGGCAACTCCATTCCGCTGCTCGGCTTCGCTCAAGCCGGCGCCGGCGGCTTCTTCGACGATGGCGGCTTTCCAGCCGGCCAGGGCTGGGACGTGGTGGAATTTCCGGCAGCCCCGGCACGGAAGGCCGGTGTCTATGCGCTGGAGGTGCAGGGCGAAAGCATGATGCCGCTCTACCGCGACGGCGACGTGCTGATCGTCGAACCGGGGGCACAGGTGCGCCGCAACGACCGCGTCGTCGTGCGCACAAACGAGGGCGAGGTGATGGCCAAGGTGCTGCTGCGCCAGAGCCCGCGGTCGATCGAGTTGATGTCGCTCAATCCCGAACATCCCAACCGCACCTTCGAGCTTTCCGACGTCGACTGGATCGCCCGCATCATCTGGGCCAGTCAATAGGAAGATATTCCATGCGCCCTGCCGCCTTCATCACAGGTATCACCGGGATGCTAGTGGTGGTCGGCCTGCTGATGGCGGGCGAAGCAAGGCTTGGCGGCGGCACTGCCGGCGACGCAAGGGCGTCCGCAGAGGCGACCGCGACCGCACCGGCGGATGCGGCCCCCGAAGCCGGCGAACCCGCGGCGATGTCGGACGAGCGTGCCGAAATGATTGCTCGCTCAGCAGAACCGGCCGCCCCACCCGCTTCGAGACCAAGCGAAAGCGCGGCAGCCAAATCCGCCGATGTCACTCAGCAAGCGCAGACCGCCACCCAGCAAGCGGCAAGTCCTGCCGCGAAAAAGGCGATGGAGCTGGCGCGGCCGGCGGTCGACAATGCAGGCATGCTTTCCTTTGGCGAGCGCAGGCTTCAGCTTGCCGGCATCGTGCCGACGCCGGTCGATAGGATATGCGGACCGGTGGGCCGGCAGTGGCCCTGCGGCATGATGGCGAAAACGGCGCTGCGCCTGCTGTTGCGCAATCGCAGCGTCACCTGCGATCTCGACACCGTGGAATGGAAGGAAACACTAACGGCTGCCTGCCGGCTCGGCGCAGAGGATCTCGGCGCATGGCTCGCCGAAAACGGCTGGGCGGAAGCCGCAGTGGGTTCGCCGCTTGCGGCTGCCGCCGAAAAGGCCAGGCAGGCAGGAAAAGGCCTTTACGGCGACGATCCACACCGCAAATAAACCGGCAGCCTTGGCAAGCGTTCGGACAGCCCGGATCGGGCCGATCCCTTGTAATGGCTGTCGCCAGTTCCTAATCTGGGCTGATCGAAAAAGGAATCAGAGATGAACAAGCCGCTTTCTGCTCATGACGCGCTGATCTACGTGATGGTGATGGCATCCGCCGTCGACAGCACGATGAACGACAGGGAGTTGGAGAGGATCGGCCAACTGATCGGATTCCTGCCTGTTTTCCAGGATTTCGATGACGACAAGCTAATTGCGGTGGCGCGCGACTGCGCCGCGCTGCTCGCCGGGCCGGAAGGTCTCGACGTCGTGCTCGAAACCGTGCGCGACACGCTGCCCGCGAAACTCTACGACACGGCCTATGCGCTGGCCGTCGAGGTGGCCTCGGCCGATCTCTCGGTGAAGGCGGAGGAATTGCGGCTGCTTAGCCTGCTGCGCGACCGGCTCGGTCTCGACAAGCTCACCTGCGCGGCGATCGAGCGCAGTGCGATTGCGCGCTTCCGCAAGGGCTGAAGGCGAGCAATTTAGACTGCGGCTTCAATAGAGCCCGTAGGGAAAGTAGCGCAGATAGATTTCCTGGAGACGGCCGTTGCGCGACAGCGTGGCGAGCGCGTGATCGATGGCGGATGTCAGCACGCTGTCCTTCTGCCGCAGCATGATCGTCATGCCCTCGCCGAGGAAATGCTCGGAGAGATAAGGGCCGTCGAACAGCGCGCAGCATTTGGCTGAGGCCGGCGAAGAGACCCAGAAGGAAAGCTGCAGCGCATCGGCAAAGGCGGCATCGACCTTGCGGTCCTTGAGCGCCGCCAGCAGGGCGTCCTTCGTATCGAACGGCTCGGCCTTGAGCGTCGGGAAAAAGGCCGCCAGCATCGCCTCATGCACCGTCCCCCTGACGACGCCGACCGGATGGCTGGAAAGCGCGGCAGCGGTCTTTCCGTCGAGCGGCACGGCGAGATTGCGCACGAAGCGCGCCGGCAACATCAGATAAGGCCTGGAGAAGACGAATTGCCGCCGCAACTCCGGGGTCACGGCAAGACCGGCGATGATGGCATCGCCCTGTGAGGCGGCGAGCGCATCCTTGAGGTCGGCAAAGGGGAGCGCCTGGATCTGGCACTTGTCTGAAATCTCCAACTCGCTGCAGATTTCGCGGGCGAGGTCGACATTGAAGCCGGAGAGCTTGCCGTTCTGATCGGTGAAATTGAAGGGCGGGAAATCGACCGAGGTCAGGAAGCGCAATCGCACCAGCGAGGAGAGATCGGGCCTGGCAAGACGTTCGCGTGCATCGAAGAGCAGCGGCAGCGAGGGCGCCGCCTGCTGGGCCAATGCGGCAAAACTTGAAAAAAGCGGGCCGAGAAACAGCCCCAGCGCGAAAAAACCCTTCAGAGTCAGGGATGCCAGCTTTGATTGCATCATCGTGATTGTGGTCTCTGGGTTAAGCGCGAAGCATTGCGGCGTCGGCGAGATTATCAGAGTCATGCGTGGTGGGGAATATGCGTGGGAGGAGGGGGAGCGGATGGGGGTTGCCATGCATAGGAAGCCTTCATGCGCCATCCCCGCCCAGGAGTCGACGAGAGCAGCCCCTCATCCGGCTGCCGCCACCTTCTCCCCGCGGGCGGGGAGAAGGGACAAGCCGCAACCTCTCCGTCCCCCGCAGGCCTTTCGCATGGCACGTCCCCTCTCCCCGTCAGAACGCTAGGGCATATACATAAGTGGGTGCGACGGATTGACTCGGTTTGCGGGGGTCGGATTCCTTTACTGCGGGCTGTATGATTGTTTTGGCGACGTTTTGATTTGGGAGCGTCGCCGATGGATGTAGGGCATGATTTTTCGTTGGGCCGGTTTGGAGATCGTCGTCTCGATAAAGGGGGGCGGTGCTGCTCCGTCGCATTGTGCTGCGCGAGACGGTTTGCCTTCGCCAGTTGGCCGAGGGCAACCATTCGCAGGAGATCCGGTTCGGGCGTTTTCTCAACAACAGTGCGGTGAGCGTGGAAGAGATCATTGCCGGCTGGAGCCAGGAGACCCGGTCTGCGGTTGAGGGTCGCCACGTGCTGGCGCTGCAGGACACCAGCGAGATCAAGTTTGCGACGACGCCGGACAGCCGGCGGGAATTGGGCAAGATCAAAAAAGGCAATTGCTTTGGCCTTTTGCTGCATCCGATGCTGGCGCTCGATGCCGACACCGGCAGCTGCCTTGGCCTGGTGGGCGGCCGGGTCTGGACGCGGGGTAGCGAAGAGCTTACGCCGCATGCCGAGCGGCCGTTGAACGAAAAGGAATCGCGGCGCTGGGTGGAGACGGCAGAGGCGGCCAAACTGGTGCTTTCGCGTGCGGCCCGGGTCACGGCGATCGCCGACCGGGAGGGTGACTTCTTCATCATGTGGGCGCGCCTGCCCGATCGGCGCTTCGATCTTTTGTCGCGCGTCATGCATGACCATGCGCTCATCGACGGTTCCAAACTGCGCCGCGCGGTCGAAACGGTGGCGTTTTGCGATACTCAGACGATTGATCTGCGCGAGCGCGCCGACCGTCCGGCGCGGCAGGCGACGGTGTGCCTGCGCTTCGGCGAAGCGACGATCCGGCGGCCGCAAAACCTGCGCGAGGTAAGCCTGCCCGATGGCGTCAGGCTGAGCTGGGTCGAGATCGTTGAACCGGCCGCCCCCGACGGTGTCGAGCCCTTGCACTGGCTGCTCCTGACCACCCATTGGCTCAGCAGCCCGGCCGATGCCTGGCAGATCGTCGCCTGGTACAAGCAGCGCTGGATGATCGAGCAGTTCTTTCGGGTGATGAAGAACCAAGGCTTCAAGATCGAGGACAGCCAGTTGCATCTGGCGGCACGGCTGGAAAAGCTCGTCGCCATCGCCGCCAAGGCCGCAGCAATCGTCCTCCAGCTCGTCCAAGCCCGCAGCGGCGGCGATCACCAGCCGGCAAGCCTGACCTTCACGGCAGCCGAGATCGATACCCTCGCCGCCCTCGAAAGCCGTTTCAAGGGCACAACCAAGCTGCAGTCCAATCCCCACTCTAAGGCCTCGCTGGCTTGGGCCGCCTGGATCATCGCCAAGCTCGGCGGCTGGAACGGCTACGCCTCGGCCAAGCCGCCGGGCCCAATCACCTTCTTCAACGGCCTCAAATACTTTCGAGCCGTCGCCGATGGATGGGCTTTGCGAGATATGTATATGCCCTAGCGTCAGAACGGGGAGAGGGTTAGGGTCATATGCGCTAGGTTAGGCGGGCGCGGAGATAATCGCATTGTTTTCGGCGTCGTCGCGGCGGCTCGCAGAGGTGGCGACGACTTCGCGTGAGGAGATTACGGACGGCCTGCCACAGAAGTGGTCCGCGGATGGCGGCGCAAATGGTGGCCAAGGCTAACTTCATGAGACGCCAGCGCGAAGGACTTGCCAATGGGGGGCTAGCCGGTGGGGTTGCCGCATCCAGAGGGGGGAGAGTCCGGGACTTGCCCGGCAATCTGTTCGGCGATGATGGCAACGATCAGCCTGGCGTAGAGCCATGCCTGGGCCAGTTCCGGCTTCTTGGCCGGCAAGCTGTCGAGGCCGGCCAGGCTCTTGAACCGTTTGAACGCCAGCTCGATTTGCCAGCGGAAGCGATAGAGGGTGAGGATATCGGCCGGCGGGAAGGTGGTGGCCGGCAGCGAAGTCAGCAGCAGAATGTACTTCGCTGCCTCGAGACTGCGCGGATCGGGTTGTTTGCCGTGCTTGCGGGCGGCTTTGAGCAGACGCTCCTGCTCGGCTTGGGCCTGTTGCGGATCCTTGCGCCGGACAATGAGGCGCAGGACCAGCGGCGGCGTTGGCGGCGTCCCCGTTATGCCTTCGTGGACACGAACCTGCACCTCGCCTTCCTGCTCTTGCTGAGCGGCGAGCGCGGCAAACAGATCGAAGGGCTCGCCATTCGTCTGCAACAGGCGCAACGAGTTCCAGCCGGTCCGCACGATGAAGTCTGCACCGGCATCGATCACCGGCCGCAGGTCGCGCGGTCTTGCATAGTAGCGATCGGCCAGCACGATATCGCCGGCTGCATAGGTAAGGCGCTGAAGGTTCTCGGCACCATGGATGTCGGTCAATTCAAGCTGATCGACCTGAGCCGTTGCCAAGTCGTAGCCGACATGCAGCCGCCATGTCGTGCGGTCAGCACCCGGATGGCAGATCGACGTTCCATCGAGCACACGCAAGCGATAGCCCGCAAAGCGCCCCGCCGGCACTTTGGCCTGTTCGGCAATCAGCGCGGCGACGATGTCGCCAAGCCAAGGCGCCGCTTTGCACAGCCGCTCGAGCAGCGATGGGTCTGACAAGCGGGCAATCCCGCCCGCTTCGGCCCATGCACAGGTCTCGCGCAGCGACATGCCAAGGCCGCCATAGGCAAGTGCCAGCCGCAACAGCGTCTCGGCATTCTTGATTTCGCGGACCCGCGTAAAAGCACCGCGCAACCGCGCCGTTGCTTCCAGGTCAAAACCCGCCGGAAGCCGCGCGCGCACTTCCGGCCAATGATCCAAAATCTCAGGACGAATCTTCATCCAAAGCTTGAATCACAACCAGATTCCTTATGTCCAGCGCTAAACCTAGCGCATATGAGGGTTAGGGTGAGGGGCAGCCATCAACGCACATCGGACACAACGCGCTGGACGACAAGTCAGCCCCTAAAAATCACAGTCATCCGCCGCCTTCTGTTAGCGCGGAATTAAAGAATATCGCCTTTATTTGTTGCGACGACATCGGACTCCGCCAGCCGATCGCATGATGCAAGCGTCAGCCCAAACCTAATCCCTAAACCGCGATATTGAAGCAGCGTTTTTTCTGCAACAATTGATTTCACATCACCGGGCGCGCGAGCACGCCCAGCCAATCGGGTGACATT
The DNA here is from genome assembly GCF_025152745.1 of Rhizobium sp. WSM4643. Taxonomy (NCBI): domain Bacteria; kingdom Pseudomonadati; phylum Pseudomonadota; class Alphaproteobacteria; order Hyphomicrobiales; family Rhizobiaceae; genus Rhizobium; species Rhizobium sp. WSM4643. Next base: position 203,741 of record NZ_CP104040.1, on the reverse strand, counting down.
TCCATGCTGAAGCATCTGAAAATCCGGACAAAAATCATATCGGTCGTGGCGCTCATGGGGCTGATCACGATGGCCGGGCTGGTCTACGTCATCGCCGAGTTCCGCCATGCGGACGCCGCCTACAGCGCCTTCATCGATCATGAAGCGCAGGCCTCGATGCTGAGCGCGCGCGCCAGCGCATCGGCGGTGGCCTCGGTGCTGCAGGTAAGCCTGCTTGCCGACATAAAGCCCGATACGCCGGAATTCCAGACGGCGCTCGCCACACCGAGCAAGCTGCCGCAGGCGCGAGACCGCATGAAGCAGGCGCTGGCGCTGGTGCCCAGCCGCAAGCCGGCGATCGATGAAATCCAGGCGGGCATCGATGAGATCGAAACGCTGGCGACCAAGATCATCGAACAGAGCAAAGCCAAGGACGGCGCCGGCGCCCAGGCGAATGTTGCCCTGATCAACGCCAAGCTCAATGCGCTGACGCCGAAGATGATCGCCAACAATGATGCGATGATGGCGATGCTCACCGATGGCGGCGACGCGCTCTCGGCTTCCGTCAACGAACGGATCGTCTTCTGTCTCGTTCTGATCGGCATCGCGGTTCTCGCCGCCGTCGGCTTCAGCGTGGTCGTGGCCCAGATGGGCATCGCCGGTCCGATGACGCAGCTGCGTCAGCGCATGACCCGGCTCGCCGAGGGCGATACCACAAGCGATGTCAGCGGCCTCGACCGCGGCGACGAAGTCGGCCAGATGGCGAAGGCCGTTTCGGTCTTCCGCGACAACGCGATCGAGCGCGCCCGGATCGAGGCACGCGCCGAAACAGACCGCGACGTCAGCGATAGCGAGCGCCGCGACCGCGAGGCGCAGAAGGCCCGCGAAGCAGCCGAACTCGACCGCGCCGTCACCGCCCTCGGCGACGGCCTGCGCCGCCTTGCCGACGGCGATCTCGCCTCGCATATCGCCGAACCCTTCGTCGCCCATCTCGATGCGCTGCGTGAGGATTTCAACAACTCAGTCGAGAAGCTCAACGAAACCCTGCATACGGTCGGCGCCAATGCCCGGGCGATCGGCGCCGGCGCCAATGAAATCCGCTCTTCCGCAGACCAGCTTTCCCAGCGGACGGAACAGCAATCGGCCTCCGTCGAAGAGACGGCAGCGGCGCTGGAGGAGATCACCACGACGGTGCGCGACGCCGCCAAGCGGGCCGAAGAGGCGAGCCAGCTCGTCGCCCGTACCCGCCTCGGCGCCGAGAAATCGGGCGAGGTCGTCCGCAAGGCCGTTTCCGCCATGCAGCAGATCGAGAAGTCCTCTGGCGAAATCTCCAACATCATCGGCGTCATCGACGACATCGCCTTCCAGACCAACCTGCTCGCTCTGAACGCAGGCGTCGAAGCCGCCCGCGCCGGCGATGCCGGCAAGGGCTTTGCGGTCGTCGCCCAGGAAGTGCGCGAGCTCGCCCAGCGCTCGGCGAAGGCCGCCAAGGAAATCAAGGCGCTGATCAGCACCTCCGGCACGCATGTGCAGACCGGCGTTTCGCTGGTCGGCGAGACCGGCAAGGCGCTCGACGCGATCGTCCAGGAGGTGCAGGAGATCAACCAGCACGTCCACGCGATCGCCGAGGCCTCCCGCGAACAATCGATCGGACTGCAGGAAATCAACACCGCGGTTAACACCATGGACCAGGGCACGCAGCAGAATGCGGCGATGGTCGAGGAATCCACCGCCGCCAGCCACAATCTGGCCACGGAAGCGGCAGCGCTCAACAACCTGCTCGGCCAGTTCAGGCTGACCGGCACCGGCGGCTTCACCACGAGTGTGCCAATCGCCACAGCAGCACCACGCGCTGCCGCCCGCCCGGCAGCCAGGGCAGCTCCGATCCGTGTCGCCCGCGAAGGTGCCGCCCGACCGGCCGCCTCACCGGCCCGTGCTCTCGGCCAGAAAATCGCCAACGCCTTCGGCGCCGGCGGCAGCAAGTCGCCGAGCCAGGATCCCGACTGGACGGAATTCTGAGCCGATAGAGGCATGAGGCGCGGTTGTCCGGTTCGCGGCGATGGCTCACCAGCCTGCGAGAGGTCGGCAAGGAATGGAGAGCTCGCGGCGTACCCTCTTCTCCCCTCGGGGAGAAGGTGCCGGCAGGCGGATGAGGGGGCCACACGGCACATCCTTCACGTAGAATCTATTCCGGTACTCCGGCGGCAACGCCAGTTCCCAGCGCCCTGAATACGGTCAGACGAGGTCATCGCGGCCGAAACCTGCATGGGCTTTGTTGAAAAGACCGGCTTCGCCGGCCCCCTCATCCGCCCTACGGGCACCTTCTCCCCGCTGGGGAGAAGAGGGAATCGAGACGTTGCGGCATACCCCTTCGCCCCGTTACTCTGAAGGACGGGTTGATACTCATGGTTCGGCCCCGGACGGCAGCGGCCGCTCTTTCCTTTTGGGGTGTCGTCTAACCCGGCCGCCAGCCGATTTCGACGAGGATGTTTCCTGGCGCCGTGCAATAAAACAGCCAGCCGCCGCGCATGGCGGCCGGCGGACCAGACAGGGTCGCACCGGCAGCCGCAAGCCCGGCATGGACCGCATCGACATCCGCCCTTTCGGGCAGAATGAAGCCGATGTGATAGGTCCGGCGCCCGATCTCCACCTGATTGGCGGTGCCGAATTTTGCGATTGCGTGGCTGAGGACGATTTCGAGGCCGGCATCGTCTTCGAGGATCGCGAGACCGTTCCGGCCGCGCATATCCTTAAGTCTCAGGCCGAAATGGCGGATGAAGAAATCCGCGGTGGCAGCGATGTCGGGTACGTGGAAATCGAGGTGGTTCAAGCGCATGACAGTCTCCGTTCGAAAAAATCCCGGGACTGCCTTTTGCCGTCTCCGCACGCCGCCGGGATCCCGCATCTTGATGCGGATCACGTCGCGGGTTCTCGTGCCATGGCACGGAGCAGAGCTTCCGTGAGAGCGCGCTTGACGCTCCAATGGAAGGGACCGGGCTTACCTCAACCGATCCTGCCTTTTTCGACGATGCCGATCTAGCAGACGGCACCGGTTTCGGCAATGGATGCGTCGGCGCGACTGGTGGAACGGGATTTTCACCCTAATATCAGCAGGTGGATGTCGTCCCGCCAGCCGCTCGATCGCGGCATCCCCGGCAACGCTTCCCGAAGGATTGAAGCGCGGCATGGGCATTCGTGTCGTGAACTCTATCCGGCGAGGTGTAGAGTGATATTATCCACGGCATTGGGAGGGATGGACATGAAAGCTGCAATCATCGGCCTCGTCGGCACGCTCGCTCTCGCGGGCTGCAACACCGTCAGCTACGGCGGACCGGGCCTCGAACCCATCCCCGGCAGCATTACCTATAGCGGCCAACCGCGCACCAAACTCACCAAATCCCCGCCCGGCTCGGCCTTCCCGCATGATTTCATCGACCAATATGGCCGAGAGGTGGAGGAAACCTACATCATTCAGCCCGACAGGAGCCTGATCATCGCGCATCGGCAATATAAGCCGATCCGGTTCTTCGGGGATTAGGCCTGGTCGGCGTGGTTTGCGGGAGATGGAGCGGTGACGGGACCCCGACAGCACCTGGATGACGATCCGCCTGAAACTTGTTAGATCAACTCGTCCGGGCCAGCCAATCACCGATCGTTTTTCCGTAACGCCGCGTGGAGCGGATGGCCGGAGCCGGCCGCTGTTGGGTTGCCGCCGTCCTTCGGATCTCACGCGGGCTCAGTCCGAATTCGTGGATGAAGGCGCGCGTAAAATTGGCGGCGACCTCGAAACCGGCGGCTTCTGCGATTTCCGCAATCGGCCTGTGGTCGGCCGAATTGCTGAGATCGGCATAGGCCTGCAGCAATCGCCGCTTGCGAATATAATTGAGCACGCCTCCGCTCGCCTCAAACAGCTGGTAAAGCCGCGTCCGCGAAATCCCCAACGCGCGGCACATCATGTCCGGCGTCAAGTTTTCCGAATGGAGATTGACGTGAACGTAGCGGTGCGCCCGCTCCATCAGTCCCATGTTGGTCTGGTTTTGACCGGTATCAGTCCTTGTGGACGATGCGGCGCCCGCAACGACCATATCGCCGATGGTTTGGATGATCCGGGGCACTTCCTCTATCGTCAGATTGCCGAGGTTCGTTTCGAGGCCCGTGAGATAACCCGTGAGCAACTCGGCGTGGCTACCCGAAAGAACCGTGTTGCCGGCGCTCTGGAGAAGGCTCGCATCGCGAGCCAGCAGCTCATACGGCAGGAACACGAGCAAAGCTTCGGTATCGGTCATCCGTCCGCGATAGGGGCTGCCGACAGATATGAAAAGTATCTCGCCGGCACCGGTCTCGGTGACACGACGGTTGACCTCGGTCCAGGCTTGGCCGCTGAGCTGCAGGCCGACGTTCCAGTGGTCGATGGGGCTCGATCGAAGCATGGCCTGATCGCGGACATATCTGTGGGCCTGCGCGCGTTGCTGGACGATGAGGATATCGCCGAGGTGCCAGCCGATCTGCTCCGCGAGGAACCCGTCTTCCGGTGATTTTCCCTCCGGCAGATGAACATCCACGAGCGGCGCCATATGTGCCCGCCAGGCCTGGAATTGTTCTGCCGGTGGCAGGTCCTGCGTCGAGAATCGCAGCGGCTCAAGTGCAGGGGAGGCATGGGGTGGGCGTTCCTTGCGTAAGGCCGGTTCACGCGGCCAGCGCCGCCGCTCCATATGCGCCGGCCGTTCCTGTTCCGCGGCAGCATCATCGTCGGAATCAGACCCTGTAGTCATCCAATTCCTCCAGCGCATAACCCGACCGAGCCATGGAAATTGAGAAAAGCAATTGTTTTTGCGGCTGAAATCTCCGCAGAACTCCGTCTGAAAAAGCGGAAGTGCCCGAAGAGTCACCTGCATGAGTTGCTTATCATATTCCTTTTCGCTCCGAAATGTACGGAGCGATAATTTCCAGGACGCGAAGATAACGACAACTGCCTTTCTTAGCTGTATCTAAATAAACATCGGTTCGTTCCAAAAGAAAAACCGGACGAACAAAATATTCGCATGAATTAACGACTTAATTTCGCGGTATAGCGAAGTACATACCGAATATCCCATAGCAAAACCTGAAAACACGGGAGGTAGTCGTGAACTATCTTGGTAAGATTCGTGCGCGCTCTGTGCAAACTTCGGCTGGTGATGCAAATAATTCATCCGGAATATCTCGTGCTCCCAAGAGAGTTCTTGTCACCGGCGGCGCAGGCTTCCTCGGATCACATCTGTGCGAGACGCTTTTGGCCGCCGGACACCAGGTGATCTGCCTCGACAACTTTTCCACAGGCATGCGGCGCAATATCGTCCATCTGAAGCGGGTCGATCGCTTCAATGTCGTCGCCCACGATATCGTCCAGCCGCTCGATCTGGAAGTCGACGAGATCTATAATCTCGCCTGCCCGGCATCGCCCCCGCATTATCAGGCCGATCCGATCCATACGACAAAGACCTGCGTGCTGGGCTCCCTCAACCTTCTGGAGCTGGCCGCGCGCACCGGCGCACGCATCCTTCAGGCATCCACCTCCGAAGTCTACGGCGACCCGAACGTCCACCCGCAAGTCGAAAGCTACTGGGGCAACGTCAATTCGTTCGGGCCGCGCTCCTGCTACGACGAGGGCAAGCGGTGCGCAGAGACGCTGTTCTTCGACTTCCACAAGACGCACGGCGTCGAGATCAAGATCATCCGCATCTTCAACACCTATGGCCCGCGGATGCGTCCGGACGACGGCCGCGTCGTCTCGAATTTCATCGTTCAGGCCCTGACGGGGCAGGACATCACGATATATGGCGACGGTTCGCAGACCCGCTCGTTCTGTTTCGTCGATGATCTCATCGGCGGCATGGTCCGCATGATGGCCTCACCGTCGTCGCTGACGGGGCCTGTCAATCTCGGCAATCCGGGCGAATTCACGATCCGGGAGCTGGCCGAGCAGGTGATCGGATTGACCGGCTCGCGGTCGCAAATCATCCACCGCGCTCTGCCGGTTGACGACCCCCGTCAGCGTCGCCCCGATATTTCGCTTGCCATGCAGGAACTCGACTGGCGGCCGAAGATCGACTTGTCGAGCGGCCTGCGTCAGACGATCGACTATTTCGATGGCCTTCTCACCCGTCCGGCACGCGAACTGGAGGCGGTCTGATGGATGCGCCCCGGGTCCTTGTCACGGGTGGTGCCGGCTATATCGGCAGCCACACCGCCAAGCTCCTCCGCTCGGAGGGGATTGAGCCTGTCGTCTACGACAATCTCACGACCGGAAACCGTTCGTCCGTGCGCTGGGGGCCCTTCGTCGAAGGTGACGTCCTCGACTCGTCATGCCTGATCGAGGTCATCGAGAAATATGCTCCCGATGCCGTTATCCACTTTGCCGCCTCGGCCTACGTGGGCGAGTCGGTGGAAAACCCAGCGAAATATTACAACAACAATGTCTGCGGTGCATTGTCGCTTATCGATGCCTGCCGGCAGACGGGGCTTCAGAACGTCATCTTCTCATCGAGCTGTGCCGTCTACGGCGTCCCCTCCGTGCTGCCGATCAACGAGACGTTGCCGAAGGCTCCGATCAATCCCTACGGCAAGACCAAGCTGATGTTCGAGCATATGCTCGCCGATTATGCGGCGGCCTACGGCCTGCGGTATGTTGCCCTGCGTTACTTCAATGCCTGTGGAGCCGATCCGGACGGCGAGCTTGGCGAATGGCACGTTCCGGAAACCCATCTCATTCCGCGGGCGCTGCTGGCCGCGGCCGGCCGGATTCCGCACCTGGAGATATTCGGCGATGATTACGATACCCCTGACGGCACCTGCATAAGGGACTATATCCACGTCGCCGATCTCGCGCGCGCCCATGTTCAGGCCTTCACTCATCTTGCCAAAGGCGGAGCAAACCTCACTGTCAACCTCGGCACCGGGCGGGGTTTTTCCATCAGGGACGTCCTGCGCGTGATCGAGGAAACGACCGGGTGCGAAGTCCCGGTCGTCATCCATCCACGCCGGCCGGGCGATCCGGCCAGCCTCTACGCCGACGCCAGCCTGGCCCGCGAGACGCTCTGCTTCCAGCCTCGATATTCCGACCTCGAAACCATCGTGCGGACGGCGGCTCCGTTCTTCGGACTGGAGGCGCGCGCGTGACCGAACTTGCGATTAGCCAAGCGACGCATGCTCCGGAACCCTCGCACGAGCCGTTTCTTGTCCCGGTTCTCACAGGACATCGGCGGGCCGAATATCTGTTCTTGACGGCCGTATGGGCCTGCGCCTTCGCCTATTTCTGGATCTGGTGGCTGGAGCCGCGCCATCACGTCGATCTCTTCGGCACGATTACGGTGAGCCTCGTTCTTGCCTGGGTTACCGCTCTGCCGGCCTATTTCATCGTCGTCTTCTATCGGGCGGCAAGACCGAACGGTCCCTTGCGCCTGCCGGCGGGCAGTCGAGTGGCCATGGTCGTGACCAAGGCGCCGGCGGAACCCTTCGCGGTCGTCCGTGAAACCCTGCTGGCAATGCTTGCCCAGGAGGTGGAACACGACACCTGGCTTGCCGACGAAGACCCTTCCCCCGAGACTCTCGACTGGTGCTCCGGGCACGGGGTCCTCGTCTCAACCCGCAAGGGGCGATCCGATTATCATCGGACGTCGTGGCCCCGACGCACGCGGTGCAAGGAAGGCAACCTCGCCTTCTTCTACGACCACTACGGCTACAGCCGCTACGATTTCGTGGCGCAACTCGATGCGGATCATGTTCCCGCGCCCGACTATCTCTTCCACATGCTGCGTCCGTTCTCCGATCCAGAGGTCGGCTATGTCTCAGCCCCCAGCATTTGCGACAAGAACGCTTCCGAAAGCTGGTCGGCACGTGGAAGGCTCTATGCCGAAGCCAGCATGCATGGCTCGCTCCAAGCCGGTTACAATGGCGGCCTGGCGCCGCTGTGCATAGGGTCGCATTACGCAGTGCGTACCGTCGCCCTCCAACAGATCGGCGGCCTCGGTCCGGAGTTGGCTGAAGACCATTCGACGACATTGATGATGAATGCCGGCGGCTGGCGGGGTGTGCATGCGTTGGATGCCATCGCCCATGGTGACGGCCCGAGAACCTTCAGCGATCTCGTGACGCAGGAATTCCAGTGGTCGCGCAGCCTGGTCATGGTGCTGTTGCGGTACTCGCCGAGCCTCGTCGGCCGGCTGCCGCCCCGGCTCAAGTTCCAGTTCCTCTTTTCGCAACTCTGGTATCCGCTTTTTGCGTTCTTCATGTTGCTCATGTTTGCGTTGCCGATCATCGCGCTCGTGCGCGGCCAGAACTTCGTGACGGTGACCTATCCCGATTTCCTGGCGCATTTCGCACCGCTTTCTATCGCTCTCGTGGTGATGGCTTATCGCTGGCGCGCCAGCAGCTCGTTCCGCCCCTACGACGCCAAGATCCTGAGTTGGGAATGCATGCTCTTTCTCTTTGCGCGCTGGCCCTGGGCGCTCGCCGGCACGCTGGCTGCGGTGCACGATTTTGTGACAGGCTCCTTCGTCGATTTCCGCGTCACGCCGAAAGGGCGGTCCGAAGTCGATCTGCTGCCGGTGCGTGTCCTGGCGCCTTACGCTGTGCTGGCGCTCATCGCCGTATTGCCCGCCCTGGCAATCGGCCATGCCGGCGCCTCCAAGGGGGGTTACTTCTTCACCATCCTGAACGCGGCAATCTACTGCGCGCTGCTGTTGGTCATCGTCGGGCGCCATTCGAAGGAAAATACGGTTGCGGCGGCCCCGCGTTTCTACCGTCCGGCGATGGCGACCGTGCTTCTTGCGCTCGTCGCGCTGCCGGGGGTTGCAACCATCATGCGCGGAAAGGACGCGGCCGAGGCACTCGCCTGGGGCAGCGGCCGCCTTCAGCTGTTCGAAGAGCGCTATGCCGTCTCCGGTGCGGGCCTGGGCGGGACCGCCCTGCGCACGATCTTCTTCAAACCACGATGGATTTCCGCTCCGGAGGAGATCCAACTGAGAACGGATGCCGCTCAACCGGAGTTGCGGCCGAGCGTGGAGGAATTACACAATGCATAGCCCATCCAAAATAGCCCTATTGTCGTTAACCGGCCTGCTGCTGTCGGGAGTCGCGGTCCTGCCGCCCGCTCTGGGCAGCTTTGCCGAAGGGAAGCCGCTTGCAATGACGACATCGTCCATTGCGCCGCCGACCAAAATGCCTGTTGTCACGAAGGAGTCGATCACGTTCGGCGCCTATGACCCGCACGGAGATTTAGGCGCCTCGTCCGATTCGAAGATCGAACACCTCTTCCTGCCCTGGGAAGATGTCGATCTGCGCACCCTCGCCCTCGCCGACGATTATGCGCAAGCGCGTGGCCGCACCCTGCTGATCTCGGTCGAGCCCTGGACCTGGTCGAGCGATTGGCGCCAAACCCCGCAGGAACTGCTGCACAGCATCCTGGACGGTTCGCGCGATGCGAATATGGCCGCCGTCTGCTCGACTGCTGCCACGCTGAAAAGTCCGGTCATCATTCGCTGGGGACAGGAAATGGACGAAACCGACAGCCAGTTCTCCTGGTCGCATTGGCAGGGCGCCGATTATGCCAAGGCCTATCGCCGGATGGTGGAGGTCTGCAAAGACCACCTGAAGACGGCCAAGTACATGTGGTCACCGAAGGGCAATGAGGGGCTTCAAGCCTTTTATCCCGGCAACGATGTCGTCGATCTCATCGGGCTCTCGGTCTTTGGCCTGGAGCAATACGACAGGGACAAGACTGGCCGTGACCAGACGTTTGCCGAGCACCTTGCGCCCGGATACGCCCGTGTCGCCGGTTACGGCAAGCCCATCATGGTTGCCGAACTCGGCTACGAAGGCAGCGATTCCTACGTGCGAAACTGGGCCGAGAGCGTAACGAAACGCTATCCCCAGTTCCCGGCGCTCAGCGCCGTTATCTACTTCAACGACCGCGAAGTCTATCCGTGGCCGGACGGCTATGGCCGCCCCGACTGGCGGGTCGTCCGCGAAAGCATCAATTGAACAAGAAGGAACCTGACCGTGTCCATGCTTCAAAAAATGCTCCTGGCCGTGGCCCTGACCAGCGGTATCGCCACGGCCGCGTCCGCTGCCGGAACCAATGAGCCGAAGGGGATAGAGACCGCAAAGCCGATGAGCAGCGCGGAAATCTATCGGCTCTACGACCAGAATTCCTGGATGTGGAAAGCCGGCGCCGGCTACTTCTCCACAAAGGCGCGTCGCTTTACCGCCTGGTCTCGGGAAAATGGCTCGCCGTCCTTCGGCACGGGCCGCTGGTTCATCACGGAACCGGGTAAACTCTGCTTCAACGCCGACTGGCACGCCAAGACCGGAACGGCGACGGCAATCACCTGCTTCAGCCACCGCAAGAAGGGCGGCCTGATCTATCAGAAACGCGAACCGGACGGTCAATGGTACGTTTTCAAGAGCGCACCGGCACAAGCCACCGACGAATTCGCAAAGCTTCGCCATGGCGACTACGTGAGTTCTCAATTGGGGGGAATTGAGACGAGCGTCAGTAAGACCAGATAAAGGCGAAGCTAGGGGTTGCGCGCGGCCGAGGCGCCATCTGTATCCTTGTAGGCGCCGATTCCTGCGCGCAACCCTTTTCATAAAAGATCGCGAAGCGCCTTCAAAAGGCGGCGAACGGCCGGCCGGGGCCTCGAACCCATACCCCGGAAGCATCACTTATAGTGGCCAGCCGCGCACCAAACTCACCAAATCGCCGGTTGGTTCCGCCTTCCCGCATGATTTCATCGACCAGTACGGCCGCCAGGTGGAGAAAACCTACATCATCCAGCAAGACCGAAGCCTGATCATCGCGCATCGGCAATACTGACCCTGCCCCCAAGTTTATCCAGTTTTGAGTTCGCTCCAGCGCCCCCCGAACAAATAAGAACTTTGTCTCACTCATTACATCTCTAAGACGTAATACTATATAATATAACTATAATTGGTTAGAGGATTCTCGTTGAAAATTCTTTCTGTCGAGTTAAGGTTGCACACCTTAAACTCGTATTTTTTTGTGGAGACTAGTCATGCCCTGGAATACGAAGAAATTGGCGTCAGCAACTATTGCCTTCATATTTATTCTGACCTCGACAGCCCATCCGCAGACTCAGGACAACGCGTTTTTCAAATTGTTTATCGGCGAAAAGTTTCAACTCCAGCTTGCTGAGTTTATGCAGGGATTCGACGTTGGAGATCCTGTCGTCAATGATATTTTGACTCTCCTTAATACGGTTACTCCGGAGGCCTCCGCTGGCGCCGAAGGGAAGCCTATGCCACCTTTGAGTAACAGTGAAAAAAGGGCACAACTTGAACAGGCTCGGAAGAACCTCAGTCGAAGCAGGGAGAGCTTAGCCCAGCTACGTGATCGTGTTGCTAGAGGCCAATACAAGTCTATATTCCCAACAGAATTTTGGACGAGATGCGAAGCCGTAATATCCGTTCAGGCCGACGCCGCTAACAAGGCAATTGATAGCACCACGACGGCATCAACCAAGCTCGAGGGAGCCGCGCCCGAAGAGCTAAAGGCCTCTCAAGATGCCCAAGCCTGCTATGCTGAGTACGATGCGACCAAAGCAAAGATTGAGCAGAATATTGCCGCTCTCGACAAAACGATTGTGGACGCCGATCAAGCCTTAAAAACAAACGAGGAACAGTTCAAAAACAGTAAGATTAGCAAGGAAGATCACGACAGAATAAAAAAAGAGAAAGAAAAGGAAAAAGAGGACGCTCAAAAGCAGAAGAAGCAGGAAGAGGGAGCAAAGGAGGCCGTAAACAGCTGGGCTCTTGTCGCTGGGTTGGCCCTCGTTGCGGCAGGGCTTGTACTTGTATTTTGCTACGACATTGCTGACGGATGGGCTCTCGTAACAACTGGCCTTTCAATGGTAGCCGGAAGTGGCGGAGGTGGCTCCGGCGACGGAAATAAAGGAAGCGGACCCGGGAAGGATGGCCAAACTGCCGCAGTCGGCCCAAGCGCAAGCTCTGCAGATTCGACGAAAGTAGGCGAGGCGGCTAAGAGCCCTGCGCCGGCAAACGACAACGACCTTAAGCAAAAATATAAGGAGCCTGAATTCGTGTTCGCGCAGCCTAGCGCGCCGGGTGGAAACATATACCTGCTACTCGCAAGAACGACTAAGTCGCTCGTCTTGGTACGTGGAGACACGAAGGAAGAAGTCATCCGCATTGCTTTAGATGGCGTTGTTGAACAAAGCGGCTACTGGAAGCTTCCCGAGAAGTTAACCGATCTTACGGCGGCTAATAAATGGGAGCTTACAACCAAGTCAGGATATGTTGTCTTAAGGTTTGAGGGTGACTTCGCGGGAAAGAAGTCTCCGATATCGATTATCGAAAGTATTGAGCCTGGACAATATACCGCTGGCAGCTACTGAAGCACGCAGATGGCGGGCGGTGGAAAAAAAGGTAACGTGGTATTAATAGAGGCATTTATTGTTCTATGCCTGCTATTTATGCTCCAGTATGTTATCGCTGGGATGTCCGACTCGTCCGCCAAGTCTGGGGTTGGAAAGGCAACGCTGCTTCTCGACATCTCTCAAATCTCGACTGCAAAAAATACGACTTACCACGTGGACCTGGTGCAAATTGGAGATGCGCTCCTCTCCCTGGGCGGAAAGCAAGGGTGCCCTCTTCCCTGGGTCCCGTGGCCGTATCACTTCGAGACCGGCGTAAGTACGCCGCACATGCCGCCGGAGGAAGTTTCCTTAGAAGGGAAGATGCTGAGGAACTTATTCGGCGCTGCGGGGACGGGCCTGGATGAATTCCGATCTTATGTAAAAACAACCAAAGGACTTACTGCAACAGTCTATAAAGGCCAGGTCGATAATAATGTTATGATATCCGGCGAACTAGAGCCCGAAGAGAGACCTTTTGATTTATCCGTCTTTCTATGCCCCTGTACTTTGGATCAAGATTCTAGCCATCAGGACTCTGACTTAGAGTACCCACATCCCGTCATTTTGACCTTAAAGCTGCGCGGGACGAATGTTGACTTGGAAAGGACATATGTTGCCGACTATCACAAGTCGCAGATGGATGAACCCGACTTAGGAGGGCTGCTGTATGAAGATAGCGCCCGTCGCCTTCCAGTAAAGAACCCTCTGAGGCGATTTGGACTCAAAATAACGTCCGGTTTTGACATAACAACGGAAAATCTCCGCGCTATCAAAGATGGCAAAAGGAGTGAAACAGAGTGAGTAGAGCGCTCGTAATCATTATGTTGGACTTTTTCATAATGCTTTCGATTGTATTCTTCGTACTTCAATACGTTCAGCCTTCTGACGAGGAGGTATACGCAGCAATACCATCGAAATCAAACGGGATGATTTCGATCTCGTTCGACAAGACTCCGTTCTACGAAAAGACCGGAAAGAGCAGCATAGATCTCTCACGTCTTGTGCAATTTCACGTGACCGCCTTCGCGGGAGAAGACGAAATCCCTGAGGAAGACCTTACCGTGGTGGAAACTTTCGATGGGATTGCGATTGCGGCAAGTGCTTCAACGCAGGTCAGTCGGGTCGTACTGGTCCCAATGAAAATCCGATCTATCGAGTTCGCTATAGTCGGCGCAGGAGTGACCCTAGAAGGAGATGGGGGCCATGCAGAGGCGAATTTTAAGCTTCCTGATAGCACCACTATTAATGGTACTATTTACTAGTTCGGTCTGGGCCTGCTCGCCCCTAACTGGCGACGATGTTATTCACTCGTGGACATTAGCCCAACACAACACGTGGCGCACAGGCTTGCCGATCCCTCCGCTTATTACAATCGATTGCGAGCCAATCACAATCGCAAGGACTCCAAACGCCCAAGAACAAATTTGGACAGCGGCTGAGAAGGATATGTCCTGTAGCGTCCACCTCGGTTTTGACCCCATTCCCACAGCGGACGCTACAGGGCCCACCACCACAACTTTCAATCCATCAACGATAGAGCCACAAGTGCTTGGTATTATGCGCGATTTCGCGAATCTTAACCTTGGACCGCTCTGTATAGCGTCGCTCTTCAAAGACGACGCTGGTACGCCCAACCTCGTGATAGCTGCTCAGGACGGACAGGCAGTCACTGGCTACGCAATGTCACCGGGCAGACTAACATCAATTCGTAAGGTCGTCGGGTTTCCGGGAGATTATCCCTCAAACTTTCTCCAGTGGAATGTGGCCGGACTATCTAGCGTCAAAAGTGCGGAGATCCTCGTTTTGGGGCCACGAGGCTGGCTCGTACCCGGCCCGCCTGCGAGAGCAACTATAGAGGACGAATATCTCCACACGCTCACAGAATTCGAGCTATGCGACGAATCGGAGGCAAGAAAAAACATCGAAACACTCGATGCGGTTAACACCACATTCATCCGTTCAGGTTCACCGACGGGATACCAGCGACGAATAGAAGCGCTTTTCTCGGTCGACACATCAATTGACCAATTGGGAGTGCTTTATTGTGGGAGCTAATCAAGCAGCCGAAAGTATCCATGACCTATGGATCCGCATAAAGATTGCCCTGAGGAAATCCGCACGAATTGCGGGCCTGCGGTACTTTATTTTTCCCTTATTGTTCGCAATAGCCTGGTGGATCACAAGTGGATTCATTTATTATTACTCAACGTCCGGCGGGGGGAGCTACTACCAGTCGATCAGGCCGATCACTAAGACAGTCACCTGGGTAACGGCTTCTGATATTACGTTTATAGAACGGAGTGACTACGAGGCCGGTAGTTGCGAACTCAAGGCGTCCGTAGGTGCGCCCACTCCCCGCATAGTATGGACCGCCAAAAGCCAACTTGGACCAGACGGTCTCATTCTCGAAGTCGTCCCAAATCCCTTTCTTTTGGACTCTGTACAACGTTTCGGCCCGCTAAAAACCTTTCCGCTGGTCAGTTTCAAAAGTTACGGCGCGTTCTTTTCCCATAATATGGGCGTGTCATTCGACCGACCAAAGGGCCCCCTTCGAGCGGAACTATCTGCTTTAGCTACTCAATTGTCCGGCCAGAAATCGAGCCATTTGAAAGCTGAGGAAGCTCAAGAAATCGCACTGACCACTACCAATGAGATAGACAGCTGCAACGGCTTAACATCATGGGGACACCGTTATTACTGGCTTCGATTGATCTCAGGGCCAGTCGAGCAGCTAATTGTCGTGCTGAGCGTCTTTTGCATGTTGGTCTTCGCTTTCGAAATTTCGCTTTCGATACTTGGTTTCTCGACAGTACTCTTCGCGATTAGTGCTACCGAAACAGTTGTTGACCTTGTGCCATACGTTGGATTCTTGGGGACGATTTTCGGAATGGGGGAAGCGTTGTGGGTGCTCGGGGGCATCGACATTTCCAACAGCCTTCAAAAGGCTACCCTTATAGGACCGATTACCGGAGAGATAAGTATGGCGATGAAGACAAGCCAGTTGGGCATTATTTTTTTCCTTGGCGCTTCATTACTAGTCCGAATTTTGAAGATTGCCTTGCGGAGGCCCTAGCCGGACGATGGTTCGAAGCTTGCAGGCGCCTCCTCTAATGAGGACTTGCTGTAAAATGATTTGGTATCTGCCCCAGCGACCCGGCTTTTTGTCTTCGGAGCCTCGCGAGTAATTATGGCAGCGCGATTAGGGGCCGCCTCCTCACCGTGGGGTTCGATAGGACCGTTGGTCGAACCCATGTACATATGCTGAGACAATAGGCACGCTGATGCTGGACATGGTTGGAAAGGCAGCTGGAGCGGGTGAAGGGAATCGAACCCTCGTATTCAGCTTGGGAAGCTGCTGCTCTACCATTGAGCTACACCCGCGATGAAGCGAGATTTCCAACAGATAGGGGCCGCTGTCAAGTCGCGCCTGACGCAACGCTTCAGATGCGGAAGTGCTTCGAGAGTTTGAGGCCCTGGGCCTGGTAGTTGGAGCCGAGGCCGGAGCCGTAGAGGCTTGCGGGCTTTTCCTGCATGTGTTCGTAGACGAGGCGGCCGACGATCTGGCCGTCTTCGAGGATGAAGGGCACTTCGTGGCTGCGGACTTCGAGCACGGCGCGGCTGCCGCGTCCGCCGGCAGGCGCGTGGCCGAAGCCCGGATCGAAGAAGCCGGCATAATGGACGCGGAATTCGCCGACCAGCGGATCGAACGGAGTCATCTCGGCGGCATAATCCGGCGGCACGTGCACGGCCTCGCGCGAGACGAGGATATAGAACTCGTCGGGATCGAGGATCAGCTCGTTGCGGCCGCGGCTGTGGAGCGGTTCCCAGAAATCGAAGAGGTCGTGCTCGGCCTTCTTGTCGACATCGACGACGGCGGTGTGATGTTTGCCGCGATAGCCGATCAGGCCGTCCTTGTCCCCGGCGAGGTCGATCGACAGGGCGATGCCGCCGCCTGATACGTTGGGCAGCTTGCTGGCCACCAGCGTCTCGCTTTCATGCAGCTTCAACAGTTCGGGCTCGCCGAGCAGGGCCTGACCGACGCGGAAACGGATCTGCGACAGGCGCGAGCCGCGGCGCACGACGATCGGGAAGGTGCGCGGGCTGATTTCGAGATAGAGCGGGCCGGAATAGCCTGCCGGGATCTTGTCGAATTCCTGGGCGTAATCGGTGATGACGCGGGTGAAGATATCGAGGCGCCCGGTCGAGCTCTTCGGATTGGCCGAGGCCGACATGTCGGCCGGCAGGGCCAGGCTCTCCATCAGCGGCACGATATAGACGCAGCCGGTTTCGAGCACCGCCCCCTCGGAGAGGTCGATCACATGCAGGCTCAGCCGGTCGAGCTTGTCGGCAACCAGGTGCGAGGGGCCGGGCATGAAGCTGGCGCGCACGCGAAAAGCCTTGGCGCCCAAGCGCAGGTCGAGGCTTGCCGGCTGGATCTGGTCGCGGTCCAGCTCCCGTTCGGAGATCAGACGCCCCGTTTCGAACAGCGCGGAGATCGCGCGATCCGCCAGAATTCCCGTTTCGCGAGCCATCATGCCTCATCCATCATTTGCCGCCGACAAAACCAAACTCGGGGAATTGACGCAAGCAGCTAACAGCAGTATTGCAGAATTATCCCGTGGTGATTTGGCCGGTCGGCTTGCAGCCACGTTAAACAAGTGGCTAAAAAGACCGGGTTGAAACCGGTCTGCTTTTGCGACCGGTTTTTTTGTTATGTGAAGGTGATGGCATGAGCAAGACCTGGCGCCCGGCAACCCAACTCGTCCACGGTGGCACGCTGCGTTCGCAATATGGCGAGACGTCCGAGGCAATCTATCTCACCCAAGGCTTCGTTTACGAGACATCGGAGGCGGCCGAAGCCCGCTTCAAAGGCGAGACGGAGGGCTTCATCTACGCCCGCTACGGCAGCCCGACCAACGACATGTTCGAAAAGCGCATGTGCATGCTCGAAGGCGCCGAAGACGCCCGCGCCACCGCTTCCGGCATGGCCGCCGTCACCGCGGCAATCCTCTGCCAGCTGAAATCAGGCGATCATATCGTCGCCGCCCGCGCCCTCTTCGGTTCGTGCCGCTGGGTCGTCGAGACGTTGGCGCCGAAATACGGCATCGACTGCACGCTGATCGACGGCCGGGATCTGGCGAACTGGGAAAAGGCGATCACGCCAAAGACCAAGGTGTTCTTCCTGGAAAGCCCGACCAACCCGACGCTCGAAGTGATCGATATCGCAGGCGTCGCCAAGCTCGCCAACCAGATCGGCGCCAAGGTCGTCGTCGACAACGTCTTTGCGACGCCGCTCTTCCAGAAGCCGCTGGAACTCGGCGCCCATATCGTCGTCTATTCCGCCACCAAGCATATTGACGGCCAGGGCCGCTGCCTCGGCGGCGTCGTGCTTTCCGACAAGGAATGGATCGACGAGAACCTACACGACTATTTCCGCCATACCGGCCCGGCGATGTCGCCTTTCAATGCCTGGACGCTGTTGAAGGGCATCGAGACGCTGCCGCTGCGCGTGCGCCAGCAGACCGAGAATGCGGCGAAGATCGCCGATTTCCTGGCCGAGCAAGGCAAGGTCGCCAAGGTGATCTATCCCGGCCGCAAGGACCATCCGCAGGCCGATATCATCGCCAAGCAGATGACCGGCGGCTCGACGCTGGTCGCCTTCGAGCTGAAGGGCGGCAAGGATGCGGCCTTTGCGCTGCAGAATGCGCTCGAGATCGTCAAGATTTCCAACAATCTCGGCGACAGCAAGAGCCTGATCACCCATCCGGCGACGACGACGCACAAGAACCTGACGGAAGAGGCGCGCGCCGAACTCGGTATCTCGCCTGGAACGGTCCGCCTTTCGGCCGGTATCGAGGATACCGACGACTTGATCGAGGATTTCGCGCGGGCGCTTGCCAAGGTCTCGGCCTGATCGGCAGTCATAACGGCCGGATATCACGCGGGGTCCGGCCGGTCCTCACCAAGGTGAGGCCAGATCTCACCAAGGTGAGACCGGGGGGAACAAGTTCGTCCGCCGCGGCGTTCCGAAGCGGAATTAACACTGACGATTAGGCTTAACGATCGAAAACCTTTCGGATCACAGCCGTTTCAGCGATGATAACTGTTCCGTTTCTTGACGGACAAAGCCTCTTATAAGATACGGGTAACATATCTTGATTAAGGTGCAAGGCATGTATCGCGCCCTCACAAGAGAGATCGAAGTCGTCGTCGAGCCGTTCTATCTGGAGGAGCAATCCGATCCGGAAGACGATCGCTATGTCTGGGGTTACCGGATCGTCATCAGCAACAATTCCAACATAGCCGTTCGGCTGGTCAATCGTTACTGGAACATCACCGACCAGAACGGCCAGGTGGACGAGGTGACCGGTCCCGGCGTTGTCGGCGAACAGCCGCGGCTCGGCCCCGGCGACACCTACGAATATTCTTCCGGCTGCCCGCTCGATACGCCCTCAGGGCTGATGTTCGGCCATTACCAGATGGAAACGGACGAAGGAGAGATGTTCGATGTCAACATCCCCGCCTTCTCGCTGGATTCGCCTGGGCTGCTGCGCGTGCTTAACTGAGGCGCAACAATTGAGAGGTCATTTTCCGTCAGCGCCACGTTTCTGAGACGTCTTCGACGCCCGGGGCGAAGGGAGATGCCGCAACATCTCGACTCCCTCTTCTCCCCAGCGGGGAGAAGGTGCCCGTAGGGCGGATGAGGGGGCCGGCGAAGCCGGTCTTTCCAACGACATCCATGCAGGTTTCGGCCGCGATGACATCGTCTCGACCATGTTCAGGGCGGCGGGAACTGGCGTTGCCGCCGGAGTACCGGAATAGGTTTTACGTGAAGGATGTGCCGTGTGGCCCCCTTGCATGTTCAAACTGCATCCGTTGATGATGGGTGCGACCCCTGGGGGATGGCCATCCCCCAGGGGTCGGACGGGCGGGACCGTAACCCCCTTGGCGTGAACCGGGGATGAGCCTGGTCCGCCCGTCCTTCGCGTTTGTCCTGAACAGATAGTGGGGAGCAGGTCCCGTATGCAAGGCAAGGTATCGTCCGAACGCACCGCGATGGCGACAGTTTATGTCGGCATCGATGTCTGTAAAGAGTGGCTGGACATTCATCTGCATCCTCTCGGCCGCAGTTTTCGGGTGACCAACGACACGGCCGGCCTGCGCCGCCTCAAGCGGGAGCTCGATGCGCTTGACCAGATGCCGCGCTCGGCGCTGCGTATCGTCATGGAAGCGACCGGCAAGTGGCATCGCGCCGTCCAGCGCTCGCTGCATGCCGATGGCTTTTACGTGTCGGTCGTCGACCCGCTGCGCGCCCGGCTGTTTGCCAAAGCCTGCGGCTTTCTCGCCAAGACCGATCGGCTCGATGCGCGGTTTCTGGCCATCATGGGAGAAGCCCTCAAGCCCGCACAGACCCCACCGCCGGACCAAGCGCTGGAAACCCTGCAGGAACTGGTCAATGCCCGATCTGCCGCCAATGGTGAACGCACCGCCCTGTCCAACCGGATGAAGACGGCCGTGACCGCCTTCCTGCGCAAGGAACTGACGCGCCGGCTTGCCGCGCTCGACACCCATATCGCAAGACTGGACGCCGAGATCGAGCGCAGCATCTGCGCCGATCCCGAGATGCGCCGCCGCCTCGACATCCTCATCTCCATTCCCGGCATCGGAGCCGTCACCGCCGCAAGCCTGATCGTTGGCCTTTGCGAACTTGGCGCCTGCTCCGGCAAGCAGGCCGCCATGCTGACCGGTCTTGCGCCGATTGCCTGCGAAAGTGGCGAGCGGGCCGGACATCGCTCCATCAGGGGCGGACGCCCAGCACCCAGGAACGCCATCTACATGGCCGCCCTGTCCGCCTCCCGTCACAACCCGGACCTCGCACGCTTCGCCGCAAGGCTGAAGAAAGTCGGAAAACCCAATAAGGTCGTCCTCGTCGCCGTCATGAGAAAGCTCATCGTCCTGGCAAACACCCTCATCACCAAAAACCGCATCTGGACACCAAATCCACCTTGACACCAAACACAGATGCTCATCCGCCCTACGGGCACCTTCTCCCCGCTGGGGAGAAGGGACTTGGGGCACCATTCGCGCGAATCAAGCCTATTCGGCCGGCTGAAGCTCGGCCGGCTCGAAGCGGTAGGTGGTCGAGCAGAATTCGCAGGTTACGGCGATTTCGCCGTTTTCCTGGCTGGCTTCGATCTCCTCGGCCGAAAAGCCCTTCAGCACGCCCTTGATCTTGTCGCGCGAGCAGCTGCAGCGGTCGAAGACGGCGCGCGGTTCGTAGACGCGGACGCCACGCTCGTGGAACAGGCGAAACAGCAGCCGCTCGGTACCGACAAGCGGATCGGTGAGTTCATCGGCATCGATGGTCTCGACCAGCGAACGCGCTTCGAGCCAGGCGTCGTCCTCGCCGTGCGGGCGGCTGCCGGTGTCGCCGTCGCCGCCGTGGAGATCCGGCTGGCGCATCCGCTCCGGCGCTTCCGGCAGGAATTGGGCGACGAGGCCGCCTGCCCGCCAGCGATGGCGCGGCTTGCCGGCATCGTCACGATCGAAGAGCTCGGCCGCGGCAAGGCGGACGCGCGTCGGGATCTGCTCCGACTGGCGGAAATAGACGCCGGCAATTTCTTCAAGCGTCGTGCCGTCGAGCGGAACGATGCCCTGATAGGGCTGGCTGAACTTGCCCTGGTCGATGGTAAAGGCGAGCACGCCCCTGCCGAGCAATTGCTCCGGCTCGGTTTCGCCTGACTCGATCGCCTTGTTGAGCAGCGCCCGATCGAAACGGGCATAGGCGCGGACATTTTCCGGCGTCGAGAAATCGGCGACGAGAAGATCGACCGGGCCGTCGCCCTTGGTCTGCACCGTGAACTTACCGTCGAACTTCAGCGAGGTGCCGAGCAGCACCGTCAGCACGACGACTTCGGCAAGCAGCCGAGCAACGGGTGCGGGATAATGATGGCGCTCGAGGATCGCATCGAGCATCGGGCCGAGCTGGACGGCGCGACCACGCACATCCAGCCCCTCCACCTGGAAGGGGACGACATGGTCATCGCCGGCGAAATCAAACTGGCCGAGGGCGGCTGCAGCTTCTGCCATGGCTTTTCACTCCTACTTTCCAGAGCGATGGGCCAGCGTGCCCGCCGCTCGCGCGGTCGCGAGTTTGTGACTCGCGACGTCCGATTATGGTTCAGATCGCGCCCAGGCACCAAGCAAGAATCGACTTCTGCGCATGAAGACGGTTTTCCGCCTCATCGAAGACCACGGATTGCGGACCGTCGATCACTTCGTCCGTCACTTCCTCACCGCGATGGGCGGGCAGGCAATGCATGAACAATGCATCATTGCCGGCTTTGGCCATCAAGGCCGCGTTGACCTGATAAGGCTGGAAGACATTGTGACCCCGGGCCCGATGTTCCTGATTCATGGAGACCCAGGTATCGGTCACCACGCAATCGACGCCGGCGACCGCACGGTCGGCATCATGGCAAAGCATGATTTCGGCGCCCTCATTGCGGGCCCAGTTCAGATAGTGATCCTTTGGCTCCGAGCCAAGGGGTACGGCCATGTTCATGCGGTAGCCGAAGCGCGCGGCACCCTCGACCAGCGAATGCAGCACATTGTTGCCGTCGCCGGTCCAGGCGATGGTCTTGCCCTTGATCGGGCCGCGGTGCTCTTCGAAGGTCATGATATCGGCCATGATCTGGCAGGGATGGGTGTCATCCGTCAGCGCATTGATCACAGGCACGGTCGCGTGCTCGGCGAGCTCGACCAGCCGCGAATGCTCGGTGGTGCGGATCATGATCGCATCGACATAGCGCGACAGCACCTTGGCGGTGTCGCCGATCGTCTCGGCGCGGCCAAGCTGCATCTCGGTGCCGGACAGAAAGAGTGTTTCGCCGCCGAGCTGGCGCATGCCGACGTCGAAGGAGACGCGGGTGCGCGTCGACGGCTTCTCGAAGATCATCGCCAGCATCTTGCCGGCGAGCGGCTTATCACCCTGGCCTGCCTTGAACGCCTGCTTGCGGGAAAGCGCATCGTTCATGATGGTTCTGAGATCGGCTGATGTGACCGCCGAAAGATCTAGGAAATGTTTAGGGCTCATGTCTTCTTACCTGTGCTGCGCCCGAAGGCGGCAATCTCTTCAAGCCGTCTTCTTGACCTTGGAGGCGCGAATGCTCTCGGCGGCGCGCTCGACGCGGGCCAGACCCTCGCGGGCTTCCTCGGCAGTGACCACGAGCGGCGGAAGAAGGCGGATGACGTTGTCGCCGGCAGGCACGCCGAGCAGATGGGCGGCGCGGATCGCCTGCAGCAGTTCGGCTGAGGGAACGGCGGCCTTGATGCCGAGCAAAAGGCCCTCGCCTCTGATATCCTCGATCACATCGGGATAACGATCCTTCAGCGAAGCGAGGCCCTGGCGGAAGACAAGCGCTACGTCGCGCACATGCTGGAGGAAGCCATCGGCAAGGATGATGTCGAGCACGGCGCTGCCGACGGCCATGGCAAGCGGATTGCCGCCATAGGTCGAGCCATGCGTGCCGGCCTTCATGCCGGAGGCGGCCTCCGACGTGGCAAGGCAGGCGCCGAGCGGGAACCCGCCGCCGATGCCCTTGGCGACAGCCATGATATCGGGCGTGATACCCGACCATTCATGGGCGAAGAGCTTGCCGGTGCGGCCGACGCCGGTCTGGACCTCGTCGAGGATCAACAGCAGGCCGTTCTCGTCGCAGAGCTGGCGAAGCGCCTTCATGAACTCGTTGGTGGCAGGGCGCACGCCGCCCTCGCCCTGCACCGGCTCGATGAGGATGGCGGCCGTAGCATCGGTGATCGCGGCGCGAACCGCTTCGATGTCGCCGAAAGCAACCTGATCGAAACCCGGCGCCTTCGGGCCGAAGCCTTCCAGATATTTTTCCTGGCCGCCGGCGGCGATCGTCGCCAGCGTCCGTCCGTGGAAGGCGCCTTCGAACGTGATGATATGGAAGCGCTCGGGATGACCCTTGGAAAACTGATAGCGGCGCGCCGTCTTGATCGCGCATTCGAGCGCCTCGGCGCCCGAATTGGTGAAGAACACCTTGTCGGCGAAGGTGGCGTCCGTCAGCCGTTTTGCCAGACGCTCCTGGCCGGGGATCTCATAGATGTTCGACAGGTGCCAAACCTTGTCGGCCTGCTCCTTCAGCGCGCCGACAACATGCGGATTGCTGTGGCCGACGGAGGTGACGGCGACGCCGGCGCCGAAATCGAGATATCGCTCGCCGCTTTCGGTGATCAGCCATACGCCCTCACCTCGCTCGAACCGCAGCGGGGCACGAGAATAGGTGTCATAAAGCGGCGCGGCTTCAGCCATGGCGCGATCTCCATCAAAGTTGCCGGGCAATGACTCCGGCTAAGGAAACCAGGCCCGAAAAATCAAAAATGCCGCCTTGCGGCGGCGAGTGGCACTATTTCCTTTTCGCGCTGCAATGTCAACAAAACGGCGCCCTTAGCGTATGCAGCAAGAGTGTACAGCGGCATTTCCAGTCATCAACAGGCATTATTGCAGAAATGACACGCAGGGGCAGCAAGTTGGGGAAAACTACGAATTCGATTCATCCGGATTCATGCGACTCTTGTCACGGAGTCAGGCTCACACTAGGTTAAAGATCAATTACTAGACTGCATGCGGCGGAACTAGTCACCAAAATTGATCAAGCGTTTCTTGTTTCGGAGCTCCCGGGACAACGGTGAGGGATTCTGCCATCACCAACGCAGAAGGTGGAGACAGGGCATGAACTGGACAGACGAGCGGGTCGAGAAACTCAAGAAACTTTGGGCCGAAGGACTGAGCGCCAGCCAGATCGCTGCGCAGCTTGGCGGGGTCAGCAGAAACGCGGTCATCGGCAAAGTGCACCGGCTGTGCCTTCCCGGCCGTGCCAAGGCCGGCGGCACCAACACCGCGGCGCGAACGCCGAAGCGCAATACCTCGGCGCCGCGCGCGCCGAACTACGCCTCACGGGTCACCACCCGCACCGTTACCCGCCAGCAGGGCGCGACCATGCTGAAGGAAGAGATCGAGATCGAAACGATCGAGGAAATGGAATACGTGCCGAGAGGCAATGTGGTGGTGCCGATTTCGCGACGCCTCGGCCTGACGGAGCTGACCGAACGCACCTGCAAGTGGCCGGTCGGCGATCCGCTGAAGGACGACTTCCATTTCTGCGGCTGCGAATCCCCCGACAATTCGCCTTATTGCGGCTATCACCAGAAGCTTGCCTACCAGCCGGTCAACGAACGCCGCCGGGCGGCAGCGCGGGCCAGCTGAGCGGGCTGACCATCGTTAGAATGCAGAAAACGGGCCGAGTGGCCCGTTTTCTTATGCACGGATGGAAGCTGTCGGGCGTTCAGCTCGTTGAGCACGCCGATTTGTCCTCATCGGCTGCCGCCACCAACCAGGGTCGAGTCATGGGTCTCGACCCTTCCTTCTGTTCTCAACGGGGCGAAGGGACATGCCGCAACATCTCGATTCCCTCTTCTCCCCTCGGGGAGAAGGTGCCCGTAGGGCGGATGAGGGGGCCGGGGGAGCCGGTCTTTCTTCAAAACCCATGCGGGCTTCGACCGCGTTCGGGCCGCTGCCGTCGGCATATGGGGTAGGTCATTACGGAAAGAGTGTGCCGTGTGGCCCCCTCATCCGCCTGCCGGCACCTTCTCCCCGAGGGGAGAAGAGATTATGCCGCAACCTTCTCCGTCCCCACCAACCCTTTCGCAGGGCACGTCCCTTCGCCCCGTTTACGGGGTGGTCCGGAGGACAGGTCGAGACGAGTGGCTCGACCCCGGTAGGCTAGGACATTAGCACGAGCGACCTTGTCAGCAACCAGAACGAAAGCCCTCAGGCTTCCATCGAATAGCCGGCGCCGCGGACGGTGCGGATGACGTCTTGCATGTTGGAGAAATTCAGCGCCTTGCGCAGGCGGCCGACATGGACGTCGACGGTGCGCTCGTCGACATAGATATCGTGGCCCCAGACGCCATCCAACAGCTGCGAGCGGGAGAAGACCCGGCCCGGCGACGACATCAGGAATTCCAGCAGGCGGAATTCGGTGGGGCCGAGGCGGACTTCACGGGTCTTGCGATGGACGCGATGGGTCTCGCGGTCGAGCTCGATGTCACCGCATTTCAGCACTGTCGACAGCACCTCGGGACGGGCGCGGCGCAGCATCGCCTTGACGCGGGCAACGAGTTCGGGGGTCGAGAAGGGCTTGACGACATAGTCGTCGGCGCCCGTCGACAATCCGCGGACACGCTCGCTCTCTTCGCCGCGCGCCGTCAGCATGATAATCGGCAGGCGCTCGGTTTCCGGCCGCATGCGCAGCCGCCGGCAGAGCTCGATGCCGGAGACCCCGGGCAGCATCCAATCGAGGATAAGAAGATCTGGCGTGCGCTCCTGAAGCCGCATTTCGGCTTCGTCGCCACGAAGGATGGTATCGACCTCGAAGCCTTCCGCTTCGAGATTGTAGCGAAGGAGCACGCTGAGGGCTTCCTCGTCTTCAACAACTGCAACTCTCGGGATCATGCGTATCGGTCTCCTCGCGCACGATCCTTAAACCGGGGGTGATTTAAGCAATGCATCCTGCGCAAATTCAGAAATTGGCTGCGACCTCTTTGCGCGCCCGGACGGGCGCGCACGCAATTGACTGGTCCGGGCGACTGGCCCGGGCGGTTATTCCGTGACCGCGCCGACGGTGTTGGCGCTGTCGTCCTTCGGACGGTCGCCTTCCGGCTGCGCGCCTGTCGTCATGTAAAAGATCGTTTCGGCGATGTTGGTGGCGTGGTCGCCGATGCGCTCGATGTTCTTGGCGCAGAAGAGAAGATGCGTGCAGCTGGTGATGTTGCGCGGATCTTCCATCATGTAGGTCAGGAGCTCGCGGAACAGCGAGGTGTACATCGCGTCGATCTCGTTGTCGCGTTCGCGGATCGCATTCGCCTTGTCGGCGGAACGATTGGTGTAGACGTCGAGCACTTCCTTGAGCTGGACGAGCGCCAGCTCGGACAGATGCTCAAGGCCGCGGGCGAGCTTGCGGGGAACGCCGGTGCTTTGGACGGCGATGACGCGCTTGGCAGTGTTCTTGCCGAGGTCGCCGACGCGTTCGAGATCGGCGGCGATGCGGATCGAACCCATGATTTCGCGCAGGTCCGCAGCCATCGGCTGACGGCGGGCAATGGTGACGATCGCCTTGTCGCCGATTTCGCGTTCGGCGTGATCGAGGATCACGTCGTCGGAGATGACCTTCTGCGCCAGCGCGGTATCGCCATTGACGAGCGCCCGGACGGATTCGGCGACCATCTGCTCGGCCAGACCGCCCATTTCGGAAATCCGCCTGGACAGGAACTTCAGATCATCATCATAGGCAGAATAAATATGTGTCGATGCCATGGGGCTTTATCCTCGAATAACGGGAAGGCTTGGTGTCGCCAAAATCAGCCGAAACGACCCATGATGTAGTCCTGGGTGCGCGGGTCGTCGGGATTGGTGAACATCTTGTCGGTGTCGTTTTCCTCGACAAGATTGCCAAGGTGGAACATGGCGGTGCGCTGCGAGACACGCGCGGCCTGCTGCATGGAGTGGGTGACGATGACGATCGTGTAATTCTCGCGCAGCTCGTGGATCAGTTCCTCGACCTTGGCGGTGGCGATCGGGTCGAGCGCCGAGCAGGGCTCGTCCATGAGGATGACCTCAGGGCTGACGGCGACGGCACGGGCAATGCAGAGGCGCTGCTGCTGACCGCCGGACAGGCCGGTGCCGGATTCATGCACGCGGTCCTTGACTTCGTTCCAGAGACCGGCGCGCTGCAGGCTGGTCTCGACGATCTGGTCGAGGTCGGCCTTCGACTTGGCAAGGCCATGGATGCGCGGGCCGTAGGAGACGTTTTCGTAGATCGTCTTCGGGAACGGGTTCGGCTTCTGGAAGACCATGCCGACGCGGGCGCGAAGTTCGACGACGTCGATATCGGGATCATAGATATCGTCGGTATCAAGCGTGATCTTGCCGGTGACGCGGCAGCCGTCGATCGTGTCGTTCATGCGGTTGAGGCACCGCAGGAAGGTCGACTTGCCGCAGCCGGACGGGCCGATCAGGGCGGTTACGGTGTTTTCGCGGACGTTCAGGTTCACATCGAAAAGCGCGCGCTTCTCGCCATAGTAAACCGAGACTTCCTTTCCGATCATCTTATACGGGACGTTGCTCATCTTGCGATCCAGCGCCTTTTCAACTGCAGCTTCCGTCAACATGTTCATGATGTTTAACTCCGTTTACCAGCGGCGCTCGAAGCGACGACGCAAGAGGATGGCGCCCATGTTCATGACGATCAGGAACAGGAGCAGGACGATGATGGCACCCGAAGTACGCTCAACGAAGGCACGTTCGGCCTCGTTGGCCCACATATAGACCTGTACGGGCAGAGCCGTCGAGGGATCGAGCGGTGTCGTCGGTGCGTTGGCGACGAAGGCGACCATGCCGATCAGGAGCAGCGGCGCGGTTTCGCCGAGCGCATGCGCCAGGCCGATGATCGTGCCGGTGAGGATGCCGGGCATGGCGAGCGGCAGAACATGGTGGAACACCATCTGCATCTTCGACGCGCCGAGGCCGAGCGCTGCGGCGCGGATCGACGGCGGCACGGCGCGCAGAGCCGCACGCGTGGCGATGATGATCGTCGGCAGGGTCATCAGCGTCAGCACCAGGCCACCGACCAACGAAGCCGAGCGCGGCAGGCCGATGAAGTTGATGAAGACGGAAAGACCGAGCAGGCCGTAGACGATGGAAGGAACCGCGGCGAGGTTGTTGATGTTGACCTCGATCAGGTCCGTCAGCTTGTTCTTCGGCGCGAACTCCTCGAGATAGATCGAGGCGGCGACGCCGATCGGCAGTGCGAGCACGAGGACGATCAGC
Source organism: Rhizobium sp. WSM4643 (assembly GCF_025152745.1). Lineage (NCBI taxonomy): Bacteria > Pseudomonadati > Pseudomonadota > Alphaproteobacteria > Hyphomicrobiales > Rhizobiaceae > Rhizobium > Rhizobium sp. WSM4643. Next base: position 175,418 of record NZ_CP104040.1, on the reverse strand, counting down.
ATCAGGTAGAGTGAGCCGATCAGGGCGACGCCCAGGCCTGCGGCCTCCGGACGGCTGGAATTGCCGTTGACGAAAAGGCCGGTGTTGAACTGCTTGTGGAGAGCGCCGCTCGCCTTCAGCTCGTTCATCCATGCAACCTGCTTGTCGTTGACCTTGCGGTTCTTCTCATCGACCGAGAGATCGATCTGGCCCTTGCTGGCGCTGTCGACATTGGCGTCGGCGAGCAGGGTGACGTCGACCGTCTTGCCGATGATCGACGGATCGGCGATCACCATATCGCGCAGTTGAATCGGAGCGCTCTTCGACAGCATGGCGGATGCATCGCGCACGTCGGGACGGCTCGAGGCATTGATGTTCAGCTGCTTGACGATCGCGTCACGCAGGAGAACCGGATAGTTGGCGGCGATCAGCACCGAAGGGTCGGTCGCACGCTTGTTGTTCGGGTCGATCGTCTTCTCGGAAAACTCGATCGGCAGGGTGATCGCCGTCTGCTGGAAGGCGGTATAGCCTTTGCCGATCACCGTCCACAGCAGGATGAAGAGGAAGACGAGACCGAAGGTGATGGCGGCGATGCCATAGGCCTGGAACCGGCGCTCGGCGGCATAGCGGCGCTTGATACCGATATCGCGGCGCGCGGGCGCCGTGGAAACGGTGACGCCTGATGTGGGAGAAACAATATCCGTCATTCGTACTGCTCCCGGTATTTGCGCACGATGTAGAGCGCATAGATATTGAGGCAAAGCGTGATGCAGAACAGCGTGATGCCAAGGGCAAAGGCAACCAGCGTCTGCGGCGAGGTGAACTCGAGGTCGCCGGTCAGCTGGTTGACGATCTTGACGGTCACCGTCGTCATCGGCTCGAAGGGATTGATCTGAATGCGGGCGGCGACACCGGCGGCCAGCACGACGATCATGGTTTCGCCGATGGCCCGCGAGGCTGTCATCAGCAGTGCGCCGACGATGCCGGGGAGGGCTGCGGGCAAGACCACTTTCTTGATGGTTTCGGAGCGTGTGGCACCAAGACCGAGCGAACCGTCACGCAGCGATCGGGGCACGGCGGTGATAATGTCGTCCGACAGCGAAGACACGTAGGGAATCAGCATGATGCCCATGACGATGCCGGCCGTCAGAACGCTCTGCGCCTGGATGAAATTGCTGTAATTGCCGGACAGAAGGCCGCTAATCTGGGCGGAGAAATCGCGCAGGAACGGACCGACGGTGACGAGCGCGAAGAAGCCATAGACGATCGTCGGAATGCCGGCGAGCACTTCAAGCAGCGGCTTGGCGACCCCGCGCAACTTCGGCGAGGCGTATTCGGCCATGTAGATGGCGGCGAAGAGGCCGACCGGCACGGCGACCAGCATGGCGACCAGGCCAATATAGATCGTTCCGAGCAGCAGCGGGATGAGGCCGAACTGACCGAAGGACGAGCTGCCGGCGCCGGCAAAGCGCGGATCCCAGACGGTGCCGAAGAAGAAATCCATGGCGGGGACGGCGGCAAAGAAGCGGGCGGCTTCCGACAGCATGGAGAACACGATGCCGATCGTCGTCAGAATGGCGATCGAGGAGGCGAGCAGCAGGCCCCAGAGCATGACGCGCTCGACCCGGTTGCGGGCGCGGAAGCGCGGAGCAATGGAGCGCAGCGCATAGAAGGCGCCAGCAATGGCGAGAGCGAAGACAACAGCCGTCATGGCGATGCGGCTCGTCATGCTCAGGGCATTGAGCTTTTTGGCGGCGTCGAGCATGTAAGGCAGCGGCTGGCTGGCAAGCGGCACACCCTTTTCGAGGAGCTTGGCCTGCAGGGCAGCCGGATCGTTGCCGACCGCAGCAGTTTCATCCGAGGTCAGCATCGTCAGGCCGCGGGCGACCGTCGCCACCGTCGAATAGCCAAGATCCTGCTCGACCGAGACTTGCGCCTTGATGTCGTCAGGGAAAGCACCGCGAACCGAGGACTGGATGATGCCGGGGCTGATGGAGAGCCAGAGGCAGAGGACGATGAGGGCGGGAAGAACCGCCCAGATCGCCGCATAGGCGCCGTAATAGGCTGGCCGTGAATGTAAAGCGGAGGATCGGCCTCCGGCAAGCGCCGTGGCCCGGCTGCGCGCGACCAGATAGGCGGCGGCGCCGATCACCCCAAGGCACAAAAGTATGATGGATGTGCTCATTCGATACGTCCCCAGGCCCATAGCCCCAAAAAGCCCGGCAGCTTCATCAGCCTGCCTTCGGCTTCAATCACGGAGAAGGAATTCCAACCCTGCAGCTCCAGAACCGCCGGCGCGCAGGGACATAGACAATGCCGGCGCGGGCTGAAAGGCGCCGCGCCGGCAAAGTGATTACATGGACTTGCCGGCTTCGACGTCCTTGCGGATGGCGTCGCGTTCAGCATCCGGAGCGGCAACGAGGCCGTATTCGGCGAGCGGACCGTCAGGGCCGATCATCTGGTCGGATACGAAGAAGTTGACGTATTCCTTCAGGCCAGGAACGGCGCCGAGATGTGCCTTCTTGACGTAGAAGAACAGCGGGCGGGAAACCGGGTAGGTGCCGTTCGCGATCGTTTCGGTGGACGGAACGATACCGCTCATGCTCGCAACCTTGAGCTTGTCGGCATTGTTTTCGTAGAAGGAAAGGCCGAATACGCCGACGCCGGTCTTGTTGGCGGCGATGCGTGCGAGGGTTTCCGGATAGTCGCCGTCGATGTCGACTGCAACGCCGTCCTTACGGACTGCGACGCAGGCCTTGCCCTGGGCAGCCTTGTCGGCGATTTCCTTGGCGATGACGTCGATTGCGCCAGAGGCCTTGCAGCCGGCGGCGAGCACGTTCTGTTCGAAGACTTCGCGGGTGCCGTGCTTTTCGCCCGGGATGTAGACGGCGATATCAACAGCCGGAAGCTTCGGGTTGACTTCCGACCACTTCTTGTACGGATTGGCGACAAGCTTGCCGTCAACGACGACCTGGGCTGCGAGGGCCTTGTAGATGTCGGCGGGAACATAAGCGACGTCAGGGTTGGAAGCGTCGGTTGCGAAGACGATGCCGTCGTAGCCGATCTTGACTTCCTGGATGTCGGTTACGCCGGCGGCCTTGCAGGCTTCGGCTTCGTTCTTGTTGATCGGACGCGAAGCGTTCGCAATGTCGATAGTGTCTTCACCAACACCCTTGCAGAATTCCTTCAGACCAGCGCCCGTGCCGCCGGATTCAACGACCGGCGTCTTGAAGTTGGTGAAGGTTTCGCCGAAGGACTCGGCAACGATCTTTGCGTAAGGCAGGACGGTGGACGAACCAGCGATCTGAATCTGGTCGCGGGCGACGGCAGCGCCAGCGAAAGCAGCAGTTGCAGCGAGCGCGGCAACGGTGAGCTTGAAGGTGTTCATGTAAATCTCCCGGTATTTGGGCTTGTGTGAGTGCGGCCTTAGAGAGGCCCTCGCATGCCTTTTTTCATCGGCGAGACTCTCTTAGCGCTTTATGCACCGTCCTTTTATGTCAAAGCCGTGAAACATTTGTGACAGGTTAAGCTGTTGATTTGTAATACAGTATTCTGAATTGACCGATCGATCATGTCGGGCGACCGGCAAAGTTCGGTGGTCAGTCCACCTCGCGTTGTAAAAACCAGCCGCACAGCAGAAACGGGCAGTGAGGCGGCGGCTTTCCGCTTCCGCCGTTTCATTAACGTTGTTCCGCGGTGATTTGGGGCCGGCGGAGGTACATGGCGGGGGCATCTCGATTCCCTCTTCTCCCCAGCGGGGAGAAGGTGCCCGTAGGGCGGATGAGGGGGCCGGCGAAGCCGGTCTTTCCAATAACCCGTGAACCGTGCAGGCGTCGCCTCGACCATCGTCAAGGCCCTTGGGCAGGCGTGGCGGGATAGGTGAATTGCGTGAGAGGTCTGCCGTGCGGCCCCCTCATCCGCCTGCCGGCACCTTCTCCCCGAGGGGAGAAGAGGACATGCCGCGACCTCTCCGTTCCCCGCCCAGTTCTCATAGAGCATTGCGTCAGAACCGCACCGTAAAATCGGTGCCCTTGCCGACTTCCGACTTGACGATCAGCCGTGCCCGGTGGCGGGTGAGGATGTGTTTGACGATGGCAAGGCCGAGGCCGGTGCCCTTTTTCGAGCGGCTGTCCTCGATGCTGACGCGATAGAAGCGCTCCGTCAGGCGCGGCACATGCTCGGCCGGAATGCCTGGGCCCTTGTCGACGATGCTGACCTCGACCGGCTGGCCGGTGCCGTTCTTCAGCCAGACATCGACGACCTCGCCCTCCTGGCCGTATTTGCAGGCGTTTTCCATCAGGTTCTCGAAGACTTGGACAAGCTCGTCGCGGTCTCCGAGCACCTCGACCTTGCCGTCGGGCAGATGCAGGTTGATGACGACGCCGACATCCTTTGCCAGCGGCACCAGCGCATCTCTGACATGGCCGAGCAGCGGCACCAGATCGACCTTCTCATCCGGGGCGATGTGCGATTTCAGCTCCAGGCGGGAGAGCGACAGCAGGTCGTCGACCAACCGGCTCATGCGCGTCGTCTGGTCGAGCATGATGTTGAGAAAACGCGCCTGCGCCTTCAGATCGTTTCTTCGCGGCCCCTGGATGGTTTCGATGAAGCCGCGCAGCGAGGCAAGCGGCGTGCGCAGCTCGTGGCTGGCATTGGCGACGAAATCCGACCGCATGCGATCGATGCGGCGGACCTCCGATATATCGCGGAAGGAGAGGATGAAATAGCGCTCACGCGGGCCGTCATCGGCCGCGAATTCTATGGGCGCGCTGCGGACGATATAGACGCGCTCGGAGGGCAGCCGCTCGGCATGCTCTATCTGGTTCGGCGCGTTGGTGGCGATGGTTTCGCGCACCATGTCGAGAACGCCGGGCGAGCGCATACGGGCCGATATATGGGCGCCGAGCGCCACTTCGCCAAAAGCTTTCTCGGCAGCGCGGTTCTGGAAGAGCACCGAGGCGTCGTCCGACAACACCATGACCGGGATATCGAGGCCGGAGAGCGTGGCGGAAACCTCCGGCAAGCGGCTTGGCGGCGCCTCGGGCTCGATCTCCATCGGCAGGGCCGGTTCGGCCTCGATGACCGGCGCCTCATTGAAAAGCGCGGTGAGGATCATCACAAGCAGCAGGACAAGCACAACCCACTTGTTCATGCCGGCGGCAAGCGCGGCGAGAGCGCTGAGGATCGCCGCAAGCAGCACCGGCCGTTCGCGCCTTATGCGCGCCAACAGGCTTTTTCTCCACGGAGTTTCGTCTGGCAAGTGCCCTCGCGGCGTCGATTCGTTTTTCTCTATAATGAACTCTGCCTGATAGCGGCAATTCATGACAGAAGTTTTCGGGTGGCCGCACCTCAAGCGAAAGGCCGCAGCCGAAACCCACGAAAAATGATCGGCCGCCCGTGAAAGATTTGATTTTCAACGGTAACTATGTTCGCCTGCAGAAAGAGAACAACCAGGCTGAGGAGGACCATATGGACGAGAAGGTCGAAAACAGGGCCGTGGAGCTGGAGATCCGCGGAAAGAAGCGCATCTTCGATGTCGACGATCCCACCCTGCCGGCCTGGGTGGACGAACGCGCGCTGGAATCCGGCGACTTTCCCCACAAGAAGAAGCTCAAGGAAGAGGACTATCTGGAGCAGCTGCAAAAGCTGCAGATCGAACTGGTCAAGGTGCAGTTCTGGCTGCAGGCAACCGGCAAGCGGGTGATGGCGCTGTTCGAAGGGCGGGATGCTGCCGGCAAGGGCGGCGCGATTTCGGCCTCCTCGGCGAATATGAACCCACGCCTGGCGCGGGTCGTGGCGCTGACCAAGCCGACCGACCGCGAGCAAGGGCAATGGTATTTCCAGCGCTATGTCGCGCAGTTTCCGACATCAGGCGAATTCGTGCTGTTCGACCGCTCCTGGTATAACCGCGCCGGCGTCGAGCCGGTCATGGGCTTCTGCACGCCGCAGCAATATGAGGATTTCCTCAAACAGGCGCCGCAGCTCGAAAAGATCATCGCCCACGAGGGCATCTTCTTCTTCAAATTCTATCTCGATATCGGCCGCGAGATGCAGTTGAAGCGTTTCCACGATCGCCGGCATGATCCGCTGAAGGTCTGGAAACTGTCGTCGATGGACATCGCGGCGCTGACGAAATGGGACGATTACAGCGACAAGCGCAACCGGATGCTCAAAGAAACCCATACGGATTTCGCGCCCTGGACGGTAATCCACGGCAATGACAAGCGGCGGGCGCGCCTCGAACTCATCCGCCACATGCTGAACAGGATGGATTATAAGGGCAAGGACAAACAGGCGCTCGGCACGGTCGACGAGGAGATCATCGGCTCAGGGGCTGGCTTCCTGAAATAGCCTTCTAAAATAGCGGCGGCTGAACGGCAGGCCGCCTTACTGCCCCGGCAGGATGCGGATGGCGAAGAGGTTGATGCCGCGCGCCTTGCCGTCGAGATCGCTGTTGATCGTCAGCGTGCCCGGCGAATTCGGCGCCAGCGAGCGGTCGAACTTCACCTGCAGCAGCGCATCCGACTTTTCCCGGGTGACGTTGAAGCGATGGCGGGCGCAATTGCCGAGTGTCTGGAAATTGCACTCGACGGTGACCTGGGTCGGCTCGTCGCTGGTCGACTGCAGCGTCAGCGCGATCGTCGAGGATTTGCCGGCCAACTGCTGCAGCACCGAAGGGGGAACGCTGATCGAGACATTGCCATCGGCTGCACCGCTTTCGGAAATCAGCCGGACGGCGGGGCCATCATTCTCGTCGATTTTTTCGATGCGGGCCCGCGGGCCGCTTTGAATCTTGTCGGCGTCCTCAGGCTTGAACAGCGGGATCCAATCGGCCGAGAAACTGTTCTGCGGATCGATGGTCACCGGCTCATCGGTGTGAGAGCCCGCATTCCCGCTGTTGTCATTGCCGGTGAAATCCTCGGGCTGGGTGCTTGCCGGCGGATTGGCAACGCTGGTGTCGCGCTCGGCCGCCGTCATCAGCAGGCCCGATGTATGTGCCCACCAGGCGCCGATGCCGATGAAGGCGAGCAGGACGCACCAGACGAGCAGCCTCGAAAAAAACTTGCGCGGCTTGCGGCGGCCTGCCGCCCGCTCCGGGCGGAAATCCATATTGGTGGCGCGCTGACCCCGGGCAAGCCGCTCCTCGCCGACGGGGGCGGCAGCCAGGTGATCGGCATTGCCGGCATGCACGTCATGGAGGCTGGACTCGTCGCCGCGGCTGAAGGCCACCTCGGGAGTGCGGGTTTCGCCTGCGGGCACGGGACTATCGATAAGGCTGTCGATATCGGCCACTTCACCGCGCGGAACCGGCGGCGCCGGCATTTCCACGACCGGCGGCACGGGCACTTCAGGCGGCCTCTGGCGGGGGTGAAGGCGCTCGCGCTCCTCGCCTTCGATGGCGTGGATGGTGCTTTCCAGGCGATGGCGGTGATGGGCGACGACCTCGGTGTCGGTGATATCCTGCTTGCGCAGGCCGGCTTCCAGCGCCTGGCGGGCCGACTGATAGATCCTCGCTCGAACCTCCGGATTATCGCGATCGGAATTTTCGAGCGCAGTTCTGATGGCCGTTTCTAATCCGCTCACGTCAAGTCCTTCACCTTGAATTCGGCATCGGACTGCAATCCCCGCCGTTCTCCATCAAAATTCGGTAGCGGCAAGTGCGGCAAACCGCAAGCCTTGCGAGGGCGGGCCGCAGTTGATCGGCGGGGATAGTTGGCAGGTTTCACTGCTTGCGGGCCTTATTATATGAGCTTTCTCGGACGTATATATTCCGGCTGAAATCGACGAAGGCATGGCAGCCGCTCTTTTACAGCCTTTTCAACTCTGTTATGAGATTGACGTTTTCGTAAGCGTCAATGGAAGCGATGAACCATGACCCTGCCCCCGATCCTGAAGGACAGATTGAGACTGCCGGTCATCGGCTCGCCGCTGTTCATCATCTCGCATCCGGCGCTGACGCTGGCGCAATGCAAGGCAGGCATCGTCGGGGCGTTTCCGGCACTGAACGCCCGGCCGGAAAGCCAGCTCGACGAATGGCTGGCCGAGATTACCGAGGAGCTTGCCCGCCACGACGCCGCCCATCCGGAGCGGCCGGCCGCCCCCTTTGCCGTCAACCAGATCGTCCATATGTCGAACAAGCGGCTGGAGCATGACCTTACGCTCTGCGTCAAATACAAGGTGCCGATCGTCATCTCCTCGCTCGGCGCCGTGCCCGAGGTCAATGCCGCCGTGCACTCCTATGGCGGCATTGTGCTGCATGACATCATCAACAACCGCCACGCCCATTCGGCGATCCGCAAGGGAGCCGACGGGTTGATCGCAGTTGCCGCCGGCGCCGGCGGCCATGCCGGCACGCTTTCTCCTTTTGCCCTTGTCCAGGAAATCCGCGAATGGTTCGACGGGCCGCTGCTGCTGGCCGGCGCCATCGCCACCGGCGGCGCCATCCTCGCCGCAGAAGCGATGGGCGCCGACATGGCCTATATCGGCTCGCCCTTCATCGCCACGCAAGAGGCGCGCGCCGCGGACGCCTACAAGCAGGCGATCGTCGAAGGCGCCGCTGGCGATATCGTCTATTCCAACTATTTCACCGGCATACACGGCAACTATTTGAAGCCCTCGATCCTCGCCGCCGGCATGGACCCCGACAATCTCCCCTTAGCCGATCCGTCGAAGATGGATTTCGAGCAGGCTGTCGGCGGCGCCAAGGCCTGGAAGGACATCTGGGGCAGCGGCCAGGGCATCAGCGCCATCAAGGCGGTCGAGCCGGTGGCCAAACTCGTCGACCGGCTGGAGGCCGAATACAGGGCGGCGCGCGCCCGGCTGTCGCTCTGAGGCGCGCCTTCTTGGCCCCTCCCCTCTTTTTTGCCAAAGCCATGACAGGGTGCTTGAATTCTTCGATCAATGCCTGTATCAGCGCCATGCAAATCGCAGGCCGCATGCTTCGGCCGCGAGGGGCCGCTTTAGCTCAGGTGGTAGAGCACATCATTCGTAATGATGGGGTCGCAGGTTCGAGTCCTGCAAGCGGCACCATTTCTTTAATCGCGTGCTGAAAATCTATATTTTAAGCCTCTCTTAAAAGTCTGAATCCATCCTATAGACTGCTTTTGGCCACTCGGCCGGCAAAGCTTCAACAGTTTGAGAGCTGCTTCACTCAAGGGGCTGGCTGCCCTTCATCTACATATGCGCGACCAATGCCGATCGAACGAGAACAGGTTAGCGATTAGGAGGATCCATGAAGACATCGCTTTTAAGCATCGCGCTTTTCACATTTACCCTATCCGCTGCGCAGGCAGCAGACTTCCCTCTCGCCTCGTGTGCTGGATGGAACGGAACGCTCGTCAGCAGGACCGGCACCGATTCAAGCACTGCCGTTATCACAGGCAAGCTCACTCGCGCCGACTTCCAGGAATATTGCAAGCGAGACCCGGGATGGGAGACAACAGCCCATGGCGGCAAACTTACCGTCAAGCAGTGCGTGGCGATGTACACAAAAGAGAATGGGAAAGACACTTTCCGTTCCACCGCCAATTGCAGCGAAGGCACCCTCTCCTTCGAACCCTCTGCCGGAAAACCGGTGAGCGTCACTTTCCCATTACCAGAGAATTCAGACGTTTCGTGCGCTTCGGGGATGCCGCCGCTGATCGAGCAATTCAGGCTTCTCTGCCCTCAGGCGGCACGGGAGTTTCATTTGATGGATGACGAATAACAGTGGGTGGATTCGGCATGCTCTCACTACTGCTTCTCCATGAAGCTTTGAGGCGATATGTCAAGTCAGCTCTCAAATGATGGCGGGGTTGCGCCCTGCGCCGCTGACCGGTCCACATAAGCGCGAGGACGAGCGCCGATCTGCATAGCCAGCACGGTCCGAACAATTCTCACGCTGCGGCCGATCTGGCTTCAAACAAAATTTCGAGCCTCGACAGCCGGCTTTTCTGCCCATCATGGAGATACAGGTCCAGTAGTCGCCCAGGCCGTTATCTGTCCCAATCAAACGACCGTGAAAACCGCAACTACGACAGGAACAATGCCACCCCCGTACCGGTTTCCTCCCCTGAGACAACAAGCATGGAGGAAATCATGTCCTGCAAGTTCATCGCGATATCATTGCTTTCGATCGGCCTGGCCGGTTCGGCCATGGCGCAGACGGCCGGAGGTGCGGATGCCAATGGGCGGCTTTCGGTGGCGCCGATTATCGGCGGATCGGGGAGTTCGGGCGCCGGTTCCGCCGGCGCCGGATCGGCGGGCACTGGTTCTGTCGGCGGCGGTGCAACGGGTACCGGGTCTGTTGGCACCGGTTCTGTCGGCACCGATCCCGGCACCACCGGCAGCACGACCGGCAATGGCGGCGTCAATCTCAATAGCGGCCGCAGCACGATCAATCCCGGCGGGGTCAATCCCAACCTGCAGCAGACGCCGGGTTGCGCGGGAGCGGCCGGCACGGGCACGGATAACAGCTCGGTCGGCGATGCGTGCCCGCGATGAGGCCCGCGATGAGGATAGAGCGATTGTTCGCCTACCCTCCGACAGAATGAAGGCCCGGCGTCGCTCAGCCCGGGCCTTCGCTTTCGACCGAAACGTCCCTGACATCGCGCGAAAAGGATCGCTGCCGTCAGAAACCGGTTGCGGCCTGCTTTACCGTTCGTCCCTGAAGACGTAAAAGAGCCACATCACTCCGCAAGCGGCGCATCGCCCCACACCAAAGCCAGCCTGCCGATATTTCCGGCATCTGCGGAGCACCCGAAGAGGATCGTCATGTCGAATGCAGCGCAACGCTCGAACCGCGTGCTTATCGTCGCCACCATCATGCTCGCGACCTTCATGGTGGCGATCGAGGCGACGATCGTGGCGACCGCGATGCCGCGCATCGTCGGGCAGCTTGGCGGCTTTTCCTATTACAGCTGGGTGTTTTCGGCCTTCCTGCTGGCGCAGTCGACCACCACGGTCATCTACGGCAAGCTTTCCGATATTTTCGGGCGCAAGCCGGTGCTGATCGGCGGCATCCTGATCTTCCTCGTCGGCTCTTTGCTCTGCGGGCTTGCCTGGTCGATGATGTCGCTGGTGCTGTTCCGGCTGCTGCAGGGGCTCGGCGCCGGCGCCATCCAGCCGGTGACGACGACGATCATCGGCGATCTCTTCAAGCTCGAGGAGCGCGGCCGCGTTCAGGGCTTCATGGCGACCGTCTGGGCGACATCGGCGGTCGTCGGGCCGCTGGCCGGCGGCATCATCGTCGACAACATCTCCTGGGCCTGGATCTTCTGGATCAACCTGCCGATCGGCATCATCTCGATCATCGCCTTCATGATCTTCCTGAAGGAGGACGTGGCCCACAAGCAGGCCAAGATCGATTACCTCGGAGCGACGCTGTTTTCGATCTCGATCGTCGCGCTTCTCATCATGCTGACGGAAACCGATGCCAGCGCCTGGATCTTGATTCCGCTCTTCGCCGTCTTCGTGGTCGCCGGCCTTTTCTTTCTCGCCCAGGAGAAGCGGGCGCCGGAACCGATCATTTCGATCCCGCTCTGGAGCCGAAGGCTGATTGCGACCAGCAATGCGGCAACGCTGCTGGCCGGCATGGCGCTGATCGGGCTTTCGACAATCCTGCCGATCTATGTGCAGGGCGTGCTCGGCCGTTCGCCTGTTGTCGCAGGCTTCACGCTCACCATGCTCGTCGTCGGCTGGCCCCTGGCGGTGATCCTCTCCGGCCGCTTCTACAAGGCCTTCGGCATCCGCCGCACCTTGCGCGTCGGCAGCCTGATGTTTCCCTTCGGCGCCTGTTTCCTGTTGTTCCTGACCCCTGACAGTTCGCCGGTCGTTGCCGGCGCCGGCTCGTTTTTCATGGGCTTCGGCATGGGTCTCATCAGCCTCACCAGCATCGTCTTGGTGCAGGAGAGCGTCGAATGGTCGATGCGCGGCAGCGCCACGGCGTCGATCATCTTTTCCCGCAGCCTCGGCAATACGCTCGGCGCCACCGTGCTCGGCGCCATCCTCAATGCCGGCATCAACCATTATGCAAGCGGCGAGGCGGCGGCGGGCCTGCATGAGGCGCTGAACCAGCCGACCGGGCTTTCGGCGCTCGCCGCCGACCCGGCGATCCGCGCCATCTTCAATGCGGCCCTGCATTGGAGCTTCTGGGGCGTCGTCGTCGTCGCGGTGCTGACCTTCTTCACCACCTGGCTGATCCCGGTCGGTCATGGCCAGAAGCGTGAGGGGGCGGCTGTCGCAAGCGAGGCGGCTTCGCATTAACGCGGTTCAACCGTTCGGCGCGACTTAGGTAATAGGCTCTGATGGGTTACGATCTTCACATTACTCGCAAGGCAAATTGGTTCGATGCGTCTCCATCGATCGCTCTCGACGAATGGCTCGAGTACGTTGCCAATGATCCCGAAATTCAGCATGACGGTTTTGCCGAAACTCCCGCCGCCGACGGGGGTGTTTTACGGGTGGAACAGGCGGGCATATGCGTGTGGAAAGGATACTCCCGCGGCGAAAATCGGGAAAACGCCGCATGGCTTTGGTGGAGCGAAGACAACATCGTTGTCAAAAATCCTGATCAAGAAATCCGTCGGAAAATGTGGCTTATCGCCCAATCTCTCGAAGCCAAAGTCCAGGGAGAAGAGGGAGAATATTATGACCATGATGGCGAGATGATCGTGATGAAAGCCATACTCGCGCCCGAGCCTTCGATGCCTCCCGATCCAAAGCGTCCATGGTGGAAATTCTGGTAGATTCCAGACAATGTTCTGCGCTGCGTTGTTACCAGTGGATTGTGTGGGAGAGTTGCCGGACGATGTGTGTTTTCGTTTTGCTCTTGGGGTTTCCGGGCGTCGGGAAACTGACGATCGCTCGAGAACTCGGGTCGCTTATATCAGCAAAGATCGTTGATAATCACTGGTTCAACAATCCGATCTTGCGCCTTCTCGACGAGGACGCTCCGCTGCCGAAGGGCATCTGGGAGTATACTGCAAGGGTCCGGCAGGCCGTGCTGGATGCGATCACCGCCTATAGCGGCCCGTCGGCGAATTTCATCTTCACCCATGCCGGTGTCGAAGGCGATGAGCGGAGCGCGCGGACGTACCAACAGTTCGTTGACGCCGCCACACAGCGCGCCGCGGTCTTCGTCCCGGTGAGATTGCTTTGTGCCGAAGAAGAATTGGCGCGTCGCATTTCGTCCCCCGCACGGCGCGACCATTCGAAAACCACCGACGTCGAGACGTCGAGGAGCCGAAGCCAACAGGCCGTGGTTCTTGATATCCCGCACCCACACGCGCTGACGTTGGATGTGACGTTCAGGTCGCCTTTGGAAAGTGCTGCGGCAATACGGGATCACGTTGTGGCTTGCCGCGCCTGAGGGGTGCAGCCCTTCGCGCAATCTTTCAGATTCGCTCCTTGCTCTTTAGGTCTTTGTTTTTATGGATGTCGTTTTTTGCAAAACCGCTCACAGTTTTGCGCGACAGGCGTTAGGCTCGGCGGCGCGCGACAAGGCGCAGCGATTCCGATTCAAGGAAATCTGCAGCAACCTATCGCGTGCCTGTGATCACAGTTGCCGTTGAGCGAAGGTGAACCTTTCCATCGCTGACGGATTGTAGCGCCAGCTCCAGGACCTCGCGGCGGATTTTCTCCCGTGTTGCCGCATCGGCCCTGGATAGTCCGGCGACCACAGGCGCGGCGATCTCGGTCATGAAGTCCCAGTAGCGCTCCGGGGCATCGTGCACCATCATCGCCGACATCTCTTCCTCGGCGACATCGACAAGGCCCGCCTCTTTGAAGGTCTCGGCCATCATGCCTTCCGCCGCGCAGCGGAACAGGCCCGGAGAACCGGGCGGCGGCGGGGGCATTTCCACGTGGCGGGCGATCGTGCCCATGACCGTGGTCGCCCATGGATTTTTGGCAGGCGCGCTCCAGACTGCGGCGCAGACGCGCGCACCGGGCTTTGCCACGCGCGCCATCTCCCTGGCGGCGGCAGCGATATCCGGGAAGAACATGAACCGGAACCGGCAGAGGACGGCGTCGAAACTGGCATCGGCAAAAGGCAACGCGCCCGCATCGCATAATTGAGTTTTGAAGTTTTTGAGGCCACGCCTGGCCGCATTTTCGGCGGCGGCAGTCAGCATATTTTCCGAGAGATCGGTGACGACAACCTGACCGTCGGGGATTGCGGCGGCCGCCGTCAGCCCGGGTTCGCCAGTGCCGGCGGCTATGTCGAGCACGCTGAAGCCGCTGGAGAGATTGGCGGACCGAAGCATGGCGTCGCCAAACGGCGCGAGCCAACCGAGAACCAGACTGTCCCATTTCTTCCAGCCGGCCGAAAACTTGTCCCAGGTCTCTCGCTGCTGGTTACGGATATCGTCGAGATTTGCTGACATGCCCCGCCTCCCCCATGCGCCAACCGGCAGAGCCGGGAATGCCGACACTATGGGCCACTGATGGCGGGATTCAATGGAAATAAGCGCCATTGCGCGGCAAATGCCACGATTGCTGCAATCCGGCGGCAGCTTTGGGCCGAGAAGATATGAACGCCGCTGCTGCCGGTGAGATCAGCACGCCCATCATCCGCCTGACCGCAGGTCTCGCCTACCCCTGCCCGGCAGAAAGTATGGCGAAAGCGCTACCACTGTCCTCTTCTCCCCAACGGGGAGAAGTGCCGGAGCGATAGCGAGGCGATAAAGGGGTGAGCGGCAGAGCCGCGAATGCCCGGAGCGTAAGCGAAGGGCAATCAACGGCGTGCCGTGCCGCCCCCTTCATCCGACCCTGCGGGCCACCGACCGGGTCGAGCCACGTGTCTCGACCCGTCCTCCGGACCCCCGAGGGGAGAAGAGGGAGCCAAGCCGCCTCGCCAGTCATCAACCGGATAGCATCTCCGCGCCGTGCGCAAGCGGCGCGGGGAATCCGATATCCGCCACAAACAAACATCCGCAGCAGCCATAGCCAGCGAACTCAGCAGCGCCGAGGCACTCCCATGACTGCCTTGTGCAAATTCCCAAAAAGCAGTTAGCTGCCATCGTTGGGGACGCTCATTCCTGCACGGCTGCTGAAATGTGTCCGCATTTCGAGGGATATCTCGTGCTCTGGTCCAAACCCCTGAGACTGCACCTCGGCGTCCTCGTCGTCGCATCGCTGCTTTGCACGTCGACGCCGATCATCTGGTTGGCGTTCAGGCAGGGAAGCAATGCTGCAGTCAGCGCCGGCGTGCAGCAGATGCGCGAGATGAGCCTGCGGCTGATCGAGGGATACCGCAATACGCTGCAGGGCGGCACCGAGGCGGTCGCACTGGCATCGACCCTGCCGCTGCTCGCCTCCCCGCCGCCGCAGGATATCGCGGCAAAACAGCAATTCTTCCTGGAGATCCTGCGCAACGTCCCCAACGCGACGAGCATCTACACCGGCTACCCCGACGGTTCGTACCTGCAGGTCATCAACACCGAAAGGCGGGATGTTCGCCAGACGCTGGCGGCGCCCGACGGTACGGCTTTCGCGATCAGGACGATCGCCGGCAGACAAGGTGCTGATGTCACCTCGACGCTGCGGTTTCTCGACAGGGATGCAAAGCCGATCGGCGAGCGGGAAATCGACTATGCATTCTTCGACCCCAGGCAACGGCCGTGGTATCAATCCGCCGTTCAGCACGGCGTGCCGGTGTCTGTTGGGCCCTATGTCACCGGAACGCTCAAGGTTCCGACGCTGACGATCGCAGCCCCGATGCGGGACAATGGTCAGGTGGTCGTCGGCATCAACATTCACCTGCAGACCATCAGTCGCCTGCTGGACACGCAGGAGATTTCGCCGCGGGCGCGCGCCTACATCATCGACGATGCCGATGATCTGATCGCCCATTCCGACCCGGCGACCATGGAAAGGCTTCTCGGCATATGGTCGAAAAATGCCGATGGCGCCGTTGCCGTCGATACGACGACAGACTGTTACGACACGAGCCTGGAAACGGTGGCGAGGCTCAGGCGCGATCCCGCCTTTGCCAATGGCGGCGTGGCGCGGATCGATCTCGATGGCGAACGCCAGATCCTGCAGATCGCCCCCGTCGGCGTGTCCGGTCTGTTCAAGGGAAGCGTCGCCGCAATCGTCGTGCCTCTGGAAGATCTGGTGGCTGAGGCCAATCGGCTGCTCCTGCACAATCTCCTGATTGCCAGCGCCTTCGTGTTCGCGGGTGTCGCTGCCTCGGTGCTGCTGTCGCGCATGGTCAGCCGCTCCCTCTATCGGCTGGCCGACGAGGCGCGCAGGATCGGCGACCTCGACGTCGGCGAGAAAGGTGTCTCCCACTCCTGGATATCGGAGATCAACACGCTGGCAAGCGCGCTGGCGGCAAGCCGCCATGCCATCAGCCAGTTTGCCCTCTATGTTCCGCGTGAAGTCGTGAGAAGGATCGTCAATCCCGAAGGGCGAGCGGTCGCCAAGGCGCAGCGGCAGGATGTGACCGTGCTCTTCACCGACATCAGGGACTTCACCACCATCTCCGAGCAGCATTCGCCCGAGGAGGTTGTGGACACGCTGTCGGCCTATTTCGAACTCTTGAACACCATCGCCGAGCGCCATGGCGGCACTGTCGTGCAATATCTCGGCGATTCCATTTTCGTCATGTGGAACGCCCCAGTTCCAGATGCCAGCCATGCCGAAAACGGCTGCCGCTGTGCGCTTGCCATGAAAGCGGCGGTCGAAGAGTTGAATGAAGCCAACCGCCGGAATGGCCGTCCCGCGCTCGTCACCCGATTTGGATTGCACACCGGCCCGGCGGTCGTCGGCAGTTTCGGAGCGATTTCGCGCCAGCAGTACACGGCCATGGGAGATACGATCAATGTTGCCTCACGGCTCGAAGGATTGAACAAGGAATTCAACACCTCGATCCTGGTGAGCGCCGCCATCCACGATGCTGTCGGCACCCGCTTCGAACTTCGCTCGCTGGGCCTGGCGCAGGTCAAGGGGCGCGCTGAGAAGGTCGATCTATGGGAGTTGGTTGGGGAAAGCCGGAGGACGCAGGAGAGAGGTTGAGGCGTTCGGGTTGCTACCAACGGCAGCTTCGCGCCAGCCGCCAACGGCCTTTGTGGCGTCGTAAACTTTTTCTATTTCTTCCGTCAATTTAATCATGGCCGTCAAAGGTATCGCCAATGGGATGGGAAGCACTCGGGCAATGGGGTGAAGACGCGGTTCGCATCGAACCGCTCACGGGTGGAGTTGCCAACGACGTGTGGAGCGTTCGCGTCCACGGGCAGATCGCGGTCGCTCGTCTCGGCTCCAGGAGCGACGCTGACCTCGCATGGGAAGCCGAGCTGCTCCAATACCTCGGCCGTGAAGGCATGACGGTTCCGGTACCGATCCCGACGACTGACGGCCGGCTGTTCGTGGACGGGCTGGTGGTGATGAAATACATGGAGGGCGGACCACCCGAGACCGGCTCCGACTGGCGTCGCGTCGCCGACACACTGCGCGAGCTGCATCGGCTGACGCAGGGTTGGCCGCAGCGCCCGGGCTGGCGATCGTCGACCGACCTCCTGCATACTGAGACCGGAACGAGGATCAACCTTGCCGCGATGCCGCTTGAGGCCGTTATTCGATGTCGAGCAGCGTGGGCGCGGCTCATCGGCCGTCCGACGTGCGTTGTCCACGGCAATCCCAACAGCCCTGCCAACGTCCGCATGACTGCAGATCGGGTCGCGTTGATCGACTGGGATGAGTCCCATGTCGACGTCCCCGACCTTGACCTGGTGCTGCCCGGCAACGCTGCCGATCTCGACGACGGCGCACATGACATGGCCGCGCAAGCCTCAGCCGCATGGGAAGCAGCCGTCTGCTGGCCAGACGATTACGCAGTCAAGCGGCTTGCCGAAGTTCGAGCGGTCTAAGCCGTTTCGAAGGCGGACTGTCACACGCTCGCACTGAGCGTGACGAGAAGTTCATCCAACTGCTCGAACTGCTCGGGCAGCGCGTCCTCCATGCCGACGAAAGCCTGGTCGAGCGCTTCCTTCGAGGGATAGAGTTCCTGCAGGACCAGCAGCGTCCTGCCGTCCTCTTCCTCGAAGGTCACCGTGGTGACGGCGCCCTCCTCCCCGCCTTCGTCATTGGTCCAGACGAGGCGCGATGGCGGCGACACGTCGAGATACTTGCCGAAGAAGGCCATGGCGTCCGAGGCGTCGCGTCCGAACGCGATGCGATAGCTGCCCCCGGTGCGAACATCCATCTCGCAGGAAAGGATCGGCACGCCCATCGACTTCGGCGCCCACCACAGCTTGAACAATTCGGGCTTGGTCCACGCGTCGAATACGAGGCGAACCGGGGCGTCGAAGGTGCGCGTCACCACGAGTTCAAGCTCGGATCTCCGTTCGACCGCCGTGCGGCCGTTACTCACTCTGTCTCCCATCGATTTTCTCCCTCCGTTTCAGCGCCTCGACCACTTCATCCAGCGCATCGAAGCGTGCGTTCCAGATCTGGCGGCGCGCCTCGATCCAGGCCGCCTCCTCCTCGAGCCCGCGTGAGCCCAGCCTGCAGGTCCGCACTCGCCCGACCTTCTCCGTCGTCACCAGTCCCGCCTGCTCCAGGAGACTGACGTGCTTCTTCATGCCCGTGAGGCTCATGTGGAACGTCTCTGCAAGCTCCGTGATCGAAGCATCCGCACTGCCGAGCTGCTCCAGAACGCCGCGTCGCGTGGCGTCCGAGAGCGCGGCAAAGGAAGCATCAAGGCGAGCTGTCGAAAACTGAACCATCTGGTTCAGTATCTAGCACGCGGATCGGCGTCATGCAAGGGCGGAAATCGGCCTCAGCTTGGTGGCTGGCGTTGGAAAGTGAGGTGGATGGTGCCGCTCGGTGACGTTTCGGTCTTGACGGTGCAGCCGGCTTCCAGGCCGCGCAGGTCGTCCCACAGGCGGATGCCGCGCCCGAGCAAAATCGGCGTGATGGCAACATGAAGGCGGTCGACAAGGCCGGCTTTGAGATAGCCGCGAACGACCGAGGGGCCACCGCCTATCCTCACATCCTTGCCGTTTGCGACCCTCACGGCCTGCTGGAGCGCATCATCAGAGGTGGTATTGAGGAAGTGGAACGTCGTCCCGCCGGCCATCTCGATGGAGGGCCGCGGCTTGTGGGTGAGAACGAAGACCGGACACCCGAACGGTGGCTCGTCGCCCCACCAGCCGCGCCAGTTCGGATCGTCGGGAAAGTTGTGCAGTCCGAACATGCCGGCACCCATGATCTCGGCGCCCACATTCTCGAAATATTCCTTCGCATATTCGTCGTCGACACCTGTGATCCCTGCTCCCGTCGTATCCTTGAGCACGCGCTCGCGGAAGGTTCGCGTTGCCGCATAGGCGCCGGCGAGACGCGGCCAGTCCTCGCCGAACGGGCTTTCGGGCGTCTGGTCCGTTGTTGTCGCGAAACCATCGAGCGAGATCATGAGATCGACACGAACTGCCATTGGAGTCCTCCTTGAAAGGTGTTGCGCCACAGCGGCTCCT
This sequence comes from Rhizobium sp. WSM4643, assembly GCF_025152745.1. Classification (NCBI taxonomy): domain Bacteria; kingdom Pseudomonadati; phylum Pseudomonadota; class Alphaproteobacteria; order Hyphomicrobiales; family Rhizobiaceae; genus Rhizobium; species Rhizobium sp. WSM4643. The sequence continues at coordinate 155,985 of NZ_CP104040.1, read as the reverse complement.
GCATTCGGGGCTGAACACTAAGGCAACTACCTTCATATTTCGAGCCGAATACTAAGGCAAGTACCTTTTTATCCTTGACCGCCGCCCCCGACCAATTTACGGATTGATATGCCTTACCATTCGACCCCCCTCGATCTCGCCTTTCACGCTCTCAGCGACCCGACCCGCCGCGCCGTGGTGTCGCGGCTGGTCGAAGGCGAGTTGCCGGTCAGCGCGCTCGCCGAGCCTTTCGACATGGCGCTGCCCTCCTTCGCCCAGCATCTCAGGGTGCTGGAAGATTGCGGGCTGATCGCCAGCGAGAAGCGCGGGCGCAGCCGCTGGTGCCGGCTGGTGCAGGCGCGTTTCGACGAGGCGGCGGACTGGATGATATCGGAGCGCCGGCGCTGGACCGAGCGGCTGGATCGGCTCGAAGTCTACCTGGACAAAACCGAAGAGGATGACGAAGGACATGGCAAACCTGTTTGAGACATGGTCGCTCGACCGCGAAATCGTGCTGGTGAAGCTGCTCAACCACCCACGCGACAAGGTCTTTGCCGCCTGGATGGACCCCAAGGCGCTTGGCGAATGGTACGGCCCGGCCGGCCTCAGCATCGAGACCCACGAAGCCGATATCCGCGAGGGCGGGGTCTGGCGGTTCGACATGGTGGGTGTGTTCGAGGGAAAGCAGCAACGCTTCCCGAACCTCATGCGCTTTCTGGAGATCGTGCCGAACGAGCGGATCGTGATGGACTATGGCACGCCCGACCCCGACGACCCCGACCGTTTCCGCGCCACGGTGACCTTCGACGAGCAGGCCGACGGCAAGACGGTGCTGACCATGCGCCAGCTCCACCCCAGCGCCAAGCGGCGTCAGGTGGTCATCGGCTTCGGCGCGGTGGAGTACGGGCTGCAGACGCTTGATGGACTCGCCGCCTGGCTGGACCGCTGAGCCCTTGGTGGCTCGGTCCTGGCCGCACGGTGCCCGCAGGAAGGGGACGAAGGTGCGGCCACTGTCCTCTTCTCCCCAGCGGGGGTCCGAAGGACGGGTCGAGACCTGTGGCTCGACCCCGGTCGGTGCCGGAGCGATAGCGAGGCGATGAGGGGGTAAGCGGCAAGGCCGCGAATGCGCTGAGCGCGAGCGAAGGGCAATGAATAGTGTGCCGTGTGTCGCTCATCCGACCCTGCGGGCCACCCCACCTGGGTCGAGCCACGTGTCTCGACCCGTCCTTCGGACCCCCGCTGGGGAGAAGAGGGAGCCTCCTCGATCAGGATCAGACCGCTCCGCTGCCGAAGGCATCCCGGATATCGAAGCGGACGATCTTGTCGCCTTGCATGCGAAAGACATGCGTCACGGTCTTGTCCTTCAGGCCATGACTTTGATTTTCCAGTGGCCGGCCATCGAGGTCAAAGACCGACTGGATTACCTCGACAGCGACGGCGCCATCTGGCGTTTCTTCAAATGCGACCGGCTCGACGTGGGGACTAATGACAGCCCACTGGCGTGTCCAATAGTCGCGCACGGCCTCACGGCCATTGATATGGCCGCCCTCCATGCCGTTGGCCCAGGCGACATCATCGGAAAGAACGGCCAGGACAGCGTCAATGTCTCTGGCATTGAAGCTGGCATAGATGCGCTTGATCATTTCGACGTCATTTTTAGACATGTCGTTTCCTCAATGGAGATTGAACTATTTGCTGGGCGGCATCGAAATGACATTGTCTCACGCCGCACATCAAGATACATATGTACATATATATCTCGCGGTCAAGCGCAGGCAAGGGGGACGGAAATGAATGAAGACGCGCTTTCAACGCCGGGGCATCTCATCAGTCTTGCGGCGCGGGGGTTTATCCGCCTCAGCGAGTCACGCCTTAAACCGCTCGGCTTCGGTGTCGGCCAGTTGCCCGTCCTGGTAGCGCTGCAAGATGGCAAGGCCAGCACGCAGCGCGACCTCGCCCGCTTTGCCAGGGTCGAGCAACCGCCGATGGCGCAGATGCTCGCACGCATGGAGAGGGATGGCCTGATCGAGCGCACGCCCGACCCGGCTGACGGTCGCAGCAGCCGCATCGTGCTGACGAAAACCGCGCAGGAACGCATGCCTGAGGCAATCATAGCCTTGTTCCGGGGCAATCGTGAGGCATTGACCGGCTTCACAGATGCGGAAGCGGGACAACTTGTCGATCTGCTCAAGCGGCTGATCGAAAATCTGGATCAGATTGCAAGCGCGGAGTCTCCGCTGCGCGATTGATGATTTTGTGACCAAGCCGACTTCATTTTCCGTTCTGAGGCTGCGGCGCATTGCTCGCGGTCGTGCTGCCTTTCGGTGGGGAGCGGCGGTTCTCCAGAACGCGTGACAGCAGGTTCGGTTTTCTCGTGCGCTTGATAAGATCGATATCGCTGACCAGCTTTGCGCCGCCCTCGCGCCGCTCGAGCGTGATCTTGCGGCTATGAAAGGCTTCCAGCTCGGCGCGATGCGCGACGCTGATGATGGTGACCTCAGGCAATTCATCGATCACCATCTGCATCATCTTGTCCTGGCTCTTCTCATCGAGTGCCGAGGTTGCTTCATCCAGCACGATGATATCGGGTTGGTGCAGCAGGAGACGCGCAAAGGCGAGCCGCTGCTTTTCGCCGCCCGACAAGGTCTGGTCCCACGGCGCCTCTTCCTCGATCCTGTCCTTCAGATAATCCAGTCCCACCTTGTCGAGGGCCGACTTGATCTCATCCAGCGGCCAGCTATCGGCGGCGCCTGGATAGGCGACGGCACGGCCAAGCGTCCCGGAAGGGATATAGGGCCGTTGCGGCAACATGAACAATCGCCTGTCGGCGCGGAAATCGACGCTGCCGCCGCCCCACGGCCAGAGACCTGAGATGGCCCGCACCAGCGTGCTCTTGCCCGACCCGGATTCACCGGCGACGAGCACCCGCTCGCCGGGCTCGATCTCGACCCGGGTTTCCGTGACCACGGCGGTGCCGTCGTCTAGCGACACGGAGAGATCGTTGAGGCTGAGCATCGCCTCGCCTTCGGTTTCACCATGCTTGATGCGCCCGAGCGAATCGCTCTGTTCGGCACGCTCCAGCCCGTCGAGCGACATCATCAGCGAAGCGACGCGCCGCGCGCAGGCATTCCAATCGGCAAGACGCGGGTAATTATCAACAAGCCATCCGAAGGCGTTCTGGACGATGGCGAAGGCTGAGGCCGCCTGCATGACCTCTCCCAGCGTCATGCTGCCTTCGAGAAATTTCGGCGCGCAAAGCAGGACCGGCACGACGGGCGCAATCAGCATCGACCCGTGCGAGACAAATGTCGTGCGCATGTGCTGGCGGGCCAGCAGCGCCCATTGCTTCAGCACATTGCGAAAGGTCTTGTCGAGGTCGTTGCGTTCCTCCTCCTCGCCGCCGAGAAGCGCGATGCTCTCGCCGTTTTCCCGCACATGCGTCAGCGTGTAGCGAAATTCGGCCTCTACCTGGTTCTTGACCTCGGAGACCTGCACGAAATGACGGCCGATCACCGCGATCACGCTTGAGGTGATCACCGCGTACAGGACCGCGGTCACGACGAGAAAGCCAGGGATGGTGATGGTTGCCGCCCCGATCGGCAGCGTCAAAGCACCGCCAATCGTCCACAGCACCACGATGAAGGTCGAGGCCGAGAGAAATGCAGCGATGACACCGGCGATGAAATCGACGGGGGATTCGGTAGCAATCCTCAGATCCTCCGAGATGCGCGCCTCGGGGTTCTTGTGATCGCCGCCGATGAGGTTCAGCTGATAATATCGGCCGTTTGCAAGCCAGCGCGCGATGACTGCGGTCGCGAGCCAGGAACGCCAGCGGCGCTGGATCATCATGCGGACATAGACTTGTGCGGTGACCAGGATGACGCTTCCGAGCACGAGCGGCACGAAGACGCCGCTGAGGTAATAGACAGTGCCGGCATCATGTCGCTCTATGGCGTCGAATATCCCGCGGTTCCAGCGATTGATCCCATACTGGAAGCCGACATTCATGCAGATCATCGCCAGCAGCCCGATCGAGCACGGCCAGGCAAACCTGTCACCGCGACGACCCCAGTAACGGCGCGCGCTAATCCAGAAGCGCTTGAGCAAATACCGCTTGCGCGCCTGCTCAGCCTCCTCAGGCGTCAACTCCGGATCGGGTTCAGTGACATTGGGCGGCGGCCCGACCTCGACAGCCGATGCCGTCTCCTGGCGTGTCTTATCGGCACCGTGCGGTTCGGTACCGTCGACCGATGTCGGATTGAGTTTAGCGTCGGCCATGCCAGCGATAACGGCTTACATACCGAAATGTTTCATGGTGGGCTCCCCTCACGCGCTCTCCGTCGCGATCTGCGGCAGGGATTGCAGCAGGGTCTGGCGGGCGGAATGCAGATGCGCGCGGCAGGCGGTTTCGATCGCCGCCTGATCGCCGGATTCCAGCGCTGCGATATAATCCAGATGTTCGTGGATGGCTCGCTCATTGCGCGCGCGGGCGGCGGTCTTGTTCCACTGGTAGTGATAGTGGAAGACGATGGCGATGGCGTCGTAGAAATCGGCGATGAAGCGGTTCTTCGAGGCGCGGTGGATCAGCAAGTGGAAGCGCTCGTCGAGAACGGAAAAATCCTTGAAGCGGTGGTTGATGTCGGCAAGCATGGTGTGATGTTCGTCGCGGATAGTGGCAAGATCGGCCCAGCTCTGATTATCCCTGGGAAGCCGGCCGAATTCGGCGGCGGAATGCAGCTCGAACATCTCGCGCACATCGGCAAGTTCGAGGGCGAATTCGCGGGTGAAGCCTTTGAGCGTCCAGTGGCTGTTCGGCCGTTTCTCGATGAGGCCGAAGCGGGAGAAGCGGATCAGGAATTCGCGCACGCTTGTTGTGCCGGTGCCGATTTCGCGGGCGAGCTCCAGCTCGTTGATCTGCATGCCGGGGGCGGCATCATCGGCAAGGATGCGCTGCATGAAGCTGCGCTCGATGATATCATGGAGAGAGTCGGTTTCTTCGGAGGGAAAGAGGTCATGGTCGGTGGGTTGGCGCAGCACGATCTTCTGGCGCTTGTTCCAGCGGATGATGCCTTCTTCGCTGAGCCGCGTCAGGATGGCGCGCGCCGTCGAGCGGCTGACGCCGAGCTGGGCGGCGATCTCCGGCTCCGAGGGCAGTGCGCTATCCCTGCGCAGCGCTGCGGCATACCTGTTGTAGGCTTCCTTGAAAACCGTATTCTGCCTTGCCACCAGACCCCGCTTTCCGCCCTCGTGGCCGTCGCCCGCTTCAAAGCAGGGCAGAACAGACCGGGGCTTGTTCAAACGACCTTTAGCTTAGTTCCGGTCGCCTGCGGCTCATTGCCTCCCTCGTCCACAGGATCAATATTCCCGTTGACTTGAAAATGTTTATTGTAGATAAAAAACAAAATCAATGCGCATTCGCCGATGCAGCGAGCGTTTCGCTAGAACAGGATGATTTTAGGTGGGATGGCCTGAAAATCTGAATCCTGTTCTAAATTAAAGAGTTAGAGCATGAAGTCGTCCGAAATCGCTGACACTTTTCGGCATCATGCTCTAGGGAGATAGAGACTTGGACAAACTGCCTTGGATCATCCTTTCGGCTGGCGACAATGTCGCGGTCGCAACGGCGGCAATCGCGCCGGGTTCGACGGTTGCCGGCATTCAGACCCGTGAGAAGATCGACCCCGGCCATAAGGTGGCGATAGCGGATATTCCGCTCGAGTCACCCGTGGTGAAATACGGGCAGGCAATCGGCCGCACCACGGCCGAGGTCAAGGCCGGCGACCATGTGCACAGCCACAACCTGCATTTCGAAAACGACCGGCTGGCGGCGACCGCCAATTCGGCGCCGGAAGCGGCGACGGTCGACGACGTGGGGCGCACCTTCATGGGCTATCGTCGCGCCGACGGACGGGCGGCGACACGCAACTATATCGGCATCATCGCCAGCGTGAACTGTTCCACCACGGTCTGTCGGGCCATCGCCGACGAGGCCAATCGGACGATCCTGCCGCATTATGAAGGCATCGACGGTTTTGTGCCGATCGTGCACGACCAGGGCTGCGGCATGAGCTCGACCGGCGACGGCATGAACGTGCTGCACCGGACGCTCGCCGGCTACACAAGACATGTGAATTTCGGCGGCGTGCTGATGATCGGCCTCGGCTGCGAGGTCAACCAGCTGACGCTCTACGGTCAGAGTGGGGCGGGCGCCTCGAAGCGGCATTTCAACATCCAGGATGCCGGCGGTTCGCGCCGCGCGGTCGAGCGCGCCATGGGCATGCTGCGCGAAATCGCCGCCGATGTCGGCAAGGAAAAACGCGTGCCGATGTCGATCGGCGAGATCATCATCGGCCTGCAATGCGGCGGCTCTGACGGCTTTTCCGGCATCACCGCCAATCCGGCGCTGGGTGTCGCGGCCGACCTGCTGGCGGCGGCCGGCGGCACGGCGATCCTGTCGGAGACTTCGGAAATCTATGGTGCAGAACACCTCCTACGCAGCCGCGCCGTCAGCGACGAGGTGGCAAAGAAGCTCGACGAGAAAATCGCCTGGTGGGAGGACTATGTCGCCCTGCACGGCGCCTCGCTCGACAACAACCCGTCGCCGGGCAACAAGCGCGGCGGGCTGACGACCATCCTCGAAAAGTCGCTCGGCGCGGTCGCCAAGGGTGGGCGCTCGCCGCTGACCGCGGTCTATGGTTACGCCGAGCGTGTCACGGCCCCCGGCCTCGTCTTCATGGACACACCAGGCTACGACCCGGTTTCGGCGACCGGGCAGGTGGCGGGCGGGGCAAATATGATCGCCTTTACCACTGGCCGCGGCAGTTGCTTCGGTTGCCGGCCGGCGCCGTCGCTGAAGCTTTCCAGCAATTCGGCGCTCTATGCCTCGATGGAAGAGGATATGGACATCGATTGCGGCACGATCGCCACGGGCGACGCGACGATCAGCGGCAAGGGCCGCGAGATCTTCGATCTGATCGTCGATACCGCCTCGGGCAAGAAGACCAAGAGCGAGATCTTCGGCTACGGCGACAATGAATTCGTGCCGTGGCATCTTGGTGCGACGCTATAATCTTTGTTTTTACGCAATTCCTGGGAAAACCGCTTCACACTTTTCCCGGGATTGATTTGAAGTACGCAATCCCGGTCGGAAAACCGCTTCACACTTTTCCTGGGATTGATTTGAAGTACGCAATCCCGGACGGAAAACCGCTTCACACTTTTCCTGGGATTGCTCCAAATAGTTCAGCTTCTTCGTGAGGAGGAATGATGAAGACGAGACGGATCGGCAAGACCAAGCTGGAGGTGACTGAAATCAGTTTCGGTGCGGCCGCACTCGGCGGTCTCTACCGCGACTGCCCGCGCGAGCAGGCAATGGAGACGCTGCAGGCGGCTTGGGACAGCGGCATCCGCTATTTCGACGTGGCGCCCTGGTATGGGCTCGGCCTTGCCGAGCGGCGGGTCGGCGATTTCCTGCGCGACCAGCCGGATGGCAGTTACGTGCTTTCCACCAAGGTCGGCCGGCTGCTTCGGCCGGTGCCGACCGGCACCGTGCCCGACTACAGCTATGTCAATCCTCTCTCCTTCGATGCCGATTACGACTATTCCTATGACGGCATCATGCGCTCGGTCGAGTTCAGCTATGCGCGCCTCGGCCTCAACCGCATCGATATTCTCTATGTGCACGATCTCGGCGTCTATACCCATGGCGCGGCGAAGAATGCGGTCCACCAGAAACAGTTTCTCGATTCCGGCGTGAAGGCGCTGGAGGAACTCAAGTCGTCTGGCGCGATCTCCGCCTTCGGCCTCGGCGTCAACGAAGTACCCGTCTGCCTCGACGTCATGCGCCATTCCGATCTCGACTGCATCCTGATGGCCGGCCGCTACACGCTGCTCGACCGCTCGGCCGTCGCCGAACTGCTGCCGCTCTGCCGAGAGAAGGGCACCTCGCTCGTCGTCGGCGGTGTCTTCAACTCCGGCATTCTCGCCACCGGCCCGGTGCCGGGTTCGCATTTCGACTATATGCCGGCCGATGACGACGTGCTTGCCAAGGTCGGCGCGATGGAGGCGATCGCCAAACGCCACGGGGTGCCGCTCGCTGCTCCCGCCCTGCAATTTCCGCTGCGTGAGGCGATCGTCGCATCGGTGCTGATCGGCACAGCCAAGCCGTCGAGCCTGACGCGCAACATGGAGATCGTCGAGCCGCCGCTTGCCGACGAGATCTATGCCGAATTCGAACCCTATACGCTGGTCGCGCCGCCGCTCGGCGCCGAAGCCGTCCGAGTCTGAGGAGAGATTATATGCTCAAGGGTATTCATCCGCTGCTTGGCCCCGACCTGCTCCATGCGCTGAAGACCATGGGACATGGCGACGACATCGTCATATCGGACGCCAATTTTCCCTCGGGCTCGATGGGCCCGCCGGTCATCCGCGCCGACGGCGTCAGCGCCACCGCGATGGCCGAGGCCATCCTGACCCATATGCCGCTCGACACTTTCGTGCCGGAAGCGGTGTGGCGGATGGAGGTGGTCGGCGATCCCGATGCGATGCCCGAGGTCTGCGCCGAGTTCCAGGAGATCGTGACGCGTCGCGCCGGCGATTTCCGCATCGTGCCGGTCGAACGCTTTGCTTTCTACGCGATGGCCCGCAAGGCCGCCTATATCGTCGCGACGACGGAATTCCGGCTGTACGGCAACCTGATTTTGAAAAAGGGCGTCGTCCATCCGCACGAGGTCGATCAAGCCTGATCCCTATTTTAGGGTATCGCGGTATTGAAATAAAATCAGTTGCTTGGCGGGAGTTTACCAAAGAAAAAAAGCCGGTTTGGCGCTCTTGCAATTTGATTGCGCCTCGGCTAGCTTCAATCGGCAAATGTTTTTTATCGATAAAAATCGTCCGCCTGCGTTCAGCGGCCGATTTATTTGGAGGAGAACGCACCCTGAGAGGAGAACCCTTATGAGTATCGTGAAATCCCTTCTGTCCCGCCGCGCCTTTACCGCGCTCGCAGGTGCCGCAGTTATCGCCACGGCGATGCCGGCACCGTCGTTTGCCGCCGATGTGACGATCCCGATCATCGTCAAGGACACGACGTCGTTCTACTGGCAGATCGTTCTGGCGGGCGCCCGCAAGGCCGGCAAGGATCTCGGCGTCAAGGTGCCGGAACTCGGCGCACAGGCCGAATCCGACATCAACGGCCAGATCAGCATTCTGGAGAACGCCGTTGCCGGCAAGCCGGCCGCCATCGTCATTTCGCCGACCGAATTCAAGGCGCTCGGCAAGCCGATCGATGAAGCGGCCAAGTCGGTTCCGATCATCGGCATCGACTCCGGCGCCGACTCCAAGGCGTTCAAGTCGTTCCTGACGACCGACAACGTTCAGGGCGGCCGCATCGCAGCCGATGGTCTGGCTGCCGCCATCAAGGGAATGACCGGCAAGGAAGAGGGCGAAGTCGTCATCCTTACCAATCTTCCGGGCGTCGGCTCGCTGGAACAGCGCCGCGAAGGCTTCCTGGATCAGGTGAAGACCAAACATCCGGGCCTGAAGGTCATTGCCGACAAGTATGGTGATGGCCAGGCAACGACCGGCCTCAACATGATGACCGACCTGATCACGGCAAACCCGAACCTCGTCGGTATCTTCGCCTCGAACCTGATCATGGCACAGGGCGTCGGCCAGGCGATCGCTGAAAACAAGCTCGGCGACAAGATCAAGGTCATCGGCTTCGACAGCGACGACAAGACGGTCGGCTTCCTCAAGGATGGTGCGATTGCGGGTCTCGTCGTTCAGGACCCCTATCGCATGGGTTATGACGGTATCAAGACCGCTCTTGCCGTCTCCAAGGGCGAGAAGGTCCCGGCAAATGTGGATACCGGCGCAAACCTCGTCACCAAGGCGACTATGGCCGATCCGAAGATCGACGCGCTGCTGAACCCGAAGATCAAGTAACGAAGACAGACAGGCCGCGCCGGATTCAAAAACCGGCGCGGCCTTTTCCATCCGTGCTATGTTTTGCGCTGGATGGAGAGCAGACGCGACATAAGGAGGAGAGGTCCCATGATCGGACTGGAAGAGGTCAGTCATCGCCATGATGACAGCGCCACGCTGAAAGAAGCCAATCGAATTCCCGCCGGATCGCCTATCCTTGAACTCAAGGGCTTGCAGAAGAATTACGGTCATGTGCAGGCGCTGAAGCCAGCGACGCTGACCTTTCTCGCCGGCGAAATCCACGCCATCGTCGGGGAAAACGGCGCCGGCAAATCCACCCTCATCAAATTGCTGACAGGCGTCATCACCCGCACGGCCGGCGAGGTGCTGTGGTGCGGCCAGCCGGTAGCGCTGTCGACGCCGAACGAGGCAATCGCGCGCGGCATCAACGCCGTTCACCAGGAAGTCGTGCTCTGCCGGCACCTGACCGTTGCCGCCAACCTCTTCCTCGGCGACGAGGTCAACCGCTACGGTCTGATGCGCAAGAAGCAGATGGTGAAGATGGCGCAGGCCGTGCTCGACGATCTCGGCTTCGGCCTTCCGGCAGGAGCGCTGTTGAGTTCGCTGACGATTGGCCAGCAGCAGCTGGTGGCGACGGCGCGCGCGGCCATGCGCGGCACGCAGTTTTTGATCTTCGACGAACCCACAGCCTATCTCACACGTCAGGAATCGGCGCAGCTTTTCAAGCTGATCCGCCGCCTGCAGGGCGAAGGCGTCACCATCGTCTATATCAGCCACCGCATGGAGGAAGTGTTCGAGCTTGCCGACCGTGTCTCGGTGCTGCGCGACGGCACGCATGTCGGCACGCGCCTGATCGGCGAGACCAACGACGCCGAACTGATCGCACTGATGATCAACCGCTCGATCGAACAGATCTACCACAAGGAAGAGATTGCGATCGGCGAGACGATCGTCCAGGTCAACGGCCTGAGTGGCCCGGGTTTCGAAGACGTATCGCTGAGCGTCAAGGCAGGACAGATCGTCGGGCTCTATGGCCTGATCGGCGCCGGGCGCAGCGAATTCGCGCTCGGGCTCTACGGCCGCCAGCCGACGACATCAGGCGATGTCCAATGGATGGGCAAGCCTGTCGATATCCGCAACGAACGCACGGCGATGGAGCTTGGCATTGCGCTGGCGCCGGAAAGCCGGCGCGACCAGGGACTTTGCCTCAACCTGTCGATCGGCCTCAACATCAATCTGCCGGTGTTCGGGCGGCTGAGCCACGGGCCGGTGATCAATCACACGCGCGAATCGGCCAATGCCGACAGGCAGATCCGCAATCTCAGCATCAAGACGCCGAGCCGGCGCGTTCCGGCCTCCAGCATGTCGGGCGGCAATCAGCAGAAGATCGTCATCGGCAAGTGGCTGAGCCATGGCGCAAGGCTTTTCATCTTCGACGAGCCTACCGTCGGCGTCGATGTCGGCACCAAGGCGGAAATCTACCGGCTCTTCGCCAAGCTTCTGAAGGAGGGCGCCGGCATCATCCTGATCTCCTCCTATCTGCCTGAGGTCTACGAACTGGCCGACCGGCTGCACGTCTTCCGCGCCGGCAAAATCGTCGCCAGCCATGATTTCCACGCGGCGACGCATGAAGAAGTGCTCAGCGAAGCGATCGGCGTCTGAGCCAAAAGAATAAGAGGGAGAAAATTCATGACTGCTACCCCCACCGAAATCGTCGCGCCGCCGCCGCGCCGGAAAATGAACATCCTGTTCGGCCTGACGCTGATCGGCCTGCTGCTCTTCCTCTGGGTCTTGCTCGGCATCTTTACCGTCAGCTTCTGGACGCCGCTCAACATCTCCAACCTGCTGCGTCAGGGTGCGATGACGGCAATTCTCTCGCTTGGCCAGACCTTCGTCATCATCACCGCCGGCATCGACCTTTCGGTCGGCGCCATCGTCGGTTTTTGCACCGTCATCATCGCCTGGCTGCTACAGGCGGGCGTGCCGCTCTGGGCGGCGATCGTGCTGACGCTGCTCATGGGCGTGGCGATCGGCGGCTTCCATGGCTTCGGCATCGTGCATATGGGCCTGCCGCCATTCATCATCACGCTGGCAACGCTGACATCGCTGCGCGGCATCGGCCTGCTGATCACCAACGGCTCGACGATCAGCATCACCAATGAGGGTTTCAGCAATTTCGCCCGCGCCGATCTGCTCAGTATTCCCAGCCTGTTCTGGATGGTCATCCTGGTGGCGGTTCCCTCCTTCATCTTTCTGCATCTGAGCCGCTGGGGCCGCTATCTCTTTGCGGTCGGCTCGAATGCCGAAGCGGCGCGCCTTTCCGGCGTCAACGTCAAGGGTATGATCTATCTTGCCTATATCCTGTCTGCCTCCTTCGCCGCCTTCGTCGGCGTGCTGCTTGCCTCGCGCATCGCGATCGGCAATGCGACGCAGGCCGACGGCTGGGAACTGCAGGCGATCGCCTCGTCGGTCATCGGCGGCACCAGCCTGTTCGGCGCGGTCGGCTCGGTGCATGGCCCGCTGATCGGCGCCTTCATTCTCGCCACCATCAACAACGGCGCGAACCTTCTGAACGTCAATTCCTTCTGGCAGCGCATCATCACCGGTCTGCTGATCATCGTGATCGTGTTCTTCGACCAGCTGCGCCGCCGCCGGAGCAATTGAGCGGCGAGCGGGAGATCGGCGTCTGCCCGGGAGAGCGCCGCCTGCCCCTCATCCGCCTGCCGGCACCTTCTCCCCGTTCTGACAGGGAGAAGGGGATATGCCGCAAACCTCTCCGTCCCTCGCCAGCATCCCGTTTGGCACGTCCCCTCTCCCCGTTTTTACGGGGAGAGGGCTAGGGTGAGGGGCAGATGTTTTCGATACGGCGCCACATCGGCGCGAGCCGGCCAGACAAACCGGCTTCCTCCTTTCGAAGAATGCGAGACCCGTCATGAAAGCAGTTCTTTGCCGGGAGCCCGGCGTGCTCGATATCGTCGAGCGTCCTTCGCCAGCGGCTCCCGCCGCCGGCTGGGTGCGGCTTGCCGTCAGCCATGTCGGCATTTGCGGCACCGATTACCACATCTTCGAGGGCAAACATCCCTTCCTCGAATATCCCCGGGTGATGGGGCATGAGATCTCGGCAACGGTGTTGGAAGCGGGCGCCGGGGTCACTATCGCAGTCGGCAGTCCCGTTATCGTCAATCCCTATCTCTCCTGCGGGCAATGTATCGCCTGCCGCCAGGGCAAGCCGAATTGCTGCACCAACATCAAGGTGCTCGGCGTCCATACCGACGGCGCCTTCTGCGAGGAGATTTCGGTTCCGGCCGAGAACCTCTATGCCGCCAAGGGCTTAAGCCTCGAAGCGGCGGCGACGACCGAATTTCTGGCAATCGGCGCCCATGCGGTGCGCCGTTCGATGACCGACCCCGGAGCGCGGGCGCTCGTGATCGGCGCCGGGCCGATCGGGCTTGGGGCGGCGATCTTCTCGCGCATCGCCGGCCATGAGGTGACGCTGCTCGACACCAGCGCGGAGCGGCTGCAGATGGCATCCGAGCGCTTCGGCTTCACCTCCGGCATCGTTGCCAACGAGGCGACAGCGGAGACCGTCCGGGAAAAGACCAATGGCGACGGTTTCGACGTTGTCTTCGACGCGACGGGTTATGGCCCTTCGATGGAGAAGGCCTTCTCCTTCGTCGCCCATGGCGGCGCACTGGTGCTGGTCAGCGTCGTCAAGGACGATATCCGCTTTTCCGATCCCGAATTCCACAAGCGCGAGATGATGGTGATCGGCAGCCGCAACGCCACCCGCGTCGATTTCGAGCATGTGGTGGATTCGATCGTCAAAGGGCTGGTGCCGGTGGACAAGCTCATCACTCACCGCACGACGCTTGCCGATGCACCGCGCGATCTCGCGCGCTGGGCGCATGAGAAGAACGGGCTGATCAAGGCTGTGATCAGTATTGGTGGCTAGGGCAATTTCGGGAACGATCAGAAGCGGCTGAGTTCTGTTCGAGACCACGGCTGTCCGGTTCGCGCTTGTGGCTGCCCCTCACCCTACCGGGCGTGCCTTGCGAGAGCGAGCGGGGAACGGATAGGGCGCGGCATATCCTCTTCTCCCCTCGGGGAGAAGGTGCCGGCAGGCGGATGAGGGGGCCACACGGCACCACCCCTCCCATCATAACCTATCCCGCGACGCCGACTGCAACGCCCTGAGACAACACGAGCTGGTGAACCCCCGCATGGAAGTTGGGAAAGACCGGCTTCGCCGGCCCCCTCATCCGCCCTACGGGCACCTTCTCCCCGCTGGGGAGAAGAGGGAATCGAGATGTTGCGGCATATCCCTTCTCCCGCAGTCGGGCTAACCCGCCGCCTCAATCGCTCTGCGCATCTCCCTGACAATAGCGACATCCGTCTTGTTCATACTCCTCGCCTCGAAGCCGAAGGCGACGGCGCGTGGATCGGTGCTTTCGACCGGCGAGCTGCAGGAACCGTGGACCTCGCGGGCGCCGGTCGCCTGCAAGATCTCGCCGACATTGGCGGGGCGGATGCCGCTGCCGGGCATGATGGCGATGCGGCCGGCCGCCTTTGCCGAAATACGCTTCAGCGTGTCGAGACCGTCTACCGCCCTCAGCGCGCAGCCGGAGGTCAAGATGCGTTCGCAGCCGAGTTCGATCGCCTGCTCCAGCGCCTGATCGGCATCCGGCACCAGATCGAAAGCGCGATGCAGCGTCGAGCCGAGGCCGGCCGCATGCACCTTCAAACGGTGGATCAACGGCATGTCGAGCGTACCATCCGGCCGGTTGGCGCCGATGACGACGCCGGCAAGGCCAGCGGCACGCACGGCATCGATATCGATCATCATCGCCTCCTCGTCTGCCCCGTCGAAGATGAAGGGGCCGGCGTGGGGGCGGATCATCGCGTAGACCGGAATGGAGGCCCTGGCGGCGATCCGCATCAGGCTCGGCAGCGGCGTCAAGCCGCCGAGTTCCAGCGCCGAGCAGAGTTCGATGCGCCCGGCGCCACCTTCGATCGCGGCGGCGAGGCCCTCGGCGCTGTCCACGCATACCTCAAGCAAGATCGTCACGCTGCAGTCTCCCTGGCTCCGGCATCCGCCGGCCTTATGGTTCGTACGACGGATTCCGACGTAATTCTCGCCGCCGCCTCGATGATCATTGTGCAGGCATCGGCGGCGGCTTTGCGATGGTTGAAGGCGACGTGATAAGACATCGGCAGATGCTCGTCGAGATCGACGATACGCACCTTGTCGGCGATCGGCATGGCGCTGACCCGGCCGAGGAAGGAGACGTAACCGTGATTGGCGACGAGGTCGACGATGACAGGCAGCGAATCCGCCGCGGTGATATCCTGGCCGCGCAGGCGCCGGTTTGGCGCGCGCTCATAGTTGAAGGCCATGGCCGCATGGCCGAGGCCGGTGCGCAGGCTCGGCATGCAGATCGGGTGGCCGGCGACGAGATCAGCGACGCTGGTCTCGTCGCTATCAGGCGGTGCGATCACCACCATGTCGGTCTGCAGCAATTCGCGATGGCGGAAGTTTTCCAGCCCGAAGACCGAATCCAGGATAGCGACATCGATGCGGCCGCTCTTCAGCGCCTCGCGCAGATCGTCGGCGGTCATCGAGACCAGCGAAATCGCGTTGTTGTTGCGGCGCAGATTCCATTCCGAAACCAGCGTGCCCAGGCAGCGGGCCACCCAGCTTTCCGATCCGGTCGGGATGATCGAACCGATGCGCAGCGACCGGGCGGTACGCCGATAACGCTCATCGGCCGACGATTTGAGATCGTTCCACGCCTGGCTGATCGCCATGAAGATCAGGTAGGCGCGCCTGCCCTCCTCCGTCAGGACCGACCCCTGCGCCTGCCGCTCGAACAGGCGATGGCTCATAAATTTCTCAAGATTGGCAAGCTGAAGCGAAAGCTGCGGCTGACCGAGGCGCAGGCGGCGAGCGGCCCGGTTGATGCTGCCTTGGTCGGCAACCTCCAGAAAACGCTCCATGGTGACGATCTTGACGGGAATGCGGGATGCCCACGCCTCGTCGATCTCGGCGCCGGCGCCGTCGTGACCGGCCCATTGACCGAGCTCACCGATCGCAGCCATGATCGGCTCCAAGCCTTCCAGCACCCTGCCGCTCGCAATCAGCGTCGCCAGCTCGCCGGAGGCACGTTCCGTCAGCTTCATCGCCAGTTCGGTCTCGAGATTATGGATTGCCGCCGAGACGGTGGAGGGCGACAGCTGGAAGCGCCGCGCGGTCTCGCGGACCGAACCGGAGGTCAGGACATGGCTTGCAATGAACAGGGCACCAAGATGCAAACGGTCAACTCCGGAAAGCGCTGGAAAAACCGGACGATATGATGTGTTCATGAAAAAAGATATCCCTGCTTCCGGAGAGGCCGGCTATCATTCGATCATAGAAAAATCCGGGCGGCGGGAATCCGCAACAGAGCCCGGGAATATCGTGGAAACACGCAAGGGGACAAAAACAAATCGCGCCGGCCTTGGAAAAGGGAATGCGTTTCCGCGCGCGGAGGTGCATTCGCCGCGATAATCATGCCGTGACCGCAAATACTGGAGGGGCCTTGCATCGATTTTTCGGGCATGCACGCTATTTCCATCACGCACGCAATTCCGGCATGATGGCGGGCTCACCGCCCTCGCCGGCGGATTTTCCTGCGCGCAAGCCTCCGCCAAGGGCTTGGGCCTCATTCAATGGTGTTTAACAAGGGGATATTCCATGCTGAAGAAACTCGCACTTGCCGTTTCGCTCTCCGCCTTCGCGGTGGGCGCGGCCCATGCCGCCGACGTCGTCGTCTCGTCGAAGATCGACACGGAAGGCACGCTGCTCGGCAACGTCATTGCGCTCGCTCTCGAAGCGAACGGCATCAAGACGCAGGACCGCATCGCGCTTGGCGCGACACCTGTGGTGCGCAAGGCGATCACATCAGGCGAAATCGACATCTATCCCGAATATACCGGCAATGCCGGCTTTTTCTTCAACAAGGCCGATGACGCGGCGTGGAAGAACATCGACCAGGGCTATGAGTTGGCGAAGAAGCTCGATTACGATGCCAACAAGATCGTCTGGCTGACACCGTCGCCTGCCAACAACACCTGGGCGCTCGCCGTGCGCAGCGACGTCGCCGGCCCGAACAAGCTGAAGAGCCTGACGGACTTCGGCAAATGGGTTGCCGGCGGCGGTGCCGCCAAGCTTGCCGCCTCTGCCGAATTCGTCAATTCGGCCGGCGCGCTTCCCGCCTTCCAGACGACCTACGGCTTCCAGCTGAAGCCCGACCAGATGGTCGTTCTTTCCGGCGGCGACACGGCGGCAACGATCAAGGCGGCCGCCGACCAGACGAACGGCGTCAACACCGCCATGGTCTACGGCACCGACGGCGCGATCGAAGCGGCCCAACTGACCGTTCTCGAAGACGACAAGAACGTGCAGCAGGTCTATGCCCCGACGCCGATCATCCGCGAAGAGGTGTTGAAGGCCAATCCGAAGATCGAGGAAGTGCTCTCGCCGATCTTCAAGAGCCTGACCGCCGACGAATTGCGTAAGCTCAATGCCAAGATCCAGGTCGATGGCGAGCCGGCAAAGTCCGTCGCCGAAGCCTATCTCAAGGAAAAAGGCTTCCTGAAGTAACCATTGCCCGCTCCGCCCGATTGCGGGCGGAGCCTCCTTTGCTGATAAGGTTGGGCTGATGTTGGCCAGACAGGGTTGATTTGATGGAAGAAACCTTAGCGGTCCGCAAGCTGGACCGGCTCGGCGTGGTTTTGGTGGCCGTCGGCATCGCGGCGACTGCACTGATGCCCTTCATCTATGTGAAGGCAAACCGCATCGCCGCCGGCAAGCCGATGCTGCTGATGCAGCTTCTTCCCCAGCCTTCCGTCATCGTCCTGACCGTGCTTCTCCTTCTCACCGCCTTCGCCACGCTGTTCTTACGCCATGCGATCGCGCGGCTTATCATCGCCACACTCTGCCTTGCGGCGCTGATCGTTGCGATCGGCCTCGTCTCGACCGCGGCAACGCCGCCCGGCAGCACGGTGGCGCGCATGACGCCCGGCGGCGGCTTCTGGGTGCTGTTTGCGGTGATCGGCCTCGTCATATCCGATGCGCTGGTGAAGATCCGCCTGGCGCCCTGGATGCGGATCGCAGCCCTTGCCGCCTATACGACGCTGCTCTTGATCTTGCTCTCCTCCGGCCTGCTCGACAGCCTTTCGATCATGAAGGAATTCTCGACGCGGGCTCCGCAGTTCGAGACGGAGGCGATCTCGCATCTGCTCTTGGCGTTCGGCTCACTTGCCATCGCCATTGTTCTCGGCCTGCCGCTCGGCATCCTCTGCTTCTGGGTGCCGAAGCTGCGCGCCATCGTGCTGCAGGGCCTCAGCCTCATCCAGACGATCCCAAGTCTGGCGCTCTTCGGCCTGTTGATGCTGCCGCTCGGCTATCTCGCCACCCATGTGCCGCTCGCCGCCGCGATCGGCATTCGCGGCATCGGCACGGCGCCTGCCTTGATCGCGCTCGTGCTCTATTCGCTGCTGCCGATCGTCGCCAACACCGTCGTCGGCCTTCAGGGCGTCGATCCATCGGTGCGGGACGCTGCGGCCGGCATGGGGCTGACGCGCTTGCAGATCCTGACCGGCATCGACATGCCGCTTGCCTTTCCCGTCATCCTCACCGGCATCCGCATCGTGCTGGTGCAGGCGATCGGCATGGTGACGATCGCCGCGCTGATCGGCGGCGGCGGCTTCGGCATCTTCATCTTCCAAGGGCTCGGCCAGACGGCCATGGACCTCGTCCTGCTCGGCGCCGTGCCGACCGTCTTCTTCGCCTTCTCATCGGCCGTCATCCTCGATGCGGTCATCGAAAGCATCCGGGGATCTGCCGCATGACCATGATCGAGATCAGGAACGTCACCAAGCGCTATGGCGTGGCCACTGTCGTCGACAACGTTTCGATGAGCGTCGAGAAGGGTGAGATCACCGTCATCGTCGGCACGTCGGGCTCCGGCAAATCGACGCTGATGCGGATGATCAACCGGCTGGTGCCGATCACCGAGGGTGAAATCTTCGTCGGCGGGCAGAACGTGATGGATGTTGAGGTGACCGAGCTTCGCCGCAAGATCGGCTATGCGATCCAGGGGCACGGCCTTTTTCCGCACCGCACCGTGGCGCAGAATATCGCCACGGTGCCGCAGCTTCTCGATTGGGATTCGACGCGTATCGCCAAACGGGTCGAGGAACTGCTCGGGCTCTTCAACCTCGATCCGGCAACATTTGCCGACAAATATCCGCACCAGCTCTCCGGCGGCCAGCAGCAGCGCGTCGGCGTCGCCCGGGCGCTGGCGGCCGAACCGGAATTGCTGTTGATGGACGAGCCCTTCGGCGCGCTCGATCCGGTCATCCGCGGCAAGGCGCAGGACGACCTTTTGGCGATCCAGAAGCAGTTCGGCACCACGGTCATTCTCGTCACCCACGACATGGACGAGGCCTTTCATCTCGGCAACCAGATCGCAGTGATGAGCGAGGGCAGGTTGCTGCAATGCTCGACGCCGGAAAAGATCCTCACCGAACCCGCCGATCCCTTCGTGCAGCAATTGACCGGCACTTCCGACCGGGCGCTGAAGCTGATGTCGCTGCTGCCGCTGAAGGAAAGCATGGAGCCGGCCAAGAACGGTCTCGCATATGCCCTGCCGCAGTCGCTCAGTCTCCGCGACGCTTTGGCTGAGATGATCTGGCAGGGGGTCGACGAGGCGGCGGTGCAGGATGCGCAAAAGGCGCCTGTGGGATCGATCTCAATGACGCGGCTTCTCGAACTGGGCCGCAAGGCATGAAACTCGTTGTCGCCAATCTCTTCCGCCTGGCGGCGCTGGCCCTGCTCTTGATCCTGCTGTTCAGGACGGAGTGGCTTTCCTTCGTGCTCACGCCGCTGACCAGCAACAATGCGCCCGCCGTCTATACGCAGAACAGCCTTGCCTCGCTGGCCGCCGGCCATCTGCAGCTGGTAATCGGCTCGATCGTCGGCAGCGCCGTGCTTGCCGTTATCGGCGGCATCTTCGTGACGCGGGAAAGCGGGGCTGACTTCCTACCGCTGTCGCGCGCCATCGCCAATGCCGGGCAGACTTTTCCGCCGGTCGCGGTGCTGGCGCTCGCCGTTCCCGCGACCGGCTTCGGCGCCATGCCGACGCTGATTGCGCTCTTTCTCTACGGCCTGCTGCCGATCTTCGAAAACACCGTCGCCGGGCTGAAGCAGGTTTCGCCGCAGGTTCTCGATGCTGCCGACGGCATGGGCATGAACGGCACACAGCGACTGTTTCGCGTCGAGCTGCCGCTGGCCCTGCCGCTGATCCTCGAGGGGCTGAAGGTCGCGACCGTCATCAATATCGGCACGGCGACGATCGGCTCGACGGTTGCGGCAAAGGGCCTCGGCGAGGTCATCATCGCCGGGCTGATCTCCGACAATACCGCCTTCATCCTACAGGGCGGCCTGATCGTCGGCCTGATGGCGGTGCTGATGTATGACGCCATGGGTCTCGTCGAAGCGGCGATTACCCGAAGAATCGGCTTGCGCGCGGCGTAAAAGGACGGGTACCAAGACTGCCGCAGCAATTCAAAGTGCTACAGCGTCCTTTGCGCGTCTAAAAAGACGCGCGGCGCTGTGGTGGAATGGGAGGCAGACTTGGCGAAAATGATCCACTCCATGATCCGCGTTCTCGATGAGGCGCGCTCCGTCGAATTCTACGAGAGGGCATTCGGTCTTTCGGTCGCCGACCGCGTCGATTTCGAAACCTTCACGCTGATCTATATGAGCAATGCCGAGACCGGCTTCGAGCTTGAACTGACCGTCAACAAGGGCCGGACCGCGCCATACGATCCCGGCAATGCCTATGGCCATCTCGCCGTCTCCGTCGAAGAGGTGGCGGTCGAGCGCGAGCGGCTGTCAAAGCTCGGGCTGAAGCCCGGTGAACTGGTGGAGCTCAACCGCGACGGCAAGCTCTTCGGCCTGTTCTTTTTCATCAGCGATCCCGATGGCTACAAGATCGAGGTGATGCAGCGCCACGGCCGGTTTCTCTGAGGCATCTGACGCCGAACGCCCGATACGTTCCAATCCTAGATAATCCCACAGCTTCAAGCGGCATCATTCAGGAGCCCGCCATGATCGAAAAGACTGCGCTCAATTCCGGCTGGACGCTCTCCTGTAACGATACAGCAAGGCCCGGGCTGCCGGCTGCAATCCCCGCGGCGGTGCCGGGCTGCGTGCATCTCGACCTTCTCGCCAATCGGCTGATTCCCGATCCCTATATCGACGTCAACGAGATCACCAACGACTGGATCGGCAAGACCGACTGGACCTATCGCTGCAGCTTCGAGGCGATGCCTGACGATGCCAGGGTGCAGGAACTGGTCTTCGAGGGGCTCGATACGGTTGCGGTGATATCGCTCAACGGCGAAGAGATCGGCCGTACCTTCAACATGCACCGCACCTATCGTTTCGATGTTTCGGGATTGCTGAAATCCGGCGCCAACGAACTCACGGTCATCTTCCGCTCCGCCTACGCCTATGGCGCGGAGATGGAAAAACATTACGGCTACCGTCCCAACAACTATCCGGGACCGGGCAATCTGATGCGCAAGATGGCCTGCAATTTCGGCTGGGACTGGGGGCCGACGCTGGTGACGGCGGGCCTCTGGAAGCCGGTCCGGCTGGAAAGCTGGGACCGGGCACGCCTTGCCGAAACCAGGGTGTCGGCGACGCTTGCCGGCGGCGACGGGCTGGTCAAGGTCCATGCCCGGCTGGCGCGGTATGGCGACAAGACGGCGTTGAGACTCGTCGCCGCAATCGGCGGCGTGACGACGACAGTGGCGATCGGGCCTGGCGAAGACGAGGTCGCGTTCGAGCTTGTTCTGCCCTCGCCGCAGCTTTGGTGGCCGCACCATCTCGGTGCCCAGCCGCTCTATCCGATGGCGCTCAGGCTGATCGACGATGCCAGCGACGATGTGCTCGATGGCTTTGAAAGGGAGCTGGGTTTCCGCTCCCTGCGGCTCGATACGTCGGCCGACGAACATGGGTCAGCCTTTACCTTCGTCATCAATGACGTGCCGCTCTTCATCTGCGGGGCGAACTGGATACCGGACGATTGTTTTCCCCCGCGCGTGACGGCCGAGCGTTATGCCGCGCGGATCGAGGAGGCGAAAGCCGCCAATATCCACATGCTGCGCGTTTGGGGCGGCGGCATCTTCGAGACCGACGAATTCTATGAGGCCTGCGATCGGGCCGGCATGCTGGTCTGGCAGGATTTCCTCTTTGCCTGCGCCGCCTATCCGGAG
Source organism: Rhizobium sp. WSM4643 (assembly GCF_025152745.1). Lineage (NCBI taxonomy): Bacteria > Pseudomonadati > Pseudomonadota > Alphaproteobacteria > Hyphomicrobiales > Rhizobiaceae > Rhizobium > Rhizobium sp. WSM4643. Next base: position 133,740 of record NZ_CP104040.1, on the reverse strand, counting down.
GAAGAGCCGCTCAGAAGCGAGGTCGAGGCGGAGGTGCGCGACAATGTCGTGCGGCTGATGCCGCATGCTTCGCTCGTCCTCTGGAACGGCAATAACGAGAACATCTGGGGCTTCGACGAATGGGGCTGGCGGCCGATCATCAAGGCGGGCGAAAGCTGGGGGCTCGGCTACTATCTCGACCTGCTGCCGAAACTCTCAGCCGAACTCGATCCGGACCGGCCCTATTATCCCGGCAGCCCCTATTCCGGCTCAATGGAGATCGAACCCAATGCCGACGCACATGGCTGCAAACATATCTGGGACGTGTGGAACGATGTCGGCTACGAGGTCTACCGCAATTATATCCCGCGCTTCTGCTCCGAATTCGGCTGGCAGGCGCCGGCCGCCTGGGCGACGATCGAAGAAAGCGTGCACGACGCGCCACTGACGCCACAATCGAACGGCGTCTTCCACCATCAGAAGGCAACCCAAGGCAATGACAAGCTGATCGGCGGCCTGTCCGGCCATCTGCCGGAGCCGAAGACGATGGACGACTGGCACTTCGCCACCCAGCTCAACCAGGCACGCGCCATCCGCTTCGGCGTCGAGCACATGCGCTCGCATCGGAATATCTGCAAGGGCGCCGTCGTCTGGCAGTTCAACGATTGCTGGCCGGTGACCTCATGGGCAGCGCTCGATTCGGCCGGACGCCGCAAGCCGCTCTGGTATGCGCTGAAGGCAGCCTATGATCCGCGCCTGCTGACGATCCAGCCGCGCGCCGGCGGACTTGCGGCGGTTGCGGTCAATGAACGAACACTGTTCTGGCGGGCGAAGATCAGCGGCAAACGCTTGACGCTCGATGGCACCGTGCTTGCCGAATTCGAATTCTGGCGCCTGCTCTGCGACCGCTTCGAGGCAAAGGAATTTCCGCTGCCCGAGGATATCGTCACTCCTGGCTTACCGAAGAACGAGGTCATCGTCGTTGAGATGCTCGACAGGCGGGCCTTCCACTATTTCGTCGAGGATATCAAGCTTGCCTTGCCGGCACCACGGCTTACGGTCGATGTCGTCGGGATCGACGGCGGATATGAGGTCAAAGTGACGGCGCAAAACTTCCTCAAGGAACTTTGCCTGATGGCCGACCGACTGGATCCGAATGCCGTCGTCGACACGATGCTGGTGACGCTGCTGCCGGAAGAGAGCCATGTGTTTGCGGTCAAGACGGCAAAGGTTATTTCGGTCAATGACATTGTCATCGGTACAGTGCTACGGTCGGCCAATGATCTTGTCGCAGGGCGCTAGGAAAGCCCCTCATCCGGCTGCCGCCACCTTCTCCCCGCTCGCGGGGCGAAGGGGATATGCCGCGGCCTCTCGGTTCCCCGCCAGCCTCTCGCAGGGCACTTCCCCTCTCCCCGTTTTTACGGGGGTCCGAAGGACGGGTCGAGACGAGTGGCTCGACCCTGGTAGGTTAGGGTGAGGGGCAGTCGTCGGCGCAGACGACAAGAGGTAACTATCGTCACCAAACACCAAAAAGGCCCCGCATCCGCGGAGCCCTTTCAACTCGGCCTATCGGACGACGTTACCTCCAGTAGGGCGGCACGCCGTAGTAGTCATAGACCCGGCGGCCATTGTCGTTGTACCAGGTGTCGTCATCGTCCGAATAGCTCGGGGCGCCTTCGATCTGCTCCTTGGTCAGGTCGATGCGATAGCCATCCAGCTGGGTGTCGTAGTTCAGCTTTTCCCAGGGAAGCGGGTAGTGATCGTGACCAATGCCCAGGAAGCCGCCGAAGCTCAGCACGGCATAGGCGACACGGCCATCGAGCTTTCCGATAATCAGGCGTTCGATCGAGCCGATATGCTTACCATCGGCGCCATAAACGCGGGTGCCTTCGACGCGGTCGCTGGCAATCAGCGAATGCGTGTCCTTGACATTCGGGTCACGGCGGGTGGCGTCAGTATCCTGGTTCAACATTGTGCACCTCCTTTTGGCGTTCCTCATGGTGAGTATGCAAGATCAACGTCATGGCGGATTCAAAGTTCCCCACCTCCCGACGATGGCGCGGCGTCCAATTGTTGACGTTTACGTCAAGGTTCGTATAGCTTCATTCGGCTTGAACCGTTCAGGCAATGGCATAAGCTGCCGGACTGGAAGATGGAGGACTCTTCCAGTCAATTGCGGGCCAGTCGATTGCCGGCTCGGCGACGGCGGCGGCGGCAAGGGAGAGAGACAGATGAACAGAATTTCCGTCCATCCGAACGGAGCCAAGCCCGACAAACCCTGGCTTGCCGCCTATCCCGATGTCGTTCCGGCAGAGATTCCGCCGCTGGAATATGTCTCGCTTGCCGAACTGCTGGAAAAATCCTGCGCCCGTTACGCCGACCGGACTGCCTTTTCCAGCATGGGCAAGGCGATGAGCTATCGCGAGCTGGAGAGCCATACGCGCAAACTCGCCGCCTGGCTGCAGAGCACCGGCCTTCAAAAGGGCGACCGCGTCGCCGTGATGATGCCGAATGTGCTGCAGAATCCGATCGCGACCTACGCCATCCTGCGCGCCGGCCTCGTGGTGGTGAACGTCAACCCGCTCTATACGCCGCGCGAGCTCGAACACCAGTTGCGGGATTCCGGCGCCAAGGCGATCTTCGTGCTGGAGAATTTCGCCCGCACGGTGGAGCAGGTCCTCAACAAGACCGACCTTCGCCATGTCGTCGTCACCTCGCTCGGGGAAATGCTGGGGCCGAAGGGGCTGATCGTCAATTTCGCCGTGCGCAAGGTGAAGAAGCTCGTTCCCTCCTGGTCGATCCCTCAGCACAAAAGCTTCGGCCAGGTGCTGCGCGAAGGGGCGGCAAAGGGGCTTCAGCCGGTTACGCTTGTTGGCAGCGATATCGCCTTCCTGCAATATACCGGCGGCACGACGGGCGTTGCCAAGGGCGCGGTGCTGACGCATGAGAACCTGCTTGCCAACAAGGCGCAACTGTCGCTTTGGCTTCGATCGGCCTTCGAGTGCAAGAAGGAGCCGGAGGTGCTGAATTTCCTCTGCGCCCTGCCGCTCTACCACATCTTTGCGCTGACCGTGAATTCGCTGATGGGCATGTCGCTTGGCGCCCACAATATCCTGATCGCCAATCCGCGCGACATTCCCGGTCTCGTCAAGGAATTCGAAAAGTCGAAAGTGCATATCTTTCCCGGCCTCAACACGCTGTTCAATGCGCTGATGAACAATGCCGATTTCGCCAAGCTCGATTTTTCCTCGCTGATCATGTCGCTCGGCGGCGGCATGGCCGTCCAGCGCCCGGTCGCCGAACGCTGGCTGAAGATGACGGGCACGGCGGTGACGGAAGGCTACGGCCTTTCCGAGACATCGCCCGTTGCCACCGCCAACCGCTTCGATTCGCCCGAATTCACCGGCACGATCGGCCTGCCGCTTCCCTCCACCGACCTCGATATCCGCGACGAGGAGGGCAATTCGCTGCCGCTCGGCCAGGTCGGCGAGATCTGCATCCGCGGGCCGCAGGTGATGGCCGGCTACTGGCAGAAGCCGGAAGAGACGGCGCGGGCGATGACCGAGGACGGCTACTTCCGCACGGGCGACATGGGTTTCATGGACGAACGCGGCTACACCAAGATCGTCGACCGCAAGAAGGACATGATCCTGGTCTCGGGCTTCAATGTCTATCCGAACGAGATCGAGGAAGTCGCCGCCATGCATGCCGGCATCCTCGAGGCCGCGGCCATCGGCGTGCCGGACGGACATTCGGGCGAGGCGGTGAAGCTCTTCGTCGTCAGGAAGGATCCGAACCTGACGGAAGCCGAGGTGAAAGCCCATTGCATCGCCAACCTCACCAACTACAAACGCCCGCGCTTCATCGAATTCCGCACCGAGCTGCCGAAGTCGCCGGTCGGCAAGATCCTGCGCAAGGACCTGCGCGGCTGAATTTGACGACCTGATGAAATTAAAGCCATCCGCTCCGCCGCGGCTGGCTTTTTTCCATTTCGGCAGGTGGCTGAACTTGATTTGCGGGTGAGAAAGCGAATAGTTTCCGCAACCTTTCCGCCTCCAAAGGAGCCTCCCATGAACGCCATCGTCGAACAGCTGAAAAGCACTGCTGATGCCACCAAGGCAACCGATATCCGTGCGGCCTTCGCCGCCGATTCCGAGCGCTTTTCGCGTTTTTCCGTCCGGCTTGACGACCTGCTGATGGATTTTTCCAAGACGGCGGTGAATGACGAGATCCTCAAGCTCTTGGTGAAGCTTGCCGAAGAAGGCGGCGTCGAAAAGAAGCGCGAGGAAATGTTCTCCGGCAAGGCGATCAACTTCACCGAGGATCGCGCCGTTCTGCACACCGCGCTACGCAACCGCTCCAACACACCGGTGCTGGTCGACGGCAAGGACGTCATGCCCGACGTCAATGCGGTGCTTGCCGCCATGGGCAAGTTTGCCGACGACGTCCGCTCCGGCACGCTGAACGGCGCCACCGGCAAGGCGATCACCGATGTCGTCAATATCGGTATCGGCGGCTCGGATCTCGGCCCGGTCATGGCAACGCTGGCGCTTGCGCCTTTCCACGACGGCCCGCGCGCCCATTTCGTCTCCAATATCGACGGCGCCCATATCGCCGATATCCTGAAGCTGGTGCAGCCGGAAACGACGCTGTTCATCGTCGCCTCGAAGACCTTTACCACCGTCGAGACGATGACCAATGCGCAGACGGCGCGCAATTTCATCGCCAAGGCGCTCGGCGAAGCTGCCGTGCAGCACCACTTCGCCGCCGTCTCGACGGCGCTCGACAAGGTTGCCGCCTTCGGCATCGACAGCGCCCGCGTCTTCGGCTTCTGGGACTGGGTCGGCGGCCGCTACTCGATCTGGTCGGCGATCGGCCTGCCGCTGATGATCGCCGTCGGCCCCGACAATTTCGGCAAGTTCCTCGACGGCGCCCATGCCGTCGACAATCATTTCCGTAAGGCGCCGGTTACCGAAAACCTGCCGATGCTGCTTGGCCTGATCGGCTTCTACCATCGCAACGTGCTCGGCTACCCCACCCGGGCCATCCTGCCCTACGACCAGCGCCTGTCGCGCTTCCCGGCCTATCTGCAGCAGCTCGACATGGAATCGAACGGCAAGGGCGTCACCATCGACGGCACGCCGGTCGAAGGCAATTCCGGCCCGGTCGTCTGGGGCGAGCCCGGCACCAACGGCCAGCACGCCTTCTACCAGCTCATCCATCAGGGCACGAGCATCATCCCGGCCGAATTCATGATCGCCGCCAACGCCTTCGAGCCCGAGCTGCGCCACCAGCACCAGCTGCTGATCTCCAATGTTCTCGCCCAATCGGAAGCGCTGATGAAGGGACGCACCTTCGCAGAAGCCAAGAAGCAGCTGACCGACAAGGGCATGGACGACAAGAAGGCCGATTTCATCGCGCCGCACCGGGTCTTTACCGGCAACCGGCCGTCGATCACCTTCGTCTACGACAAGCTGACCCCTTATGCGCTCGGCCGGCTGATCGCGCTTTACGAACACCGCGTCTTCGTCGAAGGCGTGCTCTTCCGCATCAACTCCTTCGACCAGTGGGGCGTCGAGCTCGGCAAGGAACTGGCGACGGGCCTGCTGCCGGTCGTCGAGGGCAAGGAGAGCGCCGCATCGCACGACTCCTCGACGCAGGGCCTGGTTGCGGCACTGGCGAAGCTTGCGAAGTAAGCGGTCCAGATTGCCCCTCACCCTAACCCTCTCCCCGTTCTGACGGGGAGAGGGGACGTGCCCTGCGAGAGGCGAGTGAGGAACGGAGAGGTCACGGCATGTGCTCTTCTCCCCTCGGGGAGAAGGTGCCGGCAGGCGGATGAGGGGGGCCGCACGGCACATCCTTCACCTCATATCCTATCCTGCAGGCGCCCTAAACACGGTCGAGACGATGCCAGCGCGGTCGAAGCCCGTAAAGACCGGCTTCGCCGGCCCCCTTGCATGTTCAAACTGCATCCGTTGATGATGGGTGCGACCCCTGGGGGATGGCCATCCCCCAGGGGTCGGACGGGCGGGACCGTAACCCCCTTGGCGTGAACCGGGGATGAGCCTGGTCCGCCCGTCCTTCGCGTTTGTCCTGAACAGATAGTGGGGAGCAGGTCCCGTATGCAAGGCAAGGTATCGTCCGAACGCACCGCGATGGCGACAGTTTATGTCGGCATCGATGTCTGTAAAGAGTGGCTGGACATTCATCTGCATCCTCTCGGCCGCAGTTTTCGGGTGACCAACGACACGGCCGGCCTGCGCCGCCTCAAGCGGGAGCTCGATGCGCTTGACCAGATGCCGCGCTCGGCGCTGCGTATCGTCATGGAAGCGACCGGCAAGTGGCATCGCGCCGTCCAGCGCTCGCTGCATGCCGATGGCTTTTACGTGTCGGTCGTCGACCCGCTGCGCGCCCGGCTGTTTGCCAAAGCCTGCGGCTTTCTCGCCAAGACCGATCGGCTCGATGCGCGGTTTCTGGCCATCATGGGAGAAGCCCTCAAGCCCGCACAGACCCCACCGCCGGACCAAGCGCTGGAAGCCCTGCAGGAACTGGTCAATGCCCGATCTGCCGCCAATGGCGAACGCACCGCCCTGTCCAACCGGATGAAGACGGCCGTGACCGCCTTCCTGCGCAAGGAACTGACGCGCCGGCTTGCCGCGCTCGACACCCATATCGCAAGACTGGACGCCGAGATCGAGCGCAGCATCTGCGCCGATCCCGAGATGCGCCGCCGCCTCGACATCCTCATCTCCATTCCCGGCATCGGAGCCGTCACCGCCGCAAGCCTGATCGCTGGCCTTTGCGAACTTGGCGCCTGCTCCGGCAAGCAGGCCGCCATGCTGACCGGCCTTGCGCCGATTGCCTGCGAAAGTGGCGAGCGGGCCGGACATCGCTCCATCAGGGGCGGACGCCCAGCACCCAGGAACGCCATCTACATGGCCGCCCTGTCCGCCTCCCGTCACAACCCGGACCTCGCACGCTTCGCCGCAAGGCTGAAGAAAGTCGGAAAACCCAATAAGGTCGTCCTCGTCGCCGTCATGAGAAAGCTCATCGTCCTGGCAAACACCCTCATCACCAAAAACCGCATCTGGACACCAAATCCACCTTGACACCAAACACAGATGCTCATCCGCCCTACGGGCACCTTCTCCCCGCTGGGGAGAAGAGGGAATCGAGAGGCTGCGGGATATCCCTTCACCCCTTTGGGGTCTGGAGGATGGGTCGAGACCCGTGGCTCGGTCAAGTGCCGGCCGCATCTGCCAGAAGGCATCGATGAAGAAAGGACGTGCAGTACGAAACCGGATTGAATGTTCTTCTAATCAAAAATTGTAGAATGAATTCTTTCAATTCGGGGGAATCGCCCTAGATTCAAGCAAAATCTGTGCAGAAAATGCTCCGTTCGTTGTTCCCCCTTGGGCCGCCCGCGTCCGGGTCGGCTGCGTCGAAGTCGGCGCCTTTGCTGCATGGTCCCTGCTCAAGTTCGGGAGAAGTCTCAACACGCTCGTCACGCAGCGTTTCATGTCCCATCTTCACCAAAGGAAGCTCATGAGCCGTCTTGTCGTCGTTTCCAATCGTGTTCCCATGCCGGCCAAAGATGGGAGCGCCGCTGCCGGCGGCCTGGCCGTCGCGCTGCAGGCAGCCCTGCAGGAGCGTGGCGGCATCTGGATGGGATGGTCGGGAGAATCAAGCGGGGACAGGGAACCTGGCCCGCTGTCGCAGCTGCGGAAGGGCAACATCACCTATGCGCTGACCGATCTCACCGACACCGACGTCGAGGAGTATTATCGCGGCTTCGCAAACCGGGTTCTCTGGCCCATCTGCCATTATCGCCTGGACCTCGCCGAATATGGCCGGAAGGAAATGGCCGGATATTTCCGCGTCAACCGTTTCTTCGCTCACAGGCTAGCGCCGATGATCGAGCCGGACGACATCATCTGGGTTCATGATTACCACCTCATTCCGCTGGCGGCGGAACTGCGCCAAATGGGGCTGAAGAACCGGATCGGCTTCTTCCTGCATATTCCCTGGCCGCCGGCTGACATTCTCGTCACGATGCCCGTCCACGAGGAAATCATGCGCGGGCTCTCGCATTACGATCTCGTCGGCTTCCAGACCGACTACGACCTCCAGAACTTTGCCGGATATCTGCGCCGGGAGGGAATTGGCGACGACCTCGGAAATGGATTGTTCGATTCCCATGGGCGGATATTTAAGGCCGGCGCCTATCCGATCGGGATCGAAACCGCTGCCTTCGCCGAGTTCGCCGAGAAAGCTGCAAACAATATCATGGTGCAGAAGACCCGGCGCAGCATTGAAGGCCGGGCCATGATCATCGGGGTCGACCGCCTCGATTATTCGAAGGGCATCATTCAGCGGCTGGAAGCATTCGAACGCTTCCTCACCAGCAATCCTGGCTACCAGAACAAAGTCACCTATCTTCAGGTCACGCCGAAATCGCGATCGGAGGTTCCCGAATACGAGCATATGCAAAAAATGGTCGCCGAACAGGCAGGCCGGGTGAACGGCGCCATTGGAACGGTCGACTGGGTGCCGATCCGCTATGTCAACCGATCGATCAGCCGCAACGTGCTTGCCGGCCTCTACCGCCTGGCGACGATCGGGCTGGTTACGCCGTTGCGCGACGGCATGAACCTCGTCGCCAAGGAATATGTCGCCGCCCAGGATCCCGATCGCCCGGGGGTATTGGTGCTGTCGCGCTTCGCCGGTGCGGCTCGCGAGTTGAAGGGTGCGCTGCTGGTCAATCCTTACGATGTCGAAGGCACCGCCAATGCCCTCGCCCGTGGCGTTGCCATGTCGCTGGAGGAGCGCCGCGACCGCTGGAGCATGATGATGGAGCATCTGCTAACCCACGACGTCTCACTCTGGTGCGAAAACTTCCTGCGGGACTTGGTACTTGCTCCCGAGCGTCAACCGGAGCGTGATTCCCGGATCGTCTCTTGATCGGTCGGCACCGATCCGTCCTTCGGACCCGAGGGAAGAAGAGGGAATCGAGACGTTGCGACAAGGAGGAGGCATTCACGGGCGAGATTCCGCGTGACCTGATGCGTGATGCGGCGGAAGACTGTCACTCGCCGTTTCGGTTGCGTTGACGCGTCTCAACCCTCGCCTTGGCACGATCGTGTGTGGAAGCTTGATCGCCGAAGCCAGGCCGAGCCTTGCCAGCAGCCGGATGAAATACCAACCGAGATCCAGCTGCCCCGGCTCGATGCCGAGCCGCGCCGAATCCGGAAAGGCGTGATGGTTGCCATGGAAGCTCTCGCCAAAGGTCACCAGCCCGAAACGCGGCAGGTTATAGCCCTGTACCGCGACATCATCGACACTCCAGCCCTGATGGCCGCTCCGATGCGCGAAATGACCGACCAGCCAGTGTCCGGTCAGCGACACCGTTATCCGTACGGCAACACCCCAGACCACAAACGGCAGTCCGCCGAGCGCAAAGAGCGCTGCTCCCAAGGGAATCTGCTGCGCCATCCATGTCGCCTCCAGGAAACGATAGAAGCGGTCGCGCCGCTCGCGCTCATCGAGGACGAAACGCGGCGGATGGTCCAGCGCCACAATGCAATGCATCTGCCAGAAGGCATCGACGAAGAAAGACCGCCGATGGGCATAGAGGTCATGGCAGTCTCGCTGCCGTTGCGCCCAGTCGCGAATGTCGTGCGCATAGATCATGCCGAAGGGGCCGGCCATGCCGACCAGCGTACCGAGATAGACGAGAAAGTGCTCGATCCAGATGTGAGTGCTGAACGAGCGATGGATCAGCAGCCGGTGCATGCCGACCGAATGACCAAGGCAGATCGTGATGGCGGTCAAGAGGATAAACCCGGCAAAGGCGCTCCAGGTGAAGGTCAGCGGGCCACCAATGATGGCAATCAAGGTCATGGCGGTGATCCAGATCGACTTTGCGAGCATCCAGACCACTGTGCCCTTCACCGGATCGCTCCCATTGTCAATCATTCGTCCAGTGGAAATACTGCTCATCGCGAACTCCCTCCCGGCGGGTGCATTCTCCTCTTGAACATCACCCATCAATTCATTAATTAAGCAATTACCTAATTACTTTGCATTAACGGAAACAATTAAGCAATACATTAATTGCTTAATTGTTTGGCGGATTGATGCGATGATGCCGCAGGCACGGAGACCGGATTTGGACGAAGAGACTTTCGATGACGCCGTAGAAGGCCGCTCCGTCAGCGCCGCCCAACGGGTATTCCACGCGCTTTCCAGTGCGTCGCGTCGGAAGATCCTCGCCTATCTCTCGGCATCGGGTCTGACCGCTGGCGAGATCGCTGACCGCTTCAGCATGTCCAAGCCAGCCGTTTCGCAGCATCTTTCCATCCTCGAGGCTGCGGGTCTGATCAGACGAGAGAAACAGGGCCAGTTCGTCCACTATTCCCTGATCGAGAACAATCTCGTCAACACGCTCAACGGCTTCGTGCAGGAGGTCTGCCCGGTCGGTCGCCCGATCAAGAAGGAAAGCCAGGCGCGCACCCGCGCAAAAGAGTAGGCTTGAGCAAGGCAAATCCCGGGCTGGCGTGGCGTCAGAAGCATGGTGTCAAGACGATGCCGGCGTGATCGAAGCTCGCATGGGTATTGTTGGAAAGACCGGCTTCGCCGGCCCCCTTCATCCGACCCTTCGGGCCACCTTCTCCCGGCTGGGGAGAAGAGGGAATCGAGACGTTGTCGCATATCCCCTTCTCCCCTCGGGGGGCCTGCTCGCGGCACTTGCGAAGCTCGCCACGTAATTCGGCATTTATGCTGCTAGCGAAGCCCATCCGTCACGCGGGCGGGTTTTTTTATTTGACCCTGTCGAATCGCAGGGCATGTCGTCGTCTATAGAAGGTCCGACAGAGGAGAAAGCGATGACCGCGACGGATAACGAGCTGGTGAACTTTGAGGCAAACGGCGCGCTGCCATTGCCCCCCACGAATGAGCAGGGTTTCGTCGAAAACGAGGGTGCCCGTATCTGGTACGCGAGCTACGGCGCCGGCCCGGCTGTCATTCTGCTGCATGGCGGGCTCGGCAATAGCGGCAATTGGGGTTATCAGGTTCCCGCGCTCATCGACGCCGGTCATCGGGTCTTGGTAATCGACAGCCGCGGGCATGGCCGCAGCACGCGCGATAAGCGCCCCTACACCTATCACCTGATGGCCTCAGACGTACTGGCCATCATGGATCATATCGGACTTGAGGAAGCGGTCCTTGTCGGCTGGAGTGACGGCGCTTGCACGGCGCTGATCCTCGCCGACCAGCAGCCGGAGCGCGTCTGCGGCGTATTCTTCTTCGCTTGCAACATGGATCCCAGCGGCACCAAGGAATTCAAGGCGACGCCTGTCATCGAGCACTGCTTCAGCCGCCACAGGAAGGATTATCAGGCGCTATCGGCAACACCCGACCAGTTCGAAGCCTTTGTCGCCGATGTCTCGAAGATGATGTCGACGGAGCCGAATTATTCGACGGAGCAGCTCGCAGGCATCAAGGTGCCGGTTTCGATCGTGCTCGGCGAGCACGATGAATTCATCAAGCCTGAGCATGCCGATTATCTGGCAAGGACGATCCCAGATGCGGAGTTCGTGCTGCTGCCCGGCGTCAGCCATTTTGCGCCACTGCAGCAGCCGGACCTCTTCAATCGCGAGGTCCGCGCCTTTCTCGACCGGATCGAATGAGCCTTAAAGCCCGATCTCGCGCGCCCAGGGTGGATTGGCGCCGGCGCGGGAGACGGTGACGGCGGCGGCCTTGGCGCCAAGCGCCAGGGCGTTGCGCAGCGCCTGCTCATCGAGATTGGCGACCTGTGCCTTGGTCAACAGATTGTCCATCTTCAGCGACGCCAGGATGCCGGCATCGAATGTATCGCCGGCGCCGACCGTGTCGACGACGGTGACGCGCTCACTCGGCACCGTCACCTTGCGTTCCTTGGTATAACCGGAAGCGCCTTCCGCGCCCTTGGTGATGACGACGAGCTTGGCGCCGTGGTTCAGCCAATGGGCGGCGAGCGCATCATGGTCGCCCTGCAGGCCGAACCATTCGAGATCTTCGTCGGAAAACTTGACGATGTCGGATTTCGCAGCCATCCGCTTGATGCGGGCCATATGCGACGGCTTGTCCTTAATGAAACCGGGACGGATGTTCGGATCGAGCGAGATGACGCGGCGTGCGGCTTCGCGGTCGAGCAGGGCTTCGTAGGTTTCGCCGCAGGGGCTGGGGATCAGGCTGATTGCGCCGAAGTGCAGCGCTTCGCAATCGTCGCCGAGATCCGGCAGGTCGGCCGTGGTGATCATCCGGCCCGCCGTGCCTTCGTCATAGAAGGCATAGGTCGCCTGACCGTTCACCAGCTTGACGAAGGCGATGGTCGAGGGACGCGGCGTGATGGCGCATGGGCTGTAATCGACATTGCTCGCCTTCAGCGTCTCGAGCAGGATTTCGCCCATCATGTCATCGGCAATGCCGGTGAAGAAGGCGGTGGGGATGCCGAGGCGGCCGAGCGCGATGGCGGTATTGAAGATCGCGCCGCCGGCATAGGGCGCAAAGCCCTTTTCACCGAGGGTGGTGTCCCTCGGCAGCATGTCGATCAGGGCTTCGCCGCAGCACAAAATCATCGTATTCCTCCCAACAGCATCTATACGTTCATCAACCGATTAGGCGAGCTTTTGTCAACTGGCTAGAGCGAAAGCTCACTTACGCCGCCATTCTTTTCCGACCAGGCCAGCGGCGCATCGAGGAAGGCCTCGACTTCCGACAGCGTCTTGTCGTCGAAGAGCCTCTGCTCCTTTGCGACGGCCAGAACATTGCGCCAGTTGGCGATGTGGTGCAGCCTGACCTTGCCATCTGCAAAGCGCTTTTCGCCGAATATGCCGTAGAAGAACAGCGCGATGCCATGATCGACGATGCCACCGGCGGCACGGACGGCATCGATGAACTTGAACATGCTGCCGCCTGCCGTCGTCAGGTCTTCGATGACGAGCACGCGCGACCCTTCCGGCATATTGCCTTCGATCTGGGCATTGCGGCCATGGCCCTTCGGCTGCTTGCGCACATAGATCATCGGCAGGCCGAGACGATCGGCAAGCAGGGCGGCGAAGGGGATGCCGGCGGTCTCGCCGCCGGCGATGCAATCGAACTGCTCGAAGCCGGCATCGCGCAGCAGGGTGCTGGCAGCGAAATCCATCACCGTGGAGCGGATGCGCGGGAAGGAGAGCAGCTTGCGGCAATCGATATAGACCGGGCTCGCCATGCCGGAGGCGAGTTTATAGGGCTGAGCGGCATTGAAATGCACCGCCCTGATCTCCCAGAGCATCTTGGCCAGCAATTCAGCCATCACGGCACGGTCGGGAAAAGTGGTCTGGATCATGCGGCTCTCCTTCGGCTTGGATCCTTGCGGGAATAGCAGCAAGAGCCTGCCGTTTCCAGACGAAAGGCGGGCTATTGCTGCAGCAGGCGGCCGATATCAACGATCTGCATTTTCTTGAACAAGGCAAGCGCCCTCTCGCCCTCCTCCGCATCCAGCGACACGGCATAACGCACGGCGGCGGCAAGCAACTGCATCGTCAGCCGGGCGATCGCCAGCACCTCCCTGCGGTCGCGATCCGGCCATAGGCGGATAAGTACGGCGAGAAATGCCTGGGCATGGAATTCCATGTCCTCGGCATCGACCTGTTGCAGCAGCTTATCGGTATGGGTCGCATGCCAGATATCGCGCATGACAGGCTCGCGGCGGAAGAAGCCGTAATATTCGTCGACGATAGTGGTGAGCGCGCCCTGCAGGGCCGCAGCGTCGGTCACCTTCGCCAGCTCCTCTTCGACGCACCGCCTGCCCTCTTCGTTGAAGCGCTCGGCCAATGTCCGGATGATCGAGGTCTTGTCGGGAAAATATTGGTAGAGGGCGCCGAAGGAGAGGTCGGCCTTTTCGACGATCTCGCTCATCTTCAACCCGTCGCTGCCGTGGCTTTCGATCAACTGCGAGGCAACCGCGAGGATCTTTTCGAAGCGCTCGCGGCCGCGCTGCTGGCTGGGGATGCGGCGCAGCTGGCCGGTGGATTCCTGCTGGCGCCTGCGCGTTGCGACCGGCTGTTCCGACATGCTCTCTCCTTTTCCACGTTGACAAACAAAATAAGAGAGATTATCGCATTTTGCAAATGAGAGAGTTTCTCTTGTTTTTAAAGTTTGGGAGGAGTTTTGACATGCAGATCATCCTGATCCTATCCCTCGTGGCCGCGGCGATCGGCAGCGGCCTCGTCGCCGGCATCTTCTTTGCCTTCTCGACCTTCATCATGGCCGCCTTCTCGCGCATCCCGGCGGAGCAAGGCATCGCGGCGATGAACTCGATCAACGTGACGATCGTCCGCTCTCCCTTCATGGGCCTCTTCGTGCCGACGGCGATCCTCTGCCTCGTCATCGCCGTGCTCGCCCTGATCGACTGGCGCGGCGGGGCATCCTTTCTGATGCTGGCGGGTGCAGCCCTCTACATCTTCGCCTCCTTCCTCTCGACCATCATCTTCAACGTGCCGATGAACGATGCGCTGGCAAAAGTCGGCGGCAACGGGACGGAAGCGGTTCAGCTCTGGACCATCTATGTCAGGGACTGGACGTGGTGGAACCATGTGCGGACCATCGCCTCGCTACTCGCCTCGGTCGCCTTCGTGCGGGCGCTGATGATCGTCTGAACGATTGCTTCTCGGCAATCCGCCGCGCCTTTCAGGAATCGGGTGGCCGGTTCCGGGCGGGCATGCGATGTTGGGCAATCGCGGCGAAAGGACCGTCATGTTTACGCTTCACGATTATCTGCCCTCGCAAAATGGCTGGAAGGTCCGGGTTCTGCTCGGCCTGCTCGACAAACCCTACCGCAGCCGTATCGTCTCGATCTTCGAGGGCGAGAGCCGCACCGAGGCGTTTCTCAAACTCAATCCGGTGGGCGCCATCCCGGTTCTCGAACTCGACGATGGACGTCCGATCGCCGAATCCAATGCGATCCTCACTTTTCTCGCCGAAGGCACACGCTTCCTGCCGTCAGACCACTATCTGCGCGCCAAGGTCATGCAATGGCTGTTCTTCGAACAGTATCATGTCGAGCCGGTCATCGGCTCGCTGCGATTCTGGACGTTGACCGGACGGCTGGAGCGTAACCAGAGCATGATTGCGGGCAAGCGCGAAGCCGCAGCCCGCGCGCTTGCCGCCATCGATCGCAGCCTGAGTGACAGCCTGTTTCTTGTCGACCAGCAGCTGACGATCGCCGATATCGCCGTTTACGCCTATAGCCACCGGGCCGAGGATTGCGGCTTTTCTCTCGCAGCCTATCCCGCCTTCGCCGCCTGGTCCGACCGCGTTCGAGGTGCCATCGGGGCAGATTATCCGGTCTATCCCTATAGTATGGACCCGCATTCGGCCGGCTAAGACAAAGTCCGCCTCGTGGCCGACCGGGAGCTTGGCGATTGCGCCGGCGCCAGCCGTTCCGGCTATTTGCCACCATCCGGGTTCGAAAAGCGCGCCAAGCAGAGATCACGGCGAGCAGCAAGAACAAGCCTGCCAAACCAGCCCGCAGAGAACCGCCTTGCGTCAGGTTGTCACCTTCGGGAGTGAGGTAGCTGGATAGGGCTTGCGATATGCAATCTCGAAACTTCCAGTACCTTTCATAGAATAACCATCCGAAAATGCAACTTTTCCCCCGATATATCTTGCTCTGACTAAGAAGAAACCGTACCGCGCAGCTACACGTCTCTTCTCCCCAGCGGGGAGAAGGTGCCGGCAGGCGGTTGAGGGGGTGAGCGGCAAAGCCGCGAGTGTCCGGAGCGCAAGCGCAGGACAATGAATGGAATGCCGTGTGGCCCCCTCATCCGACCCTTCGGGCCACCTTCTCCCCGCTGGGGAGAAGAGGGAGCCAAGCCATGACCATGTAGCGGTAGTCCTTGCCTGAGAGTTCGGCGTGACAGGCCCGCACATTCGCGACGCGGACGAAGGCCTTGGCGCCGGGGCTGGCGTCGCCGGAATGTTCGCTGAGGTTGTCTGGATGCATTCACCTTAACGCAGAAGCGTCGCGGGGCGGCTGGCCGCATCCGGGCGAGGGCGATGTTATGGGAGGTCAGCCGGGAATCAAGACGCGGTGCGCGTTGCTTCGACGGGAACCGCCTTGAGATAGCTGGCAAGTTCGACCCGGTTGCGGCCGGCGCGCTTGGCGACGTAGAGCGCCTTGTCGGCGGCGCTCAGCGTGGCGTCGAAATCCAAGCTCTTCGAGCGGCCGGGGGCGACGCCGACGCTGACCGTGCATGTCAGCACTTCGTCGTCGATATGGATCTCGCGCGCTTCGAACCCCCTGCGGATGCGCTCGGCCGTGAGTTCCGCCCGGCCGGGCATGATCTCCTTCAGCACCAGCACGAATTCCTCGCCGCCGAGCCGGGCAGCGGTGTCGCCGGTGCGGCAATGGGCCGAAAGCTCGCCGGCGAAGACATTGAGCACGCGGTCGCCGGCGGCATGGCCGAAGCGATCGTTGACGGATTTGAAATGGTCGATATCGAAGACGATGACGGCCGTGGTCGTTCCCATCGGGCGCGTGCCGTATTGGTCGAAGAGGGCACGACGGTTGAGCAGGCCGGTCAGCGGATCGGTGATCGCATCGAGACGATGGCGGGCAGCGAGCCGCCATTGATGCAGCGCCAGCGACAGCGCGCCGATACCGGTCATGCCGGCAATGCAGACGGCAAGGCTCAGATCTTCGGCCCAGTTGCTGGGGGCTTTGCCGAGCACCAGCTTGCCGTCGGAGACCAGCACGGCGGCGCAGAGAACGAAGGAGATCGCCGTCAGCGTATAGAGCGTGGTAATGCCGAGGAGCGGCGCGGGTGCTTCGGCGCGGGCGAGCCAATATTGCCGGGCGGTGGCAAAGAGCAAAAGGGCGATGGCGAGATTGTCGGCGATGAAAGCCAGGCCATCATAGCCCGATAGCATCGGCACGACGGAGAAGACCATCGCCGCAAGCGCGCGGATCGCGATGGCAAGGAGAGACATCCGGCCGGTGAGGAATTGTTTGCCTGCTCCCCAGATGGTGGCAAAACCGGCATGAAACAGCACGAAATTGGCAACGCCGAGCCATGTCTTGGGCGTATTGACATAGCCGCTATAGACGAAAATGCCGCTGACGACGAGGACAAGGCCGACGGTGGCGGTGAGCAGCACGGTTTCCGCGCGACGGACAAGCCAGCTGCCCATCAGCGTCACCGCAAGGCAGGCCGCGGAGACGCCGAGCGCCAACAACAGGGAGTTATAGTCAAGCATCATGCTTTTCAGTCTCCGCAGCTGTTGTCGCATCGAATGGCGGCTTACCGGTCTGCGAGGAGAAATGTCTTATGCATCCGTTAACAAATGATGCACTGCACAATGCAAATGTTACGCGTTTAACGTCGCGTCGAACTTTAAAATGAATATTCTATTTAAAATTGAAATCCGAAAGCTTAATCCTGGTGCATCACCTGCCAGCGCAGGGGAAACATCGGATCGAACACCGTCACCGGACCGGCGCCGGTTTCAATCCTCGCGGGAAAGACGACCGGCTCGGCCTGCCGTGACAGGGTGATGTGCTCCTCGTTCGGCTGCAGCCCGTACCAGGCCGGCCCGTTCAGCGACACGAAGGCTTCGAGCCGTTCCAGGGCACCCTCCTGTTCGAAGACATGGGCGAGGCAGCTCATCGTATTGACCGAGGTATAGATGCCGGCGCAGCCGCAGGCGCATTCCTTTAGCGGATCGACATGCGGGGCGGAATCCGTGCCGAGGAAGAAGCGCGGATCGCCGCTGACGGCCGCCGCACGCAAGGCCAGCCGGTGGTTTTCGCGCTTGGCGACGGGCAGGCAGTAATAATGCGGGCGGATGCCGCCGACGAGGATGGCGTTGCGGTTGATGATCAGATGGTGGGTGGTGATCGAGCCGGCGAGATTGCCCTTGGCCGCCTTGATGTAATCGACGCCATCCCATGTCGTCACATGCTCCATCGTCACCTTCAGCTCCGGCAGGCGCTGGCGCAGCGGATCGAGCACGGTGTCGATGAAGACGGCCTCGCGGTCGAAGATATCGACCTCCGGCGTCGTCACCTCGCCATGGACGCAGAGCGGCAGGCCGATCTTTGCCATGCGCTCCAGCACCGGCATCGCCTTTTCCATGTCGCGCACGCCCCCATGCGAATTGGTCGTGGCGCCGGCGGGATAAAGCTTGACGGCGGTGATGAGGCCGCTGTTCTTCCCCTCCTCCACATCATCCGGGCTGGTATGTTCGGTGAGATAAAGCGTCATCAGCGGCTGGAAGCGATGGCCGTCCGGCAAGGCCTTGAGGATGCGCTCGCGATAGGCCCTGGCGTCAGCTGACGTGACGACCGGCGGCACGAGATTGGGCATGATGATGGCGCGGGCGAAGGTGCGGCTCGTATCAGCGATCACGCCCTCCAGCATGGCGCCGTCGCGCAGATGCAGGTGCCAGTCATCAGGACGGCGGATGGTGATCGATTGCATGGCAGGCCTCCGAAGCGATGCGTCTGCGGTCTCGATAACACTAAAGCGCATCGCATTGAAATTGATTCATACGGCGGGCTTTCGCTCTTTTCATGCCCGCTGCTCTATCTCCGAACCGATCTTATCAGGCACAATGCCGCTCCGAGCAGACAGAGACCGGCGCAAAGCTCGAACAACGACCAGTAGCCAAAGGATTGCGCCCAAAGGCCGGTCCCGAGCCCCGAGAAAAGAAGGCCGGCATTCGCGCTATTGCCAAAGAGGGCCGCTGCGATTCCAGCCCTGCCAGGCAACAGATCCTGCAAATGAGCCATGCCGACGATACTGATGATCGCGATGCCTGTCGCCCGCAGCAACTGCGCAAGGTAGAGCGTCGTCAGTGAAGGCCAGGGGATCGGCAACAGGTAATAGACGGCGAAGACCCCGAAGCCGGCCAGCAGGAGCAGCCTGTTCGCCCCGCGTGCCGGCCGAAACACGAACAGGCTCATCACAATCACCTCAAGAAGCGCGCAGAGGCTGAACAGCAGGCCGACGTCCGCCTCGGATCCCAACTGCTGGGCAACGACGATCGACACGGCATTGGCACCGGTGAACATGGCCGTGTGAAAGGCGGTAAGCGCCAACACGGCAGGCGCTGTGGACATCAAAACGTCCAGCGTCAGGCGCTGCCGGCTAGCTGTATCCGCCACGACCTTGATGCGGCTCACCAGCACGACCGCCAGCGCCAAGGCGGCGAGCAAAGCTGCGCCGACATAGATGCCATCGAGGTCCCAGTAGCGAACAAGAATGGCGCCCAGGGCTGGCCCGACGGCCCAACTCAGCGAATTGCACGTGCGCAGCGCCGCCATGCCCTTGGCGCTCGTCTGCTCGCCTGTGCGATCGAGATAGCCTTTCGCCGTCGCAAACAGCAGGGAGAACGAGGCAGAACTGATACCGAAGAGGACGGCCGCGTTGAGAAACAGCATCCACGGTTCGCTCGCCACCGCGCAGAGACCGAACCCAGCCATCTTGGCCAGCAAGGATATCAGCAACGGCCACATCATCGGCTTGCGATCGTGAAAGTGGCCAAAGATCGTCGTGACGACGATGCCTGAGATCGCCGACAGGCTTAGAAAAGCTCCCAACTGCAGAGGCGACATGCCGATCTTATCAACGGCGAGCCGGGCGATGTAACTGAAGGCCATTGCCTCGGCGAGCATAGCGAAGAGGATTGCAGTCAGTGCGGCAGGGAAGAATGGAACGCGAAAAAGGGCGAAGATCGCGCGCGTGATGGGCAGGCTGAACGCCATATGTCATCTCCAACGGGATGAGGAAGAGGCATGAACGCACAGACTTCATCGAAAATCCGGCGAGGGGAGCCCGACGCATCGCGTGACTTCTTACATGACGGACATGCCGGCACCCCGCCAAAGGAGGGCACCGACCAAACGGCAGGGTGTGTGGATGTTATCCTTCGCGACCATACTCAAGCGCAAGTCCCTTTTGCCCGAATTCGGCCGACTTGCTGCGAAACCTTGATTCACAAGAGGCGCTGCCAGCACCTTGTTATGCCTATCGGCATCCGGAACCGCTACGCAGAACCGGGCGGATGGATTGTTCCCATGTGAGAACAATCCGCGGCATCACGCCAGCGCGATCTCCAGCGTCACATCGGCCGGGCGGCGGTTTTCGAGGATCAGCCGACCGTTCGGCAGGTCGTTGCCGTAGACCTTGGCGCTGGCGGCCTCCTCGGTCAGGTTGTAACCGCGCCAGCGTGCCCAGAGCCGCTCTTCGAGCACCTCGATCGGCGGCGCCAGCATGATCGAAAAATCGAAGACGCCTTCGAGTTCGGCCCATTTGCCGAGCGAAAAAAGCAGATAATTGCCCTCGACGATGATGAAGCGGTGATCGGGGGAAACAGGTCGGGCGGACGCGATCGCGAGTTCACGTGAGCGATCGAATACTGGCACCAGAACTTCCTGATCGGCCCGCCTGACGGCGCGGATGATATCGAGGAAACCGCGGACATCGAAGGTTTCGGGGATCCCCTTGCGCGTCAGCAGGCCGCGTTCGATCAGGATGGCGTTGTCCATGTGAAAACCATCCATCGGCAGGACTTCGGCACTTTCGCCCCTGGCCTTCAGCGCTTCCGCCAGATTGTCGGCCATGGTCGATTTTCCGGCGCCCGGCGGTCCGGCGATGGCGATCAGGAAACGCTTGGAAGGGCCGGCGCGGTCAAGAACTGCGCCGGCGATTTCATCGATGCGTGCGTTCATGCGGCGACCGGCTCCGTCGGCACCGCCTTGGCGCCGGTCATGAAGGCGACGGCGTCGGACATGGTGTATTCCTTCGGATCGATCACCGTCAGCCGCCGGCCGAGACGGTGGATATGGATCCGGTCGGCCACTTCGAAGACATGCGGCATGTTGTGGGAGATCAGCACGATCGGCAGACCACGGGCGCGCACGTCGAGGATCAGTTCCAGCACGCGGCGGCTTTCCTTGACGCCAAGCGCTGCCGTCGGTTCGTCCATGATGATGACCTTCGAGCCGAAGGCGGCGGCGCGGGCGACCGCGACACCCTGGCGCTGACCGCCGGAGAGCGTTTCCACCGCCTGGTTGATGTTCTGGATGGTCATCAAGCCGAGTTCGGACAGCTTGTTGCGCGCCAGCTTTTCCATGGCCGGCCGGTCGAGCATGCGGAACATCGAACCGAGCACGCCGGATTTGCGGATCTCGCGGCCGAGGAACATGTTGTCGGCGATCGACAGTGCCGGCGACAAAGCGAGGTTCTGGTAGACGGTTTCGATGCCGGCTTCGCGCGCTTCCATCGGCGAGCGGAACTGCACCTGCCGGCCTTCCAGGGTGATCACTCCCTCGTCCGGGGTGACGGCGCCCGATATCGCCTTGATGAGCGAGGATTTGCCGGCGCCGTTATCGCCGATGACGGCGAGGATTTCACCCGGATAGAGGTCGAAATCGGCATTGTCGAGCGCGGTCACGCGGCCATAGCGCTTGACGAGACCGCGGGCGGTGAGAAGGGGTTCGCGATCCATGATTACACCGAAACCTTTCTGATCCACTGATCGATGGCGACGGCGGCGATGATCAGCACACCCGTCAAAAGGACTTTCCATTGCGGGTCGGCGCCGAGCATGTTGAGGCCCATCGAGACGACGCCGACGATCATCGCACCGAAGAGCGTGCCGAGGATGGAGCCGCGGCCGCCGAACAGCGAGATGCCGCCGATCACAGTCGCGGTGATCGCCTGCAGGTTAAAATCGGTGACGGCCGAGGACGGCGAGATCGAGCCGTTGCGGCCGATCGAGACCCAGGCGGCCAAGCCGGCAATGACGCCCGAGATGGCGTAAACGGTCAGCAGCACCTTCTTGGTCTGAATGCCGGAGAGCTTGGCTGCCTCCGGATCGTCGCCGACGGCATAGACATGCCGGCCCCAGGCGGTGTGATTGAGGACATACCAGAGGACCACGACGAGCAGCACCATGGCGATGACGCCGACGGTCAGCACGGCGCTGCCGAGCTTGAAGCTCACGGCGAAAAGATGCAGCAGCGGCGCCTTTTCGTCGACGTCGGTGTCGCGGATCGTCTCATTGGCGGAATAGATGAAATTCGTCGCCATGACGATGTTCCACGTGCCGAGCGTGACGATGAAGGGCGGCAGCTTCATGTAGGCGACGAGGAAGCCGTTCAGCAATCCGCAAAGGCCGCCGACAAGCATGCCGGCCGCGACCGCGATCGGCGTCGGTATGCCGTAGGTGATGGCGACATTGCCCATGATCACCGCCGAGATCACCATGATGACGCCGATCGAAAGATCGATGCCGGCAGTCAGGATGACCAGCGTCTGGGCGGCGCCGAGAATACCGACGATGGCGATCTGCTGCAGGATCAGGGTCAGCGTATAGGACGAGAAGAACCGTCCGCCGATGGTGATCCCGAAAATGATGATCGCCAGCACCAGCACGATCAGCGGCACGGCGGCCGGCGTCGAGTGGAGAAAATGCTGCGCGCGCTTGATCAGCGAGACATTCTCGTGCTCGAAGGAGGCAACGCTCTTGTCGCTGCCGTCGAGGACACGTTCGAATTCCTGTGTTCCGGTCATGGTTCCTCCTCCGCATCCGCGCGCCGAACTCGCGCGGGGGCCGTCACCGATATCCATCCGGTCTTTGATTAGCCGGTTCGTGAGGCGACGGCACATCGTCCGTCGAAAACGGCCGGGGATCAAGCCCCGGCCGGTCTGCTTTCAACAATCAGGGCTCAGCCCCAGCACTTGTCGGTGCCTTCCTTGGTGTCGATCGACTTGACGCCGGAAACCGGCTTGTCGGTGACGAGCGAGACGCCGGTGTCGTAGAAGGACTTGCCTTCGGTCGGCTTCGGCTTTTCACCACTGTCGGCGAACTTCTTGATCGCTTCGACGCCAAGGGCTGCCATCATCAGCGGATATTGCTGCGAGGTGGCGCCGATGACGCCTTCCTTGACCGACTTCACGCCCGGGCAACCACCGTCGACCGAGACGATCAGCACGTTCTTTTCCATGCCGACAGCCTTCAGCGCCTGATAGGCGCCGACAGCGGCCGGCTCGTTGATCGTGTGGATGACGTTGATGCTCGGATCCTTCTGCAGAAGGTTTTCCATGGCCTTGCGGCCGCCTTCTTCATTGCCGTTGGTCACGTCATGACCGACGATACGAGCATCGTCCTCGTCGCCGATCTTGTTCGGGTCCTTCGGATCGATGCCGAAGCCCATCATGAAGCCCTGGTCGCGCAGAACGTCGACCGTCGGCTGCGACGGGGTCAGATCGAGGAAGCCGACCTTGGCGTCCTTCACCTTGTCGCCCAGCGTTTCCTTGGCCCACTGGCCGATCAGCTTGCCGGCGAGCAGGTTGTCGGTGGCGAAGGTGGCGTCGGCGGCATCGGCCGGCTCGAGCGGCGTGTCGAGAGCGATGACCAGCAGGCCGGCATCACGGGCCTTCTTGACCGAAGACACGATGCCCTTGGTGTCGGAAGCAGCAATCAGGATGCCCTTTGCGCCGTCGGCAATGCAGCTTTCGATCGCAGCCACCTGGCTTTCGCTGTCACCGTCGACCTTGCCGGCATAGGACTTCAGCGAGACGCCGAGTTCCTTGGCCTTGGCCGTCGCACCTTCCTTCATCTTGACGAAGAAGGGGTTGGTGTCGGTCTTGGTGATCAGGCAGGCAGCCACGTCAGCCGCCATGACAGGAGCGGAAAAGGTGACACCAAGCGCGAGCGCGCCGAAAGCGAGAACGGATTTCTTCATGGAACTCCTCCCAGAGTTTGCCGGCGCCGCCCCTGCGGGGCCGGAAGCTTAAGATATGACACTTCGCCGTGGATCGCTAATGCCTCCCAGCGGTCCCGTGCCCTTGACGACGGCAATTAAGAGCGAAAAGAAATTGGCTTGTCAATAAATAAATCCAATTGAATTATTAATTCGATGTGGCATGCTCGAACGAATTAGGGCAATAGGCCAACGATCGGGAGGAGCGGCCATGTCGTCCTTGGATGGACCGGAACACACGCCGGTCCCGCCACCAATTCTCAATCCGGCCGGAGGTGCGAACCAGGTCAGGGTGCGAGCCTATAACGAACGGCTCGTGCTGTCGCTGGTGCGTCTCTACGGCGCGCTGTCGAAGGCCGATATCGCGCGCCGCAGCGGGCTGTCGGCGCAGACCGTCTCCGTCATCATGCGGGTGCTGGAAAAGGAAGGGCTGCTGTCGCGCGGGGAACCGGTGCGCGGCCGCGTCGGCCAGCCGTCGATCCCGATGCATATCAATCCCGATGCCGTCTATTCCTTCGGCCTGAAGATGGGCCGGCGCAGCGCCGATCTGGTGCTGATGGATTTCGTCGGCCGCATCCGCATGCAGTTGCACCGGACCTATGCCTATCCGCTGCCGAATGAAATCCTCGCCTTCGTCACCTCGGGCATCCGCGAGTTGGAAGACCGGCTCGACGACAAGCAGCGCGGCCGCATTGCCGGCCTCGGCATCGCCGCCCCCTTCGAGCTCTGGAACTGGGCCGAAGAGGTGGGTGCGCCGCCGGGCGCCATGGAGGTCTGGCGCGACGTCGACCTGCAGGCCGACGTCGCCTCTCGCGTCTCCTATCCGGTCTTCATGCAGAACGATGCGACCAGCGCCTGCGGCGCCGAACTCGTCTTCGGCGTTGGGCCGTCCTACCCGGATTTCGTCTATTTCTTCATCGGCTCCTTCATCGGCGGCGGCATCGTCTTGAATTCGGCGATCTTTTCCGGCCGCACCGGCACGGCAGGCGCGATCGGACCGCTGCCGGTGCGGGGCAAGAACGGCGAGACGAAGCAGTTGCTCGAAATCGCCTCGATCTTCGTGCTCGAGAACATGCTGCGCGAACGCGGCATCGATCCAGAGCCGCTCTGGTATTCCGCCGACGACTGGGTGGATTTCGGCGAGCCGATGGAAGCCTGGATCCGGGATAGCGCCAAGGCGTTGGCGCAGGCGATCGTCGCCGCCGCCTCGATCCTCGATTTCAGTGCGGCCGTCATCGATGGCGGCTTTCCCGATTGGGTGCGCAGCCGCTTGGTGCAGGCCACCATCGACGAAGCTGCCAAACTCGACCTGCAGGGCGTCGTCATGCCTGAAATCATCGAGGGCGCGGTCGGCGCCCAGGCGCGCGCCATCGGTGGCGCCAGCCTGCCGATCTTCGCGCGTTACCTCACCGACCAGAACGTACTTTTCAAGGAGATAGACCATGCTGAAAGGACTTGATCCGCTGTTGAGCCCGGAGCTGCTATTTACGCTTCGCGCCATGGGCCACGGCGATGAGATTGCCATCGTCGACGGCAATTATCCGGGCGTCGAACATGCCCGCCGGCTGATCCGGCTCGACGGCCACCACCTCATCCCGGTCCTCAACGCCGTGCTCAGCGTGCTGCCGATCGACGATTTCGTGGCGGAGGCGATCTTCCGCTCGACCGTCAAGGCCGAGCGCGACAAGCTCGACCCCGTGCACGAGGAGATGATCGACTGCTGTGCCCGCCACGAGCCGCATCGGCAGGTGGTGCCGCTGATCGGCCAGGATTTCTACGGAAGGGTGAAGACCGCCCATGCGGTGATCCAGACCGGCGAGCCCAGGCTCTACGCCAACATCATCCTGCGCAAGGGCGTGATCTATCCGAAAGAGCCGGGAACCCATACCGCGGCCGAGGTCGATCCGTTCGTCTACTAGAGCATGATGCCGAAAAGTGCGCAGCGGTTTGGTCGTCAGTAAGCTTTGGCTTTCGGGCCAGATGAAGGTCGGTCTTTCGCCATTCGTTCGATAGATGTTATGGTGCGGCCGGTGCGTTGATGCACCGCGCCGGCAAGCCGCCCGGCTGCGAACGGCGCCTCACCGCCAGGAGCCGACGTCGCGGGGCTGCATGGACACGTGCGGGATCAGGCCGGTGGAGCGATGAAGACACGGATCTGACATGAGAACGACTCCCCGTCGCAACACCACCGGCTTGCGCAAGTTTCTGGATCCTGAGCAACAGCGCGATTGGATAGAAGGCGAGGCGGAGTTGATCGACGCCGACGAGCGCTTGGAGTCCCTGGAACAGCGGTTCAGGTACGTTGCGCGGTTCGAGAAGCTGCTTCGTCGCCCGCAGGCGCAAGACCTTCTGGAAATTCTCAGAGTCTATGGACAAACCTGCATCCCCATCCCGCGCAAGACCGAGCGTCACTACTGGTCGGTTTTCGTGCCTGCCCTCGACGTCCGACAAGCCGCTCATCCGCATCAATGCGAGTTGGATGGAGCTTTTCACGCTCTACGCCGACGGCGAGGGCCTGCGTGCACGATTCCTGGTGCATCTTTCGCATTTCACCACCGACCATTCACCCGCGCAGGGCAATGTGGACGAGGCTTTTCTCGAGGACTGCGTCACGACGCCCGAAGACGTCGGTTACTTTTTTCCGCGCGGCGAGGACATTTTCGGCATCACTGTGCGAGGCTCCGCCTCGATCCACAAATTCCTGGCGGAACGCCGCATGTTGCGCGCCATTCGGACTTTCAATGTGACGCACATGAACCGAGGTCGGAACGCCTATCAGGCAAGCCACTGCTACAGCCTGGGGGATACCATGCTGGCGGGTTGATCGGCCCTGGGATGCGCCCTACCCTGGCGAGACTGCGGAGCCGGCCCGCGGTCGCCGGCGACGCGCGGATGCTGAAAAGACGCGAGGGCGCTGTAAATCCGTCACGCCCATTCCTTTTCAAGGACTACTGATCCTCCGGCGGGTTCTTCAACCATTCGAAAATGGCAGATGGCGGCGACCGGCAGACACCATCGAATCGAAGCCTCATCCGATTTACGGGAAAGATATCCAATTCACGCAGCGAAACGCCCGCCGAAAAGAACGTAGACTGGATTGCCTGTCACGACACGCTGACCGAACTGCCTAACCGCAGGTTTCTGGATTCCGTATGCGCGCAGGCGATGACCGATCAAAGGGAAGAAGCCTACGCCGTGTTCAGCATCGATCTCGACGGCTTCAAGAAGGTCAACGACCTCCTGGGGCATGATCACGGTGATGCGGTGCTGAAGACTGTTGCTCAGCGGCTCTCTTCCCTCTTTCCCCGCGAACACGTTTTCCGCCTTGGTGGAGACGAATTCGTTGTCCTGGCGCGGCGAACCGGAAATCCCGATCTTGCCGTGTTGGCGAACCGCATAGTGACCGTGATCGGCAAGCCGTTCACATTCAATGGTGTCGCCGTTGACCTCGGCGCCAGCGTCGGCTTCGCGCTTTTTCCGGAGAACGGCGATGACCTCAGTCAAGTCATTCGACATTCCGACTGTGCGATGTATGTCGCCAAAAAGCAGGGGCGCAATCTGGTGAAGCCCTTCGTGCCTTCGATGCAGGACGAGTTGGCGAAGCGCATTCGGATGGAAGCTAATCTGAGAGCAGCCATCAGGAAGGCCGAGATCGTTCCCTACTATCAACCGCTCGTGGACCTGAAAACGAATAGGATTATCGGCTTCGAGGCGCTGGCACGCTGGAAGACGGCCTCCGGCGAATTCATCCCACCGAACGAATTCATTCCGGTGGCGGAGGAAGCCGGTCTGATCGTCGAATTGACCGACCAACTGCTTCGCCACGCCTGCACCGATGCGCTTTCCTGGCCAAGCGAGATCGTCCTGTCATTCAACCTTTCTCCGATCCAACTGAGCGATCGGTTACTGGGGCTCAGAATTCTCAAGATATGGGGCGATGTCGGTCTGCCCGCGCACCGGGTCGAGCTGGAAGTGACGGAGAGCGCCATCATCCAGGACGCCGTTACGGCACGAATCGTCCTCGATGATCTGGTGAATGCCGGGGTCGGGATTGCTCTCGACGACTTTGGAACAGGTTATTCCAGCCTCTCGCAACTATCCAACTACCGGTTCGACAAGATCAAGATCGACAGGAGTTTCGTCTCTTCATTCGAAACCGACGATAAGCAAGACAAGGTGATCAGGGCGATCATCGCTCTCGGCGTGGGACTTGGCGTGACGATAACGGCCGAGGGTATCGAAGAGGAGAGCCAGCTTCAGCGGCTTCAGGACCTGGGTTGCGACATCGGCCAAGGATATCTGCTTGGCAGGCCAGCGCCGGCCGAGAAGCTTGCCACAGGCCAGGCCAGCGCCAGAATTTTGCAACGCGGTTGATGGGCCGCGGTATGTCGGCTCTGAATCAGAGCCGACACGAGCTTGCCGACTTCAAGTTACGCTTATCAATGCCTCACTTTTCGGTCAAAGCTGCTTGGCTTTGTCGGCATCGAACGCATAGGACCTGACGCCATCGGCAAACAAGCGCTGTCCATCTGGCCGACCAGCCGTTCCACACTCTCCAAAACGTTCATCCTAAACCTTAAGCGACGGATGCTCACGCACTTGGGATGACCGAGGCAGCGAGGGTCACGTGGAACTCGGCGAACTCGTGCGCGCCGCCCGCGCCGTCACGCTCGACCGCCTGAAGGCGCGCCTGAACCAGGCGATATCAGCAGGCGAAATTCCAGCCTCGACCGACGTGCATGCGCGCTCCCGCTTCGTCCAGACCGTTCAGAACGGCATGTCGATCCTGGCCCGCGACGGAGCGACCCGCGGCGAACTGGAGGCAGTCGCCGAACTGGCCATGCTGGGTTGGGACACTCGAACCGGCGGTGCTGACCGCAGGCGAGGTTGAGCGCGTTTCGAATATTGTTACGCGGATGGTCATGTGCTTTGGTCAGTTGGTCGCGGAAGCTTGATAAGATCGCCGGCGCGTGCCGCTGCCCCTCATCCGGCTGCCGCCACCTTCTCCCCGCGCGCGGGCTAGGGCATATACATATCTCGCAAAGCCCATCCATCGGCGACGGCTCGAAAGTATTTGAGGCCGTTGAAGAAGGTGATTGGGCCCGGCGGCTTGGCCGAGGCGTAGCCGTTCCAGCCGCCGAGCTTGGCGATGATCCAGGCGGCCCAAGCCAGCGAGGCCTTAGAGTGGGGATTGGACTGCAGCTTGGTTGTGCCCTTGAAACGGCTTTCGAGGGCGGCGAGGGTATCGATCTCGGCTGCCGTGAAGGTCAGGCTTGCCGGCTGGTGATCGCCGCCGCTGCGGGCTTGGACGAGCTGGAGGACGATTGCTGCGGCCTTGGCGGCGATGGCGACGAGCTTTTCCAGCCGTGCCGCCAGATGCAACTGGCTGTCCTCGATCTTGAAGCCTTGGTTCTTCATCACCCGAAAGAACTGCTCGATCATCCAGCGCTGCTTGTACCAGGCGACGATCTGCCAGGCATCGGCCGGGCTGCTGAGCCAATGGGTGGTCAGGAGCAGCCAGTGCAAGGGCTCGACACCGTCGGGGGCGGCCGGTTCAACGATCTCGACCCAGCTCAGCCTGACGCCATCGGGCAGGCCGGCCTCGCGCAGGTTTTGCGGCCGCCGGATCGTCGCTTCGCCGAAGCGCAGGCACACCGTCGCCTGCCGCGCCGGACGGTCGGCGCGCTCGCGCAGATCAATCGTCTGAGTATCGCAAAACGCCACCGTTTCGACCGCGCGGCGCAGTTTGGAACCGTCGATGAGCGCATGGTCATGCATGACGCGCGACAAAAGATCGAAGCGCCGATCGGGCAGGCGCGCCCACATGATGAAGAAGTCACCCTCCCGGTCGGCGATCGCCGTGACCCGGGCCGCACGCGAAAGCACCAGTTTGGCCGCCTCTGCCGTCTCCACCCAGCGCCGCGATTCCTTTTCGTTC
This sequence comes from Rhizobium sp. WSM4643, assembly GCF_025152745.1. Taxonomy (NCBI): domain Bacteria; kingdom Pseudomonadati; phylum Pseudomonadota; class Alphaproteobacteria; order Hyphomicrobiales; family Rhizobiaceae; genus Rhizobium; species Rhizobium sp. WSM4643. The sequence continues at coordinate 104,029 of NZ_CP104040.1, read as the reverse complement.
AACGGCCGCTCGGCATGCGGCGTAAGCTCTTTGCTACCCCGCGTCCAGACCCGGCCGCCCACCAGGCCAAGGCAGCTGCCGGTGTCGGCATCGAGCGCCAGCATCGGATGCAGCAAAAGGCCAAAGCAATTGCCTTTTTTGATCTTGCCCAATTCCCGCCGGCTGTCCGGCGTCGTCGCAAACTTGATCTCGCTGGTGTCCTGCAGCGCCAGCACGTGGCGACCCTCAACCGCAGACCGGGTCTCCTGGCTCCAGCCGGCAATGATCTCTTCCACGCTCACCGCACTGTTGTTGAGAAAACGCCCGAACCGGATCTCCTGCGAATGGTTGCCCTCGGCCAACTGGCGAAGGCAAACCGTCTCGCGCAGCACAATGCGACGGAGCAGCACCGCCCCCCTTTATCGAGACGACGATCTCCAAACCGGCCCAACGAAAAATCATGCCCTACATCCATCGGCGACGCTCCCAAATCAAAACGTCGCCAAAACAATCATACGGCCCGCAGTAAAGGAATCCGCCCCCCGCAAACCGAGTCAATCCGTCGCACCGACTTATGTATATGCCCTAGCGCGCGCGGGGAGAAGGGGATATGCCGCGACCTCTCCGTTCCCCACCAACCTCTCGCAGGGCACGTCCCCTCGCCCCGTTTTTACGGGGGTCCGAAGGACGGGTCGAGACGAGTGGCTCGACCCTGGTAGGTTAGGGTGAGGGGCAGCCATTCGAGCGAACCGTCCCGTCAGGACGACACCGGCGGGACGCCGGTTACGGGAAGGTCTTCGTGACCTCAATGGTTCCGACGATCGCAGCGTTGAAGCGGTCCATCTCCTCTGCAGGTATCCAATATTCGAGATGCGCCCGGCCGCCCGCTTCCTGAACCGCATGGCCGTCGAGGTAATCTTTTCTCACGGCAAACTTCGTCACGGAGCCTGACCCGCTCCTCGGCACATTCCAGTCGCGCGCGATCTTGACCGCATAATCCTCCGACAGCACGGGATAGAAGATCGGCTGATCCGGCTAGCGTGGCGGAAATCCGCGCATGTCGAGATCGCGAATAAGCGCCAGTTCCTCGGGCCCGACCGGACGCCACAACGTAATAGTTTCGATATCGCTCATCGCAGGGCGCCAATCAGCGTCTTATGTTGTGGGCCGCCTTCTGCGTCTCGGCTGATGAGAGACACCGTCTCGAAGAGAACTTCGATCATGACGTCATTGAAAGATATAAGCCAAAGTCGTGGATTGAGGGCGTTCCATTTGGCTGTCTCCTCACCGCCAATAATCTCATTGAAAGCCCACGGATTGACTGGGTACCTGCACTCTCTCAGGCCATGAACGTTCATGGGCGTTATTCGGAAGTCGATAACCTCACCGAATTTGAGCACGACATTGTAGCCTCCCTCGCGCGCAGAGGCTTCATAACACATGAAAGCGTCGTTCCCATCGTACAGCACTGCAGGATTGGCAACGGTTCCTATCTGGGGATAGGCCTCTTGGGGACTTGATACTTGCATGGTTCTGTCACGTACCTATCGATGAACGTCGAGACACGGTTCGACTTAATCAGCCATCTTGTCAACGCGGCGCGAACTGTCACAGTTGACCAGCTGATCTTCCGGCCGTTGCCGTGTGTTCTGCGTACTATAAAAGATCGCTCACACCGTCGTGAACGTTCATATCTCCCCGGCGGCCGGCCCCCAGACATCCGTCAGCGCAAAGCCGTTCGAATGTGGGTCGAACGGGTCCAGGGCTACCTGGGTCAGGCCGAAGGTGAAGCCGCGGCCGGTGATGGTGGGGATGACGGCGGGGCGGCCGGCCACCTCGGTCACTGCCTGGAGGCCGACTTCGAATTCGGAGCCGATGATCGACTTCGAGGTGAAGGTGTCGCCGACCTTGGCCTTGCCGCGGGCATAGAGCGTCGCGAGATTGGCGGAGTTGCCGGTGCCGCAAGGCGAGCGGTCCGCCCGGCCCGGCCACATGGTGGTGCAGGTGCGCACCGTGCCATCGGTTTCGGTATCGCGGAACATGACATAGGCGACGCCCGAGATCGCCGGGATCTCCGGATGGACGACCTCGATGTCGCGGTTGATCAGTTCCTTGAGGATCATGCCGGCCTGGACGAGGCCGGCGGCGTTGGCCTTCTCGATCGTCAGACCTACCTGGCCGACATCAACAAGCGCATAGAAGATGCCGCCATAGCAGATATCGGCCTTGATCCTTCCCCAATGCGGCGTGTCGATTGCAATATCGAGCTCATGCACGAAGGCGGGCACCATGGTCAGCCTGACCTTCTCGCAGCGCCCGTCGCGGCAGGTCGCCGTCGCTTTGACGATGCCGGCGGCGGTTTCGAGCGTCACGATCGTCTCCGGCTCCTTCATTTCGACGATGCCGGATTCGAGCAGCGCCGTGGTGACGCAGATCGAGTTCGAGCCGGAGCTCGCATGCGCCTGGTCGGGCTGCAGGATGATGAAGGCGGCGTCGGCCTCCGGGTGGCGCGCCGGCAGCAGCAGGTTGACCGAGCCGATCGGCGCGCCGCGCGGCTCCAGGCAAAGGAAGCGGCGAAGTTCGTCGCCCTTCGGATCGGTGTTCAGCCAGTGCAACTGGGCGGCGATGGTATCGCCGGGGATCTTCGGCACGCCGCCGATCGCGACGCGGCCGATCTCGCCTTCGGCATGGACATCCAGCAGTTGGATCGTGCGCTTCCATCTCATATCGAAAACTCCAGATCAGACGTGACGGGTGACGCCGCCATCGACGCGAATATTCTGGCCGGTGATATAACCCGCGCCATCGGAGAGCAGGAAGGCCGCGGTCTTGGCGATCTCCTCCACGTGGCCGATGCGCTTCATCGGGACCTTCTCGACGGTCTCGGGCTTGTGGTTGAGGCTATCGATATAACCCGGCAGGATGCAGTTCATGCGGATATTGTCGGCCGAATAACGATCGGAATAGAGCTTGGTGAAGGCGCCTGCAGCGGCGCGGTAGGTGCAGGAAACCGGGAAGACCAGCGTCGGCTCGTAGGCGGCGAAAGTGGTGATGTTGACGAAGGCGCCCTTGCCCTGTTTCAGCATGACCGGCGTCACCAGGCGGGCCATGCGCACCAGCGACAGGATCATCATGTCGGAACCGAGCGTCCAGTTCTCGTCCGATATATCGAGCAGGTCGCCCTTCGGCGGATGGCCGCTCAGGTTGACGACGGCGTCGATGCGCCCATAGGTCTTCATCGTCAGGTCGAAGATCGCCTTGAGGTCCTCGGCCTTTTCGGCAACGCCGCGCGAGGCGACGCCGCCAAGTTCGGCCGCCAGCGTCTCGCAGCTTTCCGACGGCGACATCAGCGCCAGCCGGTAGCCCTGCGCAGAGAGCTCGCGGGCGATCGCCTCGCCCATGCCGCGGCCGCCACCGGTGATCAGCGCGACGGGTTTGGTGGTTTCGGACATCGGGGCCTCCTAATATCGGTCTATGCGGAACGGCGTCATATCGAGGGATGGTTTGAGCCCGGTCACCATATCGGCGATCACCAGCGCTGTCGTTGCCGAAAAGGTCAGGCCGAGATGGCCGTGGCCGGTCGCATAAAAAACGCCGGGCATTTTCGACGAGGGCGAGATGATCGGGATCGTATCGGGCAGGGCCGGACGATGCCCCATCCATTCCGTCGTCTCCTCGATCTTCAGGCCGGGCAGCGCACGCTGGGCATGGCGCACCAGCACCCGCGGACGGCGGAAGTCCGGCGCGGCATCGAGGCCGGCGAGCTCGACATTGCCGCCGATGCGGATGCCGCCCGCCGTCGGCGTCACCATGAAGGCACGATGCGGCCAGATCACCGAATAGCGCATCGAGATGCCGGGCTTCATGATCTGCGTGTGATAGCCGCGCTCGGTTTCGAGCGGGATCGGCTCGCCGAGCTTTTCGGCGAGGAAGCGGGTGTGGACGCCGGCGGCAAGCACCACCGAAGCGGCCTCGATGCGCCTGCCATCCTCGAGGAGAACGACGGCGGTGCCATCGCCTCGGTGCTCGATATTCCGCACAGTGCCGGAGACGAAGCTTGCGCCGGCAGCCTTTGCGGCGTCTGCGAGTTTCACGACCAGCCTATAAGGATCGCGGATCGACTTGTTGTCGGGGAGCAGCACGGCTTTGGCAATCGCCGGTGACAAAGTGGGCTCGTAATGTTGGATGGCGCCGTTGCTCAAAACCTCGAATTCGAGGCCGTAGCGCTGCATCATGGCGAGATGGCCGCGATCGGCGGCAAATTCCGCCTCGGTCTCGTAGATCGCCAGGCACCCCTCCTCGGTCATCAACTCGGGTGCGCCGATCGCCTCGAGCAGCTCTTTGAAATCGCCGAGCGCCCGGTTCGACAGGCGCATGCCGGCATCCTCGATTTCTCGGAGCCGCGGGGGCCGGCCGGCAGCGAGGAAGCGCAGGAACCAGGGCAGCATCCTTACGGCATAAGAGGGACGCAGCCAGACCGGGCCTTCCGGATCGAGCAGCCAGCCGGGGATCTTCTTCCAGGTCGAAGGGCCGGAACCGGCGGCAAAATCGAGCGCGATGCTTGCCATATTGCCGAAGGAGGTGCCGCGGCCCGGCTCGCCCTTGTCGATCAGCGTCACCTCAAACCCGCGCCGCTGCAGCTCAAAGGCGATCGAGGCGCCGATCACGCCTGCGCCGACGACCGCCACGTTTCTCTTCGTCTCATCCGCCATGCCATCAACCCATCGCACGGCAGACAGAAGTGCCGTCGTGCATCTGATATATCACAACAAGATGCGATGCCTAGAGAATTTCCGGTTTTTTCCGATTCACGGAATTGCTGGAATTTTTACTGGCTTTCCGGCAGCCCCGCACCGACGCTGTCGCCGACCGAACCGACGGTATTGTTCATCGACTGGCCGAGACGTTTCAGCTGGGCGTCGTAGTTGCGCCGGGTGCGCGGATCGAAGATCGCAATCGGCGTGCTGACGGCAACGCTGACAGCACTTCCGGCGGTCTGGGCAGCGCCCATCGCCACGGCGCCGACGGCCTCGCCGAGGCCGACATTGGAATCGGTGATCGCTTGGCCGGCAATCAGCCGGTCGCCGATCAGCTTCACCACCTCGGGGCTTTCGGCGAATTTGCCGTGGTTCAGCCGGTCGCCGCCCTTGAGCTTGGTGAGATCGAGCACGGTGATGCCGGCCGCCTCGAGCTTGCTGCGATAGGGCTCGACTGAGGGATCGATCTGGCCGAGCCGGTCGACATTGCCGGAGATGCGCCGTGACAGCGCCAGAGCCCGATCATCCCTAGAGACGAAGATGGTGAAGTGCGGCCTGTCCTTGCCGAGGCTGGCGAACTGGCGGCCGAAGACATCGACATCGAGATCCGGCGAAGCAAGGATGACATTGTTGATCTTCGGTGCGACGTGGCCGTTGCGGATCGCCATCTGCCTGAGCGCTTCGACGGTGAGCCACGTGCCCATCGAATGGGCCATGATGGTGACGTCGCTGACGGCGGGATTGGCGGCGGTGCGGGTCAGCAACTCCTCCAGCGCGTCGCGGGAATAGTTGGTGCTTTCCTTGTCGTAATTATAATCGAAGATGCTGCCGCGCGACGGCCAGGTGAAGACGACGGGCGCGACGTCGGCATGCGAATCGTGGACGATCTGCGCGAAGCGGTAGACGGCATCCTCATAACGATTGTTGAAGCCGTGGACGAAGACCAGTACGCGGCGGCTCTTCGGCATATGGGACTTCAGCCAGGTCTCGCCGGCCCGCTCGCCTTCCAGCGGATCGACGGAAACGGTGACGAAATCGCGCAGCGGATCGGCCGGCAGGCGGCTTGGCCATTGCACCTGGCCGACCTTGCGATTGGCTTCCGGCGGGATGGAGACATCGACGGCATTGACAGCGAGCCCGGTGCCGCGCTCACCGGAGAAAAGCACGGCGGGATTGTCGTCGGCAGCGCGTGTCGTGGCGACGAGCAGATCGACCTTCGACGTGCCGGGCGGCACGGTGCCGGTCGCCTGCATGACACCGACCGGCCTGCCGCCGCAGCCGGAAAGCGCCATCATTGCCACCAAAAGACCTGTCACGGCCGCGTGCGGGGCGCGTCTCTTGCCGATCATGACCAACTCCAATCGGTTCACGCACCGGACAGGCGGCGCCCGTCCAAATAGTCCGGCGACGCTTGCCGAGTCAAACCGCGGGCGGTCGAAGCCTTTTGGGCATGAGAGAAATGAGACTTGGGGGAAAAGAAAAAAGCCCGACGCGGGAGGAGGTGCGCCGGGCTCTTGATCCTGACTGACAACTGGGAGGAGGAGTGTTGTCAGTCCGATGTAAGAGCGCTGGGAGGAGGAGTGCGCTGCTTACGAAGATAGATATAGCCAATTCTTTTGATTCGGCATAGCGAAAATACCGCAATGCAGCAATGCACTGCATGCAAGGCTTGCCCTCAAAACAACAGGTCACCGCCTCATTTTGCAGCATGCTTGACCGGATGGTCAAAATTATGCCGAAAATTTGGAGACTCGGGGATCGCCGGCATTGCCCTCATCTGGAGGCCGCCACCTCTGCCGGGTCGAACCACAGCTCTCGACCCGTCCACGGTCACGTAAACGGAGCGAAGGGACATGCCGCGGCGTCTCGACTCCCTCTTCTCCCCAGCGGGGAGAAGGTGCCCGTAGGGCGGATGAGGGCGGATGAGGGCGGATGAGCATCTGTGTTTGGTGTCAAGGTGGATTTGGTGTCCAGATGCGGTTTTTGGTGATGAGGGTGTTTGCCAGGACGATGAGCTTTCTCATGACGGCGACGAGGACGACCTTATTGGGTTTTCCGACTTTCTTCAGCCTTGCGGCGAAGCGTGCGAGGTCCGGGTTGTGACGGGAGGCGGACAGGGCGGCCATGTAGATGGCGTTCCTGGGTGCTGGGCGTCCGCCCCTGATGGAGCGATGTCCGGCCCGCTCGCCACTTTCGCAGGCAATCGGCGCAAGGCCGGTCAGCATGGCGGCCTGCTTGCCGGAGCAGGCGCCAAGTTCGCAAAGGCCAGCGATCAGGCTTGCGGCGGTGACGGCTCCGATGCCGGGAATGGAGATGAGGATGTCGAGGCGGCGGCGCATCTCGGGATCGGCGCAGATGCTGCGCTCGATCTCGGCGTCCAGTCTTGCGATATGGGTGTCGAGCGCGGCAAGCCGGCGCGTCAGTTCCTTGCGCAGGAAGGCGGTCACGGCCGTCTTCATCCGGTTGGACAGGGCGGTGCGTTCGCCATTGGCGGCAGATCGGGCATTGACCAGTTCCTGCAGGGCTTCCAGCGCTTGGTCCGGCGGTGGGGTCTGTGCGGGCTTGAGGGCTTCTCCCATGATGGCCAGAAACCGCGCATCGAGCCGATCGGTCTTGGCGAGAAAGCCGCAGGCTTTGGCAAACAGCCGGGCGCGCAGCGGGTCGACGACCGACACGTAAAAGCCATCGGCATGCAGCGAGCGCTGGACGGCGCGATGCCACTTGCCGGTCGCTTCCATGACGATACGCAGCGCCGAGCGCGGCATCTGGTCAAGCGCATCGAGCTCCCGCTTGAGGCGGCGCAGGCCGGCCGTGTCGTTGGTCACCCGAAAACTGCGGCCGAGAGGATGCAGATGAATGTCCAGCCACTCTTTACAGACATCGATGCCGACATAAACTGTCGCCATCGCGGTGCGTTCGGACGATACCTTGCCTTGCATACGGGACCTGCTCCCCACTATCTGTTCAGGACAAACGCGAAGGACGGGCGGACCAGGCTCATCCCCGGTTCACGCCAAGGGGGTTACGGTCCCGCCCGTCCGACCCCTGGGGGATGGCCATCCCCCAGGGGTCGCACCCATCATCAACGGATGCAGTTTGAACATGCAAGGGGGCCGGCGAAGCCGGTCTTTCCTACAACGGGTGCGGGATAGGAATGGAAGGGCACGCCGTGTGGCTCATCCGCCTGCCGGCACCTTCTCCCCGAGGGGAGAAGGGAACACACCGCGACCTCTCCGTTTCCCGCCTCGTCAAGCAGCCTTGAAGACCTTCCTGCCTTCGCCGTCGAGGGCGGAGAATTCCTCGTTCGAGAGGGTGATGTCGACGGCTGCGACATTTTCCTCGAGATGCTTGACCTTGGAGGTGCCGGGGATCGGCAGCATGACCGGGCTGCGCTTCAGCACCCAGGCGAGCGCGATCTGGCTGGGTGCTGCATTGTGCTTCCTGGCGATCGTATCGAGCAGTGAGCCTGGCTTGGCGAGGTCGCCGGCGGCCAGCGGATACCACGGGATGAAGCCGATATTGTGCTTGGCGCAATAATCGAGCACGTCCTCGCTGGTGCGGTCGACGAGATTGTAGCGGTTCTGGACGGTCGCGACCTTGAAATGCTTCGAAGCCGCCTCGATGTCGGCAACGGACACTTCGCTCAGACCTGCATGGCGGATCAGGCCGCTATCGAGCAGCGATTTGATCGCATCGAATTGCTCCCTGGCCGGCACCTTCGGGTCGATCCTATGCAGCTGCCAGAGATCGATCTGCTCGACGCCGAGATTGCGCAGGCTCTTATGCACTTGCTGGATCAGATATTCCGGACGTCCGACGGGCAGCCAGATATCGGGACCGTGGCGGGTCAGGCCGCCCTTGGTGGCGATGACAGACTTGCCGCCATAGGGATGCAGGGCTTCCTTGATCAGCCATTCGGAGACATCGGGGCCGTAGGAATCGGCCGTATCGATGAAGTTGACGCCGAGTTCCGGCAGGCGCTTCAGCGTGCGGATGGATTCGGCATGATCGGAAGGCTCGCCCCAGATGCCCTTGCCGGTGACGCGCATGGCGCCGAAACCGAGACGATTGATCTCGATATCGCCGCCGATCCTGAAGGTGCCTGACTTTGCTGCGTTGTATTGGGCTGCGTTGTGACTGGACATGGTCTTTCCTCTCTTATCAATCAATCATTGAAATCTGTGGAACGCTCGGAGGCGGATTGCACAGCCGCGGCACGGATGCCGAGGCTTTCGGAGATGCCTTCGAGCGCGAATGTCTGCCCTGATCGAAAGCGATGCCCGGCATGGTGAAGATCCGCCTATCGCGGGGATCATCAGAATGTGGCCGCTGCGACGCTTGCAGATATAGGACAGGACAGACCCGATAACAGGGCTCGACAAACGGGGCCGACGAAAGAAATGGTGCTGGAACAGCGGCGCCGGATAGACTCGCAAGGAGCGTTCGAGCCTCGCATGGAATTGGATCGCACCTGCAGACAAGAAGCCAACTTGACCTATCCTCTCCAGGGGGATAGGTCTAAATCCAGTTTGGATAGAGATCTGCAATGTTGGTCAGCATCAGGGAATGGTTCGGTTTCGGTCAAGGCGGTCAATCCCATGGCCACAGTCGCGGCTCGCACGGCCATTCGCATGGAGATGCCGGAGGCCACGGGCATACGCACGGCGTCGTCGATCCGAGCATCGCCTCGTCCGAGCGCGGCATCTGGGCGATCAAGTGGTCGTTCGTCATTCTGGCCATCACCGCAGCCCTGCAGCTCGTCGTCGTCTTCTCTTCGGGAAGCGTGGCGCTGCTGGCCGACACCATCCACAATATCGGCGATGCCGCCACCGCAATTCCTTTGTGGATCGCCTTCACACTGGTCCGACGGAAGCCGACGAAAACCTTCAACTATGGCCTCGGCCGCGTCGAGGACCTTGCCGGCATGCTGATCGTTCTGATCATTCTCTTCAGCGCCATCGTCGCCGGCTATGAGGCAATCGACCGCCTGCTGAACCCGCAGCGGATCACCCAGCTTCTGGCGGTCGCCGTCGCCGGCGTCGTCGGCTTCATCGGCAACGAGGCCGTGGCGGTGTTCCGCATCCGTGTCGGCAGGCAGATGAACAGCGCCGCGCTGATCGCCGACGGCTATCACGCCCGCACCGATGGTTTGACAAGCCTGGCCGTCGTGCTCGGTGCGGTCGGGGTCTGGCTCGGCTTTCCGCTCGCCGATCCCATCATCGGCCTGCTGATCACCATCGCGATCTTCGGCATCGTCTGGCAATCGGCGCGCGCCATCATCACCCGCAGCCTCGACGGCATCGAGCCGGGGATTACGGACGAGATCCACCATGCAGCAGAGCATGTCGCAGGCATCGAACGCCTGACGGACGTCAAGGCTCGCTGGATCGGTCACCGGCTCCATGCCGACGTTACGATCTCGGTCAGCGGCGACAAGCCCGTCGCGGATGCCAACGTCATCGTGGCCACGCTTCGCAATGAGCTTCACGCCCATCTTCCGGCGCTGGGTACGGCGAGCATCCAGATCGCCGAGGCAGCCGCCGAAGCGCCCTCCAACCATCGCGGCCACGGGCATCACCACGCTCCCGCTGCGTTCACGGTGAGTTCCCGATTGGCGACCGGATTGCTGGAGATTGTCGACACGCCGGAGGGTGAACGCATGCGGCTTTCCATTTCGAAACACGCAAAGGGGCTCGAGGCCGTCGTGGAGATCGCCCGCGATGGTCTCGTCGAGCGGCTGCCGCTGCTCCCTTCGCCGGCCGATCATCACGCCTTGATCAGCAACGTCGCTCCGGCCGAGCCTCACGCGTTCGATGCGGTGCTGAAGCTGATGGCAGGCGTCGACGTCGACGACCTTCCGTTTCGAATGGAAGCGCCGGAAGGCCATCATCACTGACTTGTCCCGGAGGCGATCCCCGGCGTAAGGTCGAGCGCCCTTCTGCTCGGAAGGATCGAGAACAGGGACACGATGACCGAACCTCACACCCACGCCACCCATCCGGAGATCGTCAAGCGCCTGAAACGGGCCGAGGGTCATCTGAAGAGCGTCATCACGATGATCGAGGCAGGCAAGCCGTGTCTCGACATCGCGCAGCAGCTCTCTGCGGTGGAGAAGGCGATCATCAACGCCAAACGGACGCTGATCCAGGATCATCTCGACCACTGCCTCGAAGAGACGGTCGGCGCCCTGCCGCGCGACAAGCGGCAGTCGATCGACGAGTTCAAGACGATTACGAAATATCTTTGAGGAAATGACCGAGGTTACCTGGCGGCCTACTCTTCGTGGGTAATGGCGGCCGCTTCGATCCTGCCGGTCTGCCGGTGGCCATCGCCAAAGTGGGGCGCTATATCCTGCTTACAGTTTTGACGACGGGACTGGCCTGATGCCCTGGCAGCAGATCATCGAATTCCAGCGCGACATCTACCTGTCATTCGCAGAGCATATCAAGTCGTTCGCCGCTGGCGGCGGCTGGTTTGCTTTCCTTGCCTTTCTTCCAATGGGCGTCGCCTTCGGCGCAGCCCATGCCCTGACGCCGGGGCACAGCAAGGCCGTGCTCGCCACTTACCTCACGGGATCCTCGATAAAGGCCCACAAGGCGGTGTTGGTGTCGGTGGCTCTGTCGTTCACCCATGTGAGCATGGCCGTGCTGATCGCACTGCTCGCGCTGCCTCTGGTCTCGCATTCCTTCGTCGATGCCGGGTCGGCACCCGTACTTCAGGCCGTAAGCCGTGGCCTGCTCGGCCTCATCGGGCTGTGGATGGTATCGAGCGCCCTCTTCCGACATGCACACACCCATTCAAGCGGCGAAGGCGTCGCCGTCGGTTTCATGGCCGGCTTGATCCCCTGCCCTCTGACCTTGTTCGTCATGACTTTCGCGATGATCCATCAGGTGGTCATCACCGGACTGCTCTTTGCCCTGTCGATGATGTTCGGGGTCTGCGTCACGCTTTCGGCGGTCGCAATCCTCGCCGTGATGTTCCGCGAGCAGCTCGCCCGCCTGATGAGCACGCGGCCGAGGCTTCTGGCGGTGGTTTCGAAATCCATCGAGGCGGCGGCCGGCGCGATCCTCGTTGCCGTCGCTCTCCATGAAATCATTTTTGCCTGATCTTTTGCTTGCGGGCTTATGCACCGATCAAAGGCGGACGACTGAAATCGTCAGATCGACGGCGGTTGGAACCCGAAGCTGGGCTGAGCCGCCTCAGCCGGCCCCGCGTCAACGCCTGGTCTTTGCCTCGTCGCCGAATTCCGCCAGCATCTTCCAAAGGTCGGTGAAAATCTCCCGGGCGAAATCCTGCGGCGAAGCACTTGGCGGGCGCTGCTGCCAGAGCTCAGCCCCGACGCGCAGCGCACCGATGACGATGGCCGCAAGGACGCGCATGCGCGGCCGCTCGAGCGGATCACCTCCCTTGCGCAGCAGCAGCGCCTCGGCGAGCTTCTGTTCGAGCCTGGCGTATTTCAGCTGGTCGCGGGCCTTCAGCGCCGGCGTGCGATGGATGAGGTCCCCACTCGCCAAGCCAGGCTCGTCGACGGAGGCGATGACGGTTGCGATGATCGCCGCCTCGACCGCGGCGACGGAGGACTCGCCCACCGGCCTTGCGGCGATTGCGGCCATCAGGCGATCGGCGAAGGCATCCTGCCAGGCGAAAACCACCTCTTCCTTGGAGGGGAAATAATCGAAGAAACTGCGTTTGGAGACATCGGCCGCCTCGGTGATGTCCTCGATCGTCGTGGCCTCGAAGCCGCGCTGCAGAAAGAGGTTCATGGCCGCCTGCTCGATGCGCGCGCGCGTCTGCCGCCGCTTGCGTTCCCGCCTGCCTTCGGTCGTCTCCGTCCGCTTGTTCTCAGCCATTCCGGCCCGGCATCATCGTTCAGCCGCCGGGTTCATTGGAAAAGGCGGCGACGTCGTCGATATCAGTCTCGCTCTCGCGATAGCCGATGCGCTCGCGCGACAGTTCCAGCGGTTTGCTGCGCGAAATCCTGTAGACAGACGCCGGCGGCAGGTTGCGCACCGTCCCGCCGATGCGCACCGCCTTCAGGCCGAGACGCTCGAGGATCGGCCGCGGCACCGGGCAGCGCGGACCATAGGTAAACTGATAGACGGCCCCGCCCGGCCGCATATAGGCGAAGGCGCCGGCCATGATCGAGGCGATCTTGTCGGGCGACATGGAGAGCAGCGGCAGGCCGCTGACAACCGCGCCGACCGGTTCGCCTTCGAAAATATCGGCATGGGCGAGATGGGCGGCATCCATCTGCAATATGCGCGCCGTTGGGAACCGCGCCTGCAGCGAGGTGATGAACTCCGGGCCATACTCGATCAGGGTCAGATCCGCTTCGCTCACCCCGCGCGCCAGCAGCGCCCGGGTGAAGACGCCAGTTCCCGGGCCGAGCTCGATGATCGGACCGTCGAGTGCGGCAATTTCACCGGTCATGATCCTGGCAAGCGAATCCCCTGACGGCGCGATCGCCGCGACCCGAAGCGGATTGCTGATCCAGCAGCGGAAAAAATGCAGGAAATCGGCGCGCGCGGACTTTGCAGTCATGATTATCCCACCCGTCTGAAATTCGATTGATTACGAAATGCGACCATCGCGGCGAGCATGGCAATTCCAAGGCAGACGCGTCAATCGCTCCTGGCTGCGGCTTTTCGCAACACCACCGTCAACTGTTTGCGCGATTCTGTACTTATTGCATTTTTGCATTTGGTGCAACATCGTAAGAACGACAGCTGGGGAAGGACATGCCGTATCCGGCTGGCAAGGCCGAGGATGGTGCCGAGGGGAGAGCGATGTCTGCCAACAAACTGAGGGCGGCTCGGAGGCCGCCCTTCAGCTCAGACGGGGCCGCTCGATGGCGAACGGCCGAGCGTCTCGTCAGTAATTGCAGCTGGAGCTGCTCGTCGGGTTGAAGCCGAGCTTGCAATCCATGTTGAGCGGCTTCTTCGGGTTCATCATATAGTGTGTCGAGCCCGTGGTTTCCGAGGCGCGCTCGCCGATCGAACCGGTCGTGCGCCTGTCGTGTTCAACCTTGGTTTCTTGGCGCACGACCGGGCGCTTGGCTGCACCCTGCTCTGTCGCGCTGGACTGGAGGGGAGCTGCCGTGGCCTGGAAGGCCGAGAGGCCGAGGATTGCGCCGAAGGCAGCGGCCACCAGGCCGTTCTTGAAAGTCGTGGTCATCATCGTCTCCTTGGGAGGATTCAGGGAATTTACGCCCCGGAGTTAGGAAGGCGATCTGTCACATACTACGGTGCCAAAGCAGAGGTCACGGACATGTGAGCGGCGGCCCGATCGAGAAAGAGGCGGCTCGTCGCCGCCTCCTTCATTTGCCGGCTCAATAGCCGTTATCACACGGCATGCTGCCAGGACCGATCGATCCGGAAAACTTGGGGTTGCACATTCCCGGGCGTGCGGGCCTGTTCACCGGCTGGCGGACGGAGCCCGTGGTGCCGGCCTCGGCGCCGAAGGCGGCAAGCGGATACCAGTAGCCATCGGAATGGCGGCGGGTGCCGGGACGCTCCGTGCGAAAACCTTGATAGCCACGCCATGTACCGGCATGTTCTTTATTTTGCACCATTTTCACGTCCGAGACGATCGGTGTCGGAACGCTCTGCACGGTCGCCGCCCGCGCGGAAACGATCGGCGCAAGGCCAAGAATGAGACCAAGCGCGACGGTGGATGGGGCAAGACTGAGCATTTTCATGATAAACCCTCCTTACTGGATCTACGTCAGGAAAATGCTTTCTTGGCGCGCAGAGTTCCCTTGCCGCACGCAACTTCCAACAGTCGTGATTGCAGGCGATCCGGCGTGACTGAATCGGCCAAAATCGTGAAAAGCCGCGATCAGGAAGAGGGCTTAAACGGCGCTTCTGAGGAAACTTGAATTCTCTGTTCTCAATTCGCGTATAATGTCCGGTAACCTTGGCCGGAGAGGCAGGCGACATATTGGCGATGGGCGGCGGCGCGCGCTATCGTTTCGGCCTCCAGCTCATCGGCCCCGGCATATCCGGTCAGTTGGGCGCGCAGCTGATACTGCTTCCTCGCCTCGTCATACATGGCGTTGCCGTCGGTCATGCAAAGACCGTGCGCGACAGCGGGCGGATTGACCGGCACGCCGACCGCCAGGAGCACGGGATCATTGGCATGGTCGACGCAGCCGGCAAGCGTTGTCATCATTGCCAGGGCAGCCAGAGCCCGAAAAATTCGCACCGTCATGCATTCCTCCGGCTGAAGCGCCTCTGAATCACCAAACCTGCGGATACATCAGGAAGGTTGCGCGAAACTAGGCAGACGGCTTGCCCGCCAATTTCGAACCGGGGGTTGGGAGACGGAGTTCCTGATCGTGGCGAAATGTCTTCGTTAGGAACACCCCACCAAGATCTATATAGCACTTCGGAATCCCGAAATTGGTTGGGGCATTGAATTCATTCAACGTTTCCTCACCTGCACAGGTCACGAAACCCGGCGGATTTCGGAATCCCGAAGCGGGGGGATTTCGGGATTCCGAAGTGAGGTTTTTTTCTTCCTGCCGACGCGACCGCGTTTGTCGGCGGCAAGCTTGCGGTCGGTCTCGGACCATTTCCGGCATCTTTCCACCGTGCACCGTTTCCACTCATCGGTCGGTGGCGCACCCTCATGGTCACCAACAAAGGTCAGCGTGAACCGGTTGGGATGCGCAACACCGCTGCCTGCCCGGCCGCGGCGAACTTTTATCAGCCCCTTATATTCGAGCTCATCGATCGCATCGGCCACATATTCGCCGGTCACGCCGTAGGACACGAACTGAGGATGGGTCACGATCAGCTTGCCGTTTTCCAAGGCGGCGTGGGCCGCGTGCTCGATGACGATGCGGAAGAAGGCGCGGCAGGCGTTCGCACTCAATGTCGTGAAGGCCGCAGATTCCAGCAACTGAATGGTGAACCATTGCCAGCGAAGACTGCCGTCATCTGCCGCGCTCGGGGGAGCGGTATGCTTGCGCACCATCGCCCGCGTCTTTCCCTGACTGGTTCGGCTTTTGTCGCGAGGGTTGAATTCCGCCATCAGCCCCTGGCCCGTGCTGTCGGTCGGTATCCGCCCGCCTTCCCGAGCCTGTTGCGGGAACTCCGTTCATGCAGCGCACGGCCAAAGCTCGTCCACACCATCACCTCATCTCTGAGAAAAAATTTGCTCAACATCTAACAGTCCGTGGTTGCAACTGCGGCAAACCTAGCGCAAGAACGATCCATGAACTAGGAAAATATTCTTAGTTATGATCTTCTATTATCCAGTCCCTTCTGCTAGGATCGCTGCAATGAATCTCGGGGGTAGAAGCGCGATGCGAATAAGCGGTATGGGTGAGAAGAACGTGGTCGTTTGCATCAGGCGATTGTTGGCATTGATTTCGATTTTGCTGGGAAGCGCCGTTCAGGCTTTTTCCTGCGATCAGACCATCGTGATATCTAACTGGTCGTTCTGTGCGATCGCCAACGTGACCGATGAGGGCGGCGACGCTGATTGGAAAGTCGTGCCTGCATGGACTCGCGAGAAAGCCATAAGCGCCTATTTCGGAAACGATCCGCGGCTCTTAGCAAACCACGGACTTTGCAACGCCAAATTCCACAACGTCGTACTCTGCCAGCCGGGATGGCAAACGGGCAACCCGGATGAGTGCTCATATCTGGTTTGCAGCGGCTATTACTCAGCCCTGTTCGGGAAGGAAGAACGGGAAGACTATTTGAGAGACTATCCGGACGCGCAATAGTTTTTCGCTTCGTTGCCTTGGGGGAGAGACTGGAGCGGCCGACGAGAAGTGCTTAACCTTGATCTCCCGATCTCAATCTTGAAAACCTAGAGCAGCTTCGCGCAAAACGATTATCGCAGCGGCGGCACTAGCCATTCTCTTCATCAGCCAATAGGCCCGCGGCCCGGCAGCCGGAAGGCGCCCTACAACCCTTCAATGTTCAGAGGCCTTGGGTGAACGACGCGGGACTTCAACCCTTCGCTTCAGGGATCAGGTGTATCATAGTTCCGTCTCTCGCCGCATCGCTGATCGCCGTTGCAATCGCCGGAACGGTCCACGCGCGACGAGCGCCTCTGGCGGAGGGTTTTTACCGGGACCCGGATCGATAAAGGCCGAACACCGGTGATCCGAATCCAGCATCGCCATCAATGGTGTGGCGACAATCGTTTCGCCGCAGGCGGCGCAGCGGAGAATGTAGGAACCGCGATGAACGATCGATTCCGTTTTGTCCAATCCGCACGAGGGGCAGGCCAAGATCACGAGGGGCAGGCCAAGATATTGGTCATTGCTTCACCCCAGCATGGGCACGCGGCTCTAGGAGGCGGCCGCCAGAATAATGGCGATCGCGAGCAGCATGGGACCCATCCACTTGAAGTGGCGAAGCAGGGGCGGCCGGCTGGCCGGCTTGCCTGGATATGGCAGATAACCAAAGCCGACGGATGTCATCCACAGGCCGGCGCAAAACATGATGATTTCATCGATATAGGCTGCGATCATGACGTTCCTGCCTTCGAAGCGGCGCTGCGATATCTCCGTCTCCGCGCCCGATGCCGCTCATCCTACTCACCAGCACGGCCAGACGGAAGAGAAGAGTGGAGCTGAGAGACTAAACTTGGGGTAGCAAGGGCTATTCGTGCGAGCTCCCGGCAGAGATCTGCAGCCAGAACCCGGTATGGCCGGACCCGGAAAGGTCTCAATCGTTGCTCGCCAGGGAGACACCTTGCCCGGCAAAACCTTGCTGGCACGTGAATTCGTTCAGGAATTCTGAGAGGCGCAGCATAAGCGCGCGAAACAGCGGCACGAAACTATTTTCGAAAAGCACATCCCAGCAGCTCGCTGATCGAGAAAGGCATCTCGTTCATGCTGCACCTCGCCACGCCGGATGAATCGCCCTATGTGTGCAGGCTGCAGCGGCAGAGAGCACGCAGCGGAGGTCCTGAGATCATGCAAACCATTTGGAAGAAGCCGGTAACGCTCGCCCTTGAAGGGCCGGATCAGTGGGTGGTGATCCAGACGACCCAGGCCGCGACATGGGCGCTGGTCGAAGACTGGCCGACCGAAGAGGGTCCTGCCTTGGATAAGGCTTGTGCGGTTTGCGCCGACGTCATGGCGGGAAAACGGAACCGGGAAGAGGCGCGACAGGCTTTCATCGACGCTGCGATCGAAGCCGGAATCCCGATTAAGGAATGAAGCTAGATGCGCTGAGGTGAGACAGGCCTAATATGCATGCGTGAGAGAGTGGAGGAGTGATCACGGGCCGGTGAACTTGTCACGGTTCCAGATATCCGTCCTGGAGCCGACGCATCCAACCGGGTTAGAGAATTGGGTGCCGATATCATTGATGCGCGGCCAGCCCACCATTGATCTGTTGCCACTCTCAACCATCGGAAAAGCTCCGACATCATTGTGGTAGCAACCGCCGTACGGCCATCCGAACTGTCGAGGCCGATCACCTCAATGGCAAAGGTATCGACCGAATGCCGTCCAAACATGTCTGCATTGCCCGGGTGATCGAAGTACAAGGTGAGCTGGTTCTGCTCATTTATTCCAGCAAGTATTGCGCTAGAGGGAGGAAAATTTTCGAGGCCCGCTATCGGCGGGATTAACTGCGCGGCGGCGGTCTTTGTAATCGAGGGGTGAAGATAGGCCTTGTCCTTTGCGGAACAAGCAGAGTGTATTTGACCCCTTCGCGCACGAACGGTACCACCTGCGAAGGCGGATCGCTTCTGCTCAATACGAGATCACCTGCATAGCTAAAAAGGAAAAGATCGCCAATATGAGCTTTGCTCATGTGTTTTTCGTCGCCTTTATGTGCGGGGCTAGGACGGCGCTTTAAAAATCAGACGTCATCCGGCCATTCGCGCGCGCCATGTTGAACAAAGAGGATTTCGACATGTTCTTCGCGAACACGGTAAGCCACGATGAAGGGCGTTTGCGGAATGACGAGTTCGCGGGTGCCTTTGATCTCACCCAAACGGCCAATAAACGGATTTGCAGACAGGAGTTTGCCAGTCTTTGTGTGAATGTCATTCACCACACGGGAAGCCACGCGCGGATTACGCTCCCCGATGTAATCGCCTATAGCAGCAAGTTCTCGAAGATAACGTCTCGTCCAGACGATGCGCACGTTTTGTCACGCCGGATTGTATTTATTGAGAACGGCCGCGATTTCCTCATCGGTTGCAAATCCGTCTGTGTCGGCGTCCTCGATCCCGGCCTGAACGCCCGCAATCCACTTTTCCTGCCAAGCCAGAGAACGGCCATGGGCCAGAGCATCCTCGATGATCTGCCCGCGCGTCAACGTCGAACGCTCGGCCAACATATCGATCCTGCGGCTGAGGTCTTCTGCAATCTCAACGGTATTTTTCATGGGTTTATTCTGCCATACCCTGCAACCCCCTGCCAAGCTAATTCAAGTTGACGTTCGGCTGGACGACGGGCTTGACCTTGCCGTTCGAGGCGTTAACGCAGATTTGTCGTAACAAAAGAGTAATGGCGCACCCGAAGAGATTCGAACTCCTGACCCCCAGATTCGTAGTCTGGTGCTCTATCCAGCTGAGCTACGGGTGCGTGCAAAATGCGGCGGTGCCGCTTGCGTGGCGATCCTCTAAAACGTCCTTCGGGACAATGCAAGAGCATTTCTGAAAAAATCGCGTCTTTGTCTGCCAGCAGCCGCGCCTTCGGAAATCACGTCACTTCTCGATATGCGCCCGGCTGCGGTAATCCTCCAGCGAAACCGGACGATCGGGGATCTCGATGCGGAACTGCGTCCCGACCGTCGGTTTTTCCACCAGGGCGATCGTGCCGCCATGGGCGAGCACCAGCTCGCGGGCGATGGTGAGACCGAGGCCGGTGCCGCCGGAACGGGCGGAGCCGCGGAAGGCGGCAAAGAGGTTTTGGCGCGCTTTCAGCGGCATGCCGGGACCGGTATCATCGACCGTGATGCTGACGACGCTGCCGACGCGCTGGGCGGCGACGGTGATGCGCTTCAAGGCGCCAGGCGCACCCTCGCTCGGCGCGGTGAGCGCCTGCAGCGCGTTACGGCAGAGATTGTGGATGACGCGAAACAGCTGTTCGCCATCGGCATCGACCTTGAGATCGGCGCCGATCTGCTCGACGAATTCGATGCCGCTCTGCGGATCGATCGCCAGTATATCCTTGACCTCCTGGGTGAGCTCCAGAAGCAGGATATGACGGCGGCGCGGCGCGGATTCGCTCGCCTTGCCGTAGGACAGCACCTCGGTGGTATAACCGACGGCGCGGTCGATGGTGCGCAGCAGCTTCGGAGCGAAGCTCTTGACCATCGGATCATCGACATCGACCAGCCGGTCCGACATCAGCTGCGCGGAGGCCAGGATATTGCGCATGTCGTGATTGATCTTGGACACGGCAAGTCCGAGAGCGGCAAGGTTCTTCTGCTGCTTCAGCGTCTTCTGCAGCTCCATCTGCATCGAGGTGAGGTTGCGGCCGGCGACCGCCAGTTCGTCGCGGCCGCCGTCACCGATATAGATATGGGCCGGGTTGTCCGGATCGGAGGAGAATTGCTGCATGCTGCCGGTCAGCCGGCGGATCGGGCCGATGAGGATGCGGTTGATCGCAAAGAAGATCAGTGTTGCCGTGAACAGCGAGATCAGCACCGACAACAACAGGACATTGCGGGAATAGACGAACATCGCCCTGCGCAGCGGCCGGTCCTTCATCACCACCTCGACGCCGGTGTTGGTGTCGCCGACGGGGCCATAGACGCGGATCATCCTGTTGCCGCCGAAGACCAGCGTGTCGAGCGCATCGCGTATCGCCGTTAGCGCCGGCACGTCGGTCAGATCGTAGGCTTCGTCGACGGAGGTCGGCATATCGGTCGTCGCCAACAGCCGCGAGGTGCCGTCCTTGCGCAGCACAATCGCCTTGGTGCCGGTCGCCTCCAGCGTCTCCTTCTGCAGCGCGCGCGGCAACTCGACGGGCTGCAGCCCATCGATGACGATGGCGGCGGCAGCGGCCGTATTCAGCCTGTCCTGCAGCCAGCGCAACCGCATGCTGGCGACCGAGGGAAAGAAGATCAGGATTTCGGCGAGCATGATGAAGACGATGGTGAGCCAGAGCAGCTTGCCGGAGAGACCGCCGAACAGGCCGGCAGACGGGCACCGCGCCCTTGCGGCCTCGCCGGCCGCCGGGTTTTCCGCCGAAGGATTGTCGCCCTGGTCTCTTATCGGCATTCTCGTCTCGCCCGATCGGCAGCATTTCAGCCGTCCTTACCGCTGAGCTCTATATTAGACCAAGATGCTCCGCTTTCAAATCTTTGCGAGCAGCGTCACCTCGTCACAAGAAAATGCCGCCCGAGAGGAGGAAAGCCCCTCCCCAACCCTCCCCACAAGGGGGAGGGACTAATTGCGGCGCCCGCGCAGCAAATGTCAGCCTTTCCGCGGATGAAACGACGAAGTGGGAAGCGCCAGCGCGACAGGTTAAGCCCCTCCCCCTTGTGGGGAGGGGTTTGGGGCGGGGTCTTTGCCGATCGGGCAGAAAAACTAACGCCGCCCGGAGGCGGCGTTAAAAGGCGCGTGATCAGTAAAGCTTAGAACTCTTCCCAGCTCTGCTCGGCTGCGGCCGCATTACCGCCGAAGGCGCGGGCGACCTTGGCGATCGCGCGGCGGGCGGGCGAGGCAACCGGCCTTTGCGGCTCGTTGCGGACTAGCGCCACTGGTGCCGGCGCATCATCCGACAGTTTGAAGCGGGCAATGAGGCGCACCAGTCCACCGGCTTCGGCTGAAAGCCTGTGGGTGGCGGCGGAGGTTTCTTCCACCATCGCCGCATTCTGCTGTGTCACCTGGTCCATCTGATTGACGGCGGTATTGACTTCCTTGAGGCCGGTCGACTGCTCGGTCGCAGCCGTCGCGATCGAATGGATATGGTCGTTGATGGCAATGACGCGGGTGCCGATTTCCGCCAGCGCCTCGCCGGTCGCCTGCACCAGCTTGACGCCGACCTGCACCTCGTTGCCCGATTTGGTGATCAGCGCCTTGATGTCCTTGGCGGCCTTTGCCGAGCGCTGGGCGAGTTCGCGCACTTCCTGGGCGACCACCGCAAAACCCTTTCCGGCCTCGCCGGCGCGGGCCGCCTCGACACCGGCATTCAGCGCCAAGAGGTTGGTCTGGAAGGCGATCTCATCGATGACGTTGATGATCTGGCTGATTTCGCGCGACGCCTGCTCGATGCGGCCCATCGCCTCGACGGCATTGCCGACAACGACGCCGGAGCGGCCGGCATTCTCCTTGGCTTCGGACACCATGATGGTGGCTTCATGCGCCCGCTCGGTGGAATTCTGGACGACGGCGGTGATTTCGTCGAGGGCTGCCGAGGTCTGTTCGAGGGCGGCTGCCTGCTGCTCGGTGCGCTTCGACAGGTCGTCGCTGGCGTTGCGCAGCTCGGCGGTGTTGCCGTTCATCGCCTCCGTCGTCTGGCGCACTTCGCGCATCGTCGCCTGCAGGGTGACGAAGGTATTGTTGACGTTCTGCTGCAGCTCGGCGAAGGCGCCCTGGAAGTTGCCGCTCATCGTCTGGGTGAGGTCGCCTTCGGCAAGGCTTGCGATGACGCGGCGGGTCTCGCCGATGCCGGCATCGACGCTCGACAGCAGTGTGTTGATGTTGCCGGCGAACTGGTTGAGGTTGTCGTCCTCGTAGTCCTTGCTGATGCGGTGGCCGAAGTCGCCGGCAGCAGCCGCGGCCACGACGACCGACATGCTCGACTGCAGGTCGTCGCTCTTGGCGCGCATCGCCGCCTCCTGGGCGTTGAGGCGCTTGACGGCGAGGCCGTTTGCCTTGAAAACCGCAACCGCTGCGGCCATCTCGCCGATTTCGTCCGGCCGGCCGGCGAAGGGAACCTCGGCGTCGAAGTTGCCGTCGGCGACTTCCTTGATCGCATGGGTAACGCGCTTGATCGGGCGGCTGAGATGGCTGGTGCCGATATAGAAGCCCATGCCGATGCCGACCGCGATGCCGATGCCGGTGATGCTGAGCACGAGCATCAGCACCCAGGAGCGGAAGCTCTCGATCTCGGCATTGACGGTTTCCAGTGCTGCCTTGTCGGTGGCGACGACGGCATCGATTTCCGCCTGGAACGCCTTGCGGTTGGCGCGGTTGGCATCATTGTTGCCTTGTTGGCCGGCGGCTTCCGGGCCGACTTCCGTGCCGAGGCGGGCCGTTTCCGTGCGGAAGGTGCGGAATTCCGCGGCGCGGGCGACAAGCTTGGCAAAATCGGCCTTCTCGCTCTCGGGAACGAGCGGCGCCCAGCCCGAAATGACCTTGTCGATCTCGTCGAGGTCGGCCATCAGGCCCTTGGCGAAGTTCGGCGTGTCCTTGATCGTTTTGGCGGCATAGATGCCGCGCGCCTCCATGACCACAGCCGTGACGAAACGGTTGAGCCGTTCGCCGGCATAGGCGCGGGCGGCGGCCTGCTCATAAGCCGTCAGGTTGCGACTGTATTCGTGCATGGCGGACAATGCCGTTGCGCCGATCAGAAGTGCGACCGCGCCCATCACGCAAACCAGCAGATTAATTTTGCCCCGGATCTTCAATGCAATGCTCCTAGCTACGCCACTGCCTGGAAAGCAAATTCCCAGTCGATGCATTGAATATCGGCGAAATTAATTAAAGTTAGATTTCTAATATTTACGATTGTGGCTTCGGAAATGATCCATGCCGAATGCGGCCGGAAGGCGTAAGCGCCTGAAAATAGGGGCAATCGACCTGCCGCGGCGGAAAACTACAACCACTCGGAGCATGCCTAATTTCTTAACACCAAAGTGCGAACTTACTTTGGAGGCGGCAGTGCAGAGTGAAATGATCCGGCATAATTGACTTTTGCGGGCTTCGTCCTTATAAGCCCGCGCACGTTCGGTCACTCAAGCCTTTCATGGTCCGCCCGTTCGAAAAACAACGCTCCTTGCATTATGCAAATTCAAGAAGGGCCGCACTCCGCGGTGTTTAAAATAAATGAAGCGTACCTACCAACCATCCAAGCTTGTTCGCAAGCGTCGCCACGGTTTCCGTGCGCGCATGTCCACGAAGGGTGGCCGCAAGGTCATCGCAGCCCGCCGCGCGCAGGGCCGCAACCGTCTGTCGGCGTAAGGCCGGGTTGCCCGGTAAGAGATGGCGGGCGAATTGACGACCAGTGAGATGAAACACACTGTCGGGCGGCTGAAGAGCCGCCCGCAGTTTCTTGCCGCGCGCGAGGGCGAAAAACGCCGGGGCGGCCTCTTCCTTCTCGAAGTCCTCGACCGGAAGGAACCCGACAGCCAGGCACGCGTCGGTTTTACAGTCACCAAAAAACATGGCAACGCGGTCGAACGGAACCGCATGCGCCGCCGCCTGAAAGAGGCGGTGCGGCTTCATGCGGGGTTTGCAATGCAGCCCGGACACGACTATGTGGTTGTCGCGCGCAGGGACGTGCTTGACGCGTCCTTCCAGGAATTGGCCGCGGAACTGAAATCCCGCGTGGAAACCAGGCCGA
Source organism: Rhizobium sp. WSM4643 (assembly GCF_025152745.1). Classification (NCBI taxonomy): domain Bacteria; kingdom Pseudomonadati; phylum Pseudomonadota; class Alphaproteobacteria; order Hyphomicrobiales; family Rhizobiaceae; genus Rhizobium; species Rhizobium sp. WSM4643. The sequence continues at coordinate 79,798 of NZ_CP104040.1, read as the reverse complement.
AACACCGGCGCTCCGGAGACGGACGCCCCAGGAACGTATGATGGAAAACAACCGCAATTACTTCATTGCGATCGCTCTCTCGGTGCTGATCGTCCTCGGCTGGCAGTTTCTCTATATGAATCCGCGCATCGAGGCCCAGCGCAAGACTCAGGAAGCCCAGAAGGCGCAGCAACAGACCGAGCAGGTGCAGCAGCCGGCAGCGGGCGGCCAGACGCCGGCCCAGCCGAGCGGTGCGGCACCTTCCAACCAGGCGGCCGCAACAGCGACGCTCGAGCAGGCGCTGGCAAAGACCCCGCGCGTCGTCATCGACACTGCTGCCCTCTCCGGCTCGATCAACCTTGCCGGCGCCCGCCTCGACGACCTGAAGCTCAAGGGCTACCACGAGACCGTCGACGACTCGAGCCCGATCATCACGCTGTTCAGCCCGGCCGAAACCAAGGACGGCTATTTCACCGAACTCGGCTATATCGGCAGCGACGCGACGGGCAGCGTTCCCGGTCCCTCGACGCTCTGGACCGCGCCCGAGGGCGCCAAGCTCACCGAAAAGACGCCGGTGACGCTTTCCTATACCAATGACAAGGGCCTGACGTTCACCCGCACCATCTCCGTCGACGAACGCTACATGTTCACCGTCGCCGACAAGATCGCGAATGCCGGCCAGGCTCCTGCCTCGCTCAATTCCTACGGCCGTGTCACGCGTTACAACAAGCCGACGACGCCCTCCGTCTACGTGCTGCATGAAGGCTTCATCGGCGTCATCGGCGATGACGGCCTCGTCGAAACCAAATATACCGCCGCCGAAAAGGAAGCCGTCAAGCCGGCCAAATCCACCGGCGGCTGGCTCGGCATCACCGACAAATACTGGGCGGCGACGATCATTCCACCGCAGAGTGCTCCCTATGAGGCAAGCTTCTCGCATTTTGCCGACGGTCAGCCGCGCTATCAGGCCGACTACAAGGAAGATGCCTTCACCGTTGCGCCGGGCCAATCGATCGAGCTCAAGAACCTCGTCTTCGCCGGCGCCAAGGAAGTGCCCGTTATCGACGGTTATGAGGCCAGCTACTCGATTCCGAAGTTCGACCGGCTGATCGACTGGGGCTGGTTCTATTTCATCACCAAGCCGATGTTCAAGCTGATGGACTTCTTCTTCCGCTACTTCGGCAATTTCGGCGTGGCGATCCTGTGCACGACCATCGTCGTCAAGGCTCTGTTCTTCCCGCTCGCCAGCAAGCAATACGCTTCGATGGCGAACATGAAGCGCATGCAGCCGAAGATGGAGGAGTTGAAGGCAAAATTCGCCGACGACCGCATGGGGCTGCAGCAGGCGACGATGCAGCTCTACAAGGAAGAGAAGATCAATCCGATCGCCGGCTGCTGGCCGGTGGCGTTGCAGATCCCGATCTTTTTCTCGCTCTACAAGGTGATCTACATCACCATCGAAATGCGGCATGCGCCCTTCTTCGGCTGGATCAAGGACCTTTCGGCGCCCGATCCCACGACGATCGTCAACCTGTTCGGCCTGCTGCCCTTCGAAGCGCCGACCATTCTGCATCTCGGCGTCTGGCCGCTGATCATGGGCATCACCATGTTCCTGCAGATGCGCATGAACCCGACGCCGCCGGATCCGACGCAGGCGATGATCTTCACCTGGATGCCGCTGGTGTTCATGTTCATGCTGGCAAGTTTCCCGGCCGGTCTCGTCATCTACTGGGCCTGGAACAACACGCTCTCGGTGATCCAGCAGTCGGTGATCATGAAGCGCCACGGCGTCAAGGTCGAACTCTTCGACAATCTGAAGGGTCTGTTCCGACGAAAAACGGCGCAGTCGAAATGATGCTTGCAGAGCCCCGCTCCGGCGGGGCTTTTCATTTCCGGGCGGCGGACGAAGGAGACAAGGCATGCCGCGCAGGCGCCTGAAAAGCTTGACATCCGCCCGCAAAACCATGAAGCCCGGTAAAAGACCCAACCCAGAGATTGCCGAGCCTGCATGTCCGACATCGAAAAGCCGCTCTTCGGCCACCCATGGATCTTCATCCGCGGCGTACCGTCCCTGAATTTCCTGCCGCCGGAAGGGCCGCTGGAAGTGGCCTTCGCCGGTCGCTCGAATGTCGGAAAGTCGTCGCTGATCAATGCGCTGGTCGGCCAGAAGGGCCTAGCACGCACCTCGAACACGCCGGGGCGTACGCAGGAACTGAACTATTTCGTTCCGGACGGTTATTCCGGCGAAGGCCAAGACCTGCCGCCGACAGCGATCGTCGACATGCCGGGCTATGGTTATGCGCAAGCACCGAAGGAACAGGTCGACAAGTGGACCAAGCTCGTCTTCGATTACTTGCGTGGCCGCGCAACGCTGAAGCGCGTCTATGTGCTGATCGACAGCCGCCACGGTATCAAGAAGAACGACGATGACGTGCTTGATCTGCTCGACAAGGCAGCCGTCTCCTACCAGATCGTGCTGACCAAGACCGACAAGATCAAGGCGGCTGGTGTACCGAAGCTCATTGCCGAAACGGCGGAAAAGATCCGCAAGCGCCCGGCCGCTTATCCCGGCGTGCTGTCCACCTCGTCAGAAAAGGGCGATGGGCTGGACGAATTGCGCCAGGCGATCGCCGAAACCGTCGGCATCGCCCGCTGGAAATAGACGGCCTGAGCACCCGGACGCGAAGTCATTTGGTGTAAAGGTCGCCGCGGCATCCCGCAGTTGAACATAGCAGGGCCTAAAAACTAACGGTTGACGACACAGCTTTGATGAGCTAGATAGCGGTCATCGAATTTTGCTTGCTGGCTTGGTTATCGCGCGATTGGCACCGCGCTCTGAACGAACTTCCTTTCAAAAATCGCTATCACCATCCGCATCGCCTCGGCGTTGCGGTTCTTCAATTTGCTATGAAAGGGTTCATCATCATGACCACCGGCACAGTTAAATGGTTCAATTCCACCAAAGGCTTCGGCTTCATTCAGCCTGACAACGGCGGCGCTGACGCCTTCGTTCACATCTCCGCCGTCGAGCGCGCCGGAATGCGCGAACTCGTCGAAGGCCAGAAGATCGGCTTCGACCTCGAGCGTGACAACAAGTCGGGCAAGATGTCCGCTTGCAATCTCCAGAACGCTTAATTCGGTATCTGCTTTCCTTTGACCACGGATGTACTGGCACTGCCGGAAGCACATTATCAATCCAAGGCCAGGCGATTTGCCTGGCCTTTTTGTTTTCGCTCGCGCGTCGAGCCCACGAGTATCGGAGCCAACATGACAGAAACATACAGCAAATCTCGCCAGCGGGCGGAGATTGCCTTCGGCAGCGTCCAGACCCAGTTTTTCGCGAAGAACCAGGCGGCCGAGGAGCTCGAATCCGACGCCCAATCGCAGCAGGCAAAGACGTTGCGGCTTCGGGAGGCCCGGCTTGCGAGGGAACAGAGTAACCGGGTGTCGGCCACCTCTGCCCTCATTGCAAAACACGCCAGGGCCTGCTGAGATCACAAGCCGATTGACAAGGCTCGAAATTTAGACCGCGCCTGAAACGATGGGCTTGCAGATCGCGCGCTGAAGGACGACCCGAAGCGTGCTGACATTCACTCGCATCGCATCAAGGAATTCATCAATGGCAGAGACTCCGCAGGAACTTCAGTCGATCAATACGGCCTGGCAGATCGCCATTCAGGAAATTCTGCGCATGGTGATCAGAGACATGTATCACGGCGGCGGCGAGGCTTCGTTCAAGACGCATATCAAGCGTATCGAAGAAGCGGCCGTCGACAGTATTTACACGGATTTGCGGCTGCGCGGGACGGATGAATGGACGGAAGTGCTGGTCAAGGAAAGGGCGAGCAATTTCGTCACGACGCTGCTGACGTCATTTACCTACGACCGGACTTAAATCACCCTTTGGCCGGCAGTCGATGGACGCGCCGCCGATCAACGCTTGCGTCCCCGCAGTTTTTAAGCCAACGCTTAATTCTCCTGCCGTGTCGGGAGCAGCCGTGTCCACGAGTAATATTTGATGACCGATAGCAAAGACCAGCCCCTTTCGCCCGAAGGTGTGGACAGCCTGCCTCACCTTGCCGAAGCCCTTGATGATAGCCGGTTTCGGCACTTTCTCGATCATGTCCCATTCGCGGTGGCTGTCTCCGAACTCAGTGGCGATGAACCGCTGATTTACGTCAACCTCGAATTCGAACGGCTGACGGCGCTGGAGGCAACCGAGGTCCAGGGAAAACCCTGGCCGGAAATTGAATTGAGCTCCACCGCCGTCTCCGGAGAGGTGCCGCTCACCGCCGCCGTGACTTCTGCGGAGGAGTATATCGGTGCCTTCTCGCTGGTGGCCGAACCCGAGAGCAACGTCATTGTCGATGTCTGGTCGAATACCATCGTTGACGATGATGACACCCCGCTTTTCCGTTTGGTGGCTTTTGCTGCCCGCAATGAGACGACGGCCGCTGAGAGTTTCGGCGAACTGCTGACGGAGAAAGATGTCCTTCTGCGGGAACTTCAGCATCGCGTGAAGAACAATCTGCAGATGATCACGGCGCTCATCCGAATGGAGGCGCGCAATGCTCAACAGAATGAGGAAAGCGAAAGGTTTGCGCGCCTTGCCGGGCGGATTGAAGCCTTGGCTCTGCTCTATCGCTCGCTGTCGGACGAAGAGAAGGGCGCCACAATCGATCTTGGCACCTATGTGAGCCAGATTGCCGCTTCTGTGATGGCGGCCCATGCGGTGGAAGGGATCAGGCTGGACATGAAGGTCGATACCTGGCCGGTCTCCGTCGATGTCGCCATGCCGGCCGGCCTCGTCATCAATGAACTCCTCACCAATACGCTGAAGCATGCTTTCGTGGGGCGCGATGGCGGCGAGATCACGCTTCGCTGTGTCGTCAGCGATACCGGCTGCAGGACTACCGTTGCTGATAACGGGGTCGGTCTTCCCCAGGATGTGACCTGGCCTCAGCCCGGGAAGCTCAGCGCGATGATCGTACAGTCGCTGAAACAGAATGCCCGCGCCGAGGTTGAAGTCACCTCGTCCCCTGACACCGGCATGAGTGTCAGCCTCGTCTTCCCGAGAGCTGAGGCCGCCCAATAGAGCGCCGCGCATCTTTTCAGATGCGCTAAGGACGCTCTATCGCCTTGAATTTGCGCGTAATCCTTTCCGAAATCGATTCCGATATCCGGATTATGCGCTAGCCACCTCATCAATCTGTGTTTTGGGGCGCCCTTAGAGCGGTTCAGCTTTCCATGGACGCGCAGAACCGCTCTAACCTTTTGTTTTTGCGCAATTCCGGACGGAAAACCGCTCTGCACTTTTCCTGGAATTGCTCTAGGAGCCCCCCAATGCGTCTGCCGATACGAGCGGGCTTACATCTTCGGCAGCAGCACCTTGTCGACGACGTGGATGACGCCGTTCGATTGTTTGACGTCGGCGATCGTCACATGGGAGACACCGCCGTTTTCGTCGGTCAGGGTGATCCTGCCCATGCTTTCCTTGGCTTTCAGCACGCAGCCGCCGACGGTGTTGATGTCGTGCTCGCCGCCGTCATCCTTGATCATCTTGGCAACGGTCTTGGCCATCGCATCGGCGGCAACGACGTGGCAGGTCAGAACCTTGGTCAGTGTCGCCTTGTTTTCCGGCTTCAGCAGCGTATCGACGGTGCCTTTCGGCAGCGCGGCGAAAGCTTCATTGGTTGGCGCGAAGACGGTGAAAGGACCCTTGCCCTCGAGCGTGCCGACCAGGCCGGCGGCCTTGACGGCTGCGACCAACGTCGTGTGATCCTTTGAATTCACGGCGTTCTCGATGATGTTCTTGCTATCGAACATCGCAGCACCGCCAACCACCGGGTTTTTCGCGGCGGCAAAGGCGACAGCGGACATGGCGGCGGCGAGCGCGAAGCCGCGCAATACGGACTTGATCATGATTTTCTCCTCACCGGACACCATCCGCGGGCTTTATGCCTGAGCGTCGTCCGGACATTTCGAACTACGGAGGGCTGTGCGGAAGAGTTTCAGGCAGGAGAAAATGATTTATGGCCGGCGCAGATTATGGTCGGCGCAGGGGCCCGCTTGCGATCACCGGGCCGGTCGTCTGGCCGGTCGGCGAGCCGCCGAAGGGTTCGAGGCTGACGGCAAGTGTTGCGCCATCGGCGATCTGGTTGCGCAGATCGGCGGGAATGACGAGTTCGCCGCTTTCGCCCGGCTGGAAGACGCCGAGCGATTTCGGCAGGCCGCTGCCCGGCACCAGCCAGAGTTCCAGCGACTTCTCCTTCGGCTTGCCGGCCGCGACCGGCACGATCTTCAGCCGGCCGCTCTGCAGCTCGTAGGAGGCGAGAAGATTGATGGTGCTGTTCTGGCCTGAAAGCGAGGCCACCAGCGGTGCCGGCCCCTGCGGCTGCGGCACCACGCCGGAGGCGAAGATGACGGCGCTGACGGCGACGACGGCGCAGGCGAAGCTCAGCGAGCGCCAGAAAACGGCGGAATTCCAAAGCCCTTGCGAAAAGGATGCGGGCTTTTGGCCATCGCCGAACAGCCGCGCCTCGATCTGCTTGAAGGTTTCCCGGTTCGGAACGACACCTTCATACTCGTCGTTGAAGGCGGAGAGGTTGGTTTCCCAGCGGCTGACGATCGCAGCGAAAGGCCGGTCGTGGCGCATCCGCTCTTCGACCACCCGGCGATCCTGCAACGACAGGACGCCAAGCACATATTCGCCGGCGAGAACCTCGTCGCGGGAGCGGTCTCCCTTGCTTTTGTCGGGCGATGTCATCGTTCCATGCACTCTCTCAGTTTCAAGAGGCTGCGCCTGAGCCAGGTCCGCATCGTGTTCAGCGGGACACCAAACTGATCGGCCAGTTCCTGATAGCTCAGCCCTTCGACATAAGCCCGTTTCACCGCGACCGCACGATCAGCTTCCAACTCTTCCATGCAGGTGTCAATCCGCCTTCCTTCATCCTTTGTCATGGTCTGTCTTTCCGGGTCTGGTCCGGCATCGGCGAGATCATAGACCGTATCCAATTCGTCGGCGACGGGCTTGCGCGCCCGCAGCGCATCGATCGACCGGTTGCGGGCAATCGCAGCCAGCCACGCCGAGGACGAACCCGAAGCGACGGAGAAGCCGCGAGCGCGCTGCCAGATGCCGATATAGACTTCCTGCAGGACCTCTTCGGCTTCCGTGCGATCCTTCACGATACGCAGGCAGATCGAGAAAAGTTTCGGTCCGGTCTGATTGTAGAGGGCTACGAAAGCCCTGCGATCGCCGAGTGCGACGCGGCCGATCAGGTTTGCAATCTCATCGCCTTGCATGCCGTTCCCCATATCAAGCTTGCGTGCGCCGGACGGTAGCGGCTGCCGGCTTCGCGCCAGATACGAAAAACTATTGCCCTCTGGATTATTCCCTCTGTCAGAAAGTTGCGATAAAAGGCCGCGAACAATTCTGCGGGGTTCCCATGAACGAAACCGAAAGCGAAATGCAGGCACGGCTTCTGGCCAAGGCGCTGCCCTTCATGCAGCGCTACGAGAACAAGACGATTGTCGTGAAATATGGCGGCCACGCCATGGGTAATCCCGAGCTCGGCAAGGCCTTTGCCAGCGACATCGCCCTTTTGAAGCAGTCCGGAGTCAACCCGATCGTCGTTCATGGCGGCGGCCCGCAGATCGGCGCCATGCTGAGCAAGATGGGCATCGAATCGAAATTCGAGGGCGGGCTTCGCGTCACCGACCAGAAGACGGTCGAGATCGTCGAAATGGTGCTCGCCGGCTCGATCAACAAGGAAATCGTCGCCCTCATCAATCAGACCGGCGAATGGGCGATCGGTCTTTGCGGCAAGGACGGCAACATGGTCTTCGCCGAAAAGGCGCGCAAGACAGTGAAGGATCCGGATTCGAACATCGAGCGCGTGCTCGACCTCGGCTTCGTCGGCGAAGTGGTCGAGGTCGACCGCACGCTGCTCGATCTGCTCGCCCGCTCCGAGATGATCCCGGTCATCGCGCCCGTGGCGCCCGGCCGCGACGGCGCCACCTACAATATCAATGCCGATACCTTTGCCGGCGCCATTGCCGGCGCGCTGAACGCCACCCGGCTGCTGTTCCTGACCGATGTGCCGGGCGTTCTCGACAAGAACGGCCAGCTCCTCAAGGAGCTTTCCGTCGCCGAAGCCCATGCGCTGATCGCCGACGGCACGATTTCGGGCGGCATGATCCCCAAGGTCGAGACCTGCATCGATGCGATCAAGGCCGGCGTGCAGGGTGTCGTCATCCTGAACGGCAAGACTGCCCATTCCGTGCTGCTCGAGATCTTCACCGAGCACGGCGTCGGAACGCTGATCGTTCCCTGATCGAGGCTGCGCCTTTCACCACCAAGGGCGGATCTTCATCACACGGGAACAGGGTATCGAGGAAAGAAATGCGCCTGACAGATTGCTATAATTTTCACGATTTCCGGCGCATGGCCAAACGGCGTCTTCCCGGGCCGATATTCGACTATATCGACGGCGGTGCCGATGACGAGGTGACGTACCGGCGCAATACGGCGGCCTTCGAGGCTTGCGATCTGGTGCCTGACGTTTTGCGCGGTGTGGCCGAGGTCGACATGTCGGTGACCGTCATGGGGCAGAAGCTCGCAATGCCGGTCTACTGCTCGCCGACGGCGTTGCAGCGCCTTTTTCACCACCAGGGAGAGCGGGCGGTCGCGGCGGCGGCGGCAAAACACGGGACGATGTTCGGCGTCTCCTCGCTCGGCACGATCAGCCTGGAGGAGGCGAGACGGATCAGCAGCGGACCGCAGGTCTATCAGTTCTACTTCCACAAGGACCGCGGCCTCAACCGCGAGATGATGGCGCGGGCGAAAAATGCCGGCGTGCAGGCGATGATGCTGACGGTCGACAGCATCACCGGCGGCAACCGCGAGCGCGACAAGCGCACGGGCTTTGCCATTCCCTTCAAGCTCAATCTTGCCGGCATGACCCAGTTCGCGATCAAGCCTTCCTGGGCGATCGACTGGCTGACGCACGAGCGCTTCCGGCTGCCGCAGCTCGAAAACCACGTCAAGATGGATGGTGGCACGTTGTCGATCAGCCGATACTTCACCGAGATGCTGGATCCCTCGATGGCGTGGGACGACGTGGCGGCGATGGTGCGCGAATGGGGCGGTCCATTCTGCCTTAAGGGCATCATGTCGGTCGAAGACGCCAAGCGCGCGGCCGAGATCGGCTGCAGCGGCATCGTGCTTTCCAATCATGGCGGGCGCCAGCTCGACGGCTCGCGCAGCGCATTCGACCAGCTGGCCGAAATCGTCGACGCCGTGGGCGACCGGATCGACGTGATGATGGATGGCGGTGTGCAGCGGGGAACGCATGTTCTCAAAGCGCTGTCGCTGGGGGCGAAGGCTGTCGGGCTCGGGCGCTACTATCTCTTCCCGCTTGCCGCTGCCGGACAGCCCGGCGTCGAACGGGCGCTGGAGACGATGCGCACCGAGATCGAGCGCGGCATGAAGCTGATGGGCTGCACCTCGGTCAGCCAGCTCAGCCGGCGGAATCTGCGCTTCCGTTCCTGAGCGGAGCGGGATTTCATTCCGGGGCCGCAGCCTTTCGCACTAAAGCGCGTCGCGATCTTTCGGATTCGCTCGTCGCGCTTTAGCTCTTTGTTTTTACGCATGCCGTTGTCGCAAAACCGCTGCACACTTTTGCGCGACATGCTTTAGATCTGCGGCCCTCGGGCATTCGACGTCAGAGCGGGTTATAGATCGCCGCCGCCTCCTGTTTCAGCTTTTCCATCATCGACCGGTAAGGCCCCGGACCATAACTGACGCGGCCGACGCCGAGCTTTGCCAGCGCCTTCACATCGGGGGCACCTGTCCGCATCATGATGTTGACCGGCAGCGGCGATGCGGCGCAGATCTTCTCGATCAAGGCGGGATCGATCAAGCCAGGCACGAAGAAGCCGCTGCCGCCGGCGGCCGCATAGGCCTTGCCGCGCTCGATCGCCTCGTCCACCAGACCGGCATGTTTGGAAAGATCGCTCTCGGCCAGGAAGAGATCGGTGCGAGCGTTGATGAAGAAGGGAATGCCTTTACCTTCCGCCATGGCGCGAATGGCGCGGATGCGGGCCGCCTGCCTCTCGGCCGGATAAAGCCCGCCACCGCCGATCACCTGATCCTCGAAGTTGATGCCGACGGCGCCGACATCCACCAGCTTGGCGACGTTGGCGGCCGCTCCCTCAGGCTCGGCCGAATAGGCGCCTTCGAAATCGACCGAAAGCGGCAGATCGACGACAGCGGTGATCGATTTCGCCGTCTCGACCAGCACCGACATCGGCAGCTTCTCGCCGTCGGCATAACCATGGGCAGCGGCGACCGACCAGCTTCCCGTGGCAAGCGCCCTGGCGCCGGCATCGGCAACCGCCTTCGCCGTGCCGGCATCCCAGATATTGTAGAGAACCACGGGGTTGCCCTTGCGGTGCAGCGTGCCGAACAGCTCGGCCTTTTCAGTCTGGTTCATGCCGTCTCCTCCATTTTAGGTACTTGGTTAGGTGCTTGTGCTCTGATCTTCTCTTCATGCCGCAGCAGCCATTGCTTGCGCCAGAGCCCACCGCCATAGCCGGTCAACGAACCATCCGCACCGAGGATGCGATGGCAGGGTACGATGATGGCAAGCTGATTGGCGCCATTAGCGCGGCCGACGGCACGCACGACCTCCGGCCTTTCCATCTCCCTCGCAAGATCGCCATAGGCGCGCGTCTCGCCGGCAGGAATCTCCATGAGCTTTGCCCAGACGTGCTTTTCAAAGGGCGTGCCACCAAGGGCCAATGGCGTTCTGAAAACCGTCAACCGCCCTTCGAAATAATCCCGGATTTCTGCTTCAACCTGGTCGATCGCCGGCGTGCGGCCGATCGCAACCGAGGAGCGGACACGCTTCTGCAGCGCCTCGAGCTCGGTCGGCAGTGCCTTGCGATCGTGGAATTCGAGAAGATGCAGATGCGTCTTGTCGGCAACGGCCACCATCGCCCCGAGCGGGGTGTCGAACCAGTCGGCAGAGAGTAGTTCGCGGTTCTGCGACAGCACCGGCGCCTTGCCGACGAGCCGCTGGAAAGCCGTCCGGAAACCGCTTGGAGAGTCATATCCCGCCTCAAGCTGCGCATCGATGACGCGCGCGCCATCGGCCAGTTGCCGGGCCGCTTTACCCAGCCGGATATAGCGGACGATATCATGGAAGGTCATGCCGAGCCCGCGTTTGAAGGCGCGACGCACGGTCGAGGGATCGTGGCCCCGGCGCACGAGCTCATCCTCGGTCCAGCGCAGCTGCGGCTCGCGGTCGAGCGCGGCAAGCAGCTCGTCGACGATCGGCTCCCTGCCCGGCTGCTCCAGCGGCCTGCAGCGCTGGCACGGGCGGAATCCCGAGTGCATGCAGGCGGCGATCGTGTCGAAAAAGAGCGTATTTTCCCGCTTCGGCTTGCGTGCCGGGCAGGTCAGACGGCAGAAGATGCCGGTCGTCTTGACGCAGACATAGGCTTGGCCCTCATAATCGGCACTGCGCGCGATCAGGGCATCATAGAGCGTATCATCGTCGGGGCGTTCGAAAAGCATGAGCGCTTCCTACCACTCCACGCCGGCGCCGTCCGCCGAAAATCGGGCGTCTATTCTTTCTTGTCGATTTCCTTGGCGGATAAGCCGTGCCATAAGACCGCCATGACCAAGATCGACCGCACGCCCGATAAAGCCGATTTCCAGCACGTCACAGACTGGGTCTTCGACCTCGACAACACGCTCTATCCGCATCATGTCAATCTCTTCGCGCAGATCGACAAGAACATGACCGCCTATGTTGCGGCACTCTTGCAGATGGAGCGGGAAGAGGCGCGCAAGCTGCAGAAGCAATATTACCTCGAGCATGGCACGACTCTGCAGGGCCTGATGATCCATCATGGCATCGACCCGAACGACTTTCTCGAAAAGGCGCATGCGATCGACTACACGGCGCTGACGCCGCAGCCGGAACTCGGCGAGGCGATCAAGGCGCTGCCGGGGCGCAAGTTCATCTTCACCAATGGCAGCGTCAAACATGCCGAAATGACGGCGGAGGCGCTCGGCATCCTCGAGCATTTCGACGACATCTTCGATATCGTCGCTGCCGACTACGTGCCGAAGCCGGCGCAGGCGACCTACGACAAGTTCACGGCGCTGAAGCGGGTCGAAACCACCAAGGCGGCGATGTTCGAGGATCTGCCGCGCAACCTGACGGTGCCGAAGGCGCTCGGCATGCAGACCGTGCTGCTGGTGCCGCGCAATCTGGAAGAGACGGTCGTCGAATGGTGGGAAAAGACCAGCGGCGAGGAGGATCATATCGATTTCGTCACCGACGATCTCGCCGCTTTTCTCCGCAAGATTATCGGCTGAAGCATTACGAAGTTTTCATTCAGCTTACCGATGTTTAACTGGGTCTTCGGTGCCTGCTGCCATATCTTCTTTCGTGAGGGGACACCTTACGAAAGGCAAACACGATGTACCGCAACAAGCTGATACTGGCAGCGCTTTCCTCCACCCTCATCTTCGGCGCAGCCGCCGGGGCAGGTTTTGCCGCACCGGGCGACGGATCGCGCCAGCATGCCGGCATGGGCCGACCCGGTCCGGGCGCCGCTGCCTTCCGCGAAATCACCTATGTCCGCATGCTGAAGCAGTTCGACACGAACAAGGACGGACAGATCTCCAAGGACGAAGCGACCGCCGGCATCGACAAGATCTTCGCTGCGATCGACACCAACAAGGACGGTTCGCTGACACCGGCCGAAATCCGTGAGTACCGGAAAACGCAGATGCAGGCGATGAGAGATCAGCGCAAGCAGGAGGCCGGCGAAAACAAGGATGCGAACGCCGCACCAACGGCACCTGAAACCGCCGACAACAACGACCAGGGACGGCCGCCGCGCGACGGCCACGACGGTCGTGACGGACATCGCTGGATGCGCCATGGCGGCAACTTCATGCGCGCCTCGCTGATGATGCAGCGGATCGACTCCGACCAGAACGGCCAGATCTCCAAGCAGGAAGCCACAGCTGCCTTCGACAAGCTGTTTGCGCGGATGGACCGCAACAAGGACGGCGTCATCTCGATCGACGACATGCCGGACCGGCCGCTTCTGTAAGGCCGAACGAACCGTTCCTCCCGCTCCATTGCCGCTCCGGCAGAAAGGAGCGGGGGAAATTGTGAATGCGTGTCGTTCGGCCGAACCGCGCGCTTGAGCCCTTACTCGCGGTGTTCGTAGAAATCCTGGATGATCTTCCATGCCGCTTCTGCCGTATCGACGAAGTTGATCAGTTTTACGTCGTCCGGCGCGATCGTGCCGAATTCGGCCAATGCCTCGAAATTGATGATGCTCCGCCAGAACGCCTCCCCGAACAGGATCAGCGGCAGGCGCTCCATGCGGCCGGTCTGGATCAGCGTCAGGCATTCGAAGAATTCGTCAAGCGTGCCGAAGCCGCCGGGAAAGACCGCGATCGCCTTGGCGCGCACCATGAAGTGCATCTTGCGGATGGCGAAATAGTGGAAGTTGAAGCTGAGTTCCGGCGTCACATAGGCGTTCGGCGCCTGCTCGTGCGGCAGCACGATGTTGAGGCCGATCGAAGGTGCGCCCTCGTCGGCCGCGCCGCGATTGCCCGCCTCCATCACCCCGGGGCCGCCGCCGGTGACGATGACATATTCGTGGAAATTCAAGGTGGCCGAATATTTCGAGCAGAGCCGGGCGAATTTGCGCGCCTCGTCATAATAGACGGAGGCCGCCTCCAGGTTGACCCGCTGGATATCGTTGCGGGCTGCCCAGGCGCTCTGGCCGGGGGCGGGAATGCGGGCGCCGCCGAACATGACGACGGTCGACTTGATGCCGCGCTCGGTCAGCATCATCTCCGTCTTCAACAACTCCAGCTGCAGGCGGATCGGCCGCAATTCCTCGCGGCAGAGGAAATCCTCGTCGACATAGGCAAGGCGGTAGGCAGGCGATAGCGTCTGCGGCGTCTTCGGCACGGCTTCGGCGCGCTGCCTGTCGGTCGAGCTGCTCTTCAGCGGGTCCCATACGCCATCCTTGCGCCGCGAACCGCCGTTTCGTCCCTTCGCCATGTCGAAATGCCTTTCAGTATTGCCGGCTTCGAAGCCGGATATGTCGCTATAACGTCTTGAATCCAGGTATCATCTTGTTGGAAAAATCTTTCCGTTCTACGGCTTCATGCTGTAGAGCAGGGTAAACCCCGCCAACCGCAATTCCGGAGACACCCCGTCTCCACGATAAAGATCGAAGTTTAAGGAATTCTCATGAGCGCCACCGACCTCGCATCCCTCGAAAAGATCATCGAAGCCGCCTTCGACAATCGCGACAATGTGAACACGTCGACGAAGGGCGAGGTTCGCGATGCGGTCGAATCAGCCCTCGATCTGCTCGATGCCGGCAAGGCCCGCGTCGCCGAACGCTCCGCCGACGGCGCCTGGACGGTCAATCAGTGGCTGAAGAAGGCCGTGCTGCTCTCCTTCCGCCTCAACGACATGGACGTGGTCAGGGGCGGCTCGGGCAATTCCACCTGGTGGGACAAGGTTCCTTCGAAATTCGAAAACTGGGGCGAGAACCACTTCCGCGCCGCCGGCTTCCGCGCCGTGCCGAACTGCGTCGTGCGCCGCTCGGCCTATATCGCCCCGAACGCCATCCTGATGCCCTCCTTCGTCAATCTCGGCGCCTATGTCGGCGAAGGCACGATGGTCGATACCTGGGCGACGGTCGGCTCCTGCGCGCAGATCGGCAAGCATGTGCATCTCTCCGGCGGCGTCGGCATTGGCGGCGTGTTGGAACCGATGCAGGCCGGCCCGACGATCATCGAGGACAATTGCTTCATCGGTGCCCGTTCCGAGGTGGTCGAAGGCTGCATCATCCGCGAAGGCTCGGTGCTCGGCATGGGCGTCTTCATCGGCAAGTCGACCAAGATCGTCGACCGCGCCACCGGCGAGGTGAGCTACGGCGAAGTGCCGCCTTATTCCGTCGTCGTCGCCGGCTCGATGCCGTCGGGCAATGCAACGATGGGCAACGGCCAGCCGGCGCCGCATCTCTACTGCGCCGTCATCGTCAAGCGCGTCGATGAAAAAACCCGCTCGAAGACCGGCATCAACGAGTTGCTCAGAGATTGATGACTTCAGGACATTGATCCGGTAAACAGACGGCGTCTTTTTACGCGATGCGGCCCCGCCTTGCCATGTCTTTGCCATTCCCGCCGGATAGTTCGACCGCTATGACCGCTACCGACCCCGTCGCCAATCTCCAGACGCTGATTCGTTGCCCCTCCGTGACGCCCGCCGAAGGCGGCGCGCTCACGGCGCTGGAGGCGATGCTTGCGCCGCTCGGCTTTGCGGTCGACAGGGTGAAGGCGAGCGAAGAGGGAACACCGGAGATCGAAAATCTCTATGCCCGTCTCGGCAAGGACGGCCCGCATCTGATGTTTGCCGGCCATACCGATGTCGTGCCAGTCGGCGACGAAGCCGCTTGGACGCATCCGCCGTTTGCCGCCGAGATTTCCAAGGGCGAGCTTTTCGGCCGCGGCGCCGTCGACATGAAGGGCGGCATCGCCTGTTTTGTCGCCGCCGTCGCCCGCCATGTCGAGAAAAACGGGCCGCCCAAGGGCTCGATTTCCTTCCTGATCACCGGCGACGAGGAAGGTCCAGCGATCAACGGTACGATCAAGCTGCTGCAATGGGCGGCCGAACGCGGCGAGCGCTGGGATGCCTGCCTGGTCGGCGAACCCACAAATCCGGACAGGCTCGGCGACATGATCAAGATCGGCCGGCGCGGCTCGCTGTCGGGCAGGATCACCGTTCACGGCGTGCAGGGCCATGCCGCCTATCCGCATCTCGCCGACAATCCGGTGCGCGGCATGCTGCAGCTGACGCACGCGCTGATGGACCCGCCGTTCGACGGCGGCACCGACGATTTCCAGCCGTCGAACCTGGAAGTGACCACGGTCGATGTCGGCAATCCGGCGACCAACGTCATTCCGGCCAAGGCGTCGGCGAGCTTCAACATCCGCTTCAACGACAGCTGGACCGTCGAAACGCTGCGGGCCGAAATCCTGCGCCGTCTTGACGCCGCCGCCCGGGATGGCGCCTTGCGGCCGGGCCGCGACCCGGTGAAATACGATATCGTCTGGGCCGACCGGCCGAGCCATGTCTTCCTGACGCGCAACAATGCGCTGATCGCCTCGCTGTCATCGGCCATCGAAAGCATTTCCGGCCAATCTCCGCGGCTTTCGACCACCGGCGGCACATCGGATGCGCGCTTCATCAAGGATTATTGCCCGGTCGTCGAGTTCGGCCTCGTCGGCCAGACGATGCACATGGTCGACGAGCGCGTCGCTGTCGCCGATCTGGAGACGCTGACGGCGATCTACGAAACCTTCATCGCCCACTGGTTCGCCAATGCCGGGCTTTAGAGAGGTTCAGTATTACCTGGCCGGCCTCTGGCTGCTGATCCGGCTGGATTCGCGCGGCTTCCGCTACCTCGACATGTCCGAGCGCGGCGTCAACCGCTCGTTCTGGGCGATGGCCTGGTGCCTGCCGCCGATGGGCATTTCCTGGCTCTGGTGGCGGCAGGCCTTCCTGCGCTCTATGCCGCCGGAAGCCGATGTCGATTTTGCCTTCTATTTCAGGCTCGGCCTCGTCGAGGTCGCCAACTGGTTCGTGCCGCTGGTCTTTGCCGGGCTGCTGCTGCTTACTTTTCGCATGGGCGAGCGTTTCGCCCCCGTCGTCGTCAGCGTCAACTGGCTCGGCGTGCCGCTCTCCTATATCAACGGGCTGCTGCTGGCACTGGTGTTCTTCCTGCCCGGCTCCGTCGGCCTCGTCTCGCTGCTGCTGCTCGCCTTCATGCTGGCGCAGGTCTTCGTCCTGGCGCGCATTCTCCGGATGATCTGTCACGGTCATGCGCTGATGGTCGGCGCGATGACGCTGGTGCTGCTCGTGCCATCGATGATCCTTTCGGAATATCTGCAGCACTTCCTCGGCATCTATCCTGCCTGATCAAGCCTCCGATAGATCATCGCTTTCATCGGCACCGTCATCATCAACGGTGACCGGTCTCCGGCGGTCGGGAATCACGTCGGAATAATCCACCTGCATGAAATAGAGCCCGTCCGGCGGCGCCACCGGGCCGCAGGCCTTGCGGTCGCGCGCCTTAAGCGCTGCCTCGACATCATCAGGCGTCCACTTGCCTTCGCCGGCGAGCTTCAGCGTGCCGGCGAAGGAACGGATCTGGTTGTGGAGGAAACTCTGCGCCGTGGCGCGGATCTCGATCAGCTCGCCATTGCGCGTCACATCCAGCCGGTCGAGCGTGCGCACCGGGCTGTTTGCCTGGCAATGGGCGGCGCGGAAGGTGGAAAAATCATGCCGGCCGACCAGCCGCTGGGCGGCGGCGTGCATGACCTCGTGATCGAGCACCTTCGGCACCCACCAGGCCTTGCCGGCTTCGAGCGCCAGCGGCGCCCGGCGACTGACGATGCGATAGAGGTAATAGCGCCGCAGCGCCGAAAAGCGGGCATCGAAGAAATCGGGAGCCGCCTCGACGTCGAGAATGGAGACGCGCTCGCCGGCAATCCTCAGATGCGCGTTCAAGGCATTCTGCAGCTGGTAGGGCGACCAGTCCTTCGAAAGATCGGCATGGATCACCTGCCCCATGGCATGGACGCCGGAATCGGTGCGGCCGGCGCCGCGCACCGACACCGTCTCGCCGGTCAGCGACAGCACCGCCGCCTCGATCGCGCCCTGCACCGAGGGGCCGTTCTCCTGCCGCTGCCAGCCGACATAGGGGCCGCCGTCATATTCGACGGTCATGCGGAAACGCGGCATCAGGAAAGCCTCGTGCCCGCCGCAAGCGGCGTGCCCCTGAGGAAGTCGGCCGCCGCCAGCGGCTTGCCGCCGGCCTTCTGCAGCCTGGTCAGCCGCACAGCACCCGAAGCGCAGGCAACCACGAGATCGTCCGTCAGCAGTTGCCCGGCCGCACCCTGACCTTCAGCCAGTTCGGACCCCAGCACCTTTACCCGTTCCGACTTACCGCCGATCTCCAGCTCGAACCAGGCCCCCGGAAACGGCGCGAGGCCGCGGATGTGATTGTGCACATCCCGCGCATCGCGGGCGAAATCGATGCGGGTCTCGGCCTTGTCGATCTTGGCGGCGTAAAGCACGCCCTCATCCGGCTGCGGCGTCAGCGGCAGGTCGTTCATCTCGAGTTTCACCATAGCTTCCGCCATCGCCTTAGCGCCGACCAGCATCAGCCGGTCGTGCAGCTCGCCAGCGGTCATGTTCGGGCCGATCTCGACCTCGCGGGTGAGTGCGACGGCGCCGGTATCCAGACCCTTGTCCATCTTCATCACCATCATGCCGGTCTTTGCGTCGCCGGCCATGATCGCCCGCTGGATCGGTGCCGCACCGCGCCAGCGCGGCAACAGCGAGGCATGACCGTTGTAACAGCCATCCCTTGTCCCGTTCAAAATCGCTTCCGGCAGCAGCAGCCCGTAGGCAACGACGACGCCGACATCGGCATTGAAAGCACGAAACCTCTCGCGCTCCTCGGGGTCCTTGAAATTGACCGGGGTGAAGACCGGCAGGCCGAGCAGTTCGGCCGCCTGGTGCACCGGCGATTTCTGCAGATCGAGCCCGCGCCGGCCGCCCGGCCGCGGCGGCTGCGTATAGACCGCAACGATCCTGTGGCCGGCATCGACGAGCAGGCGCAGAGTCGGAACCGAGAACTCCGGGGTTCCCATGAAAATGATGCGAAGAGACATTTTATCTCGCCAATTGAGGATCAACCGTCTTCAAACGGATTTACGAGCTTGAGATCAAGCCCCTCGAAATTTCGGGTGTTGCGGGTCGCAAGCGTCGCGCCGTTTGCAAGGCAGATGGCGGCAATCATGGCATCCTGGACCGAAATCGGCCGCCCCATGTTCTCGCGTTTCGCCCGCAAGCGACCGGTTGCCATGGCCGTTTCCAAATCCCAGCCGGCGATACGATCGCGAAACTGGCCTTTCACCAAATTCTCGATCGCGCGAGAGAAGCGGTCCGATCCTGTCTTCAAGAAAACCCTTTCGGCTCCGTAAATCTGCTCCATCAAGCCAACCGTGCAAAGCCAGATTCTCGAACCATCCTGCCGCAGTATCCAGGCCTTCACGTTTTCATTCGGCAATGGCCTGGCGAACTCGGAAATCACATTCGTATCGAGAACGATCATTCGAAATCCTCGAACGGCCGGCCGAAATCGTTTTTCCGTGCCGCCTCGATTTCGTCCATGATTGCAGCGAATTCATCGTCTACCGCGTTTTCGCCGACGAAAGCGGCGCGTATCGCTTCATAGGCCGACGAAGTCTCTGGCTTTGCTTCGGTTTTTCTTTTCAGCGCTTCCCGCAAAAGCTCCTTGGCCTCGTCAGAAAGGCTGTTTCCGCTCCGCTGCGCCGATTCCGCAATGTCTCGCTTCATTGCTTCGGAAATATTTCTGATCAGAAAATCACCCATTCGGCACCTCCGTCATGATATCAGTGATATCATAGTGCCTCGCCGGCAAATTTTCAACGCAGCGTCAGAGCGCCTTGGACTTCGCTGCCTTGGTGAATTTCTTGATCACCATCTCCCGCTTCAACCGCGATATGTGATCGATGAAGAGCACACCGTTCAGGTGGT
Source organism: Rhizobium sp. WSM4643 (assembly GCF_025152745.1). Classification (NCBI taxonomy): domain Bacteria; kingdom Pseudomonadati; phylum Pseudomonadota; class Alphaproteobacteria; order Hyphomicrobiales; family Rhizobiaceae; genus Rhizobium; species Rhizobium sp. WSM4643. Next base: position 60,137 of record NZ_CP104040.1, on the reverse strand, counting down.
CGATCTCGTGCTGCAGGCAGGTGGCGAGCAGGCCGTCGGCTTCCACGGTCTGTTCCTTGCCGTTGCGGTCGAGATACTTGACCGAGACGGTGGCCGGGCGTTCGACCTCGGCATAATAGTCTGGAATCGAAAGGCAGCCTTCCTCATAGACGGAGCGCTCGTCGGAGGATGTCAGGATCTCCGGATTGATGAAGACCTGCGGCTGCTTTTCCTCGCCCTCGCGCGAGATGTCGATGACGAGCATGCGGCGCGGCACGCCGATCTGGATGGCGGCAAGGCCGATGCCCGGCGCGTCGTACATCGTTTCCAGCATATCGTCGGCAAGACGCTGGAGGTCGGCATCCACCCGCTCGATCGGCTTGGACAGCTGGCGGAGAACGGGATCGGGAAGAATGATGAGTGGCTTGATGGTCATGGCGTTCCCATAACCCATCTTTTCCGACTATGGAATTATCCGGCAGGCGGGGAATACGCTTTTTTGCATCCCCGCCTGGAATTTTGCCATATTGGCCTCAAGCAGCCCGTCGAGCAGCACCGGCGGAACGTCCCTCCGGCCGGGCGCGGAAGCGCCGCAGCAGCTCAATCAGGCTCTCCACCTCATCCTTGAGCCGGCGGGTTTCTGCCGAGGAGTGCTCGACCATGTCCGAATTCTGCTGGGTGATCACACCCATGTTGCGGACGGCGAGGCTGACCTCGTTGACGCCAGTCGCCTGATCGCGGGCGGCCGCGGCGATATCGGCGACGAAACGGTTGATGATATCGATGCGGCTGATCATATCGCTCAGCGCCTCACCGGTGCTGGAGACGATGCCGACGCCCTCGTTGACCTGGGTCGAGCTCTGCGAGATCAGGTTCTTGATCTCCTTGGCCGCTTCCGCGGTCCGCTGGGCGAGCTGGCGGACTTCCTGGGCGACAACGGCAAAACCCTTGCCGGCATCACCGGCGCGGGCCGCCTCGACACCAGCGTTCAGCGCCAGCAGGTTGGTCTGGAAGGCGATCTCATCGATGACGCCGATGATCTTGGAGATCCCGGTCGAGGATTTCTCGATGCCGGCCATCGCCGAGACAGCACTGGTGACGAGTTCACCGGAGTTCTTCGCCTTCTCTTGCGTCTCGCGCACCGCGGCCGAAGCCTTCTCGGCATTGGCGGCCGTCTGGCCGACGCTGACGGACAGCTGCTGCAGGGCGGCCGAGCTCTCCTCGACGCCTGCCGCCTGCTGGGCGGTTCGTAGCGCCAGATCGTTGGTCGCATTGGATATAACGTCGGCGCCGCTCATGATATGGCCCGAGGTCTCGCGTACGGAGGCGAAGGACTGCCTTAGCGCCCTGACGGCGCGGTTGTAATCCTCGGCCATCTGCCTGAAATTGCCCGGCAGGTCGGACGGCAGGGTGGCTTCAAGATCGCCTTTCGACAGCGCTTCCAGACCGCGGCGCAGTTGCTCCAGGGCGATCGCCTGGTCGGATTCGGCCTGGGCGCGCTCTTCTTCCAAGGCGCGACGCTTGGCTTCGAGCGTTTCCAGATAGACCGAGATGGAATAATCCATGTCGAGCATGCCTGATTTGATGACGGCCGACAGCTTCTCGGCCAATGCCTTGCCCTCTCGGCGCGCAAAGATCGACGGCCACTGCTTCTCCATGATGCCTTTGACGAGCTCGGACATGACGATGGCGTAACCGCCGATATACCAGCGCGGCTCCAGCCCGATGCGGGCGTGGGTGCGGCCGACTGCGGTCACGCCGTTGACATAGCTCTCATCGAACGCGCCGCCGGCAAGATTGGCCCAATGATCCTGCTGGCGCTTCTTGGCATGGCCGACGTGATTCTTATCGGCGAAGAAGCCGGCGACAGCAGGGGTCTTGGCGATCTTGGCGTAGAATTTGTCGAGGGCGCCGCCGATCAGCTCTGATATCACAGGGCGCAGATCCCGCATCGACTTGCGCGCCGCCTCATCCAGTTCGATGAAATCGAGGCGCTGCCTGAGGGCATTGTCGGTCTGCTGGGCGGTCATGGAGATCTCTGTACTTGGCGCGCGGCGCGGGAAGGAATTTCTGCGCCGCAGGTTTTGGCCAATATGGTTGAGCAATCGTTAAATCGGACGGCGATTTCTTCTCCCGGAGCGAGGAAGAACGATAGCGTGCGAGGATATTGCACGCCGTCCATTCCGTTCACGTTTTGATCTATATATCGCCGTTTCTTCTGTTATGCTTGCCGCATGACCATCCATTCCGAATCGCTCGCCCTTTCCCTTGCCTCGATCAGTCCGGCCATGCTGGCGCTTGCCGGCGGCGTTCTCGCCGCCCTCGCCCTGCTAGTGATCGTGCTTCTGCTGCGCGGCGCCAGCCTTCGCCGCGAGCAGGCGGAGGAAGCGAGCTTTCGTGCCGAGGAAAACGAAGCGCGGATGGCCGAGCTTTTGAAGATCCAGGCCGAGATGCAGGGCCGCATCGCGGCGATGACCGAGGTCTTCGGCGCGCGGCAGAGCGAACTCAACCAGACGATCAGCCAGCGCCTCGACGGCATGTCGCAGCGCATGAGCTCGACGATCACCGAGCAGACGAAATCGACGCATGAGAACCTGCAAAGGCTGCAGGAGCGGCTGGCGGTCATCGATGCCGCGCAGAACAATATCCAGACGCTCGCCAAGGATGTCGTCGGACTGCAGGCCATTCTGTCCAACAAGCAGACGCGCGGCGCCTTCGGCCAGTCCAGGATGGAAACGATTGTTGCCGACGGTCTGCCGATGGGCGCCTACGCCTTCCAGCAGACGCTGTCCAACGGTTCACGGCCGGACTGCACGATCCGCATGCCGAACGGCGCGCCGCCGCTGGTGATCGACGCGAAATTTCCGCTCGAAGCCTGGAACGCGATCCGCGACGCCGGCAGCCCCGAGGCAGGCAAGATCGCCGGCCAGCAGTTCCGCCGCGATATGGAAATCCATATCCGAGACATTTCCGAGAAATATCTGATCCAGGGGGAAACGCAGGATACGGCCTTTCTCTTCGTGCCATCCGAATCGATCTTCGCCGAGATCCACGAGCACTTCGAGCCGGTGGTGCAGAAGGCGCACCGCGCGCGTATCGTCATCGTCTCGCCGTCGCTGCTGATGTTGTCGATCCAGGTCATCCAGGCCGTGCTCAAGGATCAGCGCATGCGGGCGCAGGCGCATCTGATCCAGGGCGAGGTGGCAATCCTGATGGACGATCTCAGCCGCCTCGACGAGCGGGTGCGCAAGCTGCAAGGCCATTTCGCCATGGCGCAGAAGGATATCGACATGGTGGTCACGTCGGCCGACAAGCTGACCAAACGCGGCGCCAAGATCGAAGCGCTGGAATTTGAGGCGGGCGGCGGCGATGCACCCCCCGCCCGCGACGGCGAGGCCGCGGCCAAATCGGTAGAAAGCCGCACCGGTCTTCTGAAGCTCCGGGTGGTTGACGAGGAGTGATCGCTTCGGGCAGTGTCTCGCCCGCATGAAACAGTAGGAGCATGATGTCGGCCGAAAACCGATCACACTTTTCGGCATCATGCTCTAGAAGACGGGACACATTCATGATCACAGTTTTCGGGTCCATCAACATGGATCTCATCGCCACGACCGAGCGCCTGCCGAAGCCCGGTGAGACGGTGGCCGGCAACGGCTTTGCGACGGCCGCCGGCGGCAAGGGCGCCAACCAGGCGCTGGCAGCGCGGCGCGCCGGCCGCTACGTGCATATGGCCGGCGCCGTCGGCAAGGATGCTTTCGCTGCGGAGGCGCTGGCCCTGCTCGATGATGCAGGCACCGACCTTTCCCTCATCAACCATGTCGACGGTCCGACAGGCACGGCGCTGATCCTTGTCGGCGGCGACGGCGAGAACATGATTGCCGTCGTTCCCGGCGCCAATGGCCAGGTCACGCCTGCCGATGCCGAGACGGCGATCGGCCGCATGAACGAAGGCGATATCCTGATGCTGCAGCTCGAAGTGCCAGCTGCTGCCGTCGAACGTGCGCTGTCGGCCGCCCGCGCCAAGGGCGTCACCAGCATCCTCAACCTCGCGCCGCTGATCCCCGATGCGCCGCGTCTCGGCCGACTTGCCGATATCGTCATTGCCAACGAAACCGAGTTCGAGCGGCTTGCCGGACAGGAGGGCATGGACGCCCAAGCACGCGAGGCAGCCCTTGCGCGCCTGCATGCGGAGACGGGCCAGACGCTGATCGTGACGCTCGGTGCCGACGGGGTCATCGCCATCCGCGACGGGGCGATTTCACGAGCGCAGGGTCTCAAGATCGAACCTGTCGATACGGTCGGCGCCGGAGACACATTCTGCGGCTATTTCGCTGCCAGCCTCGACGAAGGCCTCGATTTTGTCTCGGCGCTGCGTCGTGCGGCGGTTGCCGGTTCGCTCGCATGCCTCAAGGCCGGGGCGCAACCTTCGATCCCCTTGAGCGAGGAAGTCGCTGACAGGATATAGGGGCGTCTCTTTGCGAAACCGCCGGCGAAACGCCCTGTAATTCAGGGCGTTCCGGCGGTTTTCCTTGTCTCGACCGATCGAGTTTCATTCAAATTTAAGAGATTTCCGGCGATGTTCCTCGTGGCCGCCGGTTCCCTGCGCTTTTGGAATCCAGCTGTCGACTGCATAATTCCTTAAATCGGAATCGATTTAAGGATGAAATTATGCAGCCATTCAAAGTGCTACAGCGTCCTTTGCGCGTCTCGAAAAGACGCACGGCGCTGTAGGCGGCTGCCCCATGATGGGGCGAGCCTTCGCTCCTGCGCCGGAGAATGCCCGTTCGGCGCATCCTTGCCCGAGGACCCCATGTTCATTTTTCGCATGAAATCGCTTGCCGCGAAACTCATCGTCATCACCGGCATCGCCATCGCGCTTGTTCTCATCGTTTCGAATTTTTTCCTCATCGGCCAGACCCGGGATCGCGTCCAGACGCTGACGATGGATCAGGCCAACCTCGAAGCGAAATCGATCGCCAATGAAATCGCCGCCAATGTCGGCGAACTCGCCAGCGCCGCTCGCACCATGTCGGGCGTCATCGGCCGCGGCCATGAAGGCAAGTCGCTCGACCGCAAGGGCATGATCAACGTACTGAAAGCCAATCTCGAGCAGAACACCTTCGCCTTCGGCAGCTGGTTCTGCGAACAACTCGGCGCGCTTGACGGCAAGACCACTGAGGTCGCCAACAACAATGACGAAGGCACCAACAAGAACGGCGCCTTCACGCCATACTGGTCGAAGACCAAGGACGGCGGCATCCAATATTCGACCTTCGACAATGATTATACCGCCGCATGGTGGAAGCTCGCCGCCGACAGCGGCAAGGGCGCGATCACGACGCCCTATATGGCCGAGGGAACGGACGTGCCGACGCTGCTGACCTCGATTGCCTATCCGGTCATGTCTGGCGGCAAGATGATCGGCGTCGGCGGTGTCGATATTTCGCTGAAGTCGCTGACCGACAAGCTGCAGGCGCTGCATCCTTTCGGTTCGGGCCGCGTCACGCTGCTGTCGCAGGCCGGCAACTGGATCGTCGCGCCGATCCCCGACCTGATGACCAAGGAATACGACGGCGAGGGCACCGACATCGTCAAGACGGCGCTGTCGAGCAAGCAGCCCGGTCTCGTCAGGAACGTCACCTATGACGGCCTCGATCCCTTCGATCGTGTCGTCTATCCGTTCGCGGTCCCCGGCGTCAACGCCACCTGGGTCGTGCTCGTCGACGTGCCGCACACGGCAATCAACGCGCCGGTGCGAGACCAGACCTACGTGATGATCATCAACGGGCTGATCGTGCTTGGCGCCGTCATGCTGGCGCTCTATTTCGCGGTCCGCTCTTTCGTGCAGCGGCCGCTCGGCGGCCTCGTCGCCAGCGTCAAGGCACTGAGCGACGGCCAATATGGCGAACCAATCGCCGCCCAAGACCGCAGCGACGAAGTCGGTTCGGTCGCCAAGGCGCTGGAAGGCTTCCGCTTCACGCTCGCCGACAGCCGCCGCCTCGAAGACGAGGCCGCCGACCAGCGGCAGGCCGCCGAGACCGAGCGCAGCCGCTCGGAATCGGAACGCCAGGAATCGGTGTCGCTGCAGCGCCATATCGTCTCGATCGTTGGCGCCGGCCTTTCCGCGCTGTCGCAGGGCAATCTCAGTCACCGCATCACCGACGAATTCCCCGGCGAATACGGCAAGCTGAAACAGGATTTCAACGCCGCCCTTGCGAGCCTCGAAGAGACGATCAACACGATGAACCTCAGCGTCGCCAACATCGGCTCCGGCACCGGCGAAATCAGTAACAGCGCTTCCGACCTCGCCAAGCGCACCGAGCAGCAGGCAGCAAGTCTGGAGGAGACGGCGGCGGCGCTCAACGAGCTCACCGCGCAGGTCGATTCCAGCGCCGAGAATGCGCGTACGGCAGCCGACAACGTCAACCTCGCCTGCCAGGATGCGGAAAAGTCCGGCGAAGTGGTGCAGAAGGCGATTGCCTCGATGCGAGGGATCGAACAATCTTCGACGGAGGTTTCGCGGATCATCGGCGTCATCGACGAGATCGCCTTCCAGACCAATCTGCTCGCCCTGAATGCGGGTGTCGAGGCGGCGCGTGCCGGGGAAGCCGGCAAGGGTTTTGCCGTCGTCGCCCAGGAGGTGCGTGAACTCGCGCAGCGTTCGGCCAATGCCGCCAAGGAAATCAAGACGCTGATCAACACCTCGGCCGTCCAGGTCAAGGAAGGCGTCGATCTCGTCGGGCGCGCCGGCGGCACGCTGCACAAGATCGCCGAACAGGTGATGGGCATCAACGACCTCATCCGGCAGATCTCGGCATCGGCCAGCGAACAGGCTGTCGGCTTGAAGGAAATCAACCAGGCCATGAACCAGATGGACCAGGTAACGCAGCAGAACGCGGCGATGGTGGAGGAAGCGACTGCTGCGAGCGTCGCACTCAACGACGAGGCACAGACGCTGAAGCAGCTCGCCACCCGCTTCAATGTCTCAGGTTCGAGGAACGCCGCAGCGCTTGCCTCGGTCGCACAAAAGATGCGGGCGCCGGCAGCCGCGGCCCCTTCGCCTCGCTCCCCGGCGGTCCGTCGCTCCGTTGTTCCGTCGCGCGGGTCCGCGGCCGTGGCGCAAGACAGCTGGGAAGAGTTCTGATCGTCCAACCCCTCATAATGTAAAAAGCGCCTGAGAGATCAGGCGCTTTTTACATTCGAGAATAGATGCGTTATCGCGCGGCGTGCGTCAGGCAGCGTTCGACGCCTGCTCTTCGTTGAGGAAGGCATAGATCGCCTGGGAGGAATCGGTGGCGCGCAGCTTGGCGACCAGATCGTGATCGCGCAGCACGCGGGCGATCCGCGACAGAGCCTTGAGATGATCGGCACCCGCGCCCTCCGGCGCAAGCAGCAGGAACACGAGATCGACCGGCTGGTCATCCAGCGCCTCGAAATCGACCGGCTGCTCCAGTCGGGCGAAGATACCGACGATCGAATGGATGTTTCCCAGCTTGCCGTGGGGAATGGCGATGCCGTTGCCGACGCCGGTCGAGCCCAGGCGTTCGCGCTGCAGGATAACGTCGAAGATCTCCCGTTCGGAAAGCCCGGTGATCCTGGCGGCTCTTGCAGCCAATTCCTGAAGCAACTGTTTCTTGGAATTTACTCTGAGGGCGGGAATGATCGCATCCTGATGGAGCAAATCTGCCAATGCCATTTCTTTTTCCTTCTGTCGCCGGAATCAAATGCAAGGAGCGGCGGCAACACCGCCGCTCACCACGCCGATCTCAGCCTTTGATACTGGCTGAATCGATCCAGCCAATATTTCCGTCGTGCCGACGGTAAACGATGTTCAGATGTTCCTTGCCGGGGCTGCGGAACAGGAGAAGCGGCTCGTCGGTCATGTCGAGCGCCATCACGGCGGTGGCGACCGACATGGTCTTCAGCTGCTTCGTGCTTTCAGCGACGATCGCCGGAGCGAAATCGTCGGCGATTTCATCATCGTGATCAGGAACGGAATCCATAACCGTGTAGGAGACCTCTGCAAAACCATTCAGATGGTTTCCGGCGTGATGGTCCTTCAGTTTGCGCTTGTAACGCCGCAGCCGTTTTTCGATCCGCTGGGAGGCGGCGTCGAAAGCCAACTGCGGGTCGGTCGCCTCGCCGGCCGCATGCAGTACCACCCCGCTGTCGAGATGCAGCTTGCAGTCCGCCGAGTAACGAGAACTCGCCTTTTCCACGGTCACCTGGCCGGAATATCCCCCGTCGAAGTATTTCGTGATGGCCATACCAATTTGGTCCTCGATCTTTTGACGGAAGGATTCACCAATTTCCATATGTTTCCCGGATACACGCACACTCATGGAGTTTCCCTTCTTATGGTCGTTTGCGGGTATCAGTTTACGCCAAGCCTCAGGTTCATCCAAGCACTTCGCACAATCTCAAGCAAGATCGGCTTAGGCCCGCGGGTCCTTGGTACCCTTCTGATGCTGGGGATAACTCCAGATGCCGTTCGCGGCATCGATTGCGGCGGGCTTCTAGCCAGAGGCTACCGAAAAGTCAATAGGGTGGAGAATCACCATCGCCGACGCCCGGGTAACGTGTAGTCGATACCTTGCTTGGCAAAGTTATGCCGCCGATTGCCACCCCATCCACTTTATGCGCCTCGCGCTTGCGTTGCGCTCGTCCTCGCGGGGATCGTCATGGCTGCGACACCTGATATGACGCAGACGAGTCCGATCCAGGCCGTCTGGCTCAGCCTTTCGCCGAGGAAAACGATGCCGATTGCAACACCGATCGGCACTCTGAGATAGGCTTGCGAGGTGGTACCGACCGAACCCAGCGTCTGGACGAGACGGAAATAGATCGTGAAGGCAAGGGCCGTCGAAAAGGCGGAGAGGGCAAGCAGCGCCAGCATCGATGCCGCCGACGGGTCGAGTTCCCATGGCCGATCGGCGACGAGGCTCACAGGCAGGAGAATGACCGCGCCTGAAATCAACGAGCCGGCCGCCGGCACCGCGGGATCGAGCCCCTTGAAGTTCTTGCTGAAAATCGCGGCACCTGCATAACAGATGGTCGCCAGGATGATGGCAAGCTGCGCCATCAGGCTTTCGCCGAGACCGTCGAGCGCTTCGACGCCGATGACGAGGCAGATGCCGACAAGCCCGGCGATGACGCCGAAAAACCTTCGCAGCGTCACCTGCTCATGGCCGGTGATCAGCACGGTCAGCAGGAAGGTGAAGATCGGCGTTGCCGAATTCAGGATCACCGCCAATCCGGCATCGACGGACTGTTCTGCCCAGGCGATCAGCGTGAAGGGGACGACGCTGTTCAGACAGGCCTGAACGAAAAACCGGCGCCAGGTCGCACCATCGCGCGGCAGGCGGACACGCCGGCGGCGCAGCACGGCAAACAGAATGCCGCCGGCAATCAGCGTGCGGGCGGCGATCAACGTTATCGGCGGGATAGTCTCGACGCCGATCTTGATGAAGCTATAGGAGGAACCCCAGAGGGTCGCCAGCACCAGCAGCAGGAAAAGCTCTCTGGCAAGGTTCGGATTTTGCGGCATCATCGTCGGCATTTCGATCTTCGTTTAAGAAAATTCAAAAGGTTACAGCGCCGTTGCGCGTCTGAAAAGTCGCAGGGCACCGGAGAGGAATAACGGGATTTGCGGGCGGGATGCTTCGATCCAGGTCGAAGCATGACGGCATTAGAAGCCGGCGACCTTGGCGAGCGCCCGCTTCTCGCGGCGGCGTTGCACCGAAGAGGCGATGTTCATCGCTTCCCGGTATTTCGCAACCGTGCGGCGGGCAAGATCGACGCCGCCCTTCTTCAGCATCTCGACGATATCGTCATCGGAAAGCACCGCCTCCGGGCTCTCCTGCAGGATCAGCGCACGGATCTTGTGACGCACGGCCTCGGCCGAATGGCTGTCACCGCCCGCGACGGCGCTGATCGAGACGGTGAAGAAATATTTGAGTTCGAAGAGTCCGCGCGGCGTCAGCATATATTTGTTCGATGTAACGCGGCTGACGGTGGATTCATGCATCTTGATCGCCTCGGCGACCGTTTTCAGGTTCAGCGGGCGCAGGTAGTCGACGCCATGCAGCAGGAAGGCGTCCTGCTGGCGGACGATTTCACTTGCCACCTTCATGATGGTTTTTGCCCGCTGGTCGAGGCTGCGCGTCAGCCAGTTGGCGCTCTGCAGGCAATCGGAGAGGAAGGCGTGATCCTCGCCGTTCTTCGTCACCCGGGAAAAATAGGACTGGTTGACCAGCACGCGCGGCAGCGTATCCGGATTGAGCTCGACCAGCCAGCCGCCGTCCGAAGAGGCTCTGACGACCACATCCGGCATGATCGCTTCGGAAACACCCGCCTCGAAACCGCTGCCGGGCTTGGGATTGAGCTGGCGGATCTCGCCGAGCATGTCGAGAAGATCTTCCTCGTCGACGCCGCAGAGCCGCTTCAACGTGGCGAAATCGCGCCGCGCCAGGAGTTCGAGGTTTTCGACCAGAGCCTGCATGGCAGGGTCATATCGGTCCTTCTGCCTGAGCTGGATCGCCAGGCATTCGGCGAGGCTGCGGGCGAAAACACCCGGCGGATCAAGGCTCTGGAGGGTGGCGAGCACGCGCTCGGCCTGTGCGGGACTCGTGCCTAGCCTCTCGCCCGCCTCGACGATATCGGCCTGCAGATAACCGCAGTCATCGAGCTGGTCGACGAAATTCTGCGCGATCAGCCGGTCGGCCACGTCAGACAGGACGAAGGGGATCTGCTGGGCGAGATGATCACGCAGCGACACCTGGCCGGCGACGAAATCATCGAGATCGTAATCGGCGCCCTCGCCGCTGCCCGGCATCGATTTCCACTGGCTGACGAGCTCCGGCGCATCGAGGCGCTGCGGGGCACCGTCATCAGGAAAGACATTGGTGTAATTGGCGTCGAGTTCGTCGTTCAGCCGGCTCGTGCTGGCGCTGCCGCCATTGTCATACCAGTCGCTGGAAAGCGCCTCGGTCCGGTTGTCGTAACCGTCATCCGACCCGGCATCCTCCGGCTGATGAGCATACTCGCTATCTTCGGCCTCGCCGCGTTCGCCGCCCCCCTCGCCGTCATTCGACGGAAATTCGAGCAGCGGGTTCTTTTCGACTTCCTGGGCGATGAACTGGGTGAGTTCAAAATGCGTCATCTGCAGCAACTGGATGGATTGCATCAGTTGCGGTGTCATCACCAGGGACTGGGTCTGGCGCAGGAAAAGATTGGCGGACAGTGCCATGACGGACGCGAAACTCCCCTCAATTCCTCCGGGAATCCGCGTCCGATCAAGGCTTCAGGCCACGGAAATCCAAGTTGGCCCAAAAATTGCTTTTTTATTGGATTTGGTCAAGCGGAACTATGCCGACAAGGTGAATTTCTGCGGGCGGCCCGGCATCAGAGGCTGAAATTGTCGCCGAGATAGAGCCGGCGCACTTCCGGATTGTTGACGATGTCATTCGCCCGGCCATGGGTCAGCACCTCACCGGCATGGATGATGTAGGCGCGGTCGATGAGACCCAGCGTCTCGCGCACATTGTGGTCGGTGATGAGAACGCCGATGCCGCGCGCCGTCAGGTGGTGAACGAGATTCTGGATGTCGGCGACCGAGATCGGGTCGACGCCGGCGAAGGGCTCGTCGAGCAACATGAAAGTCGGGTCTGTCGCTAGCGCACGCGCGATTTCGAGGCGGCGGCGCTCACCGCCGGAAAGGGCGACGGCGGCACTCTTGCGCAGCTTTTGGATATGGAATTCCTCCAGCAGCTCGTTCAGCTTCTGCTCGCGCTCGGCCTTGTCCTTCACATGCACTTCGAGGACGGCGCGGATATTCTGTTCCACCGTCAGCCCGCGGAAGATCGAGGCTTCCTGCGGCAGGTAACCGACGCCAAGGCGCGACCGGCGGTACATCGGCATGGTCGTGACGTCGTTGCCGTCGATCTCGATTGTGCCTTCATCCACCGGCACAAGGCCGGTGATCATATAAAAACAGGTGGTCTTGCCGGCGCCGTTCGGGCCGAGCAGGCCAACGGCCTCGCCACGGCGCACCACCAGCGAAACGCCGTTGACGACGCGCCGCGTCGCATAGGTCTTCGTCAGACCGCGTGCGATCAGCGTTCCCTGATAGCGGCTCTTGTCGGCAGCACCCGCAGCTTGTGGCCCGGGCTTGCCGAACATGGTGGATAGCGATGATAATTTCACGTGGGAGGCCGGCTTCTCAGTTCTGCTTCTGCTGCGGTGTATTCGGCTTCGATTTCGGATCGAGCTGAATCTGGACACGCCCGCCGCAGCTTTCAAGCTCCGCCTGGCCAGTCTGCATGTGAACCGTCAGTTTGCAGCCGGTGAAGACGTTCGGCCCGTCCGACAGAATAACCTTGTTCCCCTCATCTGCCGTGAGGATGAATGTCTGCGAGGCCATGTCGAAATTGCCGTCATCGGCGGTCGCCGTCTGCGTGCCAGAGGTCAAGAGGACCTTGTCCGTCACCAGGATCTTGTCGATATCAGCACTTCCCGATGCAAGCGAGGCCGACTGCTCCGGCTGGGCGGCGGGTTGCGCGCCGTCAGCAGCCGGCTTTGCCGCCTTGTCCTTGTAATAGACGGTCATCTTGCCGGACTGCATCGTCGTCGTGCCCTGGACGACCTTGACCTTGCCGGTGAAGAGCGCGGTGTGTTCCTGGTCATGGATCTCAAGCTTGTCGCTTTCGATCTGGATCGGCTGGTCGTTGGAAAGCTTCATGCCCGACATCGTGGTCGACTGCGCACCCGCGCCCGAGGCCGTCAGAATAAGGGCAAATGCGCCGGCAATGAATGCCATGCCTGTCTTGCAAGTGGAAATGCGACAATCTTTTGTCATGGATGACCCGGCTGGTTAAGTGCCCTGTTTATGGATGGTGGATGGATCGACATTCATTCGAACATTCCCCTCGAATGTGATCACCCGCCCCTTATCGGTTATCTGAAGCGTCTTCGCAACAATGGAGGCATTGTCCTTGGTGATGGTGACGGGGTCGTCGCTCCGCATGTTGCCGCCCTTGATGTCGAGCTGCGCGGACTGGAAATTCGCATTGAGGCCGCTGCTCAGCACCAGAGTGAAGGGGGCCGTCATATGCAGGTTGTCGGTGGCGCGGTTGTAATCGGCAGTCGAGGCGACGACGCGGGCGATCAGGCCGTCATTCATCGGCACGGCGGCCTTAATCGTCTCGAGCGTGATGAGATTGGGATTGCGGATATCCTGAAGGGCCCTTTCGGCCAGCATCGAATAGTTGATGCCGTCGGAATTGCGTCCTGATATCGCCGGCTTTTCCATCACGACCTTGCCGTTCTCGATCTTGGCGCCTTCCATCTTGACATTCTCGGGCAGATAGATGCTGACCAACGCCACCGCCGTGAGGCTCGCCGCGATGGTGAGGGCCGCCACCGGCAGCAATATCTTCAGCCGCCGCACGCGGGCGGAATGGAACAACGCGTCGCCATAGGCGCTCCTGCCGGACCCTGAATAGGCGGCATGTCCGTTGTTCTTCAGGGTATCGAGCATAGGCCTCGTCCATGTGCGGTGATCGCCGCGCCTCAATAACAAAGCGGGCCGCCAATCACAGTTCGTTTCGCATTATTACATTGGCTTGCCAATATGGAATTTTTTCTGCAACAAGCAACACAACGGAAAAACATTCAAAAGTGGCATTCGTACGGGCCGCTGCCACCCTATTTCACCGGATTGATCGGCGGCATGCCGAAGCCGGTGCCAGCGCTGGAGGTTTCCATGGACAGTTCGATCATCGCGGATCGCCGGCGGCTGCGCCGCAAGCTCGGCTTCTGGCGCCTCTTCGCGGTGGCCCTCATCGTGGCACTTGGTTTCGCCTTCTACCACTTTGCCCTCGGCGATGCCGGGACGCAGCGCCCGCATATCGCCCATGTGACGATATCCGGGCTGATCGTCGATGACGACGAGCTTCTGGAGCGGCTGAAGAAGGTCGAGACCAACGACCAGGTGAAGGCGGCGGTGATTTCGATCTCCTCGCCCGGCGGCACGACCTATGGCGGCGAAAAAATCTTCAAGGCGATCCGTGCGATATCGGCCAAGAAGCCTGTCGTCTCCGACGTGCGCACGCTTGCCGCCTCCGCCGGATACATGATCGCCACCGCCGGCGATACGATCATTGCCGGCGACAGCTCGATCACCGGCTCGATCGGCGTCATCTTCCAGTATCCGCAGATCCAGCCGCTGCTCGACAAGATCGGCGTCTCGCTGCAGGAGATCAAGTCTTCGCCGCTGAAGGCAGAGCCCTCGCCCTTCCACGAGGCGAGCGAAGAGGCCAAGGCGATGATCCGCAGCATGGTGGTCGACAGCTATAACTGGTTCGTCGACCTGGTTGCCGACCGGCGCAAGCTGCCGCGCGACGAGGTGCTGAAACTGGCCGACGGAACGATCTATACCGGCCGCCAGGCGCTGAAGGTGAAACTCGTCGATGCAATTGGCGGCGAGGCTGAGATTCGCGCCTATCTGAAGTCGCGCGGCGTCGACAGCGAACTGCCGATGGTGGACTGGGACAAGAAGAGCAATACGCCCTTTCTGCTCGCTGGGGCTGTTTCGCGGTTGATTACGATCTTCGGTTATGATGATGTCATGAAAACCCAGGATATCAATGGAATCCTGCCCCCAAAGTTGCTTCTTGACGGGCTGCTTTCAGTTTGGCAGGTTGGCCACGATTGATAAGAAATCAATAATTTAAGGGGGCGAATGTGATCAAGTCCGAATTGGTGCAGATTGTTGCGGCACGCAACCCGCATCTCTATCATCGCGACGTCGAGAATATCGTCAACGCGGTTCTCGACGAGATCACGGATGCACTGGCTGCGGGCAACCGTGTCGAATTGCGCGGCTTTGGCGCCTTTTCGGTCAAGAACCGCCCTTCCCGCTCCGGCCGCAACCCGCGGACCGGCGATACCGTCTTCGTCGAGGAGAAGTGGGTTCCCTTCTTCAAGACCGGCAAGGAACTGCGCGAGCGGCTCAATCCCGGCCAGGCCGACGAAGAGGATTGAGCAGTTGCTCAAGCATGTCGCGCAAAAGTGTGCAGCGGATTTGCGATAACGACATGCATCGACATAAAGACCTAAAGCGTGCGGAGCAAATCTGAAAGATTGCGACGCGCTTTAGCCGCCTGCGGCAAAACCGCACTTGAACTCGAGGGCCGTTTTCCTATTCTGGCGACGCATCGTATTTTACGCCTCTCACAAAGATGCGCGGCGCAGTAAGGACGAAACGCGCCCTGAAAAAAGACCGGCGCAATCTGCCGCGTGGAGACCTCAAATGGCCAAGAAGATCGTCAACCTGTTGATTCTGCTGCCGCTCGGCGTCATCCTCATCGTCTTTTGCGTCGCCAACCGGCAGAGCGTCACGCTCGCCTTCAATCCGTTCCGGCCCGAAGACCAAGTGCTTGCAGTTTCCGCGCCCTTCTTCGTCTTCCTGTTCATCGCGCTGATCACAGGCATGCTGATCGGTGCGGCCGCCACCTGGTTCAGCCAGGGCAAACACCGCAAACGCGCCCGCACCGAGGCCAAGGAAGCCATTCGCTGGCAAGGCGAGGCCGACCGCCACAAAAACCGTGCCGAGGAAATCGCCGGGCAGCTGCCGGCGCGGTAAAGCCGGATTGGCATGTCGACGGCCAGTTTTGGCGGCGTCTCAAACCGGAAAAAAGCTCAATTCCTCATAGTCACCCTCCGGCGAGGCGCCGTTGCCGGTCACCTGGAACCCGTGGGAAAGGTAGAACGCCTTTGCCCGCCGGTTCTTCACCAGGCATTTCAGCCTGTACCGGTGTTGCGGCCATTCCGGCAGGGCGTGCAGCAGCGCCGTGCCAGCGCCCTGCCCCTGGAATTCAGGACTGATATAGAGCATGTGGATGAAATCGTCTTCCGGCCAGAGCGACAGGAAGCCGGCGACGCTGCCGTTTTCATGCGCGCAGACGAAGACCGTCTCGCCATTCGTATGGACGGCGAAATCCTCGCGATAGAACTTGCCGGGATCGACCCAGACGAATGTTTCGCGGCGCACGGAAAGATAAATCTCCGCGAGCATTTCCTGGTCTTCCGCCCGCGGCGGCCTGATGGTCCACGTCATGACGTCGATTTAAACAAACCCTCAGCCCGCGCCAAGCCTAACCGGCCGCCATCTTCGCGACGACAGCGGCATTGAAATCCGAAAAGAACCCTTCGGCGAGCTTCTTCGAGGTCGAATCGAGCAGGCGGGCACCGAGCTGGGCGAGCCTGCCACCGAGTTCGGCCTTCGACCGGTACTGCAGTATGGTCTCGGCACCCCTTTCCTCGAGCACGACATCGGCGCTGCCCCTGGCGAAGCCGGCAAGACCGCCCTTGCCTTCGGCCGACAACGTGTAGCTCTTCGGCGCATCCACATTGGAAAGCGTCAGCAGCCCATGAAAGGTGGCAGACAGCAGGCTGAACTTGACCTTGATCGTCGCCTCGAAAGCGCTCGGCGACAGCCGCTCGATGCTCTGACAACCTGGGATGCAACCGCGCATGATCTCGGGATCGTTGAGCGCTGCCCAGACGACGTCCCGCGGCGCGGCGATGCGTTCTTCGCCGGTGAAATCCATTCGATAGCCCCATCTCCGATCGGTTCATCTTATCCCAGCGGGAAAGCGCTTTGCCAAGGCGGGACGGAATGTTATCTGCCGGGCTCCGACCTGGCACATATTTGACACACATAGGGGATGGGCCGATGAACGACGAACTGAAGCCGTGGAGCGTGACGGCAAGCCGCATCACCTATGAAGATCGCTGGATCCGGGTCCGGAGCGACGATTGCGTCACTGCCGATGGAACCGTCATCGCGCCATTCCATGTGCTCGATTATCCTGACTGGATCAACGTCATTCCGCTGATGCCCGACGGGCGCGTGCTGCTGACGCGGGAATACCGGCACGGCCGCGGCGAGATCGTGGCCGGTCTCGTCGCCGGCGGCGTCGAACCCGGCGATAGCAAGACCGGCGATGCGGCAATGGCGGCGGCACGGCGCGAGCTGCGGCAAGAGACCGGCTATGAAGCCTCCACCTTCGTCAAGCTGCTCACCTCCTATCCGAATGCCGCCAACCACAGCAATGTGGTGACGAGCTGGCTGGCGCTCGGCCTGAGCAAGGTCGGCGAACCGGCATTCGACCCCGGCGAGAAGGTCGACCTGCTGTTTGCGGATCTTGCTGCCATC
This sequence comes from Rhizobium sp. WSM4643, assembly GCF_025152745.1. Classification (NCBI taxonomy): domain Bacteria; kingdom Pseudomonadati; phylum Pseudomonadota; class Alphaproteobacteria; order Hyphomicrobiales; family Rhizobiaceae; genus Rhizobium; species Rhizobium sp. WSM4643. Next base: position 42,940 of record NZ_CP104040.1, on the reverse strand, counting down.
CTGAGCGACCTGCAGTCCGGCGCCGTCATCATGCAATCGATGCATGTCGCAGCGCTCTATGCGGCGGAAAGCTGGCTTCGCACACAGACCTTCGAGGGCTTGAAATAGGCGCCGCGCCGAGTGACCCTGTCGTTTGCCCGGGCCAGGTCGGCTGCGCAGTTGATCCGGCACGGTTTTCTGCGCTACTGCATAATTCAAGTGCTGCAGCGTCCTTTGCGCGTCTCAAAAGACGCACGGCGCTGTGGCGGACGCAAAGCCGATAAGCCACCCCGACAGAGATGCGGAAGAGCACGTTGAAACAAAGAGAAGGCCGGCCGGGCCAGAAGAAAACATCAGGTCCTTCCGGTGAAAGCCGCAGGGACGATCAGGCACGCCGGCCGCCAAAGCCGGTCGCGCGGCCCGCGGCAACCCGCGAGGCGGTGCGCGAGGCTGCTGTGCCTGCCGCCGTTGTGCGTCCCCTGATGACACGCAGCGGCGAGCGTCCGACGGAGCGCGTGCCCGTCATCCTCGAATCGCTCGGGGCCGGCGACTTCCACCTGATCGACAGCGGCAACGGCGAAAAGCTCGAGCAATACGGCCCCTACCGCATCATCCGCCCCGAGGCCCAAGCGCTGTGGCGGCCTTCGCTGGCGCCCCAAGTCTGGGAAAAGGTCGATGCCGTCTTCACCGGCGACACCGACGAGGAAGGCACGGGCCGCTGGCGCTTCCCGAAAGAGGCGCTCGGCGAGACCTGGCCGCTCAATCTGCTCGGCGTCGATTTCCTCGGTCGCTTCACCTCCTTCCGTCATGTCGGCGTCTTTCCCGAGCAGATCGTCCACTGGAGCTGGATGAAGGAGCAGGCCGAAAAGGCCGGCCGGCCGCTGAAGGTGCTGAATCTCTTCGGTTATACCGGCGTCGCCTCGCTTGTCGCCGCCGCAGCCGGCGCCGAGGTCACCCATGTCGACGCCTCGAAGAAGGCGATCGGCTGGGCAAGGGAAAACCAGGCGCTCGGGCGCATGGAGAAACTGCCGATCCGCTGGATCTGCGAGGATGCGATGAAATTCATCCTGCGCGAAGAACGCCGCGGCAGCCAGTACGATATCATTCTCACCGACCCGCCGAAATTCGGCCGCGGCCCCAATGGCGAAGTCTGGCACCTCTTCGAGCATCTGCCATTGATGCTCGATGTCTGCCGCGAGATCCTGTCGCCAAAGGCAGTGGGCCTGGTGCTGACGGCCTATTCGATCCGCGCCAGCTTCTATTCGATCCACGAGTTGATGCGCGAGACGATGCGCGGCGCCGGCGGCGTGGTCGAATCCGGCGAGCTGGTGATTCGCGAAGCCGGCACCGACGGCAGGACGCAGGGCCGCGCGCTTTCCACCTCCCTCTTTTCCCGCTGGGTGCCGAAATGAGCAAGGACTTCCACGATCAGGGGCCGCGCAGGGTCGGACAGGTGAAGGAAGTCACCTCGCTTGCCAATCCGATCATCAAGGACATCAAGGCGCTGACGAACAAGAAGTCGCGCGAGGAAAGCGGCACTTTCCTCGCCGAAGGGCTGAAGCTCGTCATCGATGCGATCGAACTCGGCTGGGCGATCCGCACGCTGGTCTATGCCAAGGCCGCCAAAGGCAAGCCGCTGGTCGAGCAGATGGCGGCAAGGACCGTCGCCTCGGGCGGGCTGGTGCTCGAAGTCAGCGAAAAAGTGATCGCCTCGATCACCCGCCGCGACAATCCGCAAATGGTCGTCGGCATCTTCGAGCAGCGCTGGACACCGCTCAAGGGTATCCGGCCAAGGGATGGCGAGACATGGGTGGCGCTCGACCGGGTGCGTGACCCCGGCAATCTCGGCACCATCATCCGCACGGCCGATGCGGCCGGCGCTTCCGGCATCATTCTTCTAGGAGAAACGACCGATCCTTTTTCGCTCGAAACCGTGCGGGCCACCATGGGCTCGGTCTTTGCCGTTCCGGTCGCGCGGGCGACACCTGAGGAATTCATCGCCTGGCGGAAATCGGCCGGCGTTTCCGTCGTCGCGACGCATCTTGCCGGCGCGGTCGATTACCGGACGATCGACTACCGGAAAAAGCCGGTCGTGCTCCTGATGGGCAACGAACAATCCGGCCTGCCCGAGCAGTTGGCCAGGGAGGCCGACGCGCTTGCCCGCATTCCGCAGCAGGGCCGCGCCGATTCGCTGAACCTCGCCGTCGCCACCGCCGTCATGCTTTTCGAGGCGCGCCGCCATCTCCTCTCACTTGCCGAGGGCAAATGACCGAACAGACGCATGCACGCTCCGCGCTGTTTTCGCGGCCGGCACCGATCCTCTTCTTCATCGTCGTCGCCGTTCTCATCGACCAGGTCGTCAAGATCACCGTTGATCATTACCTGCCGCTGCAGGAGGCGGTGCCGGTTATTCCGATGCTGGCGCTCTACCGCACCTACAATCTCGGCGTCGCCTTTTCGATGCTGTCTGGCATGGACGGCTGGTTCATCGTCGGCATGCGGCTCGTCATCGTCGCCTTCGTCATCTGGCTGTGGCACCGCACGGCGAAGGACCGCTGGATCGCTCATCTCGGTTATGCGCTGATCATCGCAGGCGCGATCGGCAACCTCGTCGACCGCTTCGCCTATGGACATGTGATCGATTACATTCTTTTCTACACCGAGAGCTGGTCCTTCGCGGTCTTCAATCTCGCCGACAGTTTCATCACCATCGGCGCCGGTTGTGTCATTCTCGACGAGCTGCTGCTGCCAAAAAAGGCCGGCCGCTAAAATCTTATCGAAATCCTGAAGGCATTCGGAACGGGCCTCATGTTATCCAGATAGCATGCAGAACCTGGGACAGTTGCAGGAAAGATTGTCCGCCGCCTTCGGTGGACCCGCCGCCAAGCCGCATGAGAAGCGGATGGAGGCCCCTTCCTCACGACCCGGCGCATCGACACCTCAGGGAGCCGATGATCGTCAGAGGGGAACCGCACCGACAAGGCGGCTGCTGTTCTACTGGCTGGGCGGCGCCGGCCTTCTTGCCGCAACGATCCTGATGCTGCTTGCCCATGCCGGCGATCCGTTGCTTCTTTCGGGCGGCCTTGTCGTTCTTGGCCTTGCCGTCATTGCCGGTTATGCCCTGCTGATGGTTCGGCCGCGCAAGGCCGGGCAGGGCCCCGGCAAATCCCTGCAGGATTGGAACGCTGGCGCAAAGCTGTTTGCCGACGTGCACGACGTGCTCGGCGACATCACGGTCAGCCGGACCATGGACCGGTGCATCATCTCCGCCAACGATACTTTTCGCCGCCTGAGCGGGCGGCTGCGTCCGGAAGGAAAAACCTGCGAGGAGATCGGGCTTGCCTTCCGCCCCGGCCCGATACCGCACTGCTACGATGTCGAGATCTCGACACCGGAGGGCCAGCGCATCTTCCTCTGGCGCGACGTCGTCACCCGCGACCCGGCAAATGGCCGCCTGCTGTTGCAGAGCGTTGCCCGCGACGTGACCGACGAGCGGCTCATCGCGCAGGGTCGCGAAGAGGCCCGGCAAAAAGCCGAATATAACAGCGCCGCCAAATCGAGGTTGCTTGCCACTGTCAGCCACGAGGTGCGCACGCCGCTTTCCGGCATCCTCGGCATGACGCATCTGATCGCTGAGACGCGGCTGACGCAGGAACAGCAGAACTATCTCGCGAACATCCGCCAGTCCGGCCATGCGCTGACGCAACTCGTCGAGGACCTGCTCGACTTCTCCACCATCGAGGTCGGCCGTTTCGCGCTGCACCCGCGCTCGGAATCGTTGCGCAAGCTTCTGGAAAGCGTCGTCGAGATGCTCGCCCACCGGGCGCATGAAAAGGGTATCGAGATCGGCGCCACAGTGTCGTCCGACGTGCCCGAAAATATGAACTTCGACCCGGCGCGGCTGCGTCAGGTCCTCTTCAACGTCATCGGCAATGCGGTGAAATTCACCCAGGTCGGCGGCGTCTTCATCCGCGTATCGCTCGACCCCGGCGATATTTTGATCACCGTCACCGATAGCGGTCCCGGCATGACGACGGAGGAGCAGGCGCGCGTCTTCGGCGAGTTCGAGCAAGGTGGGAGTGTTGCCGACAAGAGCAGCGGGACCGGGCTCGGCCTTGCCATCTCCGCCCGCATCATGCGCGAATTTAACGGCGCGCTGACGGTTGCCAGCGAAAAGGGTAAAGGCAGCGAATTCACCATCCGCTTCCCTGTCGATATCGGCAGCGAGCGCCCCGACCGGCGAAACACGCTGCTTGCCGGCAACAGTGTCGTGCTGCTGGCCCCAGCCGGTGCGGCGCGCACAGCCATTGCCGAGACGATCACCACGCTCGGCGGCCTCTGCCATCTCGTCGGCGACGGCGAGACGGCGCGGGCAACGCTGCTCGGCTTGGCAAAGGGCGGACGGCGGCCGACCGATATCATCATCGACCACCGGATGTCGGCGGAATTTTCCGCCCATCTTGCCGATCGCGCCGAAATCGCCGCGCTTGGCCTGCGCAAGGTGCTGCTCGTCAATCCGGAAGAGCGTAGCGCCCATCCGCTCGACCTTTTCGACGCCTGGCTCATCCGCCCCCTGCGCGAGCAGTCGCTGATCGACGTGCTGCGCGGGCGCATGCGCGGCATGGAGAAACGCGACGCGCTGAACGACAACCAGCCGGGCTTCGGCCTTTCGGTGGCGGAGACATTTGTTGCCGCCAGCGGGCTCAGCATCCTGCTCGGCGAGGACGACCCGATCAATGCCATGCTGGTCCGCGTCGTCCTGGAAAAAGGCGGACATAAGGTGCGCCATGTCGAAGATTTCGAGGCCCTGCTCGACTACGCGCTCTGCGAGGCGAATGCCCGGCCCGACATCATCATCAGCGACCTCTCGATGCCTGGTGGTAACGGCATCGAAATGCTGGGACGCCTGCGCGGCCATGAACGGCGGCTCGATCTTGCCTCGGTGCCGGTGATCGTGCTGACCGCCGACAAGAGCGACGAATCGCGCCGCCAGGTCTTGCTCAACGGCGCCAACCGCGTCATGGTAAAGCCGGTCGATCCGGTGCGGCTGCTGACCGAAGTTCAGGCGGTTGCCGCCCTTTCCGCCCGCCGGGCAGAGGCGCGGTGAGCGCCTCAAAAACCGGCACGCTTCTTGCGCCTGGAAATTCAAAATGTCACTTTCCTGTCGCAGAGAAGTGTTTTATGGCGTCGATAAGCCGGCAACGGGAGAATCGTCATGTCCGCCATCGACATCCTGAATCGTGACACCACCGCGGAGCCCGCACGGCCCTCGACGGCTGTACAGAAGGACGGCGATATCCTCGGCCGCATCGGCAATCTGGAGACCCGCCTTGCCCGCACGGCACGCGAGATCGATGCCGCCCAGGCCGTGCGCTACCGCGTCTTCGTCGACGAAATGAAGGCGCAGCTGCCGCTGGATGCCATGCGCCGCCAGCGCGACGTCGATGCCTATGACGCCGTCTGCGATCATCTTCTCGTTCTCGACCGCTCGATCGAGGGCGACCCGGAAGACCAGATCGTCGGCACCTACAGGCTGTTGCGTCAAGATGTCGCCATCGCCAATGGCGGTTTTTACTCGGCTTCCGAATTCGAAATCGACGGCCTCATCGCCAAACATCCGGACAAGCGCTTCATGGAGCTCGGCCGTTCCTGCGTGCTGCCGGAATACCGCACCAAGCGCACTGTCGAGCTGCTGTGGCAGGGGAACTGGGCCTATGCGCTGAAGCATGGCGTCAGCGCCATGTTCGGCTGCGCCTCTTTCCCCGGCGTCTATCTCGAAAGCCACGCGCTGGCGCTGTCCTTCCTCCATCACAATGTGCTGGCGAAGAACGAATGGGCCGTCGGCGCCCTGCCGCATCTGGCCCGCAACATGGACCTGATGCCGGTCGAGGCCATCAACCCGAAGCGGGCGCTGATGGCCCTGCCGCCGCTGATCAAGGGCTATCTGCGCCTCGGTGCGATGGTGGGCTCCAGCGCGGTCGTCGATCATGCCTTCAACACGACCGACGTGCTGATCGTGCTGCCGATCACCAGCATTTCGGACCGTTACCTGAATTATTACGGCGCCGACGCCGGCCGCTTCGCGAGCTAGAACCTTTCCTAGAGCCTTTCCGGGCGCCGGCAATGCTTCAGGGCACGATCTCTATCGGGGTATGGGTGGGGACGCGGGCCCAGATATCGCGCATCTCCGCGTTGGTTACGGCAACACACCCATCCGTCCAATCCCAAAGGTGATGGACGTTTCCGAATAGGCCCCAGCCATTGGGAAGCCCGTGGATCATGATATCGCCCCCGGCTGGAAAGCCTCCGGCTTCAGCGTTGCGCCGATCATCCGTGTTTGGATAGGAAATGTGCAGGCTCAGATAGTCCATCGACTTTGGATTTCGCCAGTCTATTTCATAACGCCCTTCAGGTGTTTTCTCGTCACCTTCTCGTTGCTTGGGCCCCGCATCGGCAGCCGTGCCGAGAGAAATCCGGTATGTAGAGATGGGAGCATCGCCTCTGAGAAGGACCATGCGACGTTCGGATTTATAAACGCGAATGAGGTCGGCCCGTTGTTCCAATGGCGCATCTGGAGGCGGCGAGCCTGAGCCGACCCTGGCCATCAATTTCGTATAAGCGAAAGAGCTGGCGACCACGATGGCCAAAACGACAAGCTTGTTTCTCAACATGATCTCATCTTCAGGAGCTGCGCTCGAGGCTGGGCATGATCGGCCGGCAACGGCTAGAGCATGATGCCCTCACCCTTCGGCGCCATTTTAAGCCGGATAAGCGCCCAGCCGACGCGCTGTCGGCCGGGCACCAATAAGCGCCTCACATGCGCAAGCGAGTTTACGAACCCCCGTAGGCGGCGATCGCCGCCATATTGACGATGTCGCTGTCCTTGGCGCCCATCGAGGTGATCTGCACCGGCTTGTCGAGGCCGACGAGGATCGGGCCGATGACGGTGGAGCCACCGAGCTCCTGCAGCATCTTGGTCGAGATCGAGGCCGAGTGGAAAGCCGGCATGACGAGGACGTTGGCCGGCCCGGAGAGGCGGCAGAAGGGATATTGCTCCATCACCTTGCGGTTCAGGGCGACGTCCGCCGCCATCTCGCCGTCATATTCGAAATCGACGCGGCGCTTGTCGAGGATCTTCACCGCCTCGCGCACCCGCTCGGAGCGTTCGCCTGAGGGGTGGCCGAAGGTGGAATAGGCAAGCATGGCGACACGCGGCGGATAACCCATGCGCCGCGCCAGACCTGCGGCCTCTTCGGCGATATCGGCAAGCTCTACGGCGGTCGGCATATCGTGCACCGCGGTATCGGCAACGAAGACCGTGCGGCCGCGGCAGAGCGCCAGCGACACGCCGATGACGCGGTGGCCTGGCTTCTCGTCAATGCAGCGGCGCACATCTTCGAGCGCCGTCGAATAGTTTCGGGTAATGCCCGTCACCATGCCGTCGGCGTCGCCGAGCGCCACCATGGTGGCGGCGAAGTGGTTGCGGTCGTTATGGATCAGGCGCTGGGCGTCGCGATGGAGATAACCCTGCCGCTGCAGCCTGGCATAGAGATAGTCGATATAGGCCTCGACCCGGGTCGAAAGCCGGGCATTGACGATTTCGAGACCGGGCCGGTTGAGATCGATGCCGGCGCGTTCCGCCGTCGCCCGGATCAGATCCTCGCGGCCGAGCAGGATGGCGGTGCCGAGCTGCTGGTTGGCGTAGGACATGGCGGCGCGCAGGACCTGCTCTTCCTCGGCCTCGGCAAAGACGATTCGCTTCGGGCGGCGGCGGACGCGCTCGTAAAGGCTGGCAAGTGTCGAGGCGATCGGATCGCGACGCGCCGAAAGCTCGCGGGCATAACCCTCCATGTCGGTGATGACCTTGCGGGCGACGCCGCTTTCGATCGCGGCTTGCGCGACCGCGACCGGGATCGCCGAGATCAGGCGCGGATCGAAGGGAACGGGGATGATGTATTGCGAGCCGAAACGCGGCCGGTTGCCCTGATAGGCGGCAACCACGTCATCCGGCACATCCTCGCGGGCAAGGTTTGCCAGCGCGTTGACGGCGGCGATCTTCATCGCATCGTTGATTGTCGACGCGCGGACATCGAGAGCGCCGCGGAAGATATAGGGAAAGCCGAGGACGTTGTTGACTTGGTTCGGATAGTCCGAGCGGCCGGTCGCCATGATGGCGTCGTCGCGAATGCGAGCCACCTCTTCCGGCGTGATCTCGGGATCGGGGTTGGCCATGGCGAAGATGATTGGCCGCTCCGCCATCGAGCGGATCATCTTGGCCGAAAACGCACCTTTCTGCGACAGGCCGAGAATGACATCCGCGCCTTTCATCGCCTCTTCCAGCGTGCGCGCGTCGGTCTTTGCCGCATGCGCCGATTTCCACTGGTTCATGCCGTCGGTGCGGCCCTGGTAGATGACGCCCTTGGTATCGCAGAGGATGACGTTCTCAGGCGCAAAACCCATTGCCTTGATGAGTTCGACGCAGGCGATCGCCGCAGCACCGGCACCGTTGCAGACGAGCTTCGTCGTCTTCAGGTCGCGGCCGGTCAGCTCCAGCGCGTTGATCAGGCCGGCAGCGGCAATGATCGCCGTTCCATGCTGGTCGTCATGGAAGACGGGAATGTCCATCAGCTCGCGCAGCCGGCTTTCGATGACGAAACAATCCGGCGCCTTGATATCCTCGAGGTTGATGCCGCCGAAGGAAGGACCGAGGAAGCGCACGCAGTTGATGAACTCGTCGACATTTTCCGTATCGATCTCGAGGTCGATGGAATCGACGTCGGCGAAGCGCTTGAAGAGCACCGCCTTGCCTTCCATGACGGGCTTCGAAGCCAGCGCGCCGAGATTGCCGAGACCGAGGATTGCCGTGCCGTTGGAAATGACCGCAACCATATTTCCCCGCGCCGTGTAATCGTAAGCCGTCTGCGGATCGGCGGCGATTGCCTTCACGGGCACGGCAACACCCGGCGAATAGGCAAGCGAAAGGTCGCGCTGCGTCGCCATCGGCTTGGTCGCGTTGATCTCCAGCTTGCCGGGCCGGCCCATTGCGTGAAAATCGAGCGCCTCCTGGTCGGTAACAGACGTTACCAGCCGGTCCTTCTTATCGATATCGGGCATAAATCCTCCAACGTCCTGTGGGCGACGCTTTGCTCTTCCTCAAATGCTGTTGTCATCTATAGCGGCGCGCGGATAGGGTTGGCACCTGTTTTTTTGGGAAAAACTCCACCTCCGTGAACGCACGAATAGACACAGGGAATGAAGCCTTTTCGGCGGCCGAGCTTGCCACGGCGGAAAGCCGTGCCTCGGCGACGCCGATGATGGAGCAATTTATCGAGATCAAGGCGAACAATCCGGGTTCCCTGCTGTTCTATCGGATGGGCGACTTCTACGAGCTGTTCTTCGAGGATGCGCTGGAAGCCTCACGCGCGCTCGGCATCACGCTGACCAAGCGCGGCCAGCACATGGGCCAGGATATCCCGATGTGCGGCGTTCCGGTGCATGCGGCCGACGACTATCTGCAGAAGCTGATTTCGCTCGGCTTCCGCGTCGCCGTCTGCGAGCAGATCGAGGATCCCGCGGAAGCGAAGAAACGCGGCGCGAAATCCGTCGTCAGGCGCGACGTCGTCCGCCTCGTCACTCCCGGCACGATCACCGAGGAAAAGCTGCTTTCGCCCTCGGAATCCAACTATCTGATGGCGCTGACCCGCATTCGCGCCAGCGGCGAGGCCTTGCTGGCGCTTGCCTGGATCGATATTTCCACCGGCGTCTTCCGGCTTGCCGAGACCGAAGCCTCGCGGCTGCTTGCCGATATCCTGCGAATCGATCCGCGCGAACTTATCCTGCCCGACACCATCTTCCACGATCCCGAACTCAAGCCAGTCTTCGACGTGCTCGGCCGCACAGCCGTGCCGCAACCTTCCGTGCTCTTCGACAGCGCCAGCGCCGAAGGCCGGATCGCGCGGTATTTCGGCGTCGCGACGCTCGACGGCTTCGGCACCTTCTCGCGCGCCGAGCTGGCGGCGGCGGCCGCCGCAATCGCCTATGTCGAGAAGACGCAGATCGCCGAGCGGCCGCCGCTTGGAAAGCCGGAACGGGAAAGTGCGGCCTCGACGCTGTTCATCGATGCCGCCACCCGCGCCAATCTCGAGCTTGCCCGCACGCTGTCCGGCGATCGGAACGGTTCGCTCTTGAAGGCGATCGACCGCACCGTCACCGGCGGCGGCGCCAGGCTTCTCGCCGAGCGGCTGATGTCGCCGCTGACCGACCCCGCCCGCATCAACGCGCGGCTCGATTCGATCGGCTTCCTGATCGACGAACCCTTGCTCTGCGGCAATCTGCGCGACACGCTGAAACATGTTCCCGACATGCCGCGTGCGCTGTCTCGCCTGGCGCTCGACCGCGGCGGCCCGCGCGATCTCTCGGCGATCCGTCAAGGTCTTGACGCGGCGGGCGGAGTTGCGGCGATGCTCGGCAAGGCGATGCTGCCCGAAGAACTCGGCCAGGCTCTGTCCGAGCTGCAGGCCCTTCCCGCGGCCCTGGAAAAGCTGCTTGCCGAGACCCTCGCCGACGAATTGCCGCTGTTGAAACGCGATGGCGGTTTTCTTCGCGACGGCGCCAGTGCCGAGCTCGACGAGGTCCGGGCACTGCGCGACCAGTCGCGTCGCGTCATTGCCGGCCTGCAATTGCAATATGCCGAGGAGACCGGCATCCGGTCGCTGAAGATCAAGCACAACAACGTCCTCGGTTATTTCATCGAAGTCACCGCCGGCAATGCCTCGCCGATGACGGAGACGGCGGAGGCGAAGGCCCGCTTCATCCACCGCCAGACGATGGCGAACGCGATGCGCTTCACAACGACCGAACTTGCCGATCTCGAAAGCCGCATCGCCAATGCCGCCGACCGGGCGCTGACGATCGAGCTCGAAGCCTTCGACAGGATGACGGCGGCCGTCGTTGCGGAAGCCGAGGCGATCAAATCGGGCGCCCGGGCGCTTGCCGTCATCGACGTCGCCGCAGGCTTGGCGCTTCTCGCCGAGGAGCAGGCCTATTGCCGCCCGCAGGTCGACGGCTCGAAGATGTTTGCCATCGAGGGCGGGCGCCATCCGGTCGTCGAGCAGGCGCTACGGCGGCAGGCGGGCGGCCCCTTCGTCGCCAATCATTGCGATCTCTCGCCCAAGACCGGCGACCGGGACGGGGCGATCTGGCTGCTGACCGGCCCTAATATGGGCGGCAAGTCGACCTTCCTGCGCCAGAACGCGCTGATATCAATCCTGGCGCAGATGGGCTCCTTCGTGCCGGCGACATCGGCCCATATCGGCATCGTCGACCGGCTTTTCTCGCGCGTCGGCGCCTCCGACGATCTGGCGCGCGGGCGCTCGACCTTCATGGTCGAGATGGTGGAAACGGCGGCGATCCTCAACCAGGCGAGTGATCGTTCCCTCGTCATCCTCGACGAGATCGGCCGCGGCACCGCCACGTTCGACGGTCTGTCGATCGCCTGGGCCGCCGTTGAGCACCTGCATGAGGCCAACCGCTGCCGCGGGCTGTTCGCCACGCATTTCCATGAGCTGACCGTGCTTTCGGAAAAGCTTGGCCGGCTATCGAACGCGACGATGCGCGTCAAGGAATGGGACGGCGACGTCATCTTCCTGCACGAGGTCGGGCCGGGTGCGGCGGACCGCTCCTACGGCATCCAGGTCGCGCGGCTTGCCGGGCTTCCGGCCTCCGTCGTGGCGCGGGCCCGCGACGTGCTGACCCGTCTGGAAGATGCCGACCGCAAGAACCCGGCGAGCCAACTGATCGACGACCTGCCGCTTTTCCAGGTGGCGGTGCGCCGCGAGGAAACGGCCCGTGGGGCCTCCAAGGTAGAGGAGGCGTTGAAGACGATGAGCCTTGACGACATGACGCCGCGCGAGGCAATGGATGCGCTTTACGATCTCAAGAAGAAGCTGAAATAGGAGCGCGCCATGTTCATGGAAAAACTGGTTCGCGAAACCGAGCGCCTCTCGCTGATCTGCTCCATGCTCGACACGATGCGGCGCGCCGATAAGGACCGCAACGCGCGCGGCTGGACGTCGCCGATCGGCATGCTGAAAATCACCCGCTGCTGCGCTGTAATCTCGGAGCTCGGAACGTCGATCGCCAAGGCCGGCTATCGCGAATGCGACAGGCAGGCGCTTGAGGAGATCATGCGCGAGACACGGCAGGTGCTGCATCTGCTGAATGCGCGGGCTGCCGGCTGAGGAAAACCGGCGCCTTGCGTCAAAGCGACCTCGCCTCTTGACGCGAACCAACACCATTTCGCCAAATTTAAAGGTTCTTGCACTATCAAAGCCCGTGTCAATCGCCGGGCAAAGGGGCTATAGCGCATGCAGACGAAACAAGCGGCAGGCCGTGAACCGGCAGTCCGGCATGAACAGGAAACCGCCCCGGCGACAGCGATGCGCGACCTCGATTTCTCCAACATCCTCGACATCGAGCTCTTGCAGAAGCAGTGTGACGCCGTTGCCGAGGCCAACCGCAACCGACCCGACATCCTGCGCGCCGATCTTCTGGCGGTGCTGAAGAAGGCGAGCACGGAGGGCCGGCAGAAGGCGCGCGAGGCACTCATGGCCGACGGCGGCGGGCTGAATTGCGCCTACCGGATTTCCTGGCTGCAGGACCAGATCATCACCGTCCTCTACAATTTCGCCACCGCCCATATCTTTCCGCATCAGAAAAATAAGTTCGCGGTGACCGCCGTCGGTGGCTACGGCCGCGACACGCTGGCGCCCGGCTCGGATATCGACCTGCTCTTTCTCTTCTTGCCGAGGCCGGCGGAAGAGACGCACAAGGCGGTCGAATTCATGCTCTACGTGCTTTGGGACATGGGCTTCAAGGTCGGCCATGCCACCCGCACGGTGGAGGAGTGCATCGCGCTTTCCAAGTCCGACATGACGATCCGCACCGCCATCCTGGAGATGCGCTGCATCTGCGGCCTGCAGCGGCTGGGAACCGAGCTCGAGACCCGCTTCGACAAGGAAATCGTCACCGGCACCGGTCCCGAATTCATCGCCGCCAAGCTTGCCGAGCGCGACGAACGCCACCGCAAAGCGGGCGACACGCGTTATCTCGTCGAACCGAACGTCAAGGAAGGCAAAGGCGGGCTTCGCGACCTGCACACGCTGTTCTGGATCTCGAAATATTATTATCACGTGCGCGACCAGGCGGAGCTGGTCAAACTCGGCGTGCTGTCCAAGCACGAATACCGTCTGCTTGAGAAAGCCGACGATTTTCTCTGGGCGGTGCGCTGCCATATGCACTTTCTGACCGGCAAGGCCGAGGAGCGTCTGTCCTTCGACATCCAGCGCGAGATCGCCGAAGCCTTCGGCTATCATACGCGCCCGGGCCTTTCGGCCGTCGAGCGCTTCATGAAACACTATTTCCTTGTCGCCAAGGATGTCGGCGATCTCACGCGCATCCTTTGCGCTGCGCTTGAAGACCAGCAGGCGAAGGCGATCCCGGGCCTTACCGGCGTCATCAGCCGCTTCACCCATCGCAATCGCAAGATCGCCGGCAGCGTCGAATTCGTCGAAGACCGCGGCCGTATCGCGCTCGCCGACCCCGAGGTCTTCAAGCGCGATCCGGTCAACATCATCCGGCTCTTCCATGTCGCCGACATCAACGGGCTGGAATTCCATCCGGACGCGCTGAAACGCGTCACCCGTTCACTCGCCTTGATCGACACCAGCCTGCGGGAAAATGATGAGGCGAACCGCCTGTTCATGTCGATCCTGACGTCGAAGCGTGATCCGGCGCTCATCCTGCGACGGATGAACGAGGCCGGCGTGCTCGGCCGTTTTATCCCGGAATTCGGCAAAATCGTCGCGATGATGCAGTTCAACATGTATCATCACTATACGGTCGACGAACATCTGATCCGCACCGTCGACATTCTCTCCGAGATCGACAAGGGACGCGCCGAGGATCTGCATCCGCTCGCCAACAAGCTGATGCCCGGCATAGAGGATCGCGAGGCGTTGTATGTCGCCGTTCTCCTCCACGACATCGCCAAGGGCCGGCAGGAGGATCATTCGATCGCCGGCGCCCGCGTCGCCCGCAAGCTCTGCGCCCGCTTCGGCCTGTCGCAGAAGCAGACCGAGATCGTCGTCTGGCTGATCGAGGAACATCTGACCATGTCGATGGTGGCACAGACCCGCGACCTCACCGACCGCAAGACGATCACCGATTTCGCCGACCGCGTGCAGTCGCTCGACCGGCTGAAGATGCTCCTGATCCTGACGATCTGCGATATCCGCGCCGTCGGTCCGGGTGTGTGGAACGGCTGGAAGGGCCAGCTGCTGCGCACGCTCTATTATGAAACCGAGCTGCTGCTCGCCGGCGGCTTTTCAGAGGTCTCCCGCAAGGAGCGGGCCAATGCCGCCGCCGAGGCGCTGCGTTCAGCGCTCGCCGACTGGAGCCAGAAGGACCGCAATACCTATACCAAGCTGCACTACCAGCCCTATCTGCTCTCGGTGCCGCTGGAAGACCAGATCCGCCACGCCCACTTCATCCGCCAAGCCGATAAGGCGGGCCAAGCGCTCGCGACCACGGTGCGCACCGACAGTTTCCACGCGATCACCGAGATCACCGTGCTGTCGCCCGACCATCCGCGGCTGCTCGCCGTCATTGCTGGCGCTTGTGCCGCGGCCGGCGCCAACATCGTCGACGCCCAGATCTTCACCACATCGGACGGGCGGGCGCTCGACACCATCCATGTCAGCCGCGAATTTACCGACGATGCCGACGAGCTGCGGCGTGCGGCGACGATCGGACGGATGATCGAGGACGTGCTGTCCGGCCGCAAGCGGCTGCCCGAGGTCATCGCCACGCGCGCGCGCAACCGCAAGAAAAGCAAGGCTTTCGTCATTCCGCCGTCGGTCAACATCACCAACAGCCTGTCGAACAAGTTCACCGTCATCGAAGTCGAATGCCTCGACCGGCCGGGACTGCTGTCGGAGATCACCGCCGTGCTGTCCGATCTGTCGCTCGACATCCAGTCGGCCCGCATCACCACTTTCGGCGAGAAGGTGATCGACACCTTCTACGTCACCGATCTGGTCGGCCAGAAAATATCCGGCGACAGCAAGCGCGCCAACATCACCGCCCGGATGAAGGCCGTCATGGCCGAGGAGGAGGACGAGTTGCGCGAGCGCATGCCCTCCGGCATCATCGCGCCCGCCGCCACAGCCCGGACATCGCCCTCCACCGACAAGAAAGCCGGTTCCCCCGTATGAGCCAACACGCATGAGCCCAAACGCATGAGCCTCGTCAAGAAATTCGCGACCGTCGGCGGCGCCACCCTCGGGAGCCGCATCTTCGGCTTCGCCCGCGAAACGCTGATGGCCGCCGCCCTCGGCACCGGACCGATGGCCGACGTCTTCTACGCCGCCTTCCGCTTTCCGAACCTGTTCCGCCGGCTGTTTGCCGAGGGTGCCTTCAACGCCGCCTTCGTGCCGCTCTTTGCCAAGGAGATCGAGGCGAACGGCACGGACGGCGCCAAGCGCTTTTCGGAAGAAGTCTTCGGCGTGTTGTTTTCGGTGCTGCTCCTCATCACCATCGTGATGGAGCTTGCCATGCCGCTGTTGGTGCGCTTCGTCATCGCGCCGGGTTTTGCCGACGACCCCGACAAGTTCTCGATCACCATCCGCATGGCGGCGGTGATGTTTCCCTATCTGATGTGCATGTCGCTGACCGCAATGATGAGCGGCATGCTGAATTCGCTGCATCATTTCTTTGCCGCCGCCATCGCACCGGTCTTCCTCAACGTGGTGATGATCGGGGCGCTGTTTTATGCGCTTTATACCGGCGCCGATCCGCTGGCGACGGCGTGGTATCTCTCCTGGGGCGTTCTTGCCGCCGGCGTTCTGCAGCTCGCCGTCGTCTATGTCGGTGTGCTTGCGGCCGGCATGAGCATCGGCCTCCGTTTCCCGAAGATGACGCCGAATGTCAAGCGGCTGCTGATCCTGGCGGTGCCGGCTGCGGTGACGGGCGGCATCACCCAGATCAACCAGCTGATCGGCCAGGCGATTGCGTCGTCCCGCGACGGCGCGATCGCAGCGCTGCAATATGCCGACCGCATCTATCAGCTGCCGCTCGGCGTCGTCGGCGTCGCCGTCGGCGTGGTGCTTCTGCCGGAACTGGCCCGGGCGCTGAAGGGTGGCAACCTGCGCGAGGCCGGAAACCTGCAGAACCGCTCGATCGAATTCGTGCTGTTTCTGACGATCCCCGCTGCCTTCGCGCTCTGGATCCTGTCCGACGAGATCATCCGCGTGCTCTATGAGCGCGGCGCCTTCCATCAGGAAAACACCGCCGTCGTCGGCTCGATCCTGGCGATTTATGGCATCGGCCTGCCGGCCTTCGTGCTGATCAAGGCGCTGCAGCCCGGCTTCTATGCCCGCGAGGACACCAAGACGCCGATGCGCTTTTCGGCCATCGCGGTTGCGACCAACTGCGCCACCGCGCTCACCCTCTTCCCCTATATGGGCGCGCCCGGCATCGCGGTTGCCGAAGCTACCGCCGGCTGGATCAGCACCGTGCTGCTGTTCACCACGCTTTTGCGCCGTGGCCACCTGACATGGGAATGGGCGCTGGCAAAGCGCACCGCCCTGCTGATCGTCGCTGCGGCCGTGATGGGCGCTGCGATCGTCTTCCTCAAGCAGCACTGGGCGCCCTGGCTTGCTTCCGGCGCGCCGCTTATCACCAAGATCGGCACCCTCGGGCTGCTGATTGCGATCGCCATGCTGATCTATTTCGCCGCCGCTTTCCTGGTCGGCGGGGCAAATCTCGGCATGATCCGACGCAATCTGAACCGCAAGCCGGCGAAGACGGAAGGGTGAGCTTATTCGCCTCGATTTCGAAGTAGCGGCAGGATGGAAGCGCAGACGAAATCGAGGCTGTTTTCGACTTCATCGTTCCAAAAGCGAAGGATACGGAAGCCTTCGGCCTTGAAATGATCGTCGCGAACTGTGTCGGCTGCGTTCTCCGCATGCTGCGAGCCGTCGACTTCGATAATGATCTTAGCTTCGAAGCAAACAAAGTCGAGAATGTAGCGCCCCAGAGGCACCTGTCGTCTGAACTTGAAACCTTCGAGTTTCCGATCTCGAATGACCTGCCACAACATATTTTCCGCGCGCGTCGAATCCTTCCGCATCGCCTTGGCACGGCTTCGATTGATCGGCGGCGGTATGTGGCGCATCGCGTCCCTCCCTGCATCGCGCTCGACGATAGGGTATGCCCCCCCTCACCTGCAATTTCTAACACTTAGCTGAAGCTAAGATGTTGAAATTGCTTCCTCTCCCACAAGGGGAGAGGGGAAACGCCGGCGCTCGCCTCGAAATACCTCTCCCCCTGTGGGAGAGGATACAAAATCAAGATCTTAGCCGAAGGCTAAGTCTTAGATTTTGTTGGTGAGGGGAGTTTCGGTGCGTGTCGACGCCTCCCCATTGCCTTGGCCCGCACTGCGAGCCTCGCCCGTTCAATTGGCCGATATCATGATGGCTGCAATGGATAGGATAAACCGGAACGGGAAGAGGCGGCCGGATGGATCCTCTAGCAATCCACCCATCGTCGCTTCGGTCCGACGTCGACATGGATGATGCCGTTGCAATAGCTGCCGATGCCGCCTATGCCCGGCGCGCTTCTTGCGGCTGATATGATGGTGCGTTCCGACAGGCCGGGCATCCTGAAATCGGCCGCCAGACATGTCCCGTGCAGGGACCCGTGGCGGCGGGGATGCGGCCTGTGGCCCGAGGTTATCACCGGGCGGCGGCCGGTCTTCGCAGCAATATACGACAGGACCGTTCGCAGGCGCTCGGGAAAGCAGCCGGCACGAACGCTGACAGTCTGGACCGTGTAGGCGAGGCGTGCCTGATGTTTTGGAAGATGAACGGCATGCCTTTTCATGTCTTGACCGACGGCACCGGTTGCTGATTGTAGGGCGAAAAGGCCTGCCATGGCGAGCAAAGTTGCGTTCTGCATGGTCCCTCCGATCGGCTATCGCAGCAACCCATCGGCGCCGGTGCCAAGCGGCGGATTCTCAGTTCAAAAAAAGCTTTTTTGTGAAATTTTATACTCCATTATGAGTAAAACGGTTGATCAATTCGGCTTAAAAACCGGGATATCGCCGCTCAAAACTGGAATAAACATCTCAAACGCGAGGCAACACATGATGATCCAATCTCTTTTCCTCGTCACTCTCGTCGTCGACGACTACGACCGCGCCAAGGCCTTCTATTGCGACGGCCTCGGTTTCGACTGCCTTCAGGACGGGCCGCAGCCGGAGGGCAAGCGCTGGGTGGTGGTGAAGCCAAGGGGTGGGGACGGCGCCGCTTTTCTGCTGGCGCAGGCGGCAGACGAGACGCAGCGCGCGGCCATCGGCAATCAGACCGGCGGGCGTGTCGGCTTCTTTCTGAAGACCGACGATTTCGCCCGCGACCATGCCGCCATGCTGGCGGCCGGCATACGCTTTCTGGAAGAGCCGCGTCACGAGGTTTACGGCACGGTGGCCGTCTTTGCGGATCCCTACGGCAACACTTTCGATCTGATCCAGCACACTGCCGCCTGACCCCCTTGATTGCGACCGGTTGCCCGTGCATAAGCCGCGGCGTTAGCAATATGGGCGAAAAGCCCTGCTGCATTCTGCAGCAATTTAAACCATGACAGCGTGGGCCCTCCACCAGCCTATTGAGGACGACATGAACGAATTCAAGAAACTCGTATTCTCCGGCGTACAGCCGACCGGCAATCTGCATCTCGGCAATTATCTCGGCGCGATCCGCCGGTTCGTGGCGCTGCAGGAAGGCAACGACTGCATCTATTGCGTCGTCGACATGCATGCGCTCACCGCCCAACTCGTGCACGAGGACATGCCGAGCCAGACGCGCTCGATCGCGGCTGCCTTCATCGCCGCCGGCATCGATCCGGAAAAGCATATCGTCTTCAATCAGTCGGCCGTGCCGCAGCATGCCGAACTCGCCTGGATCTTCAACTGCGTCGCCCGCATGGGCTGGATGAACCGGATGACGCAGTTCAAGGACAAGGCCGGCAAGGACCGTGAACAGGCCTCGCTCGGCCTTTACGCCTATCCAAGTCTGATGGCTGCCGACATTCTCGTCTATCGCGCCACCCATGTGCCTGTTGGTGAGGACCAGAAGCAGCATCTGGAGCTTGCCCGCGACATCGCGATGAAGTTCAACCTCGACTATGCCGAGCATATCAGCAGGACCGGATACGGCGTCGATATCACCGTCGGCAACGAGCCGGTGCATGCCTATTTCCCGATGGTCGAGCCGCTGATCGGCGGACCGGCGCCGCGTGTCATGTCGCTGCGCGACGGCACCAAGAAAATGTCGAAGTCGGACCCTTCCGACCTCTCGCGCATCAACCTGATGGACGACGAGGACGCGATCTCGAAGAAGATCCGCAAAGCCAAGACCGATCCGGACGGCTTGCCGAGCGAGATCGACGGGCTGCAGGGCCGTCCGGAAGCCGACAATCTGGTGGCGATCTATGCCGCACTCGCCGACAAGTCGAAGGCGGACGTGCTTGCCGAATTCGGCGGCCAGCAATTCTCCGTCTTCAAGCCGGCGCTGGTCGACCTGGCGATCAACGTACTCGCGCCGATCACCGGCGAGATGCGCCGGCTGATGGACGATACCAGCCATATCGACGCGATCCTGCGCAAGGGTGGCGAGCGCGCAAGAGCGCGCGCCGAGGTGACGATGCGCCAGGTGCGCGACGTCATCGGCTTCCTCTATTGAGAGTGATCCCCCTTCTCCCTGTCGCGGGGGGAAGCGGAAAAACTGGACTTGCAAATTTTCCGCTTCGGGTGTCAGAGTCCGCGCCATGGTATCGAAGCGACTCTCACGGCTCGAAGGTCACCGCCGCAAATTCATGGCGGTAATCGACGGCACACCGGAATGCCAACGCGCCGTTCATTATGCCGGCCGGCGCGCGAAGAATTCCAATGGCGGGCTGGTGCTGCTCTACGTGATCCCCGATGGAGATTTCCAGCAATGGCTCGGCGTCGAAGAGATCATGCGGGCCGAAGCGCGCGAAGAGGCCGAGGCGGTGGTTGCCAAGATCGCCCAGATCGTGCGCGAGACGATCGGCATCGAGCCTGAGGTCGTCATCCGCGAGGGCGGTGCTGCCGAACAGATCAATGCCGTGATCGAGGAAGACCGCGATGTGGCGATCCTGGTTCTGGCTGCGGGTTCGGCAAAGGAAGGTCCAGGGCCGCTGGTCTCCTCGGTCGCCGGCCGCGCGGCGGCGTTTCCGATCCCGGTCACCGTGCTGCCGGATACGCTGACCAACGAGGAAATCGACGCCCTCTGCTAACGAAACATGCGAGCGGTTTCGGACGACATCATGCTCTAACTCTTTACATTAGAACAGGATTCTAGTTTCAGGCCGACCGGGCCTGAAATCGTACCGTCCCCGCATTTCTTGAGTACAAGTCTCTTGATTAGAGCCGTCAATCGGCTTATCTTCTTTTGAAGAATTCTAAAGACGGCCGAGGCCCTGGGCCGGCCGCATGGAGAACCAGATGTTCATTCAGACCGAAGCCACGCCGAACCCCGCCACGCAGAAGTTCCTGCCGGGCAAGGTGGTGATGGAAAACGGCACGGCCGAGTTCCGCAGCACCGAGGAGGCTCAAGCCTCTCCGCTCGCTGCCCGCCTGTTCGAAATATCAGGCGTCACCGGCGTCTATTTCGGCTATGATTTCATTTCCGTCTCCAAGGACAATGCCGACTGGCAGCATCTTAAGCCGGCTATCTTAGGCTCGATCATGGAGCACTTCATGTCCGGCAAGCCGGTCATGGGCGATGCCTCCATCCTTTCCGAAGACGCCGATGCCGGCGACGAATTCTTCGACGAAGGCGATGAATCGATCGTGCTGACCATCAAGGAGCTTCTGGAGACCCGCGTGCGCCCGGCCGTTGCCCAGGACGGCGGCGACATCACCTTCCGCGGCTTCAAGGACGGCAAGGTCTACCTGAACATGAAGGGCTCCTGCGCCGGCTGCCCGTCTTCGACGGCAACGCTGAAGCACGGCGTGCAGAACCTGCTGCGCCATTTCGTTCCGGAAGTGCAGGAAGTGATTGCCGCTTAAAAATCTTGAATTCGTCCCGCCGTTCATCTCAGGTTCGGCCGAACGGATTTATCGATAGGCGACACTGGTTTATTCGGAAATTGATGGCATGATCATTCTGGCGCTCGACACGGCGGGTGTGGACTGCGCTGCCGCCGTCTATGACAGCGGCAGGGATACGGTGCTGGGGGAGGCATCGGACATGATCGGCAAGGGGCATGCTGAACATCTGATTGGTATCGTCGATCGCGCGCTGAACCAGGCGGGACTGGCGCTTTCTCATATCGACCGCCTTGCCGTCACCATCGGTCCCGGCTCCTTTACCGGCATCCGCGTCGGCGTTGCCGCAGCCCGCGGTTTTGCGCTCTCCCTCAATGTTCCCGCCGTCGGCATCACCACGCTCGAAGTCATGGCATCAGCCCAGCGCGACAAGACGCCTCATCGCGCCGTGCTGGCGGCGATGGATGCCAAGCGGGACGAAATCTACCTCCAGTCCTTCGCAGCCGACGGTTCGTCCCTCGACGCGCCAAGGGCGGTCAGCATTGCTGAAGCGCAGGCTTTTGCCGCCGGCTTCGACGGCGAGATCACCGGTTCGGCGACGCCCCTCCTCAAGGCCGACGCCCTCGGCGATCACACCAACAGGTTCCCGATCTCTGTGGTGGCGCGCCTGGGCGCTGCCGCCTCCCCCGATGCCGGAAAGCCGAAACCCCTCTATCTGCGCGGACCCGATGCCAAGCCGCAGGCCGGGTATGCGATTACGCGACGAGTATGACGATGCTGGAATCCTATCTGACGCTGAAACCGGAATTCGAGATCATCGCCATGGAGCGTGAGGATTGCCGCGATGTCGCCCTCCTGCACGGCGAGCGGTTTGCCCGCCCCTGGGGCGACGGTGAATTTCACGGCCTGCTGATGCAGGACACCGTGTTCGGCTTCGTTGCGCGCCAGACCAATGCCATCCTGAAAAAGCCGCTTCCGGGGTTCATCCTCGCCCGCCATGTTGCCGGCGAGGCGGAGATCCTGACGATTGCCGTGCAGGCGAAGGTCGCTCGCGCCGGACTGGGCTGGCGGCTGATGCAGGCGGCGATGCGGGAAGCACGCGCGCGCGGCGGCGAGAGCATGTTTCTCGAGGTCGACAACGGCAATACGGCAGCACTTGGCCTCTACCGCAAGCTCGGCTTCGAAAAGGTCGGCGAACGCCAGGGTTACTACAGACAGGAAAACGGCGCCCTCTCCACGGCGCTTGTCATGAAGCGCGTTCTTCGGTAGTTCCCTGGCAGCGAGATGACCTGCAGGCCGGCGCAAATGCCGTGCGGCGTTGTCGAAACATGAATATCTCTATAGGCGGGCGATGACCGATGTAGCCAAGACCCTTGAGGAGCTTTGCACCGAACGCGGCATGCGCATGACCGAGCAGCGCCGGGTGATCGCGCGCATCCTGGAAGAGTCGGAAGACCATCCCGACGTCGAAGAACTCTACCGCCGCTCGGTGAAGGTCGATGCGAAGATCTCGATCTCGACCGTCTATCGCACCGTGAAACTGTTCGAGGATGCCGGCATTATCGCCCGGCATGACTTCCGCGACGGGCGCTCGCGCTACGAAACGGTGCCGGAAGAGCATCACGACCACCTCATCGACCTGAAGACCGGCACGGTCATCGAATTCCGCTCGCCGGAGATCGAGGCGCTGCAGGAGCGCATCGCCCGCGAGCACGGCTTCCGGCTGGTCGACCACCGTCTGGAGCTCTACGGCGTTCCGCTGAAAAAAGAAGATCTCTGAAGCGATGGCAGCCCGGGAGACCAGCATTTGATCGCCTGGCTGCGCATCGCCTTCGCCGCGGTCGTCATCCTTGCCGTCAGCCTCATGCTCATGCCGCTGCAGATCCTGGCGCTGCGGTTCGACTGGCGGCTACGCCGCCGGCTTCCGCGCGCCTGGCACCGTGTCGTCTGCTATTGTCTCGGCATTCGCGTCCGCGTGAGCGGCAAGCTGGAAGACCGCCGGCCGCTGATGCTCTGTTCCAACCATTCCTCCTGGCTTGACATCATGGTGCTGTCGGCCGTTGCCGACGTCGTCTTCATCGCCAAGATCGAGGTGCGCGACTGGCCGATCTTCGGCACGCTCGCCAAGCTGCAGAAGAGCGTCTTCGTGGTGCGCGAGGAACGGCGCAAGACCGGTCATCAGGCAAACGAGATCGCCGGACGCATGGCCGACGGTGAGATCGTCGTGCTCTTTCCCGAGGGCACGACCTCGGACGGCAACCGGGTGCTGGAGGTCAAGTCCTCGCTGTTCGGCGCCGCCGCGATGGCCGTGCCTTATTCGCCGACGGGGACGGTCGTGGTGCAGCCGGTCGCGGTTGCCTATACCAGGGTGCACGGCATCGCCATGGGGCGTTATCATCGGCCGCTCGCCGCCTGGCCGGGTGATATCGAGCTGCTGCCGCATCTCATCGACATCGTTCGCTGCGGCGCCATCGACGCCGAGGTTTCCTTCGGCGAGGCGGTGGATTACCGCGCCGATACCAGCCGCAAGGAAGTGAGCGCGACGATCGCCTTGCGCATCCGCAACCTCCTGAACAGCCGCCTGCGCGGGCGGGAAATCTCCTGAAACAAGATTTCGATTTTCTCCGGCGGCAAAAACCACTAAATAGCGCGCCATGACACAGGACAGCGCCCTTCTCCAGGCCCCGGAATCGACACCCCGCGATGGCAGCAACAACCGCAAGGTCTTCATCAAGACCTATGGTTGCCAGATGAACGTCTACGATTCCATGCGCATGAGCGATGCGCTCGCCCGCGACGGTTATGAGCCGACGGAAGATATGGAAGAGGCGGACCTCGTTCTGCTCAACACCTGCCATATCCGTGAAAAAGCAGCCGAGAAGGTCTATTCGGCGCTCGGACGGCTGCGCGAGATGAAAAAGAAGAAGGCGGCTGACGGACGGGAGATGATGATCGGCGTTGCCGGCTGTGTCGCCCAGGCCGAAGGCGAGGAGATCTTGCGCCGCGCACCCGCCGTCGACGTCGTCATCGGCCCGCAGACCTACCACCGCCTGCCGGAGGCGCTGCGCCGGGCCAAACAAGGCCAGCGCGTCGTCGATACGGAATATGCGATTGAGGACAAGTTCGAGCATCTGCCGATCGCCGAGAGCCGAAAGATCCGCGCCCGTGGCGTCACCGCCTTCCTGACGGTGCAGGAGGGCTGCGACAAGTTCTGCACCTTCTGCGTCGTGCCCTATACACGCGGCTCGGAAGTGTCGCGGCCGGTTTCCCAGATCGTCGAGGAAGCCGAAAAGCTCGCCGACAGCGGGGTGCGCGAGATCACCCTGCTCGGGCAGAACGTCAATGCCTGGCACGGCGCCGGGAGCCAAGGCGAGGCATGGAGCCTCGGCGACTTGCTTTATCGCCTGGCCGAAATCCCCGGCCTTGCGCGGCTGCGCTATACCACAAGCCACCCGCGCGACATGGACGACCGGCTGATCAACGCTCATCGCGACCTCCGGGCGCTGATGCCCTATCTGCATCTGCCGGTGCAATCGGGCTCGGACCGCATCCTGAAAGCAATGAACCGGCGTCACACGGCGGCCGAATATCTGGCGTTGATCGAGCGCATCCGCACGGTGCGGCCTGACATCGCCCTGTCGGGCGATTTCATCACCGGCTTTCCGGGGGAGACAGATAAGGATTTTGAGGATACACTAAGGCTTGTGGAGGAGGTCCGTTATGCACAGGCCTTCTCGTTCAAATACTCGACACGGCCGGGCACACCCGGCGCGGAACTGAAGGACCAGGTGCCGGAAAAAATCAAGGCAGAACGGCTGGAACGCCTGCAAATGCTTCTCCTGAAGCAGCAGCAGGAATTTGCCGAATCCTGCATCGGCAAGGAGATCGACCTGTTGCTCGAAAAGCCCGGTCGCATGCCGGAACAACTAATCGGACGTTCTCCCTGGCTTCAATCAGTGAATGTTGATGCAAAAGCATCGCAAATCGGTGACATTATTAAAGTGCGAATCACCGGAACCGGAACAAACAGCCTGTTTGCCGAACGCGCAGAGGCTGCGGTTTAACCTAAGGAGCCCGACCGCTTGAACGGACAAGAACTGGTTTCTTCTTCACCGCGCCACCCCCGCACGCCGAGCGACACCAATCACTTCGTCCTGACGTTCGAGAACAACCGGTTCGCCAGCGAGCTGTTCGGGCAATTCGACCAGAACCTCAAGCTACTCGAGCAACGGCTCAATATCGATGCGCGGGCGCGCGGCAATTCCGTCGTCATCACAGGCGATGTCGTGACCACCAATCAGGCGCGGCGCACGCTCGACTATCTCTATGAAAAACTTCAGAAAGGCGGCAGCGTGGAACGATCCGACGTCGAGGGAGCAATCCGCATGGCGGTCGCCGCCGACGACCAGCTCAGCCTTCCCACAATGGAACGCAAGGCCAAGCTGACGATGGCGCAGGTTTCGACACGCAAGAAGACGATCATCGCCCGCACGCCGACGCAGGACGCCTATATCAGGGCGCTGGAACGCGCCGAGCTCGTCTTCGGCGTTGGCCCGGCCGGCACCGGCAAGACCTATCTTGCCGTCGCGCATGCCGCCCAGTTGCTGGAGCGCGGTGCGGTCGAAAAGATCATCCTGTCGCGTCCGGCGGTCGAGGCCGGCGAGCGCCTCGGCTTCCTGCCCGGTGACATGAAGGAAAAGGTCGATCCCTATCTTCGCCCGCTCTATGACGCACTCTACGACATGATCCCCGCCGACAAGGTCGACCGGGCGATCACTGCCGGCGTCATCGAAATCGCGCCGCTCGCCTTCATGCGCGGCCGCACGCTCGCCAACGCCGCCATCATCCTCGACGAAGCGCAAAACACGACATCTATGCAGATGAAGATGTTCCTGACGCGTCTCGGCGAGAATGCGCGCATGATCGTTACCGGCGACCCGAGCCAGATCGACCTGCCACGCGGCGTCAAATCCGGCCTCGTCGAGGCCTTGCAGCTTCTGAACGGCGTCGAGGGCATCTCGATCGTGCGCTTCAAGGATACCGACGTCGTCCGCCATCCGCTGGTCGGGCGCATCGTCAGGGCCTATGATTCCACCTATGCCGTCGAAACCGAAGACGTCAGCCGGCAGGACTAATGGCCGAACTCGATATCCAGATCAGCGTCGAGGACATCGGCTGGCCCGGCGAAGAAACGCTGCAGTCGTTTTGCGAACGCGTGCTCAGTGCCGCGGCAATCTATCTC
This sequence comes from Rhizobium sp. WSM4643, assembly GCF_025152745.1. Classification (NCBI taxonomy): domain Bacteria; kingdom Pseudomonadati; phylum Pseudomonadota; class Alphaproteobacteria; order Hyphomicrobiales; family Rhizobiaceae; genus Rhizobium; species Rhizobium sp. WSM4643. Next base: position 16,592 of record NZ_CP104040.1, on the reverse strand, counting down.
CGCGACAGCGAGAAGCAGCCCTTCCCGACGATGCCGCCCGAGGTTTCGCTTGTCTTTACCGACGATGCCTCGATCCAGGACATCAACGCCGAATGGCGCGGCAAGGACAAGGCGACCAACGTGCTCTCCTTTCCCGCCTTTCCGGTTCGGCCCGGCAAGATGCCCGGTCCGATGCTCGGCGACATCATCATCGCCCGGGAGACGGTGGAGCGGGAAGCGACCGAGCTCGAAAAGAGCTTCGACGACCACCTGACCCATCTTCTGGTGCACGGTTTCTTGCATCTTCTCGGCTACGATCATATGAATAGTACCGAAGCCGAAATTATGGAGGGGCTGGAGACTCGCATTTTGGCGCAGCTCGGCCTATCTGATCCTTACGAGGGTCAAGACCTTAAAATGGAACCATGAGCGACTTTACGACGAAGCCGGCGGCAGACGCCAAGGACTCCGAGCCATCCTCCTCTTCGGACGAGGCAGGCAGTAGTAGTCGGCCATCCGGCCGATCCCAATCCTTCTGGTCGCGCGCCGCGCGCATCCTTCGCCCGCAGCAGGGCTCGCGACTGCGCGAGGATCTCGCCGACGCGCTGATGACCGATGCGGCCGGCGACGACGCCTTTTCGCCCGACGAACGGGCGATGCTCAACAACATCCTGCGCTTTCGCGAAGTGCGCGTCGCCGACGTGATGGTGCCGCGCGCCGATATCGAGGCGGTCGACCAGAACATCACCATCGGCGAGTTGATGATCCTCTTCGAGGAATCCGGCCGCTCGCGCATGCCTGTCTATGCCGATACGCTCGACGATCCGCGCGGCATGGTGCATATCCGCGATCTGCTCTCCTATATCGCCAAGCAGGCGCGCAACAAACGCCGCGGCCCGACGAAACCGGCCGCTGTCTTGCCGGCGATCGAGGTTGCGCCCGAAAACATCCAGAAGACCACGCGTTCGGCCAAGCAGAATTTCGATCTCGCCCGCGTCGACCTGCAAAAGACGCTGGCCGAGGCCGGCATCATCCGCAAGATCCTGTTCGTGCCGCCGTCGATGCTGGCGTCCGACCTGTTGCGCCGGATGCAGGTGAACCGCACGCAGATGGCGCTCGTCATCGACGAATATGGCGGCACCGACGGGCTTGCCTCGCATGAAGACATCGTCGAGATGGTGGTCGGCGACATCGACGACGAACATGACGATGACGAAGTGATGTTCAAGCGGGTCGCCGAAGACGTCTTCATCGCCGACGCCCGCGTCGAACTGGAAGAGATCGCCGCAGCGATCGGACCGGATTTCGACATCAGCGAGCAGGTCGACGAGGTCGATACGCTGGGCGGCCTGATCTTCTCGGCGCTCGGCCGCATTCCGGTGCGCGGCGAAGTCGTCCAGGCACTGCCGGGCTTCGAATTCCACATCCTCGACGCCGATCCGCGCCGCATCAAACGGCTGCGCATTACCCGCAAGCGCCACGCGGTTCGCCGCCGCGCCAAGACGGATGGCGACATCGCTCCCGGCTCCGAGGCCGGCGAAGACCGGCCGGCGGAATCGACCGCCAACTAACAGGACCTAACGGGACAAAGAGCCGCTTTTTTGAAAGACTGCGGATGGGTTGATTCGCGGTTTGATGGGAGTGCGCATGGAGCGGCTTGCGGACAGGGCTATCCTCGTCTGGGGTTTCAAACGGTCGCTGCTGACCATCGCCGCCGGGGCATTCGCGGTTCTGGCGCTGCCGCCCTTTGGCTTTTTCGCGGCAATGTTCGTTTCCTTCACGCTGCTTGTCTGGCTGATCGACGGGGCGGCGGCTTCGCCTGAGAGCGGCCTGATCGGCAGGCTGTGGCCGGCGTTCACCACCGGCTGGCTGTTCGGCTTCGGCTATTTCGTCGCCGGCCTCTGGTGGCTCGGCCATGCGCTGCTGGTCGATCAGGAAGAATTCGCGTGGGCGCTGCCGCTGGCAATCCTCGGCCTGCCGGCCTGTCTTGCGATCTTCTACGGGCTGGCGGCCGCCCTTGCCCGCATCGTCTGGTCTGATGGCATGGGGCGGATCGCCGCGCTTGCGGCAGGCTTCGGGCTGATGGAGTGGCTTCGAAGCGTGATCCTCACCGGCTTTCCCTGGAACGCCATCGGCTACGGCATGATGCCGGTTCCGCTGATGATGCAGTCGGCGCATGTGATCGGGGCGACGGGGGTGACGGCCCTCGCCGTCTTCGTCTTTTCTGCGCCTGCCCTTGCCGGGACGCGGCAAGGCGCGCGGCCGGGAATCGCGCTCGCCGTCCTGCTCTTTGCCGCCCATCTCGGTTATGGCGCTTATGCTCTCTATCTCGCGCCCCGGCCGGACACATTGCCGGAGGACAAGCGGCCGGTGGTGCGGTTGGTGCAGCCGGCGATCGACCAGGCGGCGAAGATGGACAACGACGCCGACCGCGCCGCGATCTTCGAGACGCATCTGAAGCTTTCGGCTGAAGCACCGAAAAATGGCGGACGCAAACCCGATATCATCGTCTGGCCGGAAACCTCGATCCCCTTCATCCTGACCGACAACCAGGATGCGCTGACGCGGATCGCCGATACGCTCGATGACAACCAGGTGCTGATCGCCGGCGCCGTCCGCGCCGAGGAGATGGGACCGGGCATTCCGACGCGCTATTATAATTCCATCTACGTGATCGACGGCCGCGGCCAGATCATCGGCGCCTCCGACAAGATGCATCTGGTGCCTTTCGGCGAATACCTGCCCTTCGAGGACGTGCTCACCGAATTCGGCATCCAGAACGTCGTCGAAATACCGGGAGGATTTTCGGCCGCGGCAAGCCGGCACCTGCTGACGCTGCCCGGCGGCCTCAATCTCTATCCGCTGATCTGCTACGAGATCATTTTCCCCGACGAAATGACCGGCGACATCAAAGACGCCAACGCGATCCTCAATATCACCAATGACGCCTGGTTCGGCGCGACGCCCGGCCCCTACCAGCATTTCCAGCAGGCGCGAGTACGGGCTGTTGAAACCGGCATGCCGCTGATTCGTGATGCCAATAGCGGCATTTCAGCGCTGGTGAACGCCCATGGGGAAATTATTGCGGGCCTCGATCTTGGGGAAACCGGCTTCATCGATGCAACGCTCGATAGCATCGGCGCGGGACTCGGAACGACATACCCCCAGCAAACATACTTCTGGTTGACCGAGGCGTTGCTGATTCTGATTGCGCTAATTTCTCGCAGGGGTTTTATTTCCGGGTTGAATTGACCAAAAACCCCTAAAATTGCATAGTGATGACAATCGGCGTTCTTAACGTATGTTCGAAGGTGGGTTCCTCACCTCTTGCAACGTGGCGTTTTGGGATGGATCTGGGGCATGCCGGTTAGAAACAGGTTGAAATTCTTAGCTAGGGCACGACCATGATTGAAAACAAAAAGAAGCCGAATCCGATCGACATCCATGTTGGCAGCCGTATTCGCCTCCGTCGTACGATGCTGGGCATGAGCCAGGAAAAGCTTGGCGAAAGCCTTGGCATCACCTTCCAGCAGATCCAGAAATACGAAAAGGGCACCAACCGCGTCGGCGCAAGCCGTCTGCAGAACATCTCGAACATCCTCAATGTTCCGGTGTCGTTTTTCTTCGAGGACGCGCCCGGCGAACATTCTGCCGGCGGCGGCGGCATGGAAGCCTCCAGCTCGAATTACGTCGTCGATTTCCTGTCTTCCTCGGAAGGACTGCAGCTCAACCGCGCCTTCGTCAAGATTTCCGATCCCAAGGTTCGCCGCAAGGTCGTGGAGCTGGTGAAAGCCTTGGCGGCTGAAGCCGACGCCGACTGAACCAAGACCGGTGCAGAATTCGAAAGGCGGTCGAAAGGCCGCCTTTTTTGCGTTTTTGGGGCAAAATTTGTCACTTTGCCACAGATATAAAGATATATTTATGTCCTTCTGCGCTTGTCATCGGCCCTCGAACTGAGTACCTACTAGCTGGCTTTTATTCTTTGAGGGGAATCCCGAAATGCGCGCGAATTATCTCTTTACCAGCGAATCTGTTGCCGAAGGTCATCCGGACAAAGTCTGTGACCGCATCTCCGACGAGATCGTCGATCTGGTCTACCGCGAAGCGGCCAAGACCGGCGTCAATCCGTGGGGCGTGCGCATTGCCTGCGAGACGCTGGCGACGACCAACCGCGTCGTCATCGCCGGCGAAGTTCGCCTGCCGCCGAGCCTGATGAAGAAGGACAAGGACGGCAAGGACGTCATCAACCCGTCGAAGTTCAAGGCCGCCGCCCGCCGCGCCATCAAGGATATCGGCTACGAGCAGGACGGCTTCCACTGGAAGAAGGCAAAGATCGACGTGCTCTTGCACTCGCAGTCGGCCGATATCGCGCAGGGCGTCGACAGCGCCGCCGACCAGCAGGGCGACGAGGGTGCCGGCGACCAGGGCATCATGTTCGGTTATGCCTGCCGCGAAACGCCGGACCTGATGCCGGCGCCGATCTATTATTCCCACAAGATCCTGCAGCTGCTCGCAGTTGCCCGCAAGAAGGGCGACGGAGAAGTTGCCAAGCTCGGCCCCGACGCCAAGAGCCAGGTGACCGTGCGTTACGTCGACGGCAAGCCGTCGGAAGCAACCTCGATCGTGCTTTCGACCCAGCATCTCGACGAGAGCTGGGATTCGAACAAGGTCCGCGCCGTCGTTGAGCCCTATATCCGCGAAGCGCTCGGCGAGCTGAAGATCGCCGACGATTGCAACTGGTACATCAACCCGACCGGCAAGTTCGTCATCGGCGGACCGGACGGCGATGCGGGCCTCACCGGCCGCAAGATCATCGTCGACACCTACGGCGGCGCCGCTCCGCATGGCGGCGGTGCATTCTCCGGCAAGGACACGACGAAGGTCGACCGTTCGGCGGCCTATGCTGCCCGCTATCTTGCCAAGAACGTCGTTGCCGCCGGCCTTGCCGACCGCTGCACGATCCAACTCTCCTACGCCATCGGTGTTGCTCAGCCGCTGTCGATCTATGTCGACCTGCACGGTACCGGCAATGGCATCAGCGAGGATCAGGTCGAAGCCGCAATCCGCCAGAACATGGACCTGTCGCCGTCGGGCATCCGCCGCCATCTCGACCTCAACAAGCCGATCTATGCCAAGACCTCGGCTTATGGCCATTTCGGCCGCAAGGCCGGACGCGACGGCTCGTTCTCCTGGGAGCGCACGGACCTCGTGAAGGCGCTCAAGGAAGCCGTCAAGACCAAGGCTGCTGCATGACGGATATGGAGCGCCGGGGCCGGGCGACCGAAGCTTTCTTCGGTCGCCGTAAGGGAAAGGCCCTGCGTGAACAGCAAGCGGAGACGCTGAACAGTCTGCTTCCGGCGTTCCTTATCGATCTGACGGCGGCTCCCCCGGAGCCGCTGACATCATCCCTCTTCCCGATCCCGGTCGAGAGATTGCGGCTGGAAATCGGTTTCGGCGGCGGCGAGCACCTGATCCACCGCGCGCTGGAGATGCCTTCGACCGGCTTCATCGGCGTCGAACCCTTCGTCAATTCCATGCAGAAGCTGTTGTCGCGGATCGGCGAGACCAGCGCCTCCAATATCCGCGTCTATAATGACGACGCGACGCAACTGCTCGACTGGCTGCCGGACGGTTCACTCGATCAAATCGATCTGCTCTATCCCGACCCCTGGCCGAAGCGGAAGCACTGGAAACGGCGCTTCGTCTCGAAGACCAATCTCGGCCGCTTTCATCGCGTGTTGAAGCCCGGCGGCCTGTTCTGCTTCGCCTCCGACATCGACACCTATGTGAACTGGACACTGATCAAATGCCGCGACCATGGCGGTTTCGAATGGATGGCCGACAATGCAGCCGATTGGCTGACCCCCTATGAGGGCTGGCCGAGCACACGCTACGAGGCCAAGGCGCGGCGCGAGGGCCGGTCTTCGGCCTATCTGACATTCAGGAAGATCTGAGGCTGCCCGCAAGTCGGCGAACGCGCCGTGATGTTCTTCGCGTGAGCAATCGCCTGGGACGCCGGTCTGATGCCGACAGCGACAAAAAAACCGAACTGGAGGAGCTGCGCCGTGCCTTGCGACGCGGAGAGACCCGCCGTTGGACCGGTTGCCATTAGCGCTCGCGCGACTATTTTCTGTGCTGGTCACCCTCCTCTCAAATAGAAGAGAGACAATGACCGGGAGCAAGTCATGTGCCGAAATATAAAACCCCTGTTCAATTTCGATCCGCCGGCGACTGACGAGGAGATCCACGATGCGGCGCTCCAGTTTGTACGGAAGGTGAGCGGAACGACCAAACCGTCGAAGCGCAATGAGGTCGCATTCGAGCGCGCGGTCAGTTCGATCGCGGCATGCGCCCGCGAGCTGCTCGATTCGATGGAAACGTCCCAACCTCCTCGTGATCGCGAGGAGGTAGCGGCAAAGGCGCGCGCGAGAACGGCGGTGCGGTTCGGGTGAGAGAGCCTGGCACGGATAGGAGATCTCAATCACGCCTCAACTGGTCTACTGACGGGTCTCGGCCCGGAGCGGACAACCCTTGGGCTTGTCAGGATTCAAATCAGGAAAATCTGCTCAGCGGCACAAGAATGCCAAGCGTAGCTTGCCCATAATTTCTTGGCCAGAGTGCTTAGTTCCCGATGAGAGGTCGGCATCTTCAATGAGTTCGATTCATTCAGTTGCTACCGGATCCTGGAATTTTCAACGTCATCGCAGGTACGGCGCCGGAAGACGGCTACGCGCATATGTCGCGACATCCGTCCCGATCGCAGCGAAATCGAATAGAGCGACCGTGCACCGCAAGCAGTGAAACGGAGCAGACGGTCTTGACGGTCAGTGCAGGCTGACCGTCTTCAATTCGTCCTCGGCAGCCTTGAAGAAGGTGCTGGAGCGATTATCCGTCAGCAGGATGGGCGTGCCGTCGGCGCCGAAGAGCGCCCAGAGATCGACGGTCGGATCGATATCCGGCGCCTCGGGAAAGCACTTGGCGACCTCATCGGTCCGCATTTTTCTGATATAGGCGACCTCGCCGTTGCCGATGTGGGCAAGCTCGGATTTGGTCAAGTGAGACGTGGCTTCTTTCATCAACATTCCTGTTCCTCCGGGAGAAGGGACCAACGGTTCGACAAACCGTTGTGCTACTGTGAGACCGAAATGTTAATTTTCTTGACCATGCGCGCAGGTTCCGGGCGAATTAGATCGACGGAGAGCAGCCCGTTCTTCAGGGCCGCACCCAGCACCTGCATGCCGTCGGCAAGAACGAAGGTACGCTGGAACTGGCGGGCGGCGATACCGCGATAGAGATAGTCCCGCTCGCCCTGTTCGACCTGGCGGCCGCGGATCAGAAGCTGGTTCTCCTCAATGGAGACATCAAGTTCCTCCTCGCTGAAGCCAGCCACGGCAAGGGTGATGCGCAGACGCTCCGGCGCGCCGCTGTCGGCGCCGATGCGTTCGATATTATAAGGCGGATATCCGTCGCTCGTCTTGGAAATGCGCTCCAGCGTCTTTTCCATGGCATCGAAGCCCAGAAGCAGCGGGCTGGCGAAAGGGGTAATGCGGCTCATCTCTTTTCAAGTCCTTGGCGCAAGCGACCATCCCGGACCTTCAGTGCAGCATCCGGATGCCGCTAATATGGGGACAAGAGCCCGGCGCTGCAAGGCATGGGGTGCTGCGTGTCGGCGCCACCTTCTCAATTTTAAGCTGACGTCAGGCTCTTTCCTTGACAAACCGGCTGCTGCCTCGCATCAAAACATGCCCGCGCGGATTGTGCTGATTTGTGACGGGACGTGAAGAAATCGGTGCATGCCCGGTAACACGCAGTGCGAGGATGGAACCATCGGAATGGCAAGCGCAAGAAAGATCATCATCGACACGGATCCTGGCCAGGACGACGCGGCCGCCATCATGCTGGCCTTCGGCAGTCCCGATGAGTTGGAGGTGCTGGGGATCACGACGGTCGCCGGCAACGTGCCGCTTCCGCTCACCAGCCGCAATGCGCGCATCGTCTGCGAACTCTGCGGCCGGACGGAGACCAAGGTTTTCGTCGGCGCCGACGCACCGATCGCCCGCAAGCTGGTGACGGCCGAACATGTGCACGGCAAGACCGGCCTCGACGGTCCGGAACTCAGCGAGCCGACGATGGCGCTGCAGCCTGGCCACGCCGTCGACTTCATCATCGAGACGTTCCGCCGCGAGCCGGAAGGCATGGTGACGCTGTGCACGCTCGGGCCGCTCACCAATATCGGCATGGCCTTTCAGAAGGCGCCCGACATCGTCCCCCGCATCCGCGAACTGGTGATGATGGGCGGGGGCTTCTTCGAGGGCGGCAACATCACGCCGGCGGCCGAATTCAACATCTATGTCGATCCGGAGGCGGCCGACATCGTCTTCCGCTCAGGCGTTCCGATCGTGATGATGCCGCTTGATGTGACGCATCAATTGCTGACCCGCAAGGACCGGGTGAAACGCATGGCCGAGATCGGCACGGCGCCGGCAAAGGCCATGGTCGAGATGCTGGAATTCTTCGAACGCTTCGACATCGAGAAATACGGTTCCGACGGCGGGCCGCTGCACGACCCGACCGTTGTCGCCTATCTGCTGAAGCCGGAACTTTTCCAGGGCCGCGACTGCAATGTCGAGATCGAGGTCCAGTCCGAACTCACCGTCGGCATGACGGTCGTCGACTGGTGGCATGTGACCGAGCGCAAGCGCAACGCCAAGGTCATGCGCCATGTCGATGCGGATGGCTTTTTCGATCTGCTGATCGAACGCTTCGCCCGCATCTAACGCTTCGGCTTTCCCTTCTGCACGAGCAGAAGGAAGGGATATCAGGCGTCTTTCTCGTCGAAGACGGAGTTGGTTTCGGCTTCGGTCGGCTTCGGGCCGCCCTTGGCGACGCCGACCATGGCCGGGCGCAGCACGCGCTCGCCGATGGAGAAGCCCGCCTGCACGACCTGCACGACCGTATTGTTCGGCACGTCGGGGTTCGGCACCTCGAACATTGCCTGATGGAAATTCGGATCGAACTTCTGGCCAACCGGCTCAAGCTTGCGAACGCCGTGGCGCTCGAGAGCCGACAGCATGGCGCGCTCGGTCATCTCGACACCCTCGATCAGCGTGCTCAGGCCGGCATCGGCGGCAGCCTTGGTCTCCGGAGGGATGGCATCGAGCGCGCGGCGCAGATTGTCCGAGACGGCGAGCATGTCACGAGCAAAGCCGGCGACGGAATAGGACTTGGCATCCTTTACCTCGCGCTCGGTGCGCCGGCGCAGATTGTCCATCTCGGCAGCAAGGCGCAAATAGCGGTCGCGCAGTTCGCCGTTTTCGGCTTTCAGAAGCTCGATCGGGTCCGGCTGGGCGGGCTCTTGCTGCGCAGTTTCGTTCTCGACGTAGGCGGCAGCGTCGGCTGCGGCATCGGCCGCAGTTGCGTCAGGTCCGTTTTTCGTCGTGTCATCGGTCATGACGGTCTCCGGTTGGTGTCTTCAGATGCGCCCGATATCGAGGTTTGACCGAAAAAAATCAAGTCTGCGTGACAAAGAAGCGAAAATTCCGCGTGACTGATTGCCGCGCATCAAAGCTGATTGCGCGAAAGGCGGGAGACGAGCTGGGCTGTATAGTCCACCATCGGCACGATGCGGGAATAATTGAGCCGCGTCGGGCCGATGACCCCGACGGCACCGACGATGCGATCGTCGTCGTCACGATAGGGTGCGACGATGAGCGATGAGCCGGACAGCGAGAAGAGCTTGTTTTCCGAACCGATGAAGATGCGCACACCCGGACCGCTTTCGGCGAGATTGAGGATCTCGATCAGGCTGTCCTTCTTCTCGAGATCATCAAACAGCAGCCGCAGCCGGTCGAGATCGTCGGCGCCGGCGAGGCCTTCGAGCAGGTTGGCGCGGCCGCGGATGATCAGCTGCGTCGGCTTCCCCTCATCCGGGCTCCCAGCCCAGACAGCAATGCCGCGCTCGACCAGATCGCGCGACAGGGCATCGAGCTCGTGACGGACGTCGTCCTTCAGGCGGCTCAATTGTTTGCGGAGCTCCGGCAGGGTCTGGCCGGACATATGGGCATTGAGAAAATTCGCCGCCTCCGTCAGCTGCGAGGACGTGACGCCCGCCGGCAGCTCGATAATGCGGTTTTCCACCTGATCATGATCGCCGACGAGCACGGCCAGCGCCTTTGTCGGTTCGAGCCGGATGAACTCGACATGTTTCAGCACCGGATCGCTTTTCGAGGTGATGACGAGGCCCGCGCCGCGCGAAATGCCCGATAACATGCGGCTTGCCTCGTTCATCATCGATTCAACGGGATTGCCGCCGCTTTCGGCCCGCAGCTGACGGTCGATGTTGGCGCGCTCCTCGGCGGAGAGGTCGCCGACCTGCATGAAGGCATCGACGAAGAAGCGCAGGCCGATCTGGGTCGGCAGCCGGCCGGCGCTGACATGCGGCGAATAGATCAGGCCGAGCTCTTCGAGATCGCTCATGACGTTGCGCACCGAGGCCGGCGACAGCGACATCGGCAGGATACGGGACAGGTTGCGCGAACCGAGCGGCTCGCCGCTTTCCAGGTAACCTTCGACGATGCGACGAAAAATTTCCCTGGAGCGCTCGTCCAGCGCAGCTACGGCATCCGAAACCGACGTCGACCTGATGCCCATGAAGCTTTCAAACCCATGCTGATGATACTTCCCGAAAAGTAAGTCAAACTCACACCCGTGGCAAAAGGGAATTTGCAAATGAGCGCCGCCAATCGTAGAAGCGGTCAAATAAACCCCAGGAGATAAGAATGCGGCCTTCAGGCAGAAAAATCGACCAGATGCGCAAGGTCTCGTTCGAGCGCAATTTTTCCAAGCATGCGGAAGGCTCCTGCCTGGTGAAATTCGGCGATACGCATGTACTCTGCACGGCGAGCCTCGAAGAAAAGACGCCGCCATGGCTGCGCAATTCCGGCAAGGGCTGGGTCACGGCCGAATACGGCATGCTGCCGCGGGCGACCGGCGAACGCATGAAGCGCGAAGCCGCCGCCGGCAAGCAGGGCGGCCGCACCCAGGAAATCCAGCGGCTGATCGGCCGGTCGCTGCGCGCCGTCGTCGACCTGCAGGCGCTCGGCGAACGGCAGATCACGCTCGATTGCGACGTCATCCAGGCCGATGGCGGCACGCGGACCGCCTCGATCACCGGCGGCTGGATCGCGCTTTACGACTGCCTGAAATGGATGGAAAGCCGCAACATGATCAAGGTCGACCGGGTCCTGAAGGATCATGTCGCCGCCATTTCCTGCGGTATCTTTGCCAGCCAGCCGGTGATCGATCTCGATTACCTCGAGGATTCCTCGGCCGAGACCGATGCGAACTTCGTCATGACGGGCACCGGTGGGATCGTCGAGATCCAGGGCACCGCCGAAGGCACGCCGTTCAGTGAGGGCGAATTCACCTCGCTGATGCAGCTGGCCAGAAACGGCATCGGCGAACTCGTGGCGCTGCAGAAGCAAGCCGTCGAAGGATGAACCCCATGCTGGAAGGCATGTTGGAAACGGCGCTCTATGCGCGGGATCTCGATAAGGCCGAGACGTTTTACGAAGACGTTCTCGGGCTTGAAAAGATCGCGCGGGCCGCCAACCGGCATGTCTTCTTCCGCTGTGGGCCCGGCGTTCTGTTGATCTTCAATCCCGAGGAAACGGTGAAGCCGCCGGCACCCGAAGCACTGCAGGTGCCGCCGCACGGCACGAACGGCCAAGGCCACGCCTGTTTCCGGGTGTCCGGCCGCAATATCGATGCCATGGCCGAACGGCTGTCGGCGGCGGGCGTTGCGATCGAATCCGAGGTGCGCTGGCCGAACGGCGGCCGCTCGATCTATTTCCGCGATCCGGCCGGCAACAGCCTGGAATGCGCGGAGGCTAAAATCTGGGGCATCGAACAGGATATCTGAATGCGCAAGCTTGAAACGAAGACCATCGTCGTCGCCAGCCACAATGCCGGCAAGATCCGCGAGATCCAGGAATTGATCGGGCCGCTCGGCTTCACCGCCAGATCCGCAGCCGAGCTGAACTTCGTCGAACCGGATGAGACGGGCACGAGCTTCGAAGAGAATGCGACGATCAAGGCGGTCGCCTCGGCCAATGCATCAGGCATGCCGGCGCTTTCGGACGATTCCGGGCTGGTGGTGGACGCGCTTGGCGGCGATCCTGGTGTCTACACCGCCAATTGGGCGGAGACATCTCACGGCACGCGCGATTTCGACATGGCGATGGCGAAGGTGGAAAAGGCGCTGCAGGATGCGGGCGCGACAAAGCCGGAACAGCGCAGGGCGCGTTTCATCAGCGTGCTCTGCCTTGCCTGGCCGGATGGGCATACGGAGCTGTTCCGCGGTGAGGTGGAAGGCAGCGTCGTCTGGCCGCCGCGCGGCACGCAGGGTTTCGGCTACGATCCGGTCTTCCAGCCTGCGGGCTACGACATCACCTTCGGGGAAATGAGCGGCGAGGAAAAACACGGCTGGAACGTCGGCAAGCCGCAAGCGCTGTCGCACCGGGCCCGTGCCTTCAAACTCTTTGTCGAAACCTGCCTGGAGGCATAGAGTCGGTCTGTGGGCAATTTCGATACGCCAAGCACCTCGCGCGATGCGGCCCTGCTGCCTGATACCGGCGAGCCGGGCTTCGGCGTCTATGTGCATTGGCCCTTCTGCGCGGCGAAGTGCCCCTATTGCGACTTCAACAGCCATGTGCGCCACCAGCCGGTGGACCAGGAGCGTTTTACATCTGCCTTCCTGAAGGAGATGGCGGCGGTCCGGTCGCTCAGTGGGCCGAAGACGGTGACAAGCATCTTCCTGGGGGGCGGCACGCCGTCGCTGATGAAGCCGGAAACGGTTTCCGCCATTCTCGATGGCATTGCGCGGCACTGGCATGTGCCAGATGGCATCGAGGTCACCATGGAGGCCAACCCTTCAAGCGTCGAGGCCGAACGTTTCCGCGGCTACCGAGCAGCCGGCGTCAACCGCGTCTCGCTTGGGGTGCAGGCGCTGAACGACCGGGATCTGAAATTCCTCGGCCGGCTGCATGATGTCGCCGACGCGCTGAAGGCGATAAGGCTGGCGCGCGACATCTTTCCGCGCATGTCCTTCGACCTGATCTATGCCCGGCCCGACCAGACAGTCGAGGACTGGGAAAAGGAACTGAAGGAGGCGATCTCCTACGCGGTCGACCATCTTTCGCTCTATCAGCTGACCATCGAGGAAGGCACGCCCTTCTACGGCCTGCACAAGGCCGGCAAGCTGGTCGTGCCGGACGGCGAGCAATCGGCATTGCTCTACGAGGCGACGCAGGAGATCACGGCGCGCGAGGGCATGCCGGCCTATGAGGTCTCCAATCATGCCCGGCCGGGTGCTGAAAGCCGGCATAACCTGACCTACTGGCGCTACGGCGATTATGCCGGTATCGGCCCAGGCGCCCACGGCCGGCTGACGCGTGGCCCCGAGAAGCTCGCGACCGCGACCGAGCGCAAGCCGGAAGCCTGGCTCGACATGGTCGAGCGTGATGGGCACGGCATTCTCGACGAGGAGCGGCTCGGCTTCGAGGAACAGTCCGACGAGCTGCTGCTGATGGGGTTGAGGCTCAGGGAAGGCGTCGATCTCGCCCGCTGGCAGCAGCTTTCCGGCCGCGACCTCGATCCGAAGCGCGAGGAATTCCTGCTCGAACACAAGTTCATCGAGCGGATCGGCAATTCACGCCTGCGCTGCACGCCATCCGGCATGCTGATCCTCGATTCGGTCGTCGCCGATCTCGCCTGCTGACACCGATACGACGGATTGGTTTTCGGTGCGGCGGCATTGATATTGCCGCCGCACCGGAGACTATTTCTTAGCCGTGGCTGGTCGCACCCGCCTTGAAGAGGCTGCCGGTCGGCGTCTTCAGGAACATCTCCAACGGAATATGCTCCTGGTGCAGGAAGCCGGTCGTCGGCAGCAGGCCGTCGCGGACCATCTCGATGACGGCGACGACGGAGGCTGACGTGGTCCAGGCGATCGCCGTGCGGCGCGCGCCGGCAATCTCGATCGGGTAATAGGCGCGCACGAACTCCTTGCGGCGCAGGCTGCCATTCTCGGTGCCTTCAGCGGCGACATGGACATAGACGACGTCGTCTTCGACCGGCGGCTTGGCATTGGTCAGGATCTCGCCGGCGAGCTTGCGCTTGTCGCGCATCAACAGCTCGTGGAAGAAGAAATTCATCAGCTCCATATGGCCGGGATAACGCATGGTCTTGTAATCGAGATTGTCGATCTTGCCGAGCATGGTGTCGCACATAGTGCCAAGGCCGCCGGACGTCGTGAAGGCTTCGAGCTTGACGCCGCCGACATAGACGGTCTCGTGCCATTCCATCGGCGAGACAAGCTTGCGCACGCCGCCCTCGATGACCTCGCAGTCGTTCAGATATTCATTGACGACGCCTTCGGGCGACCAATTGAAGGCGTAACCGAGCAGTCCAGTCGGATGCTGCGGCAGGGCGCCGACGCGCATGCGGATCGACCGGCAGCGATCGAAGCCGTCGGCCAGGCTTGCGCCGACGATGCCGACAAAACCCGGCGCCAGGCCGCATTGCGGCGCCATCAGGCCGCGTGATGTCTTCGACAGCTCGATGATGAAATTGGTTGTGGGAACGTCTTCGGTCAGATCGAAATAATGGATGCCGGCAAGATGGGCGGCGCGCGCCAGCTCGATGTTCAGATGGTAGGGCAGGCAGGAGAGCACAGCCTCGACATTCGAGAGCAGTTCGCCGATCACCTGGAGATCGGAGATATCGCCGGTGCGGCACTTGAAAGGGACGTCGCTCAGCGGCAATTGCGCATCGACGCCGATGACCTCGAAGCCGCCTTCATGCAAAAGCGTCGCCGCCAGCCGTCCGACCTTGCCCAGGCCGAAAACGGCGATCTTTTCAAAACTCATTCATTCCTCCCACGCGCCGTTTTGGCGCTTCAGTCTTTGATATGCACGTGATGCGCGGGAGGTATAGAATAAAAAACTTATAAAGGAAAACGGCCGGAATCGCTTCCGGCCGTCGATTTTTTGGAAAACCGCCGATTATTCGTTGATCAGCCGCTTCAGAAGCTCGACTTCGTGCGAAAGCTTGGTGTCTCCCGAAATCAGCTCTTCGATCTTGCGCACGGCGTGCAGCACGGTCGTATGATCGCGCCCGCCGAAACGGCGGCCGATCTCCGGGAAGGAGCGCGGCGTCAGCGTCTTCGACAGATACATGGCGATCTGGCGCGGCTTGACGATGACGCGGGTGCGACGGTTCGAGACCAGTTCCTGGCGCGAGACATTGTAGTGCCTTGCGACGATGCGCTGGATATCCTCGATGCGTACACGGCGGGGCTCGCCGGAGCCGACCAGATGGGCGAGCAGTTCGTCGACGCGTTCGATCGACAGGTTCGGCTCGAACGAGCGGCGGAAGACCAGCTGGTTGAAGGCGCCTTCGAGTTCGCGGCCGCTGGCCGTGACGTTGCGGGCGACATGCTGGAGCAGTTCGGCTGGAATTTCGAGCGACGGATCTTCGAGCCGGGCGACAGCAAGGCGACGCTTGAGGATTTCGAGACGCATCTCGTAATCCGGCGCGTCGAATTCGATCGCGACACCGCCCTGCAGGCGCGAGCGGACGCGGGGGTCGAGCGACTCCAGCTCCCAGGGCGCGCGGTCGGCGGCAACGACGACCTGTTTGGCGCTGTCGAGCAGCATGTTCAGGAGATGGCAGAATTCATGCTGGATCATCTTGCCCTGCAGGAACTGCATGTCGTCGATGATCAAGAGATCGATGTTGCGCAGCGAATCCTTCAGCGTCAGCGCATCATTGTCGCGGATCGCGGTGGCGAAGCGCCACATGAAATATTCGGCCGTCAGATAGACGACGCGCAGAGCCCTGGGGTTCTGCACCGCCGCATTGGCGACCGCCTGCAGCAGGTGGGTCTTGCCAAGGCCGACGGCCGAATGGATGAAGAGCGGGTTGAAGCGCACGGCGCCCTGACCAGCTTCCGCGATCGTCTTTGCAGCCGCAAGCGCGACCCGGTTGGAGCTGCCTTCGACGAAGGTGTCGAAGGTAAAGCGGCTATCGAGCGGCGAGCCGAAGAGCGGCGAGCCAAAGCTTGCGGGCCTTGCGGCGGCAACAGCCGAAACCGCTTGCTGGACAGCCTGACCGGCCGGCTGAGCGCTTGCCGGGCGGCGCATTTGCGTCGGGGCGGCAGGTTCCGGCGCGACCGCCTCATCGAGCGCCTTCGTGCCGTGGCGCGTCGCCGTACGCACCAGGACTTCGATTTTCAGAATTTCCGGATCTTCGGCCTGGAACAGACCGGTGATGAGGTCGAGATAACGATTGTTGATCCACGACTTCAGGAAGGTCGTGGGGACCGAAAGGCGAACGACGCTCTTCGATACCGAATGCAGCTTCAATCTGGCGAACCAACTGGCGTAGACATCCTGACCGACCTGAGCCTTCAAGCGCGCACTGACGCGCTCAAACAATACGTTCTGCTTCGTATCCGCCTTTACTTCCGCCGCTTCCAGGCGAATGGAGCCGAACGCCTGCGGTGCCGCATCCCCATTGTCGAGCCCGCTCGTCGTCATCGTATTCATCTGCAT